>FLQS01000016.1 GCA_900078375.1 uncultured Mycobacterium sp. | reverse complement strand
GCGGCCGCCGACAGCGTCAGGTTCAGTTTGACCGGATCGACCTTCTCCGAGATCGACGTCAACGTCTCGAACAACGTGTTGAACTCGGTCGTGACGTGCGAGACGTCGATCACGTCCGTGCTGGAAATGCGCTGCTTGGTCGGATCAGGAGGGCTCCGGAACGAGACGTACTTGCTGCCGAACACCGTGCTGGCCTTGACCTCCGCGATGGCATTGGCCGGAATCAGCGCGATGTATTTCGGCTCGACGTCCAGCGACAGCTTGGCCTTGGTGGTTCCATCGCGTTCGATCGGATTGACGCCGGTGACCCTGCCGATCTGCACCCCGTTGTAGGTGACCTTTGACCCGGGGTCCATCACCAGGCCGGATCGCTGAGATATCAGCGTCAACTGGGTCATGGGCGTGAAATCGCCGCGGAACTGCATGAGAACGGCCACTACGACGACGGTCAACAGGACAACCGTCACCGCAAACGCGGTCTTGAGCGGCGGCGAATACTGCCAGTGCCGGACTCGGGACTGGAACCATCCGGGCGGTGCGCCGTTGCGGTCAGTCATCAGGTCCGCGCCTACCAATCACGGTTTCCCCCCGCCGTTCAACTGCAGATCGCCAATCATTCGTGTTGCCACTATCCCACGCAGGTCGGGGGCGTCGGGGTTTTCAGACCAATCGATATCAGTGATGAACCCACGGTTCCGCAAGTATCGTGACACGCGTCACACCGGCTCGGTTAGGCGTTCTGGTGCGCCATCCGTATCTGTTCTGAAACAGGCTGCAGTTCACCATATTTCGGATCTCTGCCGTCACCTGACGACCGTCCGCGGGCATGGCGCCAGATCCATGGAATGAGCAGACTCCGGGTCCACTGGGCTTGCGCGTACATCCGCTCCGCAAAGCTGTCCCGAACCTCTTCACCGCTGGGCTGTGCCCAATCATGATTGCTACCAGGAAGTTTCAGTGCTTCGGCGGCGGCCTCGGCAAACAGGATGTGTCCCCGGGTCGACGCGTGCATGCGGTCGTGGCTCCAGATCGACGGCTCGTTCATCGCTTCGGCGTTGTAGAGGTCGACCAGACCGAAACCGTGCCGCTCGGCCGCACGCGTGATGACCTCGTTGACCTGCTGGATGCGCGAGCCGATCAGCCGACCCACCGGCAGCATCTTTGCGACGTCGGGAAACGACGTTGTCACGACGGTCGCCCCGGAATCGGCGAGCTGTTGGTAGACGTCATCGAGATCGGCCATCGCGCGGGTGAACGTGCGGCCCGGTCTGGTCACGTCGTTCATGCCGACGCAGACGGTAACCAGATCAGGTTCCATCGCCAGCGCTCGAGGCAGTTGGTCATTGAGGACGTCGATCACGCGCTTACCCCGAATGGCGAGGTTGGCGTACCTCAAACCGGGGTAGCGGGCGTCCAGTAGGGCCGCGAGCCGGTCGGCGAATCCGATCACACCGACGTTGTCATCGCCATCCCACAGGCCCTCGGTCTGACTGTCGCCGATCGCGACGTACCGGGAGAAACCGCTGTCCGACACGATCTTCCACTTTAGCGCCAGGCACGGCAGTACCATCGGCAGGCGGAGGGGAAGGCAGGGTGTACAAACGGTGAAGTCGGTGGAGTCCGCGAAATCCGCAGTGTCGCCCACAGACCACCTTGCACCCAACCCGCGCCAGCGACTCGTCGATGCCCTCGCCGCATCGATCACCGACATCGGCTATTCGGCCACCACGGTCGCCGAAATCGTTCGCCGCGCGCGCACGTCCCGGCGAACGTTCTACGAGTACTTCACCGACCGCGAAGCATGTCTGGTCGCGCTGCTCACCGACACCAACCGTCGTGCCGTCGACACCATCTCGGCGGCCGTGGATCCGGCGTTGCCGTGGACGGCGCAGATCAGGCAGGCGGTCGAGGCATGGGTTGCCAATGCCGAGTCACAGCCGGCGGTGATGCTGAGCTGGATTCGGGACGTGCCCGCGCTCGGCATGGCCGCCCGCGAGTTGCAGCGCGAGGTGACGGAGTCGTTCATCACGATGGTCCGGAACCTGTCCGACACCGAGAAATTGCGCGCCGCCGGTATCCCGATGGTGTCCCGGCAACGGGCTCTCATGCTGATCGGCGGCTTAAGAGAACTGACGGCGGTGACCGTCGAGAGCGGTGGCCGGATGAGCGATATCACCGACGAGGCGGTCGATGCCGCCATCGCACTGCTCGGGCCGCCCCGCAGCGGTTGAGCCCCATGCGGTTACTTCTTCAGCCAGGTACGGACTTTGGCCAAATCGCGGGTGTAGCCCTCGTACCATTCGTTGTCGAAGAACGACGCACCACTGATTGCGTCGTTGCCCTGCCAGATCACCCTGACCCGGTAGCGATCGCGCAGGTAGATATCGACGCGATCGCATTCCCGCCGGAGCCAGCCCTTCTCCTCGCCGGCCTCCGCAAGGGCCTGCCGCTCGTCGGTGCCAGACATCAGTGACCACTCCTCTTGGGCGTCGGTGTGCCGCCCCGTCGGCCAACAGTACTGTGGCGGCCCCGCCGAACTCACGTTGTGCCGACCGGTACATCGGCGTACCGTGACCGTGACCGGTACATCAACGTACCGAAGTGAAGTGAAGGGATGCGGACGATGGCGCAGGCGACGAGCGATCCGATTCGACTGCCACCCGGTCCGCGCACTCCCAAGCTGATCCAGGGCCTGCAGTTCTTCACCTCCCGGCGGGCGGCGGTCGGCGGGCTGACCCGGCGCTATGGATCGGCGGTCACCCTGAACCTGCCGATCTTCGGCAAGGCGGTGCTGATCAGCGAGCCGGCCTTGGTCAAGGACCTGTTCACCACCGGCAGCGATCTGGTGGGCCGGGCGACCAATCTGGGTGAGGTGCTCGGCCCGGGCTCCACCTTCAGCCTGGACGGCGACGAACACCGCGAGCGACGCAAACTGCTGGTCCCGCCGTTTCACGGCAAGCGGATGCAGGGCTATGAAGCCATCGTCGAAGAGGAGGTGATGCGCGAGATCGCCGGCTGGCCTGAGGGCGTGCAGTTCGAGACGCTGCCGTCGATGATGCACATCACGCTCAACGCGATCCTGCGCGCGGTGTTCGGCGCCGAGGGCGCGGCGTTCGACGAGCTTCGTGAAGCGCTGCCCAAGGCGGTGGTGGTCGGCTCCCGGCTGGCGATTCTGCCGAAGTTCTTCCGCCGCGATTTCGGCCCGCGCAGCCCCGGTGGCGCGATGCGCCGCTATCGGCGCAGATACGACGAGATCATCGACTCGCTGATCGCCGACGCCCGCAACGACCCGGCATTCGAGGAGCGCGCCGATGTGCTCTCACTGATGCTGCGGGCGCGCTACGAAGACGGGTCCGCGATCTCCGACCGCCATGTCGCCGACGAACTGCTGACACTGTTGACCGCGGGCCACGAGACCACCGCGACCACCCTGGCCTGGCTGGTCGAACGGGTGCGCCGGCACCCGCGGCTGCTGGACCGGCTGACCGAGGAAGCCGACGCCGGTGGCGCCGAACTGCAGCAGGCCACGATCTGGGAAGTGCAGCGGACGCGACCTGTCATCGACGGGACCTCCCGGCTGACACTGCAACGAATGAGGCTGGGCGAGTGGGTGATTCCGGAGAAACACGTCGTGATCGTCAGCATCGCCGCGGCGCACGCCAACCGTGACCGGTTCGAGCACCCATCGGTATTCGACCCGGACCGATTTGTCGGCAGCCCACCGGACAACTACACCTGGATACCGTTCGGCGGCGGCATCCGCCGGTGCATCGGGGCCGCGTTCGCCAATATGGAGATGCAAGTCACGCTACGAACATTGTTGCGCGAGTTCACCTTTGAACCCACCAGTGCGCCGGGCGAGGCCTACCACTCACGGGGGATTGCCAACGCCCCGGGTGATGGCGGGCTCGCGGTCGTGCGCCGGCGCGCGACGACGACGCAGCTGGTCGAATCGATGAACGCGCAATCCGCGACTGGGTGAGGCCTGGGAATCTGCTGGGAATCGTGTCAGGCCGGAATCCGGCGATTCACCAGGATCCCCGCACCGATGGACAGCGCCAGCGCGAGCGCGCCGAGGCCCACCCAGGCTGCGCTGGCATCGCCGCGCACGACCTGGTAGCCGATTTGCTCATCGAGGGTTGAATACACCCGATTCAGTTCCCCGAGGCTCTCCGCGCGAAAGGATTGGCCGCCACTGAGATCGGCGATCGTGGCCAGCGACGCGTCATCGGTGGGAACCGGGATCTGCTGGCCGTCGACTTCGACGATCCCGTCCGGCGTGCCGAATGAGATTGTCGAGATCGGCACGCCCTGTTCTTTGGCCGCGCGTGCGGCGGTGAACGCGCCGCGGGGCGAGTCCAGGTCGGGCGGCACCGTCTCCTTGCCGTCGGACTCCAGCACGATGCGGGCCGGTGGTGGTCCGTCACCGCCACCCATCACCGCACCGGTGGTGGCAATGGCTTGCAGTGCCGTGAAAATGCCTTCTCCGGTGGCGGTCCGCGGTTCGGGCACCAGCTTGTCGATCGCCTGCTTGACCTGGTCGTGATCGGTCGTGGGCGCGACCAACAGCGTCGCCCCGGAGGAGAATTTCACCAGGCCCAGGTTGATGCCCGGGGTGAGGAGATCAGCGAAGTGCTTGCCCGCATCGCGGGCGGCCTCGATCCGGCTGGGCGCCACGTCGGTGGCCCTCATCGACTCCGAGACATCGATCACCAGCATGACGACCGCGCGATTGCGAGGGATACGCACGTCGTGGGTGGGGCCCGCCATCGCGGTGGTCAGCAGGGCCAGTGCCGCCACCAACAATGCCGCGGGCAGGTGTCGCCACCGCCGGGGCTTCTGCCCGGCGGCAACCTGCTCCAACAGCGCCATGTTGGCGAAGCGCAACACCCGCCGGGACCGCACGCGCTGAACGAGCAGGTAGACCACCACGGCCACGGAGATGATCAGCAGGTACAGGAACAGCCACGGGGTTGCGAAGCCCGAAAGCGACAGCGAACTCACAGCCGGTGTGACCACCTCTCAACTTCCGCCGGTACAAAGGACACGTTAGCGACGAATTCTGATGACTAGCCGAGAGCGACGACAGGAGTGGGTTAGATGACGGTGCCCGGCATCGGGTCGTTGACTCTGGCCGGACTGGCGCATCCGGGCCTGCTGCTGCTGGCGCTGGTGCCCGTCGCGCTGCTCGGGCTGTACGCCGCCGTACAGATTCAACGGCGCAGACGCCTGCGCCAATTCGGCGATGCCGCGGCAATGGCCCGCCTCGCGCCGAAGCGGCCACATCGCTTGCGGCACTTGCCGATTGCGCTTGCCGCGGTAGCCCTGCTGTTCCTCATCTTCTCGCTGGCCGGCCCGACCCACCAGGCGCGCATCCCCCGGAACCGCGCCGTCGTGATGCTGGTCATCGACGTCTCACAGTCCATGCAGGCCAAGGACGTTCCACCGACCCGACTGCGCGCGGCGCAGGACGCGGCGAAGACCTTCGCGCAGCAACTCACACCGGGCGTGAATCTGGGGCTGGTGTCCTTCGGTGGCAACGTCAACCTGCTCGTCTCACCAACACCGGATCACGCCGCCACCGTCACCGCACTGGACAAACTGCAGCCGGACAACTCGACCGCCACCGGGGAGGCCATCTTCACCGCGCTGGAGTCCATCCAGACGGTCTCGACGGTGCTCAGCGCCGGCGATGCGACCCCACCGCCGGCGCGCATCGTGCTGCTGTCCGACGGCGGCGAGAACAAGCCGGCCAACCCGGACAATCCGCGCGGAGCCTTCACCGCGGCCCGGGCCGCCAAGGACCAGGGCGTGCCGGTCTCCACCATCACCTTCGGCACCCAGGGCGGCGTCGTCACCCTCAAAGACGACACCATCCCGGTGCCGTCGGACGACCGGCAGATGAAGCAGATCGCGCAACTGTCCGGAGGTCAGAGCTACAAGGCGACCAACATCGATGAGCTCAACAAAAGCTACGGTTCGGTGCTGCAACAGGTCGGCTATCAGACTGTGAGCGCCCCGGCCGGCACCGGCTGGCTGCGTCTTGCGGTCCTGATTGCCACGATCGCGACGTTCCTGGGTCTGGCGGTGAACCGAAGCCTGCCCGCATGATGGGTACAGACGTTTAGCCGAGGAGGCACCGGAATGATCACCGCCGACAACGTTCGCCGACTGCTTGCCAGCGGGACCGATGCGGTACTGGTCCTGGTCGAAGGCCGTATCGATGTCGTCGACCCGGCAGCGCTGGATACCGACGAGTACCGCGGCGCCCTGCAGGTCATCACCCGCGACGAACTGATCGAGCAGGCCGGCCGCGAGCAGTTGTCGGATCGTGAACTGCTCGAGCAGGCCGCCGCCCTGGAAATGGCCGTCGCCGAAATCGGCGGCTAGCTTTCGCGCTGCCGGGCGCGCGCGACCAGATCGACTGACGCTGTTCGCAATTCGTCTGCCGACGACAGCGGCGCGCCGAACCCGACCCGGGTGTATCCCATGCCGCGAGGAGTTTCGACGCGCAGGTCCAGCCCGTACCGGTCGATGCCGGTGCACACCGCGACAGTCGTGTCGGGGTAGCCGCCGAGCGCCCGTGCCATCTCGACCAGGGACTCGGCATGGTCGGCGTTGAGATGCGCCAGCGCACCGGCGGAGCTCGGGCGAACCGGGTCCGGCGCGGCCGCGTCGTAGTCGGCCGCGGTCGCCGAATCCATCCGACCGTAGCCGCCGACCCAGCGCACCCGCTGTACCCGCAGCACCCACAGCGTGAAGTCGGAGTAGTCGATGTAGTACTTCGCCGCCGCGACCGCCGCCAGGTGCGCGTCGCGCGCCGCGGCCAACTCGTCGCCGGATGGGCGTTCGGCGACACCGGCCAGCGTGATCCGTCCGCTGGCGAGCGGATCGGACTCGGTGGTGGGCGCGACGATGGCCAGGCTGGCGCGGGGGTCACCGAGCAGGTTGCGGCCGTGTTCGGCCATGTTGGAGACACAGAGCACCGGCGCGCCGCCGAGCAGCCCGTAGGTGACGAACGAGGCCCACGGATCGCCGGTGGCGGTCAGTGAGGCCAGGGTCGCGGTGTTGGTCGACGCGGCGATGCTGCGCGCCTCCTCGGCCGGCGAGGGGCGGGTCGCATCGGCGATGTCGGTGAGCGGCGGCGGAACCGAGGGCGCGTCGCCCGGGTCGCCATGATCGCGGGTAACCACCTCGGCACGGTACCGCGCTCGGTAATCTCACGACATCGCGGCGATCCCGTTCACCGTCGCGAAACGCCTTGGTCGCCACGGCGCCACCGCATCGCTTCCTATGCAGAAGAAGGTTCGGTCATGAAGAACGTACGTCTCATCTCGGCCGTCGCTGCTGCTGTGCTGCTCGCCTCGGTCGGTTGCGCACCGCCGGCCAAGAACGGCGGCGGGGAGAAGACCGGTTCCGGAGCGCCGGCCGGACAGGCCACGTCGGCCGCCGACTTCGGCGGGATGGACGGGCTGGTGGCGGCGGCCAAGAAGGAAGGCGAGCTCAACGTCATCGCCCTGCCCCCGGACTGGGCCAACTATGGCGCGATCATCAAGGCCTTCGGCGACAAGTACGGCATCAAGGTGAATTCCGCGCAGCCCGATGCCTCCAGCCAGGAGGAGGTCAACGCCGCAAACCAGCAGAAAGGCCGCAGCAGCGCGCCCGACGTGTTCGATCTCGGCCAGTCGGTGGCGCTGGCCAACACCGGCCTGTTCGCGCCGTACAAGGTGGCGGTCTTCGACAGCATCCCGGCGGCCATGAAGGACGGAGGCGGAACGTGGGTCAACGACTACGGCGGCTACATGTCGATCGGTTACGACTCGGCCAAGGTTCCCGATATGAGCGCCGTCAACGACCTGCTGAATCCCGTGTACAAGGGGAAGGTCGCGCTCAACGGTGATCCGACGCAGGCCGGCGCCGCATTCTCCGGTGTGGCCATGGTCGCGCTGTCGCAGGGCGGCTCGGCCGACGACGTCGCGCCCGGCGTCGCGTTCTTCACCAAGCTGAAGCAGGCGGGCAACTTCCTGCCGGTCGACCCGACGCCGGCGACCATCGAGTCGGGCCAGACTCCCGTCGTGATCGACTGGGATTACCTCAATGCCGCCGAAACCAAGAAGCTGCCGAGCTGGAAGGTGTTCGTGCCGCAGGGCGCGGTGCTCGGCGGCTACTACTTCCAGGCGATCAACTCTGACGCCCCGCACCCGGCGGCGGCGCGGCTGTGGCAGGAGTTCCTCTACAGCGATGAGGGGCAGAATCTCTACCTGGCCGGCGGTGCGCGACCGGTGCGCGCGGATGACATGGTCAAGTCGGGCACCATCGACGCGGCAGCCTACGAGAAGCTGCCCCCGGTCAGCGGAAAGCCGGTGATCCTCACCCAGGCGCAGACTGACGCGGCCAACAAGTACCTGGCCGGCAACTGGGCCAAGGCGATCGGCTGACACGGTGAACCGGCGGCTGCGCAGCTATCGGTCGCCGGCCCAGCGGCTGCGAGAGGCCCTGCCCTTATTGCCTTTCGGAGTGCTCGTCACGATCTTCCTGATCATCCCGACGGTGACGGTGATCGTGTCCGCGTTCTATCTCGACGGGGTGTTCTCGCTGCAGCGGATCGGGTTGCTGTTTTCCGAGACCGCACTGACCGCGCTGGGTAAGAGCGTTCTACTGTCGGCGAGCACGGCCCTGATCGGTGCGATCCTCGGTGCGGTCTTGGCGTGGCTGGTCGTCACCAGTGCACCATCCTCCCCGCTGCGCCGCGTGGTGTTGTCGTTGTGCAGTGTGCTGGCCCAATTCGGTGGGGTGGCGTTGGCATTCGCGTTCCTGGCGACGATCGGCCTCAATGGGGTGCTGACCCTCTGGGTGTCCGACCGGTTCGGGTTCAACCTGGCCGGCGACGGCTGGCTGTACTCGCTGCGCGGCCTGATCCTGGTGTACACCTACTTCCAGATCCCGCTGATGGTCATCGTGTTCACCCCTGCGCTGGAAGGGTTGCGCGCGGAATGGCGCGAAGCCGCGGTGAGCCTGGGCGCATCCCGCTGGGCCTACTGGCGGGAGGTGGGCTTCCCGCTGCTCACGCCGGCGTTCCTCGGTTCGGCATTGCTGTTGTTCGCCAACGCGTTTGCGGCCTACGCCACCGCCGCCGCGCTGGTCAGCCAGGGCAGCCCGATCGTGCCGCTGCTGATTCGTACGGCGCTGACTTCTGAGGTGGTGCTCGGACAATCCGGTTTCGCCTACGCACTGGCGCTGGAGATGGTGGTCGTGGTCGCTGCGGTGATGGTCGCCTACAACCTGCTGGTGCGCCGGACGTCGCGGTGGTTGCAATGAAAGCCAATCGAATCGGCCGCGGGGCGGCACTGACCCTGTTCGGATTGTTCTTTCTCTTCCCGCTGTATGCGATGGCGGACTTCAGCACCCGCGACCTGATCCACGGCGGGCGCACGCTGCAGGCGTGGAAGAACCTGGTAGAGAACGAGATGCTGTATCAGGCGATCGTCATCTCGCTGTTGCTGGCCCTGTTCACCGTCGCGTTGATGCTCGCGATCCTGGTGCCGACGATGATCTGGGTTCGGTTGCGTGCCCCGTGGGGCAGGCGCCCGGTCGAGTTCCTCTGCCTGTTGCCGTTGACCATTCCCGCGCTGGTGATCGTCGTCGGTCTGCGCAACGTGTACCTGTGGGTGGTGTACTTCCTCGGCGAGTCCGCGCTGACCCTGACGTTCGTGTACGCGGTGCTGGTGCTGCCGTTCGCCTACCGGTCCATCGATGGTGCGCTGTCCTCGATCGACCTGAAAACCCTTGCCGAGGCGTCCCGTTCCCTTGGTGCTGGGTGGACCACGACGATCCTGCGAGTGGTCGTGCCCAATATCTGGTCGGGCATTCTGTCGGCGGCATTCATCTCGATAGCGGTGGTGCTCGGCGAGTACACCATCGCCTCGTTGAGTGGATATCAGAACCTGCAGGTGGTCATCGTCGCGATCGGCAAGAGTGACGGGCCGACGTCGGTGGCGGCATCGCTGGCGACCCTGGTCTTCGGTTTCGTTCTGCTGCTGACCCTTTCGTTGGTGACCAGCCGAACGCGTCGCGAGAGGCAGGAGTCATGACCGGCGTCGCCGTCGATTTCACCGATGTGACACGGGTCTACGGCGGAGCCGGCGGAAGAGCGGGTGCCGGCACGGTCCGCGCTCTCGACGGGCTGACACTGCACCTGCAACCCGGTGAGATGGTCGCCCTGCTCGGACCGTCGGGCTGCGGCAAGACCACCGCGTTACGCATTTTGGCCGGGCTGGACCAGCCGACGTCGGGGCGGGTCGCGGTCGGCGGTGACGACATCACCGACGTGCCACCCAACAAACGCGATATGGGCATGGTGTTCCAGGCGTACAGCCTTTTTCCGCATCTGACCGTTCTGGACAACGTCGCATTCGGGCTCAAACTGCGCGGCAAGAGCAAGGCCGAACGGACCACGCTGGCCGCTGACATGCTCGATCTGGTCGGCCTGTCGGCCCACAAACAGAAGTACGCCAGTCAGCTCTCCGGTGGTCAGCAGCAGCGGGTAGCTCTGGCCCGCGCATTGGCCATCCAGCCCCGAGTGTTGTTACTCGACGAGCCGCTGAGCGCGCTGGACGCCAAGGTGCGCGCACAGCTGCGCGACGAGATCCGGCGCGTGCAACTCGAAGTCGGCACGACAACGCTGTTCGTCACGCATGACCAGGAGGAGGCGCTGGCCGTCGCCGACCGGGTCGGGGTGATGAATCAAGGTCGTCTGGAACAGATTTCCGCCCCCGCCGACGTGTACGCCCACCCCGCAACGCCGTTCGTCGCTGAGTTCGTCGGCCTCAACAACAAGGTTGATGCCCAGGTCGCCGACGGCCGTGCGCACCTGCTCGGAATATCGCTGCCGGCAGCGGCCGGCTCGATCGCCAGTGGCAGTGGCGGCGCATTGATCCGACCGGAGTCGGTGCGGGTCACCGCCGACCCCGGCGGACTGGCCACCGTCGCCTCGGTGTCGTTCCTCGGCCCGATCTCGTTGGTGCACTGCACGTGTGACGACGGGACGCGGCTGATCGCGCAGAGTTCCAGCGCGCACGCCGCCGATCTCTCGCCCGGCGTCCGGGTTGCCGTGACCGTCGAGCAGGCCGCGGTTCTGGTGCTGCCGTCCGGCTAGGTAGCGCAGTACGGTCCATCGCCACCACAAGGCGTTCTCCCGGGGGTACGTTGTCGAGCATGAGCCAGGACACGAATTTCACCAGTGAGGAAAGCGACCGAATTGAAGAGGAGCTGGCCGAGCTGCGCCAGCGTCGCGATCAACTCCGCGCCGAACTGCAGGGCGACGCCGACACCGTCGGGGACCGTGGGGACGCCGCCGACGCGCTGCAGCGCTCCGAGGATCTGGCCGGTGTCGAGGAGCAGATCAACCGACTGACCTGGCTGCTGGCCGGTGGGAATGCGGACACCCCGGGCCAGGTGCCCAACGGCACGCAAGTGACGTTGCGTTTTCCTGGCGACGAGCCGGTCCAGATGCGGATCGTCAACTTCCTGGAGGAGACGCCCGCCGGAGAAGAGGACACCACCCTGACCGCCGACAGTCCGCTGGGCTTAGCGTTGTTCGGGCGACGGGCCGGCGAGACCGTCACCTACTCCACGCCGCGCGGCGAACTGCAGGTCGATCTGCTCGCCATCGAATTGCCGAACAAGCGATAGAGGTGGAATGCGGGCGATAAGGGTGACCGAACTGGCCGGTCCGGAGTCGGTGCAACTGGTCGAGATCGACGAACCATCCGGTGAGGGTGCGATCCTGGTCGACGTCCACGCCGCGGGCGTGGCCTTCCCCGACGCCCTGCTGACCCGTGGGCTCTACCAGTACAAGCCGGAGCTGCCGTTCACCCTCGGCGCCGAGATCGCCGGTGTGGTGCGCTCCGCTCCTGATGGCGCTCCGGTCAAGGCCGGCGACCGGGTCGTCGGCCTGACGATGATCACCGGCGCGATGGCCGAGACGGTCGAGCTCACCGGAGAGCGGGTGTTCCCGCTGCCCGACAACGTGAGCTTCGAGGCGGGCGCCGGGCTGCTGTTCAACGACCTGACCGTGTATTTCGCGCTGACCGTGCGGGCGCGGCTGGCCGCGGGAGAGACGGTGCTGGTGCACGGCGCGGCCGGCGGTATTGGCACCTCCACGCTGCGGCTCGCCCCGGCGCTGGGCGCGAGCCGGGTGATCGCGGTGGTCAGCACCGAAGACAAGGCGGACGTCGCCAGGGCGGCCGGCGCCACCGACGTCGTGCTGGCCGATGGATTCAAGGATGCGGTCGCCGAACTGACCGCCGGCTTGGGCGTCGACATCGTGATGGACCCGGTCGGCGGCGACCGGTTCACCGACTCGCTGCGCTCGCTGGCCCCGGCAGGACGCCTGCTGGTGGTCGGTTTCACCGGCGGCGAGATCCCTACCGTCAAGGTCAACCGGCTGCTGCTGAACAACATCGACGTCGTCGGGGTCGGTTGGGGTGCCTGGACGATGAGTCACCCCGGTGCGCTGAGGGAGCAGTGGGACGGCTTGGCCGAACTGCTCATCTCGGGCAAGCTGGCCGCACCGCAGCCCGAGGTCTATCCGCTGGAGGAAGCGGCCGCCGCCGTCGCCTCGCTGGAGAATCGCACCGCCAAGGGCAAGGTCGTCGTCCGCGTCCGCGTCCGCGGAGCTGAGTAAATCTCTAACTGCTCCAAGCATTTTCGAGTCCCGGTTGCCGCCGGGCCGGGCGACCACTACAACGGTGAGCGACGACAACAACGTCTGGAGACGATTCGGCTCGGCCAGTCTGGGGTAGTGAAACGTAGATGGAGTTGACCAACGATCCGGCAGAGGGCAGCCACGTAGAAGGTGGCGTCGTCGAGCACCCCACCGCTGAGGACTTCGGGCAGGCGCGAGCGCTGCCTGCCGACCGCACCTGGTTCAAGAGCGCGGTGTTCTACGAGGTGCTGGTGCGGGCGTTCTACGACTCCAATTCCGACGGGATCGGCGATCTGCGTGGCCTGATCGAACGACTCGACTACCTGCAGTGGCTCGGCGTCGACTGCCTGTGGCTCCCGCCGTTCTACGACTCGCCGCTGCGCGACGGCGGCTACGACATCCGCGACTTCTACAAGGTGCTGCCCGAGTTCGGCACCGTCGATGACTTCGTGTCCCTGCTCGACGCCGCCCACCGGCGCGGCATCCGGATCATCACCGACCTGGTGATGAACCACACCTCCGATTCGCACCCGTGGTTCCAGGAGTCGCGCCGCGACCCGGACGGCCCCTACGGGGACTTCTACGTGTGGAGCGACACCAGCCAGCGCTACACCGACGCGCGGATCATCTTCATCGACACCGAGGAGTCGAACTGGACGTTCGATCCGGTGCGCAAGCAGTTCTACTGGCACCGGTTCTTCTCCCACCAGCCCGACCTGAACTACGACAACCCCGCCGTCCAGGAAGCGATGATCGACGTCCTGCGGTTCTGGCTGGACATCGGCATCGACGGCTTCCGGCTCGACGCGGTGCCGTATCTGTTCGAGCGGGAGGGCACCAACTGCGAGAACCTGCCCGAGACGCATGCGTTCCTCAAGCATTGCCGCAAGGTCATCGACGACGAATTCCCGGGCCGAATCCTGCTGGCCGAGGCCAACCAGTGGCCGGCCGACGTCGTCGATTACTTCGGCGACGCAAACACTGGCGGCGACGAGTGCCATATGGCGTTCCACTTCCCGCTGATGCCGCGCATCTTCATGGCGGTGCGCCGAGAATCCCGCTTTCCGATCTCGGAAATCCTGGCCCAGACCCCGGAGATCCCCGAGATGGCGCAGTGGGGCATCTTCCTGCGCAACCATGACGAGCTGACGCTGGAGATGGTCAGCGACGAAGAGCGCGACTACATGTACGCGGAGTACGCCAAGGACCCGCGGATGAAGGCCAACGTCGGGATCCGGCGGCGGTTGGCACCGCTGCTGGAGAACGACCGCAACCAGATGCAGTTGTTCACCGCGCTGCTGCTGTCGCTGCCCGGCTCGCCGGTGCTGTACTACGGCGACGAGATCGGGATGGGCGACATCATCTGGCTCGGTGACCGCGACGGCGTGCGCACGCCGATGCAGTGGACCCCGGACCGCAACGCCGGATTCTCCACCGCCAATCCGGGCCGCCTCTACCTGCCGCCGAACCAGGATCCGATCTATGGCTACCAGTCGGTGAACGTCGAAGCGCAGCGCGACAGCTCGACATCGCTGCTGAACTGGACGCGCACCATGCTCGCGGTGCGGCGCCGCTACGACGCGTTCGCCACCGGAACCTTCCGGGAACTGAGCGGCTCCAACCCGTCGGTGCTGACCTATGTGCGGGAGATCGACGACGGCGACACGGTGCTGTGTGTGAACAATCTGTCCCGCTTCCCGCAGCCGATCGAGTTGAATCTGCAGCATTGGAACTCGTTCACGCCAGTGGAGCTGACCGGGCACGTGCCGTTCCCACGGATCGGCCAGCTGCCGTATCTGCTGACACTGCCGGGGCACGGGTTCTACTGGTTCAGGTTGAGTCCGTCGGAGGCCACGCAATGAGCGCACCGGTGAACTTGCCCTGGATCGAGTGGCTGCCCACCCAGCGGTGGTATGCCGGCCGCAGCCGGACGTTGTCCTCGGTGCAGGTCGCCGAGGTGGTGTCGCTACGATCCCAGTTGGACCTGACGCTGCTCGACGTCACCTACACCGACGACTCGACCGAGCGTTATCAGGTTGTGGTGCAATGGGATTCAGCTCCCATGTTGGAGTACGACACCATCGCCACGATCGGCGGCGACGACGGTCACACCGGTTACGACGGTCTCTACGACCCGTCGTCGGCGCAGTTCCTGCTGTCGCTGATCGACTCGGAGGCCAGGATCGGGGAGATCACCTTCACCAAGGAACCTGGCGTGACCCTGCCGCTGGACGCGGCGCCGCGGGTGTCCGGCGCCGAGCAGAGCAACACCAGCGTGGTGTTCGACGACCAGGCCATCTTCAAGCTTTTCCGCCGGGTCTCCATTGGCATCAACCCCGATATCGAACTCAATCGGGTGCTGGGCCGAGCCGGAAATCCCCATGTGGCAAGGCTTCTCGGGTCATTCGAGACCAACGAGAACGGCCGGCCCTGCTCGCTGGGCATGGTGACGGCCTACGCCGCGAACTCAGCGGAAGGCTGGACGATGGCCACCGCGAGCACCCGCGACCTGTATGCCGAGGGTGACTTGTACGCTTATGAGGTCGGTGGTGATTTCGCCGGCGAGGCATACCGATTGGGCGAGGCGGTCGCGTCGGTGCACGCCACGCTGGCCCAGGAGTTGGGTACCTCGACGGCTGTGCTGCCGGTCGACGTGATGCGTGCGCGGCTGGCGAGCGCTGCTGCGGCGGCACCGGATCTCGCGGAGTTTCTGCCTGCCATCGAGGAGCGCTACGGGAAGCTGGACGACGAGCCGATCACCGTGCAGCGCGTGCACGGCGATCTGCACCTCGGCCAGGCACTGCGCACCCCGGAGGGCTGGCTGCTGATCGACTTCGAAGGGGAGCCGGGTCAGCCGCTGGACGAGCGGCGCAAGCCGGACTCGGCGCTGCGCGATATCGCCGGGATGCTGCGGTCGTTCGAATACGCGGCCTATCAACAACTGATCGACCAGCCCGACGACCGGCAGCTGGCCGCCCGCGCCAAGGAGTGGGTGGATCGCAACTGCGCGTCGTTCTGCGACGGGTATGCCGCCGAATCCGAGACCGACCCGCGTGACCATGCCACCGTGCTCGCGGCCTACGAGCTGGACAAGGCGGTGTACGAGGCGGCCTACGAAGCGCGGTTCCGGCCGAGCTGGCTGCACATCCCGCTGCGCTCGATCGCCCGCCTGGTCGGTTAGGCTCAGAGCGACATGGCTGCCGAGCCGTCAAGCGCAGTCAAGTTGGCCCCCAGCGGATTCCCGAGCGCCACCATGCTCTGGAAGTACTCGATCACCCGCTTGTGCGAGACGTCCAGTGCGGGCCACTGCGGCCAGTCCCAGGTGTCGTTCATGAACGGTTGCGCCTGATCGTGACTGAGAACCGTCAAATGGTTCACGTCGTGGGCGGTAGCGGAACCCTCGAGGACGAGTCGGCCGTTCGCCCGGTCGTGCATCCATCCGCCATAGTGCGGCTCCATTTTCAGGGTGTCGATGAAGGCCGTCTCACCGCCGCTGTCCATCAAGTACTCGGCGAAACCGACATGACCGTACTCGGCCACCATGGCCATGACACTCGCTGCTGAGCCGAGCCGCGCTGTTCGTTCGATATCCGCGACAACCTGCGGGTCGAACTTGTCGTCGGCGATCCACCCCACTTTGGCGCCCTGCATCGCGTAGTAGAGGCCGACGCCCTGCAGATCGTTGTTCCACGCCTGCGCGTTGTTGGTCAGTTTGTTGGCGAACGCCCAATTGCCTACGTCCTCGAGGGTCACCGGTGTCAGCCCGGCGAATTTGCGCTGGTCGTTGTAGGCGACCAGCGCCTCGGTCGTGATGGCCGTCCGGCCGCCCGCGAGCGCGTCCATGCCCGTGTGGCTGCTGCCGTGGAACATGCCGAACGACATGATGTCGGTGTACTGGCCGCTTGCGGGGGGATCGGGCATCGGCATCCCGGGGTCGGCCGGATCGCTGGGTGGTGTCTGCGTGCCACCTCCGGTTGTTGTGCCCACCGGCCGGTCGAGGATCGTTCCCATGCCGGCCGCGTCGGTGAGTGTCGCCCCCGAGGGATTCGACAACATGACGGTGAACGTCTCACTGCTTTCCGCCAGGGAATCGCTCTTCACCGGAACGGTGATGATCTTCTGAGTCTCGCCTGGCGCGAAAGTGACTGTCCCCGTGACGCTGAGGTAGTCGAGGCCTGCGGTCGCGGTGCCGTTCGACGTCGCGTATTGCACCGTCACCTTCTGACTGGACGGCGCGGCCAGCGTCACCACGAACGACGCCACCGACGTGCCGCTGCCTCCGGTGAACTCGATCGGCGTCAGGTAGGCCATCTTGTTCTGGTTGATCGTCTTCCAGTCGTCGGCCAGAATACCGCCGGTATCACCGGAATTGGGGTTCCACGACCAGAACGTCCAACTCATGTCTTCAGTCCCGGCCGCGATGTCGACCGTGCCGTTGTTGTCGAAATCGCCCGACAGGTAGGACGTGAGGGCCTCAAACCAGACGGCATCCTTGGGGTCGGAAAGTTTGGTGCCGAACTCACCGACGTAGATCGGCGCGATGTTGTCCTCGTAGATGTAGCCCCAGGCCTTGCGGAAGACGTTGGGCAGGTCGGCGCCGAAATTGGCGGTCTGGAACCACGGTTGGGCATACACGGAGTTCGGGTAGTCATGCGGTGAGTAGACGACCCGGTTGGGCACGCTGAGCACGATCGGACGGTCCTTCACACCCATCAGATTGCCGCCCCACCAATAGCTCTCCCCCTGGTAGGTGCCCACGCCTTCGACGAAGAGCAGCAGATTCGGATTCGCCTGCAGGACAGCGTTTCCGGCTCGCTCCGCCGCGCGCGCCCAGTCGTTCGCGCCGCCGCCGCCCCAGGTCCCGTTGTAGGGCTCGTTGTGTAGATCGAAGCCGATGACGGTCGGATTGTCCTTGTAGCGCGTTGCCAGCATCTGCCAGTCGGAGACCCATTGGTCTTCGGAGTATTGGGTGTTGTACCAGAGCCCGTTCTCACTCGTTCCCGCGCCGGCGGTGCTGCGGTGGTGGTCGAGGATGACCCGCATCCCGTCCTGCCCGGCGTAGGCGATGATCTGATCCAGCACTTGCAGGCGGGAAAGCCCTTGCAGGTCCGGGTTCAGGCTGTAGTTGATGCCTGACGGTGCGGCGGTGGTGTGCAGCATCTCGCTGGAGTAAGGGATGCGAATTGTGTTGAATCCCTGGGCTGACATCTGATCGATCATGTCTTTGTAGTTGCGGGTCCACAGCCCGTCCGGCACGCCGTTGGCGCTTTCCGCGCCGAACCAGTTGACTCCCGAAATCTGTACCGGCGTGCCCTGCGAGTCGAGGATCTGGTTGCCCGAGGTGTGCAGGAAGCCCGCGGCCATGCCCGCTGAACCGGGTTCGGTCGCCGATGCATCGGAGATGCTCAGCCCCGGTGTCGTCGCGACGTCGTCGTTGGTGATGGTGGCCGTCGCGGTGGTCCGGGCGATGGTGGCGCCGGCGGGGTTGGTGAGGGCGACGGTGAAGGTTTCGGTCGGTTCGACGGCGGTGTCGCCGGTGACTATGACGGCGACGGTTTGGGAGGTGACGCCCGCGGCGAAGGTCAGCGTGCCGGTGGTGGCGGTGTAGTCGGCGCCGGCGGTGGCGGTGCCGTTGGAGGTCGTGTACTTCACGGTGACCGGTGTGGTGGACGCCTTGGACAGGGTGACGGTGAAGGTGGCGTTGGTGGTGCCGGTGTTGCCTTCGGCGACAGTGGTGTCGGCGATCGACAGGCTTGGCTTTCCGGTCGGCTGCGGAATGCCCAGCAGTCGGTACAACCCCCACAGCAGATCCTGTATCGGATTACCAACGGGCGCCCTCGGGACGCCCGGCGCGAATCCCAATGCCCGCAGTACCTGCGCCGGCGTGGGCAGCGCTGGGAGATGGATCAGGTTCGACGGCACAGATCCCGCCGCCGCTGTCTTTGCGGCGCTCTCCTTCGCTGGGGCCGGCGCCGCCGCAGCCGATTCGGACAGGGCGTTGCTGACTGAGTCGCCGACGTCGGGCTGGCTGGAACTGCCGACCCCGGATGACTTGTTGCCCGATGCCGACAGCTTGGTAGTCGGCGAAGTTAGCGCACCGGCTGAGTTGGGTTTCGGCTTCCGTGTCGAGGAGCCGTTCGGCGCGCCCGACCTCGAGGCCGGCCGCGCGGAATGGGCACCCGTCGACGAGCTACCGGATGTGGCACCGCCGTCAGCGGCGGTATCAGCACGTGCCACCCCCGAGCCGGTAGCCAGGGCTGCGCCGACACCAAGGCTTAGCGCGCCGACACCCAGCCAGGAATAGGGCTGCCTGCGAGGGCGGCGAAGCGCGCCTCGCTTCTTCCCCTTGTGGTTGGCCGTAGCGCCACAACCGGTCTGGTGCGTCGAAGTATCCATTGCTCTGCCCTTCCGCCAAGCGTTGTCACAGCTTTGCTGAAGGGCCAGGAGTTGTCACGCATTTCGCGGAAGCGCGCAGCAAAAATTCATTTGCTGTGCCAAATCTCTGGACAAAGCGGACGGGGCCGTCCAGAAGCTGGACATGGCAACGGCTTCCGGTGCCGTCGAAGGGGCGGTCAGTCCAGCAGCCGCAGCGCCAGCCGCGGGCAGCGCTTGACCGCAGCCTTCGCGAACTTCGCCGCCTCCGGCGGGATCGCCGGCTCCCGAGAGCCGTCTCGCGCCAGCGGGTAGCCCCAGTCGTCGCGGGTGAACACGTCGGGCAGCAGCTCGGTGCACAGGCCGCGGCCGTCGCAGCGGGTCCAGTCGATGTGCAGACGACTGCCGGCCTCGCTCACGACTGCGGCCATCTTCCTATGGTGCGCACCGCGCCGGTGCGGTCGATCAGCCGGGCCGGAACACCCAGCGTGGCAATCCAATCCGGGGCACGGTGGCCACGGATGATCGCCGCTGTGCTGATCGTGTTGGCAGCCAGGCAGCTGGCTGCCGCGACACTGACACTGCGCCACACCGGTTCGGCCGAGCGGCCGGTCCGGGGGTCGACGATGTGGTGGACCAGGTCACCGTCGCGCCACCACTGTCTGCGGCGGGTGCTCGAGGTGGCCAGGCCGGTGTCGGCGCCCAGCGCGACCTGGCAGGGCGGGTCGTCGTCGGTGTCCTGCACCAGGACATGCCAACCGCTGTCGGGAGGGGCTCCCGCCGTGGCGATGTCGCCGCCGAGATTGACCAGAACGCCGCTGCCGGTCTGAGCGTGGACGCGTTGCGCGCACCAGTCGGCGGTCACCGCCTTAGCGGTGGCGCCGAGGTCGAGCAGCACACCGTCGGGTAGTCGCACGCTGCTCCCGTCGAACTCGACCATCGACCAGTCGGAAGGAATCGTGAGCGAACTCAACCGCGAGGTCGACGGATCGAGTTCGGCGATATCGCGGTCGTAACCCAGCGCGATCATCGCAGCGCCGACGGTCGGATCAACGTCGCCACCGGTCCAGCGGGCCGCGGCGAGGGCGGCATCGATGAGGTCGGCGAGAACCGGGCTGACCGCTGTGCGGACCCCGCCCGCGGCGGCCAGCGCGCAGATCTCGGAGTCGGGCCGGAACCGCGACGCGGCGTCCTCGACGTCATCGAGGACGGTATCGACGATCGCCCGCGCCGCTGACAGCGCCGCAGGTTCGGTGACCAGCAGATGCATGCCGGTACTCCACCTGGTCCACTCGGACTGGGCGAGGTTGATCAGCGCAGATTGGCTCACGAGCCGCGGGGCCCAGAGTCAGGTGACGTCATGGCAGCCATGGTGAGGGGACATTCTTTGAGCGCTGTAAGAACTGTTTTGTGCGCGGTGTGGGCCGTTGGCATGGCACCCTCGCTACGTGTCCGCCCGGAATCTGTCACCCGCACTGCTGGTGATCGAGGATGACCGTGCGCTCAGTGCGATGCTCGTCGAACTGTTCACCGAGCAGGGCTATCGGATCGACGCCGCCTACGACGGCCAGCAGGGCATGCACCGCGGATTGACCGGCGAGTACGACGCGATGATCGTCGACCGTGGGCTCCCGGTGATGGACGGCTCGGACCTGGTGGCGCTGCTGAGGTCGCGCGGGATCGCGACACCTGCGCTGATCCTCACCGCCCGCGGATCGATCGAGGACCGTGTCGAAGGCTTGGACGCCGGTGCCCAGGACTACCTGGTCAAACCGTTCGAGATTCCCGAACTGCTGGCCCGCGTCCGGGCCCTGGTCCGGCGCGCCGACAGCGCGGCGACCGTGGTGCAGGCCGGCGGTCTGCGCCTCGACCGGGTCACCCGCCGGGTGGCCGGAGTCACCCCTGCCGGCGTCGAGGTGGAACTCTCCGAGCGGGAGGCATCGCTGCTGGGCGCGTTGATGGCCGCGCCGAAGCGGGTGTTCAGCCGGGCGCAGCTGCTCGAGTCGGTGTTCGACGGCGCGGAGAGCACGGGGGCGGTCGATCTGTACGTGCACTACCTGCGTCGCAAGCTGGGCAAGCAGGTGGTGCGGACGGTGCACCGAACCGGTTACCGATTCGGGCTGGAATGACACCGGCTCCGCCCAGTGACCTCGCCGTCGTGAAACGAGCCGGCCGGGTCGCCGCAGTTCAAGCCTCGGTGGCGCTCGCGCTGGTGCTGCTGGTCGTCGGCGGGGTGGTGTTTGCGGTGTATCTGCGGGCGCAAAACCGCCAGATCGGCGCGGAACTCCAGACGCTGGCGATGACCGCCGACGACGCCAACGATCCGCCTCCGGACATGGAGCTGGCGCTGCGTGACAACAACGGCCACATCTCGACCAGCGACGGCGGCGAGCCCGGTGTGCCGCTGCTGACCGGCGCTACCGGCTTCGGCGACGTCTACGCCAACGGACGGGAGTACCGCACGCTGGTGGTGGACCGCCCCGAGGGCCGGGTGGTGGCGATGACGGATCTGGCGCCGTACCACGCCGGACGTAATCGCCTGCTGATGGCGCTGGGGTTCGCCGAGCTGGCGGGTATCCTCGCATCGATCGCCGTGGTCGCTCTTTTCAGTCGGCGGTCGGTTCGCCCGCTCGCCAATGCGCTGGCGTTGCAACGCCGTTTCGTCGCCGATGCCTCCCATGAACTGCGGGCCCCCTTGACGGTGCTGCACACCCGGGCGCAGATGCTGGCGCACCGGGTCGGAACCGCCGATGTGCACGCGTTGCAGAAGGATGCCGACGCGCTGGTGGCCGACACCCGGGCGCTGGGCGACATCGTCGATGATTTGCTCGCCTCCGCCACGATGGCCGCAGGCAAGTCGGCACGCGATCGCGTGGACCTTTCGGCAGTGGCGTTCTCGGTGCGCGACAGCATGGCCCCCTATGCGCAATCGATCGGCGTCACGTTGAACTGCGAATGCGAAAGTGTCAACAGCTCAGCAGGATTCGACGTGATCGGTTCCGCGGCAGCGTTGCGCCGGGCGCTCACCGCTCTGGTCGACAACGCGCTCGGGCACGAGCACGACGGTGGGAGGGTCGAACTGCGGGTCCGTCGCGCCGGCCCGAAGGTGAGTGTGGCCGTTGCCGACGACGGGGTGGGTATCGATCCCGAGACCATGGCGAGGTTGTTCACCCGGTTCTCGCACGGCGCCGAACACACCACCCGGGAAGGCCGGGAGCCGTACGGCATCGGGCTGGCGCTGGTCCGCGAGATCGCTGACGCGCACGGCGGCGATGTTGCAGTGGCGTCGAAACCCGGCGAGGGTGCGACCTTCACGCTGACCCTGCCCGCGGCGCCGCCGGCATAATCTGCGCGCACCGCACATCGGCGGTGGGTGGGGCGGTCTACGGTGGTGGCGATGTCCCTGCACGTACACCGGGCCGAGCGCACCGACAGACTTGCGGACGGACTCGGCGGGCTCTTGGCCACGCCTCAATCCGACCCGTTCGCCGAAGAACTCGTCGTGGTGCCCGCCCGCGGGGTCGAACGCTGGCTGTCTCAGCGGTTGTCGCATCTGCTCGGCCGCGGCGATGGCGCCGACGGCGTGTGCGCCGGCGTCTCCTTCCGGTCACCGGCGTCGCTCATCACGGAACTCACCGGCGCCGGCGACGAGGACCCGTGGTCGCCCGACGCGATGTCCTGGCCCCTCCTCGAGGTCATCGACGCAAGCCTCGGCGAGGCGTGGTGTCACACCCTGGCCACCCACCTCGGCTACTTCGAGATCGGTGAGGAACAGGAGCTGCGGCAGGGCAGGCGTTACGCGGTGGCGCGCCGGCTGGCGGGCCTGTTCGCTTCCTACGCCCGGCAGCGCCCGCGGCTGCTGATCGACTGGCTGGATGGCGAACTCGGTGACCTCGACTCCGACCTACATTGGCAACCGCACCTCTGGCGCGCGCTGGTCAACCGGGTGGGAATTGACCCACCGCACGTACGGCACGCCAAAACCATTGCGCGGCTGCGTGAATCCGGTGCCAACCTGCCTGCACGCCTATCACTGTTCGGTCATACCAGGTTGTCGAGCACCGATATGGAACTGCTCGACGCGCTGGCCGATCACCATGAGCTGCACCTCTGGGTGCCGCACCCCAGCGCCGAGCTGTGGACTGCGCTGTCGGGACTGCGCGGGTCGATTCCGCGCCGCGAGGACACGAGTCATCGACAGGTGTTACATCCGCTGCTGGCCACGCTCGGCCGCGACCTGCGCGAGCTGCAGCGGGGTATGCCGGACACGGTGGCGAGCGACGAGTTTCTGGGCGCCGATCCCACCCGGGCTCCCGACACCCTGCTCGGCTGGCTGCAGTCCGACATCTCCGCCAACGCCGTACGGCCGGCAGGCAGGACAGTGCGCGACGACGACCGGTCGGTGCAGGTGCACAGCTGCCATGGTCCGGCCCGGCAGATCGACGTCCTACGCGAGGTACTGCTCGGCCTACTCGCCGACGATCCGACTCTCGAACCGCGCGACATCTTGGTGATGTGCCCGGACATCGAGGCCTACGCGCCGCTGATCGTCGCCGACTTCGGTCTCGGTGACGTCGTGCCGGGCGCCCACCCCGCCCATCAGTTGCGGGTGCGCCTGGCCGACCGGTCGCTGATCCAGACCAACCCACTGCTCGGGGTGGCCTCTCAACTGCTCATCCTCGCCGGCAGCCGGGTCACCGCCAGCGAGGTGCTCAACCTGGCCCAGGCCACTCCGGTGCGGGCCCGGTTCGGTTTCACCGACGACGATCTGGAGGGCATCACCCGCTGGGTGCGGCAGGCCAACATCCGGTGGGGATTCGACGAGGAGCACCGCAAGCCGTTCGGTGTCGACTTCGTGCACAACACTTGGCGTTTCGGTCTCGACCGGGTGCTGGCCGGGGTGGCGATGTCCGACGATTCGCACGCCTGGATCGACTCCACGCTGCCGCTGGACGACGTCGGCAGCAACCGCGTCGAACTGGCCGGTCGGCTTGCCGAGTACGTCGGCCGACTGCAGCACGTCATCGACGCACTGACCGGCGTCCGGCCCCTGGGCGACTGGCTGTCGGCGCTCGCCGCCGGCATCGAGGCGCTCACCCGGGTCGACGACGACGATGCGTGGCAGATAAGTCAGCTGCAGCGGGAGTTCAACGAGGTGTTGTCGAGCGCGGGGTCCCGTGCCACCCTGATGCGCCTGCCGGACATCCGAGCGCTGCTCTCGCGTCATCTGGCCGGGCGGCCGACCCGGGCCAACTTCCGCACCGGCACGCTGACGGTGTGCACGATGGTGCCGATGCGTTCGGTGCCGCACCGGGTGGTCTGCCTGGTCGGTCTCGACGACGGCAGCTATCCGCGGCTCGGCGTGGCTGACGGGGACGACGCCCTTGCGCGTAACCCGATGACCGGGGAGCGTGACATCCGTTCGGAGGACCGGCAATTGCTGCTCGACGCGATCGGTGCCGCGACTGAGAAGCTCGTCATCACCTACACCGGCGCCAACGAGTACTCCGGTCAGCCGCGCCCGCCGGCGGTGCCGCTTGCCGAACTGCTCGACACTCTCGACGTCACCACTGCCGAGAAGGTGCGTGAGCGCATCGTCGTCCATCACCCGTTGCAGCCCTTCGACATTCGCAATGTCGAGCGTGGTGCGCTGGTGCCCGGCACCGCGTTCAGCTTCGATCCGACAGTGCGCAGCGCCGCACGCGCCGTGACCGGCCATCGGGGCGAGCAGCCCCGGTTCATCTCGGGCCCGCTGCCCGCGTCGCCGCCGGATGACGTCGCGTTGGCCGATCTCGTCGGCTTCTTCAAGGATCCGGTGAAGGGCTTCTTCCGCGCCCTTGACTTCACCTTGCCGTGGGACGTCGACGGGGTGGCCGACGCCATGCCCGTCGACATCGACGCACTCGAGGAGTGGACGGTCGGTGACCGGATGCTCGGCGACATCCTGCGTGGCATGACTCCGGACGAGGCGCGGCAAGCCGAGTGGCGCCGCGGCACGCTGCCCCCCGGTAATCTGGGGTGGCGCAAGGCCGCTGAGATGCGGGACCAGGTGGCGTTGCTGGCCGCGGAGGCGATGCGGTGCCGGGCAGTCGAACCGACAGCGATCGACGTGGACCTCGACCTGGGGTCGGGGCGGCGGCTGACCGGTACCGTCGCGCCGGTGTTCGGTGACCGGCTGGTGTCGGTGACGTACTCGAAGCTGGACGGCAGGCACGTGCTGGAATCGTGGATTCCGTTGCTGGCGTTGTTCGCTCATGCACCGCGCCGGGACTGGTCGGCGGTGTGCATAGGCAGGCCGAAGCGAGGAACAGCCCCCCGCCGGGAGAGCCTTGGCCGGCCGGACGTCGCCCCGGTCGAGTTGCTGCGGGACCTCGTCGCGATCTACGACGCCGGCCGCCGGGAGCCGATTCCATTGCCCCCCAAGACTTCCTATGCTTGGGCTGCGGCAAGGCACTGCGGTGACGACCCCGATCGCGCGGCCGGATACCGATGGCGGTCCGGACGTTATCCCGGTGAGGACCAGCAGCCGGCGAGTATACGGGTGTGGGGACGCAACGCTCCGTTGTCGACGCTGATGGGACCGGTTCGCCCTGGCGAGGAGTACGAGGGCGAGAACAACCGACTCGGGGCCTACGCGGCTCGGCTCTGGCTGCCGATGCTGCGCGCCGAGGGGAGCAACGGCTGATGAAGCCTTTCGATCTGCTCGGTCCGCTACCTGCGCCCCGAACCACCACCGTGCTGGAGGCCAGCGCGGGCACCGGCAAGACCTTTGCCCTGGCCGGGCTGGTGACCCGGTATGTCGCAGAAGGCTCGGCGACGCTGGACCAGATGCTGCTCATCACCTTCAGCCGGGCGGCCAGCCAGGAGCTTCGGGAACGGGTCCGGAGCCAAATCCTGCACGCTGTACGGGCATTCGATGATCCTGCGCTGGTCGGCGACAATCAGGTGGTGGCGCACCTCGTCACGGGCACGGCGGAACAGCGCACCGAGCGCCGAACCCGGTTACGCGACGCCCTCGCCGGGTTCGACGCCGCCACGATCGCCACCACACATCGGTTCTGTCAGCTGGTGCTGAGGTCCCTCGGGGTGGCCGGGGACACCGACGCCGGGGTCACTCTGGTTGAGAGCCTCGACGACCTGGTCGGTGAGATCGTCGACGACCTCTACCTCGCCCACTTCGGCCGCGAGCGCGAGGACCCGCTGTTGAGCTACGCCGACGCCCTGCGGCTGGCCCGCGAGGTGGTGAAGAATCCGTCGACGGAACTGCGGCCACGTGACCCCGATCCGGACTCCCGCGCGGCCGTCTGCGTGCAGTTCGCGGAAGGTGTTGTGAGCGAGCTGGAGATCCGCAAGCGGCGGCTCGGCGTCTTGGGTTACGACGATCTGCTCAGCCGGCTGGCCGATGCGCTGGACAGCCCCGAATCACCGGCCCGGGTCCGGATGCATCAGCGCTGGCCCATCGTCATGGTCGACGAGTTCCAGGACACCGATCCCGTGCAGTGGAAGGTCATCGACCGGGCATTCAGTGGGTGCTCCACGCTGATCCTCATCGGTGACCCGAAGCAGGCGATCTACGCTTTTCGCGGCGGTGACATCGTCACGTATCTGCAGGCGGCCGACACCGCGGGTGACAAGAAGACCCTCGTCAAGAACTGGCGCAGCGACGCCGCGCTCGTCGATCGTCTGCAGGTCGTGCTTGGCGGTGCCGAGCTGGGTGACCATCGCATCGTCGTGCACCGTGTCGAGGCACATCACCGCGGAAGTCGGCTGGCCGGCGCCACCCGCACCGATCCGTTCCGTCTGCGGGTGGTTCGCCGGGAGACGTTCGGCCGCAGAGGAATCCAGAACATGCCGATCGACGACCTGCGGTCGCACATCGGCAGGGATCTGGCCGCTGACATCGGTGCCCTGCTCAGTGGCGACGCCACCTTCGCCGGCGAGAAGGTGCAAGCCCGCGACATCGCGGTGATCGTCGAGAAGCACAAGGACGCCCGCACCTGCTTCCGAGCGCTCACCGCCGCGGGCATTCCCGCGGTCTACACCGGTGACTCCGACGTGTTCGACTCCGAGGCTGCCGAGGACTGGCTGTGCCTCCTCGAGGCGTTCGACCAGCCGCACCGGCCCGGGGTGGTGCGAGCGGCGGCGGCGACGATGTTCTTCGGCGAGACCGCCGAAACCCTTGCCGCGGGCGGTGACGAGCTGACCGACCGGATGGCCGAGACCTTGCGCGAATGGGCCGCCCATGCCAGGGAACGTGGCGTCGCGGCCATCTTCGAGGCTGCCCAACTGCACGGGATGGCCGATCGGGTGTTGTCGTGGGTGGGGGGTGAGCGGCACATGACCGACCTGGCGCACGTGACGCAGATGCTGCAGGACGCCGCCCATCGCGAGCACTACAACCTGCCCGCCCTGCGGGACTGGCTGCGCCACCAGCGCGAGGAGCGCAGCGGCGCGACCGAACGGAACCGGCGCCTGGACAGCGACGCCGCGGCCGTGCAGATCATGACGGTGTGGGCCAGCAAGGGCCTGCAGTACCCGATCGTGTACTTGCCGTTCGCGTTCAATCGCAATGTCCAGGAGCGCGATTTGATCCTGTTCCACGACGACGGTGTGCGCTGCCTGCACATCGGCGGTAAGGACAGCCCGGACTACAACGCCGTGGAGAGGCTGGGCCGCAAGGAGTCCGCCAGCGACGACAGCCGGCTGACCTATGTCGCGATGACGCGGGCGCAGGCTCAGGTGGTGGCGTGGTGGGCGCCGTCGTGGGACGAACCCAACGGCGGGCTGTCGCGGTTGCTGCGCGGCCGCCGGCCCGGGGAGTCGGCGGTGCCGGATCGCTGCGAACCGGCCAAGATCGGCGACGACGACGCGCTGGCCCGGTTGCGGGAGTGGGAGGCGGCCGGCGGGCCGGTGATCGAGGACTCGGTGGTCGTCGCCGTGGCGTCGGTGCCGCGCGAACACCCACCGGCCGACATCGACGAGCGGCACTTCCACCGCAGTATCGACACCGCGTGGCGGCGCACCTCGTACTCGGGGCTGATCCGGTCGGCCGCGAGCGGCGGGGTGAGCAGCGAACCCGAAGTGATCGAACTGGACGACGAGGTCGGCGATGTTCCGCTGCTGGAACCCGTTGCAGGCCCTGGTGTTCTGTCGCCGATGGCGGCTATGCCGAGCGGCGCGAAGTTCGGCACCCTGGTGCACGCTGTGCTGGAGACCGCCGATCCGTTCGCGGCCGATCTCGCCGCCGAGCTGCAGACCCAGATCGAGCGGCACTCGGTGTGGTGGCCCGTTGACGTTCCCGCTGCGGAGTTGGCCGCATCGCTGGTGCCACTGCACGATACCCCGCTGGGCCCACTCGCCGCTGGGCTGACGCTGCGCCAGATCGGATTGCCAGATCGGTTGCGGGAGATGGATTTCGAGTTCCCACTGGCCGGCGGCGATCGGCGGCAGGCGGGCCCCGACATCCGTCTCGCCGATGTGGGCCGGCTGCTGCGGTCGCACCTGCCGGCCGATGACCCGATGGCCGCGTACGTCGACCGGTTGAGCGGCGGCGCGCTCGGGTCCCAGCCGCTGCGCGGCTATCTCAGCGGGTCGGTCGATGCGGTGCTGCGGGTTCCCGACCGGGCCGGGCAGCGCTACCTGGTGGTCGACTACAAGACGAACTGGCTCGGTGAACCGGACACGCCGCTGACCGCCGCGGACTACCAGCGTCCGCGGCTGGTCGAGGCCATGCTGCACTCGGACTATCCCCTGCAAGCATTGCTGTACAGCGTTGTCCTGCACCGCTTTTTGCGCTGGCGCCAACCCGGTTACGACCCGCAGCGCCACCTCGGTGGCGTGCTGTACCTGTTCGTGCGGGGGATGTGCGGGCCGGACACCCCGATTGTGGACGGTCATCCCGCCGGGGTGTTCAGCTGGCAGCCGCCGGCCGCCCTGGTGGTTGCGCTGTCGGATCTGCTCGACGGTCAGCGGGTGGCGGCATGACGGTGGATGCGGTGGACGTCGCGAACTGGCGACATGCTCAACAGGCCGATGGACTGCTGCGGACCTTCAACGACGCGGGTGTCATCGAGGCTGCTGATGTACTTGTGGCACAACGGCTTACGGCGATGGTCGGCGAGTCCGACGACAGGGTAGCGCTCGCCGTCGCGTTCGTGGTGCGTGCGGTGCGCGGCGGTTCGGTGTGCGTGGCGCTTCCTGCGGTGCAGGATCAGATCGCAATGCCCGACCTGCCATGGCCCGACGCGCAAGAGTGGCTGGGTGCGGTGGCGGCCAGCCCGTTGCTCGGTTCGCCCCCGGTACTACACCTCGACGGCGACCTGCTCTACCTGGACCGGTATTGGCTCGAGGAGCAGCAGGTCGCTGCCGACGTGCTGGGCTTGGTCGCGGTTCGACCGCAGGGGGCGGTACCCGCCATCGACCGGCTCTTCCCCGCGGGCTACGAAGAGCAGCGCCGCGCCGCGGAGATCGCACTGTCGCAGGGGTTGACGGTGCTCACCGGCGGTCCGGGCACCGGCAAGACCACCACCGTGGCCAGGTTGTTGGCGCTGCTCGCCGAACAGGCGGAGCTGAGCCGAAAACCGCGCCTGCGCGTCGCACTGGCCGCGCCGACGGGAAAGGCGGCCGCCCGCCTACAGGAAGCCGTCCAGCTCGAGGTCGATGGCCTCGGATCCGTTGACCGCGACCGGCTGCAGGGGCTGCGCGCGACCACGCTGCACCGGTTACTGGGCAGCCGTCCGGACACGTCGTCGCGGTTCCGGCATCACCGCGGCAACCGGCTGCCGCACGACGTGATCGTCATCGACGAGACGTCGATGGTGTCGCTGACGATGATGGCCCGGCTGGTCGAAGCGGTGCGCCCGGAGTCGCGCCTGCTGCTGGTCGGCGACCCGGACCAGCTGGCGTCGGTCGAAGCCGGTGCGGTGTTGGCCGACCTGGTCGAGGGCCTGGGCTCGTTGGCGGACACTCCGATCGCCACGCTGGTCACGTCACACCGGTTCGGGGCGTCGATCGGCCGATTGGCCTCGGCGATCCGCCTCGGTGAAGCCGATCGTGCGCTCGAAGTGCTGGCATCCGGTGGTGAGCATATCGACTGGATCGACACCGACCATCCGGTCGAGCACCTGCGCAGAATCGTTGTGCCCCATGCATTGCGGCTGCGTGAGGCCGCGATACTCGGCGATGCCCAAGCGGCGCTGGCCACGCTGGAAGAGCACCGGCTGCTGTGTGCGCACCGCCACGGTCCCTATGGCGCCGCCCACTGGAACCGTCAGGTCGAACGCTGGCTGACCGAGGCGACCGATATGCCGCTGTGGGCGTCTTGGTACGTCGGCCGGCCATTTCTGGCCACCGCCAACGACTACGGGCTGGGCATCTACAACGGCGACATCGGGGTTGCGGTGCTGCGGGACGGGGCCCTACGTGCGGTGATGGCCGGAGCCGATCGTGCGCTCGAGCTCGCGACCAGCCGGCTCGCCGATATCGAAACCGTGCACGCGATGACCATCCACAAGAGTCAGGGCAGCCAGGCTGCCGAGATCACCGTGCTGTTGCCACCGGAGGATTCCCGGCTGCTGACCCGCGAGCTGCTGTATACCGCGATCACCCGGGCCAGGACCAAGGTACGGGTGATCGGCTCGGCCGAGCAGCTGCGCGCCGCGGTGGCGCGCCGGGCGGTTCGGGCCAGTGGGCTGAGCCGGCGGCTGCGCGACGATTCGCTGTGATCAGGCCCACTGCGGTTCTTTGAAGGCTGTAAGAACTGGCTGCCAACATCTGAGCATGAACTCACCTCGTTCAGGATTCCGCCGAGCCGCCGCGGCGTCGTGGGCACTGGCCGGTATCGGTGTTGCCGGGGTGGCCGGCGCATCGGCGCTTGCCTATGCCGACACCCTCCGGCCCGCCCCCGCCGAATCTCCGGCCGCCGAGCCCATCACGGAAGATCCGGGCGCCAACCCCGTCGTGTACGGACCGCCGGTGCCCGAGGTGAGCCCGTCGACCGACGTCCCGGCGCCCCCGCCGCCCCCGCCGCCCCCGGCGCCTGAGCCGGCACCGACGTATACCCCGGAGCCCGTCACACAGGCGCCGGTCGAGACCACCACGCCTCGGTACACGCCGGCGCCGAAGACCGCCGTGCAGCAGGCGCCCGTGCAGCAGACGCAGGCGCCTGCGTCCCAGCCCGCCTTCCCCATCCGGACCAGCCATGCGCCGTCGGTGGGAAGCAGCTCTCCCAACTTCACCCCGCGCGTCACCCGCTCCCGCGGCTCATGACCAGCGAGGCGCTCTGGGCCCTGGGGCGCGGCACCGGCATCACGGCGCTCGGTTTTCTGACTGTCTCGGTGGCGTTGGGGATCGCCACCCGGTCGGGCCGTCCGTTGTTCGTCCTGCCGCGGTTCGCTGTCGCCGATGTCCACCGGTTCGCCGCGCTGGCCGGAACCCTGTTGGTGACGCTGCACATGGGGCTGCTGTTCTTCGACCCGTACGCGCAGCTGCGACTCGTCGACTTCGTTGTGCCATTCCTCGGCGCGTACCGACCGCTGTGGCAAGGCTTGGGCACGTTGGCCTTTGACGTGCTCGTCGTGGTGATCGTCACCAGCCTGCTGCGTCAGCGCATCGGGCTGCGGATCTTCCGCGTGGTGCACTGGGCGACGTACGCGCTGTGGCCGATCGCCCTGGGGCATGCGCTGGGGAACGGAACCGACACCGATCGCGCGTGGTTCCTGGCCTTCGCCGGGTGTTGCGCGTTGATCGTGGCGGTCGTCCTGGTGTGGCGACTTCGAGCCAACTACACCGAGTATGCCGACGCGCAGGCCGGACGCTCATGACCAAAGCGCCGCAGCTTCCCCGTCTGCTCGCCGCGCCGGGACCCGGTCTGGCCGAACATCATCTGCAGTTCGGCCCGCTACCCGATGCCGTCGGCCGGGATTTGATCCCGTTACTCGAGGAGGCCGACCTGTCGGGGCGCGGCGGCGCGGGCTTCCCGACCGCGCGCAAGATCGCCGCGGTCACCGGACCCAAGCCGGTGGTGGTGGGCAACGGCGCCGAAGGCGAGCCGTTGAGCCGTAAGGATGCGGTCCTGCTGACCCAGGCGCCGCATCTGGTCCTTGACGGCCTGGACGCCGCCGCGGCAGCAGTCGAGGCGGACGAGGTCTACCTGTATGTGCACTCGGCCGCCGTGCCGGCGGTGACACGCGCGCTCGACGAGCGCCGCGCCGCCGGGCTCGATCGGTACACGGTCGCCGTGGTCGAGGCTCCCGACAGGTTCGTCGCGGGGGAGGAGTCGGCGGCTATCCGGCGGATCGAAGGCGGCCCTGCGCTGCCGCGCGACCGCACCGTCATGACCGCGATCGCGGGGGTTCGCGGACGGCCGACCCTGGTGAACAACGTTGAAACACTGGCTCATATCGCGCTGATTACCCGGTTCGGGCCGCGCTGGTTCCGCTCGGTGGGCGATCAGGCCGACCCCGGCAGCATGCTGATCACGTTATCCGGTGCGCTGAACAACACAGGGGTGACGGAGGTTCCAACCGGTGTGCTCCTGAGGAGCGTGATCGAACGCAACGGCGGCACCGACCTTCGCACTGTGCGCGCGGTCCTCGTCGGTGGTTATCACGGCAGCTGGATTCCCGCGAAAGCCTTCGAGGACAACGGATTATCGCGAGCCGGTTTGAAGGTACTGGGTGCGAGTCCGGGTGCCGGGGTCATTCACGCTCTCGGGGTGGGCGAGTGCGGGCTCGAGCGCACGGCGGAGATCGCCACCTATCTCGCCGAGCAGAGCGCCCGGCAATGCGGACCGTGCCGCAATGGCCTGCCTCGGCTGGAGCAGCTGCTCAACGATCTTGCCTACACCCGGGTCAACGACAGTCTGATCAAGGAGATACGCAGGATTGTCCGTCTGGTCGAAGGCCGGGGATCGTGTCGGCATCCCGACGGGACCGCCCGCATGATCCGTAGTGCCCTCGGCGCCTTCGCCACCGACATCGAGCACCATCGTCACCGCAGCTGCGAAGCCACCGCGGTTTCGCAGTCGGTCGCGACAGCTCGCCCATAAACCGGAACGGGACACCAGGGGTCACGCTCGCGGCGGCGTCAGCCGTGCAGAGGGGTCGGCCGTGGCCTCGATCTTGGCGACCAAACCGTCGCGGATCGTGAGCACGACGACGGCGAACAGGCGTCGCTCGCTGAACGCGAGGGCGACGGGCCGCCCGACCGGACCGCTGACCAATGTGGCGCCGGTGAGGTAGCGCAGCAGATTCGTGCCCACGGCCGCTTGCCCGTGATTCACCTGTGGCGGTGGCGCGGGGTCGGCCAGGATCGTGCCCACCCCCCACACGTCGGGAGCCAGCACCTGGGTCAACGCCTCGAGATCGCCGTCGGCGCAGGCCGCGATGAATCGCTCGGTGACCAGGTGGTGCTCGGTGTCGTCGACTCGGGTGGTGGCTGGTGCGGCGGCGTGGATCTTGATGCGTGCGCGGCGCGCCAGCTGACGGCATGTCGCGGTCGGCCGGCCAACGGTTTCGGCGATCTCCTCGAACGGCACCCGGAAGACGTCGTGCAGCACGAAGGCGACGCGCTCGGGCGCGGTCAGCCTGCCGAGCACCTCGAACAACGCATCGTGCACTTCGTCGTCGAGGGTGACCCGCTCGCCCGGATCGGGCATCGCGCTGTGATTCAGCGGCGCCTGCCGGTCCATCAGCTCGGGTTCGGCGGTGGTTACCCGCCGGTGCCGGGCCGAACGGACGTGATCGAGGCACAGGCGGCTGCTGACCACTGTCAGCCAGCCCCGCGGGTCGTCGATCTCCGTGACATCGGCTTGTGAGATCCGTAGAAAGGCCTCCTGCACAATGTCTTCCGCATCACCGATATCACCGACCATCTGGTAGGCGAGGTTGATCAGATACCGGCGGTGGGCGGCCAGCAGGCCGGCGATCGGATCGCTCATGTCAGAAACGACGAATCGACATGTCAAAAAGTTACCGCTGCGCGGTGTCACATTCCACCAAGCCGTCTCGTCCTTGTCTGTAGCCGACTGAAAGGACTCGAGATGACGATCGTGATAACCGGAGCGACCGGCGACGTGGGGCGGCCACTGGTCGAGCAGCTGGTAAAGGCCGGCGCTCACGTTCGCGCGGTGACCCGGCGCCCGGGTGGGGCCGGCTTACCGCCCGGCGTCGAGGAAGTGCCCGACGCCACCGAGGCGTTGACAGGTGCCTCGGCGGTGTTCCTCAATTCCCGCGCGTTGGGTCCGAAGCTGGCCCAGGTGGCGTCGTCGCTCGAGCGTCACGGCGTCGTCAAGGTGGTGGCGTTGTCGGCGATCAACGCCGATGATGACGACAGCCGCCAGCCGTCGCGCTATCGCGGTGACCGCAACCGGGAGTGCGAACAGCTTGCCGTCTCGTCGGGCGTGCCCTGGGTGAGCCTGCGGCCGTCGGTATTCGCGTCGAATTTCCCAGGGATGTGGGCGGCGCAGATCCGTGCCGGCGATGTCGTCGCCGGGCCGCACGCCGAGGCATCGACAACGCCGATCGCCGAAGCGGACATCGCCGCGGTCGCCGCGCACGCCCTGCTGACCGACGACCTTGTCGGGCAGCGAGTTCCGTTGACCGGACCGCAATCGCTGACCAACACCGAGCTCGTCGCGATCGTCGGAGCGGCCCTCAATCGCCCACTGCGCTACCAGGAGGTCCCCGCTGAGCTCGTACGAGAACGCTTTATCGGCACCGGGTTTCCCGCGTCATTCGCCGATGCGTATATCGCGATGCAGGCGGCCACGCTGACGTCGCCTGCCTTGGTCACCCATGACGTCGAGAAGATCCTCGACCGTCCCGCCACCTCGTTCGCCCAGTGGGCGACCGAGCACATCGCACTATTCACCGAGGAGAAGTGATGACCGATCCACGCCCGCCTCGTTGGCTCAAGCCGATGAACCGACTGATGATGGCCGTACAGAAGCTGGGGCTACCCACCGGACCGGCTTACGTGCTCACCGTTCCCGGCCGCAAGTCCGGCAAGCCGCGACCAACGCCGATGACCCCGTTCGAATACGACGGCGGGCTCTACACGGTCGCGGGATATCCCGGAGCCGACTGGGCCAGCAATGCCCGGGCCGCCGGTGCTGGAACGTTGAGTCGCGGCAGGCGTTCTCGCCCGGTGACGATCGTCGAACTCGGTGCCGAGGAAGCCAAGCCGGTGTTGCGCGCGTTCCCCGGTTCGGTACCCGTCGGCGTCGCCTTCGCCAAACGTTCAGGACTGGTGCGCCACGGTACCCCCGACGAATTCGAGGCGCTGGCAGGCAGACTTGCGGTATTCCGTTTCGACCCGCTACCGCACGAGCCGGCGCAGCAGCGCTGACGCGGCGGCGATGCCGACCACCGCGGACAGTGCCAGCACACCGAGGTCCAGCCACGGGTGCGCCGATGGGATGCCCACCAGCAGCAGCCGCAGCGAATCCACCTCGTAGCTCAGCGGATTCACCCGGGACAGCCAGCGCAGCCACTCCGGCATCACCGACACCGGGTACAGCGCGTTGGACGCGAAGAACAACGGCATCGTGATGGCCTGCCCGATGCCCATCAACCGATCCCGGTTGCGCACCAGCCCGGCCAGCGCCATCGACAGGCAGGCAAAGAACGCCGACCCGAGCATCACCACACCCATCGCGGCCAGGATCCGTAATGGGTTGTAGGTCATGTGGATACCCATGATGTAGGCCAGCACAAGCACGCCGACCACCTGCGCCACCGAACGCACACCGGCGGCAAACGCCTTGCCCGTCACCAACGCCGACGCGGGGGCCGGTGTCACCATGAGCTTGGCGAGGATGCCGGCATCGCGATCCCAGACAATTTGGATGCCGTAGAAGATCGAGATGAACAGCGCCGACTGGGCGATGATCCCGGGGGCCAGGAACGCCAGGTACGGCACCGAGCCGGTATCGATGACGTGCAACCGGTTGAACGTCGTGCCAAAGATCAACAGCCACAGCGCCGGCTGCACCATCCGGGTGAACAGCTCGGTGCGATCGTGGCGCAGCTTCTGCAGCTCGACCCATGCGAACGTCTCCATGCGGCCGGCCAGGCTGGGTACGCGTCGCCAGCCCCGCGGTGCCCGCAGCAGGCGAGGTGTGGTGGCGGACTCAACCGGCATTGCGGGCCGCCTTCCGGCCGGCCCGGACCGCGCCGAGGCCGCTGTGATCTCCTGCCTCGTCGAGCCCGGATCCGGCGTAATGCCGGAAGACGTCTTCCAGGCTTGCCTCGGGACCGACCTTGGTCTTGAGCTCGGCCGGGGTGCCGACCGCCCGCAGCCGGCCGTGGTGCATCAGAGCGACCCGGTCGCACAGCACGTCGGCCTCCTCCATGTAGTGGGTGGTCAGCAGCACGGTCATGCCGAACTCCTGCTGCATGCTGGCCACCTGCGACCAAACACTGTCGCGGGCAATGGGATCCAGGCCCACCGTCGGCTCGTCGAGAATCAGCAGCGACGGCTGGTTGACCAGAGCCTGGGCCAGCTCCAGGCGGCGCACCATACCGCCGGAGTAGGTGCCGGCCAGCCGGTCGGCGACGTCGAGTAGCTGCATCGCCTCCAGCGCTTCGGCGACCCGTTGTTTGCGCACCGACCGTGGCACGTCGTAGAGCCGGGCGAACCATTCCACGTTCTGCCGGCCGGTCAGCGCCTGTTCGATCGAAAGCTGTTGTGGCACATAGCCGAGGTTGTACCTGATGTCCATGGTGTCGTGCCGGGCGTCGAGCCCGAAGATGCGGACCTGCCCGCTCTGGATCGGGGCCAGCGTCGTCAGCAGCCGCACAACGGTGGTCTTGCCCGCGCCGTTGGGGCCCAGCAGGCCAAGGGTCTCGCCGGTGTGGACCTGCAGCGTCAGGTCGTCGACGGCGGTGAAGTCGCCGTAGCGGTGGGTCAGGTTCTGGCAGTCGATCGCAGGCGTGGTCATGGTCGCTTCTCCTGCAGCTTGGCGGTGACCTCGGCCAGCACCCGGATGCCGGCGGCCAGCGCCTCCGCGTCGTCGTCGTCGACTTCGTCGAGCGCCTCGGCCAGGGCGGCCCGGCGCGCGGCCCGGGACTCGTCGGCGATCCGCTGGGCCGGTGCGGTGAGCTCGAGGCGGCCCACCCGGCGGTCGCCGGGGTCCGGCGTACGCACCAGCAGTCCGTCGGTCGACAACTTCGATACCAGCGTGGAGGCGGTGTTGGCGGCCAGCCCGAGTTCGGCGGCGGCCGCGCTGACCGAGATGCCCGGCTGCCGGCCCACCAGCCGCAACAGCTCGGCCTGCGACTCCGTCAGTCCCGCGGTCACGAACGAGGCCCCCGCGGCTCTGCGGACCGTACGACGGAATCGGCCGACGGTGCCGAACAGCTCGGCGACGAGATCGGTGCGGATGTCCACCCCGCCAGATTAGCTCTGTTTCAGAGCTAAGTCTTCTCGATCTGATGCTGCCGCACGTTGGCGAGCACGCCGGGCCGGGTCACGGCGGTCATGTACGTGCAGAACGGCTGGCGGCGCCGGTCGGTCGGCGAGCCCGGGTTCAGCAGCCGCAGCCCGGTCCGCGCGGTGGTGTCCCACGGGATGTGGCTGTGCCCGAACACCAGCACGTCGGTGCCGGGATAGCGCTGCGCCATCCTGGCTTCCCGGCCCGAGGCGGCACCGGTCTCATGGACGACGGTGAAGCGCAGGCCGTCCAACGTCACGTCGGCGCATTCGGGCAGCCGGGACCGCAGTTCCGGGCCGTCGTTGTTGCCCCAGCAGGCGACCAGGCGGTGGGCCCGCGCCGACAGTTCGTCGAGCAGGCTCTCGTCGACCCAGTCGCCGGCGTGGATGACGACGTCGGAGCGCTCGACTTCGTGCCATACGGGTTCGGGCAGGTCGCGGGCGCGTTTGGGGATGTGAGTGTCGGCCATCAGCAGCAGACGCATAGGCCGATCCTCTCACTGACCTCCGCGCTCTGCGCGAGCCTCGGGACGCAGACCCGAGTGTTGGTTGAGCGCTCACGCGGCATATTTCACTGGCTTGCCGAACGTGAACGCTCAATCAAGCTGCCTCGCCCCCTAGGCTGGGAACGGAGGTGACTGCGATGGACCGCAACGATGTCGAGAAGAGCTGGCACGATCCGGCGGCCTTCCGCGCGGCGGTGATCTACGTGGTGTCCGTCGTCGTGGTGGCCGGGGTGGCGTTTGCGGTCGCCGTGGTCTGGCACTCGCGGATCGCCGGCATTCTGGTGCCGCTGAGCCTGTTCACCGGCGGGATCGGCGCATTCATCCAGACCTATCGGGTCTGGCGGGCCGAAGGAACCTGGCCGATCTGGCAGGGCGCCGGATGGATCCTGCTGGCTCTGTTCCTGTTCTGCCTGGGCGTGCCCGTCGCGGTGTGGTGAGCAGAACACCAGCCATACTCGTCGGGTGAGCGCTTCTGATGACCTGCCGTTGGCAGGTGTCCGCATCGTCGAGATCTCCAGCTTCGTGGCCGTGCCGCTGGCCGGGATGACATTGGCGCAACTGGGCGCCGACGTCATCAGGGTCGACCCGGTTGGCGGGGCGGCCGACTACAAGCGCTGGCCCCTGACACAGGCCGGCGAGAGCATCTACTGGGCCGGGCTCAACAAGAGCAAACGCTCGGTGGCCGCCGACATGCGCTCCGGGGAAGGCCAGCACCTGGTTGCCCAGCTGATCGCCGATGCCGGCATCCTGATCACCAATGTGGCCGGGCGGCAATGGCATTCCTATGAGGAGCTGAGCGCGCAGCGCCCCGACCTGATACACCTGGAAGTGGTCGGCCGCGGCGACGGGTCCACCGGCGTCGACTACACGGTCAACGCCGCCACCGGATTTCCGTTGGTCACCGGATCGCCCGCACAGGGCGGCCCCGTCAACCACGTGCTGCCGGCCTGGGATGTCAGCTGCGGTCTGTATGCGGCGCTGGCGATCCTGGTGGCGCTGCGCCGCCGCGATGCCACCGGGGAGGGCAGCCGCATCCGGTTGCCGCTGGACGATGTCGCGCTGGCCACCGCGGCCAACCTCGGTTTCCTCACCGAGCCGATGGTCAACGGTACGCAGCGTCCACGCCTGGGCAACGCGATCTACGGCCAGTACGGCCAGGATTACACCAGCAGCGACGGCGTCACCTTCATGCTGGTGGCGCTGACCAACCGGCACTTCCGCGACCTCGCCGAGCTGACCGGTACCACCAAAGCCGTTGCCGCCGTTGCCGAAGCGCTGGACGCCGACTTCAACGACGAGGGTCAGCGGTACGAGCATCGCGCGGTGCTGACCGGCTTGTTCGCGCCGTGGTTCAAAAGCCACACCGCCGAGCAGGTAGCTGCCGCGCTGACGGAGAGCTCCGTGTTGTGGGACCGCTACCTGGACTTCGCCGAAGTCGCCGAGGATCCTCGGGTGACCGCCAACCCGTTGTTCACGATGCTGACGCAGCCCAGGATCGGCAGCTACCTGGCGCCGGGGCTGCCGATGTCGGTCGACGGTGCGCACGTCGCCGCCCAGCCTGCACCCGCGCTCGGCGATGACACCGCAGCCGTATTGGCCGAAGTCGGCTACACCGCCGACGAGATCGCCGGCCTGGTCGAATCCGGAACTGTCGCAACAGGAACCGAGCCGGCGTGAGCGTGCTGGCCCGGCTGCTCGACGTCACCGCCTCGGGCAGCGACACCTTCGTCGGCGCCGAAAGCGGACCCGCCGAGAAGCGGGCCTACGGCGGGCATCTCGCCGCCCAGGCCATGGCCGCGGCCTGCCGCACCGTCGACACTGACAAGACCCCGACGAGCCTGCACGTGCAATTCCTGCGCGGCGGTGACGCGGGTGCGCCGGTGCAGTATGACGTCGAACGCGTCTACGACGGGCGCACCGCGGCATCGCGACGGGTGCTGGCCCGCCAGGAGGGCCGGTTGCTGATCACCGCGACCGTCTCATTCTCAGTCCCGGCCGGCGGGCCCGAGCACGCCGTACGGGCAACGGCGCCAACCGATCCCGAACAGCTGCCTGCCACCGGACCGATCGGTCCGGCCCCGTCGCTGCCACTCGACGAGATCGACATCCGCACCGACGACGACTGGAGCACAGGTGAATTCGTCCGCCGACTGTGGTGGCGGGTCACCGTGCCGCTGGACGGCGCGCCGTGGCTGTCGCAGTGCGCGGCGGTCTACGTCACCGACATCTACGGCATCGACCCCGTTCTGCAGGTGCACGGCCACACGATGACCGACCGCAGCCACCGGACCGCCACCACCGACTCGTCGATCTGGTTTCACCGGCCGATCCAGGCCGGGGCGTGGAATCTGCTGGAATCCCGCTCACCGGCCGCCGCCCGCGGCCGGGGATTGGTCGCCTTGAATCTCTACGACGCCGAGAAGGTGCTCACCGCGACCCTCGTTCAGGAGGGTTTGGCGATCCTGCGCGCGTGAGGTCGTGTACGGAGAGTATGAGCCCGCGGCGCCTCAGTTGGGTGGTCCGCTCCGCCGCGCAGGATGGCCGGTACCGGTGGTCTTATGGCCTCCCACGTGGGACGGGGCGCCAGATGACGACGTGCCCGGACCGCTCTTGCTCGACGCGGCGCGGGAGCTGCCTGCGTTCTTCGTCTGAGTTGGGTTGTCGACCTGCGCCGTACCGCCGGTTGCACCTGATACGTCGGCGGTGCTTGATCGATCCTCTGCAGCAACGACTTTAGTCGATTCTGTGCCGGTGTCCGTCGTCGACTCCGCGGGATCCTTCGGATCGCCGGCCGGTGCCGCACCGCGACGTGACTTGCCGAGACCCGACCCACTCGGCTTTGACTCGTGTGCGTCAGGGGTCTTGCCGGAATCAGTTTCGTCGCCTGCAGCTGTGCGTGCCTTTGCGATCGCAGACGCTGCCGCCGCGGCAAATGGGTTCCAGCCCCCATAGAGGAAGTAGTTCGCTTCTGCCTGAACGAAGCCCGCGAACAGTTGTGCCGTGAGGGATATCCAGTGATTCAGGTAGCCGACGTCCAATGTCCCGAGGAAGAGCACTCCGCAACTCGTCGGCAGCCAGACGATGGGCCAGATCAAGTAGTTATATATGATATATGCCTGCCGCGCGAACACATTAACAACCGGAATCGAATTGCCAACAACCGCAAGAGCATTCACGGTGTTCGTGACGAGAGGCTCAGCTGCGAGTGAGATCTCGTCGATTTGCGATCATGGCGTCGGTCCAACCCGGGATGTAGGCCATCAATTCGACGCCCTGGTCCGAGACGCGTTTCGGCGCAGTAATACTCGCTACAACGGCAGTAGGGCCTTCCTGCCGGGATGTGATAACACCGTCTGGGGCCGCACTCGCGATCCCAAGCGCGGTTACCCCGACGATCAGCGCTGAGCGCATCGACGCTCGATGTAATGAGCGGTCGCTCTTGCTGACGGTAACCTCGTGCGCCTGAACCGCTTCGACTGCCATGTACCCGTCCTTTGCCGAATTGCCTTGCCCTACACACGATTGGAGCCGAGCGCGTCAGGCGACCGTAACCAATTCGGCGCGGATACGGTGTCGCCCAAACGTACGAACACTGGGAACATCCGCAGTGTTGGCTGAAGGTTTACCGGCCGTCGTTCAGGAGGGGCCGAAAATCCGGCGCGTGTGGGCCATTCGCTGTTGGGCCCATATGCGCTGGCCTGCGTCGACCGAACGGACGATACCGCGAGCCTGCACCCGCCGCTTAGCATCCGGTCCATGAGTCAGATCCTCGAGTGCTGTGAGCGATGACCAACACCGGTCTACCACAACAGCCGCGGCGCCGGCTAAATTCTTACGCCCGCGGACATACGGCCCAAGGCGAATCGACGTGGGCACTCGCGTCTCTGGGAATCAACAGAATCGGGCCTGTTCAGCCATCTTCGCGACCCTGAGGCATTGATGGACTCTCACCACCCATCGCGTGTGGGCGGCGCAATCTCGACCAGCTCAGGTGCCAGCCCAGCAACTGATCTAAGCGCCTCCCGGCGTCACATGTTAGGGCCCGCTGCGAGGGTCGGCTTGCTCATGCGCAATTGCGTGAATCTGGTCGTCGCATCTGTCACGTTGATGGATCCTGGGTCGTCGGCCGACTGGCGCGGGGAGTGGCTTTTTGCAGTTCTGGCCTGCTGGTCGCTCTATCGGATTCTCACGCGCTCGTTGCACAGGCTTCCCGTCGCGGTCGACTACGGGTTGGTGCTTGCGGTGTGTGTCTCCATTCCGGCGATGGTTCACGACCCCCAGTTCTACAGTTCCAACACTGCGCCGCAAGCGATCGCCGGCACGGCGGTGGTGAGTTTCGCGGTGTCCGCGCCACCTTTGGTGAGTTTCCTCATGACGGTGGGCATAGCGGCGGGCTACGCCTGGGGGAGTGCCGAGATCCTCGGCTGGTCGCACCTCGGCCCGGTGATCGCGCTTTATTATTTTGCCTTGCAATGGATTACGGCGGCCATGGTGAGATTTGTATTGCTGCGAATCGCGACCACCGTAGACCGGACACGGACTGCACGGGCTGCCGCCGAAGTCAACCACCAAGTTGGTGAGGCAGTCAGACACTACGAACGCGAACAGCTCGCACTCCTGCACGACACCGCCGCGTCTACGCTTTTGATCATCGGGCAGGGCGGGCGACTGCCGGCCCAGCGACTTGCCTCCCAGGCTCGCCGCGACCTCGAACTGCTAGCCGAAAGCCCCTGGGAAGCGCCGCCGTCGCGCGTTGAACTCATCGGGGCACTGCGCAAGTGCATCGCCCACATGAGCACGCCGAGCCACCTTGACGGTTGTGATCGGCTCTGGCTCGACGGCGAGGACGCCAAGGCGATAATTGCCGCCTTCCGGGAGGCCATAAACAATATCGATCGTCACGCAGAGGCCACCGAAGTGGCCATCACGGTCACCGATCAATCAGTCGTCGTCACCGACAACGGTGTTGGATTCGACCCGCAGGAGCCGCGCACCGGGCACGGCGTGACCGACTCGATATTGGGGCGGATGCACCGGGCAGGTGGTTTCGCAGTGATCACATCGAGTCCGGGTAAGGGAACGACGACCGAACTACGTTGGGCTCAAGCAGCGTCGGAGAGCGAGATTGTTCTGCCGGCCGATCCCGACAGATTCATCGAACGGGCTCGCGCTCGGTACGGCTTTGCGTTGGTTGCCTACGCGCTGGCGAACCTGGCCGTGTCAGTTCCGCACGCAACCTTGACTGTCGGCCACAGCGTGTTGAACGCGGCACTGGGTGTGGTCGCCTTCGCCAGCACCCTGGCCGCAGTTCCTGCAATCCGCCACGGTCGTACCCGTCCCGCATGGGCCGCCGCTGCAGCAATGCTGGCCGTCACGGTTCTACAGCCGCTGTTGTTAGACACAGACAGGCTCGGTGGGTACGCGCATTGGTCGCAAGGTGCAATCGGATGGTGCTTGCTGCCATTGCTTCTCGGCCTGTCGACCCGAACTGGTGCTGCGATCCTGATTGCGTATTGGGCCGTCGGTGCCGCGGTGGAGTTCATCAGTAACCCGACGACCGCCACCCTGGTCAACATCGGTCTTGGCAGTGCCAGCATCCTCGGTGTGCAGCTGTTCGCGCTCGTGTTCAACGGATTGATGCGGGATGCCGCCGCCGCCGCTCAGGTCGAAGTCAACGCGCACAAGCGCATCGCCTTGCGTGAACTGGTCGAGCGCGCGCTGCGCGCCGAATACCAACTCCGCTACGCCCAACTGGTAAACAATGTCGTTCCCCTTCTGCAAGCTCTGGCCGACGGTGCTGTCGTCGACGAGCAGTTGCAGGTTCAGTCACGCGTGCAGTCCCGCAAGTTGCGCGCACTCTTCGACCAGGCCGCCACCTTCGAACATCCGTTCATGCAAGCGGTGCGCCCATTGGTGGACGAGGCCGAAGCGCGGCACGTGGGAGTGACTGTCGATTTGGGGGGAGAGATTCCAGAACTTCCCTCAGCCGACATCGATGCACTCCTTCGACCGGTCGCCGACCTGATCAAGCGCACCAACGACTCCGCGCGGATCGTCGTGAGCTGTTCAGCACAGGAAGTGTCGGTGAGCGTGGTGTGCTCAGGATTGGCGCGCCTCCCAGACCTGTCGGAAGACCCCCGCGTCGAATTCGACAGCGTGGGCGCCGGCGACACGGTGTGGCTCCTGGTCCGACGCAACCCTTCAGCCCAAGGAGCTCGCAGCCATGCCCTCGTCGGCTGACGCCGCAAGCCCGACTCGCGTCGTGGTCATTGACGACCACGACGCCATCCACGCGGCAGTGCAAATGTGGTGCCACGAAGCACGGCCGCGGCTGAGCGTGGTGGCCAGCTACACCGGTGTGGCTGACTTCATGGCGGAACAGATCGCACCGGCTGTGATCGTTCTCGACCTCGAATTACGCAGTCGCCGACCAGACTTCGCTGCAATCGAGCGACTTGCGAATGCTGGTCACCGGGTCATCGGGTTCTCCCATATCGAGAATGACGAAGCCATTCTCCGGGCGCTTGAACTCGGCGCCACAACCTATATCACGAAGGTTGAGGGCAGGGATCATCTTGTGGAGGCAATTCGCGCTGCAGCTACCGACACGCCCTATGTCGGCCCTCGGATGGCCAGTGCGCTCAACAACGATCGCAGACATGGCCGACCAGATTTGACTGACCGGGAGCGCGAAGTCCTCGTAGCGTGGTTCCAGACCGAGAGCAAGGATCTCGTTGGCCACCAACTGTTTATCTCTCCAGGCTCGGTAAAGACCTACCTCCACCGTGTTCGGGTTAAGTACGCCGCGGTGGGACGTCCTGCTCCGACCAAGGCGGCACTGGTAGCCCGTGCTGTTCAAGACGGGATCATCAGCATCGAAGAACTTTGATCCGTCAGGGGATATGAGGGGCGTCGCCGGGGCTTCCGAGATTGACTATGTAGCAGCGCGAGCCGCCAAATCCCATTCCATAACCGCTGTCGCAGCGAGTGAAGTTGCCAAGTGGGTCGACGGGTCCGTCACAGCGCTTGCCACCGCCGAAGATACTCACAGACACGCTGTTGCAGCCGGCCGCCGCGGGTGCAGCCGTTGCGATTGCACTGGTCGCCAATACGCCGGCGGCTACCAATACCGAGACACTTCTCATTGTGATTCCTTTCCTTCAATACGAGTCCGACGAGCGCCTGCGGGCATAGCGGTACTCAGCTCCGAATGCGTAGTCGCACCCGTGAGGGATCTATTGGGAACGAGAATCCGCTAAGGCGTTAGGACGAGGTGGTCGGCGGATCTTGTTGCGTCATTGCGGCTCTCGCTGGCACCAGGGTGGATCGGGTAACGGAATAATTACGCATCACACTCATTTGGGTAAAGGCGTAGAGAGCTTAATGGGACGTTCGGATGACAGGAAAAGCGCGGTTTCACACGTTCGGCTGACGACGAGCATTGCTACCCGTCTATGGGGCGAACCGAAAGCCGCCGAACTCCGCTGCGCCGGCCCACACTCGGATCACCGGGTGGCCGCAGTGCCCAGGGGACGTTGTCTTTGCGACTTGCCGACCGTCGACGAGAAGAGTGCTCTCCTCGGCGTCGACAGTGAGGTCGATGTCGTGCCAGTGATTGTCCAGTGCGGCAGGTGCGAGTCCGTTGTCGTCGTCGCTGGGGTAGATCGCCAGACGATAGCCGTTTTGCCCGAAGTCGAATTGGATCGCACTGCCGGTCAGATCGGCGCTGGCCGGGTCACCGGGGCCGAGCTCGCCCATGCCGATTCCGAAACCGCCAGGGACGCCGACGGTGTGTGATGCGTCGCGAACACGGCCCGTGAGCCGAAACCCGCACAGCGGCGGGCCTGTTTGAATCAGCCCCGACCATTTTGTGCGCCACGTGTCAGTGGTGTCGTGGGTATCGAGAAACACGGTCCGGCCGCTGTCGGTGAATTGAGCATCGACTCCGCCGAAGCCGGCCCATGACGCGAAGTGGACGTACGTGTCTTGCGGGCGAGGCCAGTCGGGGATGAACGATGGCGATGTGGCTGGCACGGGGCTGTATGGCAGGGTGACGGGTGTCAACACGATCTGCTTAGTGGGGGAGCGCCAAGAGTTGACAACCACGATCCCGACGGCCACCGAGATGATCGGTATCGCTATCAGTAGGCCAAGGGCCCAGCGTGAAATCCGATGTGGACGACGTGATTCGGCTGACTCAGCGCCGTGTGGCTCGTCCACCCAGAATGTCCATCCGGGAGGCGCCGGCGGCCAGGCCGGGTCGGGTTCCCAGTCCGGCGTGGGCGAGAACGCCGCCGACACCGGCCACGACGGTGGCGGGTTGAACGTCACCGGCGCCGCTCCTTGCCCTCGGCCGGTGAAGGCTCAGGGGCGGGCATTGCGGGTCCAGTCGGCCAGTAGCTCGCGGTCGTAACTCTCTTGGCGGATCCGCAGGTCCGTGTAGATCAGCACTTGGAGGGTGCGGAAGAAAGCGATGAGGGCACCGAACGCAAGGAACATGAAAAGGATCTGGCCGATGAAGCCCGTGACCAGCCCCACGACGACCGACGGCACCATCAACACAGGTATGACGCACACTGCCCAGAGGGCGTGAATCAACAGCAGCCGACCGATCACGGGTTTGGCCAATTGCGTGGACCGTTTCAGTGAGTCCATGACACCCCGCTTCTCAAGAACCAAGACGATCGGCGAGAGGCTGAACACCAGATTCAAGACGAAGCTGCACGCGAAGATTGCGAATAACAGCAGGTAGAACGCACCGATCGAGAATGCACCCGCGTTGAAGAACAGCGCATACAGCGCAGCGGTGACGACGAGATCGGGCAAGATCCCGAGGACGGTGTAGTAGAACAACGTCAATCGGCAGACTGCGAACATGTGGCCGCGAGCCAGACCGAACAGATCCCCGAAGCGCACGCGCTCTCCGCGGACAGCCTTATCCGTCGCCCGCACGCTCAATGCGATCAGCAGCGCATCGGCGGGTAGGGCAAGGGCGTAGGTCAAGCCCATGAAGACGAACATGATGGCAGCGACGCCAGTGAGTAGGCCGCCGAGTCCTCCTGCCGGGCTGGCCATCGCGTCTGAAAAGACTGACGTGGCAGCACTTGCCATCATCTGCGAGCCGATGAGAAATACAACGGTGATCGTGGCGACGAACGCAATCAGAATCGCGATCGGACCCCCGACGAGGGTCGGCCAGTTCCGCCACACGATCTTGAAGGCACTGCTGAACAGTTCGGGAACGGTCATCTGCCGGAACGGGATGAACTGCAGAGGTTCGGGTGGACCGGCCGCGGATGGCTGACCGTTTGGCTGCTGGTGTTGTGTCGGCTGGGTCAGTCCCCTCGCAACGAGCGCGTCTTCAATGTCCGGTGGCCAGGAGATCCCCTTCGACTTGGTGTACCAACCTGCGGCCGCAAATCCCGTCGCAACGAGCAACCAGCCGAGCCCCAGTCCGAACACCGCGACCAACGCGAGTGCCGCGGCCACCCAGAATGCGTGGTGAGGTTGGAATCCCGGCGCCGGTTGCACAGGCGAGCCGACGGCAGAGGCCGGCGTCGGCGAGGGCAGTGGCGGTGGCGGGTCCACGTACGGCCGTGGTTGCGGTGGCGCACTGATCGCCGGCTTCGGATAGCTGGGTGGCTGCCCGCGCGGCGGCGTCGGCGATCGATCAGGAGTGGGTTCTTGTCGTTGGCCGGATCCCGTGTAGGTCGTTCCGGCCGAGAAGCGTTGAGAAGATTCGCGCAGCAGACGCGCGGCCGACTCATTGGAAGGTCCCGTCTCGGCGTCGGGCGGTGGAATCGGTTGCAGCTGTTCGGCTTGCGTAGGTGAATCTTCGGGGACACGGAAGATCCGCGGCGGCGCGGCCGGCTTCTTAGCTTCAATCGGCGGACGCGGGGGAGACGTCGACGGGGCCGGGATGGGGCGGTCGAAGTGTGCGGCCGCTTGTCGCCGGTACTCATTGTGTGGGTCCGCGGTTCCGTCTGTGGTCAAGCCGTCCCTCCCGGTGAACGTCGGCGATGCGCGAGTTCATCGAGAGTCTTCGCCGGATCGTGCGGTTGTCAGGCACATGATCGCGGAAGATCGAGCGAGGCGGTATCAACCGAACGTAGGACATGGCCACACGTTGCTCGGAGTCGAACGAGGCAAGGGACTAACGCGGTGCTGGCCTTGCAACGTCTGTACGCCGATCGGATGATTTGGTAGCGCGAGCCTTCGCTCCACGCGCCTAGTTGTTTAGTCTCTGCTCGACAGGGTGCCATCGGCGGCCTGCAGACGAGGGTTGGGGATGTGCGCTGATGGCTCAGATGGGCATGGATACCGACGCAGTGGAAGGCGCCGGTCGCCAACTCAAAGGCCACGCGGCCATGATCGGCAATCTGATCGCCCAACTCGACAAGGTCGTCAACACCCTGCCGTCAGTCTGGGAAGGATCGGACGCCAGTAGGTTCGTCCGGGAGTGGTGGCCCCAGCATAAGAAGGCACTCGCCGACGCCCAGCAGCATGTCGACGGACTCGGTCAGTCAGCGCTCAACAACGCTTCCGAACAACGGGACACAAGTTCATCCGCTGGACCTGGCGGTGGACACGTGTCGGATTTTGGTGGCCCAACATCGTTCATTGCCAGCCACATCGCAGACCCAGGCATCAACCTGGGAGATCTCGGGCACCGCTACGGCGAGTTGATGAACACCGGAGTACTTGGGCCCATCACCGTAGAAAACGCACTCTCGAAGACCCCTCTTGGTGAGTACTTGCCCTATACCGACACAGCCGCGATGGTCCTGGACGATCAGGTCGGTACCGGAGACAAGGTGCACGGGGTGGTGGACTTTGCCGGCGGCCAACTTCGCGGGGCTGGTCTTGAGAAGGGGAACGTGCCGCTCTATCTCACTGGCGTCGCGGTGTCGCAATGGGGCGATGTAGTCAACGAGGCCTCCAAGGCCGACTTCAGCTCAAGCGGAGTGAAGACTGTGACAGATTATATTGCGTCTGACCCCGGTGGTGCACTGCAAGGTGCGGTGGACGGCGTGCTCGGCTATCTCCCCAAGCTTCTCTCGAACTTCAAGTAGCAGAAGATGACTCGAAACTTTGTATTTACCGATGATGAAGCGGTCGCGCTGGCGGCGGTCAAGAGCCAGTTGTGGCCCACGGGACTCACGACGGTTCCGCGAACACCCGAGGCGATGCGGGATGCCGGGATGCGCGGAATCCGTTCACTGCTGGTCCGCGGACTGGTCAGCGTTGAACCGGGTATGGACGGTGGGTACGTCGTGGATCCCGAGTTCGAGTCCGCGGTAAGCGGATTCCTTGGGGCCGCTAAACGAATCGGTGCGTACCTGGCTCCCGCCGCCAAGCCGGATCAGTTGGCCGGGGCGTCGATTACAGCAGCGCGTACCGACTTGCAGTGGTGGCTGGTCAGCGCGACCGCCAAGGGGGTGCACAGCATCCGACCCAGCGGCCGTCTTGAGATCGTCGATTCTCTGGCTGAGCTCGCCGAAAAAACCTATGACGGAACGCTATTGGCGGGCACGACAGATCCCGCGAGCTACTGCTGTGTGATTCGTTTCGGCGCAGGAGACGATGACAAGATCGTCGTCTCGGGTAACGGTGCGGCCACCGGACCGCGGTGGAGCCGGACCCGACTCGTGGAGGCATTTGCCGGCGCCGTCAGCTGACTACATCGTCTGCTTTGCCAAGCTGATTCGGATTGCCGCCCGGGATTAGCAGGTTTCCCGGGCTACTACCGACTCGTATGTGACAAATCCCGCGGTTGACGGTCGTGCGTTGTGGGAATTGGGCTTGGGCAAGAATCCGACAGGTCGTCTATTGGCGAAATGTCAGTAGTGACCGGTGTGTAACATAAGTCGATTTATGTCCAAGAACATAAGTGTGTTTATGTAGCACCAGAAGCCAACGTTGGCTATCTTGCATCTTGGTCAATTACACGTTTGACAAACGGGGCGGCTTCCCGGGGGGAACCACAAATGACGATCGGCGAGTCAGCGCCACCCACCAGGGTGGTGATCATTGACGACCACGATGTCGTTCATGCCGGTGTGGAAGCGTGGTGCGCACGGGCGGACCCGCCAATTGAAGTCGTCGGCAGCTTTACCGACCCGGCTGACTATTTCGCTCGTTTCACAGATCAGGGCGGCTCGGATGTCGACGTCGTTCTGTTGGACTTGCAGATTGATGGGCATCGTCCGGATTGGACGACGTTGGCTCGCATGTGCCAGGCGGGCCAACGGGTCATCGTCTATTCGCATATGTTCACCGACGAGGTGATTTTGACCTGCCTGGAAGTCGGTGCGCTCACCTACGTCGTCAAATCGGAAGGCCAGCGCCATCTCATCGATGCGATCCAGGCCGCCCGCGATGGCCAGCCCTATGTAGCGCCGAGAATGGCCAATGCAATGTTGAGCGGCAACACCGTTGGCCGCATCAACTTGTCCGAACGCGAGAAAGAAGTCCTGGTCGCCTGGTTCCAAACGGAGAGCAAGGATTTGGTGGGCAAACGGCTCTTCATCGCGCCGACAACGGTGCGCACCCATCTGCAGCGCGCTCGCGCCAAGTACGCAGCGGCAGGACGACCGGCACCCACCAAGTCGGCTCTGCTGGCACGTGCGGTCGAGGACGGAATCCTCAGCCTCAAAGACCTTTAGCGTCGCCCACTCACCCGCCGACGCAGGGCAACATCGGCACGCAGATCCTCGGAATCTTCGGTGGCGGAGGCAGCTTGATCACGGGCGGCGGCGGGAGTTTGATCACCGGTGGTGGCGGAAGCTTCGGTGGCGGCGGGGGCGGCGGAAGCTTGATCGGTGGCGGTGGCGGAGGGAGTTTGATCACCGGTGGTGGCGGAAGTTTGATCGGTGGCGGTGGCGGTGGGAGTTTGATCACCGGTGGTGGCGGAAGTTTGATTGGCCCGGGCGGCGGGAGCTGGACGATGATCGGCGGTGGCGGCGGGAGCTTGAACGGCGGCAACACAATTCCGGGCTGGGGCAGTCCTGGCGCCGGGACTGCTTCGACTGGCGGCGCGGGGACGGACACTGGCAGATGGATGGGCCCGCCGCTGGGAATGCCGCCGCCGCTGGAATAGACGACTTTGTAACCGCCATCGCTGACGGCATCCGGGATGGCTACGGCATCGGGCATCACGACATCGGGCTTCTGTTCCAACATAGGAACGACGGCGCCAAATTTTCCCTTCACCGGGCCCTGGTCGGTCTCGTAGGCGCTGAACACCGGCTGGGCGATGGTCTGCGGCCGGATCCCTAAGGCCACCACAACAGCCAACCCGGCCAATGCCACGACGGCGACCGCGGCAGCCGCGCTACCGACCAACAGAACCTGGGGTCGCGCCGCAGGAGCGACGGCGCTGTCGACCTCCGTTGGATCGGAGGTGTAACTCAACGGATGCATGGCTCGCTGCAGCGGAACGCTGTCGCGGGGATAACGCGCCGGATCCTCGATAGACAGCGGGCCTGAGTCGTAGGCCATCGAGTAGGCGAGGTTCGATCCGATCAGCGGGCTTTCCTCGGTGGCTACGGCCGGCGCGGCGACGGCGGCGGCCACCGGTGTGCGTTGGCGAACGCGGACGCGGACGGCGGCCGGCTGGGCCGGCGCGGTGGCGGCCGACGTGTGCGCTGCGGCGGCCGCTCCTCGGGCGATTGCGAAGGCGGGATGGTCGGGAACGGCCAGGGGGAGTTTCGAGCGCAGGCCAGCGGCAACCAATTTCGGGTCGCCGCTGGTGGCCACCAGGTAGACGCCGGTGGCCGCACCGGGTTCCTCAGCTAGCCGGCGCAGCAGCGTCGCGCAGGCCGGCACCGGGTCTGCCCCGCTGTAGGCCTCGGCGGCGATGACGGACGTGGTGACGGCATCGGCACCAACGATTGACAGCGTCGCGGTGTCCTCGTCGACGAATAGCAACGCACACTCACCGTTGCGTGCGGCTCCCCGCACAAGTGCAGTGGCGGCCTCGGCCCCCGAAATCGTGGTGACGTCATCAAGACCGGACTGCGTCAGCGCCCGAGCGAGGCCCTGTGCTTGGACCTGATCCGGCCAATACAGCCGGGTGGCGACGAGCCGGTGATCACCTTCGTGCAAGGTCCGGTGAGTTCCGGCGATTGCGGTGTGGAGATGCCCGACCGGGTCGGACGAGAGGGCGAAGTCCGATTCGTCCAGCACGTCGCCGGTGTCGAAGTCCAGCAGCGCCAGGCGCGCCGATGGGCCCGTCACGGCTACCCCGAGAGCCACGTCCACCGAAATCTTCCCCTCGCGAATTGATAGTCGCGTCACTATTGCATTTCGATAACGACCGCAATATCGGTCGAACGGTCGACACCGCCGCTGCTGACTAGTTCGATCCCACTGGCGTGACGATCAGGATGAGGATGGCGACCACCGCCGCGGCAACGAGATAGATACAGCTCATCGCCAGAGCTGCCTTGGCCAGACCGATGCCGCCAATGCCGGTTTGCGCGATGCGCCGACGCGCGACCAGACTCAAGGGAATCGTCAACGGGGCGATGAACGGCCCCATCAACAACACCAACACGAACGACGTCAGGGCGAGCGAACTGATTGGCGCATTCGACGACACCCCGGCTGGGGGCGGAGCGGCGACGGGCCCGGTCGTTGGTTGTGCCGGTGCTCGGGTGACCGGAGGGCCCGCGGTCGGTGGCGTGGCGCCGACGGTGTAGCCCGCGCCGAAACGGCTGGGGGGTAACACCGAATCCGGCATCCGTGTGGTCCTTCGCGCCGTGCTGGCATCCGATGCGAGCCGCGGGCCGCGGGAGTCGCTGGGTCATCGTTGCCGCGGGCCTGCGACCCGAGCAATCGTACGTTCGACCTACAGGCAATTCACTGCGACTACGCCGTCCCGAGCCTAATGTTTGATCGGCGGGCCCACCGTCGTGCGCGCCCAAGAGTATCCGGGCCGCCGGCAGGAGGGAGTCGACGTGGTGGTGGCGACCGCTGCTCCATGGCGACAGCAAGTGTGGCCCACAAACCTGCAGAGGCTGCGGTGACAGGCACCGCCGACTTGCCGTGCAGTCATTGCGGATCGATCCTGCGGCCTAATGCCCCGTTCTGCGCGGCCTGTGGTCAGGCGGTCCCCAACCGCCCAACCCATTTGCTGAGCAACACGAATACCGCCACCCAGCAGCATGTTCCGGCACAGTCCACAGGGTCGTTTGCTAGTGACCAGGTCGTGGAGGCTGGGCGGGGCGTGCGCTGCTGCAGTCATTTGCTGGACGTCGCCGCAATGCTGAGCCCGGCGTTTCCGATCGCCATTGCGGCGACGATCCTCGGCCTGGTCGACGTGATCTACATTGTCGTACCGATCGCCTTCGTCGCGGTCTCGGTGTGGATGTCGTTGTGGCGCAGCCTGACCGGAATGACATTTGGCACCGCAACCCTGGGCCTGCGGACGGTGCGCACCGCCGACAACAAGCCACCCGGGTTTGCCGCGGTAGCGTTGCGCAGCCTGGTCTTCACCGGTACCGCAGGATTGGCAGCCCTACCGGTCCTGACCGGTCCGGCGCCCCGGCAGGGCCTGCACGACCGGGTCGTAGGTATCTCGGTTATCGACATCAGCCTGGGCGCCAACCCGTTCGGCCAGCGCCAACAGACGCCGCTGCGACGGACGCTCGATCGTGGACTGCGAAAAGTCAGTTCGCCGGTACCAGTTGGGGCGGGGCCTCCGTAGATGCAGCTGAAGATCATCTTGCGCCGGGCTGACGGCAGTCACGCTCAGCTGGCAATCACCGCCGATGCGACGGCGTCGATCGGCGACCTGGCGACCGCTCTGGTGGACGGGGATCCCGAGCGGCGGTCAGCCACACTGCCCGTAGCCGTCACCCTCAAGCTCGAACACAGTTCGTTCGACAGCGGCACGCCAGGCCGCGTGCTCGACCCGCGGCGCAACCTCATCGATTCGGGTATCCGGTCGGGAGCGACGGTCAGCGTGACGCCTGCTCCCGCCAGCCCGGCGCCACGCTCGCGTCACGGCCGGTCGGTCGCGGTGCTGCGGGTGTTGACCGGTCCCGACGCGGGCCGTGAATTTCCGCTGTCGGCGGGCAACTCCCGCATCGGGATTGCGTTGACCAGCGACGTGTTGCTCAGCGATCCGAGCCTGTCAGACCTGCATGCCGCCATCTCCGTCGGCGACACCATCGAAATTTCCAACCTGGCCGGCCCAAACGGCGTGTTGGTTGGCGGGGTACCCACCCAGCGGGCGGTGATCGGGGCGACCGACACGGTGCGATTAGGCTCCACCGAGCTGGCGGTGCTGCCCACTGTCCGATCACACGCGGTCCAAACCGACAGTAGTGCAATCGAATTCAATCGATCACCACGTGTGGTGGCCCGATTCGCCGAACGACGCTTTGCCGCGCCGCCGGTACCGCCGCGGCCAGAACCACAGCACCTGCCCATCGTGTCTATGTTGCTGCCACTAGTCATGGGGCTGGCGCTTTTGGTGACCACCCGCAGTCTGCTGTCGGTGTTGTTCGTCGCATTGAGTCCGCTGCTGATGATCGGGATGTACTTCGATACCCGGCGCCAGGAGAAGAAGCGGCGGGAGGAGGCGATCAAACGGTTCGCCGAATCCCTACGTGGCCTGGCGGAGGAACTCACGACCGCCCAGCGGGTGGAGCGCGCAACGCGCCTAGCCGAGACCCCGGCGTTGTCGCAAACCGTTGAAGCTATCCATCGGCTCGGCCCCCTGCTATGGACCCATCGCCCCGAAACCCCCGAATTCCTCAGCTTCAGACTGGGATTAGGTGACGCGCCGTCGCGTTGCGTGGTCGACATCCACGACGGGCAGGACGGTGACGCCCAGTACGCCACCCAGTTGACCCAGCTTCGTGACGAGTTCGCATTGATCAGTGAGGTCCCGATCGTCGCTGATCTGCGTGAATGCGGAGCGTTGGGAGTCTGCGGCCCAAGGGGTTTGGTCGACGGAGTCGCCCGCGGCATTGTGATGCAACTCGTCGGATTGCACTCACCGGCCGATGTGGCCGTCGCGGCGTTCAGTTCACCACAGGCCCGCCAGTGCTGGGAGTGGCTCGAATGGTTGCCGCACGCCGGTTCTGTGCATAGCCCGCTGACGGGCAATCATCTCACCGAGAGCGCTAGCGGCGCTGCCGCATTGCTTGCGCGCCTAGAGGACCTTGTCAAGAAGCGCCGGGAGTCGATTGACACGGCCGCCCCGGTCTTTGGGGTGATCAGTGAGGACACGATCAGTTCGGACGGTCCGCCCCAAGGTGTGCTGCCTGCGGTGGTGGTTGTCGTGGAAGACACCGCCCCCATCGACCGGCCCCGCTTGACCCGACTGGCTGAACACGGGGCAACGGTGGGGGTGCACGTCATCTGGGTGGCCACCGAGGTCACCAGCCTGCCCGCAGCCTGTCGGACGTTCCTGCTGGTGGACAACGCGACAGCCGGCTCGACCGTCGGCGAGGTGCGCCGCGGCCGCCATACGTTCCCGATCGCCTGCGAGACGCTCGATATCCCGGATTCCGTCCAGGTCGCGCTGCTGCTGGCCCCGGTTGTCGATGTCGGGGCGGCTGTCGAGGACGAGACCGACCTGCCGCGCTCGGTCTCGTATGTGACGTTGGCCGGCGCCGGACTGGCCGGCGACCCGGCGACCGTCACCCGGGACTGGTTGGCCAATGAGTCGGTCTCGGCGCGGCGTCCGCGCAACCAGCCGTCGGGGCAGCCGATCACACTGCGGGCGTTGGTCGGCTCGACCGGCACTGCCGACTTCCATCTCGACCTCCGCGAGCACGGCCCGCACGCACTCGTGGGCGGGACAACCGGTTCGGGTAAGAGCGAGTTCTTGCAAACCTGGGTTCTGGGAATGGCCGCCGCGCACAGTCCCGACCGGGTCACGTTCTTGTTCGTGGACTACAAGGGCGGCGCGGCATTCGCCGACTGCGTGCACCTGCCCCACACCGTGGGGCTCGTCACGGACTTGTCGCCGCATCTGGTGCGGCGCGCGCTGACGTCGCTGCGCGCCGAGATTCGTCGCCGTGAGGAGTTGCTGAACCTCAAGGGCGCCAAGGATCTGGTGACGTTGGAGCAGTCAGGTGACCCTGACACCCCGCCGAGTCTGATCATCATCGTCGACGAGTTCGCGGCTCTGGTCAGTGAGGTACCCGAATTCGTCGATGGTGTCATCGACGTCGCGCAGCGCGGTCGCTCCCTCGGTCTGCACCTGATCCTGGCCACCCAGCGTCCGGCCGGGGTGATCAAGGACAACCTGCGCGCCAATACGAATCTGCGGATCGCGCTGCGACTCAACGACGCCGACGACTCCGTCGACGTTATCGAGGATCCCCTTGCTGCTCACTTTCCGCTCGGGGTGCCCGGGCGTGCCGTCGCGAAGACCGGTCCAGGACGGCTGACTGTCTTTCAGTCCGGCTATGTCGGTGGGGTCTCCAGTGACGAGCCCCAGCAGGCATCGATCGACGTGTGCGAGTTTGTGTTCGGCCGCCGGAGGCAGTGGCTGACGTCGGTAGCGGCAGCCCGCAACGTCGGTGGGCCGACCGATATCAGACGCATTGTCGCCACGATTCGGTCGGCGACCGAAGCGCTGGCGATCGCCGCGCCGCGCCGTCCCTGGTTGCCGCCGCTGGCACCGGTATACGCGTTGGAAAAATTGGCCGGTTTTGCACACGACGAACAACTGGTGATCGGTCAGGCCGACTGGCCTGATGCCCAGGCCCAGCGGCTCGGGGTGTTCAACCCGGACCGCGACGGCAACATGGCAATCATCGGCACCGGCGGCTCCGGCAAGTCGACCGTGTTGCGGACCCTGGCGGTGTCGGCGGCGCTCGCGCCCGGCGGCGCGCCGGTGCATGTGTACGGCTTTGATTTCGGATCAGGCAGCTTGCGCATGCTCGACGGGCTGCCGCACGTTGCCGCGATCGTTGATGCTTCCGACGACGAACGGATCGGCCGGGTGCTGCGCCGGTTGACGGCGCTGCTCGACGAACGGTCGGCGAAATTCAGTCGGGCGCACGCCTCCGACATCGCCCAATACCGCCAACTCACAGGCGAACCCGAGCCGCGCATCTTGCTGCTGGTCGACAGTATCGGGGCATTCCGCGAAGCCTACGAGCACGCTTCTCGCTCTCCCTACTTCGGGATGTTCACCCAGCTCGCCGCCGACGGCCGGATGCTGGGAATCCATGTGATCGTCACGGCCGATCGGCCGGGCGCGCTGTCGGCGTCGTTGTCATCGACCATCCAACGTCGGCTGGTGCTACGGCTTGCCTCCGATGACGACTACGGACTAGCGGGTGTGTCCTTTGACGTGCTGTCGGCTGCGTCACCACCCGGCCGTGGAGTCATGGACGGGCAAGAGGTACAGGTAGCGGTATTCGGCGGTGACGCCAATACCGCGGTCCAGGGCCGCGCAATCGCACACCTGGCTGAAGCCATGCACGAGAAGGGATTTCAAGAACCTGAGCCGATCGTTCGGCTGGCGGAGCAGATACCGCTCTATGCCTTGCCTGCGACCGCGGCACCCGGCAGCCCTGCTATCGGCCTCGCCAATGAGACGCTGGAGCCGGTCGGGGTCAACCCGCATGGTGTGTTCATGGTGACTGGGCCGCCAGGCAGTGGACGGACCACCGCCGTGATGACGCTGGCCCAGGCAGTGCGGCGGGCGAACCCCGGTATCCGGCTTGTGTATTTGGCTCCCGCGGCTTCTACGGCGACCGGGGCCGGCGAGTGGGACGATGTGGTCGTCGGTCCCGCGCGGGTTGCTGAGTACGCCAATGAATTGATGGCCCGACTCCCTGGCGACGCGGCCACGACTCTCATGGTGGTGATCGAATCGGTGGCCGACTTCGGCGGTACGGAAGCGGAGAACGACCTGACGCGGCTGGTGAAAACCCTCAACGACGCTTCGGTTTTCGTGGTGGGCGAATCGGGGGTGTCCTCGTGGAGCCAGGCGTGGCAATTGGCCCAGCCGTTCAAGTCGGCGCGCCGTGGAATTGTGCTGGCACCCGACGGCACCGACACCGACAGCTTGTTGAGTACCTCCATCGGGCACGTGCACGGCAGCTACTTCCCGCCAGGCCGCGGGATTCTGATCGAGCGTGGTAAGGGAACCTGGCTTCATGTCGCCCAGCCAACTATCTAGACCTCAGGGAGGCAGAAATGGCCTATAGCGGTGCCGACGTCGAGTATTTGCGTTCGGCGGCAACACAGTTCGACAGTGTGGCGAGTGCCCTCGAGGGCACCGCCAAGGCGGTGAATTCGTCGGTCACCGGCCCGTGGTGGGGTATCGACTCCGATCGGTTCCGATCACAATGGACCGGCGTGGCGCAGCCCAGTGTGAAAGCGGCGGTGTCGGCGTTACGCGATGGTGCGGCCAGCCTGCGCCGCAACGCCCAAGAGCAGGAACAGGTCAGCAACACCGCCGGAGCCAGGTTGGGCGTGGCGGCGCCGGTGGGGACTGCACAGCTCTTCGCGCATATCGACAACTACAACAAAGTGGGTGACGGGGTTCGCATCGAGAAAGTCCTCGGCGCCGACGGCAAGACCCGCCTGATCGTCTACTTCCAGGGCATGAACACCACCGACAACCGCACGCTGGAACGCAACGTTCCGCTGCTGGACGGGAAAACAGACCCGGCCGTGATCGCCCGAATTCGCGAGGCACTGAAGGGTTCTCCCGACGGCGCCAAGACCGACATCATGCTGGTGGGATTCAGCCAGGGCGGAATCGACGCTCAGAACGTCGCGGCGCAGGCCAACGGGTTGGGGTTCCATGTCACCAATCTGGTGACCTACGGGTCGCCCATCGTCACTCCCGACCTCAACGGCGTCCAGACTGTGCATCTGCACGGCGATACTTCTGAGGGTGTCCCTGACCTGGTACCCGCATCGGGCTCCATAGTGCATTCGGTCAACACCGAAGTGCCGGGCGTCAGTCTGTTCACCGCGATCGTCGGTCTTGCCAATCAGTTCCCGTCGCCCGACAACTCGGTATTCGAGTCCCGATCCGATGTGCCGTTTCGAGAGCTAAGCGACACGAACTACAACCACACTCTGCTGTATGACGATGTGGCCAAGGACTTCGACAAGTCGTCGGATCCTCGGTTCACCGACGTCAAGGCCAGCATGCAGAAGTTCCAAGGCACCGTGGTCGACGTATCACCGTCACAGTGAACTCCGGCTGGTCCGACCCTAACTCCGCCCCGCCGACATCGCCGCGGGCGAGTACCGTCCTCGCGGTAGCTGCCGTCGTGCTGACCGCAGTAGTGCTGGCGACTCTGGTCGGAATCGTCCTCACCGAACGTGAGACGATCTTCGACGATCACGGCCCAGACCGCGTCACGGCTGCTCTGATTGCGGCCAACAGCCCTGGCACCGAATCATTCGTGACCGCGCCGGCGATCCCGACGGTGGCGGTGTCCCCGGCAGCAATGCAGGCAATCCAGACGGCCACCACCGGCTTAGCAGTGTCTCCGGACCGGGCAGTGCGGTTGGTGTCGGGGGCGCATCCCGGGTTGTACGGTGCCATCGACCAACCCGTGCCGTGTGACGCACCCGGCTTGGCCAACTTCCTGGACGCTCACAGCGGCCGGGCGAAGGCCTGGGCGCAGGTGGAAGGCCTGCGGCCCGAACAGATCCCGTTCTACTTGAACACACTGACGCCGGCTGTCCTGACGGTTGACACCTGGGTGACTTCCCACGGGTATGGCTCCGACGGTATACCCTCCCGAACACAGGCCGTTCTGCAGGCTGGCACCGCGGTGATGATCGACCCGGCCGGTGTTCCCCGGTTGCGTTGTGCGGGAGCACATCCGCTCACCCCGCCGGCCAACATCAGCTTCACGACGCTGACGCCAACCGGAACGCCGTGGCCCGGCTACAACCCCGAGAACGTCGTGGCGATCGCCTATACGAAGGGGCCGTCGTCGTTCAGTGATCCAGCGCCGACGACGCCATTGGGAAGCCTCACCCTCACCGACCTGGTGTCAGGTCAGCCGGTATCCCACAGCGTCGGCGACACCATAGACCTGGGCGCAGCTGGGCCGGCTTTCGGCCTGCCCGACCCCATCACAGCGAATCAGGCGGGCCCCGCCCGCCCTTGACCAAAGCCAGGCGCGAGGCGGTGTACGTCATTCGGATGAATCCACCGACAATCCCTCGTAACGCAACTCAGCGGTGCCCTACAGTCGTGCCAACCCGATCAACCATGGCCGGATCCAACTAGGAGGGCAATCACCAATGGCACGTATGGGGATGGACGTCGAAGCCGTCGAGAGTACCGGCCGTCAGCTCAAGTCTCAGGCCGCCAACATCGGCAACCTGGTCTCGCAGATCGACAAGGTAGTTCAGTCCTTGACGTCAGTCTGGGACGGCAAGGACGCTCAGACGTTCGTGCACGATTGGTGGCCCCAGCACAAGAAGGCGCTGCTCGACGCCCAGAATCAGATCGACGGGTTGGGCCAATCCGCGCTCAACAACGCCTCCGAACAGCGCAACGTTTCTTCCCACTGACAGTCCCCTGCGACGCACGGTCGCGACACCGAGACGCTGATCGATCTCGGTGCCGGCGCTCCGAATGTTGTTGATCTACCGCTGATCAACGCCCAGGCGATGAATGCCGACAACGCGACGGCGAGCACGCCGAGCACGATCAGAACAATGGTCAAAGTGCGCGCGCTCATTCCGCCGATCTTCGGTTGGGGCGGGGGCGCGCCGCCTTGGCGAATCGGTCCGGTGCTCGGTGGCGTCATCACCGTGTTCGGTGCGGTGCGAAAGCCGGGTCCTTCGCCGCGGCGGGCTTGTCGTGCTTCGTCGATGGCGCACCACGGGCACGCAGCACACGACGTCGGGATCTGATGCCGCCCTGTGCGGCACGTGGTGACCGCGATCCGTTGCAGCGCGTCTCGCCACTGCCCGGCGGTCGGCCGGTGGTTGGGATCCACCGCGCCCGCGGTGAACGCGCGATAGAAATATTGTTGGATCTCGCCCGGCAGGAACGTCACTGGCGGAGCCATCGGATGAGTGCGCAGCTGTGAAGACGGGCCGCCGGCCCAATCGCCGTTGCGAGCTAGTGCCAACGCGGCCGGCTGTTCCCCTGGCCCTGTCCATTCGCCGCGCAGGAACGGATGGTTGCCGCCCATCAGCAGTTGGTGGATGTGGATGGCCAACGCAAACAGGTCCGAGGCCTGGCTTCGTGGCTGGGTGTGCAGGTCGATGCCGGCCAGCTCGGGCGCGGTGAATTCAGGCCTGCCGACCGTGCACAGATACTGCCGACCGGCCGGATCGGTGAACTGCATTGAGTCGCAGTCGACGAGGGTCACCTCGGTGGTGTCGGAGACCAGGATGTTGCGCTCCTGAAAGTCGCCGATCACCGCCCCGACCCAATGGACAACCTCGACAGCCAGGCAGAGGTTCGCTGCGACGTTGACCAAATGGTCCCAGGTGGCGTGCTTGACCCACTGCGGAGCGTTTGGCGGTGGATCACGCCTATTCGACGGGTTGCTCAGCGCATGGATTTCCACCGACGTCGCGGTTGCGATCTTAGGCATGACGTACCCCACCAGGCCATGCGTGTCGCTGAGAGTGCTGATAGGCCAAGTCAGTACGGCGAAGCCGTTCGGCTGGATCGCTCCCTCGGGTGATGCCTGGGTCATCGCGGCGACTTTGGCGAGTTTGTGGTCAAGATTGGGCAGGGTCTGATGAAACACCTTGGCAGCCCAATCTGGCCGCCCGACGACGTCATAGATCGTGCCTTCGCCGGCTTTGGCCAGTGCCGGCCCGAGCGTGACCGACTGGCCGGTCCCAAGCCCCAGGTTCACCTCTCAGACCGCCGAAAGAGCCGCGGACGGCCGGTTGGCCTGTCGATCGGGGTGGTGTCGGGCTCGATCGGGGCGGCGTCGCCCGGCGGCGGCGCCGAGTCAGGGGTCGGAGCGGCGGCTTCCGGTGTCGGTGGCGCAGGTTCGGTTGGGACCGTTTGAGCGGCAGGCACATTCGTATGGAGGGTGGGCGGGGTGGGCGAACTGGCTGTCATCTTGGTGATTGGTGCTGGGCTGGGATAGTAGTCGTCGTCTTCCCAACGCAGGGTGGCCAGAACCATGGTCTTGTCGTCGCCGGTCTGGTCGTCCTCGATGCTGCGCAACAGAGAGGCGAAGTTGGCCGAGTTGGCCCCGGCACGGACCCGTTCCCAGGAGCCACGAAAGAACGGTTGGTACGGTTCGCCGCTGGCGACATTGGTGATCTTGTAGGTCATTCCGTCGGTGCTGAGTGCGAACGCCGTCACTGCCGGGCGCACCACGGTCCGGAAGGATTCTTCGAACGCGCCCTCGGACTGCAGGAACCATGTGGCGTTTTGGTAGTCGTCCTTGTCCTCGATTAACAACGTCTCGATGCGCTCCTCGGTCTGTGTGGCGATGACGCCGTCACCGATCTGGCCGAAGGCGGCGTGATCGCGATCAGCGAGGGCGACGCATAGCGTCGTGGCCAGCTTTGCGCTCTCCAGCCCGAAGAACTGCGCCTGGGCGTGGACATGGTCGGTGGCCTTCTCGAACAGCGCCCGCAGCATCTGCTCAGCTTCTTCTGCTGTGCTGCGTCGGAATTCATCAATAAATCGGGTCCGCATTGCGTTCGCCAGCACACTCTGACAAGCCGTGTACGCACCCCACGCCGAGGTGCCGGTGACCGATCCCGCGCCGTCGGCGACGGCTGCCACGACGAAGTCCCGGGTGACGCCGAAGCAGTAGGCGTCATCGCAGCCCAGACCGCGCCGTTCATGTTCGGACCCGATGACCGACGCACCACACACGCCCCATTGCCAGCTACCCCGCGCCCCGGTGACGGGCTGGGTCATGCGCTGGTCCAGCCGCTCACCGGTGGCAAATTGATACGGTCGCCCATCGCGCCGAGGGCCTCGTCGCTGCGGGCGTAGTCGGTGGAATTGGACACATTGCTCAGCGACGCGGACAGCCACTCGAATAGCTCTTCGTACATCAAGCCATTGAGTGGCGCCGGGGATCGCTGCACCGACAGCCGGCCCAGCTGCCGGTAATCCACGCCGGACCCGGCACCAACCGGGAAAACCGTGACACCTCTGCTTGTTTCGGCGGCATTCAGCCGGGCGACCGCAGTGTCAAACCCCTCGACATTAGGTTTGCCGTCGGTCAGAATGAGGATCCAGGGCCGGTAGTACTGCAGCCCCGCTGCCTTGTAGGCATGTTTACGATCCTCGAGAATGTCCAGTGCCAGGTGGATCCCCGCGGCCATGTTCGTGGTGCCCGATGCGGTAAACCTGGCCGGCTGCAACATGCGTGCTTCCTGCATCGGCACCAACACGGTGGCAGCCGATCCGAACGTTACGACGGCCACTTCGACGCGCTTGCTGGCCAGTGTGTCGTTGTGCAGGTAATGCACGAACGATGAGAACCCCTGCTCGAGCGCCGCGATCGGGTCCCCGTTCATCGAGCCCGACACATCGCACAGCACGACACACGCCACCCTGGGATCAGGGTTCTCGTCATTGAGTTCGACGGCCCAAAAGTCAGACACGGCGCTCCTTACTGCGTCGATAGGATGGGTACTTCCGCCAGATCCTCTCATCGCCGCCGCCCGGATTCATCGCTAACGGTTCAGGTGACGATGAGGCTGCCAGACGCACGTCTCCGGCGCTTGATGAGTTCCGGCCGCCGAGCTGTCGATCAATCCACTCTGCTCCACACGAATCGCCTTGGTGCGGAGTCACTTTGCCTTGACCGCTGGGAGAGTTCTGCCCGCCGGGGCCTTGTCGGCAGTCGCCTGCCGAACCAGCCGCGTGGTGCCGTCGGTCGAACGTATGAATTTGGCCGGCCCGGCCACGCGGCACGCCGTTACTGGCAGGTAGGCGGGAGGTTGGCTCGCGCCGTTCGTCCGAACGTCTGAATTTGGGGTCTAACGTGCAGCGCGGCGGTGGCCGGTCAGGTTATATGACGCGAAAGTCGCGAATCACAACCTACGGTCCAGCTCCTCGGGGGAACACCTGTGAACAAACACGTCGACGTCACGGCCACTGGCGTCCGTGGCGCCACCTCCTCGGGTGGCGCCCACGGCAAGCGCCGTCGGCAGAACCCCGACCCGGCCCAGAAGGCGACGATCGCCAGCGATGCGTGTGCGGTTCTGCTGCTCGTGGTGTCGCTATGCCTCCCGTGGAACATCGTCTTCGGGCTCGGGGTGCCGGCCAGTAGCTGGGCACTCTATGCCCTCGTGTGGGTAGCGGTGCTGTTGGCCGCGGCAGCGATCGTGGTCAGTCGCCTTGGGGCCGCCGAGCCGCTGCGGGCCGCGCTGGACGCGGCGAACACCGGGCGGCTGCGGTTGCTGTTCACGGCTCCACTGCTTCTGGTCGTGGGTGGGTTCGTGGTGTTCACCGTCGTGCAAACTCTCCGCCAGGCCGGGACAGGGACCGTATCTCCGGGGATTGGCCCTGGCGCCCTGTTCGCATTGGCTGGCGCAGTCTTGGGAGCCCAGCCGACGAGGGGTTGGCCAGCGGTCGACCATCCGGGTTGGCGCGCGTGGACCCGTCGAATCGCGCTCGGCGCGATGGTGCTTGCGGTGTGGTCCACCCTGTTCAACATCTACTGGCGGACCGAATACATGTGGGACGCCGAGTCGCTGCACAAATCCGACGCGGCGGTCGTTGTGCTCACACTGCTCAATGCCGGCGTGGCACTGACTGCGGTCTTGATCGGATGCAATTGGATACGGCGTGATTCCGCAGCCTCTCGGTTGGCGCTCCTGGCCCTCGGAGCTTCGTCGCTGGCCGCAAGTCTGATCGTGTGGAGTTCGGACGTCGGACGCGAAATCGATGCGTTCCACGGCATTGCCGAGAGCACCTCGACGGCGGCGGTGGGCTACGAGGGGTATCTCGCCTGGGTCCTGGCTGCTGCCGTCTGCGGGGTTGTCAGCCTGTCAGCCGTGACGTCGACCGTCCCGGCCGACCGGCAGGTGCTCGGCGCAGCGATGCGCACAGTGCTGGCGCTGATCAGCTTCTGGTGTCTGGCGTCAGTTGTGTTGCGTACCGCCGACTTCGCAATTGCCGCCAGCTTGGATTTGCCCCATTCGCTTTACGACACCGCGATGCTGGTGGGGTTCGACGTGGTGACCGGTGCGGCGGCGCTGTGGCTTCGGGCCAACCTCAGCAAGCCGCGGGCGTCAGCCCGGGTGCTCATTGGGGTGAGCGCAGCGCTGGTGGGTTTCGCGATCGGCCGCGTCGTGATCGGTGTCGCGATGGCGTTGCGGGTGTTCTATGTCGATGGCGGGCCTGGCTACAACCCGGTGTACGGCAACACACTGGCCCAGCAGATCACGTCGACGTTCGACGTGGTGATCTGCGGTGTGGCCTTGTGTGTGCTGCTCGGTGCCGTTGCGGTCAGTCCCCTTGGCGCACTGCTACGGACGCGGCGCGTGCCTCCATCCGCGTCCCCGGTGACAAGCGAGGTTCCAGTACACACGGCCGCGCCCGCCGGTAACGCTCCGACGATCTTCCGGGCCGCGAGCGCTGCATCGGATCCTGTGCCGGAGAGCGCTGCCGCGCGCGCACAGCGGGTACTCGCGGACTCGACACAGCGCTTCGGCGCGGGCACCACTTACACTGGGCCGCAGCATGGCGACCCAGAGACCAACGGTAGCTCAAAGTAGCTGCAACACAGAGACTTTCTACGGGTTGAATGCCGTCGTGCCATCGACGGGATGGCTGGTGCTGACCAGCTTGGCGTAGCAGTGCTCGCGGTCGAACCCGTGATCGCGACACCAGCCCAGTGCGCTGTCGGAGTCCAAAAACGTCACGCCCGCGATTGTCACCCAGAAATCAGGTGCAGAGAACGTCGACCAGTCCCCGGAGTACAGCAGCCGCACTTCGGGGTATCGCAGCCGCAGATCCAAGTGCTCACGCAGGGTGGCGGCGTTGTCCCAGACGATACCGTCGGCTACCAATCCGGGCCGTTTCGAACTGAGTTGGGGCACCCAGCGATCGGTGAGGTTGGCGGAGACGAAGGGACGGTCGGCGTTGGCCAGGGCCCGCAGCGCGTCGAAACTTGCGGTCTCGTTGTTCCCGCTCGACGGGGTGGCAGGTCCGGTGGCGGTGCTTGACCGACTGCCTGCCGAGCCGTTCGGCGCCTTGGTGGAACCGGATGGACCGTCCTGCTGGCAGTCGACGACCAAGGTATTGACCCCGAGATCGGTAGGGCCGGTCTGGCTTGCACCCCCCTCAGGAATAGCGTTGAGCGACACGGGGATCCGCCAGAATGTGCCGGCTGGGAAGACGAAGTCATGGCTGATCGACGGGCTGCCATCGACACCACTGCCAGCGGGGATGGCGATCGGCTGTGCAGCGAGATCGAAGGTGCCCGACGCGACATTCTCACCATCGGATGTGACCGACAGCCGAGTCTGCGGCGACGACAGAACGTCGCCACCGGGACAATGCGCCACGATCTTCATGGTGATGACGAGTGCTCCGGACTGAGCGCGGATGGCCTGCGGTTCGAAATGCGCCGGGCGGCCGCATTTCGTGGCCAACGGAGCGCCGCCGGACTTATCGGTTGGGGTCGTGCCGAAGGCCGGCACAGACGCCGCTGGGCCCGTCGGCCGCAGCAGGCTAACTCCTGAGGTGCCGACGGCAAGGACTCCGCGGCTGGTGGCATAGATGACTACGCCCTCGCCGACGGCGATGCCGACTTCCCAAGTCCGCGATCCGTCCGCGAGGGAAATCGCAGCAATGCCGCCGTATCCGGTAGAGATAACGGCGCGCTCACCGTCGGTGACAGCATTGGAATGAAGTATCTCGCCGCTGTGCCACAGCCGATCTCCGGAGGCCATGTTGTAGGCGGCCATCCCGTTGCCATCCGACACCGCCCCAATGTTGCCGATGACCCAGCCGGCACCGGACGAGGTTCTCCCCGGTAGCCGCCACAGCGTGTTACCGGTCGTCGGGTCCAGCGCGTCACCCCGGGCGGTGATCAACGGCGGGGGTCCGCCGGTAAACACCGATAGATCTTCGCGGGGCAAAGGAACTGGGGAGGTGAATAATTGGTGGCCGCTCAAGGTCGCGACTTCGGTCGGCCAGCCGTCGAAGTCGGTGCCGGGCCGGCAGCGGGTGGCGATGATGGTGTCCGGTTCTCGTGTTCGGACGTTGACAACTTCGTGGTCGAACAGAGGTGAACCGTTATCGGCCCGAAGCGCGATCTCGGCGCCGCCCAGGTAGCCCCAGAGCACACCGTGGGCGACATGGAGGTCCTGGCCGTCGCCGTCACCGTAGGCCTGGCACACCTCGTTGGGTACGGTCTTCGTCCATGCCGAGGCAGGATTCTCGGCGGTGCCCTTGCTGACAGTCAGGCCGGTGACATCCTGGTTGTAGAACGCGGTGTACAAACTGGTTCCGTCACTTGCGAGAATCGACGCACGGGAGGCCACCGTCGAGTCGACATCGCCCGTGCCTACATCGATGAACTGCAGTTGCCCCTGTTGACCGTTCTTGCCCGTCCTTTGGCAGACCAGCCGGTCTCCCAGCAGATTTCGAGCGCAACCATCGTTGACCTGAGCCGGTATCGACCATTCCTTATGTCCGTCAACCAAACTCAGTGAGACCAGCTCGGCATTCTCGTCTTGGGATGAGTGATTTTTTCGAACCACGTGAATGACGACATGATCACCGACGACGATCGCGCCCGGGCTGCCATAGAATGCGGCGCCGAACACTGGAGTCGCAACCTGACCGACCTTGTCACTCAGCAAGGTTGACGTGCTCACGGTCCAGGCGGCGGTGGGTGCGGTCGGAAATGTGCCCGCGAGCATGTTCTCCGGCCACAGGGGTGGAGAGCCGTCGTGATGTTTCCACGCAACGATGCCGGTGACGGTGGCAACCACCGCCATCACCAGGGCGACAGCACCGACGATGACGGTGGCCCGACGCCGACTTGGCGTCGAAAGGGATGGCCCGGCCGGCGCCTCGCTGGAGACTCGCAGGGGAGCCGAATAGGTCGGATGATAGGGATTTTGGGTGTTTGGTGACGGGACCTCGTCGACCCAGAACTGCCATCCCGTCGGCGCTGAAGGCCAGAATGGATCAGGCATCCAGTCCGCGGTCGGGGTGAAACCAGGTTCTAGCGGCCAGGTCGGTGGCGGATTGAAGACCGCAGCCATGGTCCTCTCTTCCGCCCGCCACCACGGGCGATGTCGGCCCGGGATTCCTGTGGGGGACTTTAGGTGCAAACCCGCGCGAGTCTCGGGGTTCGCCGGTGGCGCCGGGCGATATTCATACGTTCGGTCGATAACGCCCGGCGGCCGATCAGGCGACGTGCCATGCCGTCAGTAACCCCTGGGCGGAGTTGCCTTCGACCCCGGCGCTGCGATGATGGCAGGCCCACGGACGTCGTCGGCCTGCATCCCGTCGGCGTCGAGGGCACTGTCGGCGTCATTGGCGGCCTTCGACCACAGTCCCGATGTATGGCACTGCTGGTTACCAAGTCCGATTTCGCATCCCCCGTTCTCGAAGGTGTGGCTGTCGTACTGAACACCTTGTGAGGGACGTTGCGAGCCGTGCACCGCGCTGGCCCATGAACCCTGAGTGCCGTCGGTGTCGACGGATCCCGGGTTCGAGACGAGCCCGTCCGCGTGCGCCATGCCCGCCCCGGTGATGGCGGCGGCGAGGCCCGCCGCGCCGACCATTCCGGCCGCGGCGATCCGGAATCGACGAGTAGCGGATGTGTTTGCCATGAAATCCTCCGTGTGCTGTGGGTTGCACCAGAGGTTCCCATTGATATAGCCAGATAAGTAGGTCTAGCTGCGATAATAGACTGAACGGTAGACGGGCGCGTCGTCCGAACGGTAGACAAACGGTGTGATACGAATGTTCGCTGGAGTCCGTTATGGCCGGACGCGGCGGTGCGACTTGCGGTCCTGGCGCTCCCGCGCCAGCGATCGGGTCTCCTCCGATGGCGGCGCGGCGAGCATCGCGGCGACCGTGTCGACCAGGTGACTGGTGAACAACCGGTCGTCGGCGTGCGGCGCGGTGGCCGCGCGGCGGCCCAACTCGACCGCGGCGTACACCAGCGCCCCCAACCGCGGATGCAGCGTGGCGGCCACCGGATCGAACATCGGCTCGAGCAGCCGGCGCCAGCGCTGCAGGCTGCTGGAGTGGCCGGTGAAATCAAAGGTGGGCACCGGCCGGTTCAGCAGATCGGCGTGGATACGCAGGAACGCCGGGCCGCCGTCGGTGTCGGCGAGCCTGGCCGCCAGCGGCGTCACCAGCGCTGAGGCCATCGACCGCATCGAGGGCGATGCGTCATTTTCGATATCGTCCAGCAGCGCATCGCGGCGGGCGTCGACCATCGGCAGGTGCTTGTCGGCGATCGCGGCCAGCACCCCGGCCCGGTCGGTGAAGTGATACTGCACCGCCATCACGTTGCGGGCCCCGGCCTCGCGGGCGATCTCCCGCAAGCTCACCGCGTCCACCCCGCGCTCGGCGAACAACCGCTCGGCGGTGGCCACCAGGTTCGCCGAGGTGCCGGCCGCCATCAGAGTTCGGCGACCTCGTGTTCGAGAAGCTCGGCCAGCTTGGCCTGGGCGGCCGCGCGCCGGGTCGGGATGTGCTGCGACGGGAACAGCGTGTCGACGGGCTCGTACTCCTTGAGGGTCCGGCGGGCCACCGTCAGTTTGTGCACCTCGGTGGGGCCGTCGGCGATGGCCAGGGACTCGGCACCCACCAACATCTTCACGAACGGCATCTCATCGGAAACCCCCAGTGCGCCATGCAAATGCATGGCCCGCTGCACGACGTCGTGTAGGACCTGGGGCATGGCCACCTTGACCGCCGCGATATCCCGGCGCACCTTCTGGTAGTCGTGGTACTTGTCGATCTTCCAGGCGGTGCGCAACACCAGCAGCCGGAACTGCTCGATCTGAATCCAGCTGTCGGCGATCTTCTCCTGCGTCATCTGGTAATTGCCCAGCGGCCCCTGACGGGTCTGTCGAGAGACCGCCCGCTCACACATCATGTCGAAAGCCTTGCGGGCCAACGCAATCGTGCGCATAGCGTGGTGCACGCGGCCGCCACCGAGCCGGGTCTGGGCGATCGCGAATGCCTGCCCCTCGCCACCGAGCACGTGGTCGGCCGGCACCCGGACGTCGTTGTAGCGGATATAGCCGTGCCCGGCGCGATCGTCGGACTCGCCGCCGACGCCGACGTTGCGGATGATCTCGATGCCGGGCGTCTCGGCAGGCACGATGAACAGTGACATCTTCTGGTGCGTGCGGGCTTCCGGGCTTGTCACCACCATGACGATGAAGAACGAGGCGTTGCGGGCGTTGGAGGAAAACCACTTCTCGCCGTTGATCACCCAATCGTCACCGTCGCGTTCGGCATGGGTGGTGAACAGGCCTGGGTCGGAACCGCCGTGCGGTTCGGTCATCGAATAACAGGACGAGATCTCACCGTCGAGCAGCGGTTGCAGGTAGCGCTTCTTTTGCTCGTCGGTGCCGAACATGGCAATGATCTCGGCGTTACCGGAGTCCGGCGCTTGTGATCCGAAAACCGAAGGCGCCCAGCGAGACCGGCCGACGATCTCGTTGAGCAGCGCCAGCTTCACCTGCCCGTAGCCCTGCCCGCCCAACTCCGGGCCCAGGTGCGCGGCCCACAGCCCCTGGTCCCTGACCTGCTGCTGTAGCGGGCGCAGCACCCGCAGCACCTCGGGGTTGGTTTTCTCGTAGGGGTCCAGCGGTGCGAAGTCCAGCGGCTCGAGTTGTTCACGCATGAACTCCTCGACCCAGTCGAGCTTCTTCTGGTATTCGGGGTCGGTTTCAAAGTCCCACATGGCGCGATCGTAACTTCATACAGCTGCATTAATCAACGAGTGCGGTCCTATGCTTCCACCGTGCTGTTGCTCAGCGGGGTCATCGGTGGCGCCGTCCTAGGATCCGACGGGCGGGTGCTCGGCCGGCTCGCCGACCTGACCGCGAGCCTGGGTGAATCCGGCCCGCAGATGGTGGCGCGTCTCCTGATCACGCGCAGGCACGGCTCGTCGCTGCTGGTGCCGTGGGACCAGGTGACCGCCTTCGGGCCCAGCCGGGTGGTGCTGGGCACCGATGCCGCCGGTGCCGAGCGATTCGGAGCCGACACCCTCGACGAGCGCGAGATCCTGCTGGTACGCGACGTCCTGGACACCCAGGTGATCGACGTCGTCGGGCAGCGTCTGGCCCGGGTCGCCGACGTGGTGCTGGCACGCACCCCGGCCGGCCGGTTCGAACTGGCCGGGGTCGAAGTCGGGTTCGGCGCAGTGTTGCGGCGGCTGAAGCTGGGCCCGATCGCCGGCCCCGCCGGGCGCGACGTCATCGCCTGGTCAGACCTGCACCTGACCTCTGAGCGGGGCCACGCCGTTCAACTGGCCAGTCCGCTCGCCGCGGTGCACCATCTCGACGCACGCGGACTGGCCGCACTCGTCGGCCGCATGGATACCGAGTCGGCCTCCGAGGTCCTCGTGGCGCGGGGCCCGGAGGTCGCTGCCGAGGTCGTGGGTGTCGCCCACCCGGTGGTCGGCGAGCGGGTCCTGCGCGCTTTGCCCCGCACCGAAGCGGCACGGATTTTCGCGGCCATGCCGGTCGAGCACGCCGGACGGTGGCGGCAACGGCTCGACCGCGCGCCGGCGATGATGGGCCGCCGGTTCCTGCGCTCTCGGGTGTGGCCGCGACGCCACCACGTCAATGAGCCGACACCGTGAGGACCCCGAGCCGCAGGGCGACGAGATTCACCGCGCTGCTGGCCGTCTTGGGCCCAGGGCTGCTGGCCGGCCTGTCCGACGACGACCCGGCCGGTATCACGACGTACTCGGTGCTGGGCGCCGACCACGGCTATCAGCTGCTCTGGGTCTTGTTGTTGTCCACCGTCGCGCTGATCGTCTTCCACAGCCTGGCGGCCCGGATGGGGGTGGTAACCGGCCAGGGGCTCATCGGATTGGTGCGTCAGCGCTACGGCGTCCGCGTGGGTGGCGGTGTGCTGGCCGCTCTCGTCGTCGCCAATATCGGCACCACCTGCGCCGAATTCGCCGGCATCGCAGCGGGATTCGAGGTGTTCGGAATCAGCCGCTACATCAGCGTGCCGGTCGCGGCGGTGGCGGTCTCACTGCTGGTCTTGCGCGGCAGCTTCCATCGCGTCGAGCATCTGCTGCTCCTGCTGTCCACCGTGTTCCTGGCGTACATCGCCTCCGGATTCCTGGCCAAACCGGACTGGGGAGCGGCGCTGCAGGGGACCTTCGTGCCGACCATGCCGATGACCGGTTCCGCGATCGCGATAGTCACCGCAACCGTTGGCACCACATTGGCGCCGTGGGGTCTGGCATTCATGCAGTCCTATGCCGTGGACAAGAAGCTGCGCACCGACGACCTTCCGCTGGAACGAGTGGATGTCATCACCGGCGCGGTGCTGACCGGGGTGATCGGGTTCTTCGTCGTGGTGGCCTGCGCGGCGACCCTGCATCGCAACGGGCGCAGCATCACCGATGCCGCTGACGCCGCGATCGCGTTGCAGCCGCTCGCCGGGAACGCTGCCGCCACCTTGTTCGGCGTCGGGTTGATCGGTGCCGCCTTCCTCGCCGCCTCGATCCTGCCGTTGTCCACCGCCTACTCGGTCTGCGAATACGCCGGAGTCGAAGCCGCGCTGGACGACCCCTACCGCGATGCGCGCGTGTTCTATCTGACGTACGGGATCGTCACCGTGATCGGCGCGGCCATCGTGCTGATTCCCAACGCGCCCCTCGTGGCGATCCTGGTCGGCTCCCAGGTGCTCAACGCCGTGCTGCTGGTGCCACTGATGTTCGCGATGATCGGGCTGGGCCGAGACCGCGAACTCATGGGCCGGTTCGTGATCGGACGCATCGCGTTGATCGGCTACGTCGTGACGACCGCCGTGGTGGTGCTGTGCGTACTGGCGCTGGGCATCACCACGGCACTGAGTTGAGCCCACAGTGAGTTGAGCAGAGAGGAACACCGGATGGCGACCAACGTCCGTGTCGAGGTCGACTCCTCCGGCGTCGCCTTGATCACCCTGGACGGCCCGGAGCGGCTCAACGCGTTCTCCGGTGACACCGCCCGTCAGCTCGGCGAGGTCTACCGCCGCTGCGACGCCGACGACACCGTCCGCGCGGTCGTGGTCACCGGCGCGGGCCGGGCGTTCTGCGCCGGCGCTGATATGACGGCGCAGGCCGCGGCGTTCGACACCCCCGAGGCGGGATTCAGCGCGTCCCCCGTTCAGCCGCCGGCCTGGCGGGTGCGCAAGCTCGTCATCGCCGCGGTCAACGGACCGGCCATCGGGATCGGCCTGACTCTGGCCCTGCAGTGCGACATCCGGCTGGTTGCCGATGACGCCAAGCTGGCCATCCCGCAGGTGCGCCGGGGCATGGTCGGCGACTGCGCGGTGCACTACACGCTCAAGCACGCCGTCGGCCTGGCCGTGGCCGCCGACATCCTGCTCACTGGCCGCACGTTCACCGGTAGTGAAGCCGCCGCCCTGGGGATCGCCAGCCGCGCCCTGCCTGCCGGCGAGGTACTGCCGGCAGCACTGGAACTGGCCCGCGATGTCGCCGTCAACGCCAATCCCGCATCGGTGGCCTACAGCAAGCGGCTGCTGTGGGCAGAGGAGGACGCTGACGCGGTGGCGGCCGAGGAGACTACGGTGCACCTGAAACTGATGGGCGGTCCGGACGCGGCCGAGGGGCCGGCCGCCTGGCGGGAGAACCGGCCGCCGGTGTGGCGGTCCACTGCCAGCCAGACGGGAGATCCTGCATGACCACGCCAACCACCAAGACCACCGCCGACGTCCTTGACGGCATCGATCTGACCGGGCGCACCGTCGTGATCACCGGTGCCTCCACCGGCCTGGGGCTGCAGACCGCCCGAGCCCTGCAGTCGGCCGGGGCGCAGATCGTGGCCGCGGTGCGCGATGTGGACAAGACCCGCGCGGCCATCGACTGCGAGACGGTTCAGCTCGAACTCGGTGACCTCCGCTCGGCGCGCGCCGCCGCCGAAGCCATCGCCGGTCGCCACGACCGCATCGACGTACTGATCAACAACGCCGGGGTGATGGCGCCGCCGCTGACCCGCACCGCGCAGGGCTACGAAATGCAGCTCGGCACCAACCATCTCGGTCACTTCGTGCTCACCACCGGACTGGCCGAGACCTTCGGGGACGGCACCCGCATCGTCAACCTCAGCAGCCGCGGTCACCAGCTCGGCGGCATCCGCTGGGAGGACCCCAACTACGACGACGAGAGCGCCTACGACAAGTGGCAGGCCTACGGGCAGAGCAAGACCGCCAACGTGTTGTTCACCGTCGAGGCCGAGCGGCGCTGGGGCCCGCGCGGGGTGCACTCCTTCGCCGTGCACCCCGGGGTGGTGTACACCGACCTGGCCCGGCACATGACCCGCGACGATTTCAGCGCGGGCGGCACACTGGCCAACCTCGAGGTGACCGACGTCGCCCACGGTGCGGCCACCACGGTGTGGGCGGCCACCAGCGCCGAACTCGACGGGCTCGGCGGCCGGTATCTGGAGAACTGCCGCATCGCCGATCCATTCGTGGAGGGCACCGAGGGTGGCTACACGGCCTGGGCGGTGGACCCCGCGCAGGCAGCCCGGTTGTGGGACTGGTCGCAGCAACAGGCCGAACTTATTTTGGGTGGCTAACCTGCAGTGGTGCCCATCGACGTCCGTCCCGCCCGCAAGGGCGACATTCCGGCGCTGGCGCGGGTACTGGGCCGGGCTTTCCAAGACGATCCGGTGATGGCGTGGGTGCAACCTGACACCGAGCGCCGCAAGGCGGCACTGCCGGGATTGTTCGGTGCACTGACCCGCCACCACTTCCTGGCCGGCCGCGGCAGCGAGGTCGCCGTGTCCGAGGACGGGGTGGCGGCCGCCGCGCTGTGGGATCCTCCCGGGGGCTGGCTGCAGTCACCGCGCGAGCAGCTCGCCATGCTGCCCGGCGTCGTGCGTGCGTTTCGAGGCCGGCTCGCGGCCGGCCGGGCGGTCACGGACCTGATGAAGGCCAACCATCCCGAGGAACCGCACTGGTATCTGGGCATCATCGGCAGCGACCCCATCGTGCGGGGCGGCGGCTTCGGTCATGCGCTGATGACGTCCAGGCTGGATCGGTGCGACGCCGAGTACGCCCCGGCCTATCTGGAGTCGAGCAACCCCGTGAACATCCCCTACTACGAGCGGTTCGGCTTCGAGGTCACCGGGGAGATCGAGTTACCCGAGGGCGGGCCGTCGTTGTGGCCTATGTGGCGGGCACCGCAGTAGGTCCCGCCGCTCTTTCCGGAGCGTTTGCTGCGCGCTGGGAAATACTTGAATTCAAGTTGGTGAAAAGTGCGCATCGCGAGTTTCCGATTGTGATAATCGGGCCTAGCGTCAGACAGGTCATGGCGGGTCCCCCGGAGGGGAGGGGATCGGCTGTGGTCCCAACTTTCTGCCGCATAAGGCGCATGTCGAGAGCCTGCCGCACCCTACTCCGACGCCCGCAGTACCAGCATCGCGCGTGACTCGAGCCGCACCGGCCCGCCCGCCTTCACCACCGCCGCGTCATCGATCTCCCCTGGTCCGCTGGCGGTATCGACGACCGGTTGCCAAGCCTTTCCAAACTCGGACGGCGGCAGGGTGAACTCGATGGGTTCGTGGTGGGCGTTGAAGCACAAGACGAACGAGTCGTCGGTGACCCGCTGACCGCGCGTGTCCAGATCGGGGATGCCGTGGCCGTTGAGGTAGACGGCCACCGACTTGCCGAAGCCGGAATCCCAGTCCTCGTCGTTCATCTCCGACCCGTCCGGGCGGAACCAGGAGATGTCCGGCAGCCCTTCACTGCCGCGGCGACGGACCGGCCGGCCGTTGAAGAACCGCCGCCGGCGGAACACGGGATGGGCTGCGCGCACCGCTGACACCGACGAGACGAATTCCAGCAGCTCGGCGTCGGCGCCAGCCCAGTCGATCCAGGTGATCTCGTTGTCCTGGCAGTAGCCGTTGTTGTTGCCGCCCTGAGTGCGACCCAGTTCGTCGCCGTGGGAGATCATCGGAACGCCCTGGGACAGGATCGTGGTGGCAATCAGGTTGCGCTGCTGGCGGGCTCGCAGTGCGTTGATCTCGGGGTCGTCGGTGGGGCCCTCCACGCCGCAGTTCCACGAACTGTTGTTGCTCTCGCCGTCGTTGTTGTCCTCGCCGTTGGCATCGTTGTGTTTCTCGTTGTAAGACACCAGGTCTCGCAACGTGAAGCCGTCGTGTGCGGTGACGAAGTTGATCGAGGCGACCGGCCGGCGCGCCGTGTGCTCGTAGAGATCGGCCGAGCCGGTCAGCCGGGAGGCGAACTCGCCAAGGCTGGCGGCTTCGCCGCGCCAGAAGTCGCGGACGGTGTCGCGGAACTTGCCGTTCCACTCCGTCCACTGCGGCGGGAAGTTGCCGACCTGATAACCGCCGGGGCCGACGTCCCACGGCTCGGCGATGAGTTTCACCTGGCTGACTGTCGGATCTTGTTGCACCAGTTCGAAAAACGCGCTCAACCGGTCGACGTCGTAGAACTCCCGGGCCAGTGTGGCGGCCAGGTCGAAGCGGAAGCCGTCCACATGCATCTCGAGCACCCAGTACCGCAGCGAATCCATGATCAGTTGCAGCGAGTGGGGATGCCCGACGTTGAGGCTGTTGCCGGTGCCGGTGTAGTCCATGTAGTACTGCTTGTCGTCGTCGACGAGCCGGTAGTAGGCGCCATTGTCGATGCCGCGGAACGACACCGTGGGTCCCAGGTGGTTGCCCTCGGCGGTGTGGTTATAGACGACGTCGAGGATCACCTCGATGCCGGCCTCGTGCAATGAACGCACCATCGCCTTGAACTCCTGCACTTGGCCACCTGGTGTGGTGCTGGCCGAGTACTTGCTGTCGGGGGCGAAGAAACCAATGGTGTTGTAGCCCCAGTAATTCGACAGGCCCTTGTCGATCAGGGTGGAGTCGTTGGCGAAGTGATGCACGGGCATGAGCTCTATTGCGGTGGCGCCCATCGACTTCAGGTGCTCGATGATCGCCGGATGCGCGATGGCCGAATACGTTCCACGGATGGCGTCGGGGATATCGGGATGGGTTTGGGTCAGGCCCTTGACGTGCGCCTCGTAGATGACGCTGTCGGCGTACTCGCGTTGCGGCGGGCGGTCGACACCCCAGTCGAAGTACGGGTTGATGACAACCGACTTGGGCATGCTCGCCGCGGAGTCGTCATCGTTGCGCCTGCCCGGGTCGCCGAAGGTGTAGCCGAACAGCGACTGATTCCAGTCGAAGTGGCCGTCGATGGCCTTGGCGTAGGGGTCCAGCAGCAACTTGTTCGGATTACATCGCTGCCCTTCGGCGGGATCGAACGGACCGTGTACCCGATATCCGTAGCGCTGGCCGGGTTCGATGCCGGGCAGGTAGCCGTGCCAGACGAAACCATCCACCTCGGGCAGGACGATCCGAGTTTCCGTTCCGTCCTCGTCGAACAGGCACAGCTCGACCCGCTCGGCCACCTCGGAGAACACCCCGAAGTTGGTGCCGTAGCCGTCGTAGGAGGCACCCAGGGGATAGGCCTTACCTGGCCATACCTCGAGTGCGGCGGGGTTGGTCACGGAGAGCTCCCTTGAATCGGCGGGCTGGACTGAGCGGAATACCCAGGAACCGGCGGCGCCAAATCACCGCGGAGCGGTTTGTGACTGTCGTGACAATTCGGGTCACCCGCTTGCGTCGTGACCGGGGCGGACGTATCGCAGGTAGACGTAGTCCTCAACGGTCACGACGTGGCCCAGCGCCAGGCGGGCGGGCGCGGTGAGGGCCTGCGCTCCCGGGCGGTCCGTCGCGGCAGTCGCGGCCAACGTCGGGGAGATGGTCAGACACATCTCGTCGACCAGGTCGTTGGCCACCAGTTCGTCGAGCAGAGTGGGACCGCCCTCGCACAGAATCCGGCGCCGGCCCTTCGCTTGTAGCGTTGCCACGGCGGCCGCGAGGTCGACCGCGGTGTCGCCGGCGACGAGCAGGTCAGCATGTTCATGCAGTTCCGGGTGGGTGTGCGCCAGGTGTGCCGTGGTGACCAGGATGGGACGCTGCGCGGGGGCCGCGAACAACGACGCGGGCATCCGGCCGGTGCGCGTGACCACCGCGATCGGCGGGGCGGAGTCGACGCCCCAGCGTTCCCAGCGCTCGGCGCACTGGTCGGCCGTCAAGCGCACGGGGCCGTAGCCCTCGGCGCGTACCGTGCCCGCGCCGACCAGCACCACGTCGGCATAGCCGCGCAGGGCCAGCAGCAGGTTTTGGTCGTTCGCATCCGACAGCGGCCCTGCTCGGCCGCCGAACTCGGCCGCGCCGTCCAGCGACATGATCATGTTGACCCGCACCCCGTCGGGCGGATCGCGGTACAGCGCCACCAGCTCGTCGGGGGTCACCGGCGATCGATCAGAGCGGCGATCGGCGAGCCGTCGAGGTGTGCGCTCAGGTCCTGAGTGTCTTCGAAAATAGCTGCGGCCCCGGCATGTTCGAGTTCACCGCGGGACACGCCACCCGACAGTACGCCGATGCACGGGACCCCCGCACGGGCACTGGCCTCGACGTCCCAGACGGTATCGCCGACGAACACGGCGTCACGCGCCGTTACCCCGGCCTTCGCCAGCGCGACGTTGACGATGTCGGGTTTGGGTTTTGCCTGCTCCACATCTTCCGATGAGGTGATCGCCGAGATCAGGTCGTCGCAGGCCAGGGTCGAGCGCAACAGGGCCAGTTCATTCTCCGGCGCCGATGTCGCGAGCACGACCTGCAGGTCCAGGTCGGCCACCCGCTGCAGCAATCGCCGTGCGCCGGGCAGCGGGTTCAGCAGGCTGGCGGCAGCCTCGTAGTAACGGGTGTGTAAGTCCTTGAGTCGCTGTTGCGTGTCGTCGTCGGCGCCCTTGGACAACTGGTCGACCAGGGTGGAACCGTCCATCCCGATCGAGCGGTGGATGTGCCAGGCCTGCACCGGTAGACCCGCTTCGTGGAATGCCCGCTGCCAGGCGTGAACGTGCAAGTAGTTCGAATCGACGAGGGTGCCGTCGATATCGAAGAGCACTGCGGGCCGGGGCTTTTCCATGGCGGCGGTATACCCGGATCTGCCCAGACTGCACTTGTTCGCGCATCTTCTCGACAGTTCCGTACAACAACTGCGGTCTCGGCGCCGATTAGGCCTCCGCCTCGCCCTCTTCGGGCTGCCAGGCGTTCACGCCGATCGTGATCATCCGCAGCTGTTTGACCGCCGTGCGCTTGATCTCGTCGAGCGCGGCCGCGTCGTGGGCGTCCTCAATCGCCTCGGCGATGATGATCATCGAGTTCACGAACAGGCTGGCCAAGATGTTGAGGTCTTCGGTGCTCCAGGTGCTCAGGCCGGGAAACCGGGCGAGGTCGGTGGCCAACTCCGAGGTGATCAGTCGGATCTCGGTGCGGATCGCATATCGCAGCACCGTCACGCCACTCGAGCGTTCCCGCCCGATGAACCGCCAGTGCTCCCGCTGCTCGGCCACCCCGGCGACCAACATCTCCACCGTCGACTCGATCACCCGGTTCGGGTCCAGCTTGCCGGCGCGGGCGCTGCGCAACATCTCGCGCAGAGTGCGGAACGACTCGTCGATCAGCACCAGGCCGAGAGCTTCCATCGACTCGAAATGCCGGTAGAACGCCGCGGGCACGATCCCGGCCTCGCGGGTGACTTCCCGCAGGCTGAGGCCGCTGAAACTGCGTTCGTCGAGCAGCTTGAGCGCGGCCGCGATAATCGCCCGGCGAGTGACCTCTTTGCGCTCCTCGCGCGACGGCGTATCCCGCGAACGGGACCTCCCTGACCGTTCGCGGCGTGAGCTCGGCGTACGACTGTTCACTGTTGTGAACGCTACCACACTCTGGCCCAATTCCTTGACGACGTGCAGTTTCAACAGCGACGGTATACACATGTTCACTGAAATTCTGACCAAGAAGGTGCTTCGCTCGCCGCTGGTCGATCTGCTCACCGGTCCGCACGGAGTGGACCGCTACACCGAGCTGGTGGACCCGACCTGGACCACTGACGCACGGGCCAAGGTGGTCGACGTGCGACGGACGACCCCCCGCAGCGTCACCCTGCTTCTCGCCCCGAATGCGTCCGTCGCCGGTTATCGCGCCGGCCAGCACCTGAACCTCACGGTGGAGATCGACGGCCGCCGCCACACCCGCTGCTACTCGCCGGCCAGTGCCGAGGGGGCCGCGCTCATCGAGCTGACGATCGGCTGCCACGACGGCGGGCTGGTGTCCAACCACCTGTACCGGCATGCCCGCCCGGGCATGGTGGTCGGGCTCTCGGAACCGGCCGGTGACTTCGTGTTGCCTGACCGCAGACCCCGGCGCATCCTGTTCGTCTCGGGCGGCAGCGGGATCACCCCGGTGATGTCCATGCTGCGCACCCTGCACGCGGAGAATTTCGACGGCGAGATCGCCTTCGTCCACTACGCGCGCACCCCGGATGAAGCCTGCTACCGCACTGAACTTGCGGCGACAGGAGTCCGGGTCCTGCACGGCTACACCCGCTCACCCGGCGGCGAGCTCATCGGCCGCTTCGGACCGGACCACCTGCAGACCGCCATGGCCGATCCTGACGCCGTGTACGTTTGCGGCCCGCCCGCACTGGTGGACGCGGTGCGCACACATTGCACCGACGTGTTGTCGGAGAGCTTCGTCCCGACGCCGTTCGTCCTTCCTGACGCGCCGTCGGGCGGCCGAATCACCTTCAGGGACAGCGGTATCGATGCGACCGATGACGGACGCCCGCTCCTGGACCAGGCCGAAGACGCCGGACTGAACCCCACCAGCGGATGCCGGATGGGCATCTGCCACACCTGCACCCGCCGCAAGCATCGCGGCGCCGTGCGCAATGTGACCACCGGTGCGGTCTCGACCGCCGACGAGGAGGACGTGCAGATCTGCGTGTCCGTTCCCGTCGGTGACGTCGAGATCGCGCTGTGAACCGAAAGGGAAAACCATGACCTCCCAACTCATCTCACTGACACCCGAGCAGGCCGACGCGTTCGGCCGCGAGCTCGACGCCATCAAGGAAAAGGTGATCGCCGACCTCGGCCAGACCGACGTCGACTACATCCGCCGCGTCATCAAGGCGCAGCGCGCGATGGAAATCGGCGGTCGCGCATTGCTGTTCGCCGGCGTCTTCCCGCCGGCCTGGCTGGCCGGCACCGCTCTGCTGGCGGTCTCGAAGATCCTCGACAACATGGAGATCGGCCATAACGTCATGCACGGCCAGTACGAGTGGACCGGTGACCCGGCGCTGGCCGGGCGCACCTTCGAATGGGACACCGCCTGCCCGGCTGACCAGTGGCGGCACTCGCACAACTTCTCCCACCACACATTCACCAACATCGTCGGCATGGACCGTGACATCGGCTACGGCATTCTGCGGATGAGCCCCGATCAACGCTGGCGGCCCTACTACCTGGGCAACCCGGTGTACGCCTTCCTGCTGATGGTGCTGTTCCAGTACGGCGTCGCCCTGCACGAGCTGGAGACCGACCGCATCCGGTCCGGTGAGATCTCACTGGCCGACAAGCGTGAGGTGGCGCGCGAAATCTGGGCCAAGACCCGCCGCCAGCTGCTCAAGGACTACGTCGCCTTCCCGCTGCTGGCCGGACCGTTCGCGCCGTTCGTGTTCACCGGCAACCTCACCGCCAACCTGATCCGCAACGTGTGGTCCTACGCGATCATCTTCTGCGGCCATTTCCCGGACGGTACACAGGAATTCACTGTCGAGGAGACCCGGAACGAGTCTCGCGGGCAGTGGTACTTCCGGCAGATCCTCGGCTCGGCCAACCTGACCGGCGGCAAGCTGTTCCATCTGCTGTCCGGCAACCTGTCGCATCAGATCGAGCACCACCTGTTCCCTGACGTGCCGGCACGCCGCTACGCCGAGATGGCCCCGCACGTTCGCGAGCTGTGCGAACGTTACGGCGTCCCCTACAACGCGGGGCCGCTGCCCAAGCAGTTCGGCACCGTGGTGCGCAAGATCGTCAAGCTCGCATTGCCGACCAGGCAGCGCCGTGAGGCCGGCGAACTGGTGCGGGCGGCCTGACTACTTGGGCTTGGACAGGTCGTAGACGTCGGTATCACCGACCTGGGTGCTCGCGAACGTCGTGGTCACCCAGTCGGTGATGCCGCTGTGGTTGCGATTGTCGGGCCACCCGCCGGGCTTGCCCCGCCAGTCTCGCTGCACGACGTAGTAGGTCACCTCTCCGGCGGAGACGTCGGCTTTGAACTGGCCCAGGCTCGGCACGGGGTCGGCCCCGGTGAACCCACCGATCGCCATAACCGCAGTGCCGGAGGACAATTCGAGGCCAGCCGCGGTCGACGAGCCGACCACTGCCGCCGACCACTTCGTCGTGGTGGCCCGCAGCAGGCTATCGAGCTGCGGGTTGTCGTCCGACTCGCCGAAACCCCGTCCGAACCTCGACTTGGATGTCGCGGGCCCAACGGTCGGCCCACCTCCCCGGTGGGGGGCGTTGAGTGTGGCCACCGCATAGGCCGTCGGGCCGGCCAGTACCGCCGCGATGCCCAGGGCGGCGGCGATCACCGTGACGCGGCGGCGCCCCGGTGAGGACAGCGCGAGCGCCGCGGCGGCGAGCACGGTGCCGACCAGGATCGTCCACCGCAGGGCCGGCAGCCAATCGTCGTTGCGGCCCAGTACCCACCAACTCCAGACGCCGGTCACCGCAACCAACGCGGTCAGACCGATACGGCCGAAGCGGGATTGGCGGTGCACCCACATTTCGTGGGCACCGATCGCCACCGTGCCGGCCACCGCGGGTGCCAATGACAGGCAGTAGTACGGGTGCACCATGCCCTTCATGTAGCTCAGCAGCAGCCCGTCGATGACCAGCCAGGCACCGAACAGCAGTGCGCCGGCGCGTACTGCGTCGGTCCGGGGAGCGCGTCCCCGCGAGATCAACACCAGGACGAGCGCGAGCAGCGCCGCCGGTATCAGCCAGCCGATCTCGAAACCGAACTCGCCGGCGAACAGCCGGCTCAGCCCTTCGTGCTGATCCATGCCGCCGAAGCCGCCGGCGTGACGGAGCTGGCTGCCCACCGAGTTACCCAGCGGATCGCTCGGCCCCATGTTCATATGGTTGCGTCCGGCCACCCGGGCAACGCCGTTGTAGCCCAGCACCAGGTCCATGAAGCTGTTGTCCGTCGAGCCGGCGATGTAGGGCCGCGATGACGTCGGCCACACCAGCGTGAGCACGACGAACCAGCCCGCCGACACCAGGAAGGCCGCCATGGCGCCGAGCAGGTGCAGGATCCGCCTGCGCAGCGTCGTCGGCGCCGCGAGTAGATAGACCACCCCGACGGCCGGGACCACCAGCAGCCCTTCGAGCATCTTGGCCAGGAACGCGAAACCCAGTGCGACACCCGCCCAGGCCAGCCACGTGCCGCTGGCGCGCTCGAGTGCACGCACGGTGCAGTACGCCGAGGCCATCATCAGCAGCACCATCGCGGCGTCGGGGTTGTTGAACCGGAACATCAGGGCAGCCACCGGCGTGAGTGCCAATGCGGCGCCGGCCAGCAGACCGGCGCGCGGGCCGGAGATGCGGGCCACTCCGGCGTAGAGCAGGCCGACCGTGGCCACCGCCATCAGCGCTTCGGGAATCAGCATGCTGGCGCTGCTGAAGCCGAACAGCTGGCCCGACAATCCCATCACCCACTGGGACACCGGCGGCTTGTCGACGGTGATGAAGTTGGCCGAGTCGAGCGAACCGAACAGCAGCGCCTCCCAGTTCCTGGAGCCGGCCTGGGCAGCGCCGGCGTAGAACTGGTTTCCCATCCCGTTGACGGTGATGTTCCACAGGTACATGACCGCGGTTCCGATGAGCAGGACCGCCAACCCGGCGCGGTCCCATCGTGATGGGCGCGCCGGCGGTGAGGCAGCCTCGGCGGAGTCCTGCGGCAGCGAGGCTTGAAACATCGTTGTCACACCCGCTATTGACCCATCTCCGCCTGATCGTTCCCTGGGAGACGGCTGCGAGCGCCGTAGCCTATCTGGCACCTGACTGTTATGCGGCGCTGCTCGTCACATGCGGCGATGCGGTGCGACCATGGCGGCAGTGATTATCAAGGCAGAGAAACGGACTGATAGCCGACTGGCTGCGCGCTGCGCGGGGATTGCCTCCGCCGGCGCGGCGGCGATCCATCTCGCGGTCGCGCCGATGCACTGGGAGCACTGGTTGCCGTCGGGGGTGTTCTTCGTCTCGATCGGTCTACTGCAACTGGTCTGGGTCTTCCTGGTCTGGTCGCGGCCCACGGCGCTGGTTCTCGCGATCGGCATCATGGCCAATGCGGGTGCAGTCGCTCTGTGGGTCCAGTCCCGGACCGCAGGCGCGCCATTCGGGCCCGCCGCCGGCCAGCCCGAGGCGGTGGACGCCGCCGGCATATGTGTGCTCTTGCTGCAGTGCTACGTCGTGATGGGCGCAACATGGGCGTGGGTTCGACGCTCTCGCGCGGAACAGGTTTCAGGCCTTGGCAGGGCGTTGGTACTGCTCGGCGCGAACGCCGTGATGGTTGCCGCGGTGATCGCAGGCCTGGCCTCGAGCCTCAATGGGCATAGCCACCACCCGCAGGGCCCGGCTCAGGCGGAGGATGAACATCAGGTGACCCACGATGCCCCGGTTCAGGGTCATCAGCACCCGTCGGAATCCGTGGGTCTGCCGCGCGAGGAGGCGATGACCGGGCCCGCCACCGCGCCGGCGCCCATCAATCCCGGCCTACCGATGGTCGAATCGCGTCTCGAGACCGACGGTCATCACGACCACGCCCACTGAGACCCGACGACCGAGTCGGCTCAGTGCGGGTGATCGAAGAGCACCAAGGTGTGCGCCAGCGAGCCGTCGACGAAGTAGGCGCGGCAGTCGAAGTGATCTTGGATCGTGGAGCCGAACTCGTTGAGCGAATTGACCACACCGGTGACGTCGAACACGGTGATGCGAGAGGTGTCGACACCCTTGAGCGGCTCCTCGAGGGTCAGGGAGAAGAGGTCGCGGCCCTCGGTGTCGAGGGAACTCGGCACTGTGCGGACATCGGTCAGGTGGGCTGACGAGGGCGCGACCAATCGTTTGAGCACATCGGCCCGGCACCTCTCCTGAGCAGACTGCTCGGCCGACGGCGTGGAGTCTCCGGAAGTCCCCAGCCGCAGAGCTCCGGTCGAGATCGCGACGGCGCCCACCACGGCACCGGCCACGACGGGGATAGCCGTCAGCAAGAGTCGGCGGCGGGGCCGGGGCGGATCGTTGTCGTGGCCGTTCATAGTGCTGCTCAATATTCAATGAGGCGAGTGGCGTACGGCATCATGCCGCTGGTGCGCACGGGAGAGATCTTGACCGGCCCACCTGTCTGGTGGGCTTCGAGCATCATCCCGTCGCCAAGGTACATCGCCTCGTGTTGGCTGGCGTTGGAACCCCAGAAGAGGAGGTCGCCGCGGAGTCCCAATCGGAGGCGGCACCGACCGCTCTAGGTGCTGGATCCAATTCGACTCGCGTCGAATTTCGCTGAGCGACTTGCTGATTGATCTGCCCTTGTTGGAGAGCGAAGTCTTTGCGCGCAGACGTGACGCCCTCGGCTGCGCGCCTACGTGCGGCCAGTGGATGTGGTGCCCACCGCCTCGATCGCAGCGCGCAGCTTGTGCGTGACCTCATCGGCGACCTCTTGTAGCGCGGGCTCGCCCGTAACCTGCACCAGCAGCTGTGGGTCCATGGCTTCCACCAGTACGCGGGTGTCGTCGTCCGGATCGGCCCGCACGACGACATTGCACGGCAGCAACAGCCCGATCTGGCGGTTAACGGTGACTGCACGGTGGGCCAGCGGGGGATTGCAGGCGCCCAGGATCAGGTAGTCCTCCATGTCCTGACCGAGTTTCGCCTTCAGTGTCGCCTTCATGTCGATCTCGGTGAGAACGCCGAAACCCTGATTGGCCAGGGCTTCCCGCGTTCGCGTCACCGCCTCGGCGAATGAGGATCGAATCGAAGTCGATATCGCGATTGTCATGCGGCGTCCCTTCTCGGCCTACCCGGCTGTGCGGGTACCTCCGAATCTGGCACTGGCAGACCACCGCCGGTGAGGGAGTTGGCGTTCTTTATCGAATCTTCACAGAACGACTAGGCCGTCCCTATCGGGGCCGAGAAGTCTGGGACCGGTGGATCGAAGTGTCCACCTTGACGAGAGGGATGTCGACGTGAACAAGCCAAGGACTTTGGCGAGTGCGGTGGTTGCGCTGGCCGCAGTCGCTGCCATCGGGGCGTGTAGCAACTCGGCCAAGGAGGCGGCGCAGTCGCCGGCACCCACCGCGCCGGCGAGCGCCACCGCGACCTCGGCACCGGTGGCGCACAACCAGGCCGACATGATGTTCGCCCGCATGATGATCCCGCATCACCAGCAGGCGATTCAGATGAGTGACACGATCCTGGCCAAGCAGGGTATCGACGCGCGAGTGGTCGACCTGGCCAAACAGATCAAGGCTGCGCAGGGTCCGGAGATTCAGCAGATGCAGGGCTGGCTCAACCAGTGGGGCATGCCGGGAATGGGCGGTATGCCCGGGGCGGGCGATATGCCAGGGATGCCAGGGATGCCCGGGATGGGTGACATGCCGGGTATGGAGGGAATGATGTCGCCGGCCGATATGCAGGCGCTGCAGAACGCCCAGGGTGTGGAGGCGAGCAAGTTGTTCCTGACTCAGATGATCGAGCACCACCAGGGTGCGATCGCCATGGCACAGAACGAAATCAAGAACGGTCAATTCCCGGATGAGGTGGCGCTGGCCAAGTCGATCGCCAGCAGCCAGCAGAAGGAGATCGACACCATGAATCAGATCCTCGGCTCGCTCTGAGGCTCTGGACGCGGTCGCGCGCGCCGATTACGAACTGGTGGTGGCCGACTCCCAGTGATTGCCGCGACGGACCCCTGCCAACGGCTGGATCGGCACCGACACGGTGAACGTCGTGCCAGCCCCGGGCCCGCGACTGACGGCGCTGATGGTGCCGCCGTGGGCCTCGATGAGCGCCTTGGCGATTGCCAATCCGATGCCGGAGCCGCCCCGGCCGCGGTGCCGGGCGGCGTCAGCACGATAGAAGCGCTCGAACACGTGCGGTAGATGCTGGGCCGCGATGCCTTCGCCGTCGTCGGTGACGGTGAAGACCACTTCGGCGCCGACCCGGTCGGCAGTGAGCGTGACGTGTCCGCCGGCCGGGGTGTGGCGTAAGGCGTTGTCGAGCAGGTTGCCCAACACCTGTGCCAGACGTTGCCGATCAACCCACAGCCGGACATTGTCGGCAACATGGGAATTCAGGGTGACGTTCTTGGCGGCGTAGTCGTCGGCGACCGCGGCGCTGACCGCTCCCGTCAATTCCTTGGCCTCCACCCAACCCGGGGTGATGGTGGTGTGGGCCTCTTCGGCCTGGGCGAGGGCGGCCGCGTCGGCCGAGAACCGCACCAGGCGACCCGTCTGCTCCCGCAGCACTGCAATGGTCGGTGTGTCCAGGGTTTTCACCCCATCCTCGACGGCCTCCAGGTATGCCTCCAGCACCGATACCGGTGTGCGGATCTCGTGGGCCAGGTCGCCGAACACCTGGCGGCGGGTTGATTCCACCGACTGCAGCCGTTCGGCCATCTGGTTGAAAGCCGCTGCCAGATCGTCGAATTCGTCACCTAGCTGCGGAGGTGCGACGCGAATGTCGTAGCGTCCCTCGGCGACTGCTGATGCGGCAGCGGACAACTCGGCAATCGAGTTCTGCAGGCGCCGGCTCAGGTAGATGGTGACGACCAGTGCGGTGAGCGCGGACACCGTGATCGCGACCGCGATGGAGAGCGCGGTGGCGTGTTGGTAGGCCTGCTCGGCATGAAACTGCTCATTGGAATCGTGGGCGATGCCGGCCTGGTGCAGGTGTTCGCGGAACAACGGCGGCCCGACCACGGACGCGACCACCCAGGTGGTCACGCCGCCTGCGATGAGGACCAGAGTCTGGGCCAGTAGTAGTCGCCGCCGCATTCCGAATCCGCTCAGCGCGATCACTGTCCGGGCCCCATCCGGTAGCCGACGCCGCGGACGGTCAACACGAACCTTGGCTCGGCCGGGTTGTCACCGAGTTTGCGCCGCAGGTGGCCGATGTGGACGTCGACGAGGTGGTCGTTGCCCACCCAGGGTTCGCCCCACACCGCGTCGATCAGTTGGCGGCGGCTCCACACCACACCTGGCCGTGATGACAAGGCGGCGAGGATATCGAACTCGGTGCGTGTCAACGGGATCGGTTCACTACCGAGGAATACCTGCCGGCTGGGTACGTCGATGGACAGCGGGCCGAACACGCGGGGCGGCAGCTCACCGTTGGCCCCAGCACCCAACACGACCGGCGTGCTCACCGAGCGAGGCCGGCGCAGCATCGCCCGGATCCGGGCGACCAATTCCCGTGGGCTGAAGGGTTTGGTCACATAGTCGTCGGCCCCGACCGATAGCCCGACGATGGTGTCGACCTCGGTGTCGCGGGCGGTCAGCATCACCACGTAGGCGTCGGAGAACGTCCGCAACTGCCGGCACACCTCGAGCCCGTCGATACCCGGCAGGCCCAGGTCCAGCACCACCACGTCGGGATCGACCTGCCGGGCCACGGCTAGGGCGTCGATCCCGGTATGACACACGGTCACCTCGAAATGCTCGCGTTCCAAGTAGCTGGCGACCACTTCGGCCAGCGGTTCCTCGTCATCGACCACCAAGGCCCGATAACCCAGGTCGGCGCCCTGCGGCGCTGCCTGCGATGTGAGATCCATGTGTTCATCGTGCCGCGCCGACGCGTCGTGCTCGGGTCTTGAGCGAATCTTCACAGAACCAACACCAAACGCCCGATGAGGCCGGCGCAATCTGGGACATGAAACCTCCAGAGGACGGGACGGGTGATGAGTCGACGACCACTTACCGCAGCACCCCTGACGCGGCGCGGCTTTCTGGCTGCCGGTGCCCTCGGTGCGGCGTTGGTGGCCTGCGGTCGTTCAACCCCTGCCACAGCGCCCAGTGGCCCCCGCGCTACGGCTGCGATCGACGCGGCAGAAGCCGCCCGCCCCCACACCGGGAAGACGGTCACCACCCGGCTGACGGCCGGATCGGCCGATGTCGACCTGGGTGGGATCAGGGCTGCGACCCTGGCCTACAACGCGCAGCTTCCCGGCCCGCTGATCCGGGCCAATGCCGGCGACGAGATCGCCGTTACTGTAAGAAACAATCTGGGTCACCCGTCCTCGGTGCATTGGCACGGAATCGCACTGCGCAACGACATGGACGGCGCCGCCCCTGCCACACCCGACATCGCGCCTGGGGCGAGCTCTACCTACCGTTTCAGCTCGCCGTATCCCGGGACGTACTGGGCTCATCCGCACACCGGGCTGGGCACCGACTACGGCCTGTATCTACCGGTCATCATCGACGACCCTGCCGAGCCCGGTCGCTATGACGCCGAGTGGATCGTGATGCTCGACGACTGGACCTCCGGGGTCGGCAGCAGCCCGCAGGAGATCTTCGACGGGCTGCGGTCGATGGGCATGGGCGGCATGGGCTCGATGCCGGGGATGCCCGGCATGGGCTCGATGCCCGGGATGGGCGGTGTGGGGACCAGTGATCTTCTCGGTGGCGACGCCGGCGACGTCACGTACCCCTACTACCTCATCAACGGGCGCATCCCCGCTGCGGCGAGCACGTTTGCTGCAAAACCGGGACAGCGCATCCGAATCCGGATCATCAACGCAGCCGCCGACACCGCGTTCCGGGTCGCCCTGGCCGGGCACCGCATGACCGTCACCCATACCGACGGCTTCCCGATCATGCCCACTGAGGTCGATGCGGTCCTGCTCGGGATGGGGGAGCGCTACGACGTGATCGTGACCGCCGGCGCCGGGGTGTTCCCGTTGGTCGCCTCGGCCGAAGGAAAGAACGCTGTGGCCCGCGCCTTGTTGTCCACCGCCGCGGGACCCGCGCCGGGTGCCGACTACCGGCCGCCGGAGCTGTCCCGCACCGTCGGCACCGTCGACACCTTCACCGCGACACCGGAAGTCCAGCTGCCGGCCGGCAGCGATCTTGGCCTTCAGGCACGCCTGTCCGGCACGATGATGCACTACGACTGGATGATCAACGGCCGCACCTACGACCACACCGTCCCGCTGACCGTCGGTCGGGGCCAGCACGCCACTCTGACCTTCACCAACGCGACCATGATGTGGCATCCCATGCACCTGCACGGTCACACCTTCCAGGTGATCAAAGCGGACGGCAGCCCGGGTCCACGCAAGGACACCGTCATCGTCAAACCGATGCAGACTGTGGCGGTCAAGCTGGTGGCCGACAACCCGGGTATTTGGATGCTGCACTGCCACAACGGATATCACATGGACGCCGGAATGATGACCACTCTCAACTACACCGGCTGACCGTAACGGAAGGAGAGTTCTCATGATGTTCTGGTACGACCACGACATGAGCGGATGGGGATACGCAGGCATGGCGATCGGAATGGTGCTGTTCTGGCTCCTCATCATCGCCGGGATCGTCGCGTTGGTCCGGTTTACCTCCGGCGCACCCCAGGCGAGATCGGTCCCTGCGCCCCTGCCGTATGGCGAGTCACCCGAGCAGCTCCTTGCTGCCCGGTTCGCCCGCGGAGAGATCGACGAGACCGAATACCAACAGCGCCTGGCCGTTTTACGTGCGGCCGCCGGCTGACAAACCCGTCGCCCCCTACTTCGTGCCGAACAGCCGGTCCCCGGCGTCGCCGAGGCCCGGCACGATGTAGCTGTGCTCGTCGAGACCGCGGTCCACCGCCGAGGTGTAGATCGGGACCTCCGGATGGGCGTCGTGCAACGCGGCGATGCCTTCCGGGCAAGTGAGCAGGCAGACGAACTTGATGGACCGGGGCCGGAACTCCTTCAGCCGGTCGACCGCCGCGACGGCCGAATTGCCGGTGGCCAGCATCGGGTCGACGACGACCTCGCGCTCGTGCAGATCGTTGGGCACCTTGAAGTAGTACTCAACGGCAACAAGAGTTTTCGGATCCCGGTACAGCCCGATGTGGCCGACGCGCGCGCCGGGCACGACGGTCAGCATCCCGTCCAGAATGCCGGTGCCGGCCCGCAGGATCGAGACGAACACCAGCTTCTTGCCGTCGATGACGGTGCCGGTTGTCGTTTCCAGCGGGGTGCGCACCTCGATCTGGTGCGTCGGGGTGTCGCGCAGCACCTCATAAGCCAGCAGCGTGGCCATCTCGTTGGCGAGCCGGCGAAACGTGTTGGTGGACGTTTCCTCCCGACGCATCAAGGTCAGCTTGTGTTGCACCAGCGGGTGGTCGATGACGTGGACGTCGCGCATTAGAACACCGTGCCATCACTGACGACGGACAGCGGCGGCAGGCCCCCACGCCGCTGTTGGGCCAGCAGCCGACCCGCCGCCCAGGTACCGCCCTCCAGGACCCGTGCCAGCGGCATCTGCTCGGCGTCCACCCCGAGCCGGTCGCGGACCAGCGGGGCGATCTCGTCTAGCAGTGCCACCGTCAACGCTCGCCACTCGACCACCAATTCATCAGCAGGCATCCAGTTTTGGGAAACCAGCCCGGCGTCGCGCAGGTGCAGTACACCGGTGTCCAGCAGCAGACCACCGTTGCGGTACTCGGGCAGCCCGGTCAATTCGTCGAGATCGGTCACCGCCACCCCGGCCCAGCCGAACGGCTCGAGGAGCGAGTAGCTGAGCCACTGGGACAGCTTGTGAAACGGCATCCAGCCCGCGGTCAGCCCGGGTCCGCCGAGAGCCGGATGGCGCCAGCAGTCGCCGACCGGCTGGTCGCCGATCATGCTGCCGCCGGGCCAGATTGGCGCAAGCACGGACAGGATCGTGCTGAGGATGTCGTGTGCGCGCACCGAGTCGCGACCCGGCGTGCGTACCGCGTCGAGCAGCCCGCCGGGACGGCCGTCAGCGCCGAAGACCTCCGGCGCGGCGGACAGTGCGGCGCCGAGCCGGCGCAGGATCGCCACCCGGCCGTCGAGCCCGACGAGCGGGTTGTCGGCGTCGGCCTGAAACGCCGCGCCTAGCCGCTCCACCGTCAGGGCGGCCAGCCCGGCCGCGTCGGCGCGCAGCGGGTCGTCGGGATCCAACGAGAACAGGCCCGCGGTGAAGGCGTGAAAGCTTGCGACCCCCAAGCCTTCCGAGCGGCTCAGCCGAAGGCCCGTCCCGGGCTCGAGGTAGGACCACGATGGCCCGGCGCCGGCGTCGAGCAGCACGCTGACCACCGTGAGATCGACCAACGCCCGGGCGTCGGCGCCTTCCAGGAGGTCGGCCTTGCGGTCCACACCGCCTGCCTCGAAATGGCGCCACCGACTGTGGAACGGGATCTGCAGATCCGGGTAGTGATCCCGGGTGACGTCGGCGACCAGCGCGGCGGCCGGATCCAATGCGTCGTCGTGCACGGTGAACCACCGCGACCCACCGGCCCGGGCCCGTTGCGTCAACACCGCGGCCCGCTCCCGAATGGCACGCGTGCTGCGCAGCGCGGCGGCGGCTCCGGCCGGGCTGTCGACGTCGACCGCGGTGCCCGAACTCATCAGCCCTCCAGCCCGCGGCCCTTGGCCTTCTTCAATTCGTCGGCGTCGGGTACCGGGCCGGGAGTGAAGTAACCGGCGGCCATCTTGGCGTCGATCTCCACCCGGGCGTCGGGCGGGATCAGCTCGTCGGGAATGTTGACCCGTTCACCCACTTCGATTCCCGAGCCGACGATGGCGTCGTACTTCATGTTGCTCATCGAGACCAGGCGGTGGATCTTGCGGATCCCCAACCAGTGCAAGACATCTGGCATCAGTTCCTGGAACCGCATATCCTGAACGCCGGCAACACATTCGGTGCGGGCGAAGTACGCCTCGGCGGTATCGCCGCCCTGCTGGCGTTTGCGGGCGTTGTAGACCAGGAACTTGGTCACCTCGCCCAGCGCGCGGCCCTCCTTGCGGGAGTAGGCGACCAGCCCGACCCCGCCGCGCTGCGCGCCGAGGATGCACTCCTCGATCGCATGCGTCAGATACGGGCGGCACGTGCAGATGTCGGAGCCGAACACATCGGAGCCGTTGCATTCGTCATGCACCCGTGCGGTCAGCTCCACCTCGGGATCGGCGAGATCGCTTGGGGCGCCGAAGATGTAGAGGGTCTGTCCGCCGATCGGTGGAAGGAACACCTCCAGATCGGAGCGGGTGACCAGTTCGGGATACATGCCGCCGGTCTCCTCGAACAGCACCCGGCGCAAGTGCGCCTCACTGCAACCGAAACGTTCTGCGACACCGGGCAGATACCAGACCGGCTCGATCGCGGCCTTGGTCACCAGCGCCGCCCCGCCGGGCAGCAGGAACCGGCCGTCGGGAATCAGCCGGCCCTTCTCGATGGCGTCGGCGATCTCCGGCAGGATCACGTGCGCCTTGGTGACTGCGATGGTCGGGCGGATGTCCTGGCCGGCGGCCAGGTCGGCGGCGAACGCGTCGGCGACCATCGCGCCCCACGGGTCCAGGCTGACGATCGCCTCGGGGCGGCTCCACTGCGGGTAGGGGCCGATGCTGTCGGTGGGTGAGGTGTTGGTCAGGTCGGCCCGGTGCTCGCGAGACAGTGCACCGGCCGCCACGGCCAGTGCGCGATACACGCTGTAGGAACCGCTGTGGGTGCCGATGACATTGCGGTGGCTGCGGGTGCTGGTGGTCCCGATCAGCGGTCCCCGCTCACTCGCGGTGGCGGCGCCCCAGTGGATCGGCAGGGCGCCTTCGGCGCCGCGGTGCGATGTCAGCCGGATGTGGCCGGCCTGGCCCTTCGGTGCGGCGGACATATGCGCTCCTTTTGGCAAAGCGCCAGCCTAGCGACCGGCGCGCAGTCCCGCCGAACGTCGCACCAGAGTCACGCTCGGCGCCAGGAGGTCGCTCACATTCCGAAGCGACCGTTCTGGTGGCCGTCGCTCACGATGTCACGGCTGGACGAGCACCCTGATCGGGTTGCCTTCGGCCTGCTCGAGAATGCGGATCCCGTCCGCGATGTCCTCGAGCGGAATGATCTGGCTGATCGAACGGGACAGATCCAGCCGGCCGCGGGACACCAGCTGCGCCAGCGTCTCGATGTCTGTGTTGTGGTAGCCGAGGTGCCCGAGCACCTGGCGTTGCACCAGATTGAACATCGACGTCGGCCCCACCGTCGGCGTCTCGGCGCTCATACCCACCCCGACCAGTCGGCCGCCGATCGTCAACGAATTCAGCGCCTGTTCGAAGGTGACCTTCAGCCCGACCGCATCGAACGCGACGTCGAGATTGCGCCCGCCGGTGGCTTCGGCCAGCTTGTCGGCGAAATCGGGGTCGCGCGAATCGAATGCGTAGTCGGCGCCGAGTTCCAACGCGCGGTCTCGCACCGCCGGATTGATGTCGACGGCGATCACCGGGACCGCGCCGACGAGCCGGGCCAGCTGCACGATGTGGGTGCCGACGCCGCCGACACCCCACACCCCGACCGACTCACCGACCGCCACCTTGCCGGTGTGCACCACCGCGCCGAACGGGGTCGACACCGCGTCGGCGAGAATCGCAGCCTGCTCCAGCGGGACGTTGTCGGGCACCCGGGTCAGCCCCGAGGCCTGCGCGACGGTGTATTCGGCCCAGGCGCCGTCATAGGCGAAGGCCATCAGCTGAATTCGCATGCAGTTGGCCAGATCCCCGCGACGGCAGTTGGCGCACGTCCCGCATGGCCGGCCGGCGGCGACGACGACGCGGTCGCCCTCGGACCAGCCGGTGACGCCCGGGCCGAGCTTGGCGATGGTGCCCGAGGCCTCGTGCCCCTGGGTGACCACCGGGCGCTGAGCCGGGAAGGTGCCGTTGATCAGGCTCAGGTCGGAATGGCAGATGCCGCAGAACGCCACCTTGACCAGGACTTCACCGTCACCGGGCTCAGGGATCGGAACATCTTCCAGCGCAACAGTTTTGGTGTCGGCATAGAAGCGTTCAGCCCGCATCATGGCCATGGTGTCCTCCTGACGTCAGAAACAAACGTACGCTGGCGGTGGTTAGAGTGGCCATATGTCGTCAAAGTTCGCCCAAGCCGACACCGTGGACCTTTCTGAGTTGCTGGATTTCGTGCGCCCGCGGCACAGCATGGTGCTCACCACCTTCCGCGCTGACGGCGCGCTTCAGAGTTCGCCGGTGACCGGCGGCGTCGACGCGCACGGCCGACTGGTGATCGCGAGCTATCCCCGCCGCGCCAAGTCGGTGAACATCCGCCGCAATGGGCGGGCCAGCGTCGTGGTGCTCTCCGACGAATTCAACGGTCCCTATGTTCAGATCGACGGATCCGCCGAGGTGATCGACCTGCCCGACGCTGTCGAGCCGCTGGTCGATTACTTCCGGGCGGTGGCCGGCGAGCACCCGGACTGGGCCGAATACCGCGAGGCCATGGTCAACCAGGGCAAGTGCCTGATCCGGGTGACACCGCAGACCTGGGGCCCGGTGGCCACCGGCGGGTTCCCACCGTCGTGAGCTGGCCGCATCAGCGCGACGGGGTCAGCTGCGGCCCCAGCGTCGCGGTGATGGCCGGCGCACTACTCGATGCCGACTACGGCGCCCCGTTGCGATCCGATCGTCCGCAGTCGTGGTTCGACGCCGAGCAGCGGCGGGTGCACCGGGCGATCAACGTGGTGTGGCCGCATGCGCTGGGCGCCACGCCGGCGGGAGTGGCCCGGGCACTGACCGTGCACAGTGCGTCCCGCGGCGTGCACTACCGCTGGCGGCCGGCACGTTGCGGTGACCGGCTGGCCGACGTGTGCGATGCGGTGGCCGCGGGCTGGCCGGTGGCGATGGTGATCGGCACGGTGATCCCGCGGCATTGGGTACTGCTCACCGAGATCGACAGCACCGCCATCCGCTGCTACGAGCCGTCCTCCGGTGAGGTGCTGGATGTTCCGATCGACGACATTCGGCACGGCCGGTTGTCACGGCTGGGATTTCCGCGGACGTTCGCGTTCGTCGTCCCGCGCTTGGCTAAGTGAGTGTCGTTCTCAGACAGACGGTTTCGGGCCCAGTAGTGCCAGCGAGACGGCCAGTGCAGGCTCGATGATGTCGGTGACGGGCTGGCCGTCCTCGACGGTTTGCGCGGTGAGCTCGCGCAGGCCGCCGACCAGGATCACCGCCGCCGCATGCGAGATCGGTACCAGCCCCGCGGACCGGAAGCCCTCGTTGGTGCTCAGCTCGACGATCATCGTGGCCAGCCGGCCGAACCCGCGGCGCAGTGTGGGCCGGGCGTATTCACCGAGTGCCGGCAGCTCGCGGATCCAGCTCAACGTGATGGCCGGTCGCTCCTCGATCGTGTGCACGTAGGTGACGACGGCCTGACGAACCTGCTCGTGCCACGGCGCGTGCGGGTCGACGGCATCGCGAATGGTGGCGACCAGCTCGTCGTTGGTGGCCGTCAGCAGCTCGGCGAAGCAGTCTTCCTTGGTGCCGAACTGGCTGTAGAACGTGCGCTTGGAGGTGCGGGCATACCGGACGATGTCGGCGACCGTGGTGTCGCGGTACCCGCGCTCGTCGATCGACGCCGCGAGTCCGTCGAGCAGCCGCTGCCGGAAGTCGTCGTTGCGCCCGACGGCGGCGGCTTCGTCAACTGCCGTCGTGGTCATCCGACTCCTTCCCGATCGCGGCTACCCCCTTGTCAGGGCCTGGTACCGAAGGGTACCGTACCCCACAACCTCGTGGTACAACGCGGTACCACGTCAGTGTTGGAAGGGCCTCACCGATGAGCGAAGCGCCAACCGTCGGAGCCGCCGGGCCGGCGACATCGGGCAGAGACCATTTGGTCTCGACCGAACCGAAGCTGCCACCGACCCCAGGCGTGCCGAGTGCCCTGCTCAAGGTGGCGTTCATGGCCGCGCGCCGGCCGACGTCAGACTGGCTGACCCGGCGCTACGGACGCGCCGTCACGCTGCAGGTGCCGGTGTTCGGCAATACCGTCGTGGTGTCGGACCCCGCGCTGACCAAACAGATCTTCACCACCAGTCCCGACGTGCTGTACAACATCCAGCCCAACCTGAGCCGGCTTCTGGGTAAGGGGTCGGTGTTCGCCCTCGACGGCGTCGAGCACCGGGTCCGCCGCAAACTGCTCACACCGCCGTTTCATGGCAAGAGCATCAAGGCCTACGAGCAGATCGTGATCGAGGAGACGCTGCGCGAGGTCGAATCATGGCCGCAGGGAACCGAGTTCGCCACGCTCGAGCCGATGATGCACATCACGCTCAACATCATCCTGCGGGCGATCTTCGGCGCCGACGGGTACGAGTTGGAGCGCCTGCGCGATCTCATTCCGCGGTGGGTGACGCTCGGCTCACGGCTGGCGGTGCTGCCCGCGCCGAAACGCGAATTGCCGTGGACGCCTTGGGGAAAGCTCGCCGAGTACCGTCGTGAATACGAGGGCCTGGTGGACACCCTGGTCAGCCGTGCGCAAAACGACCCCAACTTCGAGGACCGCACCGACGTGCTGTCGCTGTTCCTGCGGAGCAGTTACGAGGACGGCTCGAAGATGACCCGCGGCGAGATCGGCGACGAGCTGCTGACGCTGCTGGCCGCCGGCCACGAGACCACCGCCTCGACGCTGGCGTGGGCGTTCGAACGGATCTCGCGGCATCCAGAGGTGTTGCGCCGCCTGGTCGCCGAGGCTGAGGGCGACGACAACAGCTATCGCCAGGCCACCATCTTCGAGATCCAGCGCAACCGGACGGTGATCGACTTCTCCGGCCGGCACGTGATGGCCCCGATCTATGAACTCGGCGAATGGCGGGTGCCGCAGGGCTATTCGGTGATGGTCAGCCTCAATCAGCTGCACGAGAACCCGGAGATGTTCCCCGATCCGGAGCGGTTCGACCCGCAACGCTTCCTCGACGCCAGGCCCAATACGTTCGCCTGGGTACCGTTCGGTGGTGGCACCCGCCGCTGCATCGGTGCCGCCTTCGCCAACATGGAGATGGACGTCGTCCTGCGAACGGTGTTGCGCCACTTCACGATTGCGACCACATCAGCGCCCGGCGAGAAATGGCATTCGCGCGGCGTGGCGTTCACACCGAAGAAGGGTGGGCGCGTCGTCGTCTATCGACGTAACGCGCCCACCAGCCGGTGCTAGACCTGCGCCCGCTTCGGTAGCTTCCAGCCTGGCCGCGGGAAGTGGCAGGTGTACCCGTTCGGGTAATGCACCAGATAGTCCTGATGCTCCGGCTCGGCGTCCCAGAAGTCACTGGCCGGGGTCACCTCGGTGACCACCTTGCCCGGCCAGAGCCCCGACGCGTTCACGTCGGCGATGGTGTCCAGCGCAACCTGCTTCTGATCGTCGTCGAGGTAGAAGATCGCCGACCGGTAGCTGCTGCCGACGTCATTGCCTTGCCGGTTCTTCGTGCTCGGATCGTGGATCTGGAAGAAGAACTCCAGCAGCGCGCGGAAGTCGGTCTGGGCCGGGTCGTAGACGATCTCGATCGCCTCCGCGTGGCCAGGATGGTTGCGGTAGGTCGGGTGATCGTTCTGTCCGCCGGTGTAGCCCACCCTGGTGGACACCACGCCGGGCTGCTTGCGGATCAGGTCCTGCATGCCCCAGAAGCAACCGCCGGCCAAGATCGCCGTCTTGTTCTCGCTCACACGTCCTCCTTCGAAGTCTGAAACAAACTGGTGTAGTCGCCGTAGCCGTGCGCCTCGAGATCGTCGAGGTGGATGAACTTCAGCGAAGCGGAGTTGATGCAGTAGCGCAACCCTCCGTCGGCGCGCGGCCCGTCCTTGAAGACGTGGCCGAGATGGCTGTCGCCATTGGCCGACCGAACCTCGGTGCGGACCATCAGGTGACTGAAGTCCCGTTTGGTGACCACGTGCGCCGTGTCGATCGGCTTGGTGAAACTGGGCCATCCGGAGCCACTGTCGAACTTGTCGACCGAGGCGAACAACGGCTCGCCCGAGACGACGTCGACGTAGATGCCGGGTTCGTGATTGTCCCAGTACTCACCGGTGAAGGGGCGCTCGGTGCCGTTCTCCTGGGTTACCCGATACTGCTCGGGAGACAGCGCGGAAACGGCAGCGGGATTGCGGTGATACTCGTGCGACATGCCCGATTCAACCTTTACTGTCATTCAGATAGTTCCCATGTCACAGTTCCGTCAGAACTGACGCGCGCTGCCGCCCGTGGGGCGCGGTGTCACAATTGGCCCGCCGGCAACGCGGCCGGCGGTAACCAGGAAAGTTCGGCGTGATGCGGCTTCGCCAAATCTGCGGTCCGGCGCGTATCCGAGGCGGGATCGCATGTACCGGGTGAAGTTGCTCGCCTACACCGGCAGCGACTTCTACGGCGCCCAGCAGATCCGCTTGCTGCGAATCTATCTGGGCCTGACGACTTTCCTGTACATCTACGGTGTCGTGTTCACCATCTGGCCGATCCACAAGGACCTGACGTACGCGAACCCGACTGGGGGCGTGCTGGCCATCTGCCTGGGTGTCGCGGCGCTGCTCTGGCTAGCCGCCAAGCCAGACAAGCCAGGACCCGCGACGCTGGCGGCAATCCTCGCGACCCCGCTGGTGATGGCATTTCACATCGTGATGAGCGCCGAGTTTGCCTGCCTGATCGCGCCGATGTTCCTCGCGATGTACCTGCGGGCGTTCCATCCACCCCGGCGGGCAGTGGTGCTGATCGGCCTCCTCACCCTGGCCGCGGTCGGGGCGCTGGCCGTCGCGCCGCTGCCCAAGCTCTACATCGACTACCTGATCTGCGTTGTCGCGATCGTCGGGGCGGGGGAATCGTTCGGACTTGTGATGCGCGCACTGGTCACCAGCGCGTGCACCGACCCGCTGACCGGTCTGCTCAACCGGGCCGGATGGGAGATCGCCACGCGAGACCTCCTGGCGCGCCGGCGATCACCGAAGTCGATCATCACAGTGGTCGTCATGGACCTCGACGGCTTCAAACAGATCAACGACAGCCTCGGACATCTGGCGGGGGACGAGCACTTGGCCGGTCATGCGCGCCGATGGCGCGGCCTGGTGCCGGGTGGCGCTGTGCTGGCCAGGCTCGGCGGCGACGAGTTCGCCGCGTGCATCGCCGACCACGCGGACCGCGCTGCGTCATCTGCGGAGCGGTTCGTCGCCGACGTCGGGCAACACACTCCCGACACGAGCATCGGGATGGCGTCAGAGCCCGGCCACACCGCCAATATCGCGGCGTTGTACGCGCAGGCCGACGCCGAGCTGTACCTCGTCAAGGGCAGGAACCGACGCAAGACCGACCTCTGAGCCGCAATCGGGACGGATCTCGACATGCGTACTAGAACTTGTTCTAGTTTGGTGGGGTGGCGCGATTCTCCCGTGAGGAACTGACCGAAGCTTTTGCAACTTTCGAGGCGACGGTCGACGCCGCCGCTCGCACCCAGGACTGGGACGCCTGGGTGAGTCACTACACCCCCGACGTCGACTACATCGAGCACGCGATGGGCACGATGAAGGGCCGCGATGAGGTGCGTGCCTGGATCATCAAGACGATGGGCAGCTTTCCCGGCAGCTACATGACCGAGTTCCCGTCACTGTGGTCGGTATTCGACGAGGAGACCGGCCGGGTCATCTGCGAGCTGGACAATCCGATGCGCGATCCCGGTGACGGCACGATCATCAGCGCCACCAACATCTCGATCGTCACCTACGCCGGTGACGGGCTCTGGTCTCGTCAGGAGGACATCTACAACCCGCTGCGCTTCCTGCAGGCCGGGATGAAGTGGTGCAAGAAAGCCGAGAAGCTGGGCACGCTGGACGACGAGGCGGCCGCCTGGATGCGTGCCAATGGAGGATTCAAGTGAGCGCGCCGAAGCTTGTCATCGGGGCCAACGGCTTCCTCGGTTCGCACGTCACCCGCCAACTGGTCGCCGACGGGCATCGGGTCCGAGTCATGGTGCGGGCCAACGCTTCCACCATCTCGATCGACGATCTCGACGTGCAGCGGTTCGTCGGTGATATCTGGGACAACGCGGTACTGCGCGAGGCGATGGCCGGATGCGACGACGTCTACTACTGCGTCGTCGACACCCGCGGTTGGCTCAGCGATCCCGCGCCGCTGTTCCACACCAACGTCGACGGCACCCGCAACGTCCTCGAAATTGCCAAAGATGCCAGCCTGCACCGGTTCATTTTCACCAGCAGCTACGTCACCGTCGGCCGCAGCCGCGGCAAGACGGCCAGCGAAACCGACCTCATCAACGACCGCGGCTTGACGCCCTACGTCCGCTCCCGGGTCCAGGCCGAGGAACTGGTGTTGCGCTATGCGCGCGAACACAACCTGCCCGCGATCGCGATGTGCGTGTCGACCACCTATGGCGCCGGTGACTGGGGCCGCACCCCGCACGGCGCCATCATCGCCGGCGCGGCGTTCGGCAAGCTCCCATTCGTCATGTGCGGTATCGAACTCGAAGCCGTCGGCGTCGAGGATGCCGCCCGCGCGATGATCCTGGCCGCCGAGCGAGGCCGGGTCGGGGAGCGGTATCTGATCTCGGAGAAGATGATCAGCAATGCCGAGGTGGCTCGGATTGCCGCCGTGGAGGCCGGTGTTCCGCCGCCCGCCAAGACAATTCCGCTGCCGCTCGCCTACGCGCTGGCCGCGATGGGGACCGCCAAAGCCCGGCTGCGGGGCACCGACGAGAAGCTGTCACTGGGCTCGCTGCGGTTGATGCGGGCCGAAGGCCCGCTGGACCACAGCAAAGCCGTCCGCGAACTGGGCTGGCAGCCCCGCCCGGTTGAGGAGTCCATTCGGGAGGCCGCGCACTTCTGGGTCGGGCTGCGCGAGGCCAAACGCCAGGCGAAGGTGGCCAAGCCGGACTGAACCGGCGCCCAGCCGATTACGTGTCCCGCGTATGACGCTACGAATATTCGCTTTGCTCGCCAGCCTCGCGCTCCTGGCTGCCTGCTCCTCGGGAACCACGTCGACGCCGGCAGCCCCGGCGTCCTCACCCGCCTCGACGACCGCGGCCGCCCCGGCCGCCGCTACTGGTCCGACGATCAGCATCGCCGGCATGAAATTCACCTCGCCGGCTTCGGTGCCGCCGGGTGCCAAGATCACCGTCACCAACTCCGACGGTGCCGAACACAGCGTCACCGCCGACTCCGGCAACGTGTTCGATGTCGACGTCGACGGTAAGGGCACCGCCACATTCACCGCCCCGACTCAGCCGGGAACCTATGCCTACCACTGCACCTACCACCCAACGATGCATGGTCAGCTGATCGTTGCCTGACATCGGACTAGCCTCGATGGGTGTCCAAAATCAAGGTCGATCTGAACGGTCCACCGCAGACGATGCTGGCGACGTTGTACGCCAAAGCCCTTGACGCCGAACGGCAACGGCCCATCCTGGGGGATGTGTGGGCCAGGGATGCGGTGGCGCACATCGACTACGACTGGACCAAGACGACGATCACCGACCGCACGTCCCCGTCGGTCACCACCCGCTCGCTGCACTTCGACATCTGGGCGCGGCAGTTCCTCGCCTGCCATGAGCGCGCTGTCGTCCTGCATCTCGGGGCGGGCCTTGATAGCCGGGTGTATCGGCTCGATCCGGGACCGGGTATCGAGTGGTACGACGTCGACTACCCGTCGATCATGGAACTGCGGGAACAGATCTACCCGGCGCGCCCGCACTATCACCGGATCGCGGCCTCGGTCACCGACCCCGGCTGGCTGGACCAGATTCCCGCCGACCGTCCGGTGCTCGCTCTCAGCGAAGGCCTGACCATGTACCTCACCGAATCGGACGGCATCGCACTGCTGCGCCGGATCGTGGCGCATTTCCCGTCCGGCGAGCTGCAATTCGACGCGTTCAACCGATTCGGCATTCGCAGCCAGTGGGTCAACAGCGTCGTCCGACGGTCAGGGTCGACGCTGCACTGGGGCATCGACGGCCCGAGTGAAATCGTCACTGCGGTGCCCGGCGTGCGTCTACTGGCCTGGGTGTCCCCGTTCGAGTCGGAGAGCTTTCGCGGCGTGTCGCGGGAGTACCGGATCATGGCCCGGGTGATGTCCTGGGTGCCCGCGCTGAAGACGATGGCACAGTATCACCGCTACGCGTTCTAGATTTGTGGGATGGCCACGATCAACGGCGCCGTCTCGCACTGGTTCACCGAACTTCCCCACCCTCGCCCCGCCCTGCCGGGTGATCGCGACGCCGATGTGTGCATCGTCGGTGCCGGCTATACCGGGTTGTGGACCGCCTACTACCTCAAGCAGGCCGACCCGTCGTTGCGGATCACCGTGCTGGAGGCTCGTTTTGCCGGGTTCGGCGCCTCCGGGCGTAACGGCGGCTGGCTGTCCGGGCTGGCCCCCGGCCATCGCGGGCTGCTGGCCAAACAGTACGGCCGCGCTCAGGTGGTGGCCTGGCAGCAGACCCTCAACGCGGCCGTCGACGAAGTCATCGCGGTGGCAGCGAGGGAGAACATCGACGCCGACATCGTCAAGGGCGGCAACCTCGAGGTCGCTCGCAACGCGGCGCAGGCCCGCCGGTTACGGGCCGAAGCGGACGAGGACCGCGAATGGGGCACCGACGGCATCGAAATGCTGACCGCCGCCGAAGCTGCGGCCCGGGTGCGGGTGGACAGCCTGGTGCTCGGCTCGTTCAACCCGCACTGCGCGCGGATCCAGCCGGCCAAGCTGGCGCGCGGACTGGCCGACGTGGTCCAACGTCTCGGCGTGACCATCTACGAGCAGACCCCGGTGACGGCGATCAGCCCGGGACGGGCCCAGACACCGATGGGCGCGGTGCGGGCACCGATCGTGCTGCGCGCCACCGAGGGGTTCACGCCGCGGATGCGCGGGTTGCGGCGGCGCTGGCTGCCGATGAACAGCGCGATGATCGCCACCGAACCGATGCCGGACGACATCTGGGCGCGCATCGGCTGGGACGGCCGCGAAACCGTGGGAGATCTGGCGCACGGGTTCTTCTACGCACAGCGCACCGCCGACGATCGCATTGCGATCGGCGGCCGGGCGGTGCCGTACCGCTACGCCTCCCGTATCGATCACGACGGTGCCGTCGGTGCGGACACCATCAGCTATCTGACCCGGGTGCTCAACACCGTTTTGCCGCAGACTCGTGGGGTGCCGATCGCGCACGGTTGGTGCGGTGTGCTGGGTGTGCCACGTGACTGGTCGGCCGGCGTCAGCCTCGACCCCGCGACCGGACTGGGTGAGGCCGGCGGCTACGTCGGTCACGGCGTCACAGCGACGAACCTGGCCGGGCGCACCCTGACCGACCTGGTGCTCAAGCGGTCCACGCCGTTGACTGCGCTGCCCTGGGTCGATCACCACTCCCGTACCTGGGAGCCGGAACCGTTCCGTTGGCTCGGTGTGCGCGGGATGTACACCGCCTACAAGGTGGCTGACCGGCACGAGGCCGGCGGTCGGTCCACGACGTCACCGATCGCCGTTGTCGCGGACGCCATCGCCCGCCGGCCCTAGCGCGGGAATCATGGGTGCGGAGCGGTGTTGCAGGAACTACGCCAATTGCAGGGAGAACCGATGAGCACACGAGAGATCAAGCAGCCCACCGCCGAGCATCCGATCACGATCACCCCGACCAGCGGCCGCGTACAGGTCCGGGTCAACGGTGAGCTGGTCGCCGACACCCGCGCCGCACTCGGCCTGGCCGAATCCACCTATCCTGTCGTCCAGTACATCCCGATCGGTGACGTCGATCCCGCCGTGCTGACCCGCACCGACACGCACACGTACTGCCCGTACAAGGGGGACGCGGGCTACTTCAGCGTCACCGCCGCGGGCACGACCGTCGACGACGCGATCTGGACCTACGACGAGCCGTATCCGGCGGTCGCCGCGATCGCCGGGCACGTCGCGTTCTACCCGAACAAGGCCGACATCAGCGTCGACCCGGACTGACGTTGAATCCTGTCGAGCGCACGCTGGTCTTTCCCGGCCCGGCCGGCCCGGGGCTCACGTTGGCGCCGCAGCGGCGTGGGCCGGGTGACCCGTGCTATCAGCTCGACGCGCAGCGGATCTGGCGCACCAGCCTGCAGGCCAGTGGTCCGGTCACCGCGCTCATCCACCGCACCGCCCCCAACACCGTCGCCTGCCAAGCCTGGGGCGACGGCGCGCAGGAGTACGTTGACGCGCTGCCTGCGCTGCTGGGCTTCGACGACGACGCCAGTGAGTTCCGTCCGCAGCACCCCGTCGTGGCGGCCGCGGCCGGACGTGTTCCGCACCTCCGGCTGGGCCGCACCGCGCGGGTGCTGGAGGCACTGATCCCCGCGGTGATCGAGCAGCGGGTGCCGGGTGCCGATGCGTTTCGCGCCTGGCGGCTGCTGGTCACCAAATTCGGCACCCCGGCGCCGGGACCGGCCCCCACCCGGATGCGTGTGCCGCCCTCGGCCGAGGCGTGGCGGCGAATCCCGTCCTGGGAGTTCCATCGCGCCAACGTCGACCCCGGCCGGGCCCGCACAATCATCGGCTGCGCGCAGCGGGCGGCCACGCTCGAGCGGTTGTCAGGCCGTCCCGTGGCCGAAGCGAGGGACGCCCTCACCACGCTTCCGGGTGTCGGGGTGTGGACCGCCGCCGAAGTGGCCCAGCGGGCCTTCGGCGACGCCGACGCGCTCTCGATCGGCGATTACCACATCTCGAAAATGATCGGTTGGACACTGATCGGCCGGCCGGTCGACGACGCCGGGATGGTGGAGCTGCTCGAACCGATGCGGCCACACCGCTATCGCGTCGTCCGGATGCTCGAGGCCAGCGGATTGGCCTACGAACCGCGCCGCGGCGCCCGGCTCCCGGTTCAGCAGATCAGCACGTTGTAGCGGTCGGCGATTACCTCTGGGGCAGGCCGGGTATGCGGGCTGTCTACAGCGAAAGCACGAAGGAGCGATTACATGGGTTCGAAATTCACCGTCCCCGGATTGTCGGACGCGAAGGGCCGCAAGGTCGCCGATCTGTTGCAGAAGCAGCTGAGCACGTACAACGACCTGCACCTGACCCTCAAGCATGTGCACTGGAATGTCGTGGGCCCCAGCTTTATCGGCGTGCACGAGATGATCGATCCTCAGGTCGAGCTCGTCCGTGGGTATGCCGACGAGGTCGCCGAGCGGATCGCCACCCTCGGACACTCACCGCAGGGCACGCCGGGCGCCATCCTCAAAGACCGCACGTGGGATGACTACTCGGTCGGTCGTGACACCGTGCCGGCACATCTCGCGGCACTGGACTTGGTCTACGACGGTGTCATCGAAGATCTCCGCAAGGCGATCGACGCTACCGATGACCTGGATCCGGTGACGCAGGACATCCTCATCGGTCACGCCGCAGCACTGGAGAAGTTCCAGTGGTTCGTGCGGGCCCATCTCGAAAGTGCCGGTGGCGCATTGACACACGCGCGTAAATCGACAGAGAAGGGTGCCGCTCACGCTGCTCGCTGAGGGTCCCGCTAGGCGGACTCGAGGGCGTCGTCGCGAACCGGCCGGTCGGCCAGTTCCTCGTTGCGGCCGAACAGCAGCGGATAGACGACGCCGGCGATCGCCGCGCCGACGAGTGGGGCCACCCAGAACACCCACAGCTGCGCCGGAGCCCCGTCACCGTTGAAGAACGCGACACCCGTCGAGCGTGCCGGGTTGACCGACGTGTTCGAGATCGGGATCGAGATCAGGTGGATCAGCGTCAGCATCAAACCAATCGCCAAGCCGGCGAAGCCTTTCGGCGCACGGTCATCGGTGGCGCCAAGGATGACGAGCAGGAACAAGAAGGTCAGCAGCACCTCGGCGATCACCACAGCGGCCAGCGAGTAGTTGAACGGGGAGTGCTCACCGAAACCGTTGGCAGCCATGTGGCCCGTCGGCGTGAAATCAGCTCGACCCTTGGCGACCCAATAGATCACGGCACCGGCGGCCAGGCCGCCGATCACCTGGATGACCCAGTACGCCGGCAGCGCCTTCCATTCCACACGTTTGGCCAGCGCGGCGCCCAGCGTCACGGCCGGGTTGAAGTGTCCACCCGAGATGGTGCCGAAGGCATACACGCCGGTCAGCACGGTGAGGCCGAAAGCCAGTGCCACCCCGAGGAATCCGATCCCCACCGAACCGTCCCCGGCCGGGTTGGCCGCGAAAACCGCTGCGCCGCAACCGCCGAGAACCAGTAGGAACGTGCCGACGAATTCTGCGGCGAGTCGGTGCGCCATCGTGGGAGCAGTCACTGGTGTAACCCTTTCGCCGTTGAATCGGGCATGTGTGGCTGAAGGATCGCACGGGGAAAGCCTGGAACGCACGATCCTTTGCCGAATCGTATTGAGACGGTGACCTGGTGCGGTTACTTGTCCGGCTCGTCATCCTCAGCGGCGGCCATGATTTCCGGTGCCGGGACGGCGACCCGTTCGGCCGCCGCGGTTTCGCGGTTGAGCCGCTGAGCCTGATAGATCGAGACCGGGGTACGGATGATGATCAGGTACGCGACGCCAACGGCGATCATCGCGCCGGGGACCACCGAGAACGATCCCGTCATCTCGGCGACCATGAGCATCACGGCCAGCGGTGCGTGTGCCACGCTGCCGAAGCAGGCCATCATCCCGGCGATGACGAAAACTGCCGGCCCCGCGGGCACTGCCGGCATCCCCGCCAGATCGGCCAGTCGCCACAGCGCTGCGCCCACGAAGGCGCCGATCACGATGCCGGGGCCGAAAATGCCTCCGGAGCCGCCACTTCCGATGGACAGTGATGTCGCAATGATCTTGGCGATCGGGAGCACCAGCACGATCCAGAGCGGGATCGACAGCAGCCCTTCCTTCGTCGTCGCGATCTGCACCCAGCCGTAGCCGCTGGACAGGATCTGGGGGATGGCCAGGGCCAGCAGGCCGACCAGCAGGCCGCCGATCGCGGGCTTGATGATCTTGTTGCCGGGCAGCCGGTGGGTCAGCGCGACAGTGCCGTAGAACACGCGTGCGTAGAGGTATCCGATTGCCGCCGAGGCGATTCCGATTACGGCGAACCAGCCCAGCTGGGCGGGATCGAAGACGTAGTCGTGCTGCACGAATCCGAACATCGGCTCGAAACCGAGGATCGAGCCGTAGATGGCGTAGGCGGTTCCGGAGGTGACGAAACCAGGGATCAGCGCCTTGTAGTCGAAATCCTCGCGGTAGACGATCGATGCGGCCAGCACCGCGCCGCCCAGTGGTGCCCCGAAGATCGCGCCGATACCCGACCCGATACCCAGCGAGACCGCGACTCGGCCGTCGGCGTCGGACAGGTCGAACATCCGCGTCAGCAGTGACCCGAATCCCGCCGAGATCTGGGCCGTGGGTCCCTCGCGACCGGCGGAGCCGCCGGAGCCGATGGTCAGCGCGCTGGAGACCAGCTTCACCAGCACCGCGCGGACGCGGATCGAGCGGGGATCGGTGTGGACGGCTTCGATCGCGCTGTCGGTGCCGTGACCCTCGGCCTCTGGTGCCAACTTGGCCACCAGGATGGCCGACGCCAGTGCGCCGCCGAACACGATCAGCGGGATGGCCCACGGGCGGACGAAACCGGCCGATCCGGTGCCGCCACCGTCGGCATACGCCTCTGGCGCGCGATAGCCGCCGAGGTATCCGAGCAGGAACTGGCCGGTGTAGTCCAGGGCCAGGTAGAAGACGACGGCACCGAGGCCGGCGATGATGCCGATCGCCACCCCGAGAATCAACCACTTCCGCAGGTAGGGGGAACCCCGGAGGAATTCGCCAAGCCGTCCGCCTGCCTTGCTGCCGAGCGGCGCCTGGGCCATGTGTTTCTCCTATGTCAAGCCGCTGCCGGTTGGCAAGGCTGTAGGCGGTTTTGGTGGTCGGCGCGCATGGTCTGGAAGACGGTGCGGACAAGGCG
>FLQS01000065.1 GCA_900078375.1 uncultured Mycobacterium sp. | reverse complement strand
GAATACCTGATTCCGTGATGATCATCCTCGGGAAGGTGCGCTCATTTTCACGCCCCCACGCCGAGGCTCATCCACAGGTTCTGATCATTCCTCTGTGGGAGTTGACTAGTGCAGATAAGCCTGTGTCCGTTGCCCATTGCTAAATGTGGACCCGAATATGCTGCATCGTCTCGACGAGATCGAAGCCGACTTGATCGCGCGGCGCCAGCGGGCCGACAACGAGGGCTGGCAGGGTGAGATCGAGGGCATAGAACTCACCCTGGGCTTTCTGCGCGGCAAACGGGGCGACGTCAACGGTCGCATCCGTCGTTCCCACGATTTGGGAATACCGACCCCCGCACCTCGTGATCATCCGGGGTAAAGCGGGCTCGAAGCACGCCGCACGTGCCGGGATGAGGGAGGGCTGTTTCTCGGTAGTCTCGCACCGTTTCCTGTCACACGCCGCTTGTGCGTGCGCCTACCCACACACCGGATCGTCCGGGAGCGATGAGCAAGTGTGCCGATAGCAGCCGCACCGACCCTCGGCACGGCAACGGCGACGGCAACGGCACACGATGTCCAAAATATTGTGCGGGTGGCCGGTAAGCCCGTTGCGTTACAATCCTCGATGCAGCTGGTTTGCTGCGTGGGGCTCTGAGCCCGGCGCGGCATCGAGCGGCGCAGGCTTCCACAGATGCGTCGTGAGAGGGAACCCGGTGGGAATCCGGGACTGTCCCGCAGCGGTATGCAGGAACGACCGCCGTCATCAGCAGGGCGTGTCAGATGGTTTGTGTAGGAGTCGCATGAGCCAGATGGAGCACGATGATGTCCATGGTTGTTCGGCAGGACAGTCAGGCCGGTGACGGCGACAACGATGATGAGATAGACCGGTCGGAGTCTGGCCGGCAGGCGTTCGAGGCGTTGAAGGCCTCGGGCGGCTTCGATGACGTGCTGGCCAAGATCGACGCTGGCGAGCTGCAGTTGACCGGCGAGGGCGGTTTCCTGCAGGAGATGGTCAAAGCGGTCTTGGAACGAGGGTTGCAGACCGAACTGTCGAGCCATCTCGGCTACGACAAGGGCGATCCAGTCGGGAGGGTACTTCCCAACGCCCGCAACGGTTCTAGTGCCAAGACAGTGTCCAGCGAGGTCGGTGACGTCACGCTGGCGATCCCACGTGATCGCGATGGCAGCTTCATCCCGACGCTGGTCCCGAAAGGCTCGCGGCGCATCGGCGGGCTGGATTCGATGATCGTGAGCCTCTACGCCGGCGGAATGACGATCCGCGATATTGAGCATCATCTGGCCGCCACGATCGGAACCGAAATCTCTCGGGAGACGATCAGCAAGATCACCGACTCGGTGCTTGACGAGGTCGTGGAATGGCAGAGCCGCCCCTTGGATCCGATGTATCCGATCATCTATCTGGACGCCCTGGTGATCAAGATCCGCGACGGCCATCAGGTCCGCAATAAGGCCGCTCACATCGCCGTCGGCGTCGATATCGACGGCATCCGCCACGTGCTGGGAATCTGGGTTCAGCCCACCGAAGGGGCGAAATTTTGGGCCGGAGTGTGCGCTGAGCTGGCCAATCGCGGTGTCAAGGACGTGCTTATTGCTTGCGTAGACGGGCTGACGGGGTTCGGCGACGCGATCGCCGCGACCTGGCCGCAGACCATCGTCCAAACGTGCACCGTGCATCTGATCCGGGCTTCGATGCGCTTTGTCGCCTACAACGACCGCAAAGCGGTAGCCGCCGAGCTGCGCAGCATCTACACCGCACCGTCGATTGATGCCGCTGAGATCGCTCTGCAGGAGTTCGCCGACTCGGACTGGGGCAAGAAGTACCCGACTGCGGTTCGGGCCTGGGAATCGGCCTGGGAACGCTTCACCCCGTTCCTGGCGTTCCCGCCGGCGGTCCGCAAGATTATCTACACCACCAACGCGATTGAATCGTTGAACTTCCAACTACGCAAGATCATCAAGAACCGCGGACATTTCCCCAATGATCAAGCAGCAGTGAAGCTCCTGTGGCTTGCCATCTGCAACATCGAGGACAAACGAGCGCGAGAGCGCGTCCGCCAACGCGACCGAAACATCCCCCGCGAGTACCAACAAAGCAACCGCCTCGTTGAGGGCGCCATCGTGGTCGGCTGGAAGCACGCGCTGGCGGCCCTCGTCCTCAACTACCCAGACCGACTAGAGCCCTACATTTACTAATCGACCGCAGCTCTTACACAAAATTCTTGACAAGCTCCATCAGCACTGGCTCGCAGAGATACTTCCGCGGCTGGGAAGCGACGGCCAGTAGGAGCATCGAAAATTGATGTGCGCCTGTGAGTCCGAAGACCTGCCAACTGTGTCGGGCGCGCCGCGCTCGGCGGCACATCGCCTCGTGGAATGGGCGCATTGTCCTTGCGGTTCGCGCGTGCTCTGGCGCTGCGATGGCTGTTCGGCTCTACGTCTGCTGGCGATGTCCACCCGTCGCACATTGAAGGACGTCTCATGACACCTCAACCATTCACCGCAACCATTCTCGGCTCACCCCGCATCGGTCCCCATCGCGAACTCAAACGGGCCACCGAGCGCTACTGGGCAGGCACGATTCGTCGTGCAGAGCTCGATTCGATTGCCGCCGGCTTGCGCCGCGACACCTGGACAGCACTGACGGCCGCCGGCCTGGACTCCATGCCAACGAACACGTTCTCCTACTACGACCAAATGCTCGACACCGCCGTCCTATTGGGCGCCCTCCCTCGGCGGGCCGCCGACATTGCCGACGACCTCGACCGGTACTTCGCCGCGGCCCGCGGAAACGACGCTATCCAGCCACTGGAAATGACCAAGTGGTTCGACACCAACTACCACTACATCGTCCCCGAGATCGGCCCGGACACCCGGTTCGCGCTGAACCCCGCCAAGGTGCTCGGTGAAGTGAAGGAAGCTCGAGACCTCGGCATCACCGCTCGGCCAGTCATCGTCGGACCGCTGACCTTCTTGGCGTTGAGCAAGGCCGTCGATGGTGCCGGCGCACCGATCGGACGTCTCGACGAGGTGATCGCGCTCTACGCCGACCTGCTCGCCGACCTGGCTGACGCCGGCGCGGACTGGGTGCAGATCGACGAACCGGTGCTAGTCACCGACATCCTCTCCAACGCCGCCGAACTCACCGCCCAAACCTACCGACTCCTAGGTGGGCTGACGAAGCGGCCCGCGATCTTCGTGGCCACCTACTTCGGCGCACTCAACGGCGTACTAGCGGCATTGGCCCGCACACCCGTGGAGGCCATCGGTGTCGACCTGGTCGCCGGCGGTTACCAGGCCGTGGGTGCGGTCCCCGAGCTAGCGGACAAGACCGTCGTCGCTGGGATCGTCGACGGCCGCAACATCTGGCGGACCGATCTCCACACCGCTTTGGGCATGTTGGAGTCGCTCCGGGGTTCGGTTGGCGAACTAGCGGTGTCGACGTCGTGCTCGACGCTGCACGTGCCCTACACCCTGGATGCGGAGCCCGACGTCGACCCCGCCCTGCGTAGCTGGCTCGCCTTCGGATCCGAGAAGGTGACTGAGGTGGTTGCGCTGGCACGGGGGCTGCGGGACGGACGCGAGGCCATCACCGAGGAGATCGCCGCCTCCCAGGCCGCCGTGGCGTCACGTCGTTACGATCCGCGGCTCAACAATGCTCACGTTCGCGAACGAATCTCCTCCATCGCATCGTCAGGTGCCACGCGCGGGCCCGCCGCCGACCGGCGTTCGGCGCAGAATGAGCGGCTGCACCTGCCTGCGCTGCCGACCACCACGATCGGTTCCTATCCGCAGACCACGGCGATCCGCAAGGCCCGAGAAGCATTGCGGGCCGGAGAGATCGACCAGGTCGAGTACACCCACGACATGCGCGCCGAAGTCGCCGCGGTCATCGCACTGCAGGAGGACCTCGGGCTCGACGTGCTGGTGCACGGCGAGCCCGAACGCAACGACATGGTGCAATACTTCGCCGAGCAGCTCGACGGGTTCTTCGCCACCCGCCACGGCTGGGTGCAGTCCTACGGCACCCGCTGCGTGCGTCCACCGATCCTCTACGGCGACGTGAATCGGCCCCAGCCGATGACCGTCGAATGGGCCACCTACGCGCAGTCACTCACGCGTAGACCTGTCAAGGGCATGTTGACCGGACCGGTGACGATTCTGGCGTGGTCGTTCGTCCGCGATGATCAGCCACTGGCCGACACGGCGAATCAGATCGCGCTGGCCATCCGCGATGAGACCGTCGACTTGCAGGCGGCGGGCATCGCGATCATCCAGGTCGACGAACCCGCACTGCGAGAACTACTTCCGTTGCGGTCGAAGGATAAAGGCGACTACCTGGCGTGGGCGGTCGGTGCGTTCCGCCTGGCAACGGCGGGGGTGAACGATTCGACACAGATCCATACTCACCTGTGCTATTCGGAGTTCGGCGAAGTGATCGGCGCGATCGCCGACCTCGACGCCGACGTCACCTCCATCGAGGCGGCCCGGTCACGCATGGAGATTCTGGACGATCTGAACGCGATCGGGTTCTCCAACTCCGTCGGGCCGGGCGTGTACGACATTCATTCACCGCGCGTACCCGGGACTGCCGAGGTCGCCGCGTCTCTGCGGGCGGCGTTGAAAGCCGTTCCTGCAGAGCGGTTGTGGGTGAATCCGGATTGCGGGCTGAAGACCCGCGGTCAGGATGAGGTCGTGGCGTCGCTGCGGAACATGGTCGACGCGGCCAAGGAAGTGCGAGTCGACGGCTGACGGTGGGTGCGTTGCGGGGACGGACCTCAGTGGTCCGTCCCCGCAACGCTGCCCAATCACGTCGCCGTTCCCCGAATCAGGAGTAGATCCATGACACTTGGCACCATCGCGCTCGAACTCGTCCCATCCAACGCCGAGCACGGCCACGAACGGGCACTCGAGGAAGCCCGCAAGGTGGTGAAGGCTTCCCTGGAATCGGGCCTCGACGGGGTGATCGGGCATGTGATGATCCCCGGCATGATCGAGGAGGACGACGGTCGACCGGTCGAGATGAAACCCAAGCTCGACGTCCTGGACTTCTGGTCCCTGATCACGCCGGAACTGCCCGGCGTGCGCGGGTTGTGCACGCAGGTAACGGCCTTCCTGGACGAACCAGCGTTGCGGCAGCGCGTGGTCGATTTGCGCACCGCCGGGATCGATGGCATCGCCTTCGTCGGGGTGCCCCGCACGATGAACGACGGCGACGGTGCGGGCGTCGCCCCAACCGATGCACTGGCGATCTACGAGGACCTGCTGGATCACCGCGGTGTCATCCTCATTCCCACCCGCGAGGGTGAAAATGGGCGGTTCGAGTTCAAGTGCGATCGCGGCGCCACCTACGGCATGACACAGCTGTTGTACTCCGACGCCATCGTGGGCTTCCTGACCGACTTCGCGAACACGACAGATCATCGTCCGGAGGTCCTGCTGTCCTTCGGTTTCGTGCCGACGCTCGAACATTCTGTCGGCCTGATCAGTTGGCTGATCCAGGACCCGGGCAATGCAGCCGTTGCCGCTGAGCAGGACTTCGTCAAGACCTTGGCCCGCACCGAACCCCTCAAGCGCCGCCAACTGACGGTCGACTTGTACAAGCGGGTGATCGACGGTGTGGCGGACCTGGGTTTCCCGTTGAGCATTCACCTCGAAGCGACCTACGGCATCAACGTCGCGGCATTCGACACCTTCGCCGAGATGCTCGACTACTGGTCACCGCCGACACCACGATCCGCCAACACGTGACAGCCGCCTGTAACCACAACCGACAGGATCGACGACAGTGGCACTGGATCAGTCCAAGCCGACCGTCACCGTGTGCCGCGGATGCTGTTGCGGCACGGTGAAGAAGCACCCGACGATCGACCACGACGCCCGACTGGCCAACCTGCGCAACCGGGTCGAGGGCATTGGCAACCTACGCGTCAGCGACTGCCTCGGACCGTGCGAACGGTCCAACGTCGTGGTGGTCTCGCCCTCGAAACGCGGGCATCGCGTCGGCGGCCGTCCTGTGTGGCTCGGTTACGTCCTCGACGCGGCCGCAGAAGCTGGCATCGCCACGTGGCTCCTCGACGGCGGGCCTGGTCTCGCGCCGCCGCCGAAAGCGCTCGCGTCGTTCATCTTTCGACCAGCATCGAAGTAGACGACAACACCCGGCAGTACTAGCGCGTCAGTCGGCGGTGATTGCGGCTCACGAGATCACCATGAGTAGGTCGCTGCCTTCGACGTGCGCGGTCGGGGTCACCGCGATCCGTTCGACTCTGCCCGCTTTGGGCGCGGTGATGGCGGCTTCCATCTTCATCGCCTCGATGGTCGCCACGGTCTGCCCTGCATGCACCGACTCTCCGACGCTGACACCGAGCGTGACGACCCCGGAGAAAGGGGCGGCGACGTGGTCGGGGTTGGCTCGATCGGACTTCTCCGCGGAGGGGACGTCGCTGGCGATGCTGCGGTCACGCACCGCCACGGGCCGCAGCTGTCCATTGATGATGCACATCACCGTCCGCATACCGCGCTCGTCGGGCTCGGAGATCGCCTCCAGGCCGATGAGCAGCTCGACACCCTTCTCCAGCTGTACCCGGTGTTCGTCGTCGCGGCGCAATCCATAGAAGAACTGATTGGCTGACAGCTGCGAGGTGTCCCCGTATTCCTCGCGGTGCGACACGAATTCGCGTGTCGGTCCAGGAAAGAGCAACTGGTTCAGTCTCATCCGACGTCTCGGGCCAACGGCGGCGAGGGCGGCTTCGTCGTCGGTGCTGAGTGCTGCAGGCGGTGTGGCCGCTGACCGGCCGGCAAGCGCCCTAGTGCGCAGTGGTTCCGGCCACCCGCCGGGGGGATCGCCCAGTTCACCACCCAGGAAGCCGATTACCGAGTCGGGGATGTCGAAGCGCGCTGGGTCGTTGGCGAATTCGTCGGCGTCGACTCCGGCGCCGACGAGCGCCAAGGCGAGATCCCCGACGACCTTGGATGACGGTGTCACCTTGACCAGCGTGCCAAGTATTCGGTCGGCGGCGGCGTAGTTGGCCTCGATCTGTTCGAATCTGTCGCCGAGGCCCAGCGCGAGGGCCTGTTGGCGGAGGTTGGAGAGTTGACCGCCGGGAATCTCGTGCTCATAGACGCGTCCGGTCGGTGCCTGCAGTCCGGATTCGAAGGGCGCGTACACGTTTCGCAATGCCTCCCAGTACGGTTCGAGCTCGCAGACGGCGCGCAGTGACAGTCCGGTGTCGTGGTCGGTGTGTGCGGCTGCGGCGACGATCGAGGACAGGGCGGGCTGGCTGGTGGTGCCGGCCAGTGGCGCTGCGGCCCCGTCGACGGCGTCGGCACCGGCCTGCCACGCCGCCACGTAGGTGGCCAGTTGCCCGCCGGGGGTGTCGTGGGTGTGCACGTGCACCGGCAGGTCGAACCGGCTGCGCAATGCGGTGACCAGGGTGTGGGCGGCGGGTGCCCGCAACAGCCCGGCCATGTCCTTGATCGCGAGCACGTGCGCACCGGCGTCGACGATCTGTTCGGCGAGCTTGAGGTAGTAGTCCAGGGTGTAGAGGTTCTCAGCCGGGTCGGACAGGTCGCCGGTGTAGGACATTGCGACTTCGGCTACGGTGCACCCGGTTTCACAGACCGCGTCGATGGCGGGGCGCATCGACTCGACATTGTTGAGGGCATCGAAGATCCGGAAGACGTCGATTCCCGTGTCGGTCGCCTCCTGCACGAACGCCGTAGTCACGACATTCGGGTACGGGGTGTACCCCACGGTGTTGCGGCCACGCAGCAGCATCTGCAAGCAGATGTTGGGGACCGCTTCCCGCAACGCGGCGAGGCGCTCCCACGGGTCTTCCTTCAGGAACCGCAGCGCGACGTCGTAGGTGGCGCCGCCCCAACATTCGATGGACAGCAGTTCCGGGGTGAGCCGGGCGATGTAGGGCGCCACGGTCACCAGCCCGCTGGTGCGTACCCGGGTGGCCAGCAGCGACTGGTGGGCGTCGCGGAAGGTGGTGTCGGTAACGGCCACGGCGTCCTGATCACGCAACGCACGGGCGAAATTCTCGGGACCAAGTGCCCGAAGTCGTTGTCGCGATCCGGGTGGCGGCGTGATGGTGAGATCGACGTCGGGCAGCTTGTCGTGGGGGTAGACCGTGGAGGGTCGCGGGCCGTGCGGTTGGTTGACGGTGACGTCGGCGAGGTAGGTGAGGATCTTGGTGCCACGGTCCGCGGATGGTGGTCGGGCGGTCAGGAGGTGTGGTCGCTCGTCGATGAACGACGTGGTGATTCTTCCTGCCTGAAAGTCGGGATCGTCCAGAACAGCCTGCAGGAAGCCGATGTTCGTCGACACCCCGCGAATCCGGAATTCGGCAACACCGCGGCGGGACCGGCGTACCGCGGTCGGGAAGTCCCTGCCACGACAGGTCATCTTCACCAGCATGGAGTCGAAGTGCGCACTGATCTCGGCACCCAGATGGGTGCCGCCGTCGAGCCGGATGCCCGCGCCGCCGGGTGTCCGGTAGGCGGTGATGCGGCCGGTGTCGGGCCGAAAGCCGTTGGCTGGGTCTTCGGTGGTGATCCGGCATTGCAGTGCCGCGCCGCGCACCTGAATGGACTCTTGCTGGAGGCCGAGATCCTGCAGGGTCTCTCCGGCGGAGATCCGCAGCTGGCTGGCCACCAGGTCGACGTCGGTGATCTCCTCAGTGACGGTGTGCTCGACTTGGATCCGCGGGTTCATCTCGATGAAGACGTACCGTCCTTGCTCGTCGAGAAGGAACTCCACCGTCCCAGCGCCGGTGTAGCCGATGCGTCGGGCGAAGGCGACCGCGTCGGCGCAGATCCTGTCCCGCAGTGCCTCGGGGAGGTTCGGGGCGGGTGCCAGCTCGACGACCTTCTGGTGGCGCCGCTGCAGGCTGCAGTCGCGCTCGTAGAGGTGAATCACGTTGCCGTGGATGTCGGCGAGGATCTGTACCTCGATGTGGCGAGGGTTGATCACCGCCTGTTCGAGGAACACCGTCGCGTCGCCGAACGCCGAGGATGCCTCGCGGCTGGCCGCCTCGATCGCCTCGCGCAGACCAGAATATGCTGTGACTCGGCGCATTCCACGCCCACCGCCACCGGCGACGGCCTTTACGAAGAGCGGGAACTGCATGGACTCGGCGGCCGCCAACAGTTCCTCGACCGAGGTTGAGGGGGCCGATGACGCCAGCACCGGCAGCCCGGCCTCGCGTGCCGCGGCGATGGCGCGGGATTTGTCACCGGTCAGTTCGAGCAGGTCCGCGCCCGGGCCGACGAAGATTATCCCGGCGGCGGCGCACGCGCGGGACAGCTCGGGGTTCTCCGAGAGGAACCCGTACCCCGGGTAGATCGCGCTCACGCCAGCTCTTGTCGCGGTCTCGACGATCTCGGCGACCGACAGGTAGGCACGGACCGGATGACCGATCTCACCGATCTGGTAGGACTCGTCGGCCTTGAGCCGGTGTATCGAGTTTCGATCCTCGTAGGGGTACACCGCGACCGTTGAGATGCCCATTTCGTAGGCGGCGCGGAACGCGCGGATGGCGATTTCGCCACGGTTGGCGACCAGCAGTTTGGAGATCATGGGTTCAGGCAAGTGCGCGCTGGGGTGGGCCGGAGTAGTCACTCAGGGGCCGGATCAGGGCGTTGGAGGCGGCCTGCTCGATGATGTGGGCGGTCCACCCGGTGATGCGGCTCATCACGAAGATCGGCGTGAAGCTGGGGATGTCGAATCCCATGAGGTGGTAGACGGGGCCGGTCGGGAAGTCGAGGTTCGGTTTGATGCCGGTGGTAGCCAGCATTCCGCTCTCCAACGTGCGGTAGATGTCGAGATACTGCTGGCCGCCGCGGGCAGCGACCACACGTTCTAGGGCCGCTTTCATGGTGGGCACTCGCGAGTCTCCGTTGCGATAGACGCGGTGTCCGAAGCCCATGACCTTCTCCTTGCGGGAGAGCTTGCCGTGCAACCATTCCGAGGCTTTGTCGCCGGTTCCGATCTCGATCATGTCGTGCATGACCGCTTCGTTGGCCCCGCCATGTAGCGATCCCTTCAGTGCGCCGATCGCCGCGGTCACGGCGCTGTAGATGTCGGACTGGGTGGAGGTGACGACCCTGGCCGCGAACGTGGAGGCGTTGAAGCTGTGCTCGGCGTACAGCGTCATCGACTGCTCGAAGGCTTCGACGATCACCGGTTCGGGCACCGTATCGAAGCACATGTGGAGGAAGTTCTCCGCATAGCCCAGCCCGTGGTGGGGTGCGATCGGCTCCAGCCCGCGGCGACGGCGCATGTCGGCGGCCACGATGGTAGGCAGAATCGCCCACATACGAAGGGATTTGGCGTAGTTCGCCGCTTCGGAGCTGTTGTCCTCGTCTGGGTCCTCGGCGCCGAGGTAACTGATCGCGGTGCGCACGACGTCCATCGGATGGCAGGTATCGGGCAGCTTGGCCAGCAGCGAGTGCATCGATCGGTTCAGGCCGCGGCTCGCCCGTTCGCGCTGGCTGAACAGCTGCAGCTGGCCCTCGGTGGGGAGTTCGTCGTGCCACAGCAGGTAGGCCACCTGCTCGAAACTGCAGTTCGCGGCGAGGTCCTGCACGGGATAGCCGCGATAGGTCAAGGAGTTCGTCTCTGGGACCACCTTGGAGATGGCGGTGGTGTCGACGACGACGCCGGCCAATCCCTTGTAGATGTGGGGCTTGTCCGTCGGTTCGGCCGTGAGCGTCACGGTGTCACTCCTTGCAACGCGAAGTTATAGATGTCGGAGTCGAACTGGTTGTACTCGGTGTAGCGCAGCAATTCGTAGAGTCGGGCGCGGTGTTGCATGCGGTCGAGAAGACCTGATTGCGTTCCGGCCGAATGGACTTCGCGCAGGCCGATCTCGACCGCGTGCATGGCCAACCGCAATGCGGTCACTGGATAGATGACGACGTTGTAGCCGATGTCGGCCAGCACGGCGGCGTTCAGCAAGTCGGACTTGCCGAACTCGGTCATGTTGGCCAGCAGTGGGGTATCGATCGCCGCTCGGAACCGTTCGAATTCGCTTGCTGCGGTGAGGGCTTCGGTGAAGATGAGGTCGGCTCCAGCGTCGGTGTAAGCCTTGGCACGTTCGATGGCCGCGGGCACCCCCTCGATGGCCGCGGCGTCGGTGCGGGCGCAGATGACGAAGTTGGGGTCCCGCCGGGCCGATACCGCGGCGCGCAGTCGTCGGACCATCTCCGAGGTCGGGACGACGGCCTTGCCGTCGAGGTGGCCGCACCGCTTCGGGTTCACCTGGTCCTCGAAGTGACAACCCGCCAGCCCGGCGTCCTCCAACACCGTGACGGTCCGTGCCGCGCTCATCGGCTCGCCGAACCCGGTGTCGGCGTCGATGAGGGTGGGGAGGTCGGTGACCGACGCGATCTGCGCACCGCGGGAGGCCACTTCGGTCAGTGTCGTCAGACCGATGTCGGGTAGACCGAGATCTGCCGACAGCACGGCACCCGACACGTAGACACCGTCGAAACCGATGTCTGCGATGAGTGTGGCCACCAGGGGCGAGAAGGCACCCGGAAAGCGCTGGAGGTGTCCTGAATCCAGCGCTGCCCGAAAGTGAGCACGCTTGTCGGCGGCGGGTGTGACCGACGCGAGCAGGCCGCTCATCGAAAGATTCCTGACGGAATCGTGGGAGCCTTGTCGAGCACCCGGGGGTCGACCCGGACGTTCAGCGCACCGAGTGCCCCCGCCTTGAGCCCTGAGACATTGTCGACTGCGTCCAAGAACCGTTGCTGCTCTTCGGCTTCCACGACGCCATCGGCGAGTTCGGTGAACTTGGCCACGTACTGTTCACGGTCGAACGGGCGGGCGCCGAGCGGGTGCGCATCGGCGACGGCGAGCTCGTCGACGATGGTGTCGCCGTTCTTCAGCGTGATGACAGCTCTGGCGCCGAAGGCCTTCTCGCTCGGGTCGGTCGAGTGGTAACGGCGGGTCCACTCGGCGTCCTCGACGGTGGAGATCTTGCGCCACAGGTCGATGGTGTCGGCTTGGTGGGCACGCTCGGGTGCGTAGGACCTTTCGTGATGCCAGGTGCCGTCCTGCAGGGCGACGGCGAAGATGTACATGACCGAGTGGTCGAGGGTCTCCCGTGAGGCGTCGGGGTCGAACTTCTGCGGATCGTTGGACCCGGTTCCGATCACCACATGAGTGTGGTTGCTGGTATGCAGCACGACCGACTCGATCTGGTCGAGATCACTTATCCGGCTGCGCATTCGGCGGGCCAGGTCGATGGGCGCCTGACTCTGATACTCCGCGGAATGTTCCTTGGTGTAGCTGTCCAGGATGGCCCGCTTGGGCTCCCCCGGGCCGGGCAGTGGCACCCGATAGGTGTGCTCCGGGCCGGCGAGTAGCCACGCGACGACGCCGTCCTCACCTTCCCAGATCGGGGCGGGTGATCCCTCTCCCCGCATGGCGCGGTCGACGGCCTCGATGGCGACCTTGCCCGCCCAGGCCGGCGCAAACGCCTTCCAGCTGGAGATGAGGCCCTTGCGGGACTGCCTGGTGGCGGTCGTCAGGTGCAGGGCTTGCCCGACGGCGGCGTAGATGGTCTCCGGGTCCAGGCGCAGCATGGTGCCCAGGCCCGCGGCGACCGACGGACCGAGGTGCGCGACATGGTCGATCTTGTGCTGGTGCAAACAGATTCCCTTGACCAGGTCGATCTGGACCTCGTAGGCGGTGGCTATGCCGCGGATCAGGTCAGCGCCGCGCACACCCAACTGCTGCGCCACGGCCACCAGGGCCGGGATGTTGTCGCCGGGATGGGAGTACTCGGCGGCCAGGAAGGTGTCGTGAAAATCCAGCTCGCGGACCGCGACGCCATTGGCCCACGCCGCCCACTCCGCAGAGACCGTGCCGTCGACGCCGAAGACGCTCGCTCCATGGCGGGTCCGGTGGGCGAACGCCTGGGCCCGTCCCACCGTCACCGGTCTGCGGATCACCGACGCCGCCGACACCGCAGCGTTGTCGATGATGCGGTTGACGACCATCGCCTCGGTCTGCGCCGGTACCGGCACGGGGTCGGCGGCGATTTCCGCGATCTTCCACGCGAGGTGTTCCGAGCGCGGGAAGTCCTCCGCGCTGCGGCGGGTCTTGACGTCGTGTTCAGGCATGATCCGCACAGTACGCAGCCCCTAGTGAGCACGAAAGACCCTGTAAATGCGTAATCTTGTGTCCATTATCGACCTGTTTTGCGAATATTGTGTAAGCCGAGTCGGATACAGTTTTCCTGGTGGCGAAGACGTTCGCGGGAGCCCGCCTGAGACGGCTGAGGGACGAAAGGGGCCTCACGCAGGTCGCGCTGGCGCGTGTCCTCGGCCTGTCGACGAGCTACGTCAACCAACTCGAAAACGACCAGCGGCCCATCACCGTCCCCGTGTTGCTGGCGCTGTCGGACCGCTTCGACCTGCCCACCCACTACTTCGCCGCCGACACCGACGCCAGACTGGTGTCGGACCTACGCGACATCCTCGCCGACGGCAGTGCTACCGCCGCTCAGATCGAGGAACTGGTCGCGCGCATGCCCGAGGTCGGGCAGACGATGGTCAACCTGCACCGTCGGCTGCACGACGCGACCGCCGAACTCGAGACTGTGCACGGCCGCGCCAACCTCGACGTCCAGTCCAGCGGCCAGCAACCGATGCCCTTTGAGGAGGTGCGCGACTTCTTTTACGACCGGCGCAACTACGTCGACGAACTCGACCGTGCCGCCGAAGATCTCGTCGCCAAACACGGCCTACGGGTCGGCGGCATGGACGAGCAGCTAGCCGCCGTCCTGGTCGAGGAGTTCGGGATCATCGTGCGCGTCGACGACGGTGATGTGCTGGGGCCCAATGAGAAACGTCGCTACCAGCCCGCCACCTGCACCGTGTTCGTCGCGCGGTGGCTCCTGCCGGGACAGCGAGCATTTCAGCTCGCCACCCAGCTCGCGATGCTGTTGCACTCCGACCTCATCGATGCGGTCGCCGCCGCCGACGATCAGCTGAGTTCCGAGGCTCGCGACGTGGCGCGGATCGGGCTGGCCAACTATTTCGCTGGGGCGCTGCTCCTGCCGTACCGGTTGTTCCTGTCCGCGGCTGAAGGCCTCCGCTACGACGTCGACCAGCTGGCACGGCGATTCGAGGTGGGCTTCGAAACCATCTGCCACCGACTCTCCACGCTGCAACGCCACGACGCCCGCGGGGTGCCGTTCATCTTCGTCCGCACAGACAGCGCCGGAAACATCTCGAAACGTCAGTCCGCGACAGCCTTTCACTTCTCACGCGTCGGAGGGAACTGCCCACTCTGGGTGGTACACCACGCATTCGCCAGGCCCGGGCAATTCCTCACCCAGGTAGCGCAGATGCCCGACGGCCGCTCCTACTTTTGGATCGCCAGGACCACCGACGCGCCAGTGAGCCGCTACCTCGGGCCACAGAAGAGCTTCGCGATAGGGCTGGGGTGCGACCTCGCCCACGCGACCAAACTCGTGTACTCCGTGGGAATCGATCTCACCGACCAGGACGCCGCCACACCGATCGGCGCGGGATGCCGGATCTGCGACCGAGCGGCCTGCCCGCAGCGTGCGTTCCCCTACGTGGGGCGGCCCGTCCACGTCGATCCCCAAAGTAGCAGCAACCTGCCGTATCCACCTGGTGCACGACACGATCAGTCGACGACCGGTGACCGCTAGCGTCGGCCGGCCCCCGCCTCGCCCTCACGGCGCGGTTGTTTCACGTGTCGCGCACATCTCACAGCCCCGGACGCACAGTCTGTTGCCAGGTAAAGCGCCTGGTCGCGGTCGAAGGTTTACGCTAACTTGCGCTTACGTGTGACGGTGCAGGGAAGCCGGTGAAATTCCGGGACGGTTGCGCCACTGTGAGCCACGACATATTCGTCGCGGTCAGTCAGATACCTCGCCGTCACGCCATCCACCCACGAACAGGGACGCAACATCCCTAGAGGAGGCCACCATGTCCACCGCTTCAATCCCCGCGTCAGGCCCGAGAGTTCACGTCTCACCCGAGGCCATCTCGCGGGGTCGAGTAGTCGTCATGCTCTCGATCACCGTCTTCCTGGCGCTGTTGGCGTACTACTTCGTCGGGGTCGACGAGGGCATGACCTCGGTATTCGGCAAGACCATGGTGGTCCACGAATGGGTCCACGACTCCCGGCATCTCCTCGGATTCCCCTGCCACTGAGCAGCGAGAGCCACACATGGAACTGCGCATCGTCCTTCGGGGCGCCCTGGCCGGTGCGATCGCCGGCATTCTCGGGTTCGCCTTCGCCCGGATCTTCGCCGAGCCCGTGATCAATCAGGCCATCGACTACGAATCCGGCCGCGACGACATCCTCGACAAGCTCAACCAAGCAGCGGGCGGCATGCCTGGCATGGACGGCCCGGAAATCATTTCCCGCACCGTTCAGTCCACCTTTGGCATCGCCACCGGCATCATCGCGTTCTCCGCCGCGATGGGCGCGCTGGTGGCCGTGGCCTACGTCGCGCTGCACGGCCGGGTGCACCTCCGCCCCCGCACCCTGGTGTGGCTGATCGCTGGATTCGGGTTCCTCGGGGTGTTCCTGCTGCCGTTCGTGAAGTACCCGGCAAACCCGCCTGCCATCGGGCACACCTTCACGATCGAAACCCGCGGCCACCTGTATCTGACGATGGTGGCCGCATCACTGATCCTCCTCGGCTTGACCGTCTATCTGTTCCGGATGATGGTGCGGCGCTTCAGGGCCGGGGGCGCCGCGGCGATCAGTGCCGCCGGGTTTCTGATCGTGTTCAGCGCGTTGATCGGGTTGTTGCCCTCGCTGGGCGACTTGCAGGCCAACGTGGATGCGGCCAACCAGTTCGGCTTCGCCCGCGCCGCCACCGAGACCCCACAACCGATCACCAACATCCTCTCCACACCCCTGACCATCGACGGCCACACCGTGGCCCCCGGGCAAATCGTCTACCCGGGCTTCGACCCCGACGTGCTCTGGAAGTTCCGCTGGTACTCAATCCTCAACCAAACGCTGGTATGGGGCACCATCGCCCTCGCCTTCGGGTGGCTGCTGGAACGCTTCGTGGGCGTCCCGGCCGCCCCACGGGCCACCCCCCAACGCGTGGCATTCGAATAGCTCGCGTCGGCGCTGCCGGCGCCCAGCCCCTCCTTCACTGGTCAGCTGGCTAGTTGACAAGTGCAGAGAAAATCGGCGCACCCAAGCGATCTGGCGCCCCGGCAGATACGGCTCCAACCGTAAACCGCCGGCGCGGCACCACATGGGCACGCCATCCATCCGGCGCCCAAGGGCGGGGAAGGCTGCTTGCAGGTCGACCATCACCATCCGGTCCACCAAGAACAGGGTGGGATATGCAGCATCGATATCCCAGTTGTCGAACATGCGTTCGATGGTAGACGCACGATCTCAGCGGCTGCGAGCGTAGGCGTCACACCATCTGTAGCCGGTCGACGTCACCCATTCATGGGTATAACGATTCTGTTATAGTAGAGGGTATGGCTCCCTATGGCGCTCAGTTGATCCGTGAAGCGCGGCAGCGTGCAGGCCTGACGCAGGCGGAGCTAGCCGGCAGGGCCGGCCTTCTGCAGCCCGCTATCGCGCGCTGGGAAGCCGGCCGCAGTGCGGTCAGCCTCGATGACGTCGTCCGCCTTATTCGTCTGTGCGGGTTGGATCTGGAATTCCATGTCGTCGAGCGCGACGACAGCGACATGGCCCAAGCGGCCCGCCTGACTGAGCTCTCGGGCCAGCAACGTTTGAATCGCCATGCCAAGGTGATCCGTCAGCTCGGCACGCTCCGCCGCGCCGGGAGGTCGTCCTGACGTGGATCTCGACCTCGAGCGGCTATTCGCGACCCTGCATCGCCACAGGGTGGTCTACGTGTTGATCGGCGGCCTCGCCGCGGTGTTCCACGGATCGCCGTTCCCCACCGAGGACGCCGACATCACCCCCGACACCGACGGAGCCAATCTCACTCGGCTCGCGGCCGCGCTACGGGAACTGAACGCGCGGATCCGGACCGAATCCGTGCCGGAGGGCCTGCCGTTCACCTGCGACGCTCAAGCCCTGGCCGGTGCCCAGACCTGGAACCTGGTGACCGACGCCGGCGATCTCGACATCGCCTTTCAGCCCGCAGGTACCCATGGCTACTCCGACTTGCATCGCGGCGCCGCCCAGGCCGAGCTCTACGCCAGCACCGTGGAGATCGCGTCCCTGGGCGATGTGATCCGCTCCAAACAAGCCGCCAACCGCCCCAAAGATCAACGGGTTCTGCCTACGTTGCGCGAATTGCTGGCCAAAAAATGAACCCGCCGTCAGCAGATGACGAGGCGGCACGGCAACGCCCCATCGCAGAGGCGCCGCCGGCGGCCGGCGGCCAGCCGGTGACACCGGCACCGCCGGACCTACCGGCCTCCATTGCCGGCTACCGCATCGAGCGGGTTCTCGGAGGCGGCGCCATGAGCACGGTCTACCTCGCCCACCACCCGAGTTTGCCGCAGTGGACGGCACTCAAGGTGCTCCCCGCCGAGCTCGCCGAAAACCCGGCGCTGCGTGCTCGATTCGTGCACGAAGGCGATACCACCGCCCGGCTCGGGCACCCCAACATCGTGGCGGTCTACGGCCGCGGAGTGACCGAGGACGGTCAGTTGTGGATCGCCATGCAATACATCAGCGGCACCGACGCCGAGGCCGCGTTGCGATCCGGTGCGATGCCTCCCGCGCGGGCGCTGCGCATTGTCGACGAGGTGGCCAAGGTGCTCGATGACGCCCACCGCCGCGGCGTGGTGCACCAGGACGTCAAACCGTCCAACATTCTGCTCGGCGAGCGCGGCGGCGAGGAGCGCGTCGTGCTCAGCGATTTCGGCGCCGCGCTGACAGCCCAGAGCGGTGACCCCGCCGACAGCCCCATGGTGGCAAGCCTGGCCTACGCCGCTCCCGAGGTGATCACCGGTGGCCCCGTCGATGGCCGCGCCGACGTGTACTCGTTGGGCTGCACCCTCTTTCGGCTCCTCACGGGCCGATATCCGTTCCGGGTCGACGGCAGCATGGCCGACACCATCACCGCCCATCTACGGCAGACCCCACCGCGGCCCTCGGAGTTCCTGCCCTGGGCGGACTCGCGACTGGACGGGGTGATCTCCACCGCCCTGGCGAAGGACCCTGCCCACCGATATGCGACGGCCGGGCAACTCGCAGCGGCGGCCCATGCTGCCGTCGCCACGCCGATCCAAGCCCGCCCCCGGCCGGTCACGGCGACCAGACCCCTAATTATCGCCGCCGGCATCGCCGCGATCGTCACCGTCATCGCCGCCGTGGTGTGGCTGGTGCTGCCGGCCTCGGCGCCCGACCCGGCGGTGCCCAGCCCGGCAGTCACCACTGCCCAGGCTGCGCCGGCGCGTGAGGACCTCGCGCGCCTGACGAGCTTGCTGCCCGCGGGCTACTCCCCCGGCACCTGCCGGCCCGCGCCGGTGGCCGACCCCGGGGTGGCCGCGGTCCTGTCCTGCGGGCCCAACAGTGACCCCGGCGGGCCCGCCAGCGCGACCTACGCCCTGGCACGCACACCCGAGGATCTACGCGCCGCTCTGCAACGCGTCATCACCTCAGCGCGCCCGGTGATCTGTAGCGGCAACATCCAGAGCCCGGGCCCGTGGCGACATCTGGCCACCCCGGCCGTCACCCAGGGGACCGTCTTTTGCGGCATCGGCGACGGACGCCCGCTGGTCGCATGGACCAATGACCCGCAACTGCTGCTGGCGACCACCCAATCCCAGGACGCGAACCAGCTCTACACCTGGTGGGCAGCCCACTCGTGAACAATCCCGGGGCTGCGCAGCGGTGGGCCGCCGCGGGCCGTGAGCCGCGAGCCGAAGTCGTTGCCTCCCGGGCTCACCGCACGTCCCGTGGCCCGGCAGTGCCAGCGGTGGCCGCCACGTCGCCGTCACGCCGCGCACGGCCCGCTAAGAGCACTACAGCTCACCGCGGCGCCCGGCTCAGCGCGTGGCACAACGTGCACGCCATCGTCGCGGCCGGGTTTCGTCGCCGCTCCCGTTTTCTGGATTTGTAGTCCGTAGCGCAGGGTCCGACACTGCAGGAAGCAGCGCGCGGTAGAAAGCGCTGCAAATAAGCATCTTTCATTGCCTTATGCCCTTCCGACGATAGGCCGGCGCCGGATCGCCGCAAGGCCACCGGCGGCGCTGCGCTTGGCCTACGGCGCAGAAACTCCCCGACTCGGTCGCTGCGCTCCCGGCGGCGAACTTTCTGCCCGGGACCTTGCGGCTCCCACGGCTTTACCGGCCTACATCTTCAGGGCCATAAGGCAAAAAGAACGGGCGGCATCCCAGGGACGCCCAACCGAGAAAGGTACGGAAATGACCGACAACAACACCACCGAGAGCAACCACGACGCCGACGCGATCGGCACGCTGGAACACCTCGACCCCACCACCTTGGTCGTGGACACCAACGTGCGCGACGAGGCCGACATCGACGCCGACTTCATCGCCAGCATCACCGAACACGGCGTCCTGCAGCCGATCGCCGCCGTGCGGACCGCAGACGGGCAGACCCTCGTACGGGCCGGCCAGCGCCGCACCCTCGCAGCACGGGCCGCTGGCCTGGCCACCGTGCCGGTCTACGTGCGACCACTGGCACCTGGCGACGATCTGGTCGAGCGGGTGACCGAGCAAATCGTGGAAAACGACCAGCGCCGCGAACTGACCGAGGCCCAGCGCGCCCGTGGAATCCAGCAATTGCTCGACGCCGGGGTGTCGGTTTCCCGTGTAGCCAAGAAGCTCTCGGTCAAGAAGGACACCGTCAAAGCCGCCGAGACGGTCGGCAAGTCAGCGGCGGCCAAGACCGCACTGGACACCGGCCAGCTCAGCCTGGCCGAAGCCGCCGCGCTGACCGAGTTCGAATCACTGCCCGGCGCTCTGGACCGGCTCACCCACGCCGCCGGAACGGGCCGCTTCGACCACGTGGTGGCCCAGCTGCGTGAGGAACAGATCAGCTGGCAAGCACAGATCAAGGCCGAAGCCCACTGGCGGGAAAAGGGATTCACCATCCTCGATGAGAAACCCCGCTGGGACGCCGGATGCGTGGAGCTGCGCTACCTGCGTACCGCAGACGGCGAACGCGTCACCGACGCGGCTGTCACCGACCCCGCGCAATGGGCCGTGCTGGTGGCCGAAGAAGAAGCCTGGGTCGACGCCGAGACCGGCGAAGCGGTCGATGAATCCACCATCGACTGGGACACCGAAAACACGCCGGATGCCACCCCGGTCGAGGGCATGCGGCACTTCAACACCGTCACAGACGGCGTGGTGTTCGTGCCCACCTTCCACTGCCTGGACTACAGCGCCGCAGGATTCACCCTCGACGCGTGGTTCAGCCGTAACGCCGGGCTCGGCACCCCCGCCGCCGACCAGGACGGGAACGCCGTCGACCTCGACAGCGACCAGGACGGCGAGATGCGAGCGGCCCGTGAAAAGGCGCTGGCCGAGGAAGCCAGCGAGGCCCAACGCAGGGAACGGCGCAAGGTGATCGCGCTCAACCGGCTCGGAGACGCCGCCATGGAGGTCCGCCGGGACTTCGTGACCAAGCTGCTCCAACGCAAGACCGCACCCAAGGGTGCCGCGCTCTTCGTCGCGGACTGCCTCACCCGTGAGCCCGCATTGATCGGCGACTACCACGGCGCGCACACCACCGCCGAGCTGCTGGGGACCACCGGCGGCGCAACAGTGCACTCCCTGGTCACCGATCTGCCGCCCACCGGCGACGCCCGCGCCCAGGTCCTCATCCTGGGTGTCGTGCTCGGCGCACTGGAGGCCCGTACCCCCAAGGACTCCTGGCGCGGCGGCGGTCGCAGCGGCTACGGCAACAGCGTGCGGGCCACGGACTACCTGGCCTTCCTGGCCGCGAACGGCTACCAGCTGGCCGACGTCGAACGCGTCATCACCGGCGAACTCAGCGACGACGACGTGTACGAGGGCACCCTGTCCACACCAGAGCAAGAGGACACCGAACCCACGCCCGAGGAACAGGACGCACCCGAGACCGCCGCCTAACAGGAGTAGGTGACCACGTGGTGGGGTTGCGGAGCCCGCTCGGACCCGCAACCCCACCACCACCCACCTCAGACGGAAACGCCTGCGGCGCTGCTGAATTCATTGAAAGATCTGTTTTCCTTCCGGCTCTCGATCTTAAACCGGCGGTCCGGCCGCACAAGGGCTCTGCTGCGGCCTGCGGCTCGCACCGTTTCCCACCACGTTCGCTGCGCTCACGGGAAACGCTGCGCCAGATCCCTTGCTGCTCACCCGGCCCTTCGCCGGTTCTTGATCTCTATGCCGGAAGGCAAAAAGAACGGGCGGCACCGACGCCGCTCACCACCCGCACACGAAAGGTTCCCTGACATGGCCCACGAACTCGATATCACGAATAACGTTGCTTCCTTTGCCAACTCGCGTTCCGATGCCTGGCACCGACTCGGTACCTCGGTCGGCCACGCGATGACCGGACGGGAAGTGATGGAGGCCGCACACCTGGCGAACTGGAATGTCCGCAAGATGCCGCTGGTGATCCCCCGCGAGCCCATCATTACCGCAGACGGAGTCACCGCCCTGGCACCGGTCGCCGTCCCCGACATGTTCGCCACCGTTCGCGACAACCCGATCGTGAGCGGCCAAATCGACTACCTCGGAGTGGTGGGAACCAAGTACGAGCCGGTCCAAAATGAAGCCTCCTGCACGGTGCTCGACGCCATCACCGACGAAAGCGGAGCGCACTTCGAAACAGCCGGCGCCCTCAAAGGCGGGCGAGAGACGTTCGTAACGATGAAACTTCCCAAGTCCATGACGTTCACCGGCCACGACGGCACCCCCGACACCACGGAATGGTATCTGGCGGCTCTGAATTCGCATGACGGGAGTTCCAAGTTTCGGCTGCTTTTGACCTCGGTGCGGATCGTGTGCGCCAACACCCAGGCGGCAGCCATTGCCGGGGCGAAGTCCACATTTGGGATCCGCCACACCTCCGGGGCCGGGGCCGCGATCCACGAGGCCCGCACCGCGCTCGGGTTGGCCTGGCGCTACATGGACGCATTCGAAAACGAAGCCGCCACGCTCTACGCCGCGCCCATGGAACTGGAGGAAATGCGCTCGTTTGCAACACATCTGGTGAAGGCCGACGACGCAGCTGCGAGCGCCACCGCGCGCCGCAGCCGCCAGCAGCAGGCCAACGGCATCGTCAAACTGTGGACCTCCAGCCCCACCATCACGCCCATCGCGGGCACCAGGTGGGCGGCCTACAACGCGGTCACCGAGTACTTCGACCACTTCGCGCCCGTGCGCGGAGCCCGCACCAGCCGCGCCGCCGCCGAAACCCGGGCGGTGCGCACCGTCACCCCCGGCAGTAGCGTCGAAACCATGAAGGTCGACGCCTTCCGTCAGCTGCAAACCCTCTGACCGGGACCTGGTGGGCGGGGAACCCCCCTCCGCCCACCAGGCACCCCCGGTGTTTCCCGATCGCAATCCGCGAAGCGGAAACGCCTCCGGCGTTGCTGAATTCTTTTTTCTCCATCCCTCATCGCCTTTGAATTGTGACCGCCGCCGTGTCCCGCGCAAGGCCGCGGACAGAGGGCCTGACGGCCCGAAACCTTTTCGTCAGAACACTCGCTGACGCTCGCCGAAAACGTTTCGCCCGGACCATTGCGCGAACCCCGGTTATAGCGGTCATGAAAAGCGTGCGATGAGGGCTGGAAGAAAGGATGTCCCAGCCCAGATCGGGCACCATCAACGCTGGTATCTCTCAGGAGCGCAGTGGATTACAGCCATAAAGCCGCCTCGCCATGGCCAGGCAAGAAAAGGCGCTAAACCGTAATGCAAATGCACAAATAAGCGTTGCCGACACGCCGAAATGGCGGTAAAATAAATAGTAGAACACCTCCCGGAAAGGCTCCGAAATGAATGCGATCACCGTTTACACCAAGCCCGCATGCGTGCAATGCAAAGCCGTTTTTCGCGCACTCGACAAGGCCGGAATCGATTACCAGCCAGTCGACATTTCCGCGGACTCCGACGCCCGTGACTTCGTGATGTCCCTGGGCTACCTCCAGGCCCCCGTGGTCTACGCCGGCCCCGACAACCATCACAGCGGATTCCGGCCTGACGCGCTGAAGTCCATGGTCACGGCCGCCGCCTGACCGCCACCCACATCACCGTTGAGGAGCCCACCGTGTACGAGCTGACCATCACCACCGCCGAGGCGGCTAAGACCACCGACCACGACAACTTTCCCGACGCCCACCAGGCACTGATGTCCCACGTGATCACCGAAGACCTGTACCTGCACGCTACGGAACAGGGAACCCGGGAGTGCCCACGTTTCACCCTGCTGCAGATGCCCGACGATGATCGCGGCACGCGAATCGTCGGCACCGCCACCATCGCCACCGCTGCGGGCAAACCCGTTGTTGGAAACTACTATTCGGCACACGCCGCGCTGCGCTGGACTGCCGATCACACAGCGACCTGGCGCCACGGCTGTGACACCGATCCGGGGGTCCGCTACCCCATGGCCGTGCTCACCGCCGCACGCGCCGAAGCCCGCTACTGCTTCCGCGCCGGCACCATCTTCCACGAAGCCGCCGCACTGTCCGACGCCGGCAACGCCGAGGTGCCCCGACCCTCACAGCACGTACTCGAGCAACTGCGCCACAGCGCCGTCACCGCCGCCCACGCGCAGACCCCCATCGCCGCCGCCGAGCTGGCCGCCGCCGTGGAAACCGAACTGCCGCAGAACATCACAGCCGAACAGACCGCCGCACTCATCTGGTTCTACGCATTGATCCTGTGGGGAGTAACCGCATCATGACCGCCGCCCACCAGCGCCCAGCGCTCGAAGTCGTCCCCGACCCGGTCGACGTCCTCGCCACCGCCACCCCCGACGTCGTCGACGACTGGCGCGCCGAGGCGATCATCGACGAGTACAGCGCCGAACACCAGCTGATCGGATCACTGATGTGGCTCAGCGCCGACGCCGCCCGGTCACTGCTGGAGTTGGTGCCCGACACCGCGATCTGGCGACCACAAGCCCGATGGGCCTACGAGCTGATCCGCCGCGTCGTCGACGCCGGCGACACCCCCACCCCACCAACCGTGTTGGCCGCCGGGCGCAGGCACGCCGCCGGCGATGCACTCGACCCCACCGCCGCGCCCACGCCCACACAGCACCGCCAACTGGCGACCTACCTCTTCGACGCCTACTCCCAAGCCCTCGCCCCGACCGTGGCCGCCACGAGCTACGCCCGCGAGGTCCTCGACGAGGCCTACCGCCGCGCATTCGACACCTGCGGGATCCGGATGCAGCAACTGGCCGCCGAAGGCACCGACCGAGCCGACCTCACCGCGCAATTCGCCGCGATCCGTGACGAACTGGCCGACCTGTGGCGCCGCGCCGACGCCGCCACCAAGCCCGAAGCCGCGCGGTCATGAGCACGCGCACCCAGGCCCACCAGCTCGACATCCTGATCGACACCCACGCCGGAGACGCCGTCGCTCACCGCACACGACCACTCGGGGCCGCGGCACGCCACGCGCAAGCATGGGCCGAAACGCTGCACAACCGCAGCCGAATTCGTGCAGAACGCTGTCACCGCAGCCGCCCATAATGGAACCGACCCCACACGACGCCGACACCCCGACAGCAGAACACCATCATGAGCATTGATCGGACCACCCTGGCCGGCGCGCTGCTTGCCGCCGCCGCCCTACTCGGCACCGGCGCCGCGCCGGCCGCGGCACAGAACACGGCCACCATCTCCCCCGGCGACGAGCTGGTGACCACCGCTGCAGACGGTGCGCAAATGTGCACGCTCGGTTACACATTCACCAACCGTGACACCGGCACGGCATACGGGATCACCGCCGGGCACTGCAACGGCCACCGATCCAGCTCGGTCACCGATCGCACCACCGGCGCGGTCGGGCACTTCGTGCTCACCGTCGGCAACGCCGATGAAGCACTCGACGACGACTACGGCCTCATCGACTTCGGCACCAACCGCTCGCTGCCCATCATGTACGGCATGCCGGTCAGCGGCCTATCAGCACCCGACCCCACCGGCCCGGTCTGCCACGACGGCATCAAGACCGGAGTGGCCTGCGGCCAACTGCACAGCCGCCTGGTCGGAACCCAATTCACGACCAGGGGCATGCCCCGCAGCATTCCCGGCGACTCCGGCGGACCGGTCTGGCAACTCGGCCCCGGCAACTCCGCCACCGTGATCGGGATCTGGCTTGGAGAGCACATCGAACCCAACGGCCCGCGCTACGGCCGCTTCACCGCCTTGACCGACGTCCTGGCCGACATCAGCGACTACGCCGGCCTACCGGCCAGCACCTAGCAACCCACTGTCAGCGCGCACGCCGATGAGTTGGGAACAGCCAAGTAACCGTCACCGCCGAGTCGGAGCGGAATTCATCTCCGTCGACGGAAGGGGCATCGCGCTGCGCCGGTGTTCATGCCGCCTCCAGTACGTCGGCACCGCCTGCCCGAATATCGGGCAGCCCTACATCTTCCGGCCGCCCACGTCCGAGCCACCAGCCGGGTAAACCTCCGCGCCTAGTCCGTTCCGCTGCCTGGCCAGGCGACATCGACCACCGGCCGCGCCGGGCTGGTGCCCTCGACCAGCCACCGCACACACTCCTGAGCCACCGGACCATCCTCGGCGGTCAACGCTTCCAACAACACCGTCTCCACGCGCATCCCACCAGTATCGCCCCACCCGGCCCCGCCGCGCGGCGGACTTTTGCGACACCACCCACCCCCTCCCGTCAGCAGGGGTCGGGAGCGTAATCGGGCGGGGACCCCGAGCGGTGCAACCCACGCCCGGTGCTGCTGCCGGCGGCGGAGGACATTCGCGGCC
>FLQS01000041.1 GCA_900078375.1 uncultured Mycobacterium sp. | reverse complement strand
CCGAGCTACCCGCCGCCCGGCTACGCCGGCCCCCCGGGCTACCCCGCCGATCCCTACGACCCGTACCGGCCCCTCAAACCGCCGGGCACCAACGGCAAGGCCATCGCGTCATTGGTGACCTCGGTCGTGGGTTTCCTGCTGTGCGGTTTTCCCGCTATCGCCGGAATCATTCTCGGGATCATCGCGATGCGCGAAACCAAGCGCACCGGCCAGGACGGCTACGGGCTGGCGATCGCCGGGGTCGTCGTGGGCAGTGTCGTGATAGCGCTGTACGTGCTGTACGTCGTGTTCCTGATCGTGCTGGCGGCCAGCAGCACGCCTTACGTCAACTCCTAGGCTGGCGGCACAAACCGTTCGCCGTCGCGTGCCATCCCGGCCGCCCGGCCCTTGCCTGCGATCACCAGTGCCATCTTGCGGCTGGCTTCGTCGATCATCTCGTCACCGAGCATCACCGCTCCGCGGGCGCCGCCGGCCTTCGAGGTATGCCAGTCATACGCCTCGAGAATCAGCTCGGCACGGTCGTATTCGTCTTGGCGGGGGCTGAAGATCTCGTTGCCCGCCGCGATCTGATCAGGGTGCAGCACCCATTTGCCGTCGTACCCCAGCGCCGCCGCACGCCCGGCCACCCGCCGGAACGCCGCCACGTCACGCACCTTCAGGTACGGTCCGTCGATCGCCGCGATACCGTGCGCCCGCGCCGCGACCAGGATGGTCATCAGCACGTGGTGATAGGCGTCGCCGACGTCGTAGCCCTCGGGCTGCTCGCCCACCACCAGGGTGCGCATGTTGAGGCTGGCCATCAGATCCGCCGGACCGAGCACCAGCGCCTGTACCCGTGGCGCGCCCGCAATCGCGCCGATGTTGGTCAGCCCCTTGGCATCTTCGATCTGCGCATCGACCCCGATCCGCCCGACCGGCAGGCCGTGGGTCAGCTCCAGCTGGGTCAGCAACAGATCCAGTGCATGGATGTGGCTGGCGTCGGTCACCTTCGGCAGCACGATCACGTCAAGGTGGCCGTCGCGCGCGGACGCGACCGCCGACACCACGTCGATCACATCGGCATGCGTCCACGGTGTCGTCCAGTCGTTGACCCGCACACCGCGTAACTGACCCGCCCACCCCGGGCTTGCCAGGGCCGCACTGACTTGTTTGCGGGCCTGCGCCTTGGCATCTGGTGCCACCGCATCTTCCAGGTCGAGGAACACTTCGTCGGCGGGTAGACCCTTGGCCTTCTCGATCATCTTGGGATTGCTGCCCGGAACTGACAGGCAAGTTCGGCGGGGTCGGTAGGAGTTCTCCACGCTTAACTCCTACCCTTTGACTCATGGCGTCGGTGAACAGGGTGTACGCGGCACGGCTGGCCGGGCTTGTCGTGCTCGGGCCGGACGGAGAATCCCTCGGCCGGGTTCGTGACGTCGTGATCAGTATGAGCATCGTGCGCCAACAACCGCGTGTCCTCGGCCTGGTGGTCGAATTGCTCACCCGCCGAAGGATTTTCGTACCCATCCTGCGGGTCACCGCCATCGAGCCGAACTCGGTGACGCTCACCACCGGGAACGTGTCGCTGCGCCGTTTCACGCAGCGCCCCGGCGAGGTCCTGGTACTCGCCCAGATTCTCGATAGCAGGGTCCGAGTCGACGACCCCGAATTGCCGCAGATGGCCGGTGTGGACGTGATCGTCGTCGACCTGGGCATCGAGCAGAGCCGCGTCCGCGACTGGGTGGTCACCCGCGTGGCGGTGCGCAGCGTTCGCCGACTGGGCCGGCGTTCGACGGTCCAGGTAGTCGAATGGGACAACGTGCAGGGGCTGACCCCGTCCGCATTGGCGATGCCCGGCCAGGGGGTGGCCCAGCTGCTTCACCAGTTCGAAGGCCGGCGCCCGATCGAGGTGGCCGATGCGATCCGCGATCTGCCGGACAAGCGCCGCACCGAGGTGATCAACGCGCTCGATGACGAGCGGCTGGCCGACATCCTCCAGGAGCTGCCCGAGGACTACCAGAGCATGCTGCTGTTCCAGCTGGACACCGAGCGGGCGGCCGACGTGCTGGAGGCCATGGAACCCGACGACGCGGCCGACCTGCTCGGCGTGCTGAATCCGACCGAGGCCGAGGTGCTGCTGCGCCGAATGGATCCCGAGGACTCCGAACCGGTCCGCCGGCTGTTGAGCCACTCACCCGACACCGCGGGTGGTCTGATGACCTCCGACCCGGTGGTGCTCGCACCCGACACCACGGTCGCCGAGGCGCTGGCGCGGGTGCGCGATCCCGACCTGACGCCGGCGCTGGCGTCGCTGGTGTTCGTCGTGCGCCCGCCGACGGCCACCCCCACGGGGCGCTACCTGGGCTGTGTGCACCTGCAGGCACTGCTGCGCGAGCCGCCCGCCAACCTGGTGAGCGGCATCGTCGACAGCGATCTGCCCAGCCTGGCCCCCGGCACCTCGTTGACCGGGGTCACGCGGTATTTCGCCGCCTACAACCTGGTCTGCGGTCCGGTCGTCGACGAGCAGAGCCACCTGTTGGGCGCGGTGTCCGTCGACGACGTGCTCGACCATCTGCTGCCCGACGACTGGCGAGACAGCTTCGAGGAGCCGCACCTGTCCGACCAGGTGACCAGCGCGGAGGGGACGACATGAGCGACCCGCGTCAACGGCTCGACACCCCCCGCACCTCGCGAGGGCCGGTGTTCAACCTCGACCCCGAAGCGGTCGGCCGGTTCAGCGAATCGATCGCCCGCTTCCTGGGCACCGGGCGCTATCTGCTCTGGCAGACGATCCTCGTCATCGTCTGGATCGCCCTGAACCTGTTAGCGGTGAGCTGGCAGTGGGACCCCTACCCGTTCATCCTGCTGAACCTGGCGTTCTCCACCCAGGCCGCCTACGCGGCGCCGCTGATCCTGCTGGCCCAGAACCGCCAGGAGAACCGGGACCGGGTCTCGCTCGAGGAAGACCGCCGGCGCTCCGAGCAGACCAAGGCCGACACCGAATTCCTGGCCCGTGAGCTCGCGTCGCTGCGGTTGGCGGTCGGCGAAGTGGCCACCCGTGATTACCTGCGCCGCGAGCTCGAGGAGATACGCGAGTTGCTGGAATCGCTGCAATCCGACGCCGGGGCCAGAGTCAAAAAGGACAAACCCAAGAAAGCCAGGGCGGTAGTCGACCCGGTAATCGATGAGGCCAGCTCGTGACCAAGGTGACCATTGGATACCACTGAGGTCACAAAGGTATGTATGGTGACTTGGTTCACAAGGGCATGCTTTCTTTGTTGAGGACGGACGAGTGGGCATAGGAAACCGCGTCACCCGGATGGTGCGGAAACCTGCGTTCGGAATTGCTGTACTCACCCCTGTCGTGCTCGCCGGCGCCGTTGGCGCGGCCCCCGATTTTCCGCACCCACCGGTCGTCGGCACCGAAGTCACCCCGCTGGCCGCGGTCTCGCCACAGACCGACACCTCGGGTGTGACCGTCGTCGCGCTTGCCAAGCAGCCGACCAACTTCCATTTCGCCGCGGCGGCGCCGTCGGTCCCGCCGCCGGCCATTGTGGTCAGTTCACCGGGGTCTATGCGGATCCCCGCGGTGGCGCTGGCGGCCTACCGCAACGCCGAGCAAGCAATGACGTCCACCGCGCCGGGCTGTGGGCTGAGCTGGAACCTGCTGGCGGGTATCGGCCGCATCGAATCCGGGCACGCCAATGGCGGCGCCACCGATGCGCGGGGCACCGCCATCAACCCGATCTACGGGCCGACGCTGGACGGCACGCTGTCGGGCAACGAGGTCATCGTCCAGACGGTGCAGGCCGGGCGGCCCGTCTATGCGCGGGCGATGGGACCGATGCAGTTCCTGCCGGGCACCTGGTCGCGCTACGCCGCCGACGGCGATGGTGACGGCAAGGCTGACCCGCAGAACGTTTACGACGCGACGCTGGCAGCGGCCCGTTACCTGTGCAGCGGCGGCTTGAACCTGCGCAACCAGTCGCAGGTGCTGACCGCAATCCTGCGGTACAACAACTCGATGGCCTACGCCCAGAACGTGCTGGGCTGGGCCGCCGCCTACGCCACCGGCGTCGAGCCGGTGAATCTGCCGCCGATCGTCGGGCCGGTGCCTGCCATCGGTGACGCCCACTTGGAGAACCCGGAAGGCTTGGGTCCCGGCCTGCCGCTCAATGCGATCGGCCTGCCGTCTACCGACCCGCTCACCCAGGTGCCGCTGATCAATCTCGGCAACTCCGAGACCGCAGGGTCGCTGACGCTGGGCCCACTGCCCGGACCGGCCAGCGCCCTGCCGGGGCTGCCCTGCCAGGTGATCTGCCTGGGCACCCAGGCTCCACCGCCGGTGACAGCCGACGCCGTGCCCGATGCTCCGCCGCCGTGGCAGCCGCCCTGGGCTTTGCCGCCCCCACCGCCTGCACCTGAGCCCGTCCTGGATGCACCGGTGGCCCCACTGCCTGCCGTCCACGGCGCGCTACCGGGGCCGGCCGCCTAGAGCGTCCCGCTGCGCCGCTTAGACTCAGCTCTGATGTCTGAGAACAACGAGCTGCAGTCCCAGGTGCGCGCTGCACTGGCCAAGGTGATCGATCCCGAGCTGCGCAAGCCCATCACCGAGCTCAACATGGTCAAGAGCATCGGCGTCGGCGACGACGGCGCCGTGCACGTCGAGATCTACCTGACCACGTCCGCGTGTCCGAAGAAGACCGAGATCAGCGAGCGGGTGACCCAGGCTATCGCCGACGTTCCCGGCACCGGTGCAGTGACCGTCGCTCTGGACGTGATGAACGACGAGCAGCGCACCGAGCTGCGCAAGCAGCTGCGCGGCGATGCAGCCGAACCGGTGATCCCGTTCGCCCAGCCTGGTTCGCTCACCCGGGTGTACGCCGTGGCGTCCGGAAAAGGCGGGGTCGGCAAGTCCAGCGTGACGGTCAACCTCGCCGCAGCGCTGGCCGCCCGCGGCCTGTCGGTAGGGGTGCTCGACGCCGACATCTATGGCCATTCGGTGCCCCGGATGATGGGCACCGACGAGCGGCCCACGCAGGTGGAGTCGATGATCCTGCCGCCGATCGCCCACGACGTGAAGGTGATCTCGATCGCCCAGTTCACCCAGGGCAATGCGCCGGTGGTGTGGCGTGGGCCGATGCTGCACCGTGCGCTGCAACAGTTCCTGGCCGACGTGTACTGGGGCGATCTCGACGTGCTGCTGTTGGATCTGCCGCCGGGAACCGGGGACGTGGCGATCTCAGTGGCTCAGCTGGTTCCCAGTGCCGAGATCCTGGTGGTGACGACCCCGCAGCTCGCGGCCGCCGAGGTGGCTGAACGTGCCGGCGCGATCGCGCTGCAGACCCGGCAGCGGATCGTCGGCGTGGTGGAGAACATGTCCGGGCTGCTGATGCCCGACGGCACGACGATGCAAATCTTCGGTGAGGGGGGCGGCCGCCAGGTCGCCGAGAGCCTCAGCCGGGCTGTCGGCGCCGATGTGCCGCTGCTGGGCCAGATTCCGCTGGACCCGGCGTTGGTGTCGGCCGGGGATTCCGGGGTGCCGCTGGTGCTGTCGGCGCCCGATTCAGCGGCCGGCAAGGAACTGCGCGGCGTCGCTGACAAGCTGGCGGCGCGGCGGCGCGGGCTGGCCGGAATGTCGCTGGGCCTGGACACCACCCGCCACGGCTGACAGGCGCTAGGTCGCGTCGGCGTCGAACGGCGCGGGTGTGCCGGGCGCCAACGGTTCGGATTTGGGCGGCGCCGGCCGCGGCGGCGGAGCGCTATGCGGCTTCTCCGCGCTGCCCGATGTCGCCGGCCCGGCGGCGGGCGACTGAAATGCCTCGCCGATCCAGGAGTCGTCACCGTCGAGCAGGTGTTTGGTCAGCGCGGCCCGCGGGGTCATCCCCCGCAGTTTCTGCAGTTCGCTCAGCGGCTGGCGAAAGTCCTCGAACTCGGGTCCCAGATCGTCACGGAGCTGGCTGGTTGCACCGCTGATGTAGTCACGGGCCTGCCGCAGCGTATTCGACGTCCACCGGATGGCGCCCGGCAATCGTTCCGGACCGAGGATCACCAGCCCGACTACGACCAGCAGGAGCATTTCGCCCCACCCGACGTTGGCGAACATCGCGTCAGTTGTCCGGCGCGGGGTTCACCGTCAGCGTGACCTTGCGGCCATCGCGGATGACCTCGATCGGTGCGTCCTGCCCGATCTTGAGCTGGCGGATCGCGACCGCGAACTCGTCGGCGTCGGCCACCGTGCGGTTACCGACCTTGACGACGATGTCGTTCTCCAGGATGCCGGCCTTCTCGGCCGGGCTGCCGGCCTTCACATTGGCCACCTGGGCGCCCTGCGCGAGGTCGTTGCTGACCGAGCGCGCCGACAGGCCGAGCGTCGGGTGCGAGACCTTACCGTCCTTGATCAGCGCCTCGACAGTCTCTTTGACCTCGTTGACCGGAATCGCGAAGCCGAGACCACTTGCACTGTCGGACAACGACTTTCCGGCGGTGTTGATACCAATCACTTCGGATTCCATGTTGATCAGCGGGCCACCGGAGTTGCCGTGGTTGATCGAGGCATCGGTTTGGATGGCGTCGATGACGGTGTCGGTGTCCGAGCCCTCGCCCGACAACGGGATGGGCCGGTGCAGCGCACTGATGATGCCGTGGGTGACGGTGCTGCGCAGACCCAGCGGGGCGCCGGCGGCGATCACCTCGTCGCCGACATGAACCTTGTCGGAGTCACCGAACCGCGCCACCGTCAGGTTGTTGACGTTGTCCACTTTGAGCACGGCCAAGTCGGTCTTCGGGTCGCGGCCGACGAGGTTGGCCGGCACCGACTTGCCGTCGTTGAACACCACCGAGATCTTGAACTTGCTCGGGTTGTTCGCGGCGTCGGAGATCACGTGGTTGTTGGTGACGATGTAGCCGCGGCCGTCGACGACGACGCCAGAACCCTGGGCACCCTCGTCGTCACTGACCGCCTCGATGGTGACGACGGAGTCCGCAACCGACGCCGCGACCTTCGCGAACCGGCCGGGCGGAACCTCGCCGGTGCTGTTGGTGGCCAGTGAGACCTTGGACGTGGTGAACGCCTCGACGACCTCGGCGGTCTTGCGTCCCACCCAACCGCCGGCGAAGCCGATGAGGAGCGCGACGATGCCCAGCACCGCCAGCGAGACATAGGACACCCGACCGCCGAACAACACCTCTCGAACGCCGAGCTTGCCGGTGGGTCCGGCCGCGACGACCGGTGCGGCCTGCTGCAGCGCCGGTGTACCCAGCCCAGCGGCCGCCGCGGGATCCCGCCACGGATCGTCGGCTTCGTCGGCCTCGTCCAGTCCGGCGTCGAGCGCGCCGGCGTCGGCGGGGTGGCGCTGCAACGAGTCGCCGTTACCCGGCGGTCGGCCGAATGCCTCGCCGAGCACGGGGTCGGGCGGGTGGTCCTTCGGTTGGAACTCGACTTCACCGCGGAACTTGGCCGGGCGCAGCTCCTCGGCGACGAACGAGCCGTCGACCCCCTTGGGGCGCCCAAAAGTACGGGTGGCGGCCGGGTCGACCGCGGGTCGCGAGACCGGACGAGGAGCCAGGCGGGGGCTGCTGCCGGAGTTGTCCTGATTGGGGCTCAAGTTCAACCTCTATCCAAGCGCTCAGCCACGAGCGCGCGCGATGGGACCGAGCACGACGCTGCTCGACTTCACATCCACCCTACCGGCGCTTACGCCGGTCACGGTCTGTGCCTTCAGCTAACTGATCGGCGAGTCCCGGCTGGGGGCCAATGGGCTCGTCGGGCGCGGACTGCGGGATCTGCGACAACAGCCCCAACAGGCTGCTCGGCATGCTGATCGGGAGCGAGTCACGCAGCGCGGTGCGGGCCTGAGCCTGACCCTCGACCTCGGACGCGCACTCCGCGCACAGCGACAAATGGTGTGCCGCGCGCAGATGGGCATTCATCCGGAGCTCGCCGTCGACGTAGGCGGCGATCGCCTCGGTGGACAGGTGCTCGGTCGAGCGGAATTGCCGGGGTGCACCGACGGGTGCGTCACTTTGGGAGGCGAACTGAGAGGGAAGCCAGGAGAACGCTCGACGGAACATGTGTCCACGGTCGACCATCACTGCGCTCCTCTCGGTTGCGTCGAATTTGCGCACCGCTAGGTCGAATGTAGCGCGCGCAGCCCGGTACGACATGACATGACGGTCACATTGTCCGGTACCCGGCGCGAGGAGAGCTACGCCGATTCGGCGATGAAGTCAGACATTCCCCGCTGGCCGGAATGAGCTGCGAGGTAGTCACGAAGCGCCTGCCGACCGCGATGGATGCGGCTACGCACGGTCCCCAGCTTGACGCCGAGCGTCGCGCCGATCTCCTCGTAGGACAGGCCTTCGATATCGCACAAGACCACTGCGGCACGGAATTCCGGCGCCAACGAATCGAGCGCCGCCTGCAAATCCGGGCCCAGGCGCGAGTCGTGGTAGATCTGCTCGGGGTTGGGCTCGTCGGCCGGCACCCGGTCGTAATCCTCGGGCAGCGCCTCCATGCGGATGCGGCCACGACGACGGACCATATCGAGGAACAAGTTCGTGGTGATGCGGTGCAACCAGCCCTCGAATGTGCCGGGCTGATAGTTCTGCACGGAGCGGAACACCCTGATGAACGTCTCCTGGGTGATGTCCTCGGCGTCCTGCTGGTTACCCGACAGGCGGTAGGCCAGTCGGTAGACCCGGTCGCCATGCTGACGCACCAACTCGTCCCAGGACGGCATGGCCGTCCGGTCGCCGGTCGCGTCGAAAACCGCGGTGCCCTGCAGTTCCTCGGACGGTTCAACCCACTCCCCATCCCCGTACTGCTCGAGATGCGACATGTGCGCCGGAGCCATCATTGTGGTGGTCGTCGGATCCTCCTGGTTCGTCTGCGTAGACGGTTCGATGCCATCGATCGCATCAAGCCGGACAACACTGGCGCTCTCTGGCATATTCCCCGACCAGCGTTGCCCTTGTTCCATGCCCGCAACCGTTCCCCACACCGGTGTGGGGGTGATGGGAGCTAACTAAGGTTTGATTAAGAAATACTTTTGTTATCAATTCGTGCCCTGATTTGACGCTTCTCCCCCGGCGCGTCGAACTTGACGGACGACGTCTTCGCGTCCAGCCGAGCGATACACCTGGCGCGCCTGCCCACCCGCCGATCCCGTTGGCTCTACGCTGCTCAGAATGGCCACTACCGAGGACCAATCAGGCCAACCGGAAGCCAGTCGCGCCGACCGGATTCTCGCCCACGCAGAGGGTTCGATATCCGAGGACGCCATCGTCGCGGCCGCCCGGGAGCGAGCCGTCGACACCGGCGCCGGAGCGGTCACCCCGGCCGTCGGAGCGCTCCTCAGCGTACTGGCGCGACTGTCAGGCGGCAAAGCGGTCGTCGAGGTGGGCACCGGCGCCGGCGTGAGCGGATTGTGGCTGCTGTCGGGCATGCGCGACGACGGCGTCCTGACCACCATCGACATCGAGCCCGAGTATCAGCGCATCGCCAAGCAAGCCTTCAACGAGGCCGGAATCGGACCTTCACGTACCCGGCTGATCGCCGGACGGGCCCAGGACGTCCTCACCCGGCTGGCGGACGAGTCCTACGACCTGGTGTTTGTCGACGCCGCACCGACCGATCAGGCCGATTTTGTGGTCGAGGGAGTGCGCCTCCTTCGACCCGGTGGCGTGATCGTCGTACATCGGTCCGCTCTTGGTGGCCGTGCCGGGGACCCGACGGCCAACGATGCCGAGGTGACGGCGGTGCGCGAAGCGGCCCGGCTGATCGCCGAGGACGAGCGCCTCACCCCGGTGCTGATCCCGCTGGGCGACGGGATTCTGGTCGCGGCCCGGGACTTCTGATCCCGGTGCGCGACCAAGTTTGCTAATACTCGTCGGCAGTGCAGATTGCACGACATTGGCTCGTTCGGCTGCACGGGACAAACTCATCCCACCAGCGACAACGATGAAGTATTCCAGCTGGCGAAGTTCAAGCCGCAGAACTTGTCAGATGATTCTCTCAGCTATTGATAATTTGCTGTGTGTACCGATAGTGGAATTCCAGCAAACTTTCTAAGTGATGATTTGTCGCGTATCCGAGTAGTCCGCGATCTAAACCCGAGATGTCATCGCAATCAAGAATGGCCGTTATCGAAAATTATTATTGGACATGGCATAACCTCGCTGCTTACATGGTCAACACCACTCCAAAGCCGGTGTGTGGCAATGATATTGCGTACATGTTTCGGGCCGGCCGGAAGCGGCTACTCAGGGTGACCGAAGGGGGGACACATGGATCCGCGACTCAGCCTCGTTATGGTGGCGGTATTGATTGCGCCTTTCATCCTGTTCGGAATTGGGGCTGTGGCACTCGACCTCTCGCAAAGTCGACGCGATCGCAGTGAGAGTGTCATCGCCAACTGGGGCGAACTGCGTATCACCAAGAGCTTTCTCCTCGTCGGCTACCAGCGGAACGCTGCGCGAATTCCGCTGGCAGGCCTCACGGTCCGGGTCACCGAGACGGGCTCGCCCGACGATGCGCCTGGCGCCCACAAAATCCACGTAACCGTCGCGGGCGCCGACGGTGTGACCGTGCAGCGCAGCCAGCCGTACTCCTACGGGTCGATCACCGCCGCCCGGATGTTCGAGATCCTCATCAATCGCGCGAACCCGGCACGCGTCGCCCCCGCCGTCGAGGCGATCGCGCTGCGCTCGGCCGCCTGACCAAACCCTCTATCGTTTCCTCCGGGGTGGATGCTTGACGTCTGATTGAACGCGTGTTTAGCATCCTAAACATGCGTTCAACGGACTTGACTACCGCGGCTCGGATCCGTGACGCCGCGATCGAGCAATTCGGAGCGCACGGTTTCAACGTCGGGGTACGCGCGATCGCGGAGGCCGCCGGCGTCAGCCCCGGGCTGGTCATCCACCATTTCGGTTCCAAGGACGGGCTGCGCCAGGCCTGCGATGACTACATCGCCGAAGAGGTCCGCAGCGAAAAGTCCGAGACCATCCGCTCCACCGACCCGGCCACCTGGCTCGCTGCTGCGGCAGAGATCGAATCGTTCGCGCCGATGATGGCCTACCTGGTGCGCAGTATGCAGTCCGGTGGCGAGCTGGCGAAAAATCTGTGGCGCACAATGTTCGCCAACGTCGAGAGCTACCTCGACGAGGGCGTCAAGGCCGGCACGGTGAAGCCGAGCCGCGACCCGGCCGCCCGGGCGAGATATCTGGGCATGGCCGGTGGTGGCGCATTCCTGCTCTACCTGCAACTGCACGACACCCCGACGGATTTACGGGCCGTGCTCCACGACTACGCCAACGACATGATGCTGCCGGCCCTCGAGCTGTACACCGAGGGTCTGCTCACCGACTCGACGATGTTCGACAGCTTCGCAGCCCACGGCGAGATCGCGACCAATATCGAGGGAGAACCAGATGACAACGGCACCCGCACCGACAGCGCGCACTGATACCGCCGCAGTCGAAATCCACGGCCTGGTAAAGGCTTTCGGCCGGGCCCGCGCCTTGGACGGGATGGACCTGACGGTACGGGCCGGCTCGGTCGCCGGCTTCCTCGGGCCCAACGGCGCGGGCAAGTCGACCACCATCCGAATCTTGCTCGGGCTGTTGCGCGCCGATGGCGGGACCGTGCGACTGCTCGGCGGCGATCCCTGGCACGACGCCGTGGCCCTGCACCGGCGGATCGCCTACGTGCCGGGCGACGTGACGCTGTGGCCGAATCTGACCGGCGGGCAGGTCATCGACTTCCTCTGCGGCCTGCGCGGCGGGGCCGACCCGCGCCGCCGAGACTGGTTGATCGAGCGTTTCGAACTCGACCCGCACAAGAAGGCCCGAACCTACTCCAAGGGCAATCGGCAGAAGGTCGCGTTGGTCGCCGCGTTTGCCACGGACGCCGACATCTACATTCTCGACGAGCCCACCTCGGGTCTCGATCCGCTGATGGAGAACGTGTTTCAGCAATGTGTGCAGGAGGTGGCGCGTCGCGGTGCGGCGGTGCTGCTCTCCAGCCACGTCCTCGCCGAAGTCGAAAAGGTCTGTGACACAGTCACAATCATCCGCGCAGGCCGCACGGTGCAGTCCGGTTCGCTGGCCCAGCTGCAGCACTTGATGCGGACCACCGTGACAGCTCGCACTCGCCGCGACCCTACCGTGGTCAGCCGATGGCCGGGCGTCCATGACGTCGACATTCGGGACGGGCAGATCCGGTTCACTGTCGGCCGTGACGCGCTCGACCCCACGATGGTGCACCTGACCCAGCTCGGCATCGCGGATCTGACCGTGACGCCGGCCTCGCTGGAAGATTTGTTCCTGCGCGAATACCGGACGGCGGCACGATGATCGCCATCGACACCGCACCGGCGTCGTCCTCGCTGGCCGGGACCGTCGCACTGGTCCGCTTCGCCCTGCGTCGCGACCGAATTCGGCTGGCGGTGTGGGTTTCGGTGCTGACTCTGATGATGGTCTACGCCCCCAACGCGATCAAGCTCGCCTATCCCGACGAGGCGCAGCGTCAGGCGCGCGTCAACCTACTCAAAACGCCGGCCGGAATCATGCTGGGCGGGCCCATGTTTGGCGGCAATGAGACCGATCTTGGCGTCATGATGGCCAACGAACTGACCCTGACGCTGATTGTCGCGGCCTCGATCCTGGCGATCCAAACCGTCGTACGCCACACCCGTGCGGAAGAGGAGAGCGGCGCAGCCGAATTGGTGCTGTCCTCGATCGTCGGACGGTATGCCCGCACCGGGGCCGCGCTGAGCGTCGTCGTGCTGGTGAACGCGGTATTGGCGGTGACGATGACAATCGCCATGGCGGCCACCGGTTTTGCCGTGGTCGATACCGCGGCGATGTGCTTGGGCATCACCGCGGTGGCCACCGTGTTCGGTGCACTCGCGGCACTCAGTGCGCAACTGTGGCGACAGGCCAGAACCGTCACCGGTGCAGCGATGGCGGCGCTGGCCGCCGCCGTGCTGGTGCGCGGGGCCGGCGACGTGATCGACAACTCCGGCAGTGTGCTGAGTTGGTTCTCCCCCATCGCCTGGGCACAGCAGATGCGACCGTTCGTGGCAGTGCGCTGGTGGCCGCTAGGCCTGCTGGCGCTGCTGGCCGTTGCGCTGGCGTCGGCCACACTGGCGCTCGAGAACAGACGGCAGTACGACGACGGCGTCTTGGCGTCGTCGGGCGAGCGTTCCAAGGCCCGACCCGTGGGCGGGGTGTTTGGATTGCAGCTGGTCATCCAGCGCGGCTTGACCGTGGGCTGGGCGATCGGACTGCTGATCGCCGGGGCAGCCTTCGGATCGATGACCAAGTCACTGCTGGACGCTGCGAGCGGTAATGAGCTACTGGCACGGGTACTTTCGGCGCAGGGCACCGACGGCGTGTACACCACGATGACGCAGTTCCTGGCGGCGGCGACGACAGCCTACGTGGTCAGCGTGGTCGTACGGCTCAGCCGCGACGAGGAGTCCGGGATCGGCGAAGCCGTGCTGGCGGGTTCGGTGTCGCGGTGGACGTGGCTGTTGTCTGCGGTCGGTGCGGCGCTGACCGGTGCGACGGTTCTGCTGGTGTGCGCGGGCCTGGGCAATGGCCTTGGGGCGGGTCTGACGCTGGGTGAACCGCACACCATCGTACGGCTGACCCTGGCCGCGCTGGCGTTCCTGCCGGCGATGGCTGTGGTCGCCGGTGTTGCCGCGCTGGCAGTGGCGCTGCGACACCCCGGCATCGGTTGGCTTGCAGTGACATTCGTAATCTGCGCGCTGTATCTCGGTGCGCTGCTGCGACTGCCGCGCTGGCTCATCGATGCCTCACCGGTGGGCCGCACCACCGCGCCGTCGTCGATTTCCGTTGTAACGCTGTTGGTAATGGTCGTGATCGCCGTCGCTATCACCCTTACCGCCGGAGCCATCTACCGTCGCCGCGACGTGGTCTAGGAGAATCATGAACGTCTCGCTTCGCATCATCGTCTCGTCGGTCGTCGGCATCGCCGTCTTCGCCGTGCTGCTGTTCGTGCCGGCTGGCACCGCGAACTATTGGCAAGGTTGGGCGGTGCTTGCCGTGTTCACGGCGGCGAGTTTGGGCCCGACCCTGTAACATGGCGCGGATCGACCCGGCTGCCCTGCAGCGGCGCATGCAGGCCGGCGTGAAGGCCGAAACCCGGCCCGTTCAGAAAGTCGTGATCGCCGGGACGTTCATCGCGTTCGCCGCGATCCTGGTCGTGCCCGCACTCGATCATCGGTTCGGCTGGTCCCATGTGCCGGCCTGGTTGTCGGTGCTCGGCATCGTGATGGTGGCCGCCGGTCTGGGTCTGACGATGTTGGTGGTCTTCCAGAACCGCTATGCCTCGGCCAATATCACCGTCGCGGAGGGTCAGCCGCTGGTGAGCACCGGGCTGTACGGCATTGTGCGCCACCCGATGTACTTCGGGAATGTGATCCTGATGATCGGAATCTCGCTGGGCCTTGGTTCCTACTGGGCGCTGCTGCTGGTCCTCGTCGGGGTGCTCCTCATGGCCGTGCGAATCAAGGACGAAGAGAAGATGCTCACCGAGCAGCTGGACGGTTACCGGCAATACACGACGAAAGTGCGCTACCGTCTGGTGCCATTGATCTGGTGAGTAGGGCGGCGCGCCAACGAGTTCCACCATGAGGAGGCCCGCGTGGAGCTGATGACGGGTTTCGGCCTGGCCACCGCCGCCGGCCTCAACGCCTACATCCCGCTGTTGGCGATGGGGCTGCTCGGCCGGTTCACCGATCTGATCACCATGCCGCACACCTGGTCATGGCTGGAAAACGGCTGGGTGATCGCGATTGTCGCGATCCTGCTGGTGGTCGAGATCGTCGCCGACAAGATTCCGGCGCTGGATTCCGTCAACGACGTGGTGCAGACGTTCGTCCGCCCGACCGCCGGCGGGATCGTGTTCGGCTCGGGCACCGCCGCGCAGACCGCGGCGATCACCGACCCCGGTGAATTCGCCCGGACCGGTCAGTGGGTGCCGATCGCGATCGGTGTCGTCACGGCGTTGGTGGTCCATCTGACGAAGACGACGGTTCGCCCCGCCGCCAATGTGGCCACCGCAGGATTCGCGGCACCGGTGCTCAGCACGATCGAGGACATCACCAGTGTCGCGCTGGTGTTCATCGCGATCCTGATTCCCGCGCTCGTGCTTGCGGTGCTGATCGGTTTGGTGTGGGCGGCGGTCGTACTGTGGCGCCGCCGACGGCGCCGCAAAACCGCAGGGACTCCCTAGATCCAGACGCCCTTGCCGACGGCCACCACGCCGCCCGCGCTCAGCGCGAACCGTTCGCGGTCCTTCTCCAAGTCGACGCCGACCATCTCGCCAGGTCCCACGACGACGTTCTTGTCGAGGATCGCGTGCCGGACCACCGCACCGCGGCCCACCCGAACACCGGGCATCACCACGCTGCCTTCGACGATCGCGCCGTCCTCGATCACGACATTGCTCGACAGCACCGAATTGCGCACCGACGCTGCGGAGATGATGCTGCCGGCACCGACCACCGACTCCTGCGCTGAGCCACCGTTGACGAACTTGGCGGGGGCCAGGTTCTCCGACTCGCCCCGGATCGGCCAGCGCTTGTTGTAGAGGTTGAACACCGGATGAACCGACACCAGATCCATGTGCGCGTCATAGAAGGCGTCCAGCGTTCCGACGTCACGCCAGTAGCCGTGATCGCGTTCGGTGGCGCCGGGCACTTCGTTGTTACTGAAGTCGTAGACCGCGGCCATGCCGTCGGAGACCAGACGCGGAATGATGTCGCCGCCCATGTCGTGGTCGGAGTTGTCGTCGTCGGCGTCGGCGCGGATCGCGTCGATGAGCACCTTGGTGGTGAAGATGTAGTTGCCCATCGACACGAACGTCTGGGTGGGATCGTCGGGTGTACCGGGTGGGTCGGCGGGCTTTTCGATGAACTCGCGGATGCGGCCCGACTCGTCGGCGTCGATGCAGCCGAACGCGTGGGCCTCGTCCCGCGGCACCCGGATGCCGGCCACCGTGGCACCGGCGCCGCTCTCGATGTGGAACGTGACCATCTGCTCGGGGTCCATCCGGTACACGTGGTCGGCGCCGAAAACCACGATGTAGTCAGGATCCTCGTCGTAGATGAGGTTCAGCGACTGGTAGATCGCATCGGCCGAACCCGTGTACCAGCGCGGCCCGAGGCGCTGCTGGGCCGGGACCGGCGTGATGTACTCGCCGGCCAGGCCGCTCAGTCGCCAGTTCTGCGAGATGTGCCGGTCAAGCGAGTGCGACTTGTACTGAGTGAGCACACAGATCCGCAGGTACCGCGCGTTGACCAAATTCGACAACACGAAATCGATCAGTCGGTACGCGCCGCCGAAGGGAACAGCAGGCTTCGCCCGGTCCGCGGTCAGCGGATACAGTCGCTTGCCCTCTCCGCCGGCCAGGACAATGCCCAGCACATGTGGCAATTCCCTCATGCTGCAAACCTAATGGCACGCGCATCAGACGGCTAGGCCATCGGGACTATTGCAGGTCGCAGTGTCGCGGCAGCAACGACTTTGGCGCCTCCACGCAACGATGGTGACCCACAAGGCTGCGCAGCCGGGCCGGTGCTACTACCGTCGGGCGTATGCGGGTGGCGATGATGACTCGGGAGTATCCACCCGAGGTGTACGGCGGCGCGGGCGTGCACGTGACGGAACTCGTGGCACAGTTGCGCCGCCTCTGCGAGGTCGATGTGCACTGCATGGGCGCGCCGCGCGCGGGGGCGATCGTCGCGCAACCCGACCCTGCACTCAAGGGTGCCAACCCGGCGTTGTCGACACTGTCGGCGGATCTGGTGATGGCCAACGCGGCCGCCGAGGCGACCGTGGTGCACTCGCACACCTGGTACACCGGGATGGCCGGTCACCTGGCCGCGCTGCTGTACGACGTCCCGCACGTGCTGACCGCCCACTCCCTCGAACCGTTGCGGCCCTGGAAGGCCGAGCAGCTCGGCGGGGGCTACCGGGTCTCGCTGTGGGTGGAGCGCACCGCGGTCGAAGCCGCCGACGCGGTGATCGCGGTCAGTTCGGGCATGCGCGAGGACGTGTTGTCGGCCTATCCGGCACTGGACCCCAACCGCGTTCACGTGGTGAAGAACGGAATCGACACCAGTGTTTGGTATCCGGCTGCCCCCCAGAGCGGCGAATCTGTGCTCGCCGAACTCGGCGTCGACCCGTCGCGGCCCATGGTGGCGTTCGTCGGCCGCATCACCCGGCAAAAGGGCGTGCCGCATCTGATCGCCGCCGCACATCGGTTCGACCCGGAGGTTCAGCTGGTGCTGTGCGCCGGCGCGCCGGACACCCCGGAGATCGCCGCCGAGGTCAGTTCAGCTGTGCAGGAGCTGGCGAGTGCGCGCAGCGGGGTGTTCTGGGTGCAAGAATTCCTGCCGATCGCCAAGATTCGCGAAATTCTCTCGGCAGCAACGGCTTTCATTTGTCCATCGGTGTACGAGCCGCTGGGGATCGTGAACCTGGAAGCGATGGCGTGTGGCACGGCGGTGGTCGCCTCCGACGTCGGCGGCATACCCGAGGTGGTCGCCGAGGGTGTGACGGGAACGCTGGTGCACTACGGGGCCACGGATCCGGCGGGATTCGAGACTCGTCTGGCCGAGGCCGTCAACGCACTGGTGGGTGATCCGGAGAAGGCCCGTCGCTTCGGGGCAGCAGGACGGCAACGCTGCATCGACGAGTTCTCGTGGGCGCACATCGCCGAACAGACGTTGGAGATTTACCGCAAGGTGTCGGCTTAAGCCGACCGAAGGGCCGACCGGCAGAGAAGAAACCCCGCGCGCCCACGCGGGGTTTCAATGGTGGATCAGCTAGCTGGTGACGTTCTTGAGTTCGTCACCAAGGGCGGCGGCCTCATCGGGCGTCAACTCGACGACCAGTCGTCCACCGCCTTCTAGCGGTACTCGCATCACGATGCCGCGCCCCTCCTTGGTTGCTTCCAGCGGACCGTCACCAGTCCGGGGCTTCATCGCCGCCATCGAGTGCTCCCTCCAAATTCAAGCCGGTCCGCCTTAACGGACCCGATCGGATGCCGGGTACATGGCTGGTGCGTCCGGCACTGAACTGCTTGTTTTCGATTCTATTGTTCCTTATCGGCGGGCATGAGTGTGAAAGACCCGATTGAGACTGCTGATTTGTGCCCTCAGGCCGCTGGGGGAACCCAGCAGGATGCGATGTGGTCGTCGACCATGCCGGTGGCCTGCATCAGCGCGTAGGCCGTGGTGGGACCGACAAAGCGGAATCCGCGCTTCTTGAGGTCCTTGGCCATCGCCTGGGACTCCGGTGTGATCGACGGCACATCAGCCAGCGTCTTGGGTCGTGGACGCGGCGGCGGGGCGTAGGACCACAGCAGGTCGGACAGGCCGACCTCCAGGTCGGCGACCGCCCTGGCGTTGGTGATGGTGGCTTCGATCTTGGCGCGGTTGCGCACGATCCCCTCGTCGGCCATCAGCCGGGCGACGTCGCGCTCGGTGTACGCGGCGACCTTCTTGATGTTGAACCCGTCGAAGGCCTTTCGGAAGTTGTCTCGTTTCCGCAGGATGATCAGCCAGGACAGGCCACTTTGGAACGCCTCGAGGCTCATCCGCTCGAACAGGGCCGCCTGGCCGCGCAGGACCCGGCCCCATTCCTGGTCGTGGTAGTCGCGGTAGAGCACCGACTGGTTCTGCGCCCAATCACAGCGCGTGCGGCCGTCGTCTTCGGCGTCGCTCACGCCTGATCATCCTCGGTGCCGGGCGCGGCGTGGTGAGTGACCACCGGTTCGTCGAACCCCGCGGCGGCGCGTACCGCGGAAAGCTCACCGCGCAGCTGATCGAGCTCGGCACCGAGACGGTCCAGAACCCAGTCCACCTCGCTGGTCTTGTAGCCGCGCAGCACCTGGGTGAACTTCACGGCGTCGACGTCCTCGCCGGTGACCCCGGAGGCCGGCAGCACGGTCGCCGTCGTCGCGCGGGGCAGCGGCGGCAGCTCCTCGCCGCGCCCGAAGATCAGGCTGGCCACCCCGAACAGGACGACGCCGATCAAAACCAGTACCACCAGGTACAGCAGGATCAATGTCACGCCAACGATATTGCCCTAACCGGCCGACATCGTCCGCGCCGAAGCGCGCAAGGTCTCAGCGCAGGGTGTTCATCGGCGGGCGGTCGGCCAGCGAGACCGACGTGGTCCGCGGCAGGTAGCCGTCCTCGCCGTCGGGCAGAAACTGGGTCAGCCCGATGCCGGAGTCGGCGATGCCGCAGCGCGACAGCAGGGTGGCGATCACCTGGCGGCTCATGGCGCCCAGCTCGATCAGCGGCCGGTTGCGGTGGCTGCGCACACCCAGATTGACCTGCGCGATCGCATCCAAGCCGAGCCGGTCGTAGGTGTCGACCAGCAGGCCGATCTCCACGCCGTAGCCCGGGGCGAACGGCACCGAGGTCAGGAGCTCGCGGGTGCCGGCGTACTCGCCGCCCAGCGGCTGCAGCACACAGCCCAGCTCGGGGCGCAGCGCGGCCAGCAGCGGGCGGGCGACCAGCTCGGTGACCCGGCCCCCGCCGGTGGCGTCCTCGCCCTTGCCGACCTTCAGCGGCCGCCGGTAGAAACCTTTGACCAGGTGGACCCCGTCGGCGGTCAGCAGCGGGCCGACCAGCCGGGGCACGAACATCGGATCGGGGTCGATGAGGTCGGAGTCGACGAACACGATGATGTCGCCGCAGGTGGCCGCAAGCGAGCGCCACAGCACCTCACCCTTGCCCGGCTGGGGCTCGACCTCGGGCACCGCCTGCTCGCGCGTGACCACCCGGGCGCCGGCCGCAATGGCTTCGATCTCGGTGTCGTCGGTGGAGCCGGAGTCCAGCACGATCAGCTCGTCGACCAGGCCACCCAGCAGCGGGCGGACGCTGTCCACCACCGAACCGACCGTCTCCTCCTCATTGAGCGCGGGCAGGACGACGGAAATGGTGCGGCCGCGCTTGGCGGCCACGAGTTCGTCGATGGTCCAGGTCGGCCGGCTCCAGCTGTGATCAGACAGCCAGGTGTCGCCGGGAAGTGTGTCATTGGCCAGTTCAGTCATGCCAGGCCCCTCACCGTCCGCGCAGGCGGACGCTCCCCACGGATCGACGCGACCATTTCCAGCACGCGCCGAGTGGGTCCCACCTCATGCACCCGGAACATCCGAGCTCCGTCGGCGGCGGCCAGTGCGGTCGCTGCCAGCGTGCCCTCGAGTCGTTGAGTGAGCTCCACCCCCAAAGTCTCCCCGACGAAATCTTTGTTGCTCAGTGCCATCAGGACAGGCCATCCGGTCTTAACAAGATCTTTTACGTGGCGCAACAAAGTAAGGCCGTGATAAGTGTTCTTGCCGAAATCGTGGGTCGGATCGATCAGAATCGCGTCGCGGGCGACCCCGAGGGCGACGGCCCGCTCGGCGGCAGCGGTGACCTCGGCGATGACGTCGTCGACCACACCGGTCGCGGTGGTCCCATAGTTGACGCGAAAGGGCCGGGTCCGCGGCTCGGCGCCGCCGGTGTGCGAACACACCAGCCCGGCTCCGAATTCGGCCGCGACCTCGGGTAATGCCGGGTCGGCACCGGCCCAGGTGTCGTTGATCAGGTCCGCACCGGCCGCGCAAGCCTGTTTGGCCACCGACGAACGCCAGGTGTCGACGCTGATCAGCTGGTCGGGATATTCGGCGCGCAGCCATTCGATGAACGGGACCACGCGGGCGATCTCTTCGTCGGCGTCGACCAGGGTTCCCGGGCCCGCCTTCACTCCCCCGACGTCGACCACGTCAGCGCCGTCAGCCACGACGCGGTGGGCGGCGTCCTTTGCTGCCTCGTCGGTGAATGTCGCGCCGCGGTCGTAGAACGAGTCGGGCGTGCGGTTGACGATCGCCATGATCAGCGCGCGATCACCGGCCACCGGCCGTCCGCAGAACGTCGACTTCACCCCTCCATGGTGCCTGGTGGAGCCGAGATCGACGAAATGATGGCGTCTACTCGCACTTCTTCGCCCGTTTGGCGGTTTGGGCGAACGGGGGTAGAAACTAGCCCTTGGGCCTGCCGCCGGCGGCGACTTCCTTGGGGTACTCGGGGTAGAACGGCACGTAGCCGTCCTCCTTACCGGCCAGCACGTACAGCGGGTCCTCGATCTCCTCGCCGTCGCCGCCGTAGGCCTGCTTGCGCAGGTCGACCTTGCGGCTCTTGAACGTCGAAGTGGTCTCCAGCGACTCGACGATCCGGATGAACAGCGGCACCGCGTAGCTGGGCAGGTTGCCGTAGACCGTCGCGGCCAGTGCCTTGCCGTCGAACTCCACGCCGTCGCGCAACTTGATCGCGGCCATGCCGGCCCGTCCGCCGGTGTCGGGCACCTCCACGCCGAACACCGTGGATTCCTCGACGTTCTTGTCCTGGCCAAGAGCCCCTTCCACCTGGGTGGTCGCGACGTTCTCGCCCTTCCACCGGAAGGTGTCGCCGAGCCGGTCGGCGAACGCGGCATGCCCCATGCCCTGCGGGTTCATCACATCGCCGGTGTTGAACCACACATCGCCCTCTTTGAAGGCGTTGCGCACCAACTTCTTCTCGCTGGCTTCCTTGTCGGTGTAGCCGTCGAACGGCGACAGCTTGTTCACCGGGCTGATCAGCAGGCCGGGCTGACCGGGCGGCACCTTGCGGACCCGGCCGTTCTCGTCACGCGCCGGCTCGCCGGTCTCGGCGTCGTACTCCACGTAGGCCAGCGGCGTCGGGCTCACACCCGTGCTCTTGGGGATGTTGAAGATGTTGATGAACGCGGCGTTGCCCTCGCTGGCGGCGTAGAACTCGGCGACGCGGCCGATGCCGAACCGGCGGGTGAACTCGTCCCAGATCTCCGGGCGCAGCCCGTTGCCGGCGATGACCCGGATCTTGTGTGCGCGGTCGCTGACCTTGGCCGGTTGGTTGAGCAGGTAGCGGCACACCTCACCGATGTAGATGAACGCGGTGGCCTCCATACCGATGACCTCGTCCCAGAACCGCGAAGCCGAGAACGACTTGCCCAGTGCCAGTGTGCCGCCCGCGTTGATCACCGACGCCAGCGCGACCGTGAGCGCGTTGTTGTGGTACAGCGGCAGCGGGCAGTACAGGGTGTCGTCGCCCTTGAGCCGAAGGCCCAACCCACCGAACGCGGCCAGGGCGCGCAGCCACCGATGGTGGGTCATCACGCTGGCCTTGGGATGCCCGGTCGTGCCCGAGGTGAAGATGTAGAACGCGGTGTCTTTGGCCTGAACCTGCGATGCCGAGGCGGGGTTGCCCGACGGCTTGCCGGCCGACTGCTCGACGAGCTCCTCGATCGTCATCAGCTGGCCCGCCTGGGCGCCGCTCTCTTTGATCGGGTCGATCAGGTCGGACTCGGCGACCACGACCGTGGCTTTGAGCAGACCGATGCTGTGCGACAACACATCTGAGCGCTGGTGGTAGTTCAGCATGCCTGCGACCGCACCGCATTTGACGGCGGCCAGCATCATCAGCACGGTGTTGGGCGAGTTGCGCATCATGATGCCGACGACATCGCCGCGGCCAACTCCCTTGTCGGCCAACACCGCCGCGAAACGGTTCGCGGTCTCGTTGGCCTCCCGGTAGGTGATCTTCTCGTCACCGAAACGGATGAACACATGGTCGGCGGAGCGAGCGGCGCGGTCCTGGAACACCTTGCCGATCGAGGTCTTCGTCGTCGGCAGCGCCAGGAAACCGGTCAGCGCACCGCGCAGGATCACCGGCGCATCCATGACGACGGCGGGCAACCGCGACGCAAGGTCGAGCAGTCCCACCGACTTCCGTGCACCAGACTCGGCGGAATCGCTACTGGTCATTCGGCGCCACCTCCACGTATCTCGCCCGTCCCGCGGGCCAGCGTAACCCCGGGCCGCTACCGCCCGGCCGCGCAGACCTCGATCGCCGCTGCGACATCGTCGACGACCACCAACCGGTCCAAGGCGGACTGCGCGACGTAGCCGGGCCCGACCAGCGATGCCAGCCAGGTCCGCAGTCCGTCATAGTGTCCGGCGGGATCGAGCAGCACCACCGGCTTTACATGCATACCCAGGTACCCAGCGGTCCACGTTTCGAAAAGTTCCTCCAGCGTGCCGATCCCGCCGGGCAGCGCCAGGAAGGCGTCGCTGCGGTCCTCCATCACTTGTTTGCGCTGCCGCATCGTGTCGGTGACGATCAGCTCGTCGGCGTCGACGTCGGCCAGCTCACGATGCACCAGCGCCTTCGGGATCACGCCGACGGTGCGCCCGCCGCGGGACCGCGCTCCCTCGGCCACCGCCCCCATCGCCGAGACGTTGCCGCCGCCGGACACCAGGGTCCAGCCACGCTCGGCGATCGCCTCACCCACCCGGTGTGCCAGGTCGAGCAGCTCAGGGTGGCGCGGGCCGGACGCGCAGTACACACACACCGCCCACTCGTCGTCACGGTTCTCGGATCCGGGATGCACGTGGCAAACCTAACGCAGCCGATTTACGGCTATTGCCCTGCCGGTGGCGGCCCGGCAAATAAAGTCCGGCTATGCCGATTCGGTGGCCGCTCGCGCCGCGCCAGTCCGTAGACGACGCGATCGAACTCCTGGAGAGCCACGGCGGGGTGGCCCTGGTGGGCGCCGACGGGACCGGCAAGACCACTCTTGCCGAGCAGATCGCCGACCGGCTCGGAGAGCAGAACCCGGTCCGGGTGATCGCCACTGGCACGCAGGCCGGCGTGCCGTTCGGGGCGTTCGGTCCGCTGGTCGAGGTCACCGAGGTCGGCAAGCCGGCGGCGCTGATCCGCTCGGCGCTGGATTCGCTTCTGGCTCAAGCAGACAGCGCGCTGATCATCGTCGACGATGCCCAGTTGCTCGATCCGCTTTCGGCCACCCTGGTCTATCAGTTGGCCCGCCAGGCGCAGGCGCGCCTCATCGTGACGGTGCGGGCGGGCGGAGCGCTGCCGTCGGTGGTGAGCGCACTGTGGGAGGACGGGCTGCTGGCCCGCCTGGACGTCGGCCCGCTCGACGAGGCCGAAACCGAGGCCGTGCTGGGGGCATTGGACGAGCCGCGCGACGACGCCTACCGGCGCAGTGGCGGCAATCCGCTGGAGCTGCGCATGCTGACGCAGACGAATTCGGTGGCAACCTCACTGGACGCTCTCGTCGACGCGTACCTGGCCGGGCTGCCCACGCCTGCGCGCACGGTGCTGGCCTACCTGACGGTGCACGAGCCGCTCTCGCGATCCGACCTCGCCGCACTGGCCGGCGAGGACAGCATCGAACAGGCCGAAAGAGCCGGGGCAGCAACCGTATTCGGCTCGATGGTCCATGCCGGTCACCCACTGTTCCTCGAGCGGGCGGCCCGGACGGCCGACCCGGCCGACGCCCGCCGGCTGCGCACCGAGATCGTGACCCAGCTGGCCACCCAGCCCTGCCGCGACCTCGCCGACCGATTGGGCCGGGCGGTGCTGGCGCTGGACAGCGACGCACCCGAGCCCGTCGACGACGTGGTGACGGCCGCCCAGCAGGCGCTGCGGCTGGGCGATCTGAGCGTGAGCGAACGGCTCGCCGGTGCGGCGCTGGCGCGCTCCGAGCGTTTCGATGCGCGGCTGGCGCTGAGTTATGCGCTGGCCTGGCAGGGCCGCGGCCGCGAAGCGGATTCGGTGCTGGCCGCCGTCGATGCCGACTCGCTCTCCGAGGCCGAGGTGATGGCGTGGGCGTTGCCGCGGGCGGCCAACCAGTTCTGGATGCTCTCAGAACCCGAGCGCGCCACCGCGTTCCTGCAGAACATCCGCAAACGGATCAGCACGACCGCGGACCGCCTGACATTGGATGCGCTGTCCGCGACATTCGCGATGAATGCCGGCAACCTCGCGCGAGCGGTCGAGATCGCGGCCGAGGTGCTGGCTGCCCCGGAGGCCGAGGACATGGCGGTGGCGTGGGCGGCCAGCGCGTCGGCGTTGAGCGCGGCGCGGATGGGCCGGTTCGATCAGGTGGGTCCGCTGGTGCAGCGGGCGTTGGGCGCCGAGCATCCCGGGCTGCTGCGGTTCACCGTGGGCCTGGCGCAGACGACGACGCTGCTGATGGCCGGGCAGTCCGATGCCGCGCACGAGACCGCCAGTGAGTTCACCGATTTCGCCGAGCTGGCCCAGCCCGGCCGGTCGATCGGTGAGGTGCTGATGGCCCAGGTGCTGATCGCCCAGGGCGACCCGGCGGGCGCGGCGCGCCTGCTCGGCCCGGCCGCGGCGACCCTGGATCGGACCGGCTATTCCTGGGGCCCGCTGTCCCTGATGTATCTGGCCACTGCGCTGGCCCAGCGGGGTGAGATCGCCGAGTCGGCCAAGACGCTGAGCCGCGCCGAGTCCCGGCACGGCACCAAGTCGGCGTTGTTCGCCCCCGAGTTGGGGGTGGCGCGCGCCTGGCAGCTGGCGGCAATGAGCGACGCCGACGGGGCTGTCGAGGCGGCGCGGGAGGCGGCGCGTGGCGCCGAGCGCAGCGGGCAGCTGGGGGTCGCGGTGTGGGCGTGGGACCAGGCCGAGCGGCTGGGCGATACGCACGCCGCCACCGCGCTGGTGAAACTGGCCGAGGCCGGGGTTCAGGCCGTCAGGTAGCGCCGCAAGGTGCCGGCGACGGCGCTGATCTGCGCGACCGCCACCCGCTCGTCGCGCTTGTGTGCCAGGTTCGGGTCGCCGGGACCGTAGTTCACCGCGGGGATGCCGAGCGCGGCGAACCGGGCGACGTCGGTCCAGCCGTACTTGGCACGCACCAGCCCGTCGGCCGCCGCCACCAGCGCCGCCGCCGCGGGGTGATGCAGCCCCGGGAGCGCGCCTGCGGCCACGTCGGTCTGCTCCAGGTGCACGTCGAGCCCGTCGAACACCTCCCGCACATGGGCCAGCGCGGCCTCCGGTGACCGGTCGGGCGCGAAGCGGAAGTTGACGGTCAGCGCGGCAGCGTCGGGGATGACGTTGCCGGCCACCCCGCCCTCGATCCGCACCGCCGAGAGTCCCTCCCGGTAGGTGCAGCCGTCGATGTCGACGATGCGGGCGTCGTAGCTCGAGAGCCGGTCCAGCACCGCCCCGAGTTTGTGAATCGCGTTGTCGCCCAACCAGGATCGTGCCGAGTGCGCCCGGGTTCCGTCCGCCGAGATGACCACCCGCAGGGTGCCCTGGCAGCCTGCCTCGATGTAGCCGCCGGACGGTTCACCCAGGATCGCGACGTCGGCGTGCAGCCAGTCCGGAAGCTCGCGCTGGATGCGGTTGAGGCCGTTGGCCGAGGCTTCGATCTCCTCGCAGTCGTAGAAGATCAAGGTGATGTCGTGGGCCGGTTCGGCGATGGTAGCGGCCAGGTGCAGGAACACCGCATCGCCGGATTTCATGTCCGAGGTGCCACAACCGAACAGGTGGTCGCCGTCGAAGCGGGACGGCAGGTTGTCGGCGATCGGCACGGTGTCCAGGTGTCCGGCCAGCACCACCCGCGAGGGCAGGCCGAAGTTCGTGCGCGCCAGCACCGCGTCACCGTTGCGGACGATCTCGTAGCCGCGGGTCTGCGCACGCAGCGCGGCTTCCACCTCGTCGGCGATCCTGGCCTCGTCGCGCGAGACGCTCGGAATGTCGACGAGCGAGGCGGTCAGCGCGATCGGGTCAGCGCATAGGTCTAGTACAGGGTCGGACACAACTTCCCAGGCTAGCGGGCGGCGCCGATGTATTACGGTGGAGCACCGTGACTTCTGCTGCGGGCTTCGGACTGGCCACCATCACCGAGGACGGCACCGTCCTCGACACCTGGTTCCCGGAACCCGAGCTGGGCGCCTACACCCCGTCGGGCAGCACGCGGCTCTCAGCCGATGACGCGCCCGAGGATCTGACCGCCCTGGCCGGACCCGACGCGGCGCGCGGCGTCGAGACCATCGTCGTGCGCACGGTGGTCGCCGACCTGGGCGACAAGCCGGCCGACACCTATGACGCCTACCTGCGGCTGCACCTGCTGTCGCATCGGCTGGTCGAGCCCCACGGGCTGAACCTCGACGGCATCTTCGGGGCGCTGACCAACGTGGTGTGGACCAACTTCGGGCCGTGCCAGATCGAGGGCTTCGAGCAGACGCGGCTGCGGCTGCGCCACCGCGGCCACGTGACGGTGTACGGAGTGGACAAGTTCCCGCGGATGGTCGACTACGTGATGCCGACCGGCGTGCGGATCGCCGACGCCGATCGGGTCCGCCTGGGTGCGCACCTGGCGCCGGGCACCACCGTCATGCACGAGGGTTTCGTGAACTTCAATGCCGGCACGTTGGGCGCCTCGATGGTCGAGGGCCGTATCTCGGCGGGTGTCGTCGTCGACGACGGCTCCGACGTCGGTGGCGGCGCCTCCATCATGGGAACGCTGTCCGGTGGCGGCACCCAGGTGATCTCGGTCGGCAAGCGCTGCCTGCTGGGCGCCAACGCGGGCCTGGGCATCTCGCTGGGCGACGACTGCATCGTCGAGGCCGGCTTGTATGTCACGGCGGGCACCAAGGTCACCACCCCGGACGGCGAGACCGTGAAGGCACGCGAGTTCTCCGGCGCGAACAACCTTCTGTTCCGACGTAATTCGGTGACCGGCGCGGTCGAAGTGGTGAACCGCGACGGCAAGGGCATCGCGCTCAACACGGCGTTGCACGCCAATTAGACAGAGGCGCTGCACGCCAACTAATCGGCGGCATCCGGCTCGCCGGAGTTCGGTAGTGCAGTAATGCAGTAGTGCGCTACTGCACGCACCGCGCCGTGTGCGCCCGAGGATCGATCGATGGCGGCCGTACTGCAGCTCAACGGCGTGCACAAGACGTACCGACGCGGCGACGAGCAGGTACATGTGCTCGTCGACTTCGACTTCACGTTGGAGGCAGGCGAATTCGTGGTCGTGACCGGACCATCGGGCGCGGGCAAGTCCACCCTGCTTCACATTGCCGGCGGATTGGACGCGCCCGACAGCGGCACGGTGGCGGTGACCGGCCAGGACGTCTGGTCGATGAGCACCGGGGCGCGCGCCACGTTCCGACGGCGCAACCTCGGCTTCGTGTTTCAGTTCTTCAACCTGGTGCCCATGTTGACCGCGGTCGAGAATGTGTCATTGCCGCTGGTCCTGGACGGGGTGTCAGCGCGAGAAGCCGACGCGCGGGCGATCGAGTTACTTCACCGCATCGGGCTCGGCGATCGCGCGCGCCACCGGCCGGCCGAACTGTCGGGGGGACAGATGCAGAGGGTGGCGGTGGCCCGGCGCTGGTGGCCCGGCCGTCGATCGTTCTTGCCGACGAGCCGACCGGAAATCTCGACAGTCATTCCTCGGCCGAAGTCCTGGGTCTGTTGCGGGCGCTGTCCGACGAAGACGGCACGGCCGTCGTGATGGTGACCCACGACCCGGCCGCCGCGCGCTATGGGTCCCGCGAGCTGCACCTGGTCGACGGGCGCGCCCGCGCGGTCGACGCGGCGCTACCTGCGGAACCGTGATGCGACGGCTGCGCGCCGGATGGATGTCGTTGCGGCGCATCCATCTCGCGGCGCTGATCGCGGACTGGCGCCGGACGCTGCTCAGCGTGATCGGTGTCGCGCTGGGAGTGACGGTGGTGCTCGGAGTCCTGATCCTCAAATCCGAGCTGGTGCGCCCCTTCGACGCCTTCGGCCCGTCGCTTGCCCACGCCGCCGACACCGGTGTGGTCGAGGTGACACCGGACGTGAGTGGCCGGTTGCCGGTCGCGATCGTCAATCGGCTGCAGGCCGACGTGACGGGGGCGGCCGCGGTCATTCCGGTGGTCGCGGGCCTGACGCCACTGGAGATGCCGCGCGGCAGCAGTCATGGCTTCTTCCTGCTCGGCGGCTCCTGCCAGATCGAGTTGCTGGTGGGCTCGTTCGACTGCGAGCAGCGCGCCCGCAGCGTTGAGCCCGCACCCGGTCCGGGTGTGCCGTTGCAGATTCCGGCGGTCATCGCGCAGCGACATGGCCTGAACCTCGGCGACGAGCTGCGCATCCCCGGTCTGCCTCCCGGCGCCGCGCATCTGGGGTGGACGTTCGCGGAGTTCGACCGCGTCGAGGGCATCAACGACGGCTATGTGGTGTTGGCTCCGTCGGCCGACATCGCCGCGACGCTGCTCGGTTCGCCCGGGTACGTCACGTCCGCGTTCGTCGTCCCGAAGCACGGCGCCGAAGGATCGCGCGTCGCCGCCGATATCGATCGGGTGGTCGCCGGTGTCGCAACCACCGGTCCGCCCCGTCCGCACCTGCCGGCCGTGTTCGAGAACGGTGCGCAGACGTTCAATCTGGTTGCGGTGGCCGGCATCATCGTCGGCATCCTGATCGCGGTGAACACCATCCTGTTGGCCGTGGAGGACCGGCGCGCGGTGATGGGAACCATCGGCGCGATCGGCGCCGGGCCGGTCGGGCTGTTCGCCGGGATGGTCGCCGAAGGCGCAGTGGTCGGCCTCGTCGGCGGACTGGCGGGAGTACCCAGCGGATTTCTCCTCGGCAGCTATCTGGTCGGGAGTTTCGGGCAGTCCATGTTGTCGGGGTCCGGTGGCACCATCGCTGCGCATTTCGCGCCGAGCCTGATTCTGCTCGGGGCGGCCGCGGGGATCGTCTGCGGTGTCCTCGCGATGATCGGGCCGGCGGCCAGGTTGGTCCGTGACGGACCGTTGGCGTCGATGGCGAGCGCCGGCGGCGTGCAGCGGGCCAGGTCCATCCCGATCTGGCCGTTGTTCATCGGGGCGGGCTTGCTGGCGGCATCGGTGGTCCTGTTGAGGATTTTCCACCGCGGGTCGCTGCCGCTGAATGTGGGCATCAACGGCATGACGGTGGGGTTGTTCGGGTTGGTCTTGGTGACGGTGTGGATCGCCCCACGCGCTGCCGGCGTGCTGATCGGGGGGCTGACCATCGCACGCCCCGCCGTCGGGCGCCTGCTGAGTGCCGACTTCCGGCGCTACGCACTGCTTTTCGCGTTCTCCGCCGCGTTGCTGGCCGAGAGCACCAGTTTCGCCATCGGCGCCTACAGCATGCAACTGCTCGGCACGGACCAGGTTGCCGCGCAGAAGCCTGACCGCTTTCCCGCCGCCTTGCTGATCGCCCCGCAGTCGGTGCTCGATCAGCGCGACGGCCAGATCTCCGACTCCACGTTCGAGCTGGTGTCCGGCGCCGCTGACGGGCGCAGCGCCTCATCCCGCTGGCGGTCGACGATCTCGTCCGGGAGTTCCTCTCGCCTGGTTGTCGGCGTCTCGCCGGGTGACTGGTACGGCAGAGGGCTGTACGAGCCGACCGCTGCCGGTGACGCGTTCTGGCAAGGCTTGCGGGACGGAGAGGTCGGCTTGAGCGAGATCGCCGCCAGCCGATTGCACGCTGCCGCGGGTGACACCGTCGAGCTGCCCACCGTCAACGGGCCGAGGCAGTTCCGGGTGGCCGGAATCTTTCATCCGCAGATGGTCAATGACGCCGCGGTGGGCGATATCGTCGTGGTGGCCGAGAGATTGGCACGCTCCCAGTGGGCCGCGGTACGCGATCAGGTGGCGGTGGCTTACCCGTCGGTGGCTGAGGCGAGTGCCCACCGTGGTGATTTCCTCAAGTTGGATGCCGGATTGTGGGTGTACGACAACGAACAATGGCGCTCGGTGGCCGCCACCGGGATCAGCCGGTTTCTGCAACCGTTCACGCTCGCCGGCTACGTGGTGATGGCCGCCGCCGGCCTGAGCCTGCTCAACGTGTTCGTGCTGGGATTGGTGCAACGCAAGCGTGAGCGGGCCGCGTTGCGCGCAATCGGGGTGACGTCCGGGCAGGAGCAGGCCGTAATCGTCGCCAACGCATGCCTTCTCGGCCTGTTGGTCGCCGGCCTGGGCGCGCTCGGTGGTGTGGGGTTGACGTATCTGTGGTCGTTGGGATCACCGGTGTACTACGGCATCGAGATCCACTGGGGTGTGGCGCAACGGGCGCTGCAATCGGGGGTGACTGTCGTTTTCCTGTTGATCGTGGTCGCCGCGGTGTATCCCGTGATCCATGCGCGTCGCCTCGAGACGGTCGAGATCCTGCGAACAAGTTAGGCGTGAATCTCGCGATGCAATCGGGGGATGTCATCGTCGGCACACCGAAACCGATGCACGTGCTCGCGGATCTCACGACGTGACATGAACTCGAATTCTTCTGGCGGTAACGACATCTGAAAGACCAGTCCACGACCATTTGCACCCTCCATGAGTGCACCGCCGCCCGCAACCGGCAGTGTCATCACCATCGTGCAGTACGACGGGACGGTCCTTTCGAATTCGATGCGGTACAGGCCGAAGCCGCTGAGGTTCGTGATGAGCGGATTCCACCGCGCCGGATTGAAAGCGGTGGATACGCAGCGAGCAGCCCGCCACGCGCCGGCGTTGTCCAGGAACTGTTGGTTGATCCGCATGTCGCAGTGTTCGTCGTCGAAGTGGTCCACGTTGTGGCGAATGCGTTCGGCGATCGAACATGCCGCGTCGTCGGCGTGCAGGTCGATATTCAGTGTCGTGATGATATTGCCGATCAGCATCGGATCGAGGCCACACCGTTTGCGGGTGTTCACGACGACAGCGAGATTGCGACGACGCACCCGGGGATCGGCCTTCATGAGTGCCTCGGACATCACTGCGCACACGACATCGTTGGCGGACAACCGCATTCTGCGTCCGAAGGCATCACACATATGGGCGATCTCGTCCTCGCCGAAGTAGAAACTCAACGTCCGCTGCTTGGGCGAATCCTTCACCAGGTACAGCGCGGCCCGGGCGGTTTCCACCAGGCCGAGACAGCGTACCCCGGCCTTTCGTGCGCTATCGGGCCGAAGCTGCCCGTCTAGGTAGGCAGCGCGGTCTTCCACAATCAGCGGCTCGGCCAGCGGCTTGTCGTCGGCCGCGGCAACCCACGCGTTCATGAAGTGAATCAGGGTCTGCATGTCGCCAAGGGCGTGCTGCCACGAGATGCCGATCGCCGTGGCGTCGTCGGCGAGCCGGGTCACACGTATCTTGCATACCGGGCCGAATCCCCACCGGGCCGCGGCGCCGTTGACCGGGTCAACCAGCCAGATCCCGGTGTCGTCCACGGTCGAACGGATGGCCTCGGTGAGTGTGCGATCCGATGACACCGACGTGAATGGCACACCCTGGCCCCTGCACCGGATTCCCATCCTGCCCCCGGCGAGGGTCATCCGGCCCGCGAAGATCGGATACGCCGAGAGCGCACGCGCGAGTGCCTGCGCGAGTGCCGTTGCGTCCAGGGGCCGTTCAAAGAAGAAGACGATGTGGGTGGCGAGGTTCGCGACGATGGCGTCGCCGACATTGCACCGAATATCGAGCCGCTCTGCGCGCAGCGGCCGAATCAGTCGAGTCGACACCATGGCTACCGTCGCCGGCTGACGACGACGAGACCGCCGAGTTTCGGGATGTGGGCGATCCCCCGGAAATATGGCTTCTCGTCGGCAACAGCGTCGGTGTGGATCCGGAAGTTCTGTAACACGCTCCGCAGCACGATGTCCATCTCGGCGACCGCGAACTCCGCGCCGAGACAACGCCGCGCACCGCCACCGAACGCCAGCCACGCGGCCGGCGGCCTGGGCTGGCGAAAGCGTTGCGGATCAAAGCGTTCCGGGTGCGGGAACGCTTCCGGATCGTCATGCAGGTCCGCGATCCGCACCAGCACGGTGCGCCCCTGCCGAAGGCGCCATGGGCCGAGGTCGAACTCCGGCGGCGTGACCCGGCGGCCGGCCACGTCGATAACGGTTCGACTTCGCAGCACCTCCGCAATGGTGGCCCGGCGAAAGTCACTGCCCCCGTCATCGGCTTCTCGGACCAGTTCTGCCAGCACATCTGGATGACGTCGCAACCGTTCGAACACCCAGCTCAGTGCTGAGGCCGTGGTTTCATGGCCGGCGACGATCAGGGTCAACAGCTCGTCACAGAGGTCCGGCAGCGACATTCCCGATTCGCCGTCGTGCCGACTGCGTACCAGCATTGCCAGCACGTCCGTGCGTGCGCACAGCTCCGGATCGGCCTCGGCCGCAGCGACGAGCGCGAGCACGATCGGGTCGAATGTCGCGCGGAACTCGTCGAGTCTGGCCCATGGACTGTGCCGTCGGGCCCACCCGCGCGGCGCAGGCACGAATGCCATGAGCTGTCCGCGTTTGAGATACGGCGGGATGATCTCGCGCAGCTTCTCCAGTTCGACGGCATGAGCCGCGGCGACACCGAAGATGGTTCGCAGGATCACGTTCAAGGTGATGCTGCTCATCGGTTCCAGAATCCGAAATTCCGTGTCGTCGGGCCAGTTCGCACTCTCGCGCAGCGTCTCATCCTCGACGATCCGCGAGTGCTCCTTGACGCTCTGGCCGTGAAATGCCGGTGCCAATAGCCGGCGCCGATCGCGATGCCGACACCCGTCGAGGGAGAACACCGACCCGGGACCAAACCAGTTGCCGACATTCGGCTGCACGTTGCCGAGCTGTTCGGAACTCGCGGTACACACCGCGCGGACCAGTGCCGGGTCGGAGACGACGACGGATCGGCCAAAGAGTGGAACGTTGATTTCGAAGATGCGCCCGTACCGCTTGATCCAGCTGCGCATCGCCGCGCGCCGAAATGCCGCGAATTCCACTCCCTGCACGAGCTTCGGTGAGCGCACTGGCGGCGGGCTCAGCCTCGACGGTGTCAGTGTTTCGTAGGGATCGGCAAGGGCCACAGGCGAATCGTCACCCGTGCACGGCGCAGCTCCCTCGGTAGTGCGCTACTGCAATCCCTGATCGGCGGCGAGGATGCAGAACTCGTTGCCCTCCGGGTCGGCGAGCACAGCCCAGCTCTGTTCGCCCTGACCGATATCGACGGGGTGCGCCCCCAGCGCCAGCACGCGGTCGACCTCGGCCTGCTGATCGTCAGGGGTGAAGTCAAAGTGGATGCGGTTCTTGACGATTTTGGTGTCAGGGACGGCCAGGAACAGCCAGTCCGGCCCGGCGCCGGCGGGCGCGCGCAGCGCCACATCGCCGTCCTCGGTCGGCTCGGCCGGCCAGCCAAGCACCGTCGACCACCACGAGGACAGCACGTGAATGTCGTGGGCGTCGATGCAGATCTCACTGAACCGCAGCGTCACTTCATGAGCTCCTTCTTCATCACTTTGCCCATTGCGTTGCGCGGCAGCGAGCCGACCAGGCGCACCTCCCGCGGCCGCTTGTGGATCGAAAGTTGTTCGGCCACATACGCAGTCAGTTCATCCGGCTCGGCGTCGCCGACCACGAACGCGACGATGCGCTGGCCGAGATCGGCGTCGGGCAGCCCCACAACGGCGACCTCGTCGACGCCGGGATGCCCCAGCAGAACTGTCTCGACCTCCCCCGCACCGACCCGGAACCCACCGGACTTGATCAGGTCCACCGACTCTCGTCCGACGATGCGATGCATGCCGCCGTCGTCGATGACGGCGGCGTCGCCGGTGCGATACCACCCGTCGGGGTCGAACGACTCGGCCGTGGCGTCCGGCCGGTTCAGATAGCCGTCGAAGAGCGTGGGCGCCTTGAGTTGAAGGCTGCCAATGGTTTCCCCGTCATGCTCGGCGACCGTACCGTCTTCGCGCACCAGCCGGGTCTGCACCCCGCTCAGCGGCAGGCCGACCCATCCCGGCCTGCGTTCGCCGTCAGCCCGGGTGCTCAGCGTGATCAGCGACTCGGTGCTGCCGTACCGCTCGACGGGCGGGTGGCCGGTCAATTCGGCAAGCCGGTCGAACACCGGAACCGGCAGCGGCGCACTGCCCGACACCAGCAGCCGCGCCGACGCCAGCGCGGTGGCGGCATCGGTGTCGGCCACCACCCGCGACCACACCGTCGGGACGGCGAAATACAAGCTGCCACCGGCGGCCGCATAACCGGCCGGGGTGGGTTTTCCGGTGTGCACGAAGCGATTTCCGACCCGCAGCGAGCCGAGCAACCCGAGGATCAGGCCGTGGACGTGGAACAGCGGCAGCCCGTGCACCAGGGTGTCGTCGGGGCTCCACTGCCAGGCCTGAGCCAGTGCATCGATGTCGGCGGCGATCGCCCCCCGACTGATCACCACACCCTTGGGCAGGCCGGTGGTGCCGGAGGTGTACATCACCATCGCGGTGGCATTCGGCGGCGGCTCGGGGTAGCGATGCCACGACCGGGCGTGCAGCCGCACCGGGACGTGCGGCAGGCCACCGAGGTCGGCGGGCTGCTCGCCCAACCAGGCCTGGGCACCGGAGTCGGTCAGGATGTGCGCGCGTTCGGCGACCCCGACGTCGGCGGGCACCGGGACGAACGGCACCCCCGCGATCAGGCAGCCGGTGACGGCCAGCACCGTCGTGGCGGTGGGGGTGGCCAGCACCGCCACCCGGCCGGCGCCACCGACCCGCTCGGCCACCGACGTGGCCGCGCCGACGAGATCACCACGCGAGAGCACGGCGCCGTCGATGCGCACGGCGTCGCCGATATCGGCTCCGGCGGCGACAGCGGCCGGATTCAGGGAGGCCAGCAACACGCCGCCGACGCTACCGAAGATACTGACCTGGTGAAGCCCATCACCCAGGTCTCGTCGCGCGAGGTGTACCGCAACCATTGGATGACCGTGCGTGAGGACAGCGTTCGACGGCCGGACGGCTCGGCCGGCATCTATGGTGTCGTCGACCGGCCGGACTATGCGGTGGTCATCGCGGTGGACGGCGATCGGGTGGCTCTGGTGGAGCAGTACCGCTATCCGATGGGTGCGCGGCGCTGGGAATTCCCGATGGGCACGGTTGCAGGCCAGGCCGATATCGAGCCGGCCGAACTGGCGGCCCGCGAGCTACGCGAGGAGACCGGCCTGACGGCCGGCTCGCTGGTGGTGCTCGGCCGTCTCGACGTCGCTCCCGGGATCATGAGTCAGCGCGGATGGGTGTTCCTGGCCACCGATCTCACCGAGGGCGAGCCCGACCGCGAGCACGAGGAACAGGACATGCACTTCGAGTGGTTCGAGCGCAGCCGGTTCGAAGAGATGATCCGGGCGGGTGAGATCACCGACGCCCAGTCACTCGCCGCATACACACAATTGCTGCTCAGCGGGCTTCTTCGGTCCTGACCAGGGAGATCTGGACCGGCGCGTCGTGTGGCAGATGTGACAGATGAGGTTTACTGACGGCTACGCTGATTGATTGCTAACGACCGCCCCACCAGTCATCAGTGAGGAGTCATGGAATCGGGCCGCCTGGGTGTCGCGCTGCTGGCAACAGCCACCATTTGCGCCGCGGGACTGCTATCCCCCGCTTCGGCGCACGGTCAGCCGCTGGCCTGGAACGGCCGCTACCAGATGGTCACGTATGCCTCGCAGAAGGCGGGCACCAGCGCGGCGAACCACCAGAAGGAAAACGACTTCGGCGCCATCTTCACCCTGTCGACCGCGTGCTCGGGCGGCGCCTGCGTGGCCACCGTCGTCGACGGTCCCGCGCCGGGTAACCCGACGATCCCGCAGCCGACCCGCTACAAGTGGAACGGGTCCGAGTGGGCCACCACCTACGACTGGGTGTGGGACTGCTTCCTGGGCGACGGCTACCAGAAGCAGTGGAGCCCCGCCACGTCGTGGGCGTTCTACTCGCCACAGCCCGACGGATCCCTGCGCGGCACCTGGCACACCGACATCGCTCAGGGACCCTGCCGCGGCAGCGTCGTCATGCCGGTCACCGCGGTTCCGGCCTGATCAGGCCTCAGCCGATCCATGCCGGCGCCGGCGCAGCCACAACCACGTCGTCAGAGCACCGAGGGCGAAGGCGCCGAGTAGGCCGAACACCACACCAAGCGGCGGCGTCGTCGAGGTGCTCTGCGGGGGTGCGGCGGCGACTCTGTTGTCGCGAATCGCCAGGTCGGCCGGAATGCCCTGTGCCCCTGCCGCGAGCACATCACCGGTCAACTGTGACCAGCCGTCCGGCAACTGCTCGATGTAACCGAACAGCGGGTCCACCAACGACCACGACGCCGTGGTGGTGATCAGGACGACGGTCCGGTCGCGCGGGCTGTCGGCGAACGCCTGGATCGAGCCGACGCCCGAACCGAAATCCGCCCGCAGCGCCGTGGGCAGATCGACGCTGATCGAGGATTGGTCACCGCTGACCGGAGGGTTCAATGTCGTCTGCTTCAGGGTGGTCGAGTTGGCCACGATCAAGGCGCCGATCTTCGACTCCGCAGCTGATTTGAGGTCAACCACCCGGGGGGCCAACTCGGCACTGGTCACCCGCGCCATATCGACCGCGAGCCGGGTGGCATACCCGAGTTGGCCGGGGCCGCTACCGTCCAGCGCCACCAAGAAGTTGGGGCTGAATTCCGAAGGCAGCGAACGAAATCCACCCGTCGCATGACCGCCTCGATGTGCTGACAACGTCGACTGGGGATCAAGCTGGAAGGTTATCGGCGCGATGATCGGCGAGCAGATCATCCGCGGGGTGTAGGTCACCGCGAAATTGAGGACGATGCGTTCGGCGAGTGCCTGGCCGGCCAGATCGAAGGTGGCGTCCAGCCGGCCGCTGTCATTGAGCGCGGAAGTGAACACCACGGTGTTGCCGGCTCGGACCATCACGGTCGCCGCGTCCTCCTTGGCCACCGGAGTGTAGTTGGCGAGCAGGTGCACCCGGACGCTGTCGACTCGGCCGCCGGCCAGCGCCGCACGGTCGACGCCCACCATCAGGGTGCCCGTCCGCAGCACATCAACCTTGCCGGTCATCTGCAGCTGGTCGAATGTCAGCGTGTCGGTGCTGCCGGCGGTACGTGATCCAGCCTGGTCGACGCGAGCACGCGGCGCCTGCGCCAAGGCCTGTACCTGGTTGATCAGCATGGACACCTGCGCACTGAGCTGATCGTCGCGACCCGACAGCCGAAGGAACACGTCCGGTGTGCCGGCTCCGACGATGTCGAGGCCGGCCGGCCCCCGTTCGATGAGGACGGCGCGCGTCAGTTGTCCGGCGGGCGGCGGAGTCGCGCCGCGAGGCTGCTCGACGACGGTGATCACGACGGGTAGGGGCCGGTCGACCCGCGCCAGAGCCGATGCCAGTGTGAGCACCGCCTGCTGCTCGGAGCTGTCGGCATTGGTCGGCGCGTACAGGATGACCCGCTGAACAACCGAGGGAAAGAATGTCGCGATCGAGCTGGGCGCCGGCTCCGCTCCGGTGAAGACGGTCGCAAGATCGCTGACGTTCAATGTCTGCTCCGGTCCGCAATTCCCGGCGTCCGGACTGGTCCGGCGAACGGTGAACGACAGGCCGACGGTCGCGTCGCCGGTGTGGGCGGCGGCGATGTCGACGTCGAAGGGCACCACGACTTGATCCGCCGATTGCGCGGCGGGCAAATTTACCGCGGCCAGGAAAGTGCCCCGGTCGTCGTCGATCTCGAGATAACCCCCAGCGATGTTGACCGGGGCATGAATGAAGCCGCGCAACCGGGTTGGCCGGAAACCGGATGGCAGCGGCACGGCAAAGTCCTGATTGACGTTGGTGGTGGGAAATTCGATACCTCGCGGCAGGCCAAGCTGCACCCAGCTGAGCGTCAACTCGCCGGCGCTCGCGGCCAGCGTGGCATCCGGATCGGCGTGCGCCGACGGCGGCCCGGCGTGCAGAGCGAGCACCGCCGACGCCGTCAGCAGCCACACTCCCAATAGCGCCGTCAACGTCCACTGACGCATCAGAGACCTCGTCGAGGACAGGCTCGCAGATCCACTCAAGTCCACTTTCGTCGTTGACCGTTCGACCGAATCGTGGGTTGGACGATACCGGTGCAAGATCACCTGGACGTGTTATCCAACGGCCGAGCTCGCCCTCGATCCAAACTTTTCGGGCACATTTCGGCAGCGAATCAGTGTCCACGGTGCAAAGTGGAGGTCTGGGAAGTACAAAGGTGCGAGTTGGGAGAATCGACGGGTTAACCCACCGCTCCCGACGAGTGCGCTTCCGGGACGTGGATGGATCGCATTGCGAATAGAGGACAAGCACAGTGACCGTGCCCGCCAGCACCCCCCGAGCGGCACCGTCGCCCCTGGAGCGCCGATCGTGGATCGCACGGCTCCTCGCCGCAGCGGCCGTCGGCATTGTCGTCGGAGCGGTCATCGGTGGCCCGGCTTTCGCGGCGCTCAGCGCCAAGACCACCGCCACCGCACTTATCCGCATTGTTCAACCCTCTGACCTGATCGCGATCGCCAGCGGTGCCACCCACACCACGCCGAACACGCAGGACAACCTGGACCGCTACGTCGCCGGGGAAGTGGCCTACCTGTCCGGCGACGCGTTCGCCCAGTCGGTGGGTGAGAAGACCGGGAAGTCCAAGCCCGCCGAGCTCACCGTTGCCCAAAACGGGCGATCCTCAGTCGTCAGCATCAGCACCACCGCATCGAGCTCCGATGTCGCGATCCGCACCGTGCAGACCGCCATCGACCTCTACAGCCAGCAATTGGCTGCGCGGGCCGACCAACAACTGCGCAGTTTGCTCCCGAGGCTCTCCCAGTGGGAGCAGACCAGCACGGGCGATGGACCGCGGCTGGAACAGATCCAGCGGCTACGCGAGAGCATCGTGCTGCTGGCCGACCAGTCGAGCGTCGTCCCCATCGTGCAACCCCCGACGGCCGACACCAACAGCCAACATCCCGGATTGCTTGGCGCCGTACTCGGTGCGTTCCTGGGCGGTTCGGCACTGCCGCTGGCAGTGATGGCGCGCCGACGCCGATCCGGGCGACTGTGGTCCGTGACCGACTTGACCGGTGCGGTCGACAACGTGCTGGTTCCGGTGGTGGACCTGCGTGAACGCCCTGCGCGCCCTTCGGTACATGAGCAGCGGGCGCGACTGGCCCGCACGTTGTACGCGCAGTGCTCCTCGGCGGAGCCGACGCCGACGATCCTCGTGATCGGCGCCTCACCCACATCAGGGGCAGCCACCGTGTCATCGCTGCTGGAAGCCGCAGCCGCTGAAACGGGTTCGGTACGGGTGGTGACGCTGACGCCCCAGCAGGTCACGATCCCCGATCTGGCCGAGACAAGCCGCCAGACGCTGATCATCGATGCCGGCGTCGTCGGCTCCTCGCCGCTGATCCCGGACGCGGTAGGACGGGCAACCACCATCGTCCTGGTGGCCCGGCTGGAAGCCGACACCATGGCCCAGGTGCTGACCGTCTGCGCCGCAACGGAATCCGGCAACGCCCCGCGGCTGGCCGCCGTCACCTATCAACCGTGGTGGCCGTCGTGGTTCGCGAAACGGGCCAAGCCAGCTGGCCGACGTCGGGCCGGCCGGGCGGGTACCAACGTCGCACAGGACAGCGCAGACGGTCATGAGCATGCCTGACGAGCGGAGCGCCGACGCCCGGATCGCGATCGTTCACGAACGACTCACCGAGATCGCGGGATCCGAATTGGTCACCGAACAGCTGGCGTACGAATGGCCCACCGCGCCAATCCACATCCCGATCGTGGATCGGCGAACCCGCGCCAGCTTCGCCGACCGAGTCGAGACCGGCTGGCTGTCGACCGCCTACCGCGGGCTGGACTACCGCAGCTACGCACCGTTGCTACCGCTCGTGCCGGCGTGGCTGCGGCGCCGTGATTTCGGTGCCGCGGACGCGGTGGTCATCAGCCATCACGCTTTTGCGATCGCGGCGGCCCAAGCCGCCGGACCACGACCGACGATCGCCTACGTGCACTCGCCGGCGCGATGGGCCTGGGACGCGAAGATGCGCGAATCGGAGGCCAGCTCAGCCGCTGGACGGGCAGCACTGGACGTGCTGTCCAAGCGGGCGATCAAAAACGAATTGCTGTCGTGCGGCAAGCTCACCACGATTGTGGCCAACAGCAGCGCTGTCGCCGAGCGGATAGCCCTCCACTGGGGCCGGGAGGCCACGGTCGTCCACCCACCGGTCGACACCGAGTTCTACACACCCGATGCAGGCGAGCCGGTGGAGGATTTCTTCCTGCTGGCCGGCCGGCTGGTGCCGTACAAGCGCCCCGATATCGCGATCAAGGCGGCCATCAAGGCCAAGGTGAAGCTGGTGGTAGCCGGCGGCGGCCGGAAGATCAACGATTACAAGCGAATTGCCGACGATGGCGACGTCGCGTTCTTGGGTCGAGTCTCCGATGATGATCTGCGCAGTCTGCAGCGGCGGGCGCTGGCCTGCCTCCTGCCCGGTGAAGAGGACTTCGGCATCGTTCCCGTCGAAGCCATGGCGTGCGGGACACCGGTGCTCGCGGTAGGCGTCGGCGGCGTCTGCGACAGCGTCATCGACGGTCAGACCGGGGTATTGGTCACCGACGGCGATGACGCCGAGGTCATCGACTCCTTCGCGACGGCACTGGCCGAATTCGACCGCGGCTCCTTTGATTCGGCACTCATCCGCCAGCACGCCGAAGGTTTCTCCCGTGCCGCGTTCAGGCGCAGGATGCGTACGGTCGTCGACCAGACCTTGACCGCACGCCGGAAAACCTGACCTCCTATGCCAAGCAGCAAGCACGTGCACGCCGTTGTCCAGGTTATGGCGGGTCTGGCCCTCAACGTGTACCCCGCGATGTTCATCGCCGTCTACGCACGGGTGGCCCCCATCGAGAATCAGGGCTTCCTGGCGCTGTCGTTGGCGGTCGGAGTCTATGTGGCACAGCTGTTCAACGCCTTCATCGTGGAAGGCCGACTGGCCACACCCGAAGCCGACCACGACCTGAGCCTGCCGAGCTGGGCCGCGGCTCTGACGCTCGCGGCGGGCGCACTCCTGGCTATCGGACCGCCGGTAGCCCCCTCCGTGGTGTTGATGATCAGTTCCATCGGCATCATGACCGGTCTGCTGATGTCGCGGACCATCGGTGTCGTCAGTGGCCGTTGGCAGATGGAAGCGGGTGCGGCTGCGATCCTGGGAGTGGCGAGCCTGGCGGCGCTGCTGCTGGCTCGCGCACACAACGGCAACTGTGTGCGGGTGCTGGCGGTGGGGGCGATGGCGGCCATTCTCGTCCGCTATTGGCCCCGCACCGCACTACGCGGGCTGGTGCTTCCTCCGGACATTCGCCGGGCGAGCTGGGTCACCGGGGAGACCGCGGTGGTGGGCGCAGTTCAGCCGGCGATCACCTCGATCGTGCTGGTCATGCTGGGACCTGCTGCGTCAGTGGCGTTTCGGGTCATCTCCACCATGTCGGGGGCCCTCGAGCCGATCCTCGCATACGGCAGATATCGCCTGCTGGCCCACGGCCACAAGGGCGAAATAGCCATCGTCGCCGTCATCTTCACGGCAGGTCTCGCCGCGGTCCTCGGGGTGGCATTCTCGGGTCTGGGCCAGCTGGTGTTCGGATCGGCCTGGGCCAACGTGGGTGCGGTCGCCTTGCTGCTCGCCTGCGTGTGGAAAGGTGTCATGCTGCTGTCGACCGTGCCGTTCGCCGCGCTGCGGAAGGCGGGCGAGACGGCCCTGGTCTTCTGGATCCGGTCGATCAGCACCGTGATTTATCTGATCATCGGCGTCGCGGCGGTGGCGATCTGGCAGTCGAACACCGCGATCTTCCTTGGCTTCGCCGTCGCCGAGATGGCGACGGCCGCCGTCTACCACGTGGCGGCGGTCCGCGGCGCACCCGATTATCAAGTGCGCCTTCGCCGGTCGGAACGACAGTGATCGTTACGACGATGACGGCCCGTGCCGCGAGCGAGCAGGATCCCGATGCGGCGATCCCGCGCCGATGGTGGTTCAACCCGGCGTTTTTCGCGCTCGCCCCCTTCATCGCCGGGTGGCTGGGTTGGTCGGTCGCGGTGGCATGGCGCCACGTTCATTCCGGACCGGCTTCCTGGGACAAGCTCCTCGGCTTCGCCGTCCCGGCCCGTCCGACGCCGGGTGGCGTTGCGCTGCTTCTGTTGTGGTGGGCCGTGGTCATCTCGGTCTCGATGCTCGGTTGGCGGCTCGGCACCGTCGGCAAACCGCCGCCCACCGGCTGGCTCAACGTCATGACACCGGCGGCGGAACGCCGCTACTTTGTGTTGATTACGGCGGTCGCGGGGCTGGGCATCGCATACACCATCTACCAAGTCGGCGGGCCCGCATCGATTCTCGCGTCCCTGGCCAATCAATCCGGAAACGACGTCTCCAACGCGATGTCACAGACGGCCGGCGGGCAGACGCTGCGATTCGCCACCATCCTGGCCGCACCGATCGGCATCTACCTGTGGCGACAGAAGGTTATTCCGTTCCTGTACATGGTGATCGCGGTTGGCCTGCTGCTCACCAGCGCGATGATTTCCTCCCGATTGTCATTGCTGATGGCGGGATTCGTCTACCTGGCGATCTGGGCACGAAGTCGTCCTGCGCCGGTACGCGGCGGCGGAAACGCCGCCAAGCGGATCGGCGCCGTCGTCGGGATCCTGATCGTCGGCGTCGGACTCCTGACCGCGATGAACTATTTCCGCAACGCCAACTATTACCGCGAGGCGGGCGTCACCAACCCCCTCGTGATGAACCTGTATCAGATGGGCGCCTATCTGACCGTGCCCGCCCAGGTCTCACTGGGTGTGTCCACAGCCATCATGAACAGCGAGTGGCAGAATCCCGGTGACCCGGTCACCTCGTCCGATGCGGTCAAGCCAACTTTCCTCCAGTTCAAGAAGATCAGCAAAGACAACAGCTGGAAGGACGCCAGCGAGTACCACTATGCGGTGTCCTTCGAACCCAATTTCTTCACCAATTCGGTATTCGCCGACACCTACGCCGATTTCGGAATGTGGGGTTGGTTCTACACATTTCTCATCTACGGCTTCGCCGGGTTCATGTTCGCCCGGCTGATGCGGTACGGCCCCGTCATCGCCGGCACCGGGGGCGTCGTGGCGTACTGCTTCTCCGAGGTCTGGCGCATCCAGATACTGAGCTATGGAATCGTCATCTTCTTGATGCTGCTGACCGTCGGTTGCGCGGCGTTGGCCGTCGCGCTCACCAAGCGACAGAGTGTGTCGAATTCGTAAGCGCCCTATACGGTCCGAATCGTCAGACGCCCGTGCGCGGATTGCCCGACGCCGGCGGCCTCGTCAGTGAGATGTACCGGCGACCAAGTGGCGGGTGCGCTGTCCCACGCGATCGAGAGATCATCGACAACACCGTCACAGTTCTCGAAGCCGGTGCAAGGACCCGGTTCATCAGCCGGGCTACCGTCGGTGATCGTGACGGCCAGCCGATCAACAGCCAGGTCGCCGGCATCGTTGGCCGCGAACGCGAGCACCGCTTGGCTGTGCCGGATCGATATCGCGTTCAGTCGGCTGTGCTTGGTACTGGCAAGTCCCACACCGCCATTGCCGCCCGTTGCGGATGATGCCTCGACGGTGCACGACCGCAGGCCGAATCCGGTTGCACGCTGGTCGGTCAACGACTCCGCGCGCACAGACCAGTTCGCGCAGTTGCGGATTGCGGCACCCTCGATCGCGACATCGAATTGCGTGAAACGCCGGTCGATATCGTCGCTAGGACGGGCAAGGACATGGATGCCGGTCTCGCAGGAGTCGATCGCCAGGTCCGACACGCGCACGCCGCGCGACGCCACGTAGTGCCATCCGACATCGTTACCCGGTGCGGCCGAATCGACCATGACCGCGGCACCGGAATCGAGTCCCGTCGCGACCAGACCTGTGAGCGTTACCGCACGGGCACCGGACAGCCGAACACCGTTGGCCCGGCCGCCGTCGATGGTGACGTTGGTGACGGCAAAGTCGTCGTTGGACCACGAGGTCAGATCGGGGAACGAAAATGTCTCCGCGGCAGCGTCGATCGTCTTGTCTGGCGCGTAATAGGTGACCAGGGCCAGCCCGTCGTCTCCGGCGGCGACGGCGGTGTAGTTGTCGATCCGGGCCCGCCGGCACGCATTGAAGTGCAAGCCGTCCGCCCGGGTGTTTTCGCTCCGCAGCCCGTCGACGCGAATGTCGGACACCCCGATCATGATCACGCCCGCCTGTGGACTACCTTGAATCAAGCAGTTCGACAACGCAACTCGACTGACCGGGCCGTGGCGCCACCCGAGCGAGAACGGGTCGCCGACGATGCGGATGCCATCACCCATCGAACGGGGCGCGGGTTGCGACCAGCGGATCGCGACGTTGCGCAGCTCCACGTCCACGGCTGGGCCGTGCACGAGAATGCCGTGACTGGTGCCGGTGTGGGTGGCTGGGTCGAGGTTGTCCATGACCAGCTCGGCTCCGGCGGCGAACTCGACGGTCACCTCGCCGATGCCGGCGATCACGATGGCGGCATCACCTTTGGGGTGTCGGTCGGCGAATCGGTATGTGCCAGAGGGAAAATACAGCGTGCTGTTCGGCCGCAGAGCGGTGACCGCATGCCGAATGGCCGCCGAGTCGTCGCTGACACCGTCGCCCTGGGCTCCGTAGTGACGGACGTTGACCGTGCGATGCACCTCGTGTCGCGCGAAGGCCACGACCACTCCCATCGCGGGCAGGCCCAACAGCAGCCGCCGCCTCGAGAATCCCCGCATCAGGTTCGCAACTCCGCGCAGATTGCGTCCGCGGCCGCGGTGAACGGTGCTTCGGACTGTCGTCGGGTGACATGGGACCAGCCCCTGGCCGCCAGGTCGGCGCGCGCGGCGTCGTCGCCGCAATACTTGCGCAGCAGGGCAGCCAAACCCGTGGTGACGGTGGGATCGAAGTAGTCCGCCCCGTCCCCGCACGTCTCTTTGACTGCGGGGATGTCGGATGCCAGGACGGCGGTATGCGAGGCCATCGCCTCCAGCGGCGGCAGCCCGGCTCCTTCACACAGCGACGGCATCACCAACAGCTCGGCGCCGGCGACGAGCGCGCGCAGCGCCTGGAACTCCAGCCGTCCGGCCAGGACCACCCGGTCGCCGAGGCCGGCGGCGACCTCCTGTACCCGCTCGTCCAGCGTCCGTAGCGACTCGCCGCCGCCGGCGATCACCAGGTTGTGCGGAATCGACGCGGCGACGTCGTCGAACGCCTGCAACAGCATCGGCAGATTCTTGTGCCGCTTCACGTTGCCGACGTAGAGCAGATACCGCCCCTGCACCGGTGACAGCGCGGGATCGACGGCCGCGAACCAGTCTTCGCCGACGGGAATCGGTGACACGATAGGCGCGCACTTGGCCACCTGGCGAAGGGCAGCGGCGGTCGCCTCGGATGGGGTGAAAATTGCCCGACATTGACGGGCATCGACCTTGAACATGGCGCGTGCATAAGCACGGCGCACCCAATTCTGCGCACTGATTTCCGGTGGCAGTAGCTGAATTGTGTCGTGCACCGTGACGAATGCCGCAATGCCGCGATTCGCGGGCTTCAACAGCGAGAACGGATACGGGTATTGCGGCAGCCACATCGCCCTGGGCTGGCATTGCTTCAGCGCATGATCCCAAACTCGCTGTTCACTCAGTGAATACATCGGCGCGTCGGAGGGATGCGCCAATACCACCTCGGTGTCCGCACCGACCTGTGGCACTGAATCCGGATCCGCCAGAATCGTTAGTTTGAGCCCATTCCGAGGCAGAATTTCCGCCAGGTACGGCAGCTGCATTCGGATATAGGTTCCGATACCACTGGAATTGATGTGGCGGACGTCGAACAATAGGTCCGCCACATCTCCTCCAGCCCTTGCCACACTGCCTCGACCCAGGCTACCGCCGCGACAAGCAAACATCGCCACGCGGCGTCCTACCAACCCGGTAACGGTCGGCCACAATGGAGATCGATGACTGACACTGCGACGACGACGGCGCCGGTGCGCAACCACTCGATGGATCTCTATCGGGTGGTTGCCTTGCTGCTCGTCGTTCTGGGCCATTGGATGGCGGCTTCGCTGACCTTCTCCGACGGGGCCTTCTGGCGGGACAACCCATTGGTCGACCTGCCCTGGACGCAGTGGCTGACCTGGATTTTCCAGGTGGTGCCGGTGTTCTTCGTGGTGGCCGGCTATGCCAGTGCGGTGTCGTGGACGCAGCGCAGCCCCGACGAGTCCCGGCAAGCCTGGCTGCGCCGCCGGCTGGTTCGACCGATCGGGCCGACGGCGGTCTACATCGTGTTCGCGTTGCTGGTGGTGGCGGTGCTCTTCGGCGTCGGCGTGGCGGGCTCGGAACTGGACTTCGGCGCCTGGGCAGTGGCCATGCACCTCTGGTTCCTGGGCATCTACGTGCTGGTGGTCGCGCTGACGCCGGTGGCGGTGGCCTTGCATCGGCGCTGGGGTAAGTGGGTCCCGTTCGCAATGACGGTTGCGGTCGCGGTGGTGGACATAGCCACCATCGGAGCCCACCTGCCGTACGTCGGGTGGTTGAACCATGTGCTGCTGTGGGGCGTCTTCTACCAACTTGGCATCGCCTTTCACGACGGCACACTGTGCCGGCGTGCGGCGATCGCGCTGGCAGTCTGTTCGGCGGTCGTGTTGGTGCTGCTGGTCACGGTGGGGCCCTACCCGGTCAGCATGATCGGCGTGCCCGGCGCGACCGTGAACAACACCGGGCCACCGAACCTGGCGCTGCTTGCGCTCGGCGGGGTGGCAGCCGGGCTGGTGCTGTCGGCCGCCCCAGCCGTCAATCGACTTCTGAAATCGGCTCGCGCCCAACGCATTCTAGTGATCGCCAACGACAACGTGATGGCGCTTTACCTATGGCACATGGTCCCGGTGGTGATCGTGGCGCTGGCCGGGTATCCGACCGGGCTGCTGCCGCAACCCACGCTCGGTACGGCGGCCTGGTGGTGGTTCCGGCTGGCCTGGGTAGCAATCCTGGCGGTAGTGACGGCCGTCGAGCTGGCGTTGTTGTGGTGGGGCCGCAGGTTGTTCTCCGCGCCGCTGCCCACGGTCGCGGTCCCGATACCTCCCTGGGCGGCCGAAGTGCTGCTGTTCGCCGGCACTGTCGCGATCGCGGTCACGATGTCGGTGTTCGCCGCGCTCGGCTTCGCACCCGACGGGCATTTCCCCGTCGCGACAAGTGTCGGGTTCTTTGTTGGCGTGGCGCTGGTGGCGCTGGCGCCTACCGGTAGGCGTCGAAGCCGAGTTTGACGGCCAGCGCCAGCCCGGCGACGCCGATCAGGATGCGCAGCGGGGTGGCCGGGGCGTGCCGCACGACGATGGGGCCCAGCCGCGATCCAATCAGGCAGCCGGCCCCCAGCGGGATGACCGCCAGCCAGTGCACCGGCGCGAGGACGGCGAACAGCACCGCGGCCACGGTGTTGGCCAGCCCGAGCAGGATGTTCTTGGCGGCGTTGGCGTGAGCCAGGCTGTCCGCTCCGGCGTTGAGCAGCAGCGCCAGGAACAGCACACCGGCTGCCGCCCCGAAATAGCCGCCATAGAGCGCGATCCCGAACATCGCCGCGGTCTCGGCCACCAGCACCGCCCGCCGGCGACGGCCGGGATGGGGCGTGCCGCGCGGCACGACGATCGCCAGCGAGGCGGCGGCGAGCAGTACCGGGACCACCTTCTCGAAGGAGTCCGCAGGCGTGGTCAGCAGCAGCACCGCGCCGAGGGCGCCGCCGGCGACCGTGACCGGTGCGCTGCGGACCAGGAAGCGGCCCTGTCCGGCGAGTTCGGGGCGCGATCCCCACGCCGAGCCGATCCCGTTGAAGACCAGCGCCACCGTGTTGGTGACATTCGCCGTCACCGGCGGGAGCCCGATCGCGAGCAGGGCCGGATAGGTGGCGACCGATGCCAGACCGGCGATGCTGCCGGTCAATCCGCCGAGCACACCGGCGACCAGCAAGGTGATGGCGTCCAGTGCGCTCAGCGGGGGTCCTCGAATCAGTGCGAGTGGGTCAATGCTCGTAGGAAGAACATCAGGTTTGCCGGGCGTTCGGCAAGTCGGCGGACGAAATAGCCGTACCACTGGGTGCCGAAGGGCACGTACACCCGCACATGGTTGCCCCCGGCTGCGAGCCTGCGCTGCTCGGCATCACGGATGCCGTAGAGCATCTGGTATTCGAATCCGTCTGCGCCACGATCAAATTCGCCGGCCAGCTCGCCGGTTGCGGCGATCACGGCAGGATCGTGCGAGGCGACCATCGGGTAGCCGTTGCCGGCCATCAGCGTGCGCAGGCAGCGCAGGTAGGAGCCGGTGACCTCGCCCGCGTCCCGGTAGGCCACCGACGCCGGTTCGTCGTAGGCGCCCTTGCACAACCGGATGCGGGCACCGGACGCGGCGAACTCGGCGCAGTCAGCCTCGGTGCGTTTGAGGTAGGCCTGCAGAACCGTTCCCACCCAGGCGAACTCGGTGCGCAGTTCCCGCACGATCGACAATGTCGAGTCGGTGGTGGTGTGATCCTCGGCGTCGATGGTGACCCACGCACCGACCTGCTGGGCCCGCCGGCAGATGGCGCGGGCGTTCTGGAAGGCGATATTGTCACCGTCGATGGGCAGCGCTTGGCCGAGTGCGGACAGTTTCAGCGACACCTCCAGCGGGCGCACTGCGGCCTCCCGGTTCTCGCCGCGGGCACCGAGCGCGTCGAGCAGTTGCAGGTAGGCCTTGACCGTGGCCTCGGCCGCGTCGATGTCGGTGACGTCCTCACCGAGGTAGTCGATGCTGACCAGCCGATCCGAGTCGCGCAGCGCGGTGACCGCGGCCAGAGCGTCGTCGATGGTTTCGCCGGGGACGAACCGGCTCACGACGTCGCGGGCTATCGGCATTCGTTCGGCGCTGTGGCGCAAGCGATTAGACCGGCTGGCCGCCAGAATCGCCGGTCTCGCGACGCGACTGAAGGCACTCATGACTCCACCCCCATGTGCGGGTAGGCGTGATCGGTGGGCGGGACGAAGGTCTCCTTGACCGAACGCGCCGACGTCCAGCGCAGCAGGTTGAGTGGCGAGCCGGCCTTGTCGTTGGTGCCCGAGGCCCGCGATCCACCGAACGGCTGCTGCCCGACGACGGCTCCGGTCGGCTTGTCGTTGACGTAGAAGTTGCCCGCGGCGAATCGCAGCCGATCGGCCGCCGTCGCGACGGCGGCCCGATCGTCGGCGATCACCGCGCCGGTCAGCGCGTAACGGGAGCCGATGTCGACGACGTCGAGGACGTCGTCGAACGAGTTGTCGGGGTATACGTGCACGGCCAGGATCGGCCCGAAGTACTCGGTGCTGAACGCCTCGTCGGTCGGGTCATCGGACAGCAGGACCGTCGGCTGCACGAAATAGCCTTCGCTGTCGTCACATTCGCCGCCGACCGCGATGGTGATATGTGGCCCGCACTTCGCTCTTTCCAGTGCACGGGAGTTCTTGGCGAACGCGCGGGCGTCGATGACGGCGCCGCCATAGTTCGACAGGTCGGTGACATCGCCGTAGGTCAGCGCCTCGGTGGCGCCGAGGAAGTCGTCGCCCATCGTCTGCCACAGCGAGCGCGGAACGAACGCCCGCGAGGCGGCCGAGCACTTCTGACCCTGGTAGTCGAACGCACCGCGAATCAGGGCCGTGCGCAACACATCCGGATTCGCCGAGCTGTGGGCGACGATGAAATCCTTGCCGCCGGTCTCCCCGACCAGTCGCGGATAGCTGTCGTAGTCGGCGATGCGGGCGCCGACCTCGCGCCACAGATGCTGGAAGGTGGCGGTGGAACCGGTGAAGTGGATGCCCGACAGCCGCCGGTCGGCGAGCACCACATCCGAGACCGCGTAGCCGTCGCCGGCAACCAGGTTGATCACCCCTGGCGGGAGACCGGCGGCCTCCAGCAGTTGCATGGTCAGGTAAGCGGCGAAGGTCTGGGTGATCGACGGCTTCCACACCACGGTATTGCCCATCAGCGCCGGCGCGGTCGGCAGATTACCGGCGATGGCAGTGAAGTTGAACGGAGTGACGGCATAGACGAAACCGTCCAGCGGGCGGTAGTCGACGCGGTTCCACACGCCGGGGCCGCTGATCGGCTGCTGGGCCAGGATCTGGCGGGCGAAGGCGACGTTGAAGCGCCAGAAGTCGACCAGTTCGCATGGGGCGTCGATCTCGGCCTGGTAGGCGGTCTTGGACTGGCCCAGCATGGTGGCCGCGGCGATCTTCTCCCGCCACGGACCGGCCAACAGGTCGGCGGCCCGCAGGAATACCGCGGCGCGGTCGTCGAACGGGGTGGCGGCCCACTCGCGTTTGGCGGTCATCGCCGCGTCGACCGCAGCCACGGCGTCAGCGGTGGTGGCGTTGGACAGCGTGCCCAGCCGGGCGCTGTGCCGGTGCGGCTGAACGACGTCGATGCGCTCGCCATCGCCCAGATGGTGGCGGCCGCCGATGACGTGCGGCAGGTCGATCGGGTTCGCGGACAGATCGTGCAGGGCCGCGGTGAGGCGGGCCCGCTCGGCGGAGTGAGGTGCGAAATCGTGAACCGGCTCGTTGGCGGGCACGGGAACTTCGGTGCGGGCGTCCATGCAGTACAGGATTGCGCCCGGCGCGCGACAAACTGTTAGCCGATCCGACAAGGCTGATGACTTCACCTAGTAGAATCGGACAACATGCGAGAGGCTGGCGTCGGACTGGGTCAGCTGGTGTTGGCCCTGGATGCGACGCTGGTCCGACTCGTCGAGGCGCCTCGGGGACTGGACCGCCCGGTGCGGTCGGCGGCCCTGATCGACGCCGACGATGTGCGGTTGGGGCTGTCCGTCAGCGCCGGCTCGGCGGATGTGTTCTTCCTGCTCGGAATCTCCGATGCCGACGCCACCGGATGGCTGGACCGGCAGATCGCCGCGCACGGCCCCCCCGCGGCGATCTTTGCCAAAGAACCCTCCGACGCCGTCGTCGCCCGGGCTGTCGCCGCGGGGACCGCCGTCGTCGCCGTCGACCCCAAAGCCCGGTGGGAGCGGTTGTATCGCCTGGTCAACCACGTCTTCGAGCACCGAAGGACCGACTCGGTGACGGATTCGGGCACCGATCTGTTCGCCCTGGCGCAGTCGATCGCCGACCGCACCCACGGCATGGTCAGCATCGAGGACGCGCAGTCGCACGTGCTGGCGTATTCGGCGTCCAACGAGGAAGCGGACGAACTGCGGCGGCTGTCGATCCTGGGGCGGGCCGGCCCGCCGGAGCATCTGCGCTGGATCGCCCAATGGGGCATCTTCGACCGGCTTCGCGCCGGTACCGACGCGGTGACGGTCGACGAACGGCCCGAATTGGGGCTGCGGCCGCGGCTGGCCATTGGCATCCACCGCCAGGGCACGCCCGGATTCGACGGCACCATCTGGGTGCAGCAGGGCTCGCGGCCGCTGGCCGATGATGCCGAGGAGGTGCTGCGCGGCGCGGCGGTGCTGGCCGCCCGGATCATGGCCCGGCTGGCGGCCCGGCCGTCGGCGCACCTGCTGGCCGTGCAACAACTGCTCGGACTCGCCGACACCGACGAGACCGATGTGGCCACCTTGGCACGCGAACTCGGTGTGCCGCTCGACGGGCGAGCGGCCGTGATCGGCTTCGTCGCGGGCGAGGCCCACCCCCGGATGGCTGACGTTCTGGCGCTGAGCGCCAGCGCTTTTCGCCCCGACGCACAGGTGGCCGCGAACGGGCAGCGGGTGTATGTCGTGTTGCCGGACTCCGGCCGCACGGCCGCCGTCGTGTCGTGGATCCGCGGCACGATCGGTGCGCTGCGCACCGAACTCGACCTTGACCTGCGCTCGGTGATCGCGGCCCCGGTCGCCGGCCTGGCCAATGTCGCCGGTGCGCGGCGCGACATCGACCGCGTCTTCGACAGCGCCGCGCGTCACCCGGTATTCGGTCGGGTGACGACGCTGGCCGAGGCCCGCACGACGGTGTTGCTCGACGAGATCGTCACGTTGGTGGCCGCCGAGGCTCGGTTGGTGGATCCGCGGGTGCCTCGGTTACGGGAAACCGAGCCTTTACTGGCCGAGACCCTGCGGGTGTACCTGGACAGCTTCGGCGATGTTGCGGCGGCCGCGGCGGCGCTGCACGTGCACCCCAACACCGTCCGCTACCGCGTCCGCCGCCTTGAACAGGTACTTTCCACCTCGCTGAGCGATCCAGACGTCCGGCTATTACTGTCACTAAGCCTGCGGGCGACCGCTTGATCAGTGTCGTCAAGTAGCCGCGCCGCATTCACCGAGAAATTTTTTGATCAACCTGGTAACAATGTTGCATCTGTTGCCGATGAGGCTTTTGTCATGACTGGGTGTGAGCCCCGTCACGACGCAGGAAACATCGGTGATCGGGCCCGCCGATCATCGTCGAACCACTAAGCACCAAGGGGTCAGCATGAAACATCTGGGTCGAGTGCTGGTGGCGATGATCGCCGCCGTCGCCGCACTCTTCGTCGGGACCGGCACTTCGCATGCCGGTTTGGACAACGAGCTGAGTCTGGTTGACGGCGGTGGCCGCACGATGACGATTCAGCAGTGGGACACCTTCCTCAATGGCGTGTTCCCCCTGGA
>FLQS01000031.1 GCA_900078375.1 uncultured Mycobacterium sp. | reverse complement strand
TCTGCGGTGGCGATGCGTTTGGTTCTGCCCAGCCACAACGGCCGTCCCTTGACCCCGTCGAAGAGCGCCAGGTAATGATACGAGTGGGCACCAACGCGGATCACGTCAGAGATCGGGACCACGACGCCGCTGGCGGTGACTGCCTGGCCACTCTGCGCCTGGATGTCTTGCAGGGTGGCCGACACGATGATGGTGACCGGTAACCCGTTGTGCTGACCGAGTTTTGGATCCCCGAGCGTTGCACGCACCAGGGCTTTGAACGCGTCATGCTGGCGCTGGGCATAGCTGCGCAGATCCCGCGCTGCGACCTTGTCGCTGGGCTCGCCCAGCACAGTGGGATTTTCATCGGCGGGGTTGCACATGCCCGGTGCGGCGTATTTGGCCATCCAGGCATCGATACCCGCCCGGAGCTCGGGGTCGGCCACCAGCTTGCCCACGCTCATGCCATCCACGCCTTGTCCGCCGCACCACACGAATCCCCGTTTGCGTGCCCGGTCCTCATCAGAGAACTTTCCGTCGGGGTTCAGGTGCAGCGCCAGCCGGTGGGCGACCTTGTCCAACTGATCCGGCCGCAGATTCACGGCATGCCCGGCCAACGACTTCTCGGCTTTCTCGACCTCGGCCGGCGGCACGTGGTCGGGCAGGTCGCGGAAGAACTTCTGGATCACCCGCAGGTGCTCGCCATCCAATTGGCCGTCATGCCACGCCTGAGATGTTTCCGGCAACACCGGCGGCAAGGGTTCACCGGTCAATGTCGTCCGCGGCGCCAACTGCTCGGCATCCCGGATCCGTCGCTTGGCCTCCGGCGGGCTGATCCGCAACACATCGGCCAGGGCAATCCCGACCGGTGGGCAGCCCTCGAACCGCTCCAACCGGGCCACGCCCGCATGAGACACCGCCGCCAGGCGGCGCTGTTCGGTCTCCATCCATTCCAAGACCGCGAACCGCTCGGGCGGGTCGAGTGCGTCGAAATCCAGAGCGGCCAGAGTGTCGACCGCGGCAGTGAGCGCCTTGCGCGCCGCGTCAATCGAACTCATGTTCGAAAGACTACGCCGCCCCACCGACAAGTTTTGGCGCCTCATGCAACAGTGAGCAGTGATGGACCCGACAACCCTGGCGACCCAGGAACGTGACGAGTTCGCCGACCTGCTTGCCGGCCTGAACGACCGGCAATGGAACGCTCCAAGCCTGTGCGGAGGCTGGCGCATCCGTGACGTCGCCGCCCACGTGATCGCCTACCTCGACCGCAGCAGGGCAGCGTTCACCGCAACCCTGGCCAAACACCGATTAAATCTCGACCGGCTCAACGCCGCCGACGTGCACGGCTTCTCGCCCTGCCCGCCGGAACACATCGTCGGCATGATGCGAGATCACGCCACCCCACGAGGCGTCGGTTCAGGATTCGGCGGTCGAGTTGCGCTGGTGGAATGCATGATCCATCAACAGGACGTCCGCCGCCCGCTCAACCTGCCGCGTGCGATACCGCCCGAGCGCCTCATTGTGGCCCTTGAATTCGCCACGATGGCTCCGCTGATCCGCGGCGGCTGGTACACCCGCGGAGTTCGACTGATTGCTACTGATCTCGAGTGGTCAACCGGACGTGGTCCCGAAGTTCGTGGGTCCGGTGAAGCCATCCTCATGGCCATGGCACGACGCCCCAGCACATTTGCCGATCTGACCGGACCCGGCGTCAAGATCCTCAGCCAACGCGGGCGCTCAGATCGCAATCGCTGAACCCTCGGCCGCCTGTTGCAGACCCCGCGTCGCCAACTGGTCGGCCAGCTCGTTGTCGGCGACACCGGAATGGCCCTTCACCCAGAACCACTCGACGTCATGTTGTGCGCAGGCAGCCTGAAGGCGCTGCCACAGGTCGACATTCTTCACCGGCTGCTTGGCGGCGGTCAGCCAGCCGTTGCGCTCCCAGCCGGTCACCCACTTGGTGATGCCGTTGCGGACGTAGGTGCTGTCCGTGTAAAGGTGCACCGTCACGGATCGGGTGAGGGCCTCCAGCGCCATGATCGGCGCGGTCAGCTCCATCCGGTTGTTGCTCGTCTCACCGGGCTCGCCGCCGCACATCTCCCGGACGTGATGGCGCATGCGCAGCACCGCTCCCCAGCCGCCCGGGCCCGGGTTGGGTCGGCAACCGCCGTCGGTGTGGATGACGACTATGTCGCCGACGAACTCGGTCATCCGCCGAGAATAGGCGGCGAGATCATCGCCGTCCGGACCGACATGCCCAGACTGCGATGCCGCAGCGTGGTGATGCGGCGACCCGGCTGCACGGCATCCTTGACCGGCAACGTGTGGTCACCGAAGTACGACGCGGTCGCATCGATGTCGGCGACGACGTAGGTGATGCCCCACAACGACGACGGACCCTCGTTGGCCGTGTCGGGTGCGCCGACGACCTCGAGGATCACCGATCCCAACCGGAGGAAGATCTGCCGCATCGGCTGGCCGCCGAGTTCGGCGTCGCGTTGCCGGCGGGGCTGCAGGCCGACGGCGGCCAGCGACGCGACGGTCCGTGCAAGGTTGGGCGACAGCAGCACGACGTGGTCGATCGACGTCACGCCGTTCGGGTGCGTGGCAGGCTCCGCGGGCATGGTGTCCGATGTCATGGTCGGGATGCCGTCGATCGCACCTTCCGCAGCCAGGCCCCGCAGTGACCAGCCGAGAATGCCGGTGCCGCTTGGGTTTCCGAGCAGTCGCACCCGAACATCGCCGATGCGGCAGACGCCATCGGCGTCGACGCTGAAGCCCGCGTCGCGCCAGGCATCGGGCGGGTCAGCGATCTGGAACTCGTCGACCGTGACGGTCATGGCTTGAGAATCGGCCGCAACGTCTCCAGCACGGCCGGGTCCTCGATGGTCGACGGCATCGGCTCATCCTTGCCGTGCGCGATACCGCGCATCGTCTTGCGCAGAATCTTGCCCGAGCGGGTCTTCGGCAGCGCAGGCACCACGTCGACCAGACGGAGGCAGGCTAAAGCGCCTATTTCATCTCGCACCGCGGCCACCAATTCCTTGGCCAGACCCTCGGCCGACGCCCCGGCCTTCAGCACCACGAAGCCGCGCGGCACCTGGCCCTTGATCTCGTCGGCCACGCCGATCACCGCACACTCGGCCACCGCGGGATGCGCCGCCAGCACCGCCTCGATCGATCCCGTCGACAACCGGTGTCCCGCAACGTTGATCACGTCGTCGATCCGGCCCATCACGAACAGATAGCCGTCCTCGTCGAGGTAACCGCCGTCGCCGGTCAGATAAAACCCGGGATGCTCGCACAGATACGACGCCTCATAGCGGGCGTCATCGCCCCACAGTGTCGGCAGGGTTCCCGGTGGCAGCGGCAGGCTGATGCAGATAGCGCCCTCCTCGCCGGGCGCGCACGGAGAGCCGTCGACCTGCAAGATCTGCACGTCGTAGCCCGGCATCGGCACGGTGGGGGAGCCGGCCTTCAGCGGAAGATGTTGCACGCCCATCGGATTGGCGGCGATCGCCCACCCGGTCTCGGTCTGCCACCAGTGGTCGACAACCGGGACGCCGAGTTTCGCCGACGCCCATGCGTAGGTGTCCGGATCCAGTCTCTCGCCCGCCTGGAACAGATACTTCAGGCACGACAGGTCGTAGCGGTCGGCATGCGAGGCTTCCGGATCCTCCTTGCGGATCGCCCGAATCGCCGTCGGCGCAGTGAACAACGCCTTCACCCCGTGCTCGGCGACCACCCGCCAGAACGCACCGGGATCCGGCGTGCCGATGGGCTTTCCCTCGTAGAGCACTGTCGTCGCCCCGGCCAGCAGCGGCCCGTAGACGATGTAAGAATGGCCCACCACCCACCCGACGTCGGAGGCCGCCCAGAACACGTCGCCCGGGTCGATGTCGTAGATGTGCCGCATGCTCCACAGCAGCGCGACCGCATGGCCGCCGTTGTCGCGGACGATGCCCTTGGGCTTGCCCGTCGTCCCGGAGGTGTAGAGCACGTACAGCGGATCCGTGGCAGCCACCGGCACCGGGTCGACGGGCGTTGCCGTGGCCATCGCGTCGGCCCACGCCACATCGCGACCGTCGACCAGATCGCAGGTGTGCCGGTCACGCTGGACGATCACGCACGCCGCCGGCGTGTGCGTGGCCAACTCAAGTGCGTGGTCGAGCATCGGCTTGTACTCCACCACCCGGGTCGGCTCGATGCCGCAGGACGCCGAGACGATCGCCACCGGCTGCGCGTCGTCGATGCGAGTCGCCAGCTCGTGGGCGGCGAAGCCGCCGAACACCACCGAGTGCACCGCGCCCAGGCGCGCGCAGGCCAGCATCGCGATGGCCGCCTCGGGGATCATCGGCATGTACAGCACCACGCGGTCGCCCTTGCCGACACCCAACTCGCGTAGCACACCCGCGAAACGTGCTGTCTCGTCCAGCAATTCGCGATAGGTGAAACTCCGTTTGGTCCCGGTGACGGGGGAGTCGTAGATCAGCGCGAGCTGATCGCCGCGTTCGTCGATATGCCGGTCCAGTGCGTTGGCGCAGGTGTTCAGCTCGGCATCGGGGAACCACCGGTAGAACGGCGGGTTGGTGTCATCGAGGATGCGCTGCGGTGCACGCGTCCAGGACACCGCACGCGCGGCCTGCGCCCAGAACTCCGCAGGGTCGGCGACGCTGGCGTCGAAAAGTTCGCGGTATGCGCCCATCCCGGCTTCCTCCCGTCGTTGGGTGGTAGCACGGTAGCGCGACGACGTGGCGCACGTGCGCCCTACGGGAGGTTCGTCGGCGAACGCGCCGACATCTGCGCCGAACGGCCGGTCCTGGTCAGGCCAGCGCAGCGAGATTCTCCACCGACTTCTGAACCTCACCCTCGAGCACGTGGGCCACGAGACGGCCGACCGGGCCGTTCAGCAGTCCACCCGAAATGTCCGCCTTCAGGCGGAAACAGGTTCCCGGGTGCTCGTCGACGACCCGCATCCTGATGCCGATCCCGATGCCGCCACGCCCATGGCCGCGCAGTTCGATCGTCTTCGGTGCGTCGTAGTTGGTGACGTTCCAGTGGATGGTGTTGCGGAAACCCTTCACCTTGATCAGGGACGACACCTGGGTGCCCTCGCGAATCACCAACGGCACCGGACTGCGCCAATCACCGAAAATCGTCATCCATTCATCGAAGCGATGCAGATTCGAGGCCAGTTCCCACGCTCGCTGCGGGGGCACGGAAGAGGGGACAGCCACGTCAACGGTTGCCATGGCGCCCGGGGTACCCGGCGTGGCGGCGGGCTAATCTCCCCTTCATGGCCGCTGTGGAATTCGAAGAACTCGAAGACGGGATCGCCGGTATCACGCTGAACCGGCCGGAGCTGCTCAACGCGATCGACGGAAACCTCCTCGACGGGCTGGACGGCGTGCTCGACGAGCTGAGCTCGTGGAAATACCGGGTCGCCATCCTCACCGGGGCGGGCCGGGGCTTCAGCGCGGGCGCCGATCTCAGCGGCACCGGAAAGCCATGGGTTGAACCGGCGGCTGCCCAGTTCAAGACGATGTACGACGGCCAGATCCGGTTGGCCGACCAGCTGACCAGGCTCTATGAGCTGCCCATCCCGGTGGTCGCGGCTGTCAACGGGGTGGCCGTCGGCGGCGGCCTTGCCTACGCACTGCACTGCGATATCCGGATCGCGTCGGAGACCGCGCGCTTCGGATCGGTGTTCATCAAGGCGGGCTTCTCATCACTCGACATGGGGACGAGCTATTTGCTGCCCAAGATCGTCGGTGCTGGCGCCGCGCGGGAGATGATGCTCACCGGGCGGATCATCGACGCCGCGGAGGCCTACCGGATCGGGCTGGTGCACGAGGTGGTGCCCGCCGACAAGCTCGCCGACGCCGCGTTGGAGATGGCGCGCACCATCGCCGCCAACAACGCCTTCGGGGTCTGGCAGACCAAGACCGGGCTGAACGCAGCCTTGGACGCGCCGAGCCTGCGGCACGCCAAGGAGATCGAGAACCGCACGCAGATCCTGACCGGGTTCACCAACAACCCGAAGGAGGCGGCCATGGCGCACCGCGAGAAGCGGGCTCCGAAGTGGGATCCGCTGTGACGGTTAGACTTTCGCGATAACGTTCTCCGCGAACTTCTCCAGGTTGCGGATCTTGGCGTCCAGCGGCTCGGTGTCGGGGCCCTTGATGTAGGGGATCCGGAAGCCGACGATCACGTCGGTGACGCCCTTGTCCTCCAGGCGCTTGACCCCGTCGACGGTGAACGCGTCAACTGAGATGACGTGGATTTGAAAGGGCCGAGCAGTGGTTCCTTCCTCTTCGCGGTAGCGGTTCAGCTTGGCGAGCAACTCGTCGAGATCCTCGGTGCCTCCGCCGTGCATCCAGCCGTCGTTGCGCGCGGCGCGGCGCAATGCGGCGTCGGCGTGCCCGCCGATCAGGATCGGGACTGGGGCGGACGGCGCGGGTGTCATCTTGGTCTTGGGGATGTCGAAGAACTCGCCGTGGAACTCGAAGTAGTCACCACTGGTCAGCCCCTTGATGATCGCGATGCACTCGTCCATTCGCTTGCCCCGCTTGGCGAACGGCACACCCATCAGCTCGTAGTCCTCGGGCCACGGGCTGGTGCCAACACCCAACCCCACCCGATTGCCGATGAGTGCTGCCAGCGAGCCGGCCTGCTTGGCCACCAGGGCCGGCGGGCGGATCGGCAGCTTGAGGACGAAGAAGTTGAAATGCAGATTCTTGGTCACCGCGCCCAGCGCTGCGGTCAGCACGAAAGTCTCGATGAATGACTTGCCGTCCAAGAACTCCCGGTTGCCGTCCGGGGTGTACGGATAGGTGGAGTCCGATTCGAACGGGTAGGCGACGCTGTCCGGAATCGTCATCGCGTGATACCCGGCGGCCTCGACGGCCTGAGCGAGCGGGATGTAGAACGTCGGATCGGTCATGGCCTCGGCATACGTGAATCGCATGTCGCGATAGTAGAACGTGTTCTACCTGTGAGGGTCGATGTCGTCCCACCGGACGGAGTAATCTCTGCCCAGAGCTGAGAACAATGCTCGGATCGTCCACCGTCTCCGGGGGACGTGTTCAAACCCAACCTTCTCCACGGGCGGCGACGAGTTCTCATGCGGCACCATTCCACGGGCGTGCACCCGCGACGCACCGCGTGCACCACCGCTGATCCCGACGCGGCCGCCGCGTTCTTCCGCAGTGCCTGGGGCGCGCAGGGACGCATCGACGGGCTGCACCCTGACCATCCGATCCAGATGTCCCGAATGACGATCGGTGATGCCTGTGTCAGCGAGGCGAATCTGCCGAGCGCGCTGGAATTCGAAACCGCTAGCTGGCCCCGCTATGTCGTCACCCAGCTCAAGGCGGGCAGCCTGCAGATCGGTGCGAACTCCCGCGCCGAGCGGTGCGTGGTCGGCGACGTAGCGCTCGCCGCGCGTCCCGGCCGGCCGTGCCGGGCACAGACCGTCGATGCCGAGGTATCGGTGGCGGCCCTCGCCCCGGAGGCGCTGTTCCAGATCACCGGTGACCCCGAGGCCGATGGCGGGCCCGCAGTCCGGTTCACGTCGGGTCGTCCTCGCTCGCCGGCAGCCGCCGCGCAGTGGCGGACGAGCGTTGAATACGTCACCGCAACGCTGCAGAGCATCCTGAGCGCCGAGGATGTCGCGCTGGTGGCCGGTGGTGCCATCCGGCTGTTGGCGACGACGTTGTTGCATGTCTTCCCCAACACCTACGCCGACGCCGAACGCATCGAGCGGCCCGAAGTTCCCGCACCGTTGTTGCGCCTGGCAATCGACTACATCCACGACAACTGTGCCCGGGACATCGGCATGGCTGATGTCGCCACTGCCATCAACGTCACGCCTCGGTCCGTGCAGTACATGTTCCGCCGGCACCTCGACACCACTCCGAACGCATATCTACGTCAGGTTCGCCTGGCGCGCACGCACCGAGATCTGTTGGCCGCCGACCCATCCCGTGACACCGTTGCTGCGATCGCCACCCGCTGGGGCTTCGCCCACACCGGGCGGTTCAGTCAGACCTACCGCGCTGAATTCGGTGAATCGCCGAGCGTCACGCTGTACAGCTGATCGAAAGATGCTGTGCTACTGCTAATTACGTTGGGCGATCTGGCCCCAGGTGGCCTTGGCGCCGGAGTCGCCGATGCGATAGACCTGCACGATGGTCGCGACGCCGGCCACCACCACGAAGACGGCCACGGCGGCCGAGAGCACCGTTGACAACGACTGTCCACGGCCGGCGCGAACATGCACGACCGCCAGCAGCACCGCCGCGACGAGCAGCGCCAGCGCGAAGAAGATCATCGTGTCGCCGAGTTCGGCGTGGGTGTTCACGGTCGGCGAAGGCCCCAGTCGGTGCTGGAGCCACTCGCCGGCCTCGGTGGTCAACGGCGTCAGCGCGGCGGTGAGCACCGACAGCGCCATCACCAGCCACACCAGGCGCTGCCGGGCGGCGGGCCACAGCGCGCACAGGATCGCCAGCGCCGCCGTCAGCGGGGCCAGGACCACGATGAAATGCACGAGCAGCGCATGGGCGGGAAGACCGTTGAATGTCGACACCTCGGACTCCTGCCTGATAGGTGATCAGCGTTCCAGCCGCGAATACTACCTACGCTGTAGTAGTGACGCCGGACCAAGATGACTGACATGGACGGCGCCGCGCCGAATAATCCGGGAATCGTCGGCCAATTCGCACGCTGGGCGCTGCTCGCGGTGACACTCGGGGCGTTCGTGGCCGGTGGCATCGCGTGGCTTCTCGGGGCACGGACCATCGCCGACGTCTGCTGGATCGCCGGAACCGCCGCCGCGATCGTGCCCGCCTTGTGGTGGGTGGTCTCGTCGATCCGGGCCGGCCGCGTCGGTGTGGATGTCCTGGCTGTGTTGTCGCTCGGGGGCGCTCTGGCGGTGCGGGAGTATTTGGCGGGCGCCCTGATCGGCGTCATGCTCGCCACGGGACAGGCCCTCGATGCGGCAGCCCAACGACGAGCCACCAAGGATTTGCGGGCATTGCTCGACCGGGTGCCGCGCACCGCGCGCAGACGCACGCCCGACGGGGTCGAGGTGGTCGGCCTCGACGACATCGTCGTCGACGACATCGTGGTCGTAGGCCCCGGCGAGGTGTTGCCCGTAGACGGAGTGGTGCTCTCGGACGACGCGGTGCTCGACGACTCCGCGCTGACCGGCGAATCGGCGCTCGTCCGGTGCGGGCAGGGCGAGCCGTTGCGGAGCGGCAGCGTCAACGCGGGCAGCGGCCTGGAACTGCGGGCCTCGGCCAGCGCGGCCGACAGCACCTACGCCGGGATCGTCCGGCTGGCCCGGCAAGCGGCGGCGGAGTCGGCGCCGGCCAGCTGCCGCCGCGCCGACGGTGGTAGCCATCGACGGCATGGCGGCGGCGGAGTCGGCGCCGGTGGTACGCATCGCCGACCGCGTCGCCGCCTGGTTCCTGCCGGTCGCGCTGGGCGTGGCGGCCCTCGCCTGGATCGTCAGCGGCACGCCCGATCGCGCGGTGGCGGTCCTGGTGGTCGCCACCCCGTGCCCACTGTTGCTCGCGGCACCCGTCGCGATCGTGTCCGGACTGTCCCGCACATCGCGCATCGGGGTACTGGTCCGTGGTGGAGGCGCGCTCGAAACACTCGGCCGTGCAAGTACTTTGGTGCTGGACAAGACGGGAACGCTGACAACTGGCCGTCCCCGCGGAACTGACATCGTGGTTGGCCCGGGCTGGACGGTCGACGGGGTGCTGGGGTTGGCCGCGTCGGCCGACCAACTCTCACCGCACATACTTGCCGCCGCCATCGTGCACGAGGCGCGGTTGCGTGGCGTGCCGTTGAGCATGCCCGGCTCCGTCACCGAGGCGGCCGGTATCGGCGTATCGGCGTTGGTGGATGGAAAGTCCGTCACCGTCGGCAATCTCAGCCTCGACGGAGAGGTGCCGGAGTGGGCCGCCGCCGTCTTGTCGCGGGCGGCATTCGACGGCGCGGTGGTGGCGTGGGTTCGCGTCGACGACGAATTGGCCGGCGCGATACTGCTGATCGACCCGCTGCGACCCGACGCGCCACGCACGTTGCGGCGGCTGCGGGCCGCCGGGATTACCCGCCTGGTGATGCTCACCGGTGACCGGCCCGCGCCGGCACGGCAGATCGGTACCGTGCTGGGTCTCGACGAGGTGGCGGCCCAGCAGACGCCGGCCGACAAGGTCGCGCGGGTGCGGGCCGAGAGCGAGCGTGCGGTCACGGCGATGGTGGGCGACGGGGTTAACGACGCACCGGCGCTGGCCGCGGCCGATGTCGGCATCGCGATGGGTGCGCGCGGTGCGACGGCGAGTTCGGAGGCCGCCGACATCGTGCTCACCTCCGATCGGATCGATCGGCTCGCCGACGCCAAGTTGATCGCCCGCCGGTCGAGGCGCATCGCGGTGCAGAGCGCTGCGGTGGGGATGGGCCTGTCGCTGATCGCCATGGGATTCGCTGCGGTTGGCTGGTTGGCGCCCGCTTGGGGCGCGTTGCTGCAAGAGGGAATCGATCTCACGGTGATCCTCAACGCCCTTCGAGCGCTGGGCGGCGATCACACCGGGCCGCCACCGCTGAGCCGTGACGCCGAAGCACTCGTGCGGCGCTTCTCCGCCGAGCACGACCAGATGCGCGACGATCTGTCGCTGCTGCGCGACGCCGCCCATCAGGTCGCGGCCGGGGAGTTGGTGGGCGCTCTGGTGTCACTTCGCGCCGCGGACTCCTTCCTGCAGGACACCCTGCTTCCCCACGAAGACGCCGAGGACAGCGCGCTGTATCCGGCGCTGGCCCGGCCGTTGGGCAGTATCGAGGCGACCGCGACGATGAGCCGTATGCACGCCGAGATCCACCGGCTGGCCCAACGTCTGCACGCCCACCGTGAACTGGCCGAGGTGGCCGGCGCGGTGCGGTCTGACGAGAGCGACGACCTGATGGCGTGCCTGTACGGTTTGTACGCGTTGCTGCGGCTGCACTTCGTTCAGGAGGAGGAGAACTTCTTCGTTCTCGCGCCGGCTTTCCTGAATGCGGCTGACCAGTCGTGACGACCTGGCTGACCCGCAACGTACGGGTGCTCGCTGTGGTGTCGTTCCTCCAGGACGTTGCCAGCGAACTGCTGTATCCACTCTTGCCGATCTATCTCACCGCCGTTCTGGGCGCGCCGCCCGCAGTCGTCGGCGCCGTTGAAGGCGCCGCGGAGGGAGCGGCGTCGCTGACCAAGCTCGCGGTCGGTCCACTGGGCGACCGATTCGCCAAACGCCCTTTGATCACAACGGGATACGGGATGGCCGCGCTGGGCAAGGTCATCGTCGCGGTTGCGACGGCCTGGCCGGGTGTGCTGGCAGGGCGGGTGGTCGACCGGCTCGGCAAGGGTATTCGGGGTGCGCCACGCGACGCGCTGCTTGTCGACGGCATCGATAAATCGCTGCGTGGCAAGGTATTCGGATTCCACCGTGCGATGGACACCCTCGGTGCGGTGGTCGGCCCGCTACTCGGGCTTGCCGGCTACGAGCTGCTCGATCACCAGATACCTCCGCTGCTGTACATCGCGATCGTCCCCGCGGTGCTGTCCGTGTTCCTCGTCGTGCTGGTCCATGAGCCACGGCGGACGGGCCTGCGGCCCAAGCACCAACCGATCTTTCGTGGTCTGCGGGAACTGCCGCGGCGCTATTGGCGAGTGACCGCGTTGCTGGTCGCGTTTGGTGTCGTCAACTTTCCGGATGCGTTATTGCTGTTGCGGCTCAACGAGATCGGCTTCGGGGTCGTCGAGGTGATACTCGCCTACGTGGGTTACAACCTGGTGTATGCGCTGGCCAGCTTCCCGGCCGGTGTCCTGGCCGACAAGCTGCCCCGCTCGGCGGTGTTCGGCTTCGGTCTGGTTTTCTTCGCCGTCGGCTACATCGGGCTCGGGTCGACCACCGATCCGGGTGTGGCGTGGGTGCTGATCGCGGCCTACGGGATGTTCACCGCCTGCACCGACGGTGTCGGGAAGGCATGGATCTCGACGCTCGTCGGCGCCGATCAGCAGGCGAGTGCGCAGGGAGTGTTCCAGGGCGCTAGTGGTTTCGCGGTGCTGGCCGCAGGCCTGTGGGCCGGATTGCTATGGGGCACCGATGGCCGGCTCCCCCTGCTGATCTCCGGGGTGGCTGGGGCCTGCTTCGCGGTAGTGCTCCTGGTGGCCCAGGTCGCCCGCGGCCGCGTGGCGCCTCGCTAGGCTCTCGGGGTGCGCACCATCCACGTCATCGGCATCGGGGCCGGCGACCCCGACTACGTGACGTCGCAGGCGATCCGTGCGCTCAACGACACCGATGTGTTCTTCGCGATGGACAAGGGCCAGGCCAAGAGCGACCTCATCGCGTTGCGCCGGGAGATCTGCCAGCGGTTCATCACCGGCCCGCGCTACCGCTTCGTCGAACTGCCCGATCCGAAGCGCGCGGCCGACGGCGAGTACACCCAGGCCGTCGCCGACTGGCACCTGGCTCGCGCCCGGCTGTGGGCCCAGGCCATCGAGACCGAGCTCGGACCCGGTGGCGTCGGGGCCTTCCTGGCCTGGGGTGACCCGTCGCTGTACGACAGCACCCTGCGGATCCTCGACGAGGTCGCCCGCCACGTCGAACTCGAATACGACGTCATCCCCGGGATCACCGCGGTGCAGGCCCTGACCGCCCGTCACCGCATCCCGCTCAACGACGTCGGCGAGCCCGTGCTGATCACCACCGGACGGCAGCTGCGCACTACCGGCCTGGCCGGCTCGGCGGTGGTGATGCTCGACGGGGACTGCTCGTTTCTGAGTTGCCCACCGCAGACCCGGATTTGGTGGGGGGCCTACCTCGGCACGCCTGACGAGTTGCTGATGTCGGGCACCGTCGGCGAGATCGGCGAAACCGTCGCGGGGCTGCGGGCGCAGGCTCGTGCCCGACACGGCTGGATCATGGACATCTATCTCTTACGGGCGTAGCCGGCTCTAGGTCTGACAAGATCACCGCATGGGACCGTTTTTGCTTCGCGCCGCAGTCACCGGACTGGCGCTGTGGGTCGTCACGCTGATCGTGCCCGGCATCAGTTTCGTCGGCGGCGATACGGCACTACAGCGGATCGGCATCGTTCTGGTGGTCGCGGTGATCTTCGGCCTGGTGAACGCGATCGTCAAACCGCTCGTGCAGCTCTTGTCGATACCGCTCTACATCCTGACGCTCGGGCTGATTCACGTCGTCATCAACGCGCTGATGTTGTGGATCACCGCGTGGATCACCGAGCACACCACCCACTGGGGATTGCAGATCAACCAGTTCTGGTGGACCGCCATCTGGGCCGCGATCGTGCTGTCGCTCGTCAGCTGGCTGTTCTCGTTGCCGTTCAAAGACGCCGACCGCAACTGACGCAGCTAGCCTGGATCCATGCCTGAACTGCCGGAAGTGGAGGCGCTGGCCGACCACCTGCGCCGGCATGCCGTCGGCAAAACGGTCGGGCGGATCGACGTCGCGGCGTTGTCGGTGCTGAAGACCTTCGATCCGCCGCCGACGGCCTTGCACGGGCGGCCCGTCACGGGTGCCGCGCGCTGGGGGAAGTATCTCGGCATGCAGGCCGGCGACCTGTGGCTGATCACCCATCTGTCGCGGGCCGGGTGGCTGAAATGGAGCGACAAGCTCGCCGCCGCTCCGCTCAAGCCGGGCAAGGGTCCGATCGCGCTGCGGGTGCACCTCGATGGCAGCGAGGGATTCGACCTGACCGAGGCCGGCACCCAGAAGCGGCTGGCGGTGTGGATCGTCGACGACCCCGCCACGGTCCCCGGTATTGCGACACTGGGCCCCGACGCGCTGGAGATCGGCCCCGCGCAGCTGGCCGAGATCCTCAAACCCCATGGCGGCCGGATCAAGACGGTGATCACCGACCAGAAAGTCATCGCCGGGATCGGCAACGCCTACAGCGACGAGATCCTGCATGTCGCGAAGCTGTCCCCGTTCGCCACCGCGAACAAGCTCACCGCCGCGCAGTTGGGTGCGTTGCACGACGCGATGATCTCGGTGCTGACCGACGCCGTACAACGCTCGGTCGGCCAGCAGGCGGCAACCCTGAAGGGGGAGAAGCGATCCGGGCTGCGGGTGCATGCCCGTACCGGATTGCCGTGTCCGGTGTGCGGCGACACGGTGCGCGAGGTGTCCTTCGTCGACAAGTCGTTTCAGTACTGCCCGACCTGCCAGACCGGGGGCAAGGTTCTGGCCGACCGGCGGATGTCGAAGCTGCTGAAATAGTCGCTACTCTGTCCCGGTGACCCGCCAGAAGATCCTCATCACCGGTGCGAGCTCCGGGCTGGGTGCGGGCATGGCCCGTGCCTTCGCAGCCAAGGGCCGCGACCTGGCCCTCTGTGCGCGCCGCGTCGACCGCCTCGACGAGCTGAAGGCCGAACTGCTCCAGCGCCACCCGGACATCAGGATCGCCGTTGCCGCCCTCGACGTCAACGACCACGACCGGGTGCCGACGGTGTTCGCCGAACTCTCCGAGCAGCTCGGCGGTCTCGACAGGATCATCGTCAACGCGGGTATCGGCAAAGGTGCGGTGCTCGGGTCGGGCAAGCTGTGGGCCAACAAGGCCACCATCGAGACCAACCTCGTCTCGGCGCTGGTGCAGACCGAGACGGCGCTGGCGATGTTCAAGACCGCGGGATCGGGGCACCTGGTGCTGATCTCGAGCGTGCTGGGCAACAAGGGCGTGCCCGGTGTCAAGGCCGCCTACGCCGCGAGTAAGGCGGGGGTGACCTCGCTCGGCGAGTCGCTGCGCGCCGAATATGCCTCCGGCCCAATCAAAGTCACGGTCGTCGAACCCGGCTACATCGAGTCGGAGATGACCGGGAAGTCGAACACCACCATGCTGATGGTGGATAACGACACCGGCGTGCGCCACATGGTCAACGCCATCGAACGCGAGAGCGGACGCGCGATTGTGCCGGGCTGGCCATGGATTCCGCTGGTGGCCCTGCTGCGGATCCTGCCGCCGCGGTTCACCAAGCCGTTCGCCTAGCGAGCCCGGCCGCGCTCCTCGCGGTAGCGGCGCACCAGCTCGTCGGTCGAGCTGTCGGTCTGCTTGGCCGGTGAACCGTCGCTGGTGATCACCCCGAGCAGCGCCTTGGCCTGAGTCTTGCCCAGCTCCACACCCCACTGGTCGAACGAGTCGATGCCCCAGATCACGCCCTCGGTGAAAACCTGATGCTCGTAGAGCGCGATCAGCTGTCCCACCACAGACGGGGTCAGCCGGTTCGCCAGGATCGACGTACTCGGCCGGTTGCCCGGCATCACCTTGTGCGGTACGACGTTCGCGGGGGTTCCCTCGGCAGCTATCTCGGCCGCGGTCTTGCCGAAGGCCAGTACCTGGGTCTGTGCGAAGAAGTTGCTCATCAGCAGGTCGTGCATGCTGCCCGACCCGTCGGCGGTGGGCAGGTCGTCGGTGGGCTCGCTGAAACCGATGAAGTCGGCGGGCACCAGTCGGGTGCCCTGGTGCAGCAACTGATAGAACGCGTGCTGCCCGTTGGTTCCCGGTTCGCCCCAGAAGATTTCGCCGGTCTCGGTTGTTACCGCGGTGCCGTCCGATTTGACCGACTTGCCGTTGGACTCCATCGTCAGCTGCTGTAGGTACGCCGCGAACCGGGACAGGTCGTTGGAGTACGGCAGCACCGCGCGGGTCTCGGCGCCGAAGAAGTCGGAGTACCAGAGCCCGATCAAGCCCAGAAGCGCCGGCGCGTTGGATTCCAGTGGCGCGGTGGCGAAGTGGCGGTCGACGAGGTGGAAGCCGGACAGGAAGTCGGCGAACGCCTCCCGGCCGATTGCCGCCATCACCGAAAGGCCGATCGCCGAGTCCACCGAATAGCGGCCGCCCACCCAGTCCCAGAAGCCGAACATGTTGTCGGTGTTGATGCCGAACGCGTCGACGAGTTTCTTGTTGGTCGACACGGCCACGAAGTGCTTCGACACCGCGGCATCGCCAAGGGCGTCGGTGAGCCAGCGCCGCGCGGCGGTGGCGTTGGTCAGCGTCTCCAGCGTCGAGAACGTCTTGGAGGCGATGATGAAAAGTGTTGTGGCAGGCTCGAGTCCGTCCAGTTTGGCCACCAGGTCGGCCGGGTCGACGTTGGAGACGAACCGCGCCGAGATGCCGGCGTCGGCGTAGTGGCGCAGCGCCTGATACACCATGACCGGGCCCAGGTCCGAGCCGCCGATACCGATGTTGACCACGGTCTTGATCCGCTCGCCGGTGGCGCCGGTCCAGTCACCGTTGCGCAGCCGGTCGGTGAAGTCGCCCATCGCGTCGAGCACCTCGTGCACATCGGCGACCACATTCTGGCCGTCCACGACCAGCTCGGTGTCGCGTGGCAGCCGCAGCGCGGTGTGCAGCACGGCGCGGTCCTCGGAGGTGTTGATGTGCTCGCCCGCCAGCATCGCGTCGCGGCGCTCTTCGAGGTGCGCGGCGCGGGCAAGGTCGACCAGCAGGGTCAGCGTTTCCCGGGTGACGCGGTGCTTGCTGTAATCGATGTAAAGGTCACCGACGGTGACCGTGAGCTCGCTGCCGCGGTCGGGGTCTTCGGCGAAAAGCTCGCGGAGGTGCTTCCCGGCGATCTGGTCGTGGTGGCGACGTAGCGCGTTCCATTCGGGGGTAGCGGAAATGTCTCCAGTCATTCGTTCGACCCTAGTGTGACGAGGTGTCCAAAGGTGTACATGATGGAGGTATGAGCACCCAAGACATTGAACGGCTGCTGTCGTCGGTTCCCACCGGACTGTGGATCGGCGGTGAAGAGCGGCCCGGCTCGTCCACGTTCGAGGTTTACGACCCCTCCAACGACACTGTCCTCACCACCGTGGCCGACGCGACCGCCGCCGACGCCGTTGCCGCCCTTGATGCCGCGAGCGCCGTGCAGGCCGAGTGGGCGGCGACGCCCGCCCGGGACCGCGGCGAGATCCTGCGCTCGGTGTTCGAGACGATCATCGCCCGCGCCGACGACCTCGCCACGTTGATGACATTGGAGATGGGCAAGGTCGTCGCCGAGAGCCTGGGCGAGGTCAAATACGGCGCCGAGTTCTTCCGCTGGTTCGCCGAGGAGGCGGTGCGCATCGGCGGGCGGTACACGCCGGCTCCGGCCGGGACCGGCCGCATCATCGTCACCAAGCAGCCGGTGGGTCCCTGCTACGCCATCACGCCGTGGAACTTCCCGCTGGCCATGGGCACCCGCAAGATCGGCCCGGCCATGGCGGCCGGCTGCACGATGATCGTCAAGCCGGCCCAGGAAACCCCGCTGAGCATGCTGGCGCTGGCCAAGCTGATGGATGAGGCCGGGCTGCCCAAGGGTGTGCTCTCCGTGCTGCCGACCAGCAAGCCCGGCGATGTCACCAAGGCCCTGATCGACGACGGCCGGTTGCGCAAGCTGACGTTCACCGGTTCCACCGGAGTGGGCAAGGCGCTGGTCGCCCAGTCGGCGGACAAGCTGCTGCGCACCTCGATGGAACTCGGCGGCAATGCGCCGTTCGTCGTCTTCGACGACGCCGACGTGGACGCCGCGGTCGACGGCGCGATGCTGGCCAAGATGCGCAACGGCGGCGAGGCCTGCACGGCCGCCAACCGCATCCACGTCGCCAACGCCGTCATCGAGGAATTCACCGACAAGTTCGTCAAGCGGATGGGTGAGGTCAACCTGGGCAACGGGCTCGACCCGTCGGCCAAGCTCGGCCCGCTGGTCAACACCAAGCAGCTGGCCAAGGTTCAGGAGCTGGTCGACGACGCGGTGGCCAAGGGTGCGACGGTCGCGCTCGGCGGTCAGGCGCCCGGCGGCCCGGGCAACTTCTACCCGGCCACCGTCCTGACCGACATCCCGCCGAACGCGCGAATCCTCACCGAGGAGGTGTTCGGGCCCGTCGCGCCGATCATCGGCTTCGACACCGAGGAGGACGGCGTCGCCGCGGCCAACAACACCGAATACGGACTGGCGGCCTACATCTACACCGAGTCGCTGGACCGGGCCCTGCGGGTCGCCGAGGCCATCGAGTCCGGCATGGTCGGGGTGAACCGGGGCGTGATCTCCGATCCTGCCGCGCCGTTCGGCGGCGTCAAGGAATCCGGCTTCGGTCGCGAGGGCGGCATCGAAGGCATCGACGAGTACTTGGACACCAAGTACATCGCGCTGACCAAATAGGGCTAGCTGACCGAGCGGTCCGATCCACTCCAAAACTTAGCCCGCAGTTCGCGTTTGAGGATTTTGCCCGCCGCCGACACCGGCAGTGCGTCGACGACATCGAAGCTGCGGGGGATCTTGTAGCTGCCGATGAGCGACTTGCAGAACTCCCGCAGCTCGTCATTGGTGGCGTGTTGGCCGCCCGCCAGCACCACCACGGCGTGCACCCGCTCGCCCCACCGCTCGTCCGGCACTCCGATGACGGCACACGTGGCCACCGCAGGGTGTCGGGCCAGCGCGTTCTCCACCTCCACGGAGTACACGTTCTCCCCACCGGACACGATCATGTCCTTGAGACGGTCGACGACGAAGAGGTAGCCGCGCTCGTCCAGGTATCCGGCGTCACCGGTGTGCATCCAGCCACCCCGCAGCGCGATCGCGGTCTCCTCGGGTTTGCCCCAATACCCGGCCATCACATGCCCACCGCGCACGACGATCTCGCCGACCTCGCCACGGGGCAGCTCGACATCGTCATCGCCGACGATGCGCACCTCCGAGTGCGGCGCGGCGCGCCCGCCGGAGGTGCGCAGCACCGGATCGTGGTGGTCCTGCGGCGACAGCAGGGTGGCGACCGGCGACACCTCGGTCATGCCGTAAGCCTGCACGAACGACGCGGTGGGCAGGCGTTCGGCGGCCCGTTCCAGCAGGGCTGCCGAGATCGGTGAGCCGCCGTACATGACGGCGTCCAGGCTGCTGGTGTCGTAGCCGGGAAGGGCCGGATGGTCGACGAGCATCTGCACCATGGTCGGAACCAGCAGCAGGTCGCTGACCCGGTGCTGTTGCACCGCCTCGAGCACCGAATCGGGCCGGAAGGCCGGGAGGAACACGTGGGTGCCGCCGCGGATCACCTGTGCCAGCCAGATCGCCAGGTCGGCGAGGTGGAACATCGGGGCGGCGTGCAGCAGCGGCCCGCCCGAGGTCAGGAAGTACCCGGACGCCAGGCAGCCCAGCGCCGACGTCATCAGGTTGTCGTGGGTCAGCATGACGCCCTTGGGGTGCCCGCTGGTGCCTCCGGTGTAGAAGACGCCGGCCAGATCCGAGCCATTGCGGTGTGCATCGGGCACGGGCGCGCTGGCCGCCACCAGCTCCTCGTAAGCCAACGTGCCCTGCGGCGTCGGGCCGTCGCCGCAATGGATGACGGCAGCCAAATCGCCGAATTGCGAATGTAATTCGGGCAGCAGCGGCAGGAATGTGTCGTCGATCAGCAGTATCCGGGTGTCGGAGTCGTGCAGGCTGTAGGCGATCTCGGCGGCGCTCCAGCGGATGTTGATCGGGTTGACCACTGCGCCGGCCCATGGTGTGGCGAGCAGGTACTCCGAGTAGCGATCGGAGTTCAGCGACAGGATGGCGATGCGGTCACCCTCGCGGGCGCCCAACGACTGGAATGCGCCGGCCAGCCGGGCCACCCGATCGGCGACCTCGGCGAACGTTCGGACGCGCTCGCCGCAGATCGTCATCGTGTCGTCGCCGGTGGCCCGCGACGACCTGTGCAACCCCTGCGTGAGGTACGTGCCGGCGGTCATTGCGGCGTGAACCGGAACGGTAGCCGTTTGATCCCGTGGATGAAGTTGGTGCCCAACAAGTCTGGCTCACCGGTCTCGAATTCGGGTATGCGCATGAACAACTCCCGTGCTTCGGCCCGAAGCATCGATCGGGCCAGGTTGGCACCCAGGCAGTAGTGTATGCCGCCACCGCCGAAGCTCACGTGCGGATTAGGGGACCGGGACAGATCGAACATGTGCGGCCGCTCGAACACCTCGGAGTCGAAATTGCCCGCCAAATAGATCATTACCACCTTGTCACCCGGCATGATCTTCTGCCCGCCCAGTTCGGTCTCGACCACGGCGGTCCGGCTGAAGGTGAGCAGCGGTGTCGCCCATCGGATGAACTCCTCGATGGCGGTGCCGATCCGCGCGTCGAAGTCCTCGAGCAACCACGCGCGCTGCTCGGGGAACAGCGACAGCGCCCGTACCGCGTGTCCGAGCGTGGTCTTGGTGGTGTCGGTGGCGGCACCGGACAACAGGCAGAAGAACGACGCGATCTCGAAGTCGGTCAGCTGCTGCCCGTCGATCTCGGCCTGCGTCATCGACGAGATGATGTCGTCGCCGGGTTCCTTGCGGCGCATCTCGATGATCTCCTGGGCCACCTGGTGCAGCCCGGCGATCGACTCCAACTGCACCTCGGCGGCGCTGCGTCCGGCCAGGTATTCCTCGTCGGCCCAGGACACCGACCCGATCACATGCTTGACCGTTGCCTCCTCGAGATGCTGTGGCACCCCGAACATCTCGCAGAACATTCGCACCGGCAACCGGCTGGCGCAGGCTTCCATGAACTCGATCTCACCGGACGGATCGGAGGCGATCTCGTCGATGATCTGTTTGGCGGCCAGTTCGATCTTGTCTTCGATGCGCTTGATCTGGCGTGGTGTGAATGCCTTGCTGACCAGGCGGCGCAGCTGGTCGTGCCGGGGCGGATCCATCGCCAGGAAGGACAGCGCCATCTCCAGGAACGCCGGGGGCAGCCGATCGAAGAAGACGCCCTGGCCGGAAACGAAGGTCTGGTTGTCGTGGCTGACCCGCTTGATGTCGGCGTGACGCACGACCGCCCAGAAACCGGGATCGTCGGGGTCGGGTACCACCGCACCTTCGATCGGGCGCTGCCAGGACACCGGCTGCTCGGCGCGGAGTCGGGCGAACACCTCTTCCATGCCGGCCGCCGGCCGCGCCCAGAACGCCTTGCTGGAGACCTCGATGTCGCAGTAGTCGGGCTTGTTGTCCGATGTGGCGGGAAGGAGCCCGTCGATGTGCATGGTGCCTCCAGTGCACGCGTGGTTTGCGTTGGCCTTCAGTGTCGAAGCCGACGGCGGGTACCGGAAGCCCTCCAAAAGGGTCTGTTTGCCTCCCGATCGGACACTCGGCGTCATGTGGTCAGCCGCAACCAGTAGGACACCGCCTCCGCCCGGTTGGCCGTGCCGAGCTTGCGGAAGATGTGCTTCATGTGTCCCTTGACGGTGCCTTCGGAGATGGTCAGCACCCGGGCTATCCGCGCGTTGGTGGCGCCATCGGCGACGAGCTCGAGCACCTCGAGTTCCCGGCGGGTGAGGACGTTGGCGGCCGGGGCTCGGCCGGGGCAGTGTGGGGCCGCTGGATCGGCCGCGCGGGACAGGGCTGGGCGGCGGTAGGTTCGGCCGGACCAGCTCCGCTCCAGCTCGGCGATCCGGGAGGTCAGGCCCTCGGCCTGGGCATGCAGGGCGCGGAGCTCGTCGAGCATCATCAGGCGCGTCATCGTGGTGCCCAGGAATTCGCCGAACAGCCCCAGCAGCCGAATATCGGTGTTGGTGAACCGGCGGGGCCGGTAGAACGTGTCGGCGTGGACGAACCCGATCACGTTTCGGCAGGACATGATTGGCGCCGCGAGATACCGCTGTCCTTTGGAAATGTCGATGATCGTGGCATAGCGGCGCGCCAGCCTCTGCGCGTCGTCGACCAGGATCGGCCGCAACCTGCGCAGCATCTCGGCCTCGGGCAGGGCCGCGTCGATGATTTCGGGCTCCTCTTGCCCGGCCGCAACGATCTGCGACGCCCATGCGGGATCGCGTTCGATGTGTCCGGCGACGGGGAGCCATTGGCCGTCGTGCACCGAGGAGATCATGGCGCGGTCGAATCCGAGGTTGGTGGCCGCGATGGCGGCGCGGTCGAGCAGATGGCCGGGGTCGTCGATCTGCTCGAGCTCGGTGATCCCGTCACGCAGGCTGGCCAGTGCGCTGTCGACCCGGTCGACCTCGCCGGCCTGGATGCGGCTGATCATCGACTTGACCCGGGACAGCAGTGCGATGTCGCACTTCTCCGGCACCGCTGTTGCGGTCAGCGTGTCGACGGCTGCCTGCCAGACCGCGTCGAGCACATCGAGCGCCTCGGCACAGTCGGTGATGGCGGCCGACGGGTGGATGCCGGGATAGCGTGCCCGCGCGCTGGCGAGGATGTCGGCGACCTCGTCGCGGTCATGGGCCTGCAGGCTCAAGCCTCGCCGCCGGCGCGATCGCAGACTGCTCACGACGGCCGCACTGGTCATGGGATCTCCTTCGAACGCCGCTGAGACGACCAGTATAAGTGAATTTATGTAGTCCTGGAATGACGGATAGATACCTAGTGGAACTCAGACTTATCCGGTCAAGTGAAGAATCGATAGCCTATCCTGAGAACATGACCGGCGACATTGTCCGCATCACCAACCCCGCCGACCACATCGCGGTCGTCGAGCTCAATCGCCCCGAGTCCCTCAACGCGCTCAATGAGGACTTGATGACGGAACTGGACGTGGCGCTCACCGGGCTCGCCGGCGAGGACGATGTCCATGTGGTGATCCTGACCGGCGCCGGGCGGGGCTTCTGCTCGGGCGCCGACATGGACATCTTGTCGGTGCTGGCGAATTCCGCATCGACCGTCGACATGATGAAGGACGTCAGCCGGCCCGTGCTCACGTTGCACCGGCTCCCACAGCTGACGATCGCGGCGGTCAATGGGCCTGCCGCCGGTGCCGGGTGGGGTCTGGTCCTGGCCTGCGACATCCGGATCGCCGCCACCTCGGCCCGCTTCGGCGCGACGTTCGCCCGAATGGGACTCGGGCCCGACTACGGCCTGTCCAAGACGCTGCCGTCGGCCGTCGGGCGGGATCGCGCGATGGAGTTGTTCATGACCGCGAGGATCATCGACGCGCAGGAAGCCAAGGAGATCGGCGCGGTGTCGACGGTCGTCGACGATGCCCTCGCCGAGGCCGTCCGGGTGGCGACGGAGGTGCTCAGGACGCCGGGCCGCGCGATCCGCTCGGCCAAACGGACGTTGCGGCTCGCCGCGACCGTCGATTTCGACACCGCGGTCGAGGAGATCGAAGCGCAGGCCCAGGCCGAGTTGTTCAACCACCCCGAGTTCATGGCTGTCGCGTCGGGCTGGATTTCGCAGGTGACCGGCTAGAAGTTGAATCCGCCGCCGCAGACCAGTGTTTGGGCGCTGATGTAATCAGACTCCGGAGTGCACAGGAGGTAGACCGCGCCGGCGGCCTCCGCGGGTGTACCCGAGCGGCCGAGCGGGATCATCTGTTCCATGGCCGCCAGCAGGCCGGGGTTGACGCCGACCTTGATCTCCTGGCCGCGCACGGTGATCGTGCCGTCGCCGTCGGCGGGCGTTTCGGTCAGCCGAGTCTTGATCAGCCCGAAGGCGACGCTATTGACCGTCACGTTGTAGCGGCCCCATTCCTTGGCCAGCGCCTTGGTCAACCCGATCACGCCGGCCTTGGCGGCGGCGTAATTCGCCTGCCCGGCATTGCCGCCCACGCCCGCGAGCGAGGAGATGTTGACCACCTTGCGGCAGCTGACCGGCTGTCCGGATTCCTTGGCGCCCTTGACCAGACCGCTGATCACCGGCTGGGCTGCCCGCAGGATGTGGAACGGCGCCTTGAGATGGACATCGAGGATGGCATCCCACTGTTCGTCGGTCATCTTCTGAATGACGGCGTCCCAGGTATAGCCGGCGTTGTTGACGATGATGTCCAACCCGCCGAAGGCGTCCACCGCCGTCTGCACGAACCGCTCGCCGAAGTCTTCCTCGGTGACGCTGCCGATGCACGCGACGGCCGTACCGCCGGCGGCCCCGATGGCGGCGACCGTCTCGGTCGCGGGCTCGGCGTCGAGGTCGTTGACGACGACCGATGCGCCCTCGGCGGCGAGCTTGAGTGCGATCTGGCGGCCGATGCCACGCCCCGATCCCGAAACGACGGCGACCTTTCCCTGCAGATTTCCCATGTGTGACACTGCCTTTCAGTGAATTGCGATGACGGCGTCGCCGGACAGCGTGACGGTGCCATCGGCGAGGGTGACGGCGAGTTCGACGGTGGCGCGCCGCTCACCGTCGACTTCCTCGATTGCGCTCACCCGGCCGGTGCAGATGGGCTGGCCGTGCACCGGTGTGATCGCGGCGAATCGGACCCGATACGAGCGCAGATCTTCCTGGGGGGCCCAGTTGGTCAGCAGCCGACCGAGATAGGCCATCGACAGCATTCCGTGTGCGAATACATCCGGCACACCAGCCGATTTCGCGGCGTCGAGGTCGACGTGGATCGGGTTGTGGTCGCCCGATGCACCGGCGAACAGTGCCAGCGTCAGCCGCGATATCGGCGGCACCGCCACCGGCGGCAACTCGGTGCCGACGGCAATGGGTTCGGTGGCGGTCATGCGTTGGCCCCCGGGTTGCGGACGACGATCACCGAGCGCAGGTCGGCGATCGGTGTGCCGTCGGCGCGTGTCACGGCCGTATCCTTGGCGATGAACTCCAACGCACCAGCCTTCTTGGTATAGACGTCGGTGATGCGAGGGTGGGCCACCAGCTCGTCACCCGGATAGGCGATTTCGTGGTAGACGAAGCTCTGCTCGCCGTGCAGCACGAAGCGAAGGTCGACGCCGAGGGCCGCGAGGTACGCGAAAGGGTCGGGAGCTTCGAGTTCGATCGAGAACAGAAACGTCGGCGGCGCGGGGAGATCCGGATGCCCGGCGCCGATCGCGGCTTCGATGTCGGTGTAGACGGGGTTCGCCTCACCGATCGCCTTGGCGAAGAAACGTAACCGGCCCCGGTCCACAGTGATTGTGGTCGTTGGCAATTCGGTGCCGATCACGGCGGGATCCAGCGCCATGCTCAGCCCACCTTCTCGTAAAGGGTGACGACCGCGGCGCCACCGAGGCCGATGTTGTGCTGCAGCGCCACCGTGGCGTTGTCCACCTGACGCGCCTGCGCAAGGCCGCGCAGTTGCCAGACCAACTCGGCGCACTGTGCAAGACCGGTGGCGCCCAATGGATGTCCCTTGGACAGCAGCCCGCCCGACGGGTTGGTGACCACCCGCCCGCCGTAGGTGTTGTCACCGTCGAGGATGAACTTCTCGGCGGTGCCGACCGGCGTCAGGCCAAGGCCCTCATAGGTGAGTAGCTCGTTGGCGGTGAAGCAGTCGTGCAACTCCACGACCCGGATGTCCTCCGGCGCCACCCCCGATGCCTCGTACACCTGGTCGGCGGCCGCTTTGGCCATGTCGTAGCCGATGACCTTGATCATGTCGCCGGTGAACGTCGACGGCGTATCGGTGGTCATGGCCTGAGCTTTGATCGCCACCTCGACCCGCAGGCCGTGCTTGCGGGCGAATTCCTCGCTGACCAACACCGCCGCGGCCGCGCCACATGTCGGGGGACAGCACTGCAACCGGGTCAGCGGCCCGTAGATGTGCGGTGAGGACAGGACCTCGTCGACGGTGACCTTGTCGCGGAACACCGCGTACGGGTTGTTCTTGGCGTGCGCCCGCGCCTTGACCGCGATGCGGGCGAAGGTTTCCGGTCCGGTGCCGTAGGTCTCCGCGTACTGCCGTCCCGCGCCGCCGAAATACTGCGCGGCCATCGGGGCGGCGTCATCCCAGCCCTGCACGGTGCGGGTGACCTCGTCGAACCGGTCGAACGGGCTGGGCCGGTCGGCCCACATCGACCCCAGCGCACCGCGTTGCATCTGCTCGAAGCCCAGCACCAGCACGCAATCGGCGGCACCGTTCTCGATCGCCTGACGAGCCAGCCACAGCGCGGTCGAACCGGTCGAGCAGTTGTTGTTGACGTTGACGATCGGGATGCCGGTCTGCCCGACGCCGTACAGCGCAGCCTGCCCTGATGTTGAGTCGCCATACACATAGCCGACATAGGCCTGTTGCACCGCGGCGTAGTCGATGCCGGCGTCCGCTAGGGCCGATCGGACCGACTTCTCCGCCATAGCAGGGTATGGCTCGGTGCGACTAGGGGTGGTGAACGGAATCATGCCCACCCCCGCGACGATTGTTCGACTCGCCATGCCATCCTCCATAAAACTAGTGAAAGTTCACTTAGGCTAGACCGAGGCAGATCGAGGTGGCAAGCCCGCACCCCGGGCGGCGTTACGCTGTCGGTCAATCAGCGCGCCGAAGGGAAGGGGCCCAGACCCGTGACGACCGTCGCCCGCCCGCAGCGCGGCACCCGGCCCGCCAACCGCCGGGCGCTGATCGTCGCGGCGGCCACCGAACTCTTCTGCACCCGCGGCTACGAGCACGTCGCCATGGGCGACATCGCCGAAGCCGTCGCGGTTGGGCCGTCGGCGCTCTACCGGCATTTCGCCGGCAAGCACGAATTGCTGCAGGAAGTCGTGTTCAACGGGCTTGACTCGGTCACCGCGGTGGTGAGCGCCATGGAATTCGCCGACACGGACCGGTCTCTGCTCGACGTCGCCGAGCTTGCGGTGACCAGCCGCCACATCGGGGTGCTTGTCGAGCGCGAGGGTCGGCACCTCTCCGCCGACGCGCAGACCCGGCTGCGTGACGCAAGCCAGAACGTCGCGCGACGGCTCGCGGACTTCCTCGAAACCGTGCGACCGGACTTGGACGAGAACGGCAGGGATCTGTTCGCCTGGATGATCCTCGGTGTCGTCGTCAGTCCGTCGTTCTATCAATCGGAGCTGTCGGCCAAGGAACAAGCCCGGTTGTTGGCCGAGCTCGCCGGCCGGATACTGACGGCACCCGCACCCGTGGGGTTCGCGGTGGGACCACGCCGCCGCCGGCCCGCCGGCATCTTGCCGCATTCGCGGCGAGAAGCCCTGCTGCAGCAGGCGATTCGGCTGTTCGCCGAGCGGCGGTACGCCAGTGTGGGGATCGAAGACGTGGCGGCGTCGCTCGGCATCGCCGGCCCCAGCGTCTACAACCACTTCGCCAGCAAGGCCGACCTGCTGGCGACCGCTCTGTCGCGCGGTGCCGGGTATCTCTACACGAAGGCCTCCGACGTGCTGGCCGCGTCGACCACGCCTGCCGAGGCCATCGGCGGCCTGGTCACCTCCTACGTCGAGTTCGCCGCCGGGCACCCGGCGCTGGTCGACCTGCTGATGACCGAGGTGCGCAATCTGCCGGAGCCGCACCGCGACGCCGCGCTGGCAGCCCAACGCGACTACGTCGAGGAATGGGTGCACCTGCTGCGGCAGTCCCGGCCGGACCTGACCGACTCGACCGGAACACTGCAGGTACAGGCGGTGTTGACGCTGGTCAACTACGTCGTGCGGGTGCACCACCTGCAGTCGGTCACCGGTATCTCGCCCGCGGTCAGCGCGACGTGCCGGCACCTGCTCGGTCTGCCCCCCGGGTAATTGACACAGGAGACCGCGCGCCTGCGCCGATCGGCCCTCGTTGGGCTCTAGATTTCACTGAACTAGAAATCAGGAGGACATGGGTGTGACGGCGCGCTCATTCGCGCAAAGTCCATGGGTTGATCCCGTCTCGCAGCCGAGCCCGCGGCGCGGGCCAAAGCCCCGTGGGTCTGGCGTTCCCGCGCTGAACGGGATCCGCGGTGTTGCCGTCGCTCTCGTTCTGGTTGGGCACAGTGGAATCCCCGGTGTCTCAGGCGGATTCATTGGGGTCGATGTCTTCTTCGTGCTCAGCGGGTTCTTGATCACGTCATTGCTGCTCGATGAGATCGGCCGGACCGGACAGCTCGACCTCGGCTCGTTCTGGGTCCGTCGCGCCCGCCGGCTGCTGCCCGCCCTGCTGATCATGGTGCTGGCGGTGATCGCGGCGCGGCTGCTGTTCCCGCCCGACGCCGTCAGCGACCTGCGCAATGACGCCACCGCCGCATTCCTGTGGGTGGCGAACTGGGCGTTCGTGTCCCACGAGACCGATTACTTCAGCCAGGGCGCCCCGCCGTCGCCGCTGCAACACACCTGGTCACTGGGCGTCGAGGAGCAGTACTACCTGATCTGGCCGGTGCTGATCGCCGCGGTGGCGGTGCTGCTGGCCGTCATCGCCCGGCGGCGACAGAAGACGCCGACTATCGTCGCGGTCCGGCGCGCGGTGCTGGTCCTCGCCGTGCTGGGCACGGTCGGATCGGCGGCCGAGGCGATTCTGATGGCCTCGGATGCCTCGCTGAACCGGGTGTACTTCGGCACCGACACCCGCGCACAGGCACTGCTGATCGGCGCCGCGGCGGCCGCGCTGCTGGTCCGCGACTGGCCGGCGATCATGGCAGGCGTGCCGCTGATCCACTCGCGCTGGGTCCGCGGGCTGGCCTGGGGTGTGCCGGTGGCCGGGGTGGCAGTGCTGGCCGCGATCACCCACGTTGCCACCGGCAGTGCCACCGAGTTCCACAACGGCCTGCTCATCGTCGTCGCCGTCGCCGCGGTCGCGGTGATCGCGCCGGTAGCACTCGAGCAGAACGGCCCGGTGGCATGGGTGCTGTCCACCCCACCGCTGGTGGCGCTGGGCGTCATCTCCTACGGCGTCTACCTCTGGCACTGGCCGGTGTTTCTGGTGCTCAACGGCGAGCGCACCGACTGGTCGGGCCTGCCGCTGTTCGCCGCGCGCTGCGCGGTGACGCTGATCCTGGCGGTGGGCTCGTGGTGGCTGATCGAGCGTCCGGTGCGGCGCTGGCGGCCGGTGCACGTCCCGCAGCTACGGCTGGCTGCCGCCACGATGGCCACGGCCGTCGCCGTCGCGATCGTCGTCGTGCCGGTGGGAACCCGCATCGATCCGTCGAGCCCCGACATCACCCAGGCCGCGCTCGTCTCACCGGTCGAAACGGTGCGGGTCGCCACGCCGGCGCACGCGGGCCCGCGCGAGCACACCGTCTCGGTGTTCGGCGACTCGATCGGCTGGACGATGATGCGTTATCTGCCGCCCACCCCGGGGATCAGCTTCCTGGACCGAACCACGATCGGATGCGGCCTGGTACGTGGCGGGCCGTACCGCTACTCCGGACAGAGCCTGGAGCAGAAACCCGAGTGCGACGCCTGGCCGGAGCGCTGGGCTCAGCGGATCGCCTACGACAAACCCGATGTGGTGCTGATGGTGGTCGGGCGCTGGGAGACCGTCGACCGCAAGTGGAATGGCAATTGGGCGCACATCGGCCAGCCCGATTTCGACAAGTATCTGGAGAGCGAGCTGCACCACGCGCTGGACATCCTGACCTCCACCGGGGCGCTGGTGGTGGTGACCACCGAGCCGTACAACCGGCACGGCGAACAGGCCAACGGCAGCCTCTATCCCGAGGACCAGCCCAGCCGGGTCGACCAGTGGAATGCCTTGCTACGCAAGGTCGTCGGCGATCGCAAGAACGTCACCGTGCTCGACCTGAACAAGAAGCTCGCGCCGAACGGCAGCTATACCAACAAGATCAACGGCGTGCAGGTCCGCATCGACGGCGTGCACCCGACACCGAACGCGGTGAAATGGATGACCCCGTGGCTGCTGGACGCAGTCCGTTAGGAATGCCCGAGTCTCCCGCGGCCCATGCGCAGTAGCAGCATCGCCAGATCCTTGCCGTCCTGGCCGAGCTCGCTGTAGCGCTCGATCACCTTCATTTCGCGGCTGTGCACCAGGCGCGTCCCGCCGGACGCCATCCTGGCCTTGCCGATCGCCTGGGACACCTCGGTGCGGCGTTTGACCGCAGCCAGGATCGTGGCATCGAGCTGGTCGATCTCGCCGCGCAGGGTGTCGATGTCGTTGTCGGCTTCAGGAACCATTTCCAGAGTCATCGCTTCGTTCTCCTCGTGTGTGGGTCTGGTCTCATTGGCGTCCCGGGCCTCACACAAGAGACGAGCCCCGGGTCCGATGCGGACCGCGGGGCTCTCGGGTTGAGCAGCTAGATACCCACGGGCCCGGCGGACCGGTACCCGTAGAAAAATCGACACTGCCATGAAAGCACGTTCGCAAGTGTGCCACTCCGAAGGGCGGCTTCGCAAAAAAACTGTCGCCATACAGCGGTAAGTTGGGTCAGACATGAGTGTGCACGTGACTGATTACAAGCCTCCGGCCGACGCGGCCGAACTCCTCGAGGGCCTCAACCCCCAGCAGCGCCAGGCCGTGCTGCACGAAGGCCCTCCGCTGTTGATCGTGGCCGGCGCCGGGTCGGGCAAGACGGCGGTGCTGACCCGGCGGATCGCCTACCTGCTGGCGGCGCGTGACGTCGGGCCGGGCCAGGTGCTGGCCATCACGTTCACCAACAAGGCCGCCGCCGAGATGCGCGAGCGGGTGGTGGCCCTGGTGGGCCCGCGGGCCCGCAACATGTGGGTGTCGACATTTCACTCGACCTGCGTGCGGATCCTGCGCAATCAGGCGTCGCTGCTGCCCGGGCTGAACTCGAACTTCTCGATCTACGACGCCGACGACTCCCGCCGCCTGTTGCTGATGATCGGCAAGGACATGGGCCTGGACACCAAGCGGTACTCGCCGCGGCTGTTGGCCAACGGGATCTCGAACCTCAAGAACGAGCTCATCGTGCCCGAGGATGCGGTGGCCGCGCTGTGCGTTTCGCCTCCCGGAGGGGAGCCGGGATCCGACGATCTGGCCCGAACGGTCGCGAGCGTGTACGGCGAGTACCAACGGCGGTTGCGCGCCGCCAATGCGCTGGACTTCGACGATCTCATCGGCGAGACCGTGGCCGTCTTGCAGAACTTCCCACAGATCGCCCAGTACTACCGCAGGCGGTTCCGGCACATCCTGGTCGACGAATACCAGGACACCAACCACGCCCAGTACGTGCTGGTGCGTGAGCTTGTCGGCGTGACGGCGCCGGACACCGACGCCGTGCCACCCAGTGAGTTGTGCGTCGTCGGTGACGCCGACCAGTCGATCTATGCGTTCCGCGGAGCGACGATCCGCAACATCGAGGATTTCGAACGCGACTTCCCGAACGCCACCACGATCTTGCTCGAGCAGAACTACCGGTCGACTCAGAACATCCTGAACGCGGCCAACTCCGTCATCTCCCGCAATGCCAACCGGCGCGAGAAGCGGCTGTGGACCGATGAGGGGGACGGCGAGCTGATCGTCGGCTACGTCGCCGACAACGAGCACGACGAGGCAAGATTCGTCGCGGGGGAGGTCGACGCGCTCGCCGACCGCGGCGACATCACGTACAACGATGTCGCGGTCTTCTACCGCACCAACAACTCGTCGCGCGCGCTGGAAGAGGTGTTCATCCGCGCCGGTATTCCGTACAAGGTGGTCGGCGGCGTTCGGTTCTACGAGCGCAAGGAGATTCGCGACATCGTCGCCTATCTGCGGGTGCTGGACAACCCCGGGGATGCCGTCAGCCTGCGCCGCATCCTCAATACTCCGCGCCGCGGGATCGGGGACCGGGCCGAGGCGTGCGTGGCGGTGTACGCCGAAAACACCGGTGCCACATTCGCCGACGCGCTGGTCGCCGCCGCCGAGGGCAAGGTGGCGATGCTGAACACCCGCTCGGAGAAGGCGATCGCGAGTTTCGTCAAGCTGCTCGACGACCTGCGCGGCAAGCTCGACGACGAGCTCGGCGACCTGGTTGAGGCGGTGCTGGACCGCACCGGTTATCGCAACGAGCTGGAGTCGTCCAGCGATCCGCAAGATCTGGCCCGGTTGGACAACCTGAACGAATTGGTCAGCGTCGCACATGAATTCAGCATCGACCGGGCCAATGCGGCCGCGCTCGATGACGGCGAGAATGACGACGAGGACGTACCGCAGACCGGTCTCCTCGCGGAGTTCCTGGAGCGGGTGTCGCTGGTGGCCGACTCCGACGAACTGCCCGAGCACGGTTCCGGTGTGGTCACGCTGATGACGCTGCACACCGCCAAGGGGCTGGAATTCCCGGTGGTTTTCGTCACCGGGTGGGAGGACGGCATGTTCCCGCACATGCGCGCCTTGGGAGACCCCGCTGAGTTGTCTGAGGAGCGCCGGCTGGCCTATGTCGGCATAACCCGTGCGCGCCAACGGCTTTACCTCACCCGCGCGAAGATCCGCTCGTCATGGGGGCAGCCGATGCTGAATCCGGAATCCCGCTTCCTGCGCGAGATCCCGGAGCATCTCCTCGACTGGCGCCGCACCGATACCGCGCCGTCGCCCAGTGCACCGGTGAGTGGGGCGGGCCGGTTCGGCACCCCGCGGCCGTCGCCGATGCGGCCGTCGGGCGGCAGTAAGCGTCCAATGCTGGTCCTCGAACCCGGCGACCGGGTCAACCACGACAAGTACGGTCTCGGACGTGTCGAGGAGGTGTCCGGGATGGGGGAGACGGCGATGTCGCTGATCGACTTCGGCAGCGCCGGGCGAGTCAAGCTGATGCACAACCACGCGCCGCTGCAGAAGCTCTAGTCCACGGCCATGGGGCAGCCCTACGGGCCGGGTTCGCTCGGCTTCGGGATTCTCGGCGCCGTCGTGCTGGCCGCCCTTCTGGTGTGGAGTGGTGTCGCGATCTGGGTGGCCCGTCATCGCTGCGTGCTCGTCGCGGCGGTGAACCGGTTGCGCGCCACCGCTGCCTTCGGCGGAATGCGCTCGTGGGCAACCCGATATCTCGGTGCTCCCGTCGCGGCGCTGGCGCGACGGCTCTCGGTGGATATCGCCGGCGCCCTCGCGCTGATGTCGGGGGTGGTCCTCGTCGCACTGTTGGCGGCGGGCTTTACCGAACTGCTCGACGACGTACTCGACGGCGAGCTCACCATGTATGTCGATCAGCCCGTCAGCCAGTGGGTTGCTGCCCATCGTGACCTGTGGCTGACCGATGCTTTAAAAGTGCTTACCCACCTTGGTGATGCGGGATCGCTCGTGGTGATCGTCATCATCGTCAGTGCGTGGACGGCATGGCGGAGCCGTTCCTGGCTGCCCGCCGTGCTCGGGTTGTCCGGGTTGGTAGGAACCGGGGTCATGCTGGTGGTGGCGAAATGGGTGGTCGGCCGCACCCGCCCGCCGTCATGGATCGCAGTGATCGTCGAAGACGGTTTCTCGTTTCCATCCGGCCACGCCACCGGCACGTTCACCGTCGCGGTCCTCGGCGCCTGGATGACGAGCCGCTGGGTTTTGCATGACTGGGCGGCGCGCGTCGCGCTGTGGGCGATCTTCCTCGGGGCGGCCGGCCTCGTCGGATTTTCCCGGATCTATCTCGGTGTGCACTACGTCAGTGACGTCGTCGCGGGGGCTTTTCTCGGCGCTGCTTGGGCGGTCGCCGTCATCGTGGTCGGGGCGTGGTGGCAGAGCAGCCGGCGCTCAGCGCAGCCGGCACCATCGCCGGGTTGACGGGTGCAGCGCAAGGATCAGACTTGCCACCGGCAGCACCGGAATCAGGTAGACCAGCAACGGGATTCGCGCTCCGGCGACGAACACACTGCCGAACGTCAGCAGCGCGATGACCGAACCGAAAGCGATCAGATAGCGACCGGCGGAGCGCCGCAGCAGCAGTGTGATCACCCCGGCAATGGTGCTGACCGCAAACAGCAGGGTCAGGAATCCGACGGCCAGGCAGAACACCCGATCGGTGTGCCACCATCCGGTGATCAGGTCGGTGGACACCACGGCCGTCGTCCATCCGCTGAGGATGCTGACGGCGCTTGCCGCGATCGCGGTTCGTCCGGTCGAGACATCCACCACGCCAGGCCGGGCCGGCACCACGACCGGGGAGGCCCGGCGAATCAGCCCGGTCGGCGCATCCTCGACCGGTGGGCGCGGAATGTTCGTGGTGGGCGAATCAGGTTGGGGCACCCGCGGAATGGGCCCGGTCGGCGCCCGGCGGATGATGCCGGTGCGGGGTTCTTCGGGCTGGGGGATCGGTCCGGACGGCTGGCGTCGGATGATGCGGGTGTGCGGTTCGTCCGGCTCAGACACCGCGTCAGCCGACGTAGGGGCCGACGGACAGCCCCCGCTGCGCCAGCCACGGCGCCGGATCGATCCGGTTGGTGCCGTTCAGCAGAACTTCGAAATGCAGATGCGGGCCGGTCGAATTGCCCCGGTTGCCCACGGTGGCGATCTGGTCGCCGGCGAAGACCCGCTGGCCGATCTGGACCGTCCACGTGTTGACGTGGCCGTACAGGGTCACCGTGCCGTCGGAATGGCGGATCTTGACCCAGGCGCCGTAGCCGGCCGTCGGCCCGGCGTCGACGACGACACCGTCGGACGCGGCGACAATGGGTGTCCCGATCGGAGCCGCCAGATCGACGCCCCCGTGCAGCGCGCCCCAGCGATAACCGAAGCCCGAGGTGTAGACGCCCTTGGTGGGCATGACGAAAAGCGGCCGCTGTAGCCGTGCCTCACGCTCGGCGCGCTCCTGGGCGAAAGCCTGACCGTTGGCAAGTTCCTCGCCGTGCACGGAGGCGTCGGCGATCGGCTTCACGGCGATCAGCTGCACTCCGCGGGGCGTGGTCACATTGCCGTCCATCGGCGTCTTGTCGGCGGCCAGCACGGTCTGCGTGGTGGTTTCGGTGGCCGGCTTGACCGCGGTGTAGGCGGCAGCTGCTGCGGCGCCGGCGGCCATAGCGGCGATCATCACGCGGCCCTTGACGGCCCCGGTGGGTTGCCTGCGGTGCTGCGGCGTGCGCGGCAGCACGTCGGTGTTCTCGCTATTGCTGAAGCGCGGCACTTCGGCATGACGATCGCCGCGGGAAGCGAACTCGGTCGGCACGGCCAGCCGGCGCGGCTGCGGGTCGTCCGCGTCGTGCAGGTCGTCGAGTTCGGGGCAGCGGACCACCTGGAGAGTGTCGAAGGCGGTGCTCTCGCGGAAGTCGATGTCGCAGAGGTCGCCGAACTCGTTGAACGGGATGATGTCCGTGACGTCCAGACGCTCAGGGTCCAGGGCCCGACTCGACGGTGCTGGCCGATCAAACGTGCTGGTCTTTGCATGCGAGGCCGAAGAATCACCCACTGAAGTCGGGGCCGGCCGATGCTGCGTCAAATCTCAAAGTCCCTTTAGTCGTGACCAAAGCGTTATCTGGACCCCGACGACGTTAACGAAGATTCAACGAGGGTGGCAACCCATGCCGTTATTCCACGGGAGATTGTGAGTTGAATCACTTCGGCCTCGCGGTGAGATGGGCCACATGAGTGGTGGGCGAGGACGGCGTCCCGTGGGCGTCTAGATACAGTTCCCCCCGGAGCGACTCCTCAATCAAATGTCAGCGCCGACCAGACAGTGAGCCAATGGATCTTTTCGAGTATCAGGCGAAGGAACTGTTCGCCAAGCACAACGTTCCCACCACCCCGGGCCGGGTCACCGACTCCCCAGAGGACGCCAAAGCCATCGCCGCGGAAATCGGCAAGCCAGTAATGGTCAAGGCGCAGGTCAAGGTGGGTGGCCGCGGTAAGGCCGGTGGCGTCAAGTACGCCGCCACCCCCGAGGACGCCTACACCCACGCCAAGAACATCCTCGGCCTGGACATCAAGGGTCACATCGTGAAGAAGTTGCTGGTCGCCGAGGCCAGTGACATCGCCGAGGAGTACTACATCTCCTTCCTGCTCGACCGCTCCAACCGGACCTACCTGGCCATGTGCTCGGTCGAGGGCGGCATGGAGATCGAAGAGGTCGCCGCCACCAAGCCCGAGCGGCTGGCCAAGGTTCCCGTCGACGCCGTCACCGGTGTGGACCTCGCCTTCGCCCGGTCGATCGCCGAGCAGGGCCACCTGCCCGCCGAGGTGCTCGACGCCGCCGCCGTGACCATCCAGAAGCTGTGGGAGGTCTTCGTCGGCGAGGACGCCACCCTGGTCGAGGTCAACCCGCTGGTGCGCACGCCGGACGATCAGATCCTGGCGCTGGACGGCAAGGTCACCCTGGACGCGAACGCCGACTTCCGTCAGCCCGGCCACGCCGAGTTCGAGGACAAGGACGCCACCGATCCGCTCGAGCTCAAGGCCAAGGAGAACGACCTCAACTACGTCAAGCTCGACGGCGAGGTCGGCATCATCGGCAACGGCGCGGGTCTGGTCATGTCGACCCTGGACGTCGTCGCCTACGCCGGCGAGAAGCACGGCGGCGTGAAGCCCGCCAACTTCCTCGACATCGGCGGCGGTGCGTCGGCCGAGGTGATGGCCAACGGACTGGACGTCATCCTGGGCGATAGTCAGGTCAAGAGCGTGTTCGTCAACGTATTCGGCGGCATCACCGCGTGCGACGCGGTCGCCAACGGCATCGTCGGCGCGCTGAAGAAGCTGGGTGACAGCGCCAACAAGCCACTCGTCGTGCGTCTCGACGGCAACAACGTCGAAGAGGGTCGCCGCATCCTCAACGAAGCCAACCACCCCCTGGTGATCCAGGCCGACACCATGGACGCCGGGGCCGACAAGGCCGCCGAGCTGGCGAACAAGTAACAAGGAGACATGGCTGATGTCGATATTTCTGAACGCCAATAACAAGGTCATCGTCCAGGGCATCACCGGCGGCGAGGGCACCAAGCACACCGCGCTGATGCTGAAGGCCGGCACCCAGGTGGTCGGTGGCGTCAACGCGCGCAAGGCCGGCACGACCGTGTCCCATAAGGACAAGGACGGCAACGACATCGAGCTGCCGGTGTTCGCCACCGTCGCGGAGGCCATGAAGGAGACCGGCGCTGACGTGTCGATCGCCTTTGTGCCGCCGGCATTCTCGAAGGACGCGATCATCGAGGCCATCGATGCGGAGATCCCGCTGCTGGTCGTCATCACCGAGGGAATCCCGGTGCAGGACAGCGCATATGCGTGGGCCTACAACGTCGACCAGGGCGAGAAGACCCGCATCATCGGCCCGAACTGCCCCGGCATCATCACCCCCGGTGAGTCGCTGGTCGGCATCACGCCGAACAACATCACCGGCAAGGGCCCGATCGGCCTGGTGTCGAAGTCCGGCACGCTGACCTACCAGATGATGTACGAGTTGCGCGATCTCGGCTTCTCGACCGCCATCGGTATCGGCGGCGACCCGATCATCGGCACCACCCACATCGACGCCATCGAGGCGTTCGAGAAGGATCCCGAGACCAAGATCATCGTGATGATCGGCGAGATCGGCGGCGACGCCGAGGAGAAGGCCGGCGCCTACATTCAGGCCAACGTCTCCAAGCCGGTCGTCGGGTATGTCGCCGGCTTCACCGCGCCGGAGGGCAAGACCATGGGCCACGCCGGCGCCATCGTGTCCGACGGTGCCGGCACCGCGCAGGGCAAGAAGGAGGCCCTCGAGGCCGCCGGGGTCAAGGTCGGCAAGACGCCGTCGGAGACCGCCGCCCTGGCCAGGGAGATTCTCGCAAGCCTGTAGTCCGCGGGGGTAACCCGCCGCGAACTCCACATCAGGGCTGTGATCCACACCGGATCGCAGCCCTGATGTCGATTTCGGGGGTTGCCACGCCCCGGTTGGCAAAACGGTAACACGTTCTATTAGCCTGTCGAACTATGGTCGATCCGCGTACCCCTGTCATCGTCGGCGTCGGGCAGTTCACCGAGCGCATCGACGATCCGGACTACCGCGGTATGTCAGCCGTCGAGCTGGCCACCGAGGCGGTCCGAGCCGCGCTGGCCGACACCGGGGCGGACGTCGCTGCCGTCGCCAAGGCCATTCAGGTGTTCGCCGGCCTACGGCAGTTCGAGATCTGCACGCCGTACGCGACTGCTCCGCTGGGTTGCTCGGACAACTACATCCGCTCGGTCGCCCGTCGCGTCGGCGCCGATCCGAAGCGTGCGGTGCTCGAATCCATCGGCGGCAACGGGCCGCAGAAGCTGGTCACCGAGTTCGCCGGCGCGATCGCGGCTGGCGAGATCGAGGTGGCGTTGATCCTCGGCTCGGAGAACGGCTCGACGCTGAAGACGTTCGCGGGCAAAGACGACAAACCCGACCACAGCGAGACGGTGGGCGGCCAGCTCGAGGACCGCGGGTACGGCTTCGAGCAGTACATGAGCGAGTACACCGCCAACCACGGACTGACCGGCGCTCCCGTCCAGTACGGGCTACTGGACAACGCCCGCCGCAAGCGGCTGGGCCTGTCCGTCGATGAGTACCGGCTTCAGATGGCTGAATTGTTCGCACCGTTCTCGAAAGTCGCTGCCAAGAACCCGTTTTCGTCGTCGCCGGTCGAGCGTTCGGTCGAGGAATTGGCCACCGTCACTGCCGACAACCGGATGATCTGCGACCCCTACCCCCGGCTGATGGTGGCCCGCGACACGGTCAACCAAGGGGCCGCCGCCCTGATCATGTCGGTCGATGCTGCGCGTAAACTCGGTGTGGCCGAAGAGAAATGGGTGTACCTGCACGGGCACGCGGATCAGCGGGAGCAGGACCTGCTGGACCGCGAAGACGTCAGCGTCAGTTACTCGTCGAAACAAGCTGTGGCGGAGGCTCTTCGGGGCACTGGCATCGGCATCGACGACGTGGCCACCTTCGATCTCTACAGCTGCTTCCCGTTCCCGGTCTTCACGGTGTGTGACGACTTCGGCCTTGCCGCCGACGACCCTCGTGGACTCACCCTCACCGGTGGCCTGCCGTATTTCGGTGGACCAGGCAACAGCTATTCGTTGCACGGTATCGCCGAGACCGTCGCCGCGATGCGGGACAAGCCAGGCGCGTTCGGGCTGGTCGGCGCCAACGGCGGTGTGATGAGCAAGTATTCGGTCGGCGTGTACTCGACGACCCCGACCGAGTGGGTGCCGGACCGCAGTGCTGCGCTGCAGGCCGACATCGCCGCCCTGCCGAAGGTGGCGGTCACCCGCAATGCCAGCGGGGCCGGTGTGATCGAGACGTATTCGGTGCGCTATGACTGGCCGGAACGCACCGGTGTGATCATCGGCCGCCTGGACGCCGACAACAGCCGCTTCATGGCCATCAGCACCGACGACGACCTGGTGGCCTTGATGACCGACGGTGACCCGCTGGGTGCCGCCATCACGGTCACCGCTGGCGAGGACGGCGTCAACCGAGCAGTTCTGGCCTGAGGCTCAGGCCATGGCAGCGAGCTTGCCCGCCAACCGCTCCACGTAGGCGGCAACCTCGTCAGCCGGCTTGTCGGGCAACCCGAAAAGCGTCTCGGTGACCCCGATGTCGCGCCAGTGCGCCAATTTCTCTGGCACCGGCTTGAAGTCGAGCGCCACGATCTGCGGGGCGCCGTCACGACCGGCGGCGGCCCAGGTGTCGTGCAGAAGCTTCACCGGCTCGTCGATGTCGAAGTCACGCGGGGTGGTGATCCAGCCGTCCGCGCTGCGGGCGATCCACTTGAAGTTCTTCTCGGTGCCGGCCGCGCCGACGAGCACGGGGATGTGCGACTGGACGGGCTTGGGCCAGGCCCAGCTCGGCCCGAACTTGACGAATTCGCCGTCGAATTCGGCTTCTTCCTGTGTCCACAGCGCCCGCATCGCTTCGAGATACTCGCGCAAGCACGTGCGGCGCCGTCCAGCCGGAACGCCATGGTCAGCCAGCTCGTCGGTGTTCCAGCCGAAGCCGACACCGAGGCTGACCCGGCCACCGGACAGATGATCAAGGGTCGCAATTGATTTCGCCAGCGTGATGGGATCGTGCTCGACGGGCAGTGCCACGGCAGTGGATAGCCGCACCTTGGAGGTCACCGCGGCCGCGGTGCCCAGGCTGACCCACGGATCCAGAGTGCGCATGTAGCGATCGTCGGGCAGCGATTCGTCACCGGTGGTGGGGTGGGCGGCTTCGCGTTTGACCGGGATGTGTGTGTGCTCGGGCACATAGAACGTCGTGAAGCCGTGGTCGTCGGCGAGTTTGGCTGCCGCGGCCGGGGTGATGCCGCGGTCACTGGTGAACAGAACGAGCCCGTAATCCATGCGCTGAATTAGAACGGGTCGCCTACCCCCGGGCAAGGCTGGGTCCCGGTGGTCGACACCTGCACTCTCGGCGAGTTAAAGGGGTGACCCTCGCGAACGCCATAACGACGATGGGCGAACATGACGACTGAACGCATCGCCGACCAAGTGAAATTCGCTTACTGGGTTCCCAACGTCAGTGGCGGTCTGGTGACCAGCACCATCGAGCAGCGCACCGACTGGAACTACGACTACAACGTCAAGCTCGCGCAGACCGCCGAGAACAACGGCTTCGAGTACGCGCTGTCGCAGGTCCGCTACGAGGCCAGCTACGGCGCCGAATTCCAGCACGAGTCCACCAGCTTCTCGCTGGCACTGCTGCTGGCCACCCAGCGCCTCAAGCTCATCGCCGCCGTCCACCCCGGCTTGTGGCAGCCCGGGGTTCTGGCCAAACTCGGCGCCACCGCCGACCACCTTTCCGGTGGCCGCTTCGCCGTCAACGTCGTCTCGGGCTGGTTCAAGGACGAGTTCACCCACCTGGGCGAGCCGTGGCTGGAGCACGACGAGAGGTACCGGCGCACCGCCGAATTCCTGCAGGTGCTGCGCAAGATCTGGACCGAGGACGACGTGGACTTCCGCGGCGACTTCTACCGCATCCACGACTTCACCCTCAAGCCCAAGCCGCTGAACACACCGCAGCGCCCGAATCCCGAGATCTTCCAGGGCGGTAACTCCACCGCCGCGCGGCGCAACGGGGGTTACTACGCGGACTGGTACTTCTCCAACGGCAAGGATTTCGACGGTGTCACCGAGCAGCTCGTCGAGGTTCGTGACCACGCCCGGGACGCGGGCCGGGAAGTCAACTTCGGGCTCAACGGGTTCATCATCGCTCGAGACACAGAAAAAGAAGCGAGAGAAGTCCTCAACGAAATCATCGCCAAGGCCAATCGGCCCGCGGTCGAGGGTTTCCACGCCGCGGTGCAACAGGCCGGCAGTTCCACCGCCGACAAGCGCGGTATGTGGGCCGATTCGACGTTCGAGGATCTGGTTCAGTACAACGACGGATTCAGAACGCAGCTGATCGGAACACCCGAGCAGATCGCCGAACGCATCGCCGCATACCGCAAACGCGGGGTGGACCTCATCCTCGGCGGCTTCCTGCACTTCCAGGAGGAGATCGAGTACTTCGGTGCCCGCGTGCTGCCACTGGTGCGCGAAATCGAAGCAGGGGAAAGCGATTCGATCGGGGCGCCGCTTCAGGCATCTGCCTGACTGGAGACGGCCGTTTGTCAACTGCCTGTGTGACACGCCGATGGTCGCGGTTGCCACGGCGGCGTGCGCTAGCGTGGTGGGCGAACCGGGCCTGCGGGTCCGTTCGCGAGCCACAACCGACGCAGCGCCGCGGGGGACGCGCCGGCGTGACAAGGCTGAAGGAGAGGCCATGACTTACCCGCCCACCAATCCGGGCTACCTACCGCCACAGCCACCCGGTCCTTACGGCGCTCCGGCGCCGTCGTTCGCGCCCGCCGAGGCCGGACCGAGCAAGCTGCCGCTGTACCTCAACGTTGCCGTTGTCGTACTGGGCCTGGCGGCGTATTTGGCCAGCTTCGGTCCGATTCTCACCATCAAGGCCGAGCTCGGCCCGTTCGGCGGCGCCGAACTCAGCGGCGGCGGTGGCGGCTACCCGGTGCTCGCGACGCTCGTCGCCGCGCTGTTGGCGGCGGCCAGCCTACTGCCCAAGGCCAGGGATTACGGCGGTGTCATCGCTACCGCATCGGCTATCGCGCTGTTGACGTCGATCGCCCAGGTGGTCGCCAAGCCGACCGGCTTCACCGTCGGTTGGGGACTGTGGGTGATGATCGCCTTCACCCTGCTGCAGACCGTCGCCGCGGTGGCGGCGCTGCTGCTGGAAGCCGGAGTGCTCACCGCTCCGGCGCCTCGGCCCCGCTACGACCAGTTCGGTCAGTACGGCCCGCCCCCCGGCGGCTACTACGGCCAACCCGGACCCCAAGGTCCCCCGCCGGGAATCCCGCCCCGGCCGGGTTACCCGTCGCAGTACGGCGGCGGCTACGCGTCGGGTCCGTCGACCGGCGGTTTCGGTGGGCTCGGTGCGCAGAGCGGCCCGCCCACCCCGCCGACCGGTTTCCCGAGCTTCAGCCCGCCGCCGTCGCCCGGCCAGCAGCCCCCCGCTGCGCCGGACCAGCCTCAGGCGCCGTCATCGTCGCCGTCATCGGGTCCTACCCCGTCATAACCGGGCGCTCGTCGCGCAGCATGTCTGACTGGCGCGGCGAGTGACGCGGATGGAAGACAAGCGACCAGTCGGGGCGCGCCAGGCACGTGACCTGGTTCGGGTCGCGTTCGGCCCATCGCTCGTGGCGCTGGTGGTGATCGCCGCGGTGACACTGCTGCAGCTCGTCATCGCCAACAGCGATATGACCGGCACCTTGGGTGCCATTGCCAGCATGTGGCTGGCCGTGCACCAGGTGCCCATCTCGATCGCCGGGCACCAGCTGGCGGTTCTGCCACTGCTGCCGGTGTTGCTGATGGTCTGGGGTACTGCGCGCAGCACGGCGCGCGCGACCTCCCCGCGGGCCTCCTGGTTCGTGACCCGCTGGATCGTCGCCTCGGCGCTGGGCGGTCCGATGCTGTTCGCCGCTATCGCGCTGGCTGTCATCCACGACGCCTCATCGGTGATCACCGAATTGCAGACGCCCAGCGCGCTGCGCGCGTTCTCCGGCGTGCTGGCGGTGCACGGCATCGGCGCGCTGCTCGGGGTGGGGTCACAGGTCGGATGGCGGGCGCTGCGCGCCCTGCGCCTGCCTCTCTGGCTCGGCGACACCGTTCGCGCCGCGACGGCGGGTCTGCTGGCGCTGCTGGGGCTGTCCGGCGCGGTCACCGCCGCGTCGCTGGTCGTGCACTGGGGCACCATGCACGAGCTGTATGCGGTGACGGACTCGCTGTTCGGTCAGCTCAGCCTGACGTTGTTGTCGGCGCTGTATGTGCCCAACGTGATCATCGGGACGTCCGCGGTGGCGGTCGGTTCCAGCGCCCACATCGGGTTTGCGACCTTCAGTTCCTTCACTGTCTTTGGCGGGGACATCCCTGCGCTGCCGATCCTGGCTGCGGTGCCCACGCCACCGTTGGGCCCGGTGTGGGTGGCGCTGCTGATCGTCGGCGCGGCCGCCGGGGTCGCGCTGGGTCAGCAGTGTGCCCGCCGGCCGTTGCCCTGGCCGGCCGCGATGGCCAAGCTCGCCGTGGCATCGCTGCTGGCGGCCGTCACGATGGTCGTGCTGGGTTACGCCGGCGGCGGACGGCTGGGCAACTTCGGTGAGATCGGGGTTGACCAGAGCACATTCGGGCCCGGGGTGTTCTTCTGGTTCTTCGTCATCGGGGCTGTCACGGTCGTGATGACCGGCGGCGTCCGGCGTCGCCCGAAGCGGGTGAAGCCGCCCGAGCCGGTGCTCGCGGAAGAAGTGGCCGAAGCTTCCTTTTCCGACGACGACGAAGCACTGACCACGCCGATACCCGATGCGACCGACGTGACCGACGTGCCTGAGCCCGAGCTCGAACCCGAACCCGCGCCCGATCCGGCGCCGCCACCGCCGGTTCGGCCCGCGCCCAGCCTCGAGGATGTCGAGGATTTGATGATCGTCGACGACGACATCGAGACCGGGCCGCCCGAGCGTTGAGCCGCCGTTGAGCGCCGCGGATCGTCTTCCCGCTAGGCTCATCGCCGTGCAGCAGCCCATCCACGTCCCCCCGAGCGCGCCGGCACGGCTCGTCGTGCTGGCATCGGGGACCGGGTCCTTGCTGGGGTCACTGCTGGCGGCCGCCGTCGGCGACTACCCCGCACGCGTTGTCGCCGTCGGGGTGGACCGGGACTGCCCGGCCGTGGACATCGCACAGGCCGCGTCGGTACCCACCTTTTGCGTGCGTCTGAAGGATTACCCCGATCGCACGGCCTGGGATGCCGCGATCACCGACGCCACGCAAGCGCACAACCCCGACCTCATCGTGTCCGCTGGTTTCATGAAAATACTTGGGCCGGAATTTCTTTCGCGTTTCCTCGGCCGTGTCGTCAACACTCATCCGGCGCTGCTGCCCGCCTTTCCCGGCGCGCACGCCGTTCCCGACGCGCTCGCCTACGGGGTCAGGGTCACCGGGTGCACCGTGCACCTCGTGGATGCCGGCGTGGACACCGGACCCATCGTGGCCCAGGAAGCGGTCGAGATTCTCGACGGCGACGACGAAGACACCTTGCACGAACGCATCAAGGTCGTGGAACGACGGCTGTTGGTGGACGTACTTGCCGCGCTTGCGACGCGCGGTGTGACCTGGAGTGGCAGAAAGGCGACCATAGGATGACCGCGGGGACATTGATCGGGAAGAGGCCGATCCGGCGCGCGCTGATCAGCGTGTACGACAAGAGCGGACTGATTCCGCTCGCTCAGGGTCTGCACGACGCGGGCGTGGACATCGTCTCGACCGGGTCTACCGCCAAAACCATTGCCGACAAAGGCATTCCGGTGACCCCGGTGGAGTTCGTCACCGGCTTCCCCGAGGTGCTCGACGGCCGGGTCAAGACCCTGCACCCGCACATCCACGCCGGTCTGCTGGCCGACACCCGCAACCCTGAGCATGTGCGGGCGCTCGCGGAACTCAAGATCGCGCCGTTCGATCTCGTCGTCGTCAATCTCTACCCGTTCAGCGAGACCGTGGACTCGGGCGCCGAAGTCGACGAGTGCGTCGAGCAGATCGACATCGGCGGCCCCTCGATGGTGCGCGCGTCGGCCAAGAACCACGCCAGCGTGGCCGTGGTCGTCGAGCCACTCGGCTACGACGGCGTGCTGGCGGCGGTCCGGGCCGGCGGCTTCACCCTGGCCGAGCGACAGAAGTTGGCGGCGCTGGCTTTTCGGCACACCGCGGAGTACGACGTCGCGGTAGCCAGCTGGATGGGCTCGGTGCTGGCACCCGAAGGGGGAGAGGCGTCGGCGTTCCTGTCGCCGTGGTTCGGCCGCACCTGGCGGTGCACCTCGCAGCTGCGCTACGGCGAGAACCCACATCAGCAGGCCGCGCTCTACCGCGACGACGCCGGCTGGCCGGGTCTGGCGCAAGCCGAGCAGTTGCACGGAAAAGAGATGTCCTACAACAACTTCACCGATGCCGATGCGGCCTGGCGGGCAGCATTCGACCACGAGCAGACCTGCGTGGCGATCATCAAGCACGCCAACCCATGTGGCATCGCGATCTCGTCGGTGTCGGTGGCCGACGCGCACCGCAAGGCCCACGAATGCGATCCGCTGAGCGCCTTCGGTGGCGTGATCGCCGCCAACGCCCAGGTCACCGTGGAGATGGCCGAGTTCGTTTCGGAGATCTTCACCGAGGTGATCATCGCGCCGGCCTACGAGCCCGGTGCGGTGGAAATCTTGGCCCGTAAGAAGAACATTCGCGTGCTGGTCGCGTCCGAGCCGCCGGTCGGCGGAACCGAGCTGCGCCAGATCAGCGGTGGTCTGCTGATTCAGGAGCGTGACAGCCTCAACGCGCCCGGTGACGATCCGGCCAACTGGACGCTGGCCACCGGAACATCGGCGGATGCGGCGACGCTGTCCGACCTGCAGTTCGCCTGGCGTACCTGCCGCGCGGTCAAGTCAAACGCGATCGTGGTGGCCGCCGATGGTGCGACCGTGGGCGTGGGCATGGGACAGGTCAACCGGGTCGATGCGGCCCGGCTTGCGGTGGAACGCGGCGGCGAGCGTGTTCGCGGTGCGGTCGCAGCCAGCGATGCCTTCTTCCCGTTCCCGGACGGGCTGGAGACGCTGACGGCGGCCGGGGTCAAGGCCGTCGTGCATCCCGGTGGTTCGGTGCGCGACGACCTGGTCACCGAAGCCGCCGCCAACGCCGGTGTCACGCTCTATCTCACCGGGGCTCGCCACTTCGCGCACTGAGCGATAAAGGGCATTGCGCCGACCGCGTAATGCCCTCGCGGCGCGGCAGTCGTAGCGTGGAGAGGTGACTTCACCTGACAACCTCCCCCGCACTCTTGGCGAACTGCGCGCTTCCGGACATCGGGAGCGCACCGTCAAGCAGGAGATCCGGGAGAACCTCCTCACCGCGCTGGCCGAAGGGGATGACGTCTGGCCAGGCATTTTCGGGTTCGAGGACACCGTCTTGCCGCAGCTGGAGCGGGCCCTGATCGCCGGGCACGATTTCGTCCTGCTCGGTGAGCGCGGGCAGGGTAAGACCCGGCTACTGAGGTCGTTGCAGAACCTGCTCGACGAATGGACGCCGGTGATCGCCGGGTCGGAACTCGGTGAGCACCCCTACACCCCGATCACCCCGCAGTCGATCCGCCGGGCCGCCGACTCCGGTGATGCGCTACCGGTTGAGTGGCGGCATCGCAGCCAGCGCTACACCGAGAAGCTGGCGACCCCCGACACCAGCGTCGCGGATCTGGTCGGCGACATCGATCCGATCAAGGTCGCCGAAGGACGTTCCCTCGGTGATCCGGAAACCATCGCCTACGGCCTGATCCCGCGGGCGCACCGCGGTATCGTCGCCGTCAACGAGCTGCCCGACCTTGCCGAGCGCATTCAGGTCTCGATGCTCAACGTGATGGAGGAGCGCGATATCCAGGTGCGCGGCTACACGCTGCGACTGCCGCTGGACGTGCTGGTGGTGGCCAGCGCCAACCCGGAGGACTACACCAACCGCGGACGCATCATCACCCCGCTGAAGGACCGGTTCGGCGCCGAAATCCGCACGCACTACCCGCGTGAACTCGACGCCGAGGTCGCCGTTATCACCCAGGAAGCGCATCTGTCCGCGCAGGTTCCGACCTACTTGATGCAAATCATTGCCCGCTTTGCGCGCTACCTGCGCGAGTCCAGCTCCGTCGACCAGCGCTCGGGGGTGTCGGCGCGGTTCGCGATCGCGGCCGCCGAGACCGTCGCGGCCTCGGCCCGTCATCGCGGCGCGGTGCTGGGTGAGGACGAGCCGGTGGCCCGGGTGGTCGACCTGGGCACGGTGATCGACGTGCTGCGCGGCAAGCTGGAATTCGAGTCTGGCGAGGAGGGCCGCGAGCAGGCGGTGCTCGAGCACCTGCTGCGCCGCGCCACCGCCGACACCGCGCAGCGGGTGCTCGGCGGCATCGACGTCGGCCCGCTGGTGTCCGCGGTCGAGGGTGGCTCGGCGGTGACGACCGGCGAGCAGGTGTCGGCCAAGGACGTGCTGGCAGCGTTGCCTGACCTGCCGGTGATCGAGGCGATCGCCGAGCGCCTGGCGGCGGAGACCGAGGGCGAACGCGCCGCCGCGCTCGAATTGGCACTCGAGGCACTGTATTTGGCCAAGCGCATCGACAAGGTGACGGGAGAAGGCGAAACCGTCTATGGCTAAACGCCCGCACGGCCACGACTCCCGGTATTCGGCCTATACCGGGGGACCGGATCCACTGGCCCCACCGGTGGATCTGCGTGACGCGCTCGAGCAGATCGGGCAGGACGTCATGGAGGGCACCTCACCGCGCCGGGCGCTCTCCGAGCTGCTGCGCCGCGGAACCAAGGACACCAAGGGAGCCGACCGGCTGGCCGCCGAGGTCAACCGTCGTCGGCGAGAGCTGTTGAACCGCAATAACCTTGACGGCACACTCCAAGAGATCAAACAACTGCTCGACGAGGCGGTGCTCTCCGAGCGCAAGGAGCTCGCGCGGGCACTCGACGACGACGCCCGGTTCGCCGAACTGCAGATCGAGGCGTTGTCGCCGTCACCGGCCAAGGCCGTCCAGGAGTTGTCCGACTACAACTGGCGCAGCCCCGAAGCGCGCCAGAAGTACGAGCAGATCAAGGATCTACTCGGTCGGGAGATGCTCGATCAGCGGTTCTCCGGGATGAAAGAGGCGCTGGAGAACGCCACCGACGAGGACCGGCAAGCCGTCAACGAGATGCTCGACGATCTCAACGACCTGCTGGACAAGCACTCTCGCGGCGAGGACAGCCCCGAGGACTTTCAGAACTTCATGCGCAAGCATGGCCAGTATTTCCCGGAGAACCCGAAGAATGTCGACGAGTTACTTGACTCGCTGGCCAAGCGGGCAGCGGCGGCGCAGCGGTTCCGTAACAGCCTGAGCGCCGACCAGCGCGCCGAACTGGATGCCTTGGCGCAGCAGGCATTCGGCTCGCAAGAGTTGATGAATGCGCTCAATCGGCTGGACTCTCATCTGCAGGCGGCCCGGCCCGGCGAAGACTGGAACGGCTCGTCGGAGTTCTCCGGTGACAACCCGCTGGGCATGGGGGAGGGCGCGCAGGCGCTCGCCGACATCGCCGAACTCGAGCAGCTCGCCGACCAGTTGTCGCAGAGCTACGCCGGCGCCTCCATGGAGGACATCGATCTCGATGCACTGGCCCGCCAGCTCGGCGATCAGGCCGCCATCGATGCGCGGACGCTGGCCGAGCTGGAGAAGGCACTGATGAATCAGGGCTTTCTGGATCGCGGCTCCGACGGGCAGTGGCGGTTGTCCCCGAAGGCGATGCGGCAACTCGGACAGGCCGCCCTTCGCGATGTCGCCCAACAACTTTCGGGACGCCACGGTGAACGTGACACCCGTCGGGCCGGTGCGGCCGGTGAGTTGACCGGCGCGACGCGGCCGTGGGCATTCGGTGACACCGAGCCGTGGAACGTCACCCGCACGCTGACCAATGCGGTGCTGCGGCAAGCCGGTACGGGCACATTGGACGGCCCGCTGCAGATCACCGTCGACGATGTCGAGGTGTCGGAGACCGAGACCCGCACCCAGGCGGCGGTGGCGCTGCTGGTCGACACCTCGTTCTCGATGGTCATGGAGAACCGCTGGTTGCCGATGAAGCAGACGGCGCTGGCGCTCAACCACCTGGTGAGCACGCGGTTCCGTTCCGACGCACTCGAGATCATCGCCTTCGGTCGGTACGCCCGGACCATGACCGCGGCCGAACTGACCGGACTCGAGGGCGTCTACGAGCAAGGCACCAACCTGCATCACGCGCTGGCGCTGGCGGTGCGGCATCTGCGTCGTCATCCGAACGCCCAACCCGTGGTGTTGGTGGTCACCGACGGCGAGCCGACCGCGCACCTCGAGGATTTCGACGGCCAGGGTACGTCGGTATTTTTCGACTACCCGTCGCATCCGCGGACCGTCGCACACACGTTGCGGGGATTCGACGAGGTTGCCCGCCTCGGAGCTCAGGTGACGATCTTCCGGCTCGGAAACGATCCGCAGCTGGCCAGGTTCATTGATCACGTTGCTCGACAGGTGGAGGGCCGGGTCGTCGTTCCCGACCTCGACGGTCTGGGCGCCGCGGTCGTCGGCGACTACCTGCGGTCGCGCCGCCGCCGCCGCTGATCAGAATCTCTCAGGTATTCAGCAAATCTTTACGCCCCGGCGCTGGCGGTGCACCGGTTAGCGCCGGCAGCAAAGCGCATGGCAAACGACTTTATTATTGACGTCAACGTTTTCCGGTACTTGGCTCCGGCGAACACGTGCAACACATCGGTAACGCCGATGTTTCCCGACCGTCAATTAGCTACTCGACGCCAGTCGAGACGGCGTTAGTGGAGTGAAAAAAGCGAAGTACTTTAGTCGTTGAGTTCACCCGTTCCGCTTGCTGAAGGGCAAACAGCCCCTTAGTATCTATCAGGATCTTCTAAGAGTCGCATCAGCAAAGCATCGAGTTCGTCACGACCCTGGCGAACCGCACCAACAAGGGGAACTAGCAATGGCGTCACGAACTCGGCCTTTCCTGATGACCGGCGCGGCACTGGCCAGCGCCGCCGCCATCGTCGCCGCAACACCGGCACTCGTGCCGACCCACGACCTCGCGGTGGGGGCGCCCACTCCGCTGAAGTTGTCGACCGCCCAGGTCGAGCTGACGGCGATCACCGACATCACCCTCCAGGGCATCAACGACGCCTACTGGTTCGGCTGGGGCGGCTACATCACCGACACGAACACCTACTACCCGGGCGTGAGTGACATCTACGTCGCCGGCGCATCCGGTGTCCTGTACTACCTGGTGGACAACGCTGCCGAGTCGTTCATCCCCGGCTTCGACCTCGACAACTACTACTTCGAGATCGGCGCGCCCTCAGTGCCTTACGTGGCCGCGGGTGAGCTGTTCGGCACCAGCTCGCCGATCTTCCAGGCTGCGCAGTCGGTGTTCTACTACGGCATCCCCAATGTCATCAACTCGATCGTCGCCTCGGCGGCTCAATTGGTCCCGTCGTTCGACATCGGTCCGGTCAAGCTTGGTGCGGGATACCTGGCCGGCCTGTACTTCTACGGACAGACCCCGGACTACGACGCCACCACGGGCACCGGGTTCGCCTACAGCACCAACGGGCTGTCGGCCATCATCGCCTACATCTCGACCTCGATCTCGGACAGCCTCCCGTCGGCCGCGGCGCTGAGCGGCGCCGCGAGCGCGGCGGCGGCTTCGATCGAGACCGTCGTCAAGGACGTCGAGGGCGCTATCAAGTCCGCGACCTCGCCCACCGCGGCGTCGGCGGCGGCGAAGACGAGCTCCAAGACGGCAGCTGCCGAGGTCAAGACCGAGTCCACGGACACCACGACGTCGACCGAGGGTTCGTCCTCGACCGACGGCTCGTCGACCGAGGGTTCGTCGACCGAGGGTTCGTCCTCGACCGAGGATTCCTCGACCGGGACCAGCTCGTCCACCGGTGTCGCGTCCTCGGCGAAGCCGGCGACGACCACCGCCCCGAAGACGACCAAGCCGGCCAAGCCGCAGAACCCGCTCGCCAAGCTCGGCAAGCGGATCTCGGACGCGCTCGGCGTTACCAAGAAGGCCAAGTCGGAGTCCAGCTCCGCGAGCGATTCGAGCAGCTCCACCTCAGGCGACTCGGGCAGCTCCAGCTCCGGCGGCAGCGCCAAGTAACAGTCCATAAACAAGACTTCGGCCCCTTCCGGAATGGAAGGGGCCGAGGTTTTTTGGGGCTGGGGTTGGTTAGCCAGCCGGCTGCTCGGAACCGCCGGGCTTGCGATTCTTGCGTTTGACGCCCACCCCGCCCCACAACGAGAAGCCTCGGATCGTGACCTTCGGCGCGCCCGGCGTACCGGTGCGGTCGACGTTGTGGTCAAAGCCGCCCATCACGCCGATCCCACGGACTTCCAGATTGATCTCCGGCGGCAGCAGGATGGTCTGCCCACCCATGATCGAGTACGCATGGATTTCCACTGTGGCTGAGGTGAAGTCGGCATAGCGCAGGTCGACGACGCCGCCGCCGAACAAGGTGAACGTTGTGATCCGGCCGGGCACATTCCATCGGCCGCGCCGTTCGAAGCCGCTCAAGATGGCGAGCAGCAGGGTCTTGGGCGCCGGTTTGGATGCGCCGCGCCGGTGCGATGTGTCTGCTTCCGGCAAGTCCTCGGTGAGCCGATCCAGTTCCTCGTAGGTTTGCGCAGCGTAGGCCTTCGCCAGCCGTTGCTCGTATTCGCCGAGCTGCAAACGTCCCTTGGCGGCGGCTTCGGTGAGCAGCTGAGCAACCTGGATGCGGTCCGTGTCAGCGGCCCGCATCGTCGCGTCCCGCGGTGTCAAATTGCTCATCGACTACGAGGGTACGACTCTGCAAGGCAACCGCAAGAGTGTTCGCTGATCTCTCACAGTGGTGTTATCGCAGCCACCGCGGCTGACGTTTCTCCAGAAAGGCCAGCATCCCTTCCCGCGCCTCCTCCGAGACGAACAGCCGCGCCGACTCTTGTGCCAACCGCTCGGCGTCGCGGTCGAATCCGGCCAGGACGTCGGCCGTGGTCAGGGCTTTTGACGCCGCCAGACCCTGGGGTGACCCCCGGCCAAGGTCGGCCACGACTCCCGCCACCGCGGGCTCGAGATCGTCGGCGGCGATGGTGACAAGCCCGATCTCGGCAGCCGTCGCCGCGGTGAACGTCTCACCCGTCAGGTAGTAGCGGGCGGCCGCGCGCGGCGACATCTTGGGCAGCAGCGTCAGGGAGATGATCGCCGGTGCTACACCGATGCGGGCCTCGGTGAGCGCAAACGTGCTGCGCGGGCCCGCGACTACGATGTCGCACGCCCCGACCAGGCCCAGCCCGCCGGCGCGGACGTGGCCGTCGATGGCCGCCACCACAGGCGCCGGCGACTCGACGATCGCGCGCAGCACGGTGGTGAGTTCGCGAGCCCGCGCGGCGGTGGTCTCCAACGGATCCCCGTCGGGTGCTTCGCTCAGATCGGCGCCAGCGCAGAACGTGCCGCCGGTGTGACCGAGCACCACTGTTCGCACCGCTGGATCGGCGGCGGCGTCCCGAAGCCCGGCGTGCAGCTGCTCGACCAGCCGGGTGGACAGCGCATTGCGGTTGTGTGGTGAGTCCAGCGTCAGTCGGGCGACGTGACCGTCCACCGCGTAGGTGACAAGCTGTGCCGGTGCCACCTCAGTACGACCGCGGCAGGCCCAGGGACGTCTGGGCGACGAAGTTCAGAATCATCTCGCGGCTCACCGGGGCGATGCGCGCCAGCCGCGATGCGGTGAGCATCGAGGCGACGCCGTATTCCTTGGTCAGCCCGTTGCCGCCGAGGGATTGCACGGCCTGGTCGACAGCCCGGGTAGACGCCTCACCCGCGGCGTACTTGGCCATGTTCGCCGCCTCGGCGCAACCGAAATCGTCGCCGTGGTCGTACAGCGTGGCCGCCTTCTGCATCATCAATCTGGCCAGCTCGAGCTCGATGTGGTTCTGCGCCAACGGATGAGCGATGCCCTGATGGGCGCCGATCGGCGTCTTCCACACCTGGCGCGTCTTGACGTAGTCGGTCGCCTTGTTGACTGCGAAGCGGCCCACCCCGATCGCGTTGGCGGCACCCATGATCCGTTCCGGATTCAGACCAGCAAAGAGCTGTGCGATCGCGGCGTCCTCCGAGCCGACCAGCGCGTCGGCCGGCAGACGGACGTCATCGATGAACAGCGAGAATTGGTTCTCCGGGCTGACGATCTCCATGTCGATCTTGGTGAAGGTGAAACCCGGGGTGTCGGTGGGCACGATGAACAGCGCCGGCTTCAGGTTGCCTGTCTTGGCATCTTCCATCCGGCCCACCACGAGCACCGCCTGGGCTTGGTCGACACCGGAGATGTACACCTTCGCTCCCGTTAGGATCCAGTCGCTGCCGTCCCGCCGCGCGGTGGTGGTGATCCGATGCGAGTTCGACCCCGCGTCGGGTTCGGTGATGGCGAACGCCATGGTGATCGAGCCGTCGGCGATCCCGGGCAGCCAGCGCTGCCTTTGCTCGTCGGTGCCGAACTTGCTGATGATCGTGCCGTTGATGGCCGGTGACACGACCATCATCAACAACGAGCAACCGTTCGAAGCCATCTCATCCATGACCAGCGACAACTCGTACATGCCCGCACCGCCGCCACCGTATTCCTCGGGCAGGTTGACGCCGATGAACCCGAGTTTGCCTGCTTCGGACCACAATTCGTCGGTGTACTCGCCGGCGCGTGCCTTCGCCAGGTAGTACTCCTGGCCGTAGCTCGATGCCAGCGCCGCGACCGCCTTACGCAACTCCTGCCGTTCGGCGCTCTCGATGAAGCCGGTGTCGCTCTTCAAGACGGTCACTGCTCTCCTTCTGTGTTGTTTTCGTTCTCCACCCGGGCAAGGACTGTCCCCACGTCGACCTGCTGGCCGACGCAGACGTCGAGTTGGGTCACCACACCGTCGGCAGGCGCGGTGATCGTGTGTTCCATCTTCATCGCTTCCAGCCAGACCAGTGGCTGGCCGAAGGTGACCGTGTCGCCCAGCGCCGCGCCGAGCCGGATCACCGCGCCGGGCATCGGCGCCAGCAGCGACCCCTTCTCGACGCTCGAGCCCGGCTCCGGGAACCGCGGGGCAGCGACGAGCTGTACCGGGCCCAGCGGCGAGTCGACGAAAATATCTGTGCCGTAACGGCTTATGGCGAACGCGGTGGCCACCCCGCTGCCGTCGGCGAGCACCACCTGGTCCGGCTGTGCCGACACCAGCGTCACGCCGTCGTGGTCGGGCAGCACCAGGCCGTCGCGGGTGAACCGATAGGTGACGCGATGCTCGTGGCTGGCCGCGTCCAGGTAGGTCTTGTGTTGATTGCCCGACGCCACATTGCGCCAGCCGCTGGGGAGCTCGCCCAGCACTGTGGCTGTGGCGCGGTTGTGGGCGGCATCGGCCAGGGCGGCGGCCACCGCCGCCAGCCGGGTCGTGTGGTCGTCGGCCAGCGGGCGGGCCAGCTCGGTCAACCCGTGCGTAGTGAAGAACGCGGTATCGGTGGCGCCGTCCAGAAAGGACTGGTGCCGAAGGACGTTGACCAGCAGATCACGATTGGTGCGCACACCGTGCACACGGGTACGGGCAAGCGCGTCCGCGAGCACCTGCGCCGCCCGCCGCCGGGTCGGCGCATACGAGATCACCTTGGCCAGCATGGGGTCGTAGTGGATCGACACGACCGAGGAGTCGCCGATTCCGGAGTCCAGCCGGATGCCGGTTCCGCTGAGCAGGCCGAAAGATGTTCCTGCGCCAGGCACCTCGAAGCGATGGATGTGGCCGGCCTGAGGTTGCCAGCGCCGGGCCGGGTCCTCGGCGTAGATCCGGGCTTCGATGGAATGCCCGTGGGCCGCAGGCGGCTCGGCGTCGAGTCGCTCCCCGTCGGCCACCGACAGTTGGAGCTCGACCAGATCCACACCGGTGGTGAGTTCGGTGACGGGGTGCTCGACCTGCAGCCGGGTGTTCATCTCGAGGAAGTAGAACTCGCCGTCGTCGTCGGCCAGGAACTCCACCGTGCCCGCCCCGGTGTAGCCGATTGCCCCGGCAGCCAGCCGGGCTGCGGCAAACAGCCGCTCCCGCATGCCCACAACGCGTTCAACCAGGGGAGAGGGCGCCTCCTCGATGATCTTCTGGTGCCTGCGCTGAATGGAGCACTCCCGCTCACCGACCGCCCAGACCGTGCCGTGCTCATCGGCGAGCACCTGCACCTCGACATGGTGACCGCCTGCTAGATACCGCTCGCAGAACACCGTCGGATCGCCGAACGCCGACTGGGCTTCCCGGCTCGCGGCCTGCACCTCGCCGGGCAGCTCGGAAAGCTTGGTCACCACTCGCATCCCGCGTCCACCACCGCCGGCCGACGCTTTCACCAGCACCGGCAGCTGGGCTTCGGTGACCGCCTCCGGGTCGAGTTCGTCGAGAACCGGTACGCCGGCGGCGGCCATCATCTTCTTGGCTTCGATCTTGGAGCCCATCGACGCGACGGCCGCCACCGGTGGTCCGATCCACGTGAGCCCGGCATCGATGACAGCCTTGGCGAAATCGGGGTTCTCGGAGAGGAATCCGTAGCCGGGGTGGATGGCGTCGGCGGCTGACGACCGGGCCGTGGCGATCAGCTGGGCCGCGTCAAGGTAACCCGAATTCCCCTCGAGTCGTACCCGGGCATCGGCCTCGGCGACATGGGGTGACCCCGCGTCGGGGTCGGTGTAGACGGCTACCGTGGCGATTCCGAGCCGGCGGCAGGTGGCGAAAACGCGGCGGGCGATTTCGCCACGATTGGCGACGAGAACTCGACTGATCATCGGGACGCTCACATCCGGAAGACGCCGAAGTTCGACGTCCCCTCGATCGGTGCATTGGCTATGGCGGACAGGCACATTCCGAGCACGGTCCGGGTGTCGCGGGGATCGATCACCCCGTCGTCGTAGAGCCGGCCGGACAGGAACATCGGCAGCGATTCGGCCTCGATCTGCGCTTCGACGGCGGCCCGCAGGGAAGCATCGGCGGCGTCGTCCACGATGCCGCCGCGGGCCTCGGTGGCCGCGCGGTTGACGATCGACAGGACGCCCGCCAGCTGGGCGCCGCCCATCACCGCGGATTTGGCGCTGGGCCAGGCGAACAAAAAGCGGGGATCGTAGGCGCGCCCGCACATCCCGTAATGGCCGGCTCCGTAGGAGGCGCCGATCAGCAGGGAGATGTGGGGGACCCCCGAGTTGGACACGGCGTTGATCATCATCGAGCCGTGCTTGATCATCCCGCCCTCCTCATAGGCCTTGCCCACCATGTAGCCGGTCGTGTTGTGCAGGAACAACAGTGGCGTGTTGGACCGGTTCGCCAGCTGGATGAACTGGGTCGCCTTCTGGGATTCCTCGCTGAACAGCACACCGCGGGCATTGGCGAGGATGCCCACCGGGTAGCCGTGCAGGGTGGCCCAGCCCGTCACCAGGGATGCCCCGTACATCGCCTTGAATTCGTCGAAATCGGAGCCGTCGACGATGCGGGCGATCACCTCGCGGGGATCGAACGGAATCCGCAGATCAGCTGAGACGATGCCCAGCAGCTCGTCGGGATCGGCCAGCGGTGCGGTCACCGGCCGCGGTGCGGGTCCTTGTTTGGTCCAGTTGAGCCGGGCCACGACTCGGCGCCCGATGCGGATGGCGTCGAGCTCGTCGACGGCGAAGTAGTCGGCCAAACCCGATACCCTGGCGTGCATTTCGGCCCCGCCGAGGGATTCATCGTCGGCCTCCTCGCCGGTGGCCATCTTCACCAGCGGGGGACCGGCCAGGAAGACCTTCGATCGTTCCTTGATCATCACGACGTGATCGGACATCCCCGGGATGTAGGCGCCACCGGCCGTGGAGTTGCCGAACACCAATGCGATCGTGGGGATGCCGGCCGCGGAGAGCCGCGTCAAGTCCCGGAACATCTGACCACCCGGGATGAAAATCTCCTTCTGGGTGGGCAGATCCGCACCGCCGGACTCCACCAGGGAGATCACCGGCAGCCGGTTGGAGAAGGCGACCTGGTTGGCCCGCAGGATCTTCTTCAGGGTCCAGGGGTTACTGGTGCCGCCCTTAACGGTGGGATCATTGGCGATCAATAGGCATTCGACGCCTTCCACCACGCCGATGCCCGTAACCAGACTGGCCCCGACCTGAAAGTCGCTGCCGTAGGCCGCCAGTGGGCACAGCTCCAGGAATGGCGAATCGGGGTCGACCAGCAGTTCGATGCGTTCGCGGGCGGTGAGCTTGCCGCGACCGTGATGCCGGTCCACGTATTTGGGGCCGCCACCGGCCAGTGCCTTCGCCAGTTCGCCATCGATCTCGGCGAGCTTCGCCACCATGGCCTCGGCGGCCTCGACATACGTGGGCGACTTCGGGTCGAGGGTGCTCTGCAGCTGGCTCATGCCTGGTATCCAAGTGCCTTGGCGGCCAGACTGGTCAGGATTTCGGTGGTTCCCCCGCCGATACCCAGGATCCGCATATCCCGGTATTGGCGTTCGATTTCGCATTCGGTCATGTACCCCATCCCTCCGAACAGTTGCACGGCCTGGTGTGCCACCCATTCGCCGGCTTCCACCGCGGTGTTCTTGGCGAAGCACACCGCCACGATCAAATCGGTCTCGCCTGACAATTGCCGTTCCACCACGCTGCGCGAGTACACCCGCGCCACATCGATACGGCGGGCCATCTCGGCCAGTGTGTTCTGTACCGACTGCCGCGAGATCAGCGGACGCCCGAACGTCTCTCGATCGCGGCACCACTGCACCGTCAGGTCCAGGCAGCGTTGTGCTGACGAATATGCCTGGGCCGCAAGACCGATTCGTTCGGATACGAAGGCCTGCGCGATCTGGGCGAAGCCGCTGTTCTCGGTGCCGATGAGGTTGGCCGCGGGCACTCGCGCTTCGGTGTAGGAGAGTTCGGCGGTGTCCGAGGACCGCCAGCCCATCTTGTCCAGCCTGCGGGTGACGTCAAATCCCCGGGTGCCTTTCTCGACGACGAGCAGCGAAACCCCGGCTGCTCCGGGAAGTTCGGCGCCACCGGTGCGTACGGCCGTGACGACATAGTCAGCGCGCACGCCGGACGTGATGTACGTCTTGGCGCCGTTGACGACGTATTCGTCACCGGCGCGTATCGCCGTCGTTGTCAGGTGGCCGACGTCGGAGCCGCCGCCAGGTTCGGTGATGGCCAGCGAGCCGATCAGCTCACCACGCAGCGTTGGCCGTACGAACGTGTCGATCAACCGTTCGTCGCCGGCGGCGACCATGTGCGGCACCGCGATGCCGCAGGTGAACAGTGAGGCGAAAACCCCACCAGGAGTGCCGGCTTCGTGCAGTTCCTCGCAGATGATCAACGAGTCCGCGGCGTCGCCACCGCCACCGCCGACCGATTCCGGCAGCTCGGCGCCGAGCAGGCCGGCGGCTGCGGCCCGACGGTGCAGATCGCGCGGGAGTTCACCGGCGCGCTCCCACTCCTCGACGTGGGGCAGGATCTCGCGTTCGGCGAAGCTGCGTACGGTCTTACGCAGCTGCCTTCGTTCGGGGGTGGTCCATATGCTCACGGCAGGATCGCTTCCGGGATGTCGATGTGCCGGCTGCGCAGCCACTCGCCGAGGCCCTTGGCCTGCGGATCGAACCGCGCTTGATAGGCCACGCCCTGTCCGAGGATGCCGTCGATGACGAAGTTCACCGCGCGCAGGTTTGGCAGCAGATGCCGGGAGACTGAGAGATCCTTTGTCTCCGGGAGTAATTCGCGTAGGACGTCGACGGTCAGGGTGTGCGCCAGCCAGCGCCACTGGTCGTCGGTGCGTACCCACACACCGACGTTGGCAGCACCGCCCTTGTCCCCGCTGCGCGCCCCGGCGATCGTGCCCAGCGGCAGGCGCCGGGTCGGCCCGGGGGCGAGGGCTTGCGGCAGCGGTGGCGCCTGGACGTCGGATAGTTCCCGGGTGGTGGCGGCCGCGGCAATGTCGGTGCGGGTGCCGTCGGGCCGGACAGCGACGTGCGCGACGTCGCTGGCCGGCACATAGCCGGCCGTGAAAACGCCGTAGACCTGGCCGTCGCCCGGTGGCGCGGTGGAGGTGAAGCCTGGATACGAAGCCAGTGCGAGTTCGACTGCAGCCGAGGAGAATTGGCGTCCAACGATCTTGGGGTCGGGGTCGCGCACGACACAGCTGAGCAGTGCACTGGCCGCTTCCTCGGTGTCGGCGTCGACGTGGTCGGTCCGCGCCAGCGTCCACCCCAGCTCGGCGGGTTTCACCCGCAGCGCCGACTCCAGCTGGTCGCGTACCAACGCGGCCTTGGCCTCGATGTCCAGGCCGGTGAGCACGAACGTCACCGCATTGCGGAACCCGCCGATGCTGTTCAGTGACACCTTCAGCGACGGCGGCGGCGGCTCACCGCGCACACCGCTGATGCGGACGCGGTCGGGGCCGTCGGCGGTCAGCGCGATGGTGTCGAAGCGGGCGGTGACGTCGGGGTTGGCGTAGCGCGGGCCGGCGATCTCGTAGAGAAGTTGCGCGGTCACGGTGCCCACGCTCACTTGGCCGCCGCTGCCGGGGTGCTTGGTGATGACAGACGAGCCGTCGGCGTAGAGCTCGGCCAGCGGAAAGCCGGCGTGGCCCAGATCGGCGATCTCGGTGAAGAAGGAGTAGTTGCCGCCGGTGGCCTGCACCCCGCATTCGATGACATGGCCGGCCACCACCGCGCCGGCCAGCTGGTCGTAGTCGTCGCGGCTCCACCCGAAATGCGCCGCGGCCGGACCCACCACGACGGAGGCGTCGGTGACCCGCCCGGTGACGACGACGTCGGCGCCGGCCTGCAGGCAGTCCGCGATACCCCATGCCCCCAGGTAGGCGTTGGCGGTCAGCGGCGTCCCCAATCCAAGCTCGTCAGCGCGGGGGAGAAGGTCGTCACCTTCGACGTGAGCGACCGTTGCCGGGACTCCGAGCCGGTCGGTGAGCTCACGGATAGCGTCGGCCAGGCCGGCCGGATTCAGGCCGCCGGCGTTGGCGACGATGCGCACACCACGGTCGTGAGCCAATCCGAGGCATTCCTCGAGCTGGGTCAGGAAGGTCTTGGCGTAGCCGCGCTCGGGATACTTCATCTTGTCGCGGCCCAGGATCAGCATGGTGAGCTCGGCCAGGTAGTCGCCGGTCAGATAGTCCAGTTCGCCACCCGTGAGCATCTCGCGCATCGCGGTGATGCGGTCACCGTAGAAGCCTGAACAGTTGCCGATCCGCATCGCATTTGCCACGCGCGCTGTCTTCCCTTCGACGATTCCAATCCCCCAGTCGCTCCGCTCCTGCCCGCCGATCAACCAACTGGTAGGTTACTGGCGAGTTGCGGTCCGCAGTCAAGGGGTGCGGGTACCTGCCGGGACGTTTTGGAGCCGACGCAGGTGAGCGGCTATCCTGAAGCCCAACTGTTGGCCGCCGGCATGTGTTCGTTCCTGCGCGGCGCCACCCCTGATCAAGGAGAAGCACGTCATGGCTGTGCCCAAGCGCAGAATGTCGCGGTCGAACACCCGCAGTCGGCGCGCGCAGTGGAAGGCCGAGGCCACCGGTCTGGTCAACGTTTCCGTTGCCGGTCGCCTGCACAAGGTTCCCCGCCGGTTGCTCAAGGCAGCTCGGCTCGGCCTGATCGACCTCGACAAGCGCTGACACTGTTCGCCGGCCGCGAATTGCCTGCTCGCGCGGCGTGCCTCTCAGGCCTATCTCAGGCGTTGGGCACAGACTGGTAGCTGTGCGAATTCTTGTCGTCGATGATGATCGCGCAGTGCGCGAGTCCTTGCGCCGGTCTCTTTCCTTCAACGGATATTCCGTGGACCTGGCGCAGGATGGTGTCGAAGCCCTCGACGCGATCGCCAATGAACGTCCCGATGCGCTCGTGCTGGATGTGATGATGCCCCGGCTCGACGGACTCGAGGTCTGTCGCCAGCTGCGCAGCACCGGTGACGATCTGCCGATCCTCGTTCTGACCGCCCGCGACTCGGTGTCCGAGCGGGTGGCGGGCCTGGACGCCGGTGCCGACGACTATCTGCCCAAGCCGTTCGCCCTCGAAGAGTTGCTGGCGCGGATGCGCGCTCTGTTGCGCCGGACCAGCCTCGACGAGGGGTCCGATTCAGCGGTGATGACGTTCGGCGATCTGACGCTCGACCCGGTCACCCGCGAGGTGCATCGAGGTAAACGTGCCATCAGCCTGACCCGGACCGAGTTCGCGCTGCTGGAGATGCTCATCGCCAATCCGCGACGGGTCCTGACCCGGAGCCGCATTCTCGAAGAGGTGTGGGGTTTCGACTTTCCGACCTCCGGCAATGCGCTGGAGGTATACGTCGGATATCTACGCCGAAAGACCGAAGCAGAAGGAGAACCGCGGCTGATCCACACCGTGCGGGGTGTGGGTTACGTGCTGCGTGAGACACCGCCCTGATGGCACGACTGTGGTGGCGCGCGCGAGGTGGGCGGGCGCCCGACGAATCGACGACATCGCTATCTCTGCGATGGCGGGTAATGCTGCTGGCAATGTCCATGGTGGCGATGGTCGTCGTGCTGATGGCGGTCGCGGTGTATGCGGTGGTGTCGGCCGCGCTCTATACCGATATCGACAACCAGCTCCAGAGCCGGGCAGGCTTGCTGATCGCCAGTGGGTCGCTGGCCGCCGACCCGGGCAAGGCCATCGAGGGCACCGCCTATTCCGACGTCAATGCGATGCTCGTCAATCCGGGCCGCTCGATCTACACGGCAAACCAGCAGGGCCAGCGACTGCCGGTCGGTGAGCCGGAGAAATCCGTCATCGGTGGTGAGCTACTGATGTCCCGTCGGACGGTGGCCAACCAGCGGGTGCTGGCGGTGCACCTGCCCAACGGCAGCTCGCTGCTGATCTCGAAGAGCCTCGCCCCCACCAATGCGGTGATGACCAAGCTGAAATGGGTCCTGTTGGCGGTGGGCGGCATCGGCGTGGTGGTCGCCGCGATCGCCGGCGGGATGGTGGCGCGAACCGGGCTGAGGCCGGTGGCCAGGCTCACCGAGGCGGCCGAGCGGGTGGCGCGTACCGATGATCTACGGCCCATTCCGGTGTTCGGCAGCGACGAGCTGGCCAGGCTCACCGAAACGTTCAACACGATGCTTCGCGCGTTGACCGAGTCGCGGGAGCGGCAGGCTCGGCTGGTCGCCGACGCCGGGCATGAGCTCCGCACCCCGCTGACGTCGCTGCGCACCAACGTCGAATTGCTGATGGCCTCGATGCAACCGGGAGCCCCCCGACTGCCGGAGAGCGAAATGACCGATCTGCGCACCGATGTGATCGCACAGATCGAGGAATTGTCTACTCTCGTAGGTGATTTGGTCGACCTCACGCGTGAGGACGCAGGCGGGGTCGTGCACGAGGCAGTCGACCTGAGCGATATCGTCGAACGCAGCCTGGAGCGGGCTCGTAGGCGCCGCAACGATGTTCAGTTCGACGTCGACGTCGTTGGATGGCACGTCTACGGTGACCCCGCTGGCCTCTCGCGGGCCGTGGTGAACCTGCTGGCCCAGCTCGACAGCGACAGCCACAACGCGGCGAAGTGGAGCCCCTCGGGTGCTCATGTCGGGGTTCGGTTGCGTCAGGTGGACGCCGCCCACGCCGAGCTTGTGGTGTCCGACTACGGGCCGGGAATTCCGCCGCAGGAACGCGGCCTGGTGTTCGAGCGGTTCTACCGGTCGACCTCGGCGCGGGCCATGCCCGGATCGGGGCTGGGTTTGGCGATTGTCAAGCAGGTGGTCGTCAAACACGGCGGGATGATCCGCATCGCCGACACGGTGCCCGGCGGGCAGCCACCGGGTACGTCGTTCTATGTCCTGCTGCCCGGCTTGCCGAACATGGCGACGAGCTATCCGGATACTTCAGCTGAGAGCGAAATCACGGCCAAAAGGGCCAAGAACAATGGCGATCGGCAGGCCTTCCAGCAAAAACCACCGGCTGTACCGAGTGTTATCTCAGTCGATTCTCAGTAGTGCAAGGCAAGCTTTACTCAACAGTTTTGTGCATCTCGTGACGAGAAAGAGCGATCTGACGATATGACCGACCCTTCCAGGTACTCGCCGCAGCAGCAGGCCGGCCATCCCGGGCCGAATCAGCATGCGGCACCGGGGTATTCGCAGCAACCCCGCACGGCCGGTTATCAGCAGCCCTACGACTGGCGGTATGCGACTCAACAGCAGCACCCGCAGTACCGCCAGCCCTATGACCCGTATCAGGCTGTGCGACAAGGACATCCGACTACCGCGTCGGGTATGCCGATGCCGCCGCGTCGGCGTTCGCGCGTAGGGGCGTTGGCGGCAGGAGCTCTGGCGATCGCCGTCGTGTCGGCGGGCGTTGGCGGCGGTGTGGTCTTGCTCGCACACCCGGATCGGCAACCGGTCGGCTCCGTGCTGCAGGGCGGGCCGAACGGCGTGTCTAATGTTCCAGCGGCAAATCTGCCGGTCGGTTCGGTCGAGCAGGTGGCCGCCAAGGTGGTCCCCAGCGTGGTCAAGCTCGAGACCGAGTTCGGCCGCCAGTCCGAGGAAGGCTCGGGCATCATCTTGTCCTCCGACGGGCTGATCCTGACCAACAACCACGTCGTGGCCGCGGCCAAGCCTGGCGCGGCGCCTGCCGCCCCGCCGGCGATTCCCGGTCTGCCGCCGCTGGCCCCCGGTGGGCCGAGTGGGCCGGCCAACCCCGGTGGGCCGAGCGCGCCGCCCGTCGGTGGTGCCCCCACGACGACCGTCACGTTCGCCGACGGCCGCACCGCTCCTTTCACGGTGATCGGCACCGACCCAGCCAGCGATATCGCCGTCGTTCGGGCGCAGGGAGTGACGGGCCTGACCCCGGTCAGCCTGGGTTCGTCCGCCAACTTGCGGGTCGGCCAGGACGTAGTTGCCGTCGGCTCGCCGCTGGGCCTGGAAGGCACCGTCACCACCGGCATCGTCAGCGCCCTGAACCGCCCGGTGGCCACCGGCGGCGACGCCAACAACCAGAACACCGTGCTGGACGCCATCCAGACCGATGCCGCGATCAATCCCGGCAACTCTGGTGGCGCGCTGGTCAACATGAGCGGCGAACTGGTGGGGGTGAACTCGGCGATCGCCACCCTCGGTGGTGACTCCCCGGATGCCCAGAGCGGTTCGATCGGGCTCGGCTTCGCCATTCCGGTGGACCAGGCCAAGCGGATCGCCGACGAGCTGATCAGCACCGGGACGGCCACCCACGCGTCGCTCGGCGTGCAGGTCAGCAATGACACCACCACCCATGGAGCGAAGATCGTCGACGTGACGAAGGGCGGTGCAGCCGCGGCCGCGGGCCTGCCCAGCGGCGTGGTGGTCACCAAGCTGAACGACCGCGTGATCGGCAGCGCCGATGCCCTGGTCGCCGCTGTCCGGTCGCGGGCGCCGGGTGACCAGGTGACGCTCACCTACACCGATCCCTCCGGCTCCCCCCGCACTGTGCAGGTCACGCTCGGAAAGGCAGCCCAGTGATCCGGCTGGTGGGTGAACATCCCATAACGCTGACCAGCACGACTGCCAGGATGTCGCCGGCCGGATATACGGTGACATCCATGGAACAGCCAGGGGAGCTGGTGGGGCGCGCACTCGTCGTCGTCGTAGACGACCGCACGGCCCACGGCGATGAGGAGGACCACAGCGGCCCGTTGGTCACCGAGCTGCTCGCGGAGGCGGGCTTCGTGGTGGACGGCGTTGTAGTGGTGTCTGCCGATGAGATCGAGATTCGCAACGCGCTGAACACTGCTGTCATCGGGGGCGTCGACTTGGTTGTGTCGGTCGGTGGAACGGGTGTCACTCCGCGCGACGTGACGCCGGAGGCCACCAAGACCATCCTCGATCGCGAGCTGCTCGGCATCTCCGAGGCGCTGCGTGCATCCGGGTTGTCGGCGGGAATCACCGACGCGGGCTTGTCGCGCGGTCTGGCCGGCATTTCGGGCAGCACACTGGTCGTCAATATCGCGGGCTCGCGCTATGCGGTTCGCGACGGAATGGCAACGCTGAACCCGCTGGCTACCCACGTCATCGGCCAGCTGTCCAGCCTGGAGATCTAGGCAAGCTCCGCAGAGAGTGATCGCGGTGGCCGGTTGTGACGGCGTACCGTCAATTAAGAGCGCCACAGCTGGGGTTGGAGGCCTTGTGTTAACACCCTGTGAACTGCGCAAACATCAAGATTGTGATCTTTGTCACAATTCTGGGGTCCTGTGATGGGAACTTCGCGTCAGAACCGAACCGCAGTTAACAAGATCTTCGGTACCGAACTGCCTCAGGAGTCCTCGGACGAACGCGATCCGGACGACAATCGCGACGCCGCTGACCGCGATCAGTGGTTGAGGGATAACGTTCCGCCGCACCACCGTTGATCGTCGGCACGTGGTGGAACCCTTGGGGCTGGCGAACACGGCCGCGATGGGGGTCGCCCAGTTGAAGCCGTATCGGCATCTGGTTAACCGCGGTTGGCCTCCCAGCAAACTTCCCCACGCAAGCAACGTTTCGGCGCACCGCGCGTCTATGCGTTGCCGCCCAGATGCCATCCCGTTATGTTCCTCGTGTCAACGATGAGCAGAGCGTAAGAGCGGTGTGTGAGGACTCTCATTGAGCTGCTTAACGCCGTGTGCGGTGTCAGCATGTTTGGGGCCCCGAGCACGAACCACACACTCGGTGAGCCCACGGGTCGCCGTCGACATAGCTAGGGAGAACATGAAGGTAATCGGTCGGGTACTGGTGGCGATGATCGCTGCCGTCGCGGCGTTGTTCGTCGGGACAGGTACCTCGCACGCAGGTTTGGACAACGAGCTGAGTCTGGTTGACGGCGGTGGCCGCACGATGACGATTCAGCAGTGGGACACCTTCCTCAATGGCGTGTTCCCCCTGGA
>FLQS01000015.1 GCA_900078375.1 uncultured Mycobacterium sp. | reverse complement strand
GGGGGGACGGACAGCCTTCGGAATTTGTGGCACAACCTGGTCACAATGGGCTGATTTGTTGATTCCAGGAATCGGAGTGCGGCCCCAACGCCGTCGGCGAGCCACGGGTCAGCACAGATCCGCCGAATCAGAGATCGCGCCGCAGGAGCACCGCTCCGGCGTCAGCGGAAATGATTTGGACAGAAGCAATCTCGTCGATCGGCATTGAGGTGCTGCCGCCCAACGATGCGGGCATCCCGGCGCGTGCCATCCACGTTGCCAGCTGGACGTGGCTACCGTCGCGCCCCACTGCCACCATCGCCAGCTTTTCGTCGCCACCGTCGTAAGCGGTATCCGTCGGCCCCTCGGCGTAGGTGCAGTTCATGTCGACACGGGTACCCCACGCGCGGCGGCTGAGAGTGACTGTGGCACTGAGCGGGACCGGCTCGGTCGGCGTCATCATGTACGTCGATCCGGCGGCCTGCTGATCCGCGGGAGCAATCGCCATCGGGTTGGGCTCGATCGCGGCGACGACGCCGATCGCCACTGCAGCGGCTGCCGCCAGCGTCCAGGCCAGCGCCCGGGAGCGACGCCGGCGCGAATTCACTTGTGCCAGAACCCCGTCTCGAAGGGGCGGCAGCGCGAGATCTGGACTGTGCTCGTCAATGCTGTCGACATAGGTGCGGTCAATCTGCGACAGCAGCGCCGGCACACCGCTGAGCTCGCCGACCGCGTCGGTACACGGCCGGCAGGCCCGCAAGTGTGCCTCAAATTCGCGACGCTCCGAACCCGACAGGGAGCCCAGCACATACGCCGCGTCCCACAGCGCGTACTCGTGGGTGCCGCCGGGCGACGGCGAGCCGTCAAGCGTCGTCATCACGTCACCTCGAAGCCATTCCTTCGATCAGCCGGGTGATCAGCATGAGGACAAAACTGTCGAAGTCGCCGCGAAACCGGACAGCATCGGTCATGAACGGACGCTGCATCGACATTCCCAGGAGCACGACTTCCATCAGCCGTACCGACTCGTCGATCTGCTCGTCTGGTGCATCGACTCCGGTGATTGTTCGGAGCAATCCGGCGAATTGCTGACGCTGCGCATCGCGAAACTCAAGGTATGCCGTCCGCAGGAAATCGTTGTGGTTGGCCGCAGCCCCGAACTCGACGACGAAGGTGACGGTGTCGAGGTTGTCGATGAACAGCGTGTACAGCAGACCGGCCCCGTCAGCCAGTCCGTCGGGCACGGACGCGGCCTGCGTCAGTTGCGCTTCCGCTGTGGCGAACAATTTCTTGGCCACGTCGTTGATAGCCGCGTCGAACAGCTTCTCTTTGGTCTCGAAGTGATAGTGCAGCAGCGTCTGGGACACCTTGGCTGTGGTCGCGATCAACCGCATCGACGATTTCTCGTACCCGTAGGCCCGGAAGCACTCCACGGTCGCTTGCAGGATGCGCTGCCGAGCGTCGACCGGCGTGACCTCGGGCACCACGACACGGTCGTCTTCCGAAACCGCTGGTGTCAACATCGACGCTCCTCGCTCCCTGCTGACGTACCTAATCAATCAGTCAGTCTCCCCTAATGTGAGACACGAGTGATGAGATTGGTTGGTTCAGCAGGAAACCAGGAAAGCCACAAGGTGACCGCGGATTGTCGAATTCAGGTTACGAGGATGATGCGGTCAGCTCACGGGAATGCAGCTTGAGTACCCGGCGGACCTTGGCCGTACGGCGCAGCGTCCTGCCCCAGGCCAACGCGAACGCGCTGAGCACCAGTGCCGCCAAGGCGACGAGCCACGGGTAGCCGCCGTGTGCGTGCACCCACATGACCAAGGCGCTCTGGATCCGTCCGGCGGTCGCGACCACCGGATCATCCGGGGCGGCGCCGCCGTTGAAGATACGTATCTCATAGACACCGTAGTACGCGACGTACAGTCCGACGATCAGGACCAGCGCCCCGCCAATCCTGTTGATATATGGCAGAATTCGGCGCATCCGATACATCCCGATGGGGTTGGCGAACGCGGCGGCGATGGCCAACACACCCACGATCAGCGACATCCCTGCGGCGTAGACCAGATAAGTCAGAAGACCGTCGACGATGAGGCCGGTGCGGAAGCTCGCTGCAGTGACGGCCAAGAACGGTCCGATCGTGCAGGACAGGGACGCGATGGCGTAGCCGATCCCATAGCCGAACATCGAGCCGCCCCGCACCGTGGGCGCCCACCGGCCACTGCGGATTACCGGATTCAGTCCCGGCAGGTGCCGGCCGGCCAGAGACCAGATCCCCAACCCGACCAGCACGGTGCCGATCAACACCGTGACGTACGGGAGATACTGCTGTACTGCTGAGGCGGCAGAGACGGTGAGCAATCCGAAGGCACCGAACACGGTCATGAAACCCAGCACCATTTCGATGGTGGCCACGGCCGCGCGGCGCAGCGCACTGAGCTGGCCGGCCGCGTCGCCGCGTACGACGAGGGTCATATAGACGGGCAGCATCGCGAAGCCGCACGGATTGAGTACTGCTACCAATCCGGCGCCGAAGGCCAGTCCCATCAGGCTTTGTTCCACGATGTGCGGTGCTCTAGCTCATCGGAGGTGTCACTCTGCCGGTCTCCGCATCGCATGCCCCTATCTCTCGGCGGCCCCGAACGTCTGGGTAAGACACGAGTCAAAGCGCGCGCGGGTTCAAAGAAATTTCCTTCCCTGCGGATAACGTCTCCGACCTGGGAGATCAGCCATCCGACGGGCTCACGAGGCACCCCACTTCGAGGACAGCGTTTTCGCAGGAGGGATACATCCGCAGGAATCTGGCGAAGCTCGCGACACCCCTTGAGCGACGGTGGTCAGGGCCTTCTCGCGTGGGTGCCTGGCCAACCTCGGGGCGGCACCCGGCCTTAGCGGGCGCTACTCGTCGTCGAGGTACTGGCTCACCCGGGCCAGCGCCCCGTCGAAGGCATCCACCTTTTCACTGCGCTTCTCGTTGGCAGGCTGAGCGGCGCCGCGGGCACCTTCGGCCTCCACCCGGGCTGCTCCCTGTCGCCGCAACAGGCTGAAGTTCTTCTCCCGCGCCTGCCGCAGGCGGCTCTGCAGGTCCTTCAACTGCTTCTCGTCCATGCGGGCCAGAGCGTCGGGATCACTCTCGGCGATCAGCGAGTTCTCCTGAGGGGTCAGGTTCACGTGGTGGTTGCTCACTCCTAGATTCATAGCCTGCGCCGGCCCGGTCTATGCATCGAATCGCCGGGCACCTCGCCGAACCGTCACGGCGGCGCCATGTCCAGTTCACGTCCGATGAGCCAGCCGGAATCGACCACCGGGCGAAGATGGCCGGGGCGAGCCACGCGGGACAGGGCGGTCTACTCATAAGTTCCGCGCATGCCTGGACACCGCACGTCGCGTTTCCCTCTCCCCTACCTGCGAGCCGGGATTGCCACCGCTGCCATCATCGGAACCGGCTATCCACTGGCGGCGGCCAATGCCGCAGCAGCATCATCATCCACGGAACAGATTGCGGGAGAGTGCGGTTCGGGACTTCACCGCTGTACCGGCCGGCGCGGTGGTCTGGTATCCGCCGCCACTCCCGCGACGTTGCCCTCGATCACGCGTGTGGGCAATGGCACCGCCGAGCGTCCCGACGGCGGGTTGTTGCTCGGCAACGGGTGCGGTCCCGACCCCACCACCCGCGGCACCCAGTGCAACGCCGGTTGGTTCGGCGGCAGTGGCGGTGAGGGCGGCGCCGGCGGTCGAGGCGGCGCCCCGTAGCGCCTGACTACATCATTTGACCCATACGTTCGCGTCGAGAACACATAGTTCGCCCGAAGTCGTGGACCCGGTGCCAGCCATATGTTGACCACCATGAACACCACGACAACCCTCACCGGCATCAAGAAGCTGGCTGTCTACGGCGCACTGTTCGGCGGCCTGGGTGCCGCCGCTCTTGGTGTCGGTTCCGGCTCGGCGCCGACCGACTCCGCGCTAGGCTCGGTCGGCGCCGTTCAGATCGCTGCGCAGGCTGAGCCCTCGCGGCAGGACGGAGATCAAGAAGTCGTTCGACGGGGCACCGTCATCCCGGTCCACGGAGACGACGAACACCCGGGGGCCGGCATTCACATCTCCGCGCACGCGGCACACCGAATCGCAGGGTGAGACCAATGACAAAGGCACTTGAAACCAACGAAGCCGCCGACGAATTCTGCGAAGACTGCGGCTACGAACCGGAACTGAAGCGAACTCTGAATGGCTTTCAGGTGTTCGCCATTTCGTTCGCTTCCCTGTCGGTGGCGGTCGGCATCTTCGCCACCTACGACGACGTGCTGCGCGATTCGGGGCCGATCGGGATCTGGCTGTTCCCCATCGTCGCGATCGGACAGATTCTGGTGGCGTTGGTGTATGCGCAGTTCGCCGCCCGCATACCGCTGAGCGGCTCCTCGTACGCGTGGGCGTCATTGCTCGTCAGCCCGAAAGTCGGTTGGGCCTTTGGCTGGCTTGCCGTGATCAGCGCCCTCGCCAGTCCGGTGACGATTGACAATGCGTTGGCCAGCCAGTGTCTGATGCCACTTCTCGGCATGGACCCCAACGAGAACACCGCGCGCGTGATCACGGTGATTGTCTTGTTGATTCAGGCCGTCCTCGCCATCGCCGCGACACGCATCGTCGGCTGGGTCAACTCGTTGTCGGTGGGCGTCGAGCTCGGCATCTTGTTGGTGATCGGTGTCGCCTTGACCGTCGCAATCTTGGTGACCGGCCACGGTTCACCGGCCAACCTGTTTTCCCGCGGTATCACCGAGGGCGACCCTAACTTCTTCGTCATCGGCGGCGGTCTGATGGCCGCGTCGATCATGGGGCTGTCCACCTTGGTCGGTTTCGAGACCGCCTCGAATATGGCTGAGGAAGCCAAGAATCCGACCCGCACCGTGCCGCGGGCAATCATCGGGTCGGTAACGGCAGCCTCGGTGCTGGGCATGTTGTTCGTGATTGTGCTGACCGTGTCGATCACCGATATGGCTAAAGTCTCCAATAGTGAATCACCGGTCGCCGAGATCATGAACCAGCGCTTCGGGCCCGGCTTCGAGCGGCCACTGCTGGCCGCGATCACGCTCGCGTTCTTCGGCGCCGCCCTCGTCAGCATGGTGTCCGGCGCTCGTTACATCTACGCGATGTCGCGCGACGGCCGCTTCCCCGCCTACAAGGTGATGCGCCGGGTCAATGCCAAGACTCGCACACCCATCCCGGCCACATTGCTGGTCCTCGTGGTCGGCGTCGTACTGATGGCCGTGATGCCGGGTGACGCACTGCTGCAACTGATTATGGCTGGCGCGATTGTCACGATATTGCCCTATCTCATGACGATCGTTCTGTACCTGGTGACGCGCCACAAACTCGACCGCACGCCGGGCGGCTTCGACCTCGGGCGCTGGGAGTGGCCGGTCGCGATCGGCGCCCTCGTCTGGGTGGTCATTGCGTTGTTCATCGTGATCGCCACCTCCCCAACATTGGCTCCAATCGTGCTCGCCTTCGGCCTCTCCGCGGCAGGCGCGCTGTACTTCGTCTACATGTGGAAGTTCAACCGCGAGGTCCTCGAACACGAGCCTGGCGACCCCAACGTGCTTGCAGAGGTGGAGTGACCATGAACGCTCAAGCCCTTACCGGCCGGGTGGTTCGCCCCGGCGACGGCTACTACCCCGACGCCAGCAGAGGATGGAATCACTTCTTCACCCACAAGCCCGCGGCGGTCGTGTTCGCCCATGACACCGGGGATGTGGTCAACGCGCTCGCATGGGCGCGGCAACAAGGCGTCCCGTTCCGGGTCCGCAGCGGCGGACACGCTCTGGAGGGTTGGTCCGGCCTCGACGACGGGATCGTGATCGACGTCAGTGGGTTCAAGTCGGTGTCGATCGACGGGGTGGCTCAGACGGCCACGGTCGGCGCGGGGCTCAACCAGATGGAGGCCGTCATCGCGCTGGGCACGGCGGGATTCGCGGCACCCACCGGGACCGAGGGCAGCGTCGGCCTGGCCGGCGCGACGCTCGGCGGAGGTTTCGGCCTGCTGACACGCAAGTTCGGGATGGCGTCGGACAATCTGTTGGCGGCCGAGGTCGTCATCGCATCGGCCGACGGCGGCGCCGAAGTGGTGCTGGCCGATGAGCAGAACAACCCGGATCTGCTGTGGGCACTGCGCGGTGCGGGCAACGGAAACTTCGGCATCGTCACGTCGCTGACCTACCGGATTCATCCCCTGGCGCAGGCGATCCATATCGTCGCAACATGGACCGGGCTCGACGAGCTCGAGGCGGTCATCGAGGCGTGGCAGCGCTCCGCGCCCTACGTCGACGACCGGCTTACCAGCCAGCTCGAGATCGAGGGCGACAGGTTCGCTCTGCATGCTGCTCTCGCGTCGGGCTCGGAAGATGAAGCATTGCAGTTGCTTTCGCCGGCTGTGTCGATTGGCAGCCCCGAGGTTGTGGTACAAGACGGGACCTGGCCCGACATCTACGCAAGCTTTCAGATCCCTATCGAGGACGAGCCGGCGAATTGGAAGTTTAACTCGCAGTTCATCACCGAGCCGTTGCCAGCCGAGGGGATACGCGTCATCAGCGCGTTCATGGCGAAGGCGCCCGCGGGGTGCAACTACTTCACCAACGCCTTCGGTGGTGCGGTGCGCACCAGCGAGCCATCGGGAGGGTCGGCGTTCGCGCACCGTGACGCGCTGTACTACGCCGAACCCGGGGCCGGCTGGGGTGTCCGAGGCGGGGCGCCGGCGCCCGACGAGCAGACGGCTGCGGTCCTCGGGTGGGTCGCTGAGTTCGCTGAGGCAATGGCGCCGTACGTCAACGGTGCGTACGTCAACGTGCCCAATGCCGGTATGGCGGACTGGGAACGCGCCTACTGGGGACCCAACCTCGATCGGCTACGCAAGATCAAAACAGCCTACGACCCGGACAACATGTTCTCTTACGAGCAGAGCATTCCGCCGGCCTAGGTTGAACGAGTTTCGTCGGTGGCGGCCGTATTGAGTACCCACACAGCGTTGTTCCCTCATTAGCGACGTGAGCGCGCGAGCCATCGGGCTTGAAGGCGATGGCGGATGGGTAATCCAGACCTGCGATCAGGTGAGCGCAGCCTGATGCTCACCGGGCCGCCACCGATGTTCCGGAACTCGGGACAACCTCCGATGATGCGGTCGGTCAGCTTAGGGCGAACGCGGCGCTACATTGCACAACTCCTGGCTAACGTGACCGCATGATCGCCACGCGCGAAGTCACCTACGACGTCGACGGACTGACGATGGTGGCCCACTTGGCACGGCCAGACGGCAAGCCTCCCTGGCCGGCAGTGCTCATCGGACATGACGGAATCGGTCTCGATGACTATCAACGCGGTCGCGCCGACGACCTCGCCAAGCACGGCTACATCGCCCTCGCGATGGATTACCACGCTGGCCGGACGTTCTTCGGCGACCCGCAAGCGATGCTGAAGCGGGTCATGCCCCTGATGGCAGACCCCACCCGCATGCAACGCATCGGCCGTGCTGCGCTCGACGTTCTCCTTGCTGTGCCCGGTGCCGACCACGACCGGCTCGCAGCGCTCGGATACGGTGCCGGTGGCCGAATCGTGCTGGAACTTGCTCGCGCGAGAGTGCCGTTCAAGGCACTCGCCGCGATCCATCCGGGCTTGCCCGCCGCCCGCGCCGAAGATTGGAATAACGTGGGCGGAGCCTACTTACTGTGCACAGGCTCCGAAGACCCACTCTGCACTCCCGATCAACTGTTTGCGTTCACCAGCGCGCTTCAGGATGCCGGAGTTGATTGGCGCGTAAACGTTTACGGTGGAGCCAAGCACGCTTTTTGGGCCGCCCCGATGCATCCTGACGGCTCATTGACCGGTGGCACCACCCACGTCGTCGCCACCGTGCCCGGCGTGGGCCATCACGCTTTGCACGCGACACGGGCCTGGCAGGCGGTGCTAGACCTGCTCGATGAGACAGTTGGAGCTTCGTCGGTTTCGTGACAACTCCGAGGGGCGACTGTCCCGGCGCTTGCTTGGTCCTGCTAGCCGCCATCGACGAGGTCTGCGAGAAACGCGGGCAGCCGGCCTGCGCCGAAATCGTAAAACCGCGCCCAGAGCGGCTCGATCGAGATGCGCACCATCTGCTGATACGTCGCTTGTACGTTGCGTTCGAATTCGGCGAGTCCGGGACCGTCCATCGAATTCCTCGCCGACTCGAGGTACTCCTCGGTGACCCCGTCGACGGTCTCCAGTGTGGCGAGGCCGCGGACCAACAGGGCCTTGGCCTCGTCTGGCGTGGAGCCGCCGTCGATGGTCAGGCCAACCTGCGGACGCGACGCAAGAGCACGCGCCTTCGGGGAGGTCGGCGCCGTCGAGACGACGATGCGCTCCCCCGTCCAGAGGAAGCCGACGGGTATGACTCGCGGAAAGCCGTCGTGGCCGTTGTAGGCCAGCCGTGCCATGGCGCCACCGAGCAGTTCCTGCGCACCGGGGTGGCCAAGTTCGCGTGCCAACTCCTGCGTATCCATCACACCGATACTTCTACCCCGATCGGGCGGGGTTCAGTCGGCGGGGTGCAGCGGTCCGACGTACGTGCCGGGGTGGCTCGCCGCATCCTGGCGTGCAACGGGAACGCCGCCGGCGATCCACGGCGTCTCGAGCGTTCCCGGCGCGTTCGGCAGCGTCACCGCGATGGTGTTCGGAACCCAGCCGTTGGGGTCGGGCAGGAAGGTCAGGCGACTGGCGGCAGTGGCACCGGGCGCGAGTGTGACCGGTTGTGGGTCACCGGCTTGCTGCGGGAGCTGATAGTCCGGACCCCATATCGGGTCATCGGGGCCGATGAGGTCCACGCCGGGGTAACCCTGTAGCGCACACGGTTGCGACGAGGTGTTCGTGAAGATCACGTCGAAGTGGATCTGCGTGGCGTCGCCGGGAGAACCTGGTGCGCTGGTACTCACGCTCAGCGAATCGGGTGCGCACGACGGTTCGGCCGCCGCTGTCGGGCTCGCCGGAATGATCAGCGCCGCCGCGGTAAGCGCGCCGACTGCCAACGCCAGAAATCTTGGGATCACCGAACGACTTTAGCTCCCACCCACACCGAGAGTGTGGGTTGTCGTCGACGATGTGGACCGCTGCGCAACGATATCCCCCACGCTCGGCAAGTCAGGATGCTGTGTGCTGGTGTCTGACTGCGTTTTTGGAGCAGGAGCGTGACCTCGGCGGTGGCCGAGTTACCTCGACGGGCAGGCCACCGACGTGGTCGGCACGCAGCGCACAGGTAGCTTCCTGCGGGCCAACCTGACTACTCGAGCATTGACCGCGGGTCGGTCGAGAGCGCACTGAGCAACTCGGGCAGCGGGGTGGTAGCGATCCCGATGGCACCGTCTCCAATCCCGTACGGGAGGACCAGCGTGCCGGCGTGGACGAGCGCGCCGCACGAGTAGACGACGTTGGGGACGTAGCCGTTCTGCTCGTCAGGCGCGGGGGTCAGGAGCGGCCGCCGCAGCCGACCGATGATCCGGGTTGGGTCGTCGAGATCGAGCAGTATCGCGCCGATGCTGTACGTCCGCATCGGCCCAACCCCGTGAGTCAGCACCAGCCACCCTGCGTCGGTTTCGATTGGCGGGCCACAATTTCCGAGTTGCAAGACCTCCCACACCTCCGTCGGCCGCTGGCACGGCAACGCACTCGGCCACACCGACAGGTGATCGGCGAAGGCCACTGTGTTGGTTTCGCGGTCGGATCGTGACATGGCGGCGTACTTGCCTCGGATCCGGCGGGGAAACAAGGCCAGTCCCTTGTTTGCCGCGGCACGCCCGACCAGCGGCGACGAGGTGAAGGCCTGGAAGTCGTTGGTCTCGAGCAGCTGTTGACTGATGTGGGATCCGTCGTAGGCCGTGTAGGTGGCGTAGTAGGTCACCGAACTGTCGGAGTCGACGAAACGAACGAAGCGGGCGTCCTCCATGCCGGCCTGCTCGGCCTCCATCGAAGGCCACAGGACACGCTCGGAAAGAGGTATTTGGTCGGGGAATTCGATGGTGTACGAGCGGTCGGCGATGCCACGTATCAAGGTGATCGTGTCCTGCGCGTGGCCGCGGGTGCTGAGGTTGGCACTCAGATCGTCGAGCCGCTCGTCGAGGTCGGATCGGGTGAAGAGGTCACCGAGCGCGTTGAGCACATAGGCGGCGGCCTCGCTGACGTTCGCGTGCCGGTCGAGCTCAACACGGAATATCGCCTTGTCGAGGAGCGTCGGGTCGACCCGCCCGGTCGTGACGAACGGGGAGGGCTCGTCGATCGTGGCGCGGCCCGCCGCGTCGACGATGCCGGTGCGGAACCCGATGGAGGACCGGTGTCCTTCCCCAATTCCCCTGACGCTGAGCACGAATCGCAGGCTCCCCGTTGCGACATCTGTTTGATCGGGGTGAGCCACGATGCTGGGATTGCACAGCGCAGCACCTTCGATGGCGTACTCGCTCGTGAATGCCGCACCAAGCAACAGCATGCGCTCGTCAGAGATCTCGCGGTCGGGATCCAGTCGGTCGGCGAGTTCCTGGGCGTTCCGCCGGAAAGTACCGGCGAGGTCGCGGTGACGGCTGCCGAAGCGAGTCTTGACATCGTCCAGAGACGAGTGGACGTCGTCGTCGGCGAGGGCGAGGATGCGCGCGAGCACGACTCCCGACCGAGACTCGTGCAGCTCGAAACCCTCCTGGCCTGGGACGAAGAGCCGGGTGATCACCCGCGACGGGTCGGCTGCGACCCGCTGCGCACCGCGCGTGACGAGCTCTGTTCGGGTGGACGTCATTGCAGCGCGGGCGAGAAGCGCCGTGCGCGCTGCAAGGTCGAGATGACCGCCAGGGTCGACTCCGTGCCCTGGTTGAGGTTGACGCCGTCTGCGTGCAGGCCGTCGAAGCCACCACCGGTCGCCGAATCCCACATTGGCTGTCCTGCATCGTTGGCGCCGTTGAACCAGGCTGCGGCGGAGCGGATTCCGTCGGTCCACAGCGAACGCGCATCGATGGTTGCAGCGCGCGCACAGGCGTCGGCCAGGGTGGCGACCTCGATCGGCTGCTGGTCGAATGCAGGGCGGCTGTCCCCCGGACCACACCCCGCTACGGGGGTTGGTGAAAGGTGGCCGCCGGCTGTCTCGTGGGCGAGCAGCCACTCCAACAGATTTAACCCACGCTGTCGTAGCTCCACGTCGTCGAGCGCGACGCCCGCCGCGATCATCGCCTCGGGGAGGATCGCGTTCGCGTAGGTAAGTCTTGGTTCCGGCCATGGCCAGTCGGCGTCGTCGTTGCCTCTGTCGACGGCGGCGGCGTAGTCGGCCAGGAGCTTTCGCGCCGCCGAATTTCGTGGGTCGACGCTGAGCACCTCGGCGGCTCCGATGGCGGCGAACGCCATTGCCCGTGGCCACTTGGATCTAGCCTTGGCGGCGCGCTCGAACTGGATGATGGCCAGCTTGCGCACCAGACTCACATCGCTGTTGGCTGCGGCCGTGCCGAGCCCCCAGATGCATCGGCCCCAATGGTCATCCGTCGTAGGTTCGTCGAGCCACCGTCCGGCCTGGCCCATCCGGTTGCGGCAAGCGCCGTTATAGGACTGAGCGTCGTTGAGGAACTGCAGGGCCTTGCCTGCGAGACCGTTCACCGGGCCCGACGACTCAGGCTCGCGAGTGGTGACGACGAGCACTCTGGCCATGTCATCGGTGCAGTACCCGTGTTCGCGCCGGGGTTCGGTCAGCAGGGCGTGCTCGAAGGTGGCCTGATGGTCCGTCATGCGCAACAGATGGGCGAACGACGGAATCAGCGAAGTGCTGGTCACGTCAGTGCCAACCGTGCGCCGAGCAGCCGCTGGGCCAGGGCCACATAGGTATTGGCGACGATCGGCCAGGCCATCGTCGGGGCCAGTTCCCGGGACTCCGCGGCCATGGAGCCCGCGACGCGAGGATCCGTCAGCAATCGGTGGAGTGCACCGACCATCGCGTCGGGATCGTCGTGATCGACGACGGTGCCCGCACCGCTACCGAGCATCTCGAGAGCATGCGGAAAGGCGGTCGCGACGATTGGACGTCCGCTGGCCACGGAGTCGACCAGAACACCGGAGGTGACCTGGTCCTTGGAGTCGTAGGGAAGTACGACGACGGCCGCGGACTGGACGAGCGCGATCACATCCGCAGGGCTGCGATACACGGGATCGAACGACACCGACCCGGCAACGCCGAGCCGCCGGGCTCGCTCGATGAGGGCTTCGCGATACGCCTCCCCCTCGGCGGCGAGCACCTTGGGGTGGGTTCTACCGGCGATCAGATACCGCGGCTGGCCGGGGAGGTCCTTGAGCGACGCCATTGCGTCGATGACCCGCTCGATGCCCTTGCCGGGTCCCAACAGGCCCCACGTCAAGATGATGGGTCGAGCCGGGCGCTTCAGGGTGGTGGCGTCGGGTACGGTCGCGCCGTGCGGGATCGTGACCACCTTGGTGCGGTCGATGGTGTAGCCGGCGCCCAGTCGGTGCTTGGCCGCCTCGGACATGACGACCACTTGGTCTGCGGACTCCACGACCGCTTCGAGTACCGAACGCTGATGCGGCGTCGGATCTTTGAGAACCGTGTGAGCGACGACGACGGACGGCGCGCGCAAGCCGGCCATGATCTCCACGACTTCGTCGCCGTCCGGACCACCGTAGATGCCGTATTCATGCTGGATGACTGCAATGTCGCTCTGGTTCAGCAGTTCCGAGCATTCCGCGACGGACTTCGGGGAACCGTTCACGAGTTCTCCGATGACGTTGACGCGAGCAGAAGGGAACTCGTCGGCCACGCGCACCACAGTGACATCGGCGCCCATGCCTTCCAGTCCGTCGGAGAGCGCAGCGCTGAACGTCGCGATCCCGCACGGGGTCGGTGGGTGCGTGCTGAGGATCCCGAAGCTTGGGATCCTCGAAAAATGTTGCACTCCAAGGGGAGAAAACAAAGGTTTAAATAAGGGCATAGCGTTCAAGAAATTATCCCGACTGAGCGGCAAAACGGTGTGTCCGGCGTGAGCGATTGCTCGGGCAGGTCAGCGTCAGAAGCTGAGCCATTCCAGACTGGCTGGGGGTACCAACAGTTTTCAGACTACACCCTTGCCGGGTGAAACGCGTGGTCGGGAGCGAGCCGCTCGTGACTGAACCGCTGGTCAGCCGGCGGCGTAGATGCGCGCATCCCAGCCGGCCAACTGCAGGAACGCCGATGTCGGCGCGGCCGGGGTGTCCGGGAGGTTGCCGAGCAGCAGGCCGGCGCCGATCCACTCGGCGCCGATGTGAACAGTCCTGGGCTGACGGCCGCAGTTGGCGATCACGAGGATCGCCCCCTGCTGCGTGCGTCTGGTGTAGGCCCAGATCTGCGGGTCCTCAGCCATCAGCGGCGTCAAGTCCCCGTGCACGAGGATCGGCACTTTGTGACGGAGGCGGATGAGCGCCTGGTAATGACCGAACACGGAATCCGATGCGGCGAGTTGTGATTCCGCATTCAGCCACGTGTGGTTCGGGTTGACCGGCATCCGCGGGTCACCGGTCGTGAATCCAGCGTTGCGTCCCGGGCCCCATTGCATCGGCGTGCGGGCGTTGTCACGGCTCATCGCGGCCAGGCCGGCCAGGGCGGCGCTCTCGTCGCCGCCGAGTTCGACCACACTCGTGTAGTAATTGACGGCCTCGAGGTCCTGGTGGTCGTGCGCACCGCGGAACGGGTAGTTCGTCATTCCCAGTTCTTCGCCTTGATAGACGAACGGTGTGCCGCGCATGCCGTGCAGAATCGTGGCGAGTGCCTTCGCCGATGCAGCCCAGTAGTCCGGGTCGTCATCGCCGAATCGGGAAACGACGCGAGGCTGGTCGTGGTTCTGCCAGTACAAGCTGTTCCAGCCGATTTCGGCCAACGCCGCCTGCCATCGGTCGAACGCTTTCTTGAGGTCGACCAGGTTGAGCCCGCGGTGCTCGAACTTGTTTGCCGGGCTCTGATCCACGGTCACGTGCTCGAATTGAAACACCATGTTGACTTCACCCCGGGCCGGGTCGGTATACAGGCGCCCTTGCTCGGGGGTCACCCCGGGCATCTCCCCCACCGTGATGAACTCACCGTCGCGGCTTTCGAAGACCTCGCGAGTCAGCTCGGCGAGGTACTCGTGCACGTGCGGCCCATCGACGAACTCATCAACGGCGATGACGAACCGATGGCCGGGGACGGTCGGCGCGTCTGGGAGTCCCGGGTTTTTGGAGATGAAATTGGCGACATCCATTCGGAAGCCGTCGACACCGCGGTCGAGCCACCAAACCATGATGTCCTGCATGGCTTTTCGCACGAGTGGGTTGTCCCAGTTCAAGTCCGGTTGCTTGCGGTCGAACAGGTGCAGGTAGTACTGGCCGGTGACGTCATCCCACGTCCACGCTGATCCGGAGAAGAACGAGCCCCAATTGTTCGGCTCGGCACCCGCACGGGAGTCGCGCCAGATGTACCAGTCCCGCTTCGGGTTATGCCGCGAGGAGCGTGACTCGACGAACCACGGGTGCTCGTCGGAGGTGTGGTTGACCACCAGGTCCATCACGAGCTTCATTCCGCATTCGTGGATCTTTGCGAGCAGCAGATCGAACTCAGCGAGCGTGCCGAACAGCGGGTCGATGTCGCGGTAATCGCTGATGTCATAGCCGTTGTCGGCCTGCGGTGACGGGTAGATCGGTGATAGCCAGATGACATCGACCCCCAGCGCCTGTAGATAGCTGAGCCGCTCGATGATGCCACCGAGGTCGCCGAACCCGTCGCCGTTCGAATCGGCGAAGCTGCGAGGATAGATCTGGTAGACGACGGCGGACTTCCACCACGTGGCGTCCTGCCGCGTCATCTCCGATTGCCGAGGATGTGGCGGTAGACGGCAACGTACTTGTCGATCATGGACTGGACCGAGAATCTGTCGCCGGCACGCGACGCGATCTCGTGCCGATCGAGCCCACCCGCAGTGGCGACCGCGGCGACCGCCGATGCGACGTTCCCGACCAGATAGCCGGTGACGCCATGCTCGATAAGCTCGTGCATCGACCCTCTCGAGTACGCGATGACCGGCGTACCACAAGCCATGGCCTCTACGACGCTGTAGCCGAAGGGCTCGTCGAAGTCGATCAGATGCAACAGCGCGTGCGCACTGCCGAGGACCTCTGCGCGCATCGAGGCGTCGACTGCGCCGATGTAGCACACCTGTTCACCGTCGACGTGTGGTGCCACCTCGGTGCGAAAGTAGTTCTCGTCCTGGATGATCCCGGCGATGACGAGCCGACGGCCGCATCTGCGCGCGACCTCAATAGCGTGCGCGGTGCCCTTGTCAGGGTGGATGCGCCCGAAGAACAACAGATGGTCGCCCGGGTCAGGATGGACCGCGAAATCGTCGATGTCGATTCCGTGGTGAATAGTGGCGGCGTAATGCAGACTCGGGTGTCGATCGGCGTCGCTGATCGACACATAAGCGGTTGTCCTGTCGTAACGTTCGTAAACGGGAACGATCCGGTCCGATGAGAACCCGTGGATCGTGGTGACCACCGGAGTCGACACGAGATCGCTGTAGGTGAGCGGCAAGAAGTCGAACCCGTTATGGATGACGTCAAACTCATCGGCACGTTCGAACACCGACGCGATATGCATGCACTCGACGACTTTTGCGTCGATCGTCGCATCCTCCGACCAGCCGCATGGCACGACTGCGTGCAGGCTGGCCGTCGTGATCGAGTCCGCAGTGGCGAACAGCGTCACGTCGTGCCCGTCGGCCATCAATCCTTCGGTGAGTAGCGAGGCGAACTGTTCCCACGGTCCATAGTGACGCGGTGGTGTCCGCCATGCGATCGGCGCGAGCACGGCGATTCGCATCGGATCGGTCGCTGGGCCTCGATCAGGTATGTGGATGTCATTGAGGCTACGCTGCTCTCGCGATCAACTGAGCCGGGACTGCAGGAGCGGCACACCCGGGCCGTCGAGTTGGTCGAATGCGACGATGCGCCCACAGATTGCCAGCATCAGCGCCACGCCCGAACCCTGGATCGCCGCGCCCTGGCCCAGCTTCGGCCGGTGTCCGTGTCGTGGAGCGCAATGCCGCGGAGCCGTTTGTGCGAGAAACCGAGCCGCGTTGGCGCGCAGGCCTGCGGTGGCGAGCTGTCGGGATCAAGACTGTCGAGCAAGGCGGCGATGGACCGTCGTTGGTCTGCGACCGCTGCGAATACTTGCTCACGTTCTGTTCGGCTCAGCCGCAGCCGCACACTACCTAGCCCGCAGCGACACCCGTCGGGGGCTCATCGGATTCCGGCACCACGGGGACGACGATGGTGATCGCTGTGCTGCCGCCGTGACCGTCCGAGACCGAGATGGTGAAGCTGTCGTGGGTGGAGGTGAACGGCGCACCCAATGCGGCGGCGAGGTGTCGCTGGTCGGCCGTTGGGTTGTAGGTGAAGGAACCGTCGTTGTACACGTCGACGAAGCCGCCGCCCACGCTCGTGGGGGTCGAGCTGTACCTGAGGGTGTCCAGATCTGGATCGGTGACGCCGGTGACGGATCCCGTGACTGTTCCGATGGTGTCGTCGATCTGCAGGCCGGTTACGGCACCACCGGTGGGATTGCCATTGGTGGGACTTACCGACACAGTGATCGTCTCGGTGGCGATGCCGCCATAACCGTCGCTGACGTTGACGCTGAAGCTATCGGTCGTCGCCCCAGGCGCGTCGATAGCAGCCGCGGCATGGCGGGCCTCGCCGGTGGGCGTGTAGGTGAACGAGCCGTCGGAGTTGATCACGACCGCTCCGCCGAGCGCGCTAGCGGTCGATCCGTTGAAGTTGAGGCCATCGCCGTTGGGGTCGGTCGCCTGTATCTGCCCGGTAACCACTCCGTCACCCGCGGGCAGGCCGTCGGTATAACCGGTGATGGTGGGCGGCTTATTGGTGGCAGCAACATCGACGGTCACCACCGTCGTGCTCGTGTCAGCGCCACTCAGGCCGAACCGTCTTGCCAGCGAATGGATTACGGACTGGATGCGGCCCGCCAGCCCGGGCAACCGATACCCACTACCGTTATCCACGGTGACGTTGAAGCTCACCGTTCCACCGAGGTGGGCGGTACTTGCGTCCGGCGTGACGGTGAAGGTTCCGTCGGGGTCGACCTGCACGAGCGCGTTGTCCGGTTGGGTGACCGCGTATGTCAGCCTGCCCCCGGAAGCGCTTGAGCCATGCAGGTCACCGGCGATGACGCCGGTGACAGGATCCTCGGAATGCTGAACCGGCGCGATCGTGGGAGGCCTGTTGAACAGGGTGTAGCGCAGTTCGCGGTGGACCCAGCTGAGCACCTCGTTGGCCAGGTTGAGTCGCCTCGGCGGATCTGTCGGTGCCTGTTTTGCGACTGCCGGAACCTTTGGGCCGTCTGCCAGCCGAATTGCGTTGAGCGGCTTACCTTTTGTCGCTCTGCCCGACGACGCCGTGGTATGACGGCCAGGTGCTGCGGGTCCGGCGTTACTGCTGGAGGCGTTCTGAGCGCCGGTGTGGGCGGTATCGGCGTGCGCCACCGAGGACCCGCTGGCCAAAGCCGCGCCGATACCGAGGGTCATCGCACCTGCCCCGAGCCAGGCTGTTGCGTGCGCAGAGCGACGGCAGTCTGCGGCTTTTTCAACAGCGGATGAAATCATGACAAGAGCGTAATTGACCGCCGCAGAAATTTCAATGGCTGTTGAATGATATTGTCGCGGACATGCCCTCACGTGCAGCGATGGACAGGCGACGCGGCAGACGCCAAGGCGAACCGGTCTCCCGGGATGACGTCCTCCGCGCGGCAAAGCAGGAGTTTGCAAAGCACGGCTACGAAAAGACGACATTGCGTGCGATTGCCGACGCAGCCGGCGTGGACCCCTCAATGGTGCTGTATTTGTTCGGCTCCAAGGCTGAATTGTTTCGGGAGTCGATGAAGCTCGTCCTCGACCCCGCATTGTTCACCGCCCAGCTGGCAGCAGGTGATGATGACGAGCTCGGGTCCCGCATTGTCCGGGCCTACCTGGGCATCTGGGAGCAACCCGACACCGCCGCGAGCATGGTGTCGATGTTGCAGTCGGCAACGTCGAACAGCGACGCCCACGAGGCGTTCCGGGACTTCCTGCATAGCTACGTCATGACGGCGGTGACCGAGGCGCTTGGGGGCGCTGACGAGGCGCGACTACGCGCAATGCTTGCGGCCACCAGCCTCGTCGGCACGGCGATGCTTCGCTACGTGATGGCGGTGCCACCGCTGTCCGCCCTGAGCGTCGACGAGGTGGTCACGCTGGTAGGACCAACCGTGCATCGGTATCTTCGCGCCCCAGCCGAAGAACTGGGCATGAACATCCCGTCGCGCTGAGTTGTGCGGCGCCCCTGTGGTTTCCATCTAATGCAAGTTAATACTTGCACTAAATCTCACTTGGCGTTAGGTTCGGTCGGCTGCCGATGACGGCGAATGACCGAGAAAGGAAGCCCGTGACGTCCACCAAAGTCCCACCGGCGAAGGTCGCACGAGCCTTCGAACAAACGCGCCACTACCTGTCCCAGGTCCATCAACGCACAGCCCCACCGGCGGCAGTGATGATGGAACTGCTCATGGGCGCTTGGGTTGCCCAAGCAATCACTGCTGCAGCTGATTTGGGTATCGCCGACGCGCTTTCCGATGGACCTGCCTCGGGTGCTGAGCTGGCGCGGCGGGTGAATGCCGATGCAGATTCTCTGCAGCGAATGCTTCGTGCGTTGATCGGAATCGGAGTTTTCCGGCAGCGCCGCGACGGGCGGTATGAGCTCACTGCACTCGCGGACACGCTGCGCACCGACTCCCCTGTCTCGCTGGCCGGCATGGCGCGATGGATTGGCTCGCCCGAGCACCGCGAACACTGGAGCCATCTGACCGACGCGATGCGGACTGGGGCCGCGGTGGTCCCCCAGTTGCGCGGCAAGCCCACATTCGAATACCTCACCGACGAGCCTGAACTCGCCGAGATCTTCAACCAGGCCATGACGGGCGTGTCCGAGTTCGCGATTGCGCCCGTGATCGCCGCCTATGACTTCAGTCGCTTCGCCACAATCGCCGACATCGGCGGCGGGCATGGCCGACTACTGGCCGCGATCCTCGAATCGGCCCCGCAGTCCCACGGCGTGCTGTTCGATCTGCCACAGGTCGTGGCCGGAGCCCCGGCCCTGCTTCGAAAGCACGGGGTCCAGTCGCGCGTTCAGATCGTCGGGGGGTCGTTCTTCGATGCCGTGCCGGCGGGCGCGGACGCTTATGTACTGAAGAACGTGATCCATGATTGGCCCGACGAGGAGGCGGTGCGCATTCTGCGCACGGTGCGCGCGACCGCCCGCCCGGACGCGCGAGTATTGCTGGTCGAGTTCGTGATCCCCGACCATGACCGGAATTTCCACGGCAAGTGGGTGGACCTCGAGATGCTGGTGGTTGCCGACGCACGTGAACGCACCGCAGCCGAATACGGCCGACTGTTCAAACAGGCTGACTTCCGGTTGAACCGCGTCGTGAACACGGTCGGTCCGATCAGCATCATCGAAGCGATTGCGGTCTAACTGCTTACGAAATGCGCGTGCCGTGCCGCGTCAGCCCTGGCAGGTGCAGCACGCCGAGATCAAGATGGGTCTTCAATCCCGGCGGGGCGGCACATACCGCGGGAATCGCGTTGGCACGTCTCCCATGGTGTAGAGCGCATGAAACTGCACCAACGGGTTGCCGCTGCACCACGCTCGACCGCGGTCTCAACATCGGAGGTCATATCGTCGATCGACTCGCCAAGACCGTCGGCAGTCGGATGTATTTGGAGGGGTAGTCGCTGAAGTTGACGACTTCGGACACTTGGACTTGATCGACGCGGCTGACCAATCGGGCGGCGATCAAGGGCAGTACGTCGCCGATGAACAGACCATATGAACAGATACTGTAACTAGTACTGTACGGACGCCACCACAGAGATTTGCGTCGCGCGGAAATTGAGGGCGACGCCGTTCATGCAGTCGACGAGAAGTTGTCCAGTGCGCAGCCGGCACAGCTGAACACCCCGGCACGGTGCTCGTCGTTGAGGGGGCTGCTGAACGGTCGCTCGGTGCCTGCTTCTCGAAGGACGCTGTACTGCCGGGGGGTCAAGAGCTTCTCCCACTCTGCATCCGTGTGGGTGACCGCGAAAACCTCCGCCGACTTGTTCGGCGGTTGCGCGCCGGCAAGACCACGCAGCGATCCGCAGCCGGCAGCAGTGCCGAACAGCGCAGTGCCGAACAACATATTTCGTCGGGTCGGCAGCGGCCCCGGCCGGCCTTACCAATCCGTGACGGCTGTCGGCGGTGGGCCCTTAACGACCGATTCGGGAGGACACTCAAGGAGTGACACGCAGCAAGTGGGTGAGCCTCGTAATCGGACTGGTGCTGGCGGCGGCCGGTGTCACCGCGATGTTCATCATTGGGCGGCAGGCGATTCCGATGATGACCGCGGCCAAAGAGTCCGTCGCGATCCCGGCACCGGAGATCGACGAACCAGTGTCGACTGCGGGCGCGACCGAGACGGCAGTGCTTGCCGGCGGTTGCTTCTGGGGTGTACAGGGCGTCTTCCAACACGTCAAAGGGGTCACGCAGGCCGAATCCGGTTATACCGGTGGCGATGCGCAGAACGCGAACTACGAGACGGTGAGCACCGGAACCACCGGGCACGCCGAGTCGGTTCGCATTACCTACGACCCCCACCAGGTCACCTTCGGCGAACTCTTGCGGATCTACTTCTCTGTGGTGCAGGACCCGACAGAACTCAACCGTCAGGGTCCGGACACCGGCACTCAATATCGGTCGGCGATCTTCGCGCAAGACGACACTCAGAAGCGAGTCGCGGAGGCGTACATCGCCCAGCTGACCAAATCTGCGGTGTTTCCCGGTCCGATCGTCACCACGGTGTCACCGAAGGCAGAGTTCTACCCCGCCGAGGAACACCACCAGGACTTCCTAAACTCGAACCCCACGTATCCGTACATCGAGATCAACGACATGCCGAAGGTCAACGGCCTCAAAGAGCTGTTCCCCGATGTCTATCGCGACCAGCCGGTGTTGGTGCTCGCCGGACACTGAGGCCGCTCCTCGACAGCGGTCAGGCGACGGCGCCGGGGGTGCGGGGCTTGGATTGCCGTGACCTCCGCGTCGTTTCGCCCGAGCCCGAGTGCTGGCGCGGGAGGTCCCTGGACGCCATCACTGCCCGGCGGTGCGACATCGGCAGTGTGGGTGACACCGCCTCGGCATCCTCCACCCGCTGCCGGATGCCGGCGATCGCCCGAGTCAAGATCCGGGAGACATGCATCTGCGAAACGCCGATCTGCTCGGCGATCTGCGACTGGGTCATGTTCTCAAAGAACCGCAGCACCAACACAGTTCGCTCACGTTCCGGCAATGCCGCGAGCAGCGGACGGACCGTCTCCACATCCAGAACCCGCTCGATGTTGACATCAACAGTCCCCAGCCGTTCGCTCAGTGATCGTTGCCCGTCGTCCGATCGCACCGGGACGTCGGTCGATTGCGTCGCATAGGCGCTGGCGGCGATCAGACCGTCGACGATCTCTTGGCGGTCCATCCCGAGGTGCTGGGCGAGTTCGGTGGCTGTCGGTGCGCGTCCGAGCGTCTGAGAGAGTTCTGATCGACCCCGATTGAGCTGCACGGTGAGGTCTTTGAATCGCCGCGGCACCTTCAACGACCAGCTGTGGTCGCGGAAGTATCTACGTACCTCACCCATCATGGTGGGTACCGCGAACGACAGGAAGTCAGAACCGTTCTCGACATCGAACCGCTTCACCGATTGCACCAGCCCGACGCGCGCCACCTGGACGAGGTCCTCGAGTGGCTCACCCCGGTTGGCGAAACGGCGGGCGATGTGGTCGGCCAACGGCAAGCAGCGCGCAATGATGGCGTCCCGCTGCCGTCGAAATGCCGCGGTGTCGGCGTCGAATGTCGCCAGGAGGCGGAACATCTCCAGAACGTCGGCGTATTCGGACTCGCGCTCGGGTGCGGGCTGGCTCATGGAAGGTCCTCATTCGGTTACCGGGTGGCTTCATCAACACGTCCGGCTCGAGTTTGAACCTAGGCGTCTGTACCCCATGTGACGCGGCCTTAAACGCGAAGGCCGGCACAGAAGGCTGCTCGCGCCTGCCAGGTTTCGTGTGTGTCCGGCCTGGCGACGCGCAGGAGGACCGTTTCGGAGTTTCATCCGTCACTGATGTATCGTTCCCTGGCGTCCATCGGGTGGTTTCCGGCGGACACGCGGGCTGTGGCGCAGCTTGGTAGCGCACTTCACTGGGGGTGAAGGGGTCGCAGGTTCAAATCCTGTCAGCCCGACCGCGATCGTTAGCGCAACACGGTTGCGCGACGCGGTGGTTTCGCGTGGTGAGGCAATATTCGGAGAGCCAACCAGCTACACGGTAAGTAACCGGTACAGCCCGATCAGGCCGACAACCACGATCACCGCCCGCAGCACGTTCGGGGACAGCCGCCGCCCGTAGTGCGCACCCAGCCACCCACCGATCAGCGATCCGGCCGCGATCAGTCCGGCCGCCTCCCAGCTCACCCGGTCGAACGCGACCACGGTGTAGCCCACCGCCGCGACGATGTTCACCAGCAGCGACAGCAGGTTCTTGGCCGCATTCATCCGCTGCATGTCTTCGGGCAGCAGCGCGCCCATCACTCCGATCAGCAGGATCCCCTGGGCCGCGGTGAAGTACCCGCCGTAGATCCCTACCGCGAACGTCCCTGCCACCAGCGCCGTCATCCGCTTCGAGGACACGTGCGAAGCCGACCGCCCCGCCGCCTCGGCCCGTGACCTCGCAAAAGCCTGAATCCGCGGCCCGATCACCACCAAGACCAGCGCCAAGATCAGCAGCACCGGGACGATCTGGATGAACACCTTCTCCGGCAGATGCAGCAGCAGAAACGCCCCGATCGCCGCCCCGACCAGCGATGCCGGGATCTGCCAGCGCAGCCGATCCCACTGCCCACCGAGCTCCTTGCGATACCCCCACGTCCCGGACACCCCGCCGGCCACCAGGCCGATTGCGTTCGACATCGTCGCCGTCACCGGCGGAAATCCCAATGCCACGAGCGTCGGGAATGTGATCAGCGTGCCCGAACCGACCAGAGAGTTGATCGCACCCGCCGCCATCCCAGCCAAGGCGATCACGATCATGTGGGTGACAAGCACTGAAAAACCCTAACCGGACGGCTGACCACCGCCCACGTCGGGCATAGCACCCACCAAACATCCTCCACTGCAACGTGATACACCACACACGACCAAGCCAGGCGCGAGACCAATAACCTCGTTCCCTATGAGCGAGATACCGAGTACCGACGAGGCGCTGGCCGCCCTGAGCATGCCCCTACTCGACGCGATGATGACCCAGCGGGCCATCCGACGCGTGAAACCCGACCCGGTCGATGACGCCATCGTCGCAAAGTGCATCGAACTCGGGCTGCGCGCCCCCACCGGCTCCAACGGCCAGAACTGGGAGTTCATCGTCGTCAAGGACCAACGGGTCAAAGACAAGCTCGGCAAGCGCTACCGCCAAGGATGGTCGCTTTACGGCGCCATGGGCGAACGGATGGCCGCCGGCGACGAGTCGATGCTGAAGATCCTGCGATCGGTGAAATGGCAGGTCGAGCACTTCAGCGAGATCCCGGTGCTGGTCATCCCCTGCCTGCGCGGCGGGATGCGCCTGCCCTACGTGCCGACCCCGTTCGTCGGTGAGTCGTCGTTTTTCGGGTCCATCTACCCGAGCGTGCAGAACGTGCTGCTCGCGGCCCGCGCGATGGGCCTGGGAGCGTCGCTGATCACGATGCCGCTGTGGAGTGTCACCTCGGCACGCAGAACGCTGGGTCTACCGCTGTCGGTGACCCCGGTCTGTGTGATTCCTCTGGGCTGGCCGAAGGGACGCTACGGCCCGACCACCCGCAAACCGGTCGAGGACGTCGTGCACCTCGACTCGTACGGAAAGCGCTGGCTCAACGCTTAGCGGTGGCCGCCACCACTCCCGGGGGCCCCGCCAGCGGGGCCTCCCCCGTGGTCGCCGCCGTTCCAGCCCGGCTCGGCGACCTCGGCCTCGGTCAGCACGTCACTGGTGTCGGGAATGACCGACGGCGCGCAGTCCATCGAGAAGCTGTCCTCGGTGTCGGTCTCCGAGCACGCCAGCACCCGGGGCGCAGAGCCGTGAACGGCACCCGTGAACACAGCGACCGCGGGCGCGGCGGCAATCATCAATCCGGCGATCCCGTAGACCAGTCGCCGAGCGGACACTGAAGACGCAGCAAACTCCATGACACGCAATCTACTGCTCAGCGGCCCGCAACGGCCGTCAAACCCGCCGATTAGCGCGGCTTGAGCTTGCGCTTCTCGCGCACCCGGACATTGATCCGGATCGGGCTGCCCTCGAAACCGAAGGTCTCCCGCAGCCGGCGCTCCAGGAACCGCCGATAGCCAGCCTCTAAAAAACCGCTGGTGAACAGCACAAACGTCGGTGGACGAGCAGTGGCCTGGGTGGCGAACAGGATCCGCGGCTGCTTACCGCCGCGCACCGGCGGCGGCGTGGCGGCGACGATGTCCTTGATCCAGGTATTGAGCTGCCCGGTCGAGATGCGGGCATCCCAGGACGCCAGCGCGGTCTCCATCGCGGGCACCAGCTTCTGCACCGACCGACCACTCTTGGCCGAGATGTTCACCCGCGGCGCCCACTGCAGCTGCGCCAGTTCGCGGTCGATCTCCTTGTCCAGGAGGTAGCGCCGATCCTCGTCGACCAGATCCCACTTGTTGAACGCCAGCACCAGCGCCCGGCCCGCCTCGATGACCATCGTCAGCACCCGCTGGTCCTGCTCGGTCAGCGGCTGCGACGCGTCGATCAACACGACCACCACCTCGGCGGCGTCAATCGCGCTGTGCGTGCGCACCGACGCGTAGAACTCGTGCCCGCTGGCCTGCGCAACCCGCTTGCGCAACCCTGCGGTGTCGACGAAACGCCATGTCTTGCCGCCTAATTCGATCAGCGAGTCGACCGGATCGACAGTGGTACCCGCGACGTCGTGCACCACTGAGCGTTCGGCGCCGGCCAGCCGGTTCAGCAGCGAGCTCTTACCGACGTTCGGCTTGCCGACCAGAGCCACCCGTCGCGGTCCCCCGGGCCCCGGAGCGACCTCCGAGGAGGTGGGCAGGGCGGCGAGGAGCTCGTCGAGTAGATCGGCCACGCCGCGACCATGTATGGCGCTGACCGAATACGGCTGCCCCAACCCCAGCGACCACAGTGCCGCCGCGTCGGACTCACCTTTCTCGTTGTCAACCTTGTTGGCCGCCAAGAACACCGGCTTACCCGACCGGCGCAGAATCCGGGCCGCCGCCTCGTCTCCGGCGGTCGCACCGACCGTCGCGTCGACCACCAGGATGATCGCGTCGGCGGTCTGCATCGCCACCGAGGCCTGCTCGGCCACCAGCTGCTGCAGACCCTTCGCGTCGGGCTCCCAGCCACCGGTGTCCTGCACGACAAAACGCCGCCCGGTCCAAATCGCGTCGTACGAGACGCGATCGCGGGTCACCCCGGGCAGGTCCTGGACGACGGCTTCCCGCCGGCCCAGGATCCGGTTCACCAATGTCGACTTGCCGACGTTGGGCCGACCCACGATGGCGACCACCGGTGGCGGCGCGAACGCTTCGCTTTCTTCGCCATCGACACCCTCGTCGGTGAGTTCCCAGTCAGTTTCGTCGGACCAGGTACCGTCGTCGCTCATCGCATTGCCCCACTTCGCTGTTCGACCAGCTGCAGCAGGTGCGCCACGACTTCGGCCTCGGTCATTTCGCTGGTGTCGACGATCACCGCGTCGTCGGCCGGGCGCAGCGGCGACACTGCGCGCGTCGAGTCCAGATGATCGCGGCGCCGCACGTCGGCCAGCACCGTCTCGTAATCGTCGGCCAACCCGACCGCGACATTCTGATCGTTGCGCCGACGGGCCCGGGTCTCAGCCGATGCGGTGAGGAAGATCTTCACGTCCGCGTCCGGCAGCACGACTGTGCCGATGTCGCGGCCCTCGACAACGACATTGTCTGGCCCGGAAGCTAATTCGCGCTGCAGCGCGACCAGCCGGGCACGCACCTGGGGAACTGCCGACACCGCAGACACCGCACGGGTGACCTCGTCGCCGCGGATCTCGGCCGAAACATCCTCGCCGCCAAGGTAAGCGCGATCGACATCCGGGTCGTTGCTCACCGACAACGGCACATCGGCGGACGCAGCGATCGCCTCAGGATCGGCCAAGTCGACCCGGGCGCGCAGTATCGACAGCGTCACGAGCCGGTACATCGCCCCGGTGTCCAGGTAGTGGGCGTTCAGCGCACGCGCCAATCCCCGCGACACCGAAGACTTTCCGGTCCCTGCCGGGCCATCGACAGCGACTACCACGCCACTCACAGACCTACCGCCTTGTACAGTTCGCCAACTTCCTTGCGGGTCAACACACGGATGCTGCCCGGCCGCTGCTCACCGAGCGTCACCTCGCCGATGCTGACCCGCACGAGCGCCTCCACCGGGTAGCCCGCCGCCGCAAGCAGCCGGCGCACGATTCGCTTGCGGCCCTCATGCAGTGTCAATCGCAACAACGTCTTACCCGGCACCGCATCGACCACTGCAAAGTCGTCGACCGACGCAGGCCCGTCGTCCAGCTCGACTCCAGCCCGCAGTGACTTGCCCAAACCCTTTGGCACCGAACCGGTTACCGTCGCCAGATACGTCTTAGGCACCTCGAACGACGGGTGCATCAGCCGATGGGCCAACTCGCCGTCATTGGTCAGCAACAGCAGGCCCTCGGTGTCGGCATCCAGCCGCCCGACGTGAAACAGGTTCTTGTTGCCGCGCACCCGGTGCTCCACCAGGTCGCCGACACACGGGCGGCCCCGGTCATCCGACATCGTCGAATGCATGCCGATGGGCTTGTTGATCGCCAGATACATCATCGTGTCGTCCAGGACGACCCGCGACCCGTCTACCCGGATTTCGGCGGTGGACGGATCGACCCGGGTACCCATTTCGGTGACGATCTGCCCGTCGACCTCGACCCGGCCGTCGAGGATCATCCGTTCGGCGACACGCCGCGACGCAATCCCGGCCTGTGACAAGACCTTCTGCAGCCGCACACCTTCTGGTTCAGGCATCAGTGTCCACATCGAAGGACATGTTCGGGACTGCGTTACCGCCACCAGACAGCCTGGCGAAACGTGGCTCGTCGTCCAGGTTTTCACTCATCTCGTCGATCACGTCGACGTCGGGAAGCAGCGGGGCGATATCAGGGAGGTCCGTCAGCGACGAGAGTCCGAGCCGCTCGAGGAACAGCTCGGTGGTGGCGAACATCGTTGCGCCGGTGTCCTCGTCGGCGCCTGCCTCGGTGATCAGCCCACGCGCCACCAACGTTCGGATCACTGCGTCGACATTGACACCGCGCACCGCACTGACCCGTGCCCGGGTTACCGGCTGGCGGTAGGCCACCACCGCCAGTGTCTCCAGTGCCGCCCGGGTCAGCTTCGACCGGGACCCGTCCAAGAGCAGCCGCTCTACGTAGGGCGCCAGGCGGGCCCGGGTGTACATCCGCCAGCCGCCGCCGGCTTCACGCAAATCGATACCGCTGTCGCGGGCCGCCAGCTCGCCGGCCATCAACTCCAGCTTGCCGGTGATGCGATACACCGGCTGCTCGGTCACGGTCGCCAATGTCTCGGCGTTGACCGGGGTGTCCACCACCAGCAGCAGCGCCTCCAGCACCCGGCCCAGTTCGTCGTCGTCCAGATCGGCGTGGGCGACGTCGATATCCAGGTCCAAGTCGGGTAATTCGGCTGCGTCGTCGGTCATGGTTGGTTCTATTCTTCTTCCCACTCGGATCTGACCAGCTCGTCGTCTACCTGCCGATCTCCGGTCCATGAAACCTGGAGCACACCAAGCGGTTCTAACTGCTCAAATGCTACCGTCCTGGCCCGATACAATTCGAGCAGCGCCAGGAAGCGCCCGACGATCTGGATCGGCTCGTCACAGTCAGCCACCAATTCCTTGAACGACGCCCACTGCCCGACCCCGCGTGCCGACAGGAACTCCAGTAGCCGCTCGGCCTGCTCGGGCACCGACACTTGCTGTACGTGCAGATGTTCGGTGGCAACGGTGGGCACCGGCCGCGGGGTGAACACGGCGGCCGCGATCTCTGCGAAGCTTGCGGCGTCGACACCCAGCATGACCTCGGGAAGCAGGTCGGAGAATCGGTCTTCGAGCGCGACGGCACGCGGGTAGCTCCGCAGCGCCGCGGCCTCCAGTTCGGCGAACATCTCGGCGACATGCTTGAAGGCGCGGTACTGCAGCAGCCGCGCGAACAAGAGGTCGCGCACCTCCAGCAGCGCCAGGTCCTCCTCGTCATGCACCTCCCCGGAGGGCAGCAGCCGCGCGGCCTTGAGGTCGAGCAATGTGGCGGCAATCACCAAAAACGTGGTGGTCTCGTCGAGCTCGAGTTCGGGCCCGATCGCCCGGGTGTAGGCGATGAACTCATCGGTCACCTGATGCAGCGCGACCTCGGTCACATCGAGGCGGTGGGCGAAGATCAGCTGCAACAGCAGATCGAACGGACCCTCGAAATTGGTCAGCGTGACACGGAAGCCCTTTTCGGGCGCCGGCTGTTCGGTCACTTGCCGAAGCGGTCGATGACCTCACGGGCCAGCGATCGATATGCCTGTGCGCCAGTAGATTTCGGCGCCCATGTGGTGATGGGCTCGCCGGCGACACTGGTCTCGGGGAAGCGCACGGTGCGGCTGATCACGGTGTCGAACACCAGGTCGCCGAAGCGTTCCAGGACACGTGCCATCACCTCGCGGGCGTTGACCGTGCGGTTGTCGAATCGGGTGATCAGAATCCCGCTGATCGACAGCCGCGGATTGAGCCGCTCGCGCACCTTGTCGACGGTGTCGGTGAGCAGCGCCAGCCCGCGCAGCGAGAAGTACTCGCATTCGGTCGGGATGACCACCCCGTCGGAGCAGGCCAGCGCGTTGACGGTAAGCAGGCCCAGCGATGGCTGGCAGTCGATCAGCACGTAGTCGTAGCGGTCGAGCACCGGGTGCAGCGCTCGGGCCAGGGTCTGCTCGCGGCCGACCTCGTTGACCAGCTGGATCTCGGCGGCCGACAAGTCGATGTTGCTGGGCACCAGGTCCAGGTTCTTGACCCGAGTGTTGATCAGCACCTCGTCGATGCTCACCCGCGGCTCGATCATCAGGTTGTGCACGGTATGGGCGAGTTCGTAATGCGGCACGCCCAGCCCGGCCGACAACGCACCCTGCGGGTCGAGGTCCACCAACAGAACCCGCCGGCCGTACTCGGCCAGCGCCGCCCCCAGGTTGATCGTGGAGGTGGTCTTGCCGACGCCGCCCTTCTGGTTACACATCGAGATGACCTTGGCCGGTCCGTGCGAGGTCAGCGGCTGTGGTTCGGGAATGTGGCGGGGCGGGCGGCCGGTGAGACCGATAGCGGAATCGTCTGCCTCGTCGGTCACGCCGTGCCCCCCGTCATCAGGCGATTCGGCGGCGTGGCGAACATCCGCGAAAGTCTAACGGTGTGTCGGCTCTCCGAACTGCAGACCCGCGACATCAAGCGCGCGGATGTGCGCCGGCCCAGACCTCGCGCAGCGCGTGCACGGTGACCAGGGTGTAGATCTGCGTCGTGGTGACCGAGGCGTGTCCGAGCAGCTCCTGGACCACACGGACGTCGGCCCCGCCGTCGAGCAGGTGGGTGGCGAACGAGTGCCGCAACGTGTGTGGCGACACCGCCGCCGAGATGCCGGCCCGCTCGGCGGCATCCTGCAAGACCTGCCAGGCGCTCTGGCGGGACAGCCGGCCGCCCCGTGAATTGAGGAAAATCGCCGGCCCCCCGTGTCCCCGGCGTGCCAGATCGGGGCGGCCCCGGACCAGGTAGGCATCCAGCGCCGCGATCGCCGGCCGGCCGACAGGCACCAGCCGTTGCTTACCGCCCTTGCCGCGCAGCAGCACCGACCGGGCTTCGGTGTCGACGTCGTCGACGTCCAGGCCGACCGCCTCGGAGATGCGGGCGCCGGTGGAATACAGCAGCTCCAGCATGGCGCGGTTGCGCAGGGTCAGCGGCCCATCGGACGGGTTATCCCCGCCGGCGCCATCGAGCAGGGCCAGCACGTCGTCAAGGCTCAGGCTCTTGGGGAGACGACGGCTGGGCGTGGGCGGCTTGACCGCGCGGGCGACGTCGACGCCGATGATCCCTTCTGCGGTGGCGAACCGGTGAAATCCGCGCACCGCGATCACGGCCCGCGCCGCCGACACCGCCGACAGCGGCACCGAGCCGGCGTCCGGGTCGCCGCGGCGCAGCGCAACCAGGAAGTCGCTGACGTCGTTCTCGGTGACATCGGCCAGGTCGTCGATACCGCGCAGGGCCAGGTGCTCGACGTAGCGGCGCAGGTCACGCCGATACGAGCTGATGGTGTTGGCCGCGACCCCGCGCTCGATAGTGAGGTGGTCGAGGTAGCCCTGCAGCTGCCCATCCAAGGCTGCTTGGAAGGTCGTCATGAGCGAGCCTTACCCGCGGCGAATGCGGTCGGGCGATCGGGGAACGGTGTGGCGACGGGCCTGGTCGGGTTGCCGTCCACGATCACCGCGTGCGCGGCCAGAATGCCCGCTACCGCAGTGGAATTCACGATCTCACCGGAAAGCACTTGCTGTACAGCATCTTTGACGTGCACCCAGTGCACTTCCATGTCGGCTTCTTCGTCGTGCCCGTCGGGGCGGCCGAGATCTGTCAGAACCCGAGCCAAATACACCCGCAGCGCCTCGTCGCTGAAGCCCGGCGAGGAAATCAAATCGACCAGCACGTCCCAGCGCTCGGCGGTAAGTCCGGTTTCCTCGAGCAGCTCGCGAGCCGCGGCGACGGCCGGCTCCTCCCCCGGTTCGTCGAGCAGACCGGCCGGCAGCTCCCACAACCGCCGCCCGATGGGATGGCGGTACTGGTAGACGAGCGCCACCCGGCCGGTTTCGTCTACCGCGGCGACGGCCACCGCGCCATAGTGCTCGACGACCTCGCGCTTGGCGACGTTGCCGTCCGGCATGCGGACCTGATCGACTCGCAGGGCGAGAATGCTTCCGCGATAAACGGTTTCGGAGGATACGGTCTCGAAGTCGTGCCTACCCACGAGATGAGTGCTCTGGAACCTGCTCGGCCAGCGGCTGCGCCGAATGTTCCCTGCCGTTGGGGTGCTGTTCGGGAATCTCCACCGGCAGCCGCTCGGCGGCCTTGTAATCGATCGCCGCACCGATGAACGACACGAACAGTGGATGCGGACGAGTCGGCCGGCTCTTCAGTTCGGGGTGCGCCTGCGTGCCGACCAGGAACGGGTGGACCTCGCGGGGATATTCGACAAACTCGACCAGGTGGCCGTCGGGCGAGGTCCCCGAGAACCGCAGCCCGCTCTGCGCGATCTGATCACGGTAGGAGTTGTTGACCTCGTAGCGGTGCCGGTGCCGCTCGGACACGTGCGTGGACTGATAGGCCTCGGCCACAATCGATCCCGCTTCCAGCGTCGCCGGGTAGGCGCCCAGCCGCATGGTGCCGCCCAGGTCAGCCTCTCCCGCCACCACGTCACGCTGATCGGCCATCGTCGAGATCACCGGATCCGGTGTGTCCTCGTCGAATTCGGCCGAGTTGGCTTCGGTCAGCCCCACCGAACGGGCCGCCTCGATCACGATGCACTGCAATCCCAGACACAAGCCGAGGACCGGCAGCCCCCGCTGACGGGCATGACGGATCGCGCCGATCTTGCCCTCGATTCCGCGGATACCGAACCCGCCGGGGATCAGCACCCCGTGCACATCACCCAGCGCGGTGGCCGCACCGCTGTCGGTCTCGCAGTCGTCGGAGGCCACCCAGCGCATCTCCACTTTCGCGCGGTGGGCGAAGCCGCCGGCGCGTAGCGCCTCGGCCACCGAAAGGTACGCATCGGACAGATCGACATACTTGCCCACCAACGCGATTCGCACGGTTTCCTTGGGGTCGTGCACCCGGCCGAGCAGGTCGTTCCACTGGGTCCAGTCGACGTCGCGGAACGGCAGACTGAGCCGGCGCACCACGTACGCGTCGAGCTCCTCGCGATGCAGCACCTTGGGAATGTCGTAGATCGACGGCGCGTCGGGGGTGGAGATCACCCCGTCGATATCGACGTCGCACATCAGCGCGATCTTGTTCTTCAACGGCTCGGGCACGTCGCGGTCGCAGCGCAGGATCAGCGCGTCGGGGCTGATACCGATGCTGCGCAAAGCCGCTACCGAGTGCTGGGTCGGCTTGGTCTTCAGTTCACCCGACGGCGCCAGATAGGGCACCAGCGACACGTGCAGGAAGAAGCAGTTCTCCCGGCCGACCTCGTGCCGGACCTGCCGCGCGGCTTCCAGGAACGGCAGCGATTCGATGTCGCCGACCGTGCCGCCTATCTCGGTGATCACCACGTCCGGGCGGGCACCAGATGCGTCAGGTTCGGCCATCGCCAGGATGCGGCGCTTGATCTCGTCGGTGATGTGCGGGATCACCTGAACGGTGTCACCGAGATACTCACCGCGGCGCTCCTTGGCGATCACCGCCGAATACACTTGACCGGTGGTCACATTGGCCGAGCCGGACAGGTTGCGGTCCAGGAAGCGTTCATAGTGGCCGACGTCGAGATCGGTCTCCGCGCCGTCCTCGGTGACGAAAACCTCGCCGTGCTGGAACGGGTTCATCGTTCCCGGATCGACGTTGAGGTAGGGGTCAAGCTTCTGCATCGTCACTTGCAAGCCACGTGCGGTCAGCAACTGACCGAGACTGCTTGCAGTGAGCCCCTTGCCGAGGGACGAAACAACTCCACCGCTGACGAAGATGTGCTTGGTAGCGGTCTGCGGGTGCTTACGCAGTGGTGGCAAGAGCAACCTCCGTGACGACGCGGCAGGGGATCGCTGTGAACTAGCTGGGGCCTGCCGACCCACGGAATCTCACCCTAACACCGACCCCGACAAGGTGGCGCTAACACGCCAGTGGGCTGCGTTACTTCGGGGTTACTCCCCGGCCGGGTTACTGCGGGACCGTGATCGACGTGGCACCGGGCCCGATGCCAAACTTCCCCGTCGGTCCGCCGTTGATCAGGTTCTGCAGGGCCAGCACGGTGGTGATGCGGCCGGACTCGACGCTGATGTCGTCGACAGTGGTCACATCCGCGGCCATGCCCGCGTCGGCGCGGGTCACCGCCACCGCGGCGGTCCCGCCGGCGGATCCGTCCCGGCCGGCCAGGACGGTCCCCGCCCCGTGCGGGGCCATGGCGGCGGCGAAGCGGGCGACGGTCGAACCCTGGTTGCCGGCGTCGTCGCCCAGTGCTCCCCCGGTGACGACGACCGCAGTGTTGGCCGCGCCGATGTGATCGCCCTGGTAGGTCAGGAAGCCGGTGTCGCGCAACGCGGCCAGCACGGTGTCGCGCTGGGTGTCGTCGGCCGGTCTGATCTCGGGCTTGCGATTGATCAGCAGAGCGATGCCGAGCAGATCACCGGCTTGGGATCCCTGGTCGACCATCGTGGTGCTCAGCTGCGCCCCGGCCGGCACGATCGAGGAGTTCACCACCGAGCGCAGCTTCTCCGCGGAGTTCGCCTCGACGAACTGCCCCGTCAGCGCGATCGTCCCGGTGACAACGCCGCCGGCCTGGCCGACGATCCGGCTCATCGCGGCCACGTCGTCGTTGTCGGCGTCCGGTGTGCGGATCAGCACCACCGACTTTCCCGCCAGCGCGTCGCGCACCATCCGGCCGGACATCTGGGTGTCGAAATCATTAGCAGCGCTGAGCTTTTCGTTCACCGCATTGCGTTGATCGGTAAGCGTGGTGATCTGTTTGTTCAGATCCTGCTTTTCGGCGCGCAGTCCGGACAGCAGCGTGTCCGAGAGCACGCCGGAGCCCAGGAACACCCCGACGGCCAGCGCGAGGAACACCGCTGCCAGCGAAATGGCATGTTGGCGTAGCGAAATCACAACAGTGAGCCTTTCTGCCCTACGCCTAGGTCACCCAGCTCTGCACCCACAGCGAGAAATGGTTCCAATACGTCACGATCCAGTCGATGACGAACGTGTCGGCCCGCGACACCCACAGCGCGGCGATGATGGCGAACAGAACAGCCAGGATCAGCATGGCGATCGCGCCGCCCGAGATATGGTTGCGATACAGCGTGGCAACGGCTTTCGCATCGACGAGCTTCTCACCCACCTTCAACCGGGTGAGGAAGGTCGACGGGTTGCTCTGTTGGCGGGAGCGATCGAAGAACTCTTCGATGCTCGCCGAATGACCTGCGGTGACGATCAGCGCGGCACCATGGTGATCGACGAGCAGCAGCGCCAGATCGGCGGCCGAACCCGCGGCCGGGAACGTCATCGCCCCGATACCCAGGTCCTGGATGCGCTCCAAACCGCTGGCGTGGCCGTCGGAGTCGGCGGGAAGTACCACCTGCGCGCCGCTCTTGAGTACGTCCGCGCTCATCTGATCGGGGTTTCCGACGATCAGCTGGGGCCGGTAGCCGCACTTCTGCAGGACGTCGGCGCCGCCCTCCACACCGACCAGCACCGGCTGGTACTCCTTGATGAACGGCTTGAGCGCCTTGAGGTCTTCCTCGGCGCCCGGCCCGTCGGCCACCACCAGGACGTGGCGGCGGTAGACATCGACGTCGATCTCGGGGATGCCGATCCCGTCGATCAGCAGCGGGCTCTCGCTACGGATGAACTCGATGGTGTTGCCGGCGAAGGCCTCCAGATGCGCGACGAGCCCGGTCTTGGCGTCCTGCATGAGGTCGGCGATCTCTTCGTCGCTGCGCTCCACTCCGTGGACCAGGCGGCGATCGCCGGCGTACACGCCGCCGTTGTGCAGCCGGATCTTCGCGCCGTCCTTGATCTTCTTGAAGACTTCGGTGCCTGCGCTGTCGATCAGCGTGATGTTGTTGGCCACCAACACCTCCGGACCGAGGTTCGGGTAGCGACCCGAGATCGACGGGGAAGCGTTGACGACGCCGGCGATGTTGGCGTCGACCAGAGCGTCAGCGGTCATGCGGTCCAGGTCGAGGATGTCGAGCACGACGATGTCGCCCGGGCCGACGCGGCGCAGCAGACGGTCGATGTCGCGGTCGACGCGGGCTGTACCCGTGACGCCTGGTCGTGCACCGGTGTTACGCGAGAGAAGCGCTGACATCTTCATGGGCCGATTCTGTCGGCGTCCGGACCTATATCAGTGGAGGCGCGCCGTAACAACAGCCCCACAAGTCACGTTTTGTCACAGGAGTAACACGGTTTGGCGGCGGGAAAGGCTACCTCCTCAGCCCGCGCGATGGCCATTCAAGAAGCCGGCGACAAAGGTTTCCGGATCGAATCCTGCGCCGGGCACTGCGGCGCCGGTGCGCGCCCACAGGCCCGACACGAGCAATGGCGCGATCAGCATGACCAACTTCTGCACCGGATCGCCCTGCGCCAGTTGCCCGCGGTCTTGGTGTTCCTCGATGAGCCGAGCGGCGTTGAGCAGGTTCGGCATCAACGCCGCCATCGCCTCACGCAGCTCGGGATGTCGAGGCGCGTCGGTGAGCAGAGTCATGACGGCACCGCCGTACGTCTGTGCTGTCTCCGCGTAAGCCCGAACCAGCGCGATGAGGTCCGCCTCGACGTCATGGGTGACGGCGACTCGGGCGAACGATGTATCAGCCAGGACGTGGGTGAGCGCCGCGTTGATCAACGACGCCTTGTCGCGGTAGCGGCGGAACAGCGTCACCTCGTTGACGCCCGCGCGCTTGGCGATCTCCTGGGTCGTGGTCGAGCGGTATCCGGACTCCGCGAAGACCGTGACGGTCGCCCTGAAGAGCTTGTCCTCATCGATTCGCTTCGGCATCCCATCAGCTTAATGCAAGTTGTTACTTGCAATAAAGCTGGCGCGGACTTAGCATCCGGTGATCGACGAGAAAGGACAGTTCACCATGGCGATTGGTGTCGTTTGGTATCCCCCGATTGATCAGCAGGCCTACGACGCGATGCGAGAGAAGGTGTTGCAGGCCAGCCTCGCCAACGGCCAGCAGTTCCACGCCGCCGGAGAAGCGAACGGACGCTGGTGCATCATCGAGGTCTGGGAATCCCGCGACGGCCTCGAGCGGTTCATCCGAGAGGACCTCGCCCCGGCGTTCGGGATCGTTGAACCGGGACATGGGGAATTGCCACTGCCGGAGCTGATTTTCGACGTGCACGCCCGCTAAGACCGGGCCGCCGTGGCGCGCTGGCGAGTACGGTCGGCTGATGCCCTGGAGAAGCGGACTGCTCGTCGCGCTAGGCCTGGGTGCGGCGCTGCTCAGCGGCGCCGGCATCGCCCACGCCGATTCGTCCGGCGCCGGTTCGTCGCCCGGCACCGGCTCGTCACCCAACCGGTCCAGCAGTTCCGCGCACTCCGTCAGCCACCCGCGGCCGGCGACCACGCGCACCGCCAAGAAGCGAACTCTGCCAACACCATCCGATCCCACCCCGGCGCCGGCGGAGGTTGCGGGGTTGGTGTTGGCTCGTCGCGAGACCTACACCGCCGTGGCCCGCCCCGCGCCACGGCCACCCGTCCAACCGGCACCGACGGCACCGGACCCGGTCACCGCAGTCATCCGATGGTTCAGCGAGCTGCACGACTACCTGACCGGCGCCCCCGAAGCCCAACCCACTCCGGGTGATGCAATCTCGACCCCATACGGCGATATCGGGAAATGGATGCTCGGACGCACCGGCAAGCTCGCCGACTGGCCCAGCCCCGCCTATCCCTTCAAGACCCTCTACCAACCGATCAACGTCATCATCGTCGACTCGACGTCGACCACCGCCGCCGAGTCCGCTCAGAAACTGAATGCCGCACTGACCGCGGCCGGGTTCCCGCCGCAGCAGGTCCACTCGACCGGGTATCAGGGCGTCATCGACGGAGTCGCCTACGGTCAGCAACCCACCGGATCGCAGGAGGCGTTCTCCAACGCGCACTGGCTGCTCATCAACGACCACGGCCGCGTGTTCGGCCCGGCACCCGATCCCGGCGGCACCGGCTTCGTGTGGACCGCGTCGTTCAGCCGCGAGCAGCCCGGCCTGTCCAACCTGAACCCCACCCACATCTACGTGTCATTCGGCAAGGCCCGCGACAGGGTCCGCGACGGGCTCGTGGCTGGCGGAGCAACGAGCCTCGGCGAGGTCGACCTGGCCAACAAGCTGGTCGGGCGGTCAGTCACCACCGGCGACCACGACGGCTACGCCGTGGTCATCAGCCTCAATTGAAGTTGGTTCCCGGGTCGCTACGCTCTCCCCCTCGCCTACGGCCGGGCGGCACCCCCCCGGACCCACCGGCGCCCCGCTCCTCCTGGGCCGCCTCCAGTAGCTCCCGGGCGTGGGCGCGGCCGGTGTCGGATTCCCCGAGGCCGGCCAGCATCCGGGCCAGCTCGGCCACCCGCTGTTCGGTGTCCAGTCGGCGCACCTCGCTGGTGCCGTTGCCGGCGCTGTCGACGACCAGGTGGCTGTCGGCGTAGGCGGCGACCTGCGGCAGGTGGGTGACGACGATGACCTGATGGCTGCGGGCCAAGCGCGCCAGCCGGCGCCCGATCTGCACCGCGGCCCGGCCACCCACCCCGGCGTCCACCTCGTCGAACACCATCGTCGTACCCTCCGCCGAGGCGGCGAGCACGACTTCCAGCGCGAGCATGACACGCGATAGCTCACCGCCGGACGCGCTCTTGTTCAGCGGCAGGACGTCGGTGCCGCGGTGGGCGGTGAAGCCGAACTCGACGAGGTCGATACCTTCACCGCCGGCGTGCACGGTCTCGCCGGACGGCAACCGCAGCGGCGCGCTGTCGTCGTCACGGGCCGGCATCAGCGACACCGCGACCGTGAAGTCGGCATGAGTCATGGCCAGTCCGGTCAGCTCACCGGTGATGGCCTTCGCCAGGCCCTTGGCCGCCTTGGTCCGCACCTTGGACAGCTCCAGCGCGGCGGCGGCCACCTGCCCGGCGAGCTCGTCGACCCGGCGGACCAGCCCGGCCAGCGCATCCTCGGACACGTCCAGTTGCGCCAGCCGGTCCCGGGACTGTTTGGCCCACGCCAGCACGCCGTCGACATCGGCGGCGTACTTGCGGGTCAGGCTGCGCAGCTGGGCCTGGCGGGCCAGCTTGGTCTCCAGCGCGCTCGCGTCGTCGGGCAGGTCGCCCAGGAAGTTCCCGAGCTCGCGCGCGACGTCACCGACGACGGTCAACGAATCGGCGAGCTGCCGGGCCATGGCGCCGAGCGCGGGGTCGTCGGTGGACAGCAGCAACGCCACCGCGCGGCCCAAAGTGTCTGTCGCCGAATGGGGTTCACCGTCAGCCAGCTCGTCTATCGACAGATTGGTGCGCGCACCGGCGACCGCCTCGCGCAGCGCGTCGAGTTCGGAGAGCCGGCGGATGTCCGCCACCAGCGACTCATCCTCGCCCGGCGCCGGGTCGACGCCGTCGATCTCGGTGAGTGCGAACTTGAGTCGGTCGGCCTCCTGAGCCAGTTCACGAGCCCGGTTGGTCCGGTCGATGAGGTCGCGGCGAGCCACCTGCCACTGGTCACGCACCTTCCGGTAGCGCTCGAGTTTGACGTCGACGCCGGCGAAGCGGTCCAGCGCGGCGCGTTGCTCCTCGGGGCGCATCAGCCGCAGCTGGTCGTTCTGCCCGTGCAGGGTCAGCAGACCGGTGGTGAATGTCGTGAGCGATTTGGCCGGCACACTGCGCCCACCCAGGTAGGCCCGCGACGGCCCCTCCCGGCTGACGGTGCGCAGGGCGATGATGCTGCCGTCGTCGTCGCGGTCGGCGCCGGACGAATCGAGGATCTCGTCGATCTGGGCGGCGGTCGCGTCGTCGAGTTCGGCAGTGGCGAACCGGCCTTCGACAACAGCCCGTTCGGCACCCGACCGCACCCGGGTGGCGTCGGCTCGCGCCCCGCCCAGTAGATGCAGCCCGGTCACCACCATGGTCTTACCGGCACCCGTCTCGCCGGTGAGCACGGTCAGGCCGCGGTCGAACTCCGCGGTCGCGGCGCTGATCGCGCCCAGTGACTCGATCCGGATCTCAGCCAGCATCGGCGATTCACTGCCCCCGCCAGCCGGTGACCGGCAGGCGGAATTTGCGCACCAACCGGTCGGTGAACGGCGCACTGTCGAGCCGCACCCACTTCAACGGTGTCGTGCACTTGGTCACCTCGAGGCGCCCGCCGGCCGGCACCCGCATCTCCCGGCGGCCGTCGCAGTACACCAGGGCATCATGGCTGTCATCCTCGATCTCGATGGCGATCAGCGCGGTCGGGCTGGTGACCATCGGGCGGGCGAACAACGCGTGAGCGTTGTTAGGCACCACGAGAATTGCCTCCAGATCCGGCCACACCACCGGGCCACCCGCCGAGAACGCATAGGCGGTGGATCCGGTCGGGCTGGACACCAGCACGCCGTCACAGCCGAACGAGGACACCGGCCGGCCGTCGATCTCCAGGACGACGCCGATGACCCCGAGCCGCGGACCTTTCTCCAGGCTGGCCTCGTTGAGCGCCCAGCCGTGGGAGACGACCTTGTCCTTACCGCGGACGGTGATGTCCAGTGTCATCCGTTCCTCGACGCGGTAGTTACGGGCCACGACGTGTTCGAGAACGGTGTCGATGACCTCGGCTTCGGCCTCGGCGAGGAAACCGATGCGCCCGAGGTTGACGCCCAGCACCGGGATTTCCGCGTTGCGGGCCAGTTCGGCGGCCCGCAGGAAAGTGCCGTCACCGCCGAGCACCAGCACCAGTTCGCAGCCGACCGCGGCGTTGGCGTCGGCGTCCACGACTTCAATGTCGGCCCCCAAGCCCTGCACATCGGCCGGGGCCAGGTGCTGCGCGCTCCGATCGACAGCCTCGGCGGAGAGCACCCGCAGTCCGATCCCGTTGTCGCTCAGCACTTTTTCCACCCGGCGAGCTGTCTCGGTGGCCTCGTCGCGGCCTGTGTGCACGACGAGCAGGATCACCCGCTCAGAAGTCATTGCGGTCCTTCCGCGACGGCGCCGCGCACTGCGGCGTCCAATTCGTCTCCGTGTAGGCCGCGGTCGGTTTCCGCACGCAGCCACAGGAAGTATTCGACATTGCCCGACGGCCCGGGCAGCGGGCTCGCGGTCGCGCCGACAGTCTGCCAGCCCAGGGCGCCGGCACGGGCGGCGACGGCCAGCACCGCGGCGGTGCGCAGCTCCGGATCGGACACCACGCCGCCGGAGCCGACCTGCGCTCGCCCGACTTCGAACTGTGGCTTCACCATGGGAACGATATCGGCGTCGCCCGACGCGCACGCGGTCAGTGCGGGCAGCACCGTGGCCAACGAGATGAACGACAGGTCGGCGACCACCATCCCGGCGGGCCCGCCGATGGTGTCCGGGGTGAGGTCACGCACGTTGGTGCGTTCGATGACGGCCACGCGCGGGTCCGAACGCAGCGGCCAGGCCAGCTGCCCGTAGCCGACATCGACGGCCACCACCTCGGCTGCGCCGCGGTCCAACAGCACCTCGGTGAAACCACCGGTCGAGGCACCGGCATCCAGACAACGCCGACCGGTCACGTCGATGCCGAAGACCTCCAGAGCGCCGATCAGCTTGTGAGCGCCGCGGGACACCCAGGTGCGCTCGTTGCTGGCTTCGACCGTGAGGTTCGCGGTGACCGCGACGGCCGTCGCAGGTTTGACCGCCCGCATCCCGTCGATGCTCACCCGGCCGGCGTCGATGAGTTCGGCGGCCTGCTGCCGCGACCGTGCCAGTCCCCGACGGACCAGCTCGGCGTCAACCCGGGCACGCCGCGTCATCGGTCGAACTCAGCCCTTCTCCACCGATTCCAGCGCATCGACCAGGATCTGGTGCGCTTCCTCTAGCTGGCGTCCGACCGCGTCGATATCGACACCGGTGGCGTCGGCGCTGCCCGGGTCGACACTGGGCAGCTGTGCCAGCACGGTGTCGATCTGGGTGCGGATCTGTTCGGGGTCGGTACTCATATCGCCGTTCACGCTAGCCGATCGGCCACCGTCAGCAGGGACCAGCGCTGCAGCGCGGCGCGCGCGGTGTCGTCACCCGCTCGCACCGCGAGGTGACGGCCATCGTTGGCTGAATCCCAAACTGCTCGCGCAGTGGCCCGGACGATCGAGAGCCCGTCGCCGCCCGGGTCGCCCCCGGCGGCCACAACGGTGACCACACCGTCGTTCACCTCGACCCGCCAGGCCGGTTGCTGGGCGACCGCCAGGGTGTCGGCCCCGGCGTGCAGATCCCTAAGATCAGCGCCGATATAGGTAGGACGCTGTTCCGGTGCGGCATGGACCGCCTCCGCCGCGGTGCTGACCCCGCTCAGCACCATCAGACTCGGCAGATCCGCCGCGTTGGCACCGGCGATGTCGGTGTCCAGGCGATCACCGACCACCAGTGGGTCGTCAAATGAGCCGCGTGCCAGCGCATCTCGCATCAATGCGGTCGCGGGCTTACCAGCCACCTGGGGTTCGGCGTCGGTGGCGGTACGCAGTGCGGCGACCATCGAACCGTTTCCGGGCAGCAGCCCCCGCTCGGTGGGCAGGGTGCGGTCGATGTTGGCGGCCACCCAGAGTGCGCCGGCCCGGATCGCCAGCGCGGCCTCGGCCAGATCCGGCCAGCCGGTGGCGGTTGAATGCCCCTGGACCACTGCGACCGGCTCGTCAGCGAACTGCCGCACCGGCCGCAGACCGACCGCCTCGATTTCGCCGGCCAGCGCGTCTGTGCCGACGATCAGCACCTTCGACCCGGGTGGGAGCTGTTCGGCGAGCAGGCGTGCCGCGCTCTGGGCGCTGGTCACCACATCGTCGGTGTGGGCGGTGAAACCGAGCTCACGCAGATGGGCAGCTACAGCGTCGGCGGCGCGGGAGGCGTTGTTGGTGACGAACAGCTTGCGGGTGTGCGCCGCGTCGAGGGCGGCGATGGCGCCCTCGGTCGGCTCGTGGCCGCGGAAGACCGTCCCGTCTAGATCGAGCAGCAGGCAATCATGCTGCTGTGCAAGGGTTGTCACCTCAGGCCAACTCGCCAACCCGGTCTTCGGCGTCGGTCACACCGTCGACGTCGGCAGCGGCGGCATGGATGAACCATTGCAACGCCTCGTCACCGCGGTCGAGTGCCAGCAGTGTTTCGGCGTAGGCATAGAACAGCCGTGCCGCCGTGGAGCCGGTGCGCGTCGGGTCGGGCTGCGGACTGGACAGCACGGCCAGGGCCTGGTCGAGCTGGCCGAGATCGGCCCGGGCGCCCGCGGAGACGATCCGCAGTTCGTCGGCGTCGTCGCCGGTCAGCTGCGCAGCCTCGGGGCTGCGGGCCAGCTCGATGGCACGTTCGGGCCGACCGACGCCGCGTTCGCAGTCGGCGATCAACGGGAGCAGCTGTGACTTGCTGCCCATGCGGCGGGCGGCGCGGAACTCCGAGAGCGCCTGGGCCCAATCGCCGCACTGGTAGGCGGCGATACCGACCGCCTCGCGGACGGCCGCGATCCGCCCCGAGCGGGCGCGAGCAGCCTGGGCGTGTTCGAGGGCGGCCTGCGGATCCTCGTCGAGCAGTTCACCGGCCGCGACGAGATGACGGGCCACGGTGTCGGCGGTCGACTTATCCAAAGTTGAAAGCTCGCCACGTATTTCAGGTGAGAGCTGCTTGGCCTCGATGGACGCCGGGATGGTCGGGGGTGCGGGCCGCTGGACCCCGTCATCACCGTCGGCGGTATGCCGAGGCTGGGCCTGACGGGCTCGACCTGGACCCGACCGGTGCGGGGCGCTGGCGCCTCGGCGATCGCGGCCCGTAGCGCCGGCTCCCGCAGGACGGCGCGGCGGACGCCCGCCGGAATTGCCTTGCCTGTCATCGACCACCTGTAAAGGATACGGGCACCGGTCAGACAGTCACAATTGGAGATAATTCAATTCAATTATCGGAAGGCAATTTAGCTTGAGATGTGGAAACGCCCCCCGATTTCTCGGGGGGCGTTTCACTAAATTGTGTTCGGCGGTGTCCTACTTTTCCACCCTGTTGGGTAGTATCATCGGCGCTGGCTGGCTTAGCTTCCGGGTTCGGGATGGGTCCGGGCGTTTCCCTGCCGCTATGGCCGCCGTAACTCTATTCACTTTTCAGTGTCCCCGTTTGGTGTGGGGAAGTGTGTTTTGGTGGTGGGGTGCGGTTGTGTGATTGCTGTGGTGTGGTTGCGGGCAGATGTGCGTGTCTTACTTTTNNCNAAACGTTGGTGTTTGTTTTGGTTGTTGTAAGTTTTCGGCCGGTTAGTGCCAGTTCCCTACACACATTGCTGTGTTTACAGGTCTGGTCTATCGATCCCGTGGTCTGCGGGGGGCCTTATCCCTCTAAAAGGGTGAGAAACCTGGTCTTGGAGAAGGTTTCCCGCTTAGATGCTTTCAGCGGTTATCCTGTCCGAACGTGGCTATCCAGCGGTGCCCCTGGTGGGACAACTGGTAGACCAGAGGTTCGTCCGTCCCGGTCCTCTCGTACTAGGGACAGGTTTCCTCAAGTTTCTGACGCGCGCGGCGGATAGAGACCGAACTGTCTCACGACGTTCTAAACCCAGCTCGCGTGCCGCTTTAATGGGCGAACAGCCCAACCCTTGGGACCTGCTCCAGCCCCAGGATGCGACGAGCCGACATCGAGGTGCCAAACCATCCCGTCGATATGGACTCTTGGGGAAGATCAGCCTGTTATCCCCGGGGTACCTTTTATCCGTTGAGCGACACCCCTTCCACTCGGGGGTGCCGGATCACTAGTCCCGACTTTCGTCCCTGCTTGACATGTCCGTCTCGCAGTCAAGCTCCCTTGTGCACTTGCACTCAACACCTGATTGCCGTCCAGGTTGAGGGAACCTTTGGGCGCCTCCGTTACATTTTAGGAGGCAACCGCCCCAGTTAAACTACCCACCAGGCACTGTCCCTGGACCGGATATACGGTCCGAGGTTAGAAGTCCAATACGATCAGAGTGGTATTTCAACAATGACTCCACCCACACTGGCGTGTGAATTTCACAGTCTCCCACCTATCCTACACAAACCGAACCGAACGCCAATACCAAGCTATAGTGAAGGTCCCGGGGTCTTTTCGTCCTGCCGCGCGTAACGAGCATCTTTACTCGTAGTGCAATTTCGCCGAGTCTATGGTTGAGACAGTTGAGAAGTCGTTACGCCATTCGTGCAGGTCGGAACTTACCCGACAAGGAATTTCGCTACCTTAGGATGGTTATAGTTACCACCGCCGTTTACTGGGGCTTAAATTCTCCGCTTCACCCCGAAGGGTTAACGGGTCCTCTTAACCTTCCAGCACCGGGCAGGCGTCAGTCCGTATACATCGTCTTGCGACTTCGCACGGACCTGTGTTTTTAGTAAACAGTCGCTTCTCACTGGTTTGTGCCACCCCCCACCGCTGCCGGCAGCTAGTGCCATGACAGTAGGAGGTCCCCCTTCTCCCGAAGTTACGGGGGTATTTTGCCGAGTTCCTTAACCATAGTTCACTCGTACGCCTTGGTATTCTCTACCTGACCACCTGTGTTGGTTTGGGGTACGGGCCGTGTGTGTGCTCGCTAGAGGCTTTTCTTGGCAGCAAAGGATCACCGAATTCGCCTCACTCGGCTATGCATCACCTCTCAGGATATGTGTTGGACGGATTTGCCTATCCAACTCCCTACCGGCTTGCCCCAGTATTACCACTGACTGGTACGGCTACCTACCTGCGTCACCCCATCGCTTGACTACTACCCACCCGGGTCCCGCGCAGCCAATGGTCCCCGCACCCTCGAAAGGGATTGGTAAACCACCTTTTGGGCGGTTAGCAGAATGGATTCATCAGGGACGCTCATACACGGGTACGGGAATATCAACCCGTTGTCCATCGACTACGCCTGTCGGCCTCGCCTTAGGTCCCGACTCACCCTGGGCGGACTGGCCTGCCCCAGGAACCCTTGGTCTTTCGGCGGGCAAGGTTCTCACTTGCCTTATCGCTACTCATGCCTGCATTCTCACTCCCACACCCTCCACAGCTCCATTACCAGGCTGCTTCACCGGTGTGCAGGACGCTCCCCTACCCATCCAACTCACGTTGAATGCCGCGGCTTCGGCGGTGTGCTTGAGCCCCGCTACATTATCGGCGCACAATCACTTGACCAGTGAGCTATTACGCACTCTTTCAAGGGTGGCTGCTTCTAAGCCAACCTCCTGGTTGTCTCTGCGACTGCACATCCTTTTCCACTTAGCACACGCTTAGGGGCCTTAGCCGGCGATCTGGGCTGTTTCCCTCTCGACGAACGGAGCTTATCCCCCGCCGTCTCACTGCTGCGCTCTCACTTACCGGCATTCGGAGTTTGGCTGACGTCAGTAACCCTGTGGGGCCCATCGGCCATCCAGTAGCTCTACCTCCGGCAAGAAACACGCAACGCTGCACCTAAATGCATTTCGGGGAGAACCAGCTATCACGGAGTTTGATTGGCCTTTCACCCCTACCCACAACTCATCCCCTCAGTCTTCAACCTAAGTGGGTTCGGGCCTCCACGCGGTCTTACCCGCGCTTCACCCTGGCCATGGGTAGATCACTCCGCTTCGGGTCCAGAACACACCACTACACCAACCCCTACGGATCGGATACGCCCTATTCAGACTCGCTTTCGCTACGGCTACCCCACTCGGGTTAACCTCGCGACATGTCCCTGACTCGCAGGCTCATTCTTCAAAAGGCACGCCATCACCCCACCACGAAGGAGGGCTCTGACGGATTGTAAGCGCACGGTTTCAGGTACTATTTCACTCCCCTCCCGGGGTACTTTTCACCATTCCCTCACGGTACTAATCCGCTATCGGTCACTGGGAAGTATTCAGGCTTACCGGGTGGTCCCGGCAGATTCACAGCAAATTCCACGGGCTCGCTGCTACTCGGGTACCCATCACCACAGAGAACATGTTTTCACCTACGGGGCTCTCACCCACTACGGCAGACCATCCCAGGCCACTTCGATTAACACATTCTTTTCTCACTGCAGCCCAGACCGGCAGATCTGAGAAGACAGGCCCCACAACACCGCACACACAACCCCTGCCGGGTATCACATGCATACGGTTTAGCCATCCTCCGCTTTCGCTCGCCACTACTCACGGAATCACTTACTTGTTTTCTCTTCCTACGGGTACTGAGATGTTTCACTTCCCCGCGTTCCCCCCCACACCCTATGTATTCAGATGTGGGTGACACGACATCACTCGTGCCGGGTTTCCCCATTCGGACATCCTCGGATCAATGCTCGGTTGACAGCTCCCCGAGGCATAACGCAGCCTCCCACGTCCTTCATCGGCTCCCAGTGCCAAGGCATCCACCATGCGCTCTTAAACACTTACAAACACAAAAACCAATTCGAAAAAAGAAATTGCACATCAACACACAAACACACCCTCAAGACCCGAAAGCCTCAAGAGCCACATTTGCGTGCTAGATGCTCGCAACCACTATCCACAAATCAAACACCACACCCCACCACCAAAGTGGAGCAACAACACGCCTCTTGAACCGCAGTCCAAGAACAACGGGCTTGTTGTCTCAAAGCCCAATAGTGTGTCCGATGATTCTCGCCGCCGGCATCCCCACCGGAACAGCAGTTTGTCGTGCACCAGAACCTGAAACCCACTACAGGCCAGGCCCATCCAACGAATCGCCGCACTCACCGAACTCCCACACGATGTGGGCGGGGCGCAGTCTCGTGGTGCTCCTTAGAAAGGAGGTGATCCAGCCGCACCTTCCGGTACGGCTACCTTGTTACGACTTCGTCCCAATCGCCGATCCCACCTTCGACGGCTCCCTCCCACAAGGGGTTAGGCCACCGGCTTCGGGTGTTACCGACTTTCATGACGTGACGGGCGGTGTGTACAAGGCCCGGGAACGTATTCACCGCAGCGTTGCTGATCTGCGATTACTAGCGACTCCGACTTCACGGGGTCGAGTTGCAGACCCCGATCCGAACTGAGACCGGCTTTGAAAGGATTCGCTCCACCTCACGGCATCGCAGCCCTTTGTACCGGCCATTGTAGCATGTGTGAAGCCCTGGACATAAGGGGCATGATGACTTGACGTCATCCCCACCTTCCTCCGAGTTGACCCCGGCAGTCTCTCACGAGTCCCCGCCATTACGCGCTGGCAACATAAGATAAGGGTTGCGCTCGTTGCGGGACTTAACCCAACATCTCACGACACGAGCTGACGACAGCCATGCACCACCTGCACACAGGCCACAAGGGAATACCTATCTCTAGGCACGTCCTGTGCATGTCAAACCCAGGTAAGGTTCTTCGCGTTGCATCGAATTAATCCACATGCTCCGCCGCTTGTGCGGGCCCCCGTCAATTTCTTTGAGTTTTAGCCTTGCGGCCGTACTCCCCAGGCGGGGTACTTAATGCGTTAGCTACGGCACGGATCCCAAGGAAGGAAACCCACACCTAGTACCCACCGTTTACGGCGTGGACTACCAGGGTATCTAATCCTGTTCGCTCCCCACGCTTTCGCTCCTCAGCGTCAGTTACTGCCCAGAGACCCGCCTTCGCCACCGGTGTTCCTCCTGATATCTGCGCATTCCACCGCTACACCAGGAATTCCAGTCTCCCCTGCAGTACTCCAGTCTGCCCGTATCGCCCGCACGCCCACAGTTAAGCTGTGAGTTTTCACGAACAACGCGACAAACCACCTACGAGCTCTTTACGCCCAGTAATTCCGGACAACGCTCGGACCCTACGTATTACCGCGGCTGCTGGCACGTAGTTGGCCGGTCCTTCTTCTATAGGTACCGTCACTTGCGCTTCGTCCCTACTGAAAGAGGTTTACAACCCGAAGGCCGTCATCCCTCACGCGGCGTCGCTGCATCAGGCTTGCGCCCATTGTGCAATATTCCCCACTGCTGCCTCCCGTAGGAGTCTGGGCCGTATCTCAGTCCCAGTGTGGCCGGACACCCTCTCAGGCCGGCTACCCGTCGTCGCCTTGGTAGGCCATTACCCCACCAACAAGCTGATAGGCCGCGGGCCCATCCCACACCGCAAAAGCTTTCCACCACAACCCATGAAGGCCATGATCATATTCGGTATTAGACCCAGTTTCCCAGGCTTATCCCAAAGTGCAGGGCAGATCACCCACGTGTTACTCACCCGTTCGCCACTCGTGTACCCCGAAGGGCCTTACCGTTCGACTTGCATGTGTTAAGCACGCCGCCAGCGTTCGTCCTGAGCCAGAATCAAACTCTCCAAACAAAAACAACCCATGACAAACACAGGCGAATTCGAATCAGAACAAGTCCGACCTAACAAAAAGACACCAAACAAACTGGCATCAAAAAAGCCACACCCCAACACGGGGGTATCAAAGCATGGCAAAAAACAACAACAAACTATAAAACCACCAAACACACTATTGAGTTCTCAAACAACACACCCCAGCGATCCTGCTGGCCGCGCAGCTACCCCGCGACCCGAAGGCCGCGTAGCAGTAGAGCGGACAGTAGGAACACCCTGTATTCCAGGGTTATTCCCAGGGATATCGTCGCGCTCTCCGGGCTGGCCGTGTCGCGGCGACTTGGAATAAGTTACGTGAGTGCTAACGGGGAGTCAAATCGCCTGCTAGACCACGGTTTCCGACGGCGTCGAGATCCTCAAACCCGCTGCACCCCAGCGATATTCCGCTTCCCGCGGCGCAGCACCAACCACCGGCCGTGCAGGAAGTGGGACGGCTGTGCCACCCAGTCCTCGCTGTCGATCTTCTCGTTGTTGACCGATACCCCACCCTCGGCGATCGTCCGCTTGGCGGCACCCTTGCTCGCCGACAGGCCGGTGGCCACCAACAGATCGACGATGCCGTCCGGGGCGCCCGGTGCCAATTCGGCTACCGAGGTCTCCCGCAATGCGGCGGCCAGGGTGGGCTCGTCGAGGCGCGATAGCTCACCGCGGCCGAACAGCGCCTGTGACGCGTGTTCGACCGCATCAGTCGCGGCCTGGCCGTGCACCAATGTGGTCAGCTCCTGCGCCAACCTGCGCTGCGCGGCCCGCTCATGCGGGCGGGTGGTGGTGGCTTCCTCGAGCTCGGCCAGATCATCAGCCGATAGGAAGGTGAACCAGCGCAGGTACTTGATCACGTCGGCGTCAGCGGTGTTGACGAAGTACTGATACCAGGCATACGGGCTGGTCATCTCGGGATCCAGCCACAGGCTTCCCCCACCGGTGGACTTGCCGAACTTGGTGCCGTCCGCCGAGGTGACCAGCGGCACCGTCAGCGCGTGCACGGCCGCGCCCATCGTCTGACGGACAAGTCGCACGCCGGCGATGATGTTGCCCCACTGATCGGATCCGCCGATCTGCAGCGCGCAGCCGTACCGCCGGTTGAGCTCTACATAGTCATTAGCCTGCAGCAGCATGTAGCTGAACTCCGTATAGGAGATGCCCTCCCCGTCCAGCCGGCGCCGGATGGTGTCGCGGTCGAGCATCACGTTGACGGAGAAGTGCTTGCCGACATCGCGCAGGAAGTCGATGGCGCTCAACTGCGACGTCCAGCTCAGGTTGTTCTCGACGACCGCGCCGCTGGCGGAATCGTCGAAGTCGACGAACCGCTCCAGCTGACCGCGGATCCGCTCGGCCCACTGCGCGACGGTGTCGGTGGTGTTCAACGTCCGCTCGCCGGTGTCACGAGGATCACCGATCATGCCCGTCGCGCCGCCGGCCAGCACGATCGGCCGATGCCCGGCCCGCTGGAATCGCCGAAGTGTGAGCAACGGCACCAGGTTTCCCGCGTGCAGGCTCGGCGCGGTGGGGTCGAAACCGCAGTAGACGGTCATCGGCGGCTGCGCGGCCGCGGCGGCAAGCGCGTCGATATCGGTGGACTGGGCGATCAGTTCGCGCCAGCCCAACTCGTCGAGGATCGTCGTGGACATGCGTTGATCTTCCCGCATGGGGTGTGCTCAGTCGCTCGCGCCCGGGAGTGGCGCACGCGGACTGCGCCGGAAGGCCGACACTTCCGGGCGCCCGGTGAGCCACAACCGCCATGGCCGATCGGCAGCCTGCGACACGCCGACCCGCGGCCCACTGCTCGCCAAACCGCCCTCGCCGAGTCGCAGTGTCACCGGTGATTCCGGGTCGAAGACGTCGACGCCGTTGTCCTCCATCACGACGCCCAGCGCCGAACACAGGTTGCCGGGCCCGCGGGCCAACGCGATCGGGCGCACCAACCGACCCCGCCGGGCCTGGGCCACCTCCAGCCCAGACTCGATCGCGGCCGCCCTGATCAGGACCGCCGCGGCCGTGCCGTCCGGACCACACACCACGTTGGCGCACACATGAATGCCGTGGCTGAGGTAGGTATACAGCCGGCCGGGCGGACCGAACATCACCTTGTTGCGATTGCCCGGACCCCGGAACGAGTGCGCCGCGGCATCCGGCCACGGCCCGTCCGGCGGGCCTCCGTAGGCCTCGACCTCAACGATCAGTGCGCTGACGCCCCGGCAGCAGATCACCCCGCCGAGCAGCAGGCGGGCCGCCGAGACCGGGTCGGTGTCCAGCTGATCGACGCTCATCGGAGGAAATTCTGCCCCAGGCATTGACCAGCCGGTTTTCCGGGAGGATTATTCATCACGTGATGAGTTCATCGAATGATGAATTACTGGGCAGCGGTACCGGAGCGGCTGTTCACGTCAAGAACCTGAAAGTGGTCCGCGGTAAGCGGGTCGCACTGCACGACTTCTCCGTCGAGATCCCGCGCGGCACGATTACCGGACTGCTCGGCCCGTCGGGCTGTGGCAAGACCACGCTGATGCGCAGCATCGTCGGCACCCAGATCGTGGCTTGCGGAACCGTCACCGTGCTGGGACATCCCGCCGGCTCCCCCGCGCTGCGCCACCGCGTCGGCTACGTCACCCAAGACCCGACCATCTACAACGACCTGCGCATCATCGATAACGTCCGCTATTTCGCGGCCCTCTACGGCGCCGCGCCGGAAGCGGCCGATCAGGCGATCGACGGCGTCGGCTTGCGCGACCATGCCGGGGCCTATTGCGCCGATCTCTCCGGCGGCCAGCGCACCCGGGTCTCGCTGGCCTGCGCCCTGGTCAGCCAGCCCGACCTGCTGGTGCTCGACGAGCCGACCGTCGGACTTGACCCGGTCCTGCGCGTCGACCTGTGGAACCAGTTCGTCAAACTGGCCCGCCGGGGCACCACCCTGCTGGTGTCCAGTCACGTGATGGACGAAGCCGATCACTGCAACGACCTGCTGCTCATGCGCGAGGGCCGGCTGCTGGCCCACACCACCCCCGCACGACTGCGAGAGGACACCGGATGCACGTCACTGGAGGAAGCGTTCCTGTCCGTCATCATGCACAGCACCGCAGCTCCCATAAGCTGAGCCCGCGGGCCTACCTGGCGACCACGACCCGGATCCTGCGCCAGCTACGCGCCGATCATCGAAGTGTCGCAATGATTCTCGTGGTTCCGAGCGCGGTGATCACGCTGATGTACTTCATGTTCGACGACGTACCGTCGTTCCCGGGCACGGTGTCACCGTTTCAGAACGCATGCCTGATCCTGCTCGGGCTGTTCCCGCTGTTCGTGATGTTCCTGATCACGTCGATCACCATGCAGCGCGAACGGTCCTCCGGGACGCTGGAGCGCATCCTGACCACCCCGCTGCGCCGGCTGGACCTGCTTGCCGCCTACGGCACGGCGTTCTCGGTCGCCGCCGCTGCGCAGGCGGTCTTGGCCTGCCTTGTGGCGTTCTGGCTGCTGGGCTTCGACACGAAGGGCAGCCCGGTCTGGGTGTTCGTCATCGCCGTCATCAACGCGGTGTTGGGCGTCGGACTCGGACTGTTGGCAAGTGCGTTCGCCCGCACCGAGTTTCAGGCCGTGCAATTCATGCCGGTGTTCATCGTCCCGCAGCTGCTGCTGGCCGGGATCATCGTGCCGCGCGATCAGATGCCGCCCTGGCTGGAGTGGATCAGCAACGCGATGCCGGCCAGCTACGCGCTGGAAGCCCTGCGGGAAGTCAATGCCAACACCGGCCTGACCGACACGGCCATCCGGGACATCATCGTCGTCCTGGCGTTCGCTCTCGCGGCGATGGCGCTGGCCGCGGCGACCCTGCGACGGCGCACTCCATGACGGCCGACCCGCAACCGAAACGTCCCGGCCGTCCCCGCGGCGCATCAGACGCTCGGGACCGGATTCTGGCAAACGCACGAGAGTTGTTCGCCCACAACGGTATCGACAAGACGTCAATCCGTGCGATCGCCGCCGCCGCCGGCGTCGACTCGGCATTGGTGCACCACTATTTCGGCACCAAGCAGCAGTTGTTCGCCGCCGCGATCAACATCCCGATCGACCCGATGAGCATTCTGGTGCCGCTGCGGGATACCCCGGTCGAGGAACTCGGGCATGTCCTGCCCGCAATCCTGCTGCCGCTGTGGGATTCGGAGATGGGCGCCGCACTCGTCGCCACGATCCGATCGCTGCTGACCGGCTCCGACGTCAGCCTGGTCCGGTCGTTCCTGCAGGAGGTCATCACCGCCGAGGTCGCGCCCCGCGTCGACAACCCGCCGGGAAGTGGGCGTCTGCGAGTGCAATTCGTGGCGTCGCAACTGATGGGTGTGGTGATAGCGCGCCACATCGTCGGTGTCGAACCGTTCGCGTCGCTGCCGGCCGACCGCGTCGCCGCGACGATCGCGCCGACCCTGCAGCGCTATCTCACCGGAGACCTGCCCGCACTCGCCTGACGTCATCCCAGGATCGGGAAGCGCCGTTGGCTGGCCAGCCGGTCGAGCGCGCGCTGCATGACGCGGCGGACATGATCGTCGACCTCGTCGATGTCCGGGTTCTTGCCGAAGGCGAAGGGGTCAACAGGTTCGAGGACTTCCATCACGATCTTCGACGGCAGCGGCAGGTTCGGTGGAACCGTCACGGTCAACCCGAACGGAAGGCCGACGGTGACCGGCAGGATCTCCATGCGTATCCGTGGCAGCCCCAGCCGATACGCCATCGCGGTGCCCCGGCTGAGGAAGAACTGGGTTTCCTGCGCGCCGATGGAGACCATCGGCACGATCGGCACACCGGTTTCGATCGCGGTGCGCGCGTAGCCGGTGCGGCCGTCGAAGTCGATCACGTTCCGCTGCAACGTGGGCCGATAGGCGTCGTAGTCGCCGCCCGGAAACACGAGCACCACCGCACCGGACCGCAAGGCCGCGGTCGCGGCCTCGGGACTGGCGTGCACGACGCCCAGGCGCGGCAGCAGTGGCCCCCACGGCACGAGGAAGATTCCGTAGTGGGCCAGCGTGTACAGCGGGCGGTCGTAGCCGAACTTGGCGTAGAAGGCGGGGCCGAAGACCGGGACATCGGGCGTGAGCATGCCACCGGAGTGATTGCATACCAGCAGGGCTGCGCCCGACGGCGGCAACAACTCCAAGCCGCGCACCTCCGCGCGAAAGTACATCCGAATCAACGGCGAGGCCGCCTCGGTCACCCGTCTGGTGAGGGCGGGATCCCACTTGGCGAGTTCACCGCGAACCTGCTCGGCGACGCCATTGTCGACCATGGTCGCGACGCTACGCCACATCGGCTGTGACGTTAGGAGCCCGACTGCGCCATCAGGCGCTCATGTTCCGCGGGCCCGACGTCGACCGCCTCGTCGACCAGCAGCACCGGGATGTCGTCCTCGATGCGGTAGGCCTTGTGCAGGCGCGGGTTGTAGAGGACGTCGTCGACGAGCACCAGCAGGCCGTGGTCGGCCGGACACACCAGGATCTTCAGCAGCTTGTCGTCGAGCACAGCGTGATTACGGGCTCGGCGGGGCGGCGGCCGGAGCGCCATTGCCACCGATGGTGGGAGCGCCGTCGCTGGGCATCTGACCGGCGCCCATCACCGCGTTGTTCTGCTGGCGCTGCTGCGCCTGCTGCAGGAGCTGCATCTGGGCGAAGATCTTCTGCTGATAGCCCAGAGTGTTCTGCAGCGCCTCGACCAGCGGCTTCTGGTTCGGGCGGTACTGCAGCGCGTTCTGGATCTCCGCGATGTTGGTCCGCGACGGCTTGATGCCCTGAGCGCGCAGCTTCATAACCTGCTTGATCAGATTGGACAGCTGACCACCGCCACTGCCCTGGTCGTACTCCTGATCGATGAACAGCAGCAGCTGATCGGCGCTCTGGAACTGCGGAACCCCGTTGCTGTCGACGCTCGGAGTCGCCGGTGCGGTGGTCGGATCGGCCAGCGCCTGCTGCGCACCCACGCCGACCAGCAGCCCCGCGGTCAGAGCACCGATCGCCGTGCCGCGAACGGCGCGACGCCAGTGACGTGAAACGGTCTGGGTTGGCATGCATTCCTCCGACGCGTTGGCACCTGGGACTCCCGGCGAGCCTAACAGCGCTTCACGACCTGGGCAGAAGCTCAGTCCTGGGTACCACCGACATGAGCACGTGCCGCAGCCGTTAAGCGCTTGTACTCCCCCGTATCGGGCTCCAAAGTCCAGGCGTTACGCGATGCTTTGGGCACTCCCTCGGCCCGCAGCGCCGACGCCGTAGGCCGATAGGTGGCGCTGAGCGGGATTTCCGGCACTACGTGGACGATATCGGGCGCGGGTCCGACCGGCATCGCCGCGAACGCGTCGGTGAGGTCGGCGGTGGTGACGGTCATGCCGGGCCGCAGCGTGATCGCGGTGACGGCAATCGTGCCGCCTGGTACGTCGACCCCGTACGTCGCGGCGAGGTCGACGGCACTGATCCGGGTGACGGCGTCGGTGACCGACTCCGGGAACACCACGCCCCGCGCGGTGCGGATCAGCAGTGGGCGATTCCCGAGCAGCCAGAAGTCGCCGTCGGCGTCGCGGCGGAAGACGTATTCGGTGGAGATCCAGGTGTCACCCGGGGCGAAGACGCCCCGCTTGACGGACGCCGTCGGGTCGATCGGTCCCCATGGCCGGGCCAGCAGCACTCCGACCTGGTTGGGCTCCGCGACCACCACGAACCCGCGGTCGTCCTCCAGGATCAGGTCGTCCACCGGGTCGTAGGCCGCCAATTCGACCTGGCCGCCGCCGGGCAGCGGGCGGCCCTTGCTGCCCACTTTGGCACCGGACACGTTGGCCAGTACTGCCTGACCATCGGTGGTGGCGAAGAACTCCACGATGTTGGCCGGCGCGAACGCGTCGACGGTCCGCAACCACAAGCCGGGCGGCATACCCGAGCCGATGAACAACCGGACCGGGTGGTTGCCGCGTAGCAGGAGGGCCGGGTCGACAGTGTCATCCACGACGTCGCGCAGCATCGCCCAGGTGTAGGAGACGACGGTGACGCCGTACTGACGGATTTCGGTGCGGAAACGGTCGGGTTCCAGTCCGCGCGAGAGGGCGATCCTGGTGCCGCCGACGACCGCGCCGCCGAGGCTGACCAGCAGCCCGGATTGGTGGTGCAGCGGGGTCAGGCAGTAGACGGTGTCGCCGCGGCCCAGGGCGCCGGCCGAGGCGGTGCCGAACGCCGACAACGCCCACCGATAGTTGGTCATCTGCTTGGGCACCAGGACCCCGCCGACCGAATTGAAGGCGACGAATGCCAAGTCGCGGGCGAAACCCGGGTTGGGCCGGTACCAGCCCGGCAGCTCGACGGCGTCCGGGTCGATCTTCTCCATGTCGATGACGTTGCTGTGGTCGGGCAGATTGAGGTCGCGGCTCTCGCCGCCGCCGAGGACCAGCGCCTGGACCGGCAGCGCGAGCGCCGCCTCGAGGTTGCCGGGGTCGGTGATGACCTCGGTGACCCCGCCCAGCCGGACCGCCTCCCCGAGGTCGGCGTCCGGCGGCATGAGCACGGCCACCGCACCCAGCCTGGACAGCGCGGCGATGGCCACCAACGCCGACGGCCGGGTGTCCATCAGTACACCGACCCGTTCGCCTTGACGTACGCCGACGCCGATCAGCCCGCGGACGACGTTGTTGATCCGGCGGTTGACCGCCTCGTAGGTGTGCACGCGGCCGTCGAACAGGAGGAACTCGCCATTGGGGGCGCCCGCGGCCTGCTCGTCGATGATGCGGCCGAGCGAGATGCGGGTGTGATCGTTGATCTGCCCCAGCCGGGTGAGCCTCGGCAGCGTACGGGCGGTCTCCACCGCCAGCGTGCGCATCGACTTGTTGGCGTTGACCACCGCATCGGCCGCGCCGCGGGCCGCCGACAGTGCCAGGCCCGACACTTCGGCCACCGTGTGCACCACGCGCGCGGACAACGCCACCCCTGTCTCGTCGGGTTCGGCGGTGTTGTCCTGCATCGGCGCGATATTGGCCGGCCGGGAGTCCAGGCCGGACTGCCAGCGCACCCAGTCCGCCACCGTCGGCCACGTCTCAGTCGCCGCCTTGGATCCCACGACCAGGCCGAAGTGACCGGCTCGGATCATCACCTCGTAGACGTCGGCGGTGGGCGCGGCCCGTTTGATGCCGCGAACCGACGCCGGCTGGCCGATGTCGTCGACCTCGCCGACGAACGCCAGCACCGGGCAGGTGATGTCGGACAGCGTCACCAGCTGACCGTTGATCGCGAACCCGCCCGACATCATCCGGTTGTGCGCGATGAACTGTTTGAGTAGTTCGGACACTGCCGGGCCGGACCAGGCGATCCAGCCCTCCGAGTCCAGGAAACGCCGCTGCTGCTCACGCGGCAGCAGGGCGTCACGGTCGTGCAGCTGGAACAGGAAGTCCAGGCGCGCCTTGGCGGTCTTGAGCGGGTCCAGCATCTGAAATCCGGTGCGCGCCAGCCAGCCCGGGATGTCGATGTGGTTGAAGATGTGGTCGGCCATGAAGTCGGCGGCGACCGCGCCGAGGTTGGGCGGGATGCCCATCGGCAGGGCCGCCAGGGTGTCCACCGGGGAGCCGAACGCCACGATGCTGGCGATGTCCTTGGTGCGCCGGTAGGCCGCGGTCTGATAGCAGAACATGCCGCCCTGCGAGTAGCCGGCCAGATGCACACTCTGGCCGGTGGCCTCCTTCACGGCGTCGATGGCGTCGCTGAGCGCCACGATGTGGTCGGTGAGGTTGCGCTCCATGCCGCCCTCGACCTCGTCCGGCGAACCGAAGTCGATGACCCACGGGTCGATCCCGCCCTCGTGCAGGATGCCGACCGCGCCGTCCTCCCGGGTGACGTCCCACATGTTCGCCGACATCATCATCGGGTGGACCATCAGGACCGGCGGTCCGGCCGGCGGCTGCCCCGGCCTGTTGTCCGGCGGGAAGTAGCGCCGGAGTTTGTACATCGGCTTGTTCTCGACGATCTGATACGACGAGGGCACCGCACCGGTTTCCAAGCCGCCCCAGCGCAGTACCTCGAAACCGTTCTGCGCCGTCGCCATCAGGCGTTCCACAGGCCTGGTGACCGCCGACAAGTTCAGATCCACAGGTGTTCTCCCCTGTCCCACGTCGCTGCTGCATAGGGCCCCGACAGCCAGCACATCATGGCATAACGCCGATCCACTTCCCGCTGGTTTGGTGGCCCGCGACTAGGCCCGACTGTGCCGCTCCTCCTCAGGGTCGTTCCTCCCCCGCATCGTCGCGCCACTAGGGTCTTCCCAGTGGCACACCTGCTCGGCGCCGAGGCGCTCCATCTCGAATATCCGACGCAGGTGGTCTTCGAATCCGTGACCGTCGGCGTCAACGACGGCGCCCGCATCGGCATCGTCGGTCGCAACGGCGACGGCAAATCCAGCCTGCTGGGCATGCTCACCGGACGGATCGCACCGCATGCCGGCCGGGTGACCCGGCGCGGCGGGCTGCGGGTCACCGCGCTGGACCAGGCCGACACCATGGCACCGGACGCCGCCGTCGGGCAGCTGCTGGTCGGCGACTTGCCCGAGCACGAGTGGGCGGGCAACCCCCGGATCCGCGACGTCGTCGCCGGCCTGGTCTCCGATATCGACTGGCAGACACCGGTGGCACGGCTGTCCGGCGGCCAGCGCCGCCGCGTCCAGTTGGCGGAACTGCTGATCGGCGACTGGGATGTGATCGGCCTCGACGAGCCGACCAACCACCTCGATATCGAAGGCATCACGTGGCTGGCGGAGCACCTCAAGACCCGCTGGTCACGCACCACCGGCGGTCTGCTGATCGTCACCCACGACCGGTGGTTTCTCGACGAGGTCGCCAACACCACCTGGGAGGTGCACGACGGGGTCGTCGAACCGTTCGACGGCGGTTACGCGGCCTACGTGTTGCAGCGTGTCGAACGTGACCGCGTCGCCGCCGCCGCCGAGGCCAAGCGACAGAACCTGATGCGCAAGGAGCTCGCCTGGCTGCGCCGCGGGCCGCCGGCACGAACCTCGAAGCCGAAGTTCCGGATCGACGCGGCCAACCAGCTGATCGAGGATGTGCCACCGATCCGCAACGGCGTCGAGCTGGCGAAACTGGCCACCGCCCGGCTGGGCAAAGATGTCATCGACCTGCTCGACGTGTCGGTGTCCTATGACGGGAAACCCGTTCTGCGCGATGTGGAATGGCGCATCGGGCCCGGCGAGCGCACGGGCATCGTCGGAGCCAACGGCGCGGGGAAGTCGACGCTGTTGGGGTTGATCGCCGGGACGGTGGCCCCCGATTCGGGTCGGGTCAAGCGCGGCAAGACGGTGCGGCTAGCGATGCTCGATCAGCAATCCAGTCAGCTCACCGATATCGCCGGCGATATGGTCCGCGAAGTCATCGGCCGGCTGCCCGCCGGCTATATGGTCGAGGGCAAGGAGCTTACTCCCACACAGTTGTTGGAACGCTTGGGTTTTCGCCGCGACCAGTTGTCATCGCGGGTGGGTGAACTTTCCGGCGGGCAGCGCCGGCGGCTGCTGCTGATGCTGACGCTGCTCGAGGAGCCCAACGTGCTGGTGCTCGACGAACCGACCAACGACGTCGACATCGATATGCTCTCGGCCACTGAAGATCTGCTCGACTCGTGGCCGGGCACGCTGATCGTGGTGTCCCACGACCGGTATCTGCTGGAGCGGGTCACCGATCAGCAGTATGCGATCCTCGACGGCCACCTGCGTCATCTCCCGGGCGGTATTGACGAGTATCTGCGCTTCGCCGCCCGCCGCCAGGCTGCCGGTGACGCTTCCGCGCCAGCTCGGGAGCCCGCCGCACAGGCGCTCTCCGGTGCCGAATTGCGCAGTGTGGAAAAGGAAATCGCGTCCCTGGACCGGGTGCTGGTGAAGCTGTCCGACCGGGTGAACGCCAAGCACGTCGAGCTGGCCGAGTTCGACCAATCCGATCATGTCGGCCTCGGCCGGTTGACGCAGGAGCTGCGCGAGCTGGAGGCCGAGGTGGCCGAGAAGGAGAACCGCTGGCTGGAGCTCTCGGAGCTGGTCGACTGACTCAGGCCGGGGCGCGGCCATCCGATACCGGATAGCGGCCGACCAGGAGCAGACCGCCCGTGGCGACCATCCGCGCGATCAGAATGCTGACACTGACCACCTGCTTCTCGGCGATGACACCGACCGCTCGAACCCTGCTTGGTCACCGCAGGCGCAGTCGCAATCGGTCAGCGGTCTCCCGAACCACACCAAGCTGGTTGGCCACCTGTACCGGCGCCGTTCCCCCGCGGGCGTCGCGGGAGGACACCGATCCGTCGACCGTCAGTACCTTGCGCACATCGGGGGTGAGCTCCGGGCTGATCTGCGCCAGCTCGTCGTCGGTCAGCTCGTCGAGCCCGACGCCGCGGCCCTCGGCAATCCGCACTGCCTCACCGGCCGCTTCGTGCGCGACCCGGAACGGCACCCCGCGCCGCACCAGCCATTCGGCGACGTCGGTGGCCAGGGTGTAGCCGGCCGGGGCCAGCGCGGCGAGCCGTTCGGTGTCGAAATGCAGGGTAGCGACCAGCCCCGCCATCGCGGGCAGCACCAGCTCCAATTGCGCGACGGAGTCGAACACCGGCTCCTTGTCTTCCTGCAGGTCCCGGTTGTAGGCCAGCGGCTGGGCCTTCAGGGTGGCCAGCAGGCCGGTCAGGTTGCCGATCAGCCGACCGGATTTGCCGCGGGCCAGCTCGGCGATGTCCGGGTTCTTCTTCTGCGGCATGATCGAACTGCCGGTCGACCAGGCGTCGTGCAACGTGGCGTAGCCGAATTCGGTTGTGCTCCACAAGATGATGTCCTCGGCCAGCCGGGACAGGTCGACGGCGATCATCGCCAGCACGAAGGCAGCCTCGGCGGCGAAGTCCCGGGATGCCGTGGCATCGATCGAATTATCCGCTGCCGCAGCGAATCCCAGTTCTGCGGCGATGGCGTCGGGATCTAGGCCGAGCGACGAGCCGGCCAGTGCGCCCGAGCCGTAGGGCGATACCGAGGTACGGTCGTCGAAGTCGGCGATGCGGTCGACATCACGCAGCAGCGGGTGGGCGTGGGCCAGCAGATGGTGCGCCAGCAGGATCGGCTGCGCGGCCTGTAGGTGGGTCTTGCCGGGCATGATCGCGGTCGGGTGCGCGGCGGCCTGCGTCGCCAACGCCGAGACCACCTGCAGCGCTCCGTCGGCAACCCGGCGCATCCCGTCGCGCAGCCACATCCGAAACAGCGTGGCCACCTGGTCATTCCGGGACCGGCCCGCCCGCAACCGGCCGCCGAGGTCGGGACCGACCCGGTCGATCAGGCCACGCTCGAGCGCCCCGTGCACGTCCTCGTCGGTGACCAGCGGGGTGAAGCTGCCGTCGGCGACGTCTTGACCCAGGCTGTCCAAACCGGCCAGCAGCCCGTCGCGCTGCTCGTCGGTCAACAAACCGGCCCGGTGCAGCACCTTGGCGTGCGCCTTGGAGGCGGCGACGTCATACGGCGCGAGCACCCAGTCGAAGTGCGTGGACTTGCTCAGCGCCGCCAGCGCGGGCGCGGGCCCGTCGGCGAAACGCCCACCCCACAGCGAGCCCTCGTTGGTGCTCACGTCTGATTGCCTGCCAAGTCCCGGCGCGCGGCAATCTTCGACGACAGGCCGTGCACGTGGACGAAGCCCTTGGCCGACGACTGGTCGAAGGTGTCACCCTCGTCGTAGGTCGCCAGGTTGAAGTCGTACAGCGAGGTTGGGCTGCGCCGGCCGTTGACGGCAATATGCCCGCCGTGCAACACCATCCGGATCTCGCCGGTCACGTGCTCTTGCGTGTTGGCCACGAAGGCTTCCAGCGACCGCTTCAGCGGCGAGAACCACAGGCCGTCATAGACCAGCTCGCCCCACTTCCGGTCGGTCGTGCGCTTGAATCGCCCGAGTTCACGCTCCAACGTCACGTGCTCGAGCTCGGCGTGGGCGGTGATCAGCACCATCGCGCCTGGGGCTTCGTAGATTTCCCGGCTCTTGATACCGACCAGCCGGTCCTCGACGACGTCGAGGCGCCCGACGCCCTGGGCGCCTGCGCGCCGGTTGAGCTCGACGATAGCCTCCAGCACCGTGACCGGATTACCGTCGATGGACACCGGCACACCATGCTCGAATCCGACGATCACCTCGTCGGGAGTGTTCCAGTTGAGCGTCGGGTCCTCGGTGTAGTCGTATACGTCCTTGGTCGGGGCGTTCCAAAGGTGCTCGAGGAAACCGGTTTCCACCGCGCGGCCCCAGACGTTCTGGTCGATGGAGAACGGTGAGCGCTTGGTGACGTTGATCGGGATGGCGTTCTCCTCGGCGAACGCGATCGCTTTCTCCCGGGTCCAGGCGTAGTCGCGAACCGGGGCGAGTACCTCCAGATCGGGTGCCAGCGAGGCGAATCCGACCTCGAAGCGGACCTGGTCATTGCCCTTGCCGGTGCAGCCGTGTGCAACGATGCCGCCACGGTGTTCGCGCGCCGCCGACACCAGGTGCTTGACGATCAGTGGCCGGCTCAGCGCCGACACCAGCGGGTAGCGGTCCATGTAGAGGGCGTTGGACTGGATGGCCGGCAGACAGTACTGCTCGGCGAACTCGTCACGGGCATCGACGACGACCGCTTCGACGGCACCGCAGTCCAGGGCGCGCTGGCGAACGACGTCCATGTCCTCGCCGCCCTGGCCGAGGTCGATGGCCACGGCCACGACCTCTTTGCCGGTCTCCTTGCCGATCCAGCTGATCGCCACCGAGGTGTCCAGGCCGCCGGAATACGCCAAGATGACGCGTTCGGACATGAAGTGCTCCTTAGTCTTTAGGTCTCGAGCGGATTTAGTTTTCTAATGAATGGTCTCGAACATGGTGGCCAGTTGGGCGCCGGTCATCGGCTCGCGGGCCACCACAAAGATGGTGTCGTCGCCGGCGATCGTGCCGACGACGTCGGGCAACGCTGCCCGGTCGATGGCGCTGGCCAGATAGTGCGCCGCCCCGGGTGGGGTGCGCAGTACGGCCATATTGCCGCTGGCGTCGGTGGACACCAGCAGATCGGCGAGCAGGCGTGAGACGCGTTCGGTGCCACCGGACACCCCGCGCACCGGGCTGCCGTCCTCGGGCACAACGTAGACGCCGACGCCGCCGTCGGCGCCGCGCAGCTTGACCGCGCCGAGCTCTTCGAGGTCGCGCGACAGGGTCGCCTGGGTGACGTCGATACCCTCGTCGGCCAGCAGCGTCGCGAGTTCGCTCTGGCTGTGCACGGACTGCGAGGACAGCAACGCCACGATGCGGGCTTGACGCCCGGCTCGTGTGGTGCTGACCTCGCTCGTCATCGCTGCTCCAACAACCACACCAGCAGCGCCTTCTGTGCGTGCAGCCGGTTCTCGGCCTCGTCCCACACCGCGCTGCGCGGGCCGTCGAGCACGTCGTCGGTGATCTCGTGCCCGCGATGCGCCGGAAGGCAATGCAGCACAACAGCTTCAGAATCAGCGTGACCGAGCAGGCCGGCGTTGAGCTGGAACGGCCGGAACGGTCCGACCCGATCCAGGCCGTCGTTCTCCTGCCCCATCGACGTCCAGGTGTCGGTGACCAGCACATCGGCACCCTTGGCGCCGGCCACCGCATCCGCGGTCAGCGTGACCGTCGCACCGGTCTGCTTGCCGCGCCGCTCGGCAGCCGCGACGAACAGCGGGTGCGGCTCGAAGCCGGCCGGGGCAGCGATCGTGACGTGAATGCCTGCGGTGACTCCGCCGAGCATCAGCGAGTGCGCCATGTTGTTGGCACCGTCGCCGAAATAGGTCATCCGCAGGCCGTTCAGCGAGCCCTTGCGCTCGACCAGGGTCTGCAGGTCAGCGAGCACCTGACAGGGGTGGAACTCGTCGGACAACGCGTTGACGACGGGAACCGTTGCCCCCGATGCCATCGCGTTCAGCCGCTGCTGGGCGAAGGTGCGCCAGACGATCGCATCGACGTAACGCGACAGCACCCGACCGGTGTCCTCGAGGGTCTCTTCCCGACCGAGCTGGGTGGCGCGGCCGTCGACCACGACGGCGTGCCCGCCGAGTTGGGCGACGCCCATCTCGAAGGAGAATCGAGTCCGGGTGGAGTTCTTGTCGAAGATGACCGCAACACCGCGCGGGCCCTCCAGCGGGCGCCGGCTCATCGGGTCCTTCTTGAGTGCGGCGGCCAGCTCGAGGACATCGGCCTGCTCCTCGGGGGTCAGGTCGTCGTCGCGCAGGAAGTGCCTCAGGGAGCTCATTGGGCCGCCTCATCCAGGATCGCCGGTAATGCCCTCAGGAAATCATCGATCTGCACTTCGGTGATGATCAACGGCGGCGCAAGCCGGACCACATCAGGTGCGGCCGCGTTGACCAGGAATCCCGCATCGCGAGCGGCGATTTCGACGGCCTTGCCCTGCGGTGCGGTGAGCACCACACCGCGCAGCAGGCCGCGACCCCTGACGTGGTCGACGAGCGGATGGTTCAGCGATTCGATGCCGTGGCTCAGGGTCTTGCCGAGCAGATCGGCGCGGTTGACCAGGTCTTCGGCGGCCAGCACCCGCAGGACCGCCAGAGCGGCCGCGGTGCACACCGGGTTGCCACCGAAGGTGCTGCCGTGCAACCCGGGGGTCAGCAGGTCCGCGGTGGGTCCGATGGCCAGGCACGCCCCGATCGGCAATCCCCCGCCGAGACCCTTTGCCAGGGTGACGATGTCGGGTCTGATGCCGTCGTGCTGGTGGGCGAAGAAGGCACCGGTGCGTCCGACGCCGGTCTGGACCTCGTCGATAGCCAGCAGCGCGCCGTGCCGGCTGGTGATCTCGCGCGCGGCGACCAGGTAGCCCTCCGGCGGTACGACGACGCCACCCTCGCCCATGATCGGTTCGAGGAACACCGCGGCGGTGTCGGTATCGACGGCCGCTTCGAGCGCATCGACGTCCCCGTAGGGCACGTGGGTGACGTCGCCGGGCAGCGGCTCGAACGGCGCCTGTTTGGTGGGCTGGCCGGTCAGCGCCAGTGACCCCATCGTGCGGCCGTGGAAGGCACCCTGGGCGGCAACGAGTTTGGTGCGCCCGGTCAGCCGGGTGATTTTGAAAGCGACCTCGTTTGCCTCGGTACCGGAGTTGCAGAAGAACACCCGCGCCGGTGCGTCGAGCTGGTCGAGGAGTGCCTCGGCCAGCGCGATACCCGGTTCGGTGGCATACAGATTCGACGTATGGCCGAGGGTGTTGAGCTGGGTGGTGACGGCCTCGATGATCGCGGGATGGCGATGGCCGAGGATGTTGACCGCGATGCCGCCGAGCAGATCCAGATAGGACTTGCCGTTCTCGTCGATCACCACGGCGCCGTCACCGCTGGCCAGTGCCAGCGGTGGGGTTCCGTAGTTGTCCATCATGACGTCGGACCATCTGTCTAGAAGGGTCATCAGGGAACCACTTTCGTGCCGGTGCCTTCGTCGGTGAACAGTTCGACCAGCACACAGTGTTCGACACGGCCGTCGATCACATGCGCACTGGGAACCCCGCCTTCGACGGCCCGCAAGCATGCCTCGATCTTGGGGATCATGCCGGTTTCCAAATTGGGCAACAGCTCAGTCAACATCTCCGTGTCGATCTGGCTGACCAATGAGTTGGGATCGGGCCAGCGGGTGTAGAGGCCTTCGACATCGGTGAGCATCAGCAGCTTCTCGGCACCGAGTGCCTTTGCGACGGCCGCGGCAGCAGTGTCGGCGTTGATGTTGTGCACCACACCGTCGATGTCCGGCGCGATCGTCGAGATCACCGGAATACGCCCAGCAGCAATAAGATCCAACACGGCCGCGGTGTTGACGTGCTCGACGTCGCCGACCAGGCCGATGTCGGTGGGCACTCCGTCGAGCGTGACCCCCCGGCGGACTGCCGTGAACAGTTGCGCATCCTCACCCGTGATGCCGACGGCGTACGGGCCATGCGCGTTGATGAGATTCACCAGCTCACGGCCGACCTGGCCGAACAGCACCATCCGCGCGACCTCGAGCACCTCGGGAGTGGTAACCCGGAAGCCGCCCTTGAATTCCCCTGCGATGCCAAGCCGTTTGAGCATTGCGCTGATCTGCGGGCCACCACCGTGCACCACGACGGGGTGAATGCCGGCGTTGCGCAGGAACACCATGTCGTCGGCAAACGCGGCCTTGAGCCGGTCGTCGGTCATCGCATTGCCGCCGTACTTGACGACGACGATCTTGTCGTTCAGTTGCTTGAGCCAGGGCAGCGCCTCGGCCAGGACCGCGGCCTTGGTGTTCACGGTTGCGGTCATGAGCTGTAGGCCGAGTTCTCTTCGACGTAGGCGTGTGACAGGTCAGTGGTGCGGATGGTCGCGTGCCCATCGCCGAGCTTCAGGTCGACGGTCACGTCGATGTCGGCGCCGGCCAGGTCCACGTCGCGGGCACCGGGCGCACCGGCACCGTCGACGCAGACAGGGAAGCCGTTGAACGACACGGTGATCCGCTGGGCCTCGATCTCGAACGGCACCATGCCGACCGCGGCCAGCACCCGGCCCCAGTTCGGGTCGGAGCCGAACAGCGCCGTCTTGACCAGGCTGTCGCGCGCGATGATCCGGGCCGCGACGACGGCGTCGTCGTCGCTCGGCGCCCCGGTGACGGTGATCGCGATCCGCTTGGTCACGCCTTCAGCATCGGCCTGCAGCTGCGCACAGAGGTCGTCGCACACCCGCAGCACAGCCGCATCCAGATCCTCTTGGCTGGGCGCGATTTCGCTGGCGCCGGAGGCCAACAGCAGCACGGTGTCGTTGGTCGAGCAGCTGCCGTCGACGTCGAGGCGGTCGAAAGTCTTGGCGGTGGCCCGGCGCAGCGCGGTGTCAAGGGCGTCGGCGTCGGCGACGGCGTCGGTGGTCAGCACGACCAGCATGGTGGCCAGCGACGGCGCCAGCATCCCGGCACCTTTGGCCATGCCGCCGACGGTCCAATTCTCCCCCGACTCGATCGAGTGATGCAGCGCAACCTGTTTGGGCACGGTGTCGGTGGTCATGATGGCACGTGCGGCCTCGTCGCCGCCGGTGAGTCCGCCGCCGAGTTCGTGGACGATCTCGGTGACGCCGGCGAGGACCTTGGCAAGAGGTAGCCGGTCGCCGATCAGACCCGTCGAGCAGACCGCGACCTCGACCGGACCGGTTTCGGTGCCCCAATCACTGAGTGCGGCGGCGACGGCTTCGGCGGTGGCGTGGGTGTCCTGAAAGCCGGCCGACCCGGTGCAGGCGTTGGCGCCGCCGGAGTTCAGCAGCACCGCGCGCAGCCGGCCGGTGGTGAGCACCTGCTGGCTCCACAGCACCGGGGCGGCCTTCACCTGGTTACGGGTGAACACCCCGGCAGCCGCATAGTCGGGGCCTTCGTTGAACACCAGCGCCAGGTCCAGGGCGCCGGATTTCTTGATACCTGCCGCGACTCCGGTCGCGCGGAAGCCGGCGGGGGCGGTAACCCCCTGACTCCTAACCAGTTTGGGCTCTGCAAGCGTCACGGCGCCACTCCCACGATCGATAATCCTTCGGTCTCAGTCCAGCCCAGTGCGAGGTTCATCGACTGCACCGCCGCCCCGGCCGTGCCCTTCACCAGGTTGTCGATGGCGCACACCGCAACCAGAACGCCGGCGTCGACGTCGACGGCCACGGCCAATTGCGCGGCGTTGCTGCCGATCACCGCGCCGGTGCGGGGCAGCTGGCCTTCGGGCAGCAGGTGGATGAACGGCTCCGCGTCATAAGCCTTTTCGTAGGCCGCGCGAATCTCGGACACCGGCGCCAGGGTGCGGGCAGTGCACGTCGCCAGGATGCCGCGCGACGTCGGGATCAACACCGGGGTGAACGAGACGGTGACGGCGCGGTCGGTCACCGCGCGCAGACCCTGGGCGATCTCCGGGGTGTGCCGGTGCGCGCCGGCGATGTTGTAAGCCCGGGCCGAACCGATCACTTCCGACCCCAGCAGGTCGACCTTGGCCGCGCGCCCGGCCCCCGACGTACCGCTGACCGCGACGACGGTGACGGCCGGCTCGACGAGGTCCGCGGCGACGGCGGGCAACAGGGCCAGCAGGGCAGCCGTCGGATAGCAGCCGGGCACGGCGATCCGGGTGGCACCGCGCAGCCGGTCCCGGCCGCCGGGCAGTTCGGGCAGCCCGTAGGGCCAGCTACCGGCGTATGGGGAGCCGTAGAAGCGCTCCCAGTCGTGGGCGTCGGTGAGCCGGAAGTCGGCGCCACAGTCGATGATCAGGGTGCCTTCGCCGAGTTGTTCGGCCAGGGCCGCGGAATGCCCATGCGGCAGGGCCAGGAACACCACGTCATGGCCGGCCAGGATGTCGAGCTCGGTGGGCTCGAGCACCCGGTCGGCCAGCGGCAACAGATGCGGATGGTGTTCGGACAGGTGGGTGCCCGCGCTGGCGGCGGCGGTGAGCGCACCGATGGTCAGGCGGCCGTCCGCGTAGGCCGGATGCCCGAGCACCAAGCGCAGGATCTCGCCGCCGGCATAGCCGCTGGCGCCGGCAATCGCCACCGAAGTCATGTGGCTAATTCTGCATGTTTATGCAGAGCGATGCAAATAAATTCTGAAACGGCCTCGCGACCAGACGCAAACGCCCCCGACATGCCGGGCTTTCCGGGACTTTTGCGTCTGCTCGCGCAGAGAAACTCAGCCCCGCAGTTCGGCGCCCAAAAGCTCGGCGGCCGCGGCCACCGCGGCGTCGCGGGCGGCGCTGGCCTCGTCCTCGGTCAGCGTCCGGTCCGGGGCGCGGAACCGCAACGCCAGTGTCAGCGATTTGCGGTCCTCGCCGATCTGCGGCCCGGTGTACACATCGAACAGCGCCACGTCCTCCAGCAGCTCCCCGGCGCCGTCGCGCACCGCGTCGACCACGGCCTGTGCTGCGACATCACCGGCCACCACCAGGCTGACATCCTGGAAGACCGCCGGGAAGGGCGAGACCCGCGGGGCGGCCAGCGTCTCGGTGATCGGCACCGCATCCAGGTCCAGCTCGACCGCGCAGGTGCCCTTCGGCAGCCCGGAGCGCTCGATCACCGCGGGATGCAGCTGGCCGGCGTGCCCGACGACCCGCCCGTCCACCAGGACCTCCGCACAGCGGCCCGGATGCCACGGCAGGAGCTGCGCGGCGCGCAACGTGACGTCCACCCCGCACGCGCGGGCGATGATCCGTACGGCCTCGAACGCGTCGGCGGCCTCGACCGGGCGCCCCGGGCCCCACGGGCCGCGCGGTTCGCGCAGTCCGGTCAACACGGCGCCGACGTGGACCGGCTGGCTCGGCAGCGAGGCGTCCAGCGCCGCGATCTCCTCGTCGCTCGGCCTGCGATGCGTCGGGATCAGCTCGACGCCCTTGGTCTGCTCCGTCGGGTGCACCACCTGCGCGATGGAGAACAGCGCGACATCGACAAAACCACGGGAGACGTTGCGGGACAACGCTTCCAGCAGCGCCGGCAACAGCGTGGTGGCCAGGTGCGGCCGGTCGGCCTCCAGCGGGTTGAGCACCGAAACGACGGATCGCCTGGCGTCTTCCGAGGCGAGACCCCACGTGTCGAAGATCCCGGCGGGCAGGAACGGGGTGGGCAGTACCTCGACATAGCCCGACAGACCCAGCGATTTGCCGACCGCGCGGCGCCGCTTCTGCCCGGCGGTGAGACCGCGGCCGGCCGGGGCGGTGGGCAGCACCGACGGGATCTTGTCCAACCCCTCCAGCCGCAGCACCTCCTCGACAAGGTCGGCGGGCTGCACCAGATCGGGCCGCCAGCTCGGTGGTGTCACCACGAGAATCGCAGGGTCGGCGTCGTCCTCAGAGACGGCGGCACCGATCTGCGTCAACCGCTTTACGGCGGCGCCACCTTCGTACTCGACACCGGCCATCCGGTCGGGCAGGTCGAAACGCATCCGCACCGGGGCCGGCGACCAGTCGTCACGCGGCGGGTCACCGCGCCAGTCGGTCAGCGTGGGCTCGATGGTGCCGCCGGCGATCTCGGCGAGCAGCGCCGCGCACCGGTCGAGGGCGGCCACCGAAATCGCCGGATCGACCGAACGTTCGTAGCGCCGGCCGGCCTCGCTGACCAGGTGCAGGCGGCGGATCGTGCGAGACACCGCGGCGGGATCCCAGACCGCGGCCTCCAGCAGGATGTCGGTGGAGTCGTCGTCGATCTCGGTGGTGCCCGCGCCCATGACGCCGCCGATGGCTGCGGTGGCGACGTCGTCGACGATCAGCACGTCGGCCGGATCGAGTTTGCGTTCGATGTCGTCGAGCGTGACGACGGTCTCCCCCGGCTTGGCGAACCGGACGATGAATTCGCCGTTGATGCGGCTGCGATCATGGGCGTGCATCGGGTGACCGATTTCGAGCATCACGTAGTTGGTGACGTCGACGGCCGGCGAGATCGGCCGGATGCCGGAGAGCATCAGCCGCCGACGCAGCCACCACGGCGACCGCGCGTTCGGGTCGATGCCGGTGACCGGGCGCAGCGCGAAACGGCTTACACCGGTGCCGGATTCGACCGTGACCGGCAACGCCGGGCCTTCCACGGGCAGCGGCGGCACTCGGTCCGGATCGAAGGCGGGGTCGACGAAATCCAGGTCGTACGCGCAGGCGATCTCGCGGGCGATGCCGCGCACCGACATACAGTAGCCACGGTCCGGTGTGACGGCCAGGTCGAAGACCACGTCGTCGAGACCGAGCACGCCAATGGCGTCGGCCCCCGGCTCTGCAGTTCCCGGCGGCAGCACCATGATCCCGGAATGATCGGCACCCAAGCCTAATTCGGCGGCAGAGCAGATCATGCCGTCCGAAAGTCGCCCGTAGGTCTTGCGGCTGGCGATGTGGAAGTCGCCGGGTAGCGTGACGCCGGGCAACGCCACGACCACCAGATCCCCGACGGCGAAGTTCGTTGCACCGCAGACGATATCGCGGTCGCTCTCCTCGCCGACGTTGACCTTGCAGGCGCGGATCGGCTTCTTGAACTCGGTGAGCTCCTCGATCGCGGTGACCCGCCCGACGGTCAGCGGCCCACTGACCGGTCCCAGCGTGATGATGTCCTCGACCTCGTGACCGACGCGAATCAGCGCCTGCTCCAGATCATGTGGCTCGACGTCCCAGCCCGGTGCGCCGCGCTGAACGACTTCACGGAGCCAGCTGTAGGGCAGGCGCATCAGACCCCGACCCCGAACGGCAGCGAGAACCGCACGTCGCCCTCGACCATGTCGCGCATGTCGGGGATGCCATTGCGGAACTGCAGGGTGCGCTCCAGGCCCATACCGAATGCGAAGCCGGAGTACACCTGAGAGTCGATACCGGCGGCGCGCAACACATTCGGGTTGACCATGCCGCAGCCACCCCACTCGACCCAGCCGGCGCCGCCCTTCTTGTTGGGGAACCAGATGTCCACTTCGGCCGAGGGTTCGGTGAACGGAAAGAAGTGTGGCCGCATGCGGGTGCGGGCGCCCTCGCCGAACTCCGAGCGGGCGAACGCATCCAACGTGCCACGCAGGTGGGCCATCGTCAGGCCACGATCCACCGCGAGACCTTCGACCTGGTGGAAGACCGGGGTGTGGGTCGAGTCGAGCTCGTCGGTGCGGAAGGTGCGGCCGATCGACACGATGTAGACCGGCAGCTCGCGGTCGAGCAGGGTGCGCACCTGCACCGGGGAGGTGTGCGTGCGCAGCAGCTGCCGCGACCCCTCCGGCGCGATGTGGAAGGTGTCGGACTCGCTGCGCGCCGGATGGTCGGGCGGAAAGTTCAGCGCATCGAAGTTGAACTGCTCGGTCTCGACCTCAGGACCTTCGGCCAGCTCCCAGCCCATCGCGACAAAGGTGTCGGCGACGTGCTCGGCCAGGATGGTGATCGGGTGCCGCGCCCCGAGGGGCTCCCGGGTCGAGGGCAGGGTGACGTCGATGGCCTCGGCCACCAGTACCGCCGCGTCGCGTTCGGCGCGCAGTGCCGCCAGCCGATCGTCGTAGCTGCGCTGGGCGTCGCCACGGGCGACGTTGACCAGCTTGCCGGCCTCGGAGCGGTCCTCCTTGGGCAGGCCGGCCAGCGCCTGGCGGGCCAGCGCCAGCGGTGCGCGATCGCCGAGGTGCTCGGTCTTGGCGCGGGCCAGTGCGTCCAGGTCGGCGGCCAGCTCGAAGGCGTGCCGGGCCGCGCTGACGGCCGTCGTCAACGATTCCTGCGACAAGTCGACGGGTTGGTCACCCACGCGGCGAAACGCTCCTTCTGCGAAACGGGGCTGTTTGCACCACGGATGTGACGCAAGTGCCGATCATAGGTGATGCCAGAATGACGCTTCGCAGGCATTTCACCCCAAGGACGCCCCATGCTCAGAGCCATTCCAATCGCAGCCGTGTGGGCGGTGGCGCTGGCCATGGCAGGACTGGCGCTGCAATTCAGCCCGTGGTGGTGGCTGCTCGCGGTGCCGGTGGCCGCAGTCGCGGCACTGGGCACCTGGGATCTGCTGCAGACCCGGCACACCATCCTGCGGTCCTACCCGGTGCTCGGGCACGTCCGGTTCCTGGCCGAGGCGCTGCGCCCCGAGATCCAGCAGTACTTCATCGAGTCGAGCACCGACGGCACCCCCTTCGACCGGGAAACCCGCGACATGGTCTACGAGCGGGCCAAGGGCACCAAGAGCGACGAGCCGTTCGGCACCGAGCGCAACGTCAATGCGCTGGGCTACGAGTTTCTCCGGCATTCCCTGCGCGCCCGTTTCGCGTCGGAGCTGGCGCCCCGGGTCCGGCTGGGCGGCGCGGACTGTGCCCAGCCCTATGACATCGCGTTGTTCAACGTCTCGGCGATGAGCTTCGGGGCGCTGTCCGGCAATGCCATCGAAGCTCTCAACGGCGGGGCGGCTCGCGGCGGCTTCGCCCATGACACCGGGGAAGGCGGGATCAGCCCGTATCACCTCAAATACGGCGGCGACCTGATCTGGGAGATCGGCTCGGGGTACTTCGGGTGCCGCGACGCCGACGGGCATTTCGACGCCGCCCTGTTCGAGGAGAAGGCCGCGCTGCCTTCGGTGAAGGCCATCTCGATCAAGCTGTCCCAGGGCGCCAAACCCGGCCTCGGCGGGGTGTTGCCCGGCGCCAAGGTGAGCGCGGAGATCGCGGCGACCCGAGGGGTGCCGATCGGCAAGACCGTCGTCTCACCGCCGGCGCACACCGCCTTTCACACGCCGGTGGAGATGATGCATTTCATCGCGACGCTGCGCAGCCTGTCCGGCGGTAAGCCGATCGGGTTCAAGCTGTGCATCGGGGCGCGCACCGAATTCCTGTCCCTCTGTAAGGGCATGCTGCACACCGGTATCACCCCGGACTTCATCATCGTCGACGGTTCCGAAGGCGGAACCGGCGCGGCGCCACAGGAATTCGAGGACCACGTCGGCATGCCGCTGACCGAGGGACTGATGCTGGTGCACAATGCGCTGGTCGGGACCGGGTTGCGGGGGCACATCAGAATCGGCGCGTCAGGCAAGGTCGCCAGCGGGGTGGACATCGTCAGCCGCATCTGCCAGGGCGCGGATTTCACGATGTCGGCGCGCGCGATGATGTTCGCGGTCGGCTGCATCCAGGCGATGAAGTGCAACACCAACAAATGCCCGACCGGAGTGACTACCCAGGACCGGGGCCGTGCGCGGGCGCTGTACGTCTCCGACAAGACCGAACGAGTGGTCAACTTCCAGCGGGCCACCGTCGCCAGCGCCGCCCAGATCGTGGCGTCGATGGGACTGAACGGATTCGACGAGCTCGAGCCGGCCATGCTCAACCGCCGCATCGAAGGTCAGCGCACCCGCACCTACGCCGAGATCTACGAATGGCTGATGCCCGGCGAGCTGCTCGACGATGCGCCCGCATCGTGGCGCTCCGACTGGATCGAGGCCTGCGCCGAGGAGTTCCGCTAGCCCGCCGCGGTATCCCTTCGCGGCTGCCCCGACACGAACGGCGCATCGAACGATTGCCGGCCCAATCCACGTGCACCGCCGGGTGATCCGAGGTCGACGAAGAAGTCCGCATTGGCGGCCACGTACGGCAGCCAATCGGAAGACGCATCCTCGACATACACGATCGCCTCGACCGGACACACCGGCTCACACGCCGCGCAGTCGACGCACTCGTCGGGATGGATGTAGAGCATCCGCTGCCCCTCGTAGATGCAGTCGACCGGACATTCGTCCACGCAGGCCTTGTCCCGGATGTCGACGCACGGCTCGCCGATGACGTAGGTCATGACGCCGCCAGGTCGTCGAGCGCGGCATACGCTGCGTTGTAGCCCGGCACGAACGTGATTCCCGGCCCGCCATGGCACCCGGCGCCACCAAGATAGAGTCCCTTGATCGGAATCGGAAGATCGAGGAAACCCTTGGGGCCCGGGCGATTCGGGCCCATCAGGTCCGGATGCAGCAGTCCGTGGCAGAAGTCACCGTCGGGGGCGCCGAACATCGTCTGCATGTGGTACGGCGCGAACGTGATGTGCCGAATCTGGATCTCCCGGAAGTTCGGCGCGAACTTGGTGATCTTGTCGATCACCGTCTCCGCCATCTCCTGCTTGAGGCGTCCATGCTGCTCGCGGGGTGCCTCGACCGGGAACCCGTACGCGTAGGCGCTCGCGGCGTGCTTCCCCGGGGGCGCCAGGCTCGGATCGGAAACCGACGGGATCTGCATGCCGAACGACGGATTGTCGGGAAGTATCCCGGCCCTGGCCATCTCCCATTGCCGTTGCTGCTCTTCGGGTGTCCCGAAGACTCCGACTGACTGCTGCATGCCGGGTTCGTTGAGCAGCTCGTAGGGCGACGCGAACTCCGGCAAACCATCGAGGGCGAAATGCATCTGGATGAAGGTGGCCCGATGGTCGCGCCCGGCGAGACGTTCCACCAGGTTGCCCGGCAGATGCTCGGTTCCGACCATGTCGATGAGCGTCAGGTCCGGGGACAGATTCGATACCACAACCGGGGCACTCAACACCGACCCGTCGCGCAACCGCACACCGGTGACCCGCTCGTCCTCGACGAGAATCTGATCGACCTTGGTGCGGTAGCGGATCTCGCCGCCACGATCGATGAGCAGATCCTTGAGGTGATCACATACCGCACCGATGCCACCTTCCAGCTTCGTCATCATCGTGGCATTCATGTCCGGAACGCCCATCGCGAATGCCAGACACGTTGCGCTTCCCGGGGTGAACGGGCCCCGATAGGTGGAGTTGATGGCCAGGAAGGCCAGCATGCCCCGGATCGTCGCGTACTTCTCCTTGTCACCGAAGTTGCGATCGATGACGTCCATGGCGGTGCCGAACAGCATCTCGTGAATGGCACGCCGCTCGGATTCGTTTGTCGCGCAGGCATACATCTCGTCTAGTGTCTTGGGTGGGGTGCGCGCCTCGAACCGCCCGAGCGCACGCGTCGGGCCGGTGGTCCATTCGAGCATCTTGGCCATCCCAAGAACCGAGTCGGCGCCGTGTTTCTCGGACAGGTGCGTCATGTACTTCATCGGGTCGCTGTACAGGATCATCGGTTCCTCCCCGGCTTCGCCGAGGTTCACCGACTGCACTTCGGAGTGGACCTGCGGAATCGTGTGCAGCTCCAAGGCGTCAGCGACCTCGGGTGCGGTGGGGAACTGCACCGAGCCGGCAATCTCGTAACGGAAACCGTCGATCAACTCGACGGTTGCCGCCATGCCACCGGAATACGTGTTCTGCTCCAAAACCACTGTCCGCAGGCCCTGCTGCTGCAGAACCGCTGCTGCGGTGAGGCCGTTGTGGCCGGCCCCGATGACGATCGCGTCGTAATCACTCATTGCTGGTTTCTCCTCACTTGATGGGACTGATGTCGCGACTGTGGTGAATTGGCGAAAAGGATTGTGCGAAAATGCCGTAATGACGAACGCGCACGAGCGACGCAGGACTTCGACGCGCGAGGCGCTGCGCGAGGTGGCGCTGGCGCGGTTCGCCCGCGACGGTTTCGCCAACGTGACGGTCGCTCAGCTCGCCGACGACGCAGGCGTCACACAGCGCACGTTCTTCCGGCATTTCCCGACCAAAGAAGCGGTGCTGTTCCAGGACTACGAAACTCAACTCGAATGGTTCGCCGAGGCTTTGGCACGGCGCCCGGCCAACGAATCGATCTTCGACGCGGTGCTGGGCAGCGTGGTCAGCTTCCCGCACGACCTCGAAATCGTCCGCCAGGCTGCCATCCTGCGGGCGACCCTGCTCGACGGCGAGCGCACCGCGGGCCACCTTCGGGTGGTTCAGGCGTCGTTCGCCGATGTGCTGACCGAATTCGTCAGGCGCCGTTACCCCGAACTCTCGGACGTCGACCTGATCGCCGAAGTGGCCGGTGCCGCATTGGCCGCTGCCCTTGTCGTCGCGGTGGAGCGGTGGGGCCGGGACGGCTGCACGACCGACCTGCGCGAGGTGGTGTCCACCAGCGTCGACCTGGTGCGGTCCGGTCTCGCGCCGCTCACCTAACACGGCAGCAGGTCTTTCCACGACGCGGGCGGTTTGGGCGCCCCCAGGTCCGACTGCACATAGCGCTGCCCGTTCGGGGTGACATAGCTGCCGGTTGCCGGGTTGTACGGAACCACCGACACCCTGGCGTCGCCGGCTGTGTCAAATGCGCTGGGCGCCAATCCCGGAACTCTGCTGTCCGGCGGGACCCCTTGCGAGATCAGGTTCGGGTCGATCGGATAGGGACCGACCGCGTGCTGGCGAACCGCCGTTGGCACGAATGGTTGGTCACTGTCGCACATCTCGACGGTCGGGGCGCGTTTCCCTGGCTTGCCCACACACGGATAATTCCTGGCACCGCGAACTGCGATCGGCGAATCCTGCGGCAGTTTGCAATACAAGCCGTCCGGGGTGTCGATCGTTGTCGTATCCGCCGGAGATCGCCATGACGACGGGGGCAGGAATCCGACAGTGCACGGAGGCGGATCCCCGAGCGTGATCGCGAACTCCCCCACCGGCAGTCCCGTCGGGTTGTTGGTCGGCAACCCGAACGCCTGCGTGCTGGCGATCGCCGGCGGCAACAACACCAGCAGCTGCTCCAGCGAGGAGTTGTAGGTGACCAGGATCTGCCCCAGAGCGCTCAGGTTGGCCAACAACACCGGTAGCGTGGGCTTCACCTGGTCGAGCAGCCGGGTGACCTCGTTCGCCGCCGCGGGGGCGGTCCGCAGCAGTGTGCGCACCTGGTCGTCGTCATCGGACACCGTCTGAGTGACGTTGGCCAGCCCGCGTGCCCACACCTGCAGCGAGTCCGTTGTGGCGACCTGTGAATTCAGCAACGGCACAGCGTCGTCGATCAACGTCCGGGTGCGATCACCGACATCGCCGATCTTGCCGATCGCGGTGGCCGACGAGTCCAGCAGGGACGACAAGTCATAGCCCGCACCGCGCAGACCCTGGTCCGATTCGTCGATCAAGTGTGAGAGCTTGTCACCGGGAATGCTGTTGACCAGCGCGCTGACCCGGTCCAGCATCGGGCCGACAGCCTGCGGGATGATGGTCTGCTGCGCCCGGATCACCGATCCGTCGCGCAGGTACGGACCTCCCCCGCTCTGCGGCCGCAGATCCACATACTGTTCGCCGATCGCCGACGCACTGCGAACCTCGGCCCGTAGATCGACCGGGATCTTCGGCGAAGTATCCAGCGACAGAGAGGCTTCCGCGCCCTGCTTGGTGAGCCGCAGGGCGGTGACCCTGCCGACCTGCACACCGCGATAGGTCACATTCGAGAACCGGTACAGACCGCCGCCGCTGGGCAACTGCAGGGTGACCGTGATCTTTCCGATCCCCAGCAATGTCGGAACCTGAACGAAGACGAAGGTCATCAGCAGCAGGCCGACGAGGGCGACGATACCGAAGATCACCAGCTGGATGCGTACGAGGCGAGTCAGCATCAGCCACCTCCGCCGGCAGGGGCCGCCGCCGGGGCCGAGTCCGTGATGCCGGTCCGGAGCGGATCGTAGGTGTAGTTGAGGTACCACGGATCACCAGGCGCAGGAATGAGTTTGGCGTTCTCATCGCCCCACCGGGTACCGAGGAACAGGGTCCGCTTGAGCCGCGGGACCGTGAGGTCGGCGACCAGGAACATGTTCACGTAGTCACCACGTACGGCGCGATCGATATAGCTCTGGCTGTACGGGTAGGTGACGGCGAAGGCGAGTGCGGTGTCGAGTTCGGGGCCGACGTCGGCCAGTGCTTTGATCGTCGGCTCGAGGTTACGCAGGTTCGCGACCAGATCGCTCTGGGTCGCATCGATCAGGTCCGTGGTCGATGCGCTGAACGTCCGCAGCTTGTCCAGCGCGGTGACGATGCGTGGACGTTCCCGGTTCAGCACGTCGAGGGCCGCGGGAACCCGTTGCAGCGCACGGCTGATCACGTCACGCTGTGATGCGAACGTGCCGGTGAACCTGTTCAGCTGATGGATCATGTCGATCAGATCGGCGCGCTGGGCATCCAGTGCGCCGACGAAGGTGTCCAGGCGCCGCAGCAGATCACGCACCTGGCCCTGCCGTCCGGACAGTGCGGTGTTGGCGTTGCGGATCACGTCGCCGATCTGCCCCAGTCCCCCGCCGTTGACGACCGCCGAGAGGGTGGACAAGGTCCGCTCGGTGGATGGGTAGGTCGAGGACTTACTCAGCGGAATCGTCGCCCCGGGCAGCAGCCTGCCGGTGGGCGGTTCACCGACGGGCGGGTCCAGTTCCAGGTGCATGGAGCCCAGCAGACTGGTCTGCCCGACGATGGCGACCGCATTGGCGGGCACGACGACATCGGGGCGGATGTAGACGTCGACGTCGGCGTGCCAGTTTCGCAGCCGCATGGCGCCGACGGTGCCGACCACGACGTCGTCGACCAGAACCGGTGAATTGGATTCCAGCATGCCGACATTGGCGATCTCGATGTGGAAGACGTTGGCGTCATGCCGGTCCTCGGTTCCCGGCAGCGGCAGGGAGTTCAGTCCCCGGAACCCGCAACCGGACGCGCCGGACGCGAGGACCGCGACCGCGGCGACAGCCCAGAGGCGACGACATGTCACGGTGTCGGCGCTCCTGTGTAGGCCGAGATCGCCGGCGGCGACTCGGGCGGGCCTGGCGTCGGGCCCGATCCGCCGGGGGCAAGTGCGGGATCGGAGCAGAGGAGGTTCTCCGGGGACGGCGCCTTCATCAGATAGGGACTCATCGGGAAGGGGATGAGGTTGAAGCTGAGCAGTCGCAGTGCCGGACCGAGGTACTGCGCGCACAGCTTTCCGGTCTCCGCCGCGGTGGCATTCTCGATGGCGCCGATCTGCCCGCAGATGAACTGGATGGGGTTGGCGAAATCGTTGAAGACGATGGACCCGATGTTGTCGCCGGTGTCTGGGTTGTACACGTTGTAGTAATTGGCAAAGGCATTCGGCGCCACGTGCAGCAGTTGTTGGAGGCTATTGCCGTTGTCTGCCAGGTTCCGGGTGACGTCGGTCAGGCGCTGGATCTGTTCGACGGTCAGCTCACGGCTTCCGCCGACGAAGCGCTGGGCGTCCACGGTCGCTGTCGCGAGGTCGCGCAGTGCGGCGTCGAGATCGCCGGTGTTGTCGTCCAGCGTGCCGGTCAACGCGGCAAGTCGGTGTTCGAAGTCGACGATCGCGCCGCTGCTGTCGTGCAGCGCCGTCACCAGGTTCTGGAGGCCCTTGATGATGTCGACGACGTTGCCGCTACCGTCGGCGAAAATCCGCGCAACCGAGGATAATTGGGCCAGCATCTGGCGCAGCTTGATGCCGTTGCCGCCCATGGCGTCCGCGGTGTCGTCGATCAGCCGGGACAGCGCCGGCCGGGCCGAATCACTGGTCGGTCCCAAATCGGTCGACAGGCGCATCAACTGGGTTTTGACGTCGTCCCACTCGACGGGAACGGCCGTTCGCTCGACGGGTATCACCGCGCCCGACGGCATGGTCGGGCCGACATCCCGATAGGCGGGTGTGAGCTGCAGGTAGCGGGCGGCGACGAGGTTCTGCGCGACGATCACCGCCCTCGCACCGGCCGGAATGGACACCCCGGGGTCGATACTGAGCACCATCTTGACCTGCTTGCCGGTGGGCTCGATCGAATCGATCTTGCCCACCTTGACCCCGGAGACCCGAACCTCGTCGCCGGGGTAGATCGCGCTGGCGGCCGTGAAGTAGGCCGTGACCGTCGTTGCGGGATAACACGAGTGACGAACCAGGAACGCGGTGCTTGCGGCACCGAGCGTGACCAATACCGCGGCCGTCGCCGCGACGATTCTGCCGCGAGCTGTCATCGTGGCCCCTCCTGCGGTTGCGGCGGAATTCCGTTGTACGGGAATGGGAATTCCGCCCGGGGTCCCGCGTTGTCCGGCGGCTGTCCTGCGTCCACTCCACGGCGGAAACCGAACGCGTAGTCGAAGAACGGCTGCAGGAACTCTGCGGGTACGACGTTGGCGGTGTAGGCCTGGTAGTAGAAGCCGCTGGAAACGGCCTCGCCCATGGTGATTTCGTATTTGGCGAGTCCCGGGAGCGCCTTGGCGATGTTGTCGTTGTTCTTCTGCAGCACCGCCGTCACCGAATTCAGTTTCTGCAGGGTGGGTGCCAGCTTGTCTTCGTTGTCGTGCACCAAACCCGAGAGCTGTCTGCTCACCGCTGATGTGTTGGCCAGCAGGTCGGCGATCGCCTGGCGCCGCTGCGCCAGGACCGAGATCAGATCCGCGCCGTTGAGGATCAGTGCGTTGACCTGCTCGCGGCGTTCGGACAGCACACCGGCTAGCTCCGAAGCGCTGCGCAGGAGCTCGCGCAGGGTGTCGTTGCGGTTGTTCATCGACCGGGACAGCCGCGTCAACCCGTCCAGGGTCGGCCCCAGCTGCGGTGCCATCGCGTCGATGGTGTCCGAGAGCGTCTCCAGCGACTGATTCAACGACGCGGTGTCGAGTCCCGCTGTGTTCGTGGTGAGATCGCCGACGGCGTCGGTGAGCACATACGGCGAGGATGTTCGTGAAATCGGAATGGGCTCAGAGGGTTTCTGCATGCCCTCGCCCGCTGGAACCAATGTGACGATTCTGGCGCCGAGCACAGTTCCGGTCTTGATATGTGCGGTGGTTTGTGATCCCAGATGGACGGTGCCGTCGATCGTGAAGGTGACCAGGGCATCACCGCGCAGCAGCGATACGGCCGACACGCTACCGACCTTGATGCCGGAGATCACCACATCGTTGCCTGCGACCAGCCCACCGGCCTCCGGGAACACCGCCTGGTATCGCACCTCGGTCGCCCACGACCACAACCGCTGAGGCGCCAGTCCGACGAGCACAACCAGCACCGCCACCGAGACGCCGATGAACCCGGCCCGAATCAATGCTCCGCCACGGTATTTCAACATCACGGCTCGGCACACCTCCCGCCGGTCTGCTTGAGCCACGGGAAGACGGCCGTCCTGCCCTCCAGGTCGGTCACCCGCACCGACATGCCGCACACATACATCTGGATGAAGCTGCCGTAGGCGCCCAGACGGGTCAGCTTGCGGTAATTCTCCGGCGCCTTCGCCAGCGCGCGATCCACTCTGTCCTTGTCCTGATCCAGGATTGGCGCCAGCCGGCTCAACTCGGTGACCGCGCCCGCCAGCGGTGGCCGCGCACGGGTGAGCAGATCGGCCAGTGATGCGGTGCCCGCGTCGAGAGCGGCGATTGCGGCTCCGATCGGATCCCGGTCACCGGCGAATCCGGTGATCAGCTTCTCGATCCGGTCGATCGCCGTCGAGAATCGGTCACCCTCTGCCGTCAGCGCGGACAGCACCACCTTCAGGTTGTCGATGAGCTGCGCGATGACGCTGTCGTTGTCGGCCAGGGCATTGGTGAACGACGAGGTCTTGGCGAACAGTGACTCGACGGTGCCGCCCTGGCCCTGCAGGATCTGCACCAGCGATGACGTGAGCGCATTGACGTCGTGCGGGCTCAGGCTCTGAATCACCGGCTTGAGGCCACTGAGCAGCAGGTCGAGGTCCAGAGCCGGCTGAGTTCGGTCGATCGGGATCTGCGAACCCGCAGGCAACGTCGTCGTGGGTCCCGGTGCGTCGACCAACTCGAGGTAGCGGTCGCCGACCAGGTTGAGATAGCGCACGGCCGCCTTGGTGGCCGTGGTCAGCACGACGTCGCGGTCGGCGTCGAAGGTCACCAGGGCGGTGGCGTCGGCGCGCAAACTCACCGTGTCCACCGTGCCGATCCGGATACCGGCGGCCCGCACGCTGTCACCGGGCTTGAGCCGCGACACGTCGGCGAACACCGCGGTGTATCCGTTTGTGGGACCGGTGCGGTACTGGGCGAACGTCATGAACAGGAAGGCCGTCGCGACGACCATCACGACCGCGAATGCGGTGAACTTCAACCCCGTTGCCCGTAGTGACCGCATCAGCCGGGCTGTCCGATCTGTGCGGAGTTCCGCGGCGGACCGTCCAGCGGGCCGTACAGGATCTGCTTGAGACCATCGGAGTTCAGCAGCACGCCCTGATTGCCGTACTGCGCCGGGTTGGCCCCGATATCGGTCACCAGGAACGGCGGCTTGGTGCCCGGCGCCAGGTGCGGCAATCCCTGATCCGCGCAGTGCGGTCCGCCCTTGGCCGCGACCTTGGGCAGATCGCCGGGATAGCGATACCGTTCCAAGCCCATCGTGAAGCTCACCGAGACGACAGCGCCCGGATCGGGTTGAGGCGGGGCGAGCGCGATCGGCACGAGGCCGGCCAGCGTGCAGTTCAGCGCGTCGCGGTACCTGTTGGTCAGATCGGTGCTGGGCACCAGCAGGTGCAGGACGTCGATCAGCGCCGCCTGGTTGTCATCGACGACCTCGGATCCGACATCGGCGAGCCCAATAGCGCTGAGCAGCAACGCATCCAAGTCGTCCTGGCGGTCGACGACCGTCTGGCTGATCCGCGTGGCGTTGTCGGCGGTCCTGACCAGATCCGGTGCGGCGTCGGCGTAGGCCCCGGCCGCCACGTTCGCCGCGGTGATGTCGTGGCGCAGGTTGTCCAGGCCGGGTTCCAGCTGGGCCAGCAGTGTGTCGAAGTCGGAGAACATCTGGCCGAGCTGCTCGCCGCGCGCGTTCATCGCCCCGGCAAGAGCACCGAGAATCTCATTGAGCTTCTCCGGCTGCACTTTTGACAGCACGGAGGTCAGCTGCTGGAAGACGGTGTTGATTTCGACCGTGACGTTGGTGACGTCGATGACCTGACCGGAACGCAGCGGCTGGGCCGAGGGATCGGCGGGCGCGGTCAGTTCGACGAGCTTGGCTCCGAACACCGTCGGGGATGCGATCCCGACCTGCACATTGCCGGGGATCAAGGGCAGCTGGGCGGGATCGATCGAGAGATGAAGGACCGCTTGGCCATTCGGACCCTGGTCGATCGACGACACGGTGCCGACTTGGACCGAGCGCATTTTCACCTTGGCGCCGGGGTTCATCACCAGGCCGGCCCGCGGCGAGATCACCGTGATCGGCACACCCGACGTCACGTCGCCACGAAACATGATCACCGCGCCGCCGACGGTGGCGGCCAGCAGGATGACGGATGCCAACCCCACTGCGGGGCGAATCGCGCTTCGCAACGTCGACACCACCTCCCTGGCTTCGGGAGAATTCGTACCACACAGATGTCATAACTGACTAGATATATGTCATAACTGACGTGTTGCCCAGGCGTGACGGTCAGCCACGGTTCGAGCAGGAGTGCGAAAGAAGGTTAGGAGGCTGCGGGCAGCGGCGCGGCCGTGCCGGCCACCGCGCGGCGGACCGCCCGGCGGCGGGCAATGTGAGCGGCCGCCAGCGCGCCGAGCACGCCGAGCGTGGCCGTTGCCAGGATCGACGGCCCGGTGTTGGCCATGATCAGGTAACCGAACGACGCCGCGACCGCGAGCAGTACGTACCGCGCTGTCGTCCAGTGCGCCGGGTGGCCGAACCGGGTGCCGACCACCATGCCCAGGACCAGGGCGACGCCATGGCCAACGTTGGTGAAGTCAGCGCCGGTGCTCACCGCCGATCCGATCGCCACAGCCAGCCACCAGCCGGTCCACGCCGCGCGCCAGCGATGCGGGATCGCCGCGGTGAGCGCACCCAGGACGCCGACCGCGCCATAACTCATGCCGACATCGGTGACATTGGCGATCGACCAGGAGGTCAGCCCGGCAGCCAGCGCCGCGGCCAGCCCGGCGGCGACCAGCAAGGTCGCGCCAACGTGGCCGACGACGAACGCCACCGCCATTCGGCGGCTGCGCCACAGTAGTTCCGCCAGGCCCAGAATGGCGAAGAGGCCCGGCAACCACACATAGATGGGTCCCCGGTCGGTGACGAAGGCGCTGCCGATCAGCGTGCCCAGATGGCCTTCACCGAGATTGTGCAGATTCGTGCTCGTCCGCCAGACGACCTGATCGCGGACGTGCGGCCCGAGCGCCAGCAGCACGACCGCCACCGCCGACAGCGCGGCGGTGTAGCCCAGCGTGACCCGAACGCGGTCCAGCCGCGAGAGAAGTGCAAAAACCATCGCTACCTACTATGCCTGGGCCTCGAGGTCGTCCGCGTCGTCCTCGACTGGCAGATCCCTGCGGGTTTTGAGCCGATACATCACCAAATCGGTGGGTACCCCGGTTGCCCGCGGCGCGAACACCTGGCGCCTGATCCGCTTGACCGTGACCCCGAGCGACTCGAGTTCGTCAGGCTCGATCAGCTCCAGGGTCTTCTCGGACACGACGAGCCCGCCACGGGTCGCGCGGTCCATCACCCGGGCGGTGATGTTGACGTCGACGCCGAGCCAGTCCGAGCCGATCCGTTGCGGTCGGCCGGTGTGGACACCAGCGCGCATCCGCGGTGTATACCCGTCTACCTCGACTGTTCGTACCGCGTCGCGGGCAGCCATGGTGGCGCGCACCGCAGTCGCCGGGTCGGTGAAGACCGCCATGATGCCGTCGCCCATGCGTTTGACGATGTGGCCGCCCGCATCGAGAAGCGGCGGCTCGACGACTTGCGCGACGCGGCGCAGCAGCCGCAGCGTGGCGTCGTCGCCGGCCTGCAGCGACCAGCTGGAGAACCCGACGAGGTCGGTGAAGACCAGCGTCACCTCCCGGTCGCGGGGCCGCCCGGAGACACGCTCGGTGAGCGCCTGCCAGAGCTGAAGTGTGGCCAAGCTCACCTCGCGGGTGGCCGCTTCGCGGTCGCGCAGCAAACGGTCGGCGGCACGCGCGGCGGCGCGAGCACCGCCATCGCCGGCCGCCGAGAGTGGGTCACCGAAGTCGGGATCGCCGGGCAGCATGCGCCGGGCACGACGAACGAGGGCGATGATGCCCGGATTGTGATTGGTGTTGTGCCACCACGCCGCGGGCCCTCGCCCGGGTTGGTTGACGTCAACAAGGGCATCGGGTTGATCGTCGAACGGCTCGACGTCCACGAGATCCAGCCTAGGGAAAGGATTTCGGGCGGGCCAACAGGTGTGACGCGGCCAACGTATCGCTACGCCAAACATGTGGTCACAGCTTCGTCGCCGACATGGACAACGCCCGTTGTCAGTCCTATCGTGATTCGATGAGGTCAACGACGACCACTCGCCCCGCCCCGCCGACCCCGCTCGGGCCGGACTCGCTCACCTGGAAATACTTCGGCGACCTGCGCACCGGGATGCTCGGTGTGTGGATCGGATCCCTGCAAAACATGTACCCGCAGCTAGGCGCCGGAGTGGAAGAGCATTCGATCCTGCTGCGTGAGCCGCTTCAGCGGGTCGCGCGATCCGTCTACCCGATCATGGGCGTGGTCTACGACGGCGAGCGCGCCCGGCAGACCGGTGAGCAGATCAAGGGATTCCACAAGGGGATCAAGGGCGTCGACAGCGCAGGACGGCGCTACCACGCATTGGATCCCGAGACGTTCTACTGGGCGCACGCCACGTTCTTCATGCTGATCCTGAAGGTGGCCGAATACTTCTGCGGCGGCCTGACCGAGGCCGAGAAGCGCCAGCTCTTCGACGAGCACGTGCAGTGGTACGCGATGTACGGGATGAGCATGAAGCCGGTCCCCGGCACGTGGGAGGAGTTCTGCGAGTACTGGGACCGGGTGTGCCGCGACGAGTTGGAGATCAACAAGGCGACGTTGGAGATCTTCGACATCCGGATCCCGAAGCCAAAGTTCGTGCTGATGCCGACGCCGGTGTGGGACCAGTTGTTCAAGCCGATGGTGGCCGGGCAACGCTGGATTGCTGCCGGCCTGTTCGATCCCGCGGTGCGCGAGCGAGCCGGGATGCGCTGGACGCCCGGTGACGAGGTCGCACTGCGGTTGTTCGGTAAGGCCGTCGAGTTGGCGTTCTGGGCGGTGCCCGACGAAATCCGGCTGCACCCGCGGGCGTTGTCGGCCTATCGGCGCGCCGCCGGGCAGATCCCGACCGATGCTCCCCTGGTCGAGGCACCCGGTTTCATGGCACCCCCTAAAGACCGTCGCGGCATGCCCATGCACTATGTCCCTCGACACAAGAGCCTCGTCGCCCGGGCGGGGTCGCTGGTCCACACGACGTTCTCACTTGCCGGTTTGCGGCCCGCCCGAGGACGTACCGCCGCCGCCTGAACCGGAGAATTCATGATCGAATGGTCCGACGTCGATATTGCCGTGCGCGACGCCGTCCGCGAGTTCGTCGACAAAGAGGTGCGCCCGCACATCGACGAGTTGGAAAGCGGTGATCTGGAGCCCTACCCCATCGTCCGGAAGCTGTTCGCCACGTTCGGCATTGACGAGATGGCCCGGGAGTCGCTGACCAAGCGCCTGGACCGGATGCGGTCCGGCACCGAGAAGAAGTCCAGTGGCGGCGGCGGCATGTTCGGCGACGGCGGTTCGGCCGGAATGGGTTTCGTTCTGATCAGTGAGCTGTGCCGGGTGAGCATGGGGCTGGTCACCGGAATGGGTGTGAGCCTGGGGCTGACAGTGCCCACCATCCAGAGCCGCGGCACGCTGGCTCAGCAGGAGCGCTGGCTGCCCGAGTTGGTGACGTACGAGAAAATCGGCGCGTGGGCGATCACCGAGCCGGATTCGGGTTCGGATGCGTTCGGCGGGATGAAGTCCTATGTGGTGCGCGACGGGGACGATTACATCCTCAACGGGCAGAAGACGTTCATCACCAACGGGCCCGACGCCGACGTCGTCGTGGTGTACGCCAAATTGGACGAGGGCGATCCCTCGATCGACAAGCGAGACCGCAAAGTTTTGACGTTCGTGCTGGATCGCGGGATGGAGGGCTTTGTTCAGGCCAAGCCGTTCCGCAAGATGGGAATTCACAGTTCGCGCACCGGTGAGCTGTTCTTCAATAACGTCCGCCTGGGCCGGGACCGGTTGCTGGGTGAGACCGAGAACAACGCCTCCGGCGACGGCCGGGACAGCGCCCGGTCGAGTTTCGCCGCGGAGCGGATCGGCGTGGTGTCGATGGCGCTCGGCGTGATCGAGGAATGCCTGCGGCTGTGTACGGACTACGCCAAGACGCGCACGTTGTGGGGCAAGGAGATCGGGCAGTTCCAGTTGATCCAGCTCAAGCTGGCCAATATGGAGGTGGCCCGAATGAACGTGCGCAACATGCTGTTCCGGGTGATCGAATGCGGGCAGACGGGCACGGCGATCTCGCTGTCCGAGGCGTCGGCGATGAAGTACTACTGCTCGCAGGCGGCCACCGATGTGGCTATGGAGGCAATCCAGCTGTTCGGCGGTAACGGGTACATGACCGAGTACCGCGTGGAACAGCTTGCCCGCGATGCGAAGTCGTTGATGATCTATGCCGGCAGCAACGAGGTGCAGATCACGCATGTCGCCAAGGGGCTGCTCAGTCAGTGAAGTTCCAGGGCTCGGGCGAGGATCTCACCCGGCCCATAGGGTGGATGCCCGCCTTCGAGCGACAACTCGCGAGCTACTACCCGTAGTGCGGCGACACGCTGACTAATCCGATGCTCGGTGCCGCGTGGGATACCGAGCGTCGCCGCATATCGCCCGCGGCCGCGGCGACGGACTCGGTCCCTGCCGATCTCCCATCGGAGGGCATCCGAGATCGCCTTGGACGGCCTGCCCGCGACAGTGAATCCCCAGTCATCGAGCGCCACGACGAGGTCGGCAACGGACGCGGGGCCGTTGAGTTGCAGATATCGGGTCAACACGTAGCGGAGGTTTGTTCCCCGCAACATCAATGAGTTACCCACGCCGCCAAGGTCGCACAACGCACCGACACCAGCCGGATTGTCGCTCAGAGGCGGGCACCGACCTTACGTGTCCCCCTGCAGGATCAGATCGGCGGCACGCCAGGCCATCGCCATGACCGGGCCGTTGAGATTGCCGGCCAGCATCGTGGGCATGGCCGAACAATCCACCACCCGCAGGCCGTCGATCCCCCGCACCCGCAGCTGATCGTCGACAATGTCGTCGTCGCTGGGCCCCATCGCGCAGCTGCCGATCGCGTGATAGCCGCTGTAGCCACCGTCGAGGGCCGCGTCGGCCAGCTCGTCGTCGCCGCGCACGTCGGGCCCTGGGTACATCTCGTAGCTGATGCGGTCGGCGATCGGCGACTGGGCGAAGATCTCGCGCGCCCTGCGCACCAGCGCCGCACTGGTCTTACGGTCGTAGTCACTGGTCAGGTAGTTCGGGTCCAGTCGAGGGGCGGCATCGGGATCTTTGGAGGTGATCTCGACACTGCCTTCCGATGTCGGCCGCAGCACGAACCCTAGAATCGAGAGCCCCGGCTGACGTTCGATGACCATCGGCTCACCCTCGTTGTACGCGGGGATCGTGAACGGCCCCAGCAGCAGCTGGCCGTCCACTCGCGGAAGATCGGGCGACGTCTTGACGAACGCCAGCACGTCAAACGTCGGCGTCGCCATCAGGCCCTTGCGAGTGAGTGCGTAACGACCAGCCGTGGCGGCCTGCCCCAACCGGCTCGACAGCTTTCGGTTGTACCCGAGCTCGGCGTTGAGCCGGTAGCGCACGACGACGCAGCGGTGTTCGCGCATCCGCCGGCCCACGTTCTCCCGCTCCACCAAAACCGGCACGCCTGCGGCGGCCAGCACCTCGCGCGGCCCGATCCCGGAGAGCTGCAACAACTTCGGGCTTCCCATGCTGCCCAGCGACACGATCACTTCCCGGCGCGCCCGGAACTGGGCCGCACCGCCCGCGCGACGAACGTCCACCCCGACCGCACGCCCGTTCTCGACGACGATGCGGTCGACGGTAGTGCCGGTGACGACAGTGAGGTTGGGCCGTCGGCGGATCGGCTTGAGGAAGGCGTCCGCGGCACTGACACGTCGCCCGTTCTTGATGGTTGCGGGGCTGAAGCCGATGCGCTCGTCGTCGGATTCATTGATGTCTTGGACGGGGCGCAACCCGCTTGCGGCCCCGGCTGCGACGATCTCGTCGCACAGCGGATCGAGCTCATCGGCGACCGAGATGTGCAGAGGTCCGCCGGCGCCGCGCGTCGGCGAGGCACCGAACTGGTTGTCCTCGAACCCTTTGAAGATCGGCAGGATCTCGTTCCAGTTCCAGCCCTTGTTGCCGCGCCGCTCCAATTCGTCGTAGTCGTCCTTGTTGCCGCGGTTGTACACCATGCCGTTGACCGAGCTCGACCCGCCGAGAAGCTTGCCGCGGGTCCAAAATTCGGACTTGCTGTTCGGCCCGAACGGTGTCGTGGCGTAGCGCCAGACATACTTCTCGTTCTCCAGGAGCACCGCCGAGCCCTTGGGCACGTGGATCATCGGATTGCGGTCCGGGCCGCCCGCCTCGATCAGGAGGACGGACACCGTCGGATCAGCCGACAGCCGATTGGCGAGAACGCATCCGGCCGACCCGGCACCCGCAATGATGTAGTCGTAACGAGTCATCGCCCTCCCGCCTCAGCCGACGAATCGGGCTTTACAGATGACACCCGAGATGTATCGCCGAGAAAGATAGCACGGCTCACCAATCCGCTACCGCGGATTACCCCCGCCGAAGCGAACGAGCGCTCTCGTACATGCAGATGGCCGCTGCGGCGGCCACGTTCAGGCTCTCCGCACTACCCCACATCGGCACCCGGACGCACTCGTCCGCCAGCACCGCGACTTCGGCGGCGAGGCCGTGCGCCTCGGAGCCGAACAGCCATGCCGTCGGCCGGGTCAGATCCACCGCGTCCAGGGTGTTGTCGGCATCCAGCGTGGTGGCGCGCACCACCAGTCCCGCCGACCGCAACTCGGCGACGAGCGCGGCGGAGTCAGGAGCTTCGAGCACCGGCAGCGAGAAGATGCTGCCCGCCGACGCGCGCAGACACTTACCGTTGTATGGGTCGACGCTGTCGTCGGTGAGCACCACGGCGTCGGCGCCCATCGCGTCAGCGATGCGGATCAGCGTGCCGGCGTTGCCCGGTTCGGACGTCGCGACGGCGACGAGCACAAGCCGCGGGCTTGCTGCAAGAACGTCGGCGAGGGCGACATCGGGTGGCACGCACACCGCGTACAACCCAACCGGAGTCACGGTGTCGGACAACGATTTCGCGGCCTTGTCGGTGATTGTGTGCACCGCGACGTCGGTGAGCAGATCGGCGAAGCGCGCCAAGGCCGCGTCAGTGGCGAAGACCTCCACAGCCAGGCCGTGGCGCAGCGCCGCTTCGACGAGGTTGGCGCCCTCGACGAGGAACCTCCCAGCACGACGACGCCCGGTGTGGCGCTGCAATTTAACTGCAGCCACCACCCGGGCGGATCGTTCAGTGAGTGCCGTTATCAGGCGGCTTCACCGGAAGGTGCGTTGACATCCTCCGGCAGTGCGGCCTTGGCGACGTCGACCAGTGCGGTGAACGCGGCAGGGTCGCTGACGGCGATCTCGGCGAGGTTCTTGCGGTCGACCTCAACGCCAGCGGCCTTGAGCCCCTGGATCAGCCGGTTGTAGGTGATGTCGTTGGCGCGGGCCGCCGCGTTGATGCGGGAGATCCACAGCTTGCGGAATTCACCCTTGCGGGCACGACGGTCCCGGTAGGCGTAAGTCAGCGAATGCAGCTGCTGCTCTTTGGCTTTGCGATAAAGCCGCGAGCGCTGGCCGCGGTAGCCCTTGGACGCCTTCAGTATTGTGCGCCGCTTCTTCTGGGCATTGAGTGCGCGCTTCACGCGTGCCATTGCGGTCTTCCTATTCTCGTTCGGTCAAAGGTTTAAGAGGTTACGGCGCTTAGCCGTTCAGCATCGCGTTGATACGCCGAGCGTCATTGGGCGCCACAGTGGTGCGGCCGTCAAGACGACGGGTCCGCTTGCTGGCCTTGTGCTCGAGCAGGTGGCGACGGCCGGCCTTCTGCCGAACGATCTTCCCGGTGCCGGTCTTGCGGAACCGCTTGGAAGCGCCGCTATGGGTCTTGGCCTTGGGCATTGGTCCTCAGTTCTACGTGGTCTCAGGGGTTTCGGTGGGCTGCGGCTCGGCCGGGCGCCCCGCGGGGACGTCGGCGTCATGGGCCGCCTTGGCGCGAGTCTTCGCGCCGCGGTGCGGTGCCAGCACCATCGTCATGTTGCGCCCATCCTGCTTGGCGGACGTCTCGATGAAGCCGTAGTCGGCGACATCGGCGCCCAGCCGCTGCAGGAGTCGGTACCCGAGTTCGGGCCGGGACTGCTCGCGGCCGCGGAACATGATCGTGACCTTGACCTTCGACCCCGCCTCGAGGAAGCGGATGACGTGACCCTTTTTGGTCAGGTAGTCGTGGTCGTCGATCTTGGGACGAAGCTTCTGCTCCTTGACGACGGTCTGCTGCTGGTTCTTGCGAGACTCGCGCTCCTTCAGAGCCGTCTCGTACTTGTACTTCCCGTAGTCCATGATCTTGCAGACCGGTGGTCTGGCATTCGGGGCTACTTCGACAAGGTCGAGATCGGCATCCGCGGCGACGCGGAGGGCGTCTTCGATGCGCACGATGCCTACTTGCTCCCCACCCGGTCCGATCAAACGGACCTCAGGTACGCGGATGCGCTCGTTGACGCGGGTCTCAGTGCTGATGGGGCCTCCCTGGTTCGATTTCCTCTGCGGACCACCGCGGTGTCACACGTCGGGAGCAGCTGGGAATCGTCACCACCAGCACTCTGCTCAATCGAACAGAAAGGCCCTGCAAAAAGCAGGGCCCAATGCCGACCGATCGCGGCTGACGCCGCCTGCGAAACCGCAGAACAGATACCGTTGCGGTATCTGTGACCGGAACCGTTTACCTGCGGAAATATCCGTGGCAAACGGTGGGAGTGGGACTCCACTTGCTGTCCCTGGCGTACGCCGGGACGGTCGTGCGTGCCAGTCTAGCAGGCATGACGGACCCAAATACACCGCCAGCTGCCACGAGTGACCCGCGCGCCCGCGACCTCGCCGACATTCCCGCCGTCGAGGTGATCACCCGCGCCGCCGTGATGCTGATGAGCGCCGCCGCCGAGAAAATCGGGCTGTCCTCCCCCGATCCCGACGCCAGCGAACACCGCGACCTCGACGAGGCCCGCCGGCTGATCACCGCGCTGGCCGGCCTGGTGACGGCATCGGTGGAATATCTCGGCCCGCACGCCGGCCCGGTGCGCGACGGCCTGAAGAGTCTCCAGTTGGCCTTCCGGGAAGCCAGTGCGGCCCCCGACGAACCCGGCAGCGGGCCGGGCGAGAAATATACCGGCCCTGTCTGGTAGCCACCACAGACAATCCGAACCCCGAGGGAATATCCTCGCGGCCTATGACCGTCACCACGAGTCGGCCAACTTCACGGTTCCGGTGGGTACCTGCCGCGGCCGGCTGGATCATCGGCGTCATCGCGACGCTGTCGCTGCTGTCGAGCGTGTCCACGATCGTTCGGCACGTGATCCGGATACCCCGGGAGTTCATCAACAGCTATCTTTTCAACTTCCCGGACACCAGCTTCGCCTGGGCGTTCGTGCTGGCCCTGCTGGCTGCCGCGCTGGCGGCCCGCAAGCGCATCGCCTGGTGGATCCTCGTGTTCTACATGGTGGCCGCGTCGGTGTGGAACATCACCGACCTGATCAGTGGCGACGAGACGGCCGCCGTCGACGCCGGCGAGGTCATTGGCCTGGTCTTCCACGTCGCAGCGGCCGGCGCCCTGGTCCTGGCCTACAAGGAATTTTGGGCCAGGGTCCGCCGTGGCGCCCTGGTCAAGGCGGCCTTAGCCCTGGTCGCGGGCATGGCCGTGGGCACGCTGATCGGCTGGATGGTCCTCGAGTTCTTCCCCGGCACCCTGGCCCGCGAAGACCGGTTCTGGTACGCGCTGAACCGTGTCAGCGCGTTCGCCGGTGCCGGTGCCGAATCCTTCGAGGGCCATCCGCACACGTTCATCAACGCCCTGCTCGGCCTGCTCGGCGCGCTGGCGTTGATGGTGGCCGCGGTCGTGCTGTTCCAATCCCAACGCGCCGAGAACGCGCTGACCGGCGAGGACGAGTCCGCCATCCGCGGTCTGCTGCAGGCCTACGGCAAGAACGACTCACTGGGCTACTTCGCCACCCGCCGGGACAAATCCGTGGTGTTCGCCGCCAACGCCCGCGCCGCGATCACCTACCGCCTCGAGGTCGGCGTCTGCCTGGCCAGCGGTGACCCGATCGGCGATCCGCGCGCCTGGCAGCAGGCGATCTCGGCGTGGCTGTCTCTGTGCCAGGACTACGGCTGGGCCCCCGGCGTGATGGGCGCCAGTTCCACTGGCGCCCAGGCATACCGCGATGCGGGCCTGAACGCGCTGCAACTCGGCGACGAGGCGATCCTCTACCCCGACCAGTTCCACCTGTCCGGCCCGGACATGCGCGCGGTCCGGCAGGCCGTCACCCGCGCTCGGCGCGCCGGGCTGACGGTGCGGATGCGGCGCCACCGCGACTTCTCCGCCGACGAGATGGCCACGGTGCTCGCCCGCGCGGACGCGTGGCGCGACACCGAGACCGAACGCGGCTTTTCGATGGCGCTGGGCCGGCTCGGGGACACCGCCGACGGCGACTGCCTGCTGGTGGAGGCCGTCGACGGCGATGATCACGTGGTCGCGATGCTCTCGCTGGTGCCATGGGGCAACAACGGATTGTCACTGGACTTGATGCGCCGCTCGCCGAAGTCGCCCAACGGAACCATCGAGCTGATGGTCACCGAACTACTGCAGAACGCCGAAGACATTGGCGTCAGCCGTATCTCGCTGAACTTCGCGATGTTCCGGGCGGCCTTCGAACAAGGCGCCCAGCTCGGCGCCGGCCCAGTCGCGCGACTGTGGCGGGCCATGCTGGTGTTCTTCTCGAAGTGGTGGCAGCTGGAGACCCTGTACCGGTCCAACATGAAGTACCAGCCGGTTTGGGTACCGCGATACGCCTGCTACGAGGACGCCCGGCTGATCCCGCGGGTCGGTGTCGCCTCGGTGATCGCCGAAGGCTTCCTGGTGCTGCCGTTCTCCCGACGCAGCAAGCAGCACACCGGGCACTATTCGGCCGTCCCCGAAGACCTCGCCGCCACCGGTCGGCTGCACGCCGACGGCAGCGCGCCCGATCCCGACGAAGCCGACGAGGAGAAGACCGGACCCAAACAGCGGCTTCCCGACCAGGTGCGCGTCCGGATGGCCAAGCTGAAAACGTTGCAGCGCAACGGTGTCGACGCCTACCCGGTCGGCCAGCCGCCCAGCCACACCATCGCGCAGGCGCTGACCGCCGACGACACCGTCACCCTGTCCGTCGCCGGCCGGATCCTGCGGGCCCGCGACTACGGCGGCGTGGTGTTCGCCCAACTGCGGGACTGGTCCGGTGATGTCCAGCTGCTGCTGGACAAGGCCACGCTCGACGGCGCCACCGAGGACTTCGCCGCCGTCGACCTCGGTGACCTCGTCGAGGTGACCGGACACATGGGCTACAGCAAGAACGGCACCCGTTCGGTACTGGTCGATCAGTGGCGCATGCTCGGAAAGTGCCTGCGGCCCTTGCCTGACAAGTGGAAAGGCCTACAGGATCCTGAAGCCAGAGTGCGGGCCCGCTACGTCGACCTCGCGATCAACGCCGAAGCCCGCGATCTCATCCGCGCCCGCAGCAATGTCCTGCACTCGATCCGGGAGACCCTGTTCACCAAGGGTTTTCTCGAGGTCGAGACACCGATTCTGCAGCAGATCCACGGCGGCGCCCACGCCCGCCCGTTCAAAACCCACATCAACGCCTACGATCTCGACCTGTATCTGCGCATCGCCCCCGAGCTTTACCTCAAGCGGTTGTGTGTCGGCGGCGTCGAGCGAGTCTTCGAGCTGGGCAGGGCATTTCGCAACGAGGGCGTCGACTTCAGCCATAACCCGGAGTTCACCCTGCTCGAGGCCTACCAGGCACACGCCGACTACCGGGTGTGGATCGACGGTTGCCGCGAGCTGATCCAGAACGCGGCGATCGCCGCCAACGGTTCCGCGGTCGCGATGCGGCCCCGCGACGACGCCCCCGATCAGCTCGAGCCCGTCGACATCTCCGGGACCTGGGCGGTCAAGACCGTGCACGACGCCGTCTCCGAAGCGCTCGGCGAGCACATTGACGCCGAGACCGAGCTGACCGACCTACGCCGGTTGTGCCATGCGGCGCACATTCCCTACCTGACCCACTGGGATGCCGGTGCGGTGGTGCTCGAACTCTACGAGCGGCTGGTGGAGGAAGCCACCGAGGCTCCGACGTTCTACACCGACTTCCCCGCCTCGGTGTCGCCGCTGACCCGTCCGCATCGCAGCAAGCCCGGGGTCGCGGAGCGCTGGGACCTGGTCGCGTGGGGCGTAGAGCTGGGCACCGCGTACAGCGAGCTGACCGATCCGGTCGAGCAGCGGCGTCGCCTCCAGGAGCAGTCCCTGCTGGCTGCGGGCGGCGACCCCGAGGCGATGGAACTCGACGAGGACTTCCTGCAGGCGATGGAATACGCCATGCCGCCGACCGGGGGTCTGGGAGTCGGCGTCGACCGGGTGGTCATGCTGATCACCGGGCGCAGCATCCGGGAAACGCTGCCGTTCCCGCTCGCCAAACCGCGTTAGCCCACGCAGCCGGACTCACAGCGACCGCCAAGGAAGCTTGGTCACCATGAAAGCGTGACACCGGCCAATCACCAACATATTTCGTTGATGCACGGATGGTTGCCGCTGACGGTGCAGATCGTGGCTGGGCTCGTTTTGGTGTTGGCTATCGGCTGGCGGACGCGCCGCTGGCGGCTGCTGTGGCTGCCGCTGGCGGCCATCGTCGGTATCGCCGCCGCGAGGTACGCCCAGTGGAGCGTTTCCGATGACGGACTGGCCGGCGATCCGGCCCCGCACCGGCTGTGGGTGTGGATCGCCGTGACCACCCTGGCCGCCGTGGTGGCGATCGTGGGCTGGCGCGGCGCCCGCTGGTGGCGGCGCGGAATGTCGGTGCTGGCGATACCGCTGTGCGCGCTGGCAACAGCGCTGATGCTCAACCTGTGGGCGGGGTACTTCCCCACCGTGCAGACCGCGTGGAACCAGGTGACCGCGGGTCCGCTGCCGGACCAGACCGATCGCGCCACCGTCACCCAGATGGTGGTCCAGCACGCCATCCCCGCCCAGGGCACCGTGGTTCCGGTGACAATCCCCTCGGATGCATCGCATTTCGCGCATCGCCAGGAACTCGTCTATCTACCCCCGGCCTACTACGCCACCAATCCGCCGCCCAAGCTGCCCACGGTGATGATGATCGGCGGCGAATTCAACACGCCCGCCGACTGGCTGCGAGCAGGCAACGCCATCAAGACGATCGACGACTTCGCGGCCGCCCACCACGGCAATGCGCCGGTGTTCGTGTTCGTCGACTCCGGTGGCGCATTCAACAATGACACCGAATGCGTCAACGGGCCGCGCGGCAACTCCGCCGACCACCTGACCAAAGATGTAGTGCCATTCATGGTTTCGAACTTCGGTGTCAGCGCCGACCGGGCGAAGTGGGGTGCCGTGGGCTGGTCGATGGGCGGCACCTGCGCGGTCGACCTGACCACCATGCATCCCGACATGTTCAGCACCTTCGAGGACATCGCGGGTGACTACGCCCCGAACTCCGGTACCAAGACCCAGACGATCGCCCGGCTGTTCGGCGGCAATGCAGACGCATACGCGAGCTTCGATCCCGCCACCGTCATGACTAAACACGGTCCATACCAGGGTGTTTCGGGGTGGTTCGCCATCTCGGGCAACCCGTCGACGCAGCGGACGCCCGTGAAGCCTGTCGGGTATCCCGGCGACCCGACGGCCGCCGCGAACGCGTTGTGCGGGGTGGGCAGCGCCAACAACATCGACTGCGCGGTGGTGGCCGAGCCGGGCAAACACGACTGGCCGTTCGCGGCACGGGCCTTCGCCAGCGCGTTGCCGTGGCTGGCCGGCCAGATCCAGACGCCGGGTGTCCCTTCGGTGGCCCTGCCGGGGCCGCCGGTGCGCCCGCCGGGCCCGGTGACGATCGCGGCCGCAGGAGGCCCGCCGGGAGTACGGTGAGTCGTATGCCCGACGCACCCGTCGCCCAGCCCGCACCGGATCCCGGCTATAACGACTCCGGGGTCCCCACGTTCGAATCGGTACAGGAGAAGATCGAGACGCGGTATGGAACCGCGCTCGGCTCAGCCGAATTGGCCGCCGAGACGCCAGAGGGCCGCACCGTCGAGGAGCAGTACGAGGCCCGGCAGAAGGCGGCAGCCGCGCGACTGGAAGAGATCCGCGCCTCGATGCACACGCCGGATCAATCCTGACCGGGCCGGTCGTCGCGATCACCGGCGCCAGCAGTGGTATCGGCGCCGCGACGGCGCGGCTGCTGGCCGGACGTGGCGCGGCCGTCGTCCTGGGTGCGCGCCGGGAGGATCGGCTGCGCGGGCTCGCCGACGAGATTCGAGACGCGGGTGGCAGCGCACTGACCGTCGCCACCGACGTGACACAGCGCGCTGACGTCGAGCGGCTGGTTGACGCCGCCGTGCAGGAGTTCGGCTGCCTCGACGTATTCGTCGGCAATGCCGGTAGCAGCAAGATCGGGCCGACAACCGATCTCGACGTCGACGGCTGGTCGGCGATGATCGACGTCAACCTGCGGGGCGTGCTGCACGGCATCGCTGCAGCGCTGCCGGTCTTTCGCCGGCAGGGTCACGGCGATTTCGTCACCGTCGTGTCGACCGCCGGCATCAAGATCGTCCCCAACATGGGCGTCTACGCGGCCACCAAGAACGCGGTGCGCACCCTGCTGGAGGCATTGCGTCAGGAATCCACCGACGGCGTCATCCGGACCACGTCCATCTCACCCGGCTACGTCAACACCGAGCTGGACTCGTCGATCGAAGACCCCGAGGCCCGCCGTCAGGCCCGCGCGGCCATGGACGGTTTCGGCATGCCGCCCGAAGCGGTCGCCCGGGCAATCGCGTTCGCGATCGAGCAGCCGCGCGATGTCGAGATCGGTGACATCACCATCCGGCCGACGGTCCAGGGCTAACTGACCTTGCGCCGCCGGGGCGCACGAGTGGTGCGTTTTGGTGCCGGGGCGGCCAGCACGTTCGCGAGGAACGTGCCGGTGTAGCTCTCGGGCACCGCGGCAACATCCTCTGGCGTCCCCTGCGCGACGACGGTGCCGCCACCGGAACCACCCTCGGGTCCCATGTCGACGAGCCAGTCCGAAGTCTTGATGACGTCCAGGTTGTGCTCGATGACGATCACCGAATTGCCCTTGTCGACAAGGCCGTTGATGACCTTGAGCAGTTTGCGGATGTCCTCGAAGTGCAGACCGGTGGTCGGCTCGTCGAGGATGTAGACGGTGCGTCCGGTCGAGCGCTTCTGCAGTTCGGCCGCCAACTTGACGCGCTGCGCCTCACCACCGGACAGCGTGGGCGCCGGCTGCCCCAGCCGCACGTAGCCAAGCCCGACGTCGACGAGTGTTCGCAGGTACCGGTGAATCGAGGAGATCGGCTCGAAGAACTCGGCGGCATCCTCGATGGACAGATCGAGCACCTCGGAGATGGTCTTGCCCTTGTAGTGCACCTCGAGGGTTTCCCGGTTGTAGCGGGCACCGTGGCACACCTCGCACGGCACGTACACGTCGGGCAGGAAGTTCATCTCGATCTTGATGGTGCCGTCGCCCGAACATGCCTCGCAGCGGCCACCTTTGACGTTGAACGAGAACCGGCCGGGTTGATAGCCGCGAACCTTGGCCTCGGTGGTGGCGGCAAACAGCGTGCGGATCTTGTCGAACACGCCGGTGTAGGTGGCCGGATTGGAGCGCGGTGTACGCCCGATCGGCGACTGGTCGACCCGGACCAGCTTGTCGACATGCTCGAGTCCGTTGATCCGGGTGTGCCGGCCGGGGACCTGCCGTGCGCCGTTGAGTTTGTTGGCCAGCACGGCGGCCAGGATGTCGTTGACCAGCGTGGACTTGCCCGATCCCGACACCCCGGTCACCGATGTCAGCACCCCGAGCGGGAACGCGACGTCGATTTCGCGCAGGTTGTGTTCCCGCGCACCGATCACCGTGAGCTGTTTGCGCCGGTCGATCGGGCGGCGAATCGCCGGCACATCGATACTCTGCTTGCCCGACAGGTAGGCCCCGGTGATGGAGTTCGGATTGCGCAGCAGATCGGCATACGGCCCGCTGTGCACCACCTGGCCGCCGTGCTCACCAGCCGCCGGGCCGATGTCGACCACCCAGTCCGAGTGCGCGATGGTGTCCTCATCGTGTTCGACGACGATCAGCGTGTTGCCCAAATCCCTTAGGCGGGTGAGAGTTTCGATCAGTCGGCGGTTGTCGCGCTGGTGCAGCCCGATCGACGGTTCGTCGAGCACGTAGAGCACGCCGACCAGACCTGACCCGATCTGGGTGGCCAGCCGGATGCGTTGTGCCTCACCGCCGGACAGCGTGCCCGCCGCACGGGACAGCGACAGATAGTCCAGCCCCACGTCGAGCAGGAACCCCAGCCGGGACTGCACTTCCTTGAGCACCTGTCCGGCGATGGCCGATTCACGGGTGCCCAGTGTCAGGTCGTTGAGGAACTTCGAGCAGTCGGCGATCGACAGCGAGGACACCTCCGCGATCGACAACGCGCCGTGCTCCCCCGCCGCCAGCGTCACCGCGAGGATCTCCGGCTTCAACCGGGTGCCGTCGCACACCGGGCAGGGCACGTCGCGCATGAACCCGTCGTAGCGTTCCTTCATCTGCTCGGAATCGGTCTGCTCCATGCGCCGGTGCAGGAAGGCCATCACGCCTTCGAATTCGGCGTAGTACGAACGGGTCCGGCCGTAGCGGTTCTTGTAGCGGACGTGGACTTGCTCGTCGCAGCCTTCCAGAATTGCCTTGCGCGCCTTGGCCGGAAGCTTGCGCCATGGGGTGTCTACGTCGAAGCCCAACGACTCGCCGAGGCCCGCCATCATCCGCGTGAAGTACTCCGCGGTGTGGCCCATCGCCCAGGGCGCCACCGCCCCTTCGGCCAGCGTCAGGTCGGGATCCGGGACCACCAGCTCGGGGTCGACCTCCTTCCGGATGCCCAGGCCGCTGCACTCCGGGCAGGCACCGTACGGCGAGTTGAACGAGAACGACCGTGGCTCGAGGTCATCGACGGCCAGGGCGTGGCCGTTGGGACAGGCCAGTTTCTCGGAGAACCGCTGCTCGCGGTGCGGATGATCGTCATCGCGGTCGACGAACTCCAGCACCACGATTCCGTCGGCCAGGCTCAGGGCCGTCTCGACCGAGTCGGTGAGCCGCTGCTTGGCGCTGGCCTTGACCGTCAGCCGGTCGACCACCACCTCGATATCGTGCTTCTCCTGCTTCTTCAGCTTGGGCGGGTCGGTGAGCGGATGCACCACACCGTCCACCCTGACCCGGCTGTACCCCTGACTGTTGAGCTTGTCGAAGAGATCGACGAATTCGCCCTTACGGGTGCGCACCACTGGGGCGAGCACCTGGAACCGGATGCCCTCGTCCATGGCCAGCACCTGGTCGACGATCTGCTGCGGGGTCTGCCGGGCGATTCGCTCCCCACACACCGGGCAGTGCGGGGTGCCGGCGCGGGCGTACAGCAGACGCAGGTAGTCGTAGACCTCGGTGATGGTGCCGACGGTCGAGCGCGGGTTTCGGTTGGTGGACTTCTGGTCGATCGAGACGGCCGGTGAGAGCCCCTCGATGAAGTCGACGTCCGGCTTGTCCATCTGACCGAGGAATTGACGCGCGTAGGCCGACAGCGACTCGACGTAGCGGCGCTGACCCTCGGCGAAAATCGTGTCGAACGCCAGCGAGGACTTGCCCGATCCGGACAGCCCGGTGAACACGATCAGACTGTCGCGGGGCAGGTCCAAGTCGATGCTGCGCAAGTTGTGTTCGCGCGCGCCTTTGACGATCAGGCGGTCAGCCACTAGCGCCCCTTCCAGCAGTTATGTGGGCACGACGAAGCCGCCGAGAGGGCATTCCATCGCGTACGCGGCTCATTGATCCCCATGCTATGTCGACCCACCGACAAGTAACGTGGCGGCCATGACAGTCGTCGATGACACCTACACCGGACACGTCGAACCGCAGGCCGCGGCCCGCCGTACGCTGCCCGGCGCCACCATCATCAAGATGTCGGTAGGCCCGATGGACAACAACACCTACCTGGTGACCTGTTCCCGGACCGGCGAGAGCCTGCTGATCGACGCGGCCAACGATCCGGAACTGCTGGTCGACCTGGTCCGCGAGCATGGCCCGAAGCTGACCCTCATCGTGACCAGCCACCAACACTTCGACCACTGGCAGGCGCTGGAAGCCCTGGCCGAGACGACCGGCGTTCCGACTGCCGCCCACCAGCTCGACGCCGAGCCGCTGTCGGTGAAGCCGGACCGCTTTCTGGCCGGCGGCGACGCCATCACCGTCGGAGACTTGGTCTTCGACGTGATCCACCTGCGCGGCCACACCCCCGGGTCGGTGGCGCTGGCGCTGCGGCCCGCCGGCGAGCGGACCGCCACCCACCTGTTCACCGGCGACTGCCTGTTCCCGGGCGGGGTCGGCAAGACATGGGAACCCGGCGCGTTCGAGCAACTCTTCGGCGACGTGGACAGCCGGGTGTTCGGCGCCTACGGGGACGACACGGTCGTCTACCCCGGGCACGGTGACGACACGAATCTTGGCGCCGAGCGGCCCCACCTCAACGAATGGCGTGCGCGCGGCTGGTGACTGGTCGGGTCCCCGCTGTTGCTGATATCCAGGAGTCAGCAGGTCTGAGGGAGATGAGGCGCGATGACTCTGACCGTCGCCGACATCGAGCGCTGGAATGCCGGCGACGTGCGCGAGGTCTTTCACGCGGCCACTAGTCGTGCCCAAGCCGCACACGATGCGGCCAACGGCCTCGCGAATCTTCCAGCCTTTACCAGCTGGGGTGGTGAATCGGCTGCGGCCGCCAAAGAGGCAATCGGTCAGACCCGCAAGGACCTCGACGCGCACGGCAACGAAGCGATCGCGGTGGCCAATGCCGCCCGCAGCGCCGCGGACAATATCGAGCGGATCAAGTCGGATTTGGCGAGTCTGAAGGCTGATGCTGAGTCGCTGGGCATGGAGATCGACCCGGTGTCCGGCACGGTGTTGCCGGGCCCGAAGATCCGCGACCCGATGGAGGTTGAACTCAAGCAGGCGCAGTTGCAGCCGCGACTCAACAAGATTGTGACTGAAGCAAATCTGGTCGACATGGCGCTGGCCAACGCCATCAACATGGCCGGGGGCAAGACACCGATTCCGTCGTCGGCAGCAGCCGGTACCGCACCCCCAGCACAGCCGGCCGACGTGGGCGGGGCACTCGATCAGATCGCAGGCGCCCCCGTACCCACCGACGCGCCAACGCCAGTGGTGTTCTCTGCCAGGGAGATCGAGGATTTCAAGGCATCGGCGAGGCCGCTACTCGAAGCCGAGGGCATGGCGCCCGATCAGATCGAGCCGTATCTGTCCGGCATGGTCGCTCGAGCTCAAGCGATGGGATGGAATTTTCCGAAGTCCACGCCCCCTGAACCGACTCGGATGCCCCCGCCTGGCTTTGGGGAGGGATTCGGTGACGCTTGGCGAAATACCGAGCAGGGCATCAAGAACCTCCTGGGGCAAGGGGGGCCTGGTGCGCCTGGAGTGCTGGATTCCTGGAAGGGCGTGGCCAACGGGATTTCCGAGACCATGACCAATCCAGTGGGCACTGTCGTTGGTGAAGTCAAACACGCGTTGGACTCACCCAGTGCGGCCTACTACGCCGGCGAGAAAGCCTTTGACATTTCCGCCGCCGCAGCTACAGCGCCCTGGGGTGCCGAGGGTGCGATGGTTCGTGCAGGTCTGCCCGCCGAACTGGTTACGGAAGGCGGGATCCCGTTGTCGGTCATGCGTGGCTGGGATCCGTTGGGGGGCATGCACCCGACGGACTTCGACAACTCATTCGGCCCGGCGGGGGCGCGGATCTTTCCAGACAACAACGGATTTCCGCCAGGCTACGTCCCGCAACCCGCGAATCTGCCTGCAGGGACGATCATCGACAGAATCGGATCCGAGCACGGGAGTTACCTGGCGCCGGATGGCGCCCCATTCGGCGGGCGGGCAATCATGCCCGAAAGCGCTGGCGGAGAATACAACCGCTACATGATCACTGGCAAACCACTTCCTGACGGGTGGCAGATCGTCGAGGGACCGGTACAACCGTGGTTCGGGCAAACACCGACGCCTGGGGTCCCCCAATATATGATTGTCGGCCCAGACGGGGTCCAGGTCAGCGCATTCGAATTGTGGCGCAGGGGTATCTTTGACAACTATGGGCCGCCCCTTGGACGCTAGATCCACTGATCTGCAATCCGAGATCGATCGGCTTGCAGCACAACTCGGTGTTCGCCCAATGGCGGTCGGGCTGTTGACCAACGACGGATTGAACATCTTCGTCGACGACGAGGGTACGTATCACTACGCTTTCTACGAGCGCGGCCAGCTCGGATTCGATCACGCCGGGAGCCTCGACGACGTTCTGTACTGGTACTGCCAGGGTGCGGTTGCTGGCACGTTAGCTCGATCTATAGGGGACCGTGCACAGCGATTCCAGTTCGAGTACGACGTTCTTAGCCGCTTCAACCCCGAATGGGCCAAGCGCAACGTGCGAGAAACGGCTGCAATGTTCCGAAACGGTCAGCCCGAAGATATTTCATTGCTGCCTGACATCGGTGAAAAGCTCTGAAATGGCCGGTCCATCTCGGCGGACTGGGCACGACCGGCTGTGCTTCGCGCTGGGGTTTCCGTGGACGCTAGGTCGAGCGAACTGCAAGCCGAGATCGACAGGCTCGCAGCATAACTCGATGTCCGCAGTATGGCTGTTGGCTTGTTAACCAACGACGGTCTCAATATCTTCGTCGACCAGGACGGTCTGTACCACTTCACCTTCCACGAACGCGGCCAGCTCGGATTCGATCGAGCAGGGAGCCTCGACGACGTCCTCTACTGGTACTGCCAAGACAGAGTCGCAGACGACGCAGCGAGGTGGTCTGATCGCAAAAAGAGGTTTCAATACGAGTACGAGATACTTGGTCGCTTCAACCCAGAATGGGCCAAGCGGCGCGTACGCGAATTGGCCGCAAATTTTCGACGGCGCCGTCCTGATGAGCCTCATCCAGAGGGCATTTCACTGTCGCTGGTCGCTTTGGCTCCCCCGACCCACCGGTTGGTACCGTCGTCGCCGACCTGTCCCTGCATCGAAGGCGACTCATCCTTCGAGCCGCCACGGCGCCAACGACACTCACGTGTCGAAAGGCGGAACAGAAATCCGTTCAAGTGGCCGGTTGGCAAAACATCGACCGCCGCCGCGACGCGTCTGGCGAGATCGAACCCGATGCCCCCTTTCCAGCCGCTACATCGGGTAGCCTAAGCACGCTCTGCACCGCTACCTTTCCAAAATCTCGGAGGCGTCGATGTCCCAGCAACCTTATGGCCAACCACCGGCACCGCAGCCGAAGAACAACTTGGCGCTCGCCATCCTGGCGACCATCTTCTGCTTCCCGATCACCGGCATCGTCGCGATCGTGAAGGCCGCCCAGGTGAACGGGCTGTGGGTTCAGGGTCAGTTCGCCGAAGCCGAAGCCTCGGCCAAGAGCGCGAAGAAGTGGGTGATGTGGAGCGTGGTCGCCTGGGTCATCATCCTCGTGATCTACGGCGTTCTCTTCGCTACCGGCGCGATGAACATGGACGTCAACACCACCACGTCGTGATCACGACAGAGGCTGGGCAGGCGGCCACCGGCCGCTTTGCTCGCCTCGGCCCGCCGCTGCTCGTGGGCGCACTGGCGGCGGGCACCTGTGTGGCCGTCTGGATCGGTGACCCGACCACACCCGGCGGCTTCATGCCCATCTGCCCGACGAAAGCCCTTCTGGGCATTGACTGTCCGGGCTGCGGCACCCTGCGCATGATCTATTCACTGCTGCACGGCGACCTCCTTGCGGCGGTCAGATTCAACGCCTTTGCGTTGGTTGCACTCGGCTTCCTGGCTGTCGCCTACGGAACCTGGACCTATGGCCGCATCACCGGCCGACAGATCATCGGCTGGCAACACCATCGATGGGCCGCGCCGGTAGCAATGGCATTGGTGGCGTTGTGGTTCGTGGCGCGCAACCTGCCCTTCGCCCCGTTCACCGCACTGCGCGTCTGACGGCTCAAAGCCATCCCTTCCGTTTGAACACGATGTAGAGCAAACCCGACACCAGAACGATGATCAGGGCGCTGGCCACCACTCCTGCAGCCTGCTCGAATCCCGGGTACGGCACGTTCTGGCCGTACCATCCGGTCACCGCCGTGGGTACGGCGATGATGGCCGCCCAGCCGGTGAGCTTCTTCATGATCGTGTTCAACCGGGCGTCCTGCAGCGACAGGTTGGTCTCGAACACCGTGGTGATCATGTCGCGCAACGACTCCGTCCATTCCGCCGCGCGGATGACGTGGTCGTACAGATCGGAGTACCAGCCGTCGAGTTCGACAGTGTCGGCACGCTCGGAGCGGCGGCGCATGATCGTGTTGATCACCTCACGCATCGGCAGAACGATCCTGCGCAGCTCGACAAGCTCCTTGCGCAATCGGTAAGTGGAGCGCTGGATGGTGCGGGTCACCGCGCGGTCGTCGAACAACCCGTCCTCGAGGGCTTCGATCGCGTCGTCGAGTTGCTGGATGGTGTCGAACTGGCCGTCGACGATCACATCGAGCAGCCCGTGCAGCAGCGCCGGTGGGCCCATCTTCAGCAGGTCGGAGTTCTCATCCCACCTGCGGACCACCTCGTCGATGTCGAAAACCGGCTTCTGCGGATCGATTTCGTGTCGCACGGTGACGATCCCGGCCGGCAGCACGAAGATCGACACCCGCGCCGCGAGCAGGCGCGACTCGAGATCGTTGGCCAGTGGTGGGGCGAGCGCGGTCGCATAGACGGTGAGAAAGGTGTGTGACGCGTACCGGGTGGCCTTGGTGCGTTCGGCATGAGCGACGGTGTCTTCGACGGCATGCTGATCGAAGCCGAGTTCGTCGGCCAAGCGGCACAGCACGTCGTGATCGGGGTTGCACATGTCGACCCATACCAAGGCCCCATCCTCAGCGAGGTGGTTCGAGACGTCCTCGAGCGGAAAGTCCTCGGTCTTCAGGTCGCCATCGACCCACAGTCGGGTTCGGCAGTGGGTCATCAGTCCAGTCTGCAGCAGCCTGGTGCGGACGCTATCCGGTGGTGTGCACGATCAGCACGTCGGTCTTGGACCGCCGCGCCACGTTCGCAGGCACCGAGCCAAGCAGCCGGCCCGCGATCGTGCTCAATCCGACGTTGCCGACGACGAGCAGATCAGCGCCGACCTCTTCGGCCAGCTCCACCAGGGCGTCGACCGGAGCGCCGACGACGGCGCGCTCTTCGACCTCGGCGGCACCAGCGGCCTTGGCGCGGTCACGCGCCTCGCGCAGGATTGCGTAGATGGGGGCGTTGCCCGCCATCTTGTAGCCCTCGTCCTTCAGCAGGTCTGCCGCGCGGGTGTCCTCAGAAGCCGGGAAGTAAGCGGTCGCCACGATGACCTTGGATCCCGGGCTCGAGGCAAGGTAGCCCGCCCGGTCGACTGCACGTAGCGAGGAATCCGAGCCGTCCGTGCCGACGACCACGGTCTTGTAACCGCCCATTCGTACCCTCCAGTCTCGAATTTCAACGCCGTCTGGAACATTAACGCCTCAGCACCACGCAAGGATGCGATTCCCGCCACGCGGCAATTCCAGAACGCTGGGCGATGCCACTCTACCGGGGAAAATAGCGTGCCCGACAGTGGCGTGAGCTGCCCGACACCAACGGCAGTTGCAAATCCACATCGCATCGGATTCGCGATTGTTGGGGCTACCACACATCAATGATGACCAATGCCGTGAATTCAAAACCTCGTAAATTCGCCAGGGTGACCATCGTCGGCCTACCTGACGGTCTGGTGAACTGCGGGTTACTGTCTTGCACACCAACCGACAGGGGTACAGGACGGCCTACGTGAGCATCAACCTTCGGCCCGAGCCGGTTACCGGCGACGGCGAGCGACCGGCCGACTCGGTCCGGCCGCTCGATGCCGTCTGGGTGGCGTTGTTCGCGACGTTCTTCAGCGCCGCCGGCGCGGCACGGCCGTCGCTGTGGTTCGACGAGGCCGCCACGATCTCGGCCTCCACCCGTTCGGTGCCCGACCTATGGCGCATGCTCGGCAACATCGACGCCGTCCACGGCCTCTACTACTTCGTGATGCACGGCTGGTTCACCGTGTTCCCCGCGACAGAGTTCTGGTCGCGGCTGTCAAGCTCATTCGTGGTCGGCCTGGCGGCAGCCGGTGTGGTGGTGCTGGGCCGGCAACTGTCGACCCGCACGGTCGCGGTGACCGCAGGCCTGGTGTTCGCGCTGCTTCCCCGTGTCACGTGGGCCGGCATCGAGGCACGGTCGTACGCGCTGGCAATGGCCGCAGGCGTCTGGGTGACGGTGCTGTGCCTGAGCGCGATTCGCCGCGACCGGCCGCGGTGGTGGCTGGGCTATGCGGCAATGATGGTCACCGCGACCCTGCTGAACGTCTTTTTGATTCTGCTGCTACCGATACACGCCGTGATAGTGGCAGTCGTGGCGGATACCAGGCGGGTGCGATGGCATTGGGTGGTGGCCGCTTCGACGGCCGGCGCGGGCGCCGCACCATTCCTGTGGTTCACCCAGTCCCAGCTGTTCCAGGTTGGCTGGATTTCACCGCCCGATGGCCGAACTATCGGAATGATCCTGCAGGAGCAGTACTTTGAGGACTCGTTACCGGTTGCCGCACTGAGCGGACTGCTGATCGCCGCCGGCGTACTGTCCTGGTCGCGGGCCGGGCAGCGATCGCGACGGTTGGTCATCATCACCCTGGCATGGATGGCCGTCCCCACTGTCACGCTGCTGGCCTATTCGGTGCTGCGGCATCCGGTCTACTACCCGCGCTACTTGTCATTCACCGCACCGGCCGCCGCGCTGCTGATCGGGTTGTGCGTCGTCGCGATCGGCAAGTCTCGGGCCGGGATCACCACTGTGCTCACACTTTTCGCACTTGCAGCGACACCCAATTATCTTCTTCAGCGCGGCCCGTACGCCAAAGAAGGAATGGACTACAGCCAAGTCGCCGACGTCATCACCCGGCATGCCGCACCGGGAGACTGTCTGGTGATGGACAACTCGACCGCGCGGAAGCCCGGACCGATCCGCCCCCTGATGGCTGCGCGGCCCGCCGCGTTCGCGAAGCTGCACGACTACGGTCGAGGCCCCTCCGCGGTCCAGCGAAACTGGTTGTGGGACGCCCATATTGCAGTGTGGACATGGGCGGACAAGATGCCTGACTGCCCTGCGATCTGGACAGTGTCCGAACGCGACAAGACATTGCCTGATCACCAGCAGGGCGCGAAGTTGCAGGCGGGCCCGCGCCTCGGCCGGGCGATGGCCTACCAGGTGCCCAGCCGCTTCGGGTTCCGGGTCGTCGAACGCTGGCAGTTCAATTTCGCGCAGGTCACCAAGTCGATCCGATAATCGGTCGCTGCGAGGCTAATATCCGCTTGACGAGAAAGCGAGTCGGATGCCCGAACCTGGCGAGAACCTCAGTGTGCGCCTGCGCGACGGGCGTTCGATGTCATACGCGCAATACGGAGCCGATGACGGCACCGTCGTCGTCAACGCCCACGGCGGCCTGGCCTGCCGGCTCGACGTGGCGGCGGCCGACCAGGCGGCGCGGGCCGCTGGCGTCCGGCTGATCTCACCGGACCGGCCGGGAATCGGGGGCTCCGATCCGCAGCCGGGCCGCACCATGCTGGATTGGGCCGACGACGTTGCGTGCATGCTGGATCAGGTTGGTGTCGAGCACTTTTCGGCGATGGGCTGGTCGATGGGCGGCCAATACGCGGCCGCGCTCGCCTGGGCGCTGCCAGACCGCGTGAAGCGCATCGCCATCATCGCCGGAGCGCTACCGCTGACCGAACCCGGAGTCTTCGCCCAACTACCCGCCTTCGACCGGGCCTATACCCGGCTCTCGGAACGGGCCCCGTGGCTGTTGAAGCCCTGCTTCGGCGTGATGGCGCTGGGCGTGCGAACCGCCCCCGGGCTTTACGGCCGCTTCGCAGCCGGCCAACTGGGCGCCGCCGACGCTGCCGTGCTGCGCGACGAGGGTTACGACGAGTTCGCCCGGATGTCCGCCGAAGCCATCCGCCGCCCAGCCGGCGTCGTCGAGGACTACCGGGCCTGGATGCGACCGTGGGGCTTCAGCCCCGAGCAGATCGTCGTCCCCACCGACGTCTGGGGCGGCCTACAGGACGAGCTCGTGAAGCCTGCCTGGCCGCGCGAGCTGGCCCGCCGTATTCCTGGTGCGACCCTTCACGAGCGGCCTGGTGGGCACTTCCTGGCCCACCTGTACTACCCGGACATCCTCACCCGCTTGGCCCGCGACTAGTTAGTTGTCGAACCAACGGTTCGCCGGGGGCTGCTCCGTGCCGAGGATCGCGCCAGCAGGTGCACCGGTTTCGGTGCCCGACTTGGTCGCTGACCATCCGGTGCCCATGCACAGCAGGTCGCGCGGCGCCGAGATCGTCGACGGCAGCGGGATACCGAAGCCCGGGATACCGGGGATCGTGATCTGCGGCGGGGTGAGCAGCGTGGCAACCCCTTGCGCCATCGTCCCGAACAACTGCGCCGGCGGGGTCGGCAAGGTGCCGGCGGCGTCGGAGATCGGCGCCGACGGGATCAAGGTTCCCAAACCACCCGGCGTCGGCCCGACGTAGTTACCGGGGCCGCCAGGAACGACTCGCGGCGGCGTCGGCGGCGTCGCGACGTGGTTGGCGCCGGGCGTGCCCGGGGTTGCGGCAGGCGGAGTCGGGATACCGCCGCCACCACCACCGCCGGGACCGCCGGGGACCGCGGCGGGCGGGATGCCCGGGGTGTTGATCTCGTTGGTGAACGGCGCACCCGGAACAGCCGCCGGCGGAGTCCCGGGGACGCCACCGCCACCCGGCACCAGACCAGGAGGCACCGCAGCCGGCGGAGTACCAGGGACGCCGCCGCCACCCGGCACCAG
>FLQS01000058.1 GCA_900078375.1 uncultured Mycobacterium sp. | reverse complement strand
GGTCCGCTCATGATGCCGTCCGCCCCGAGGTCGGCGATGACGCGGGCGCGTCGGATCGAGTCGCGCGTGTTGAGCGTGCTGGCACCAACGAACACTGGCACTCGGGCGTTCACCGTCTCCACGACCGTGGTGATGAGTGTGCGGTATTCGTCGTCGGACAGGGTGTGCGACTCGCCGGCGCTGCCGGTGGTGACGATGCCGTCCACCCCGTCACGCACCAATCGGTCGACGAGAGATGTCAGCGCATCGGTATCGATCGTGTCCACCGCGTGGACGTCGGCCGCGTCCGGTGTCGAACAGGCCGGCACGAACGCCCACAACCCCTTCATGTCGCTGGGAACAAGTTCATTGGCTCGTCGTGTCATGCTCAGTGTCCAATCTGTTCTTGAGGATCTTCGGGATGAATTCGGCGGAGTGTTGGTCGTGCCGGTCGACGCGGGGTAGAGCGCGCGTCGGTCGCCGGTGCGGATGCGCAGCCGGTTGGGGGCTCCCGGTAACTCTGCGCGAAGCCAACGCTCGGAGGTGTGATCACGGCTAGTAGTCGATGTCTAGGCCGCTCTCAAGTTCTGCGAGCCGATCTTGGGCTTTTCCGATCGACATCATCTTCATCATGTTCCCGACAGCTTTCATCTGCCCAGTCATGGCCGCGGTCTGGCCGTTGAGCGCACCCCGGGAAAGTTCGACGTTCGTCTCATAGCTGAGCTCAGCCTCCACGTCGGGCGTCCGCGGCGGGTCTCCGATGCCGACGATGAGCGATCCATCAGCGAATTGCATGTAGTAATCCTGGCTCGCCGGGCTCCCCGACACGGATACCCGGAGCACTACGTCGTGTCCCTTCGCTGCGGTGCGGAACTTCTCGTCAGCATTGGCCGCATCGGTCACCGCAGTGGCCCATTCGTCGGTCATGAACTGGATCGCCATGTCACTCCATATCAATCGTTGTTTGCCGGTGTCAGATCCGTCGTGGTGTTCATGCTGTCGCGGCCTCAAGTGCCCCTGGTGGGGTTTGGGCGACCATTTGATGGCCCCAGACACTGGGCCGGTCGTACTGAGCGACTGTCCAGGTTTCGTCGTCGACGGTGGCCCCATCCCAGCCGTACTCGATGTCGAACCCGCTGGGCGTGCGCACGTAAAACGAGACCATCCGGTCATTGACGTGGCGCCCGAGAGTCATGCTGAGCGGGATGTTGCGCGACATGCACAGGTCGTAGGCGATGCCCACATCGTCGAAATCTTCCACCTCGACCATCAGGTGGTGCAGTCCCCGCACGCCGGGCATCGGGGTCAGCGCGATGCTGTGATGGCGAGGGTTGCAATGGTAAAACCACAGATCGATGAACGTGTAAATCTCATCGCTCTTCTTAAACCCCAACACACCCCGCAAGAACCGGTCGGCCTGCGCAAGGTCCGGCGTAGCCAGCACCACATGACCCAGCCCCTGCGGCCCGGTAACGAACCCCGACAACGGCCGGCCCGGCCGAAACGAACCCGGCACCACCTTCTGCCCGTAGAACAACTCATGACGCAACCCCGACGGGTCAGCAAGAGCCAGCAACCCCAACACCCCCCGTGCCGCGCAAGCCTCCTCAGTTCCCACCTCGAACCCAATACCCTGCTTCTGCAGCACCTCCCCGGCAGCGGCAAGCGCATCCTCGCTGCCTACATCCCACCCCGCATACAGCATTCGATTACGCTCGCCGTGATGCACCGCAAGCCGGTGATCCGCGTCGTCGATCCGCAACAGCACCGACCCACCAGCCGCCTCGACCGCCTCCATCCCGAGAACCTCAGGACCAAACTCGAGCCACTCCTTCGCATCAGGAGACGCCACACCCACATAACCCAACGCCCTCACCAACATCTGCGTCCTTCCAATTCAGCTGATCGACACGGGCGCTGCAGACGAATAGCGTTGTTGCAGCGCTGCCCAGTTCTTGCCGGCTTCGCGCGCTCCAGTCAGATAGGACTCCGGCACGTCGGTGTAGGGCGGTCGAGTGGGCCCGGTGCGCATAAACCCCGCGGCCTGGAATTGTGCGTTGTCGATCTGGATGCTGTATTTGAGGAATTCAGCGAAGTTTCCACCCGGGTAAAGGGTCTCGAGAGCCGCCTCGAGTTCGTCGGTGAGTGCTTGGCATTCGTCCCAGCGCTGGGCTCTGATTAAGTCGCGTAAGTGCGTCACCGGCGCAGGGCCGCAGGCTACATTGCCCGACCAGCAGGCGGTGACCTGATCGGGAAACAGCCGGGCAAAGTAGTACCAGTCGGTCTCAAGAGGCAGAAGCCGCACACGACCGCTCACGGCGCGGAGGTCGGAGAGGAAGGCAGAGCCACTGAGTAGACCGAGGTGCTTGGCAGCGACGACTTGGGGTATCTGGCTGAGCGCTTGGTAGGCAGCCGTCCCGATTTTTCCCTTGAAGGCACCCGGGTTGTCATAGACCACCAGTGCCAGGTGCGGCACTGCCTCGGCCACGTCGCGATAGAAGCGCACGATGCCAGTGTCATCGAGGGGAAGCCACATCGGGCGCCCGACGAACAAACCGTCGGCGCCGAGTTCGCCGAGCCGGCGACCCCGGGCGATCGTATCTCGGGTGTTGAGCGTGGTGGCTCCGGCGAAAACTGGGATGCGCCCCGCGACAGTGTCGACCACGGTGGCGACAAAGCTTTGTAGCTCGTCCCACGTCAAAGATGCACATTCGCCAAAGGTGCCTGTCGTCATGAGCACATCGACCCCGCCGCGGACCATTGAGTCGGCAAGCGCCGCGGCCTCGTCGAGGTCTACAGAAAATACGGTGTCGGGGCGGTCGGCCGTCGCGGTTGAGGGTGTGGGAATGATCCCGACGACCCCGGTGATGTCGTCGGCGGTCAGCTTCGTGTCAGGCACGTGCACAGCCTTTCTAAGGGTTTGTCAGCGGTGTCGGAGGTTGGCGGGGACCGGCGGAAACGGGTACGCGCCCAAAGACAGTTCGGGCTCTTCGAAATACAGATCCAGGGCTTTTAGTGTGGGGATATCGTTGACCGAAAAAAGCACTGCATCGTGCGCCGACCGGTTGACGAAGTGATGGGTGCTCCAGTTGGGCACCACGAAGCTGTCGTGCGGCCCCCAGTCGAGTTCCACCTCGTCGACGACGGCCGTCCCTTCGCCGCGCACGACGAAATACACGGCACTCGACGTGTGGCGATGGGCGTCGGTCCGCTGGCCTGGCCGCAGCAACTGGACCCAGCAATCCAACGTTGGCATCGTCGATCCGCCGGTGACGGGATTCGCGTACCGCAGAACCACGCCGTCGTAGGGGCTGCCCGCAACGCCCGCCATCCGCTCGAGCTGCCGCTCGACGTCACGCCAAGGGTAGCGGAACGGAAAATTCGCCGTCTTGACCTGCTCCCACGCCGGGCGCAGCAGGCCGGCTCGGTCGGCGAGATGCTCCCCGGGGTGCTCGCGCTGAGGCTGCCGCTTCTCGCCATAGGGCTCGTAGAACGGCACATTCAGCCCGAGCACCAACCCAATATCCAGCACGTCGAGCCACACCGCGTTCTCCGCGGTGGCGTTCTCGTGGTCATGCCACGTCCAGCGAGGGGTCAGCACCAAGTCATAGTTGTCCATTTGACATGGCTCACCGTCGACGACCGTAATCAGGCCGGGGCCGCCTTGAATAGCAAACCGCAGCGCCGCCATGGTGTGGCGGTGCGCATAGGCGATCTCGCCGGGCTTGAGCATCTGCATACCCATGTTCATGGTATGCGTGGTCCCCCGGGTAGCCGGGTTGATGAAGGATAGATTACGTCGCGCCGTGAAGCTTTCGGGCATCACGTCACACGATTTCTGAAGCTTCGCGTGAACGTCCTGCCATCGCCACAGAAAGGGCACTCCCGCGGGCTTGGGTCCGCCGACGACGCTTTCGAGCATCTCGTCGTAGATCCATTGCCCACGGAGGTTCGCCGCCTCCAGCTCGACGTCGAATTCGCGAAGCCTTGAAGTCTCGGCGGTCGACATGAAGCCACCTTCTCTGCTATCCAGAACGATACTCTGTAAATTAGAGAGTATCGGGACTTACCCAATTGCGTCAATAGCACACCCCGGTTGGGAGGCGACTCTCACACTCTCAATGCTGTGCGCAACGATTCCTGTGCGGCGCAAACCACTTCGGGCCGCTCACGTTGACCGCGTTGCGGCATTATCGGGCGGGTTCAACAGCCGCTCGAGTCTGCCCCGCACGATCCCGAGATCATTTCCAGCCTGCAGTGCACGCCTGCATTCGATCAGCGCTCGAGGCCAGTTCACGACTGCCGCGCCGCTCAGCCCTTGGGCGCCGTCGGAGTAGAGTGCTGTGAATCGATTGTCCGACAACCGATCTCCGATGATGAGTGGCGCTCCCAAATGGTTAGTTTGGCCGCAGAGTTGAATCTTCCAGTCGTGCTGGTCACTCCAGACGTAACCAACGGGCTCGTAGCAGCGCAGATCATCGGGGTGCAAGATATTGTGCGCCACGCAAGAGGCCTGGTCGACCGCATTTGTCCAGTGTTCGACGCGCGTCGCCGTGCCCCGGCCGCGATGAAACCAACGCGACACGTCACCAACTGCGTAGACGTTTTCTGACGTAACGGCACGACAGTACTCGTCACAGACAAGGCCGTCATCGACGACCAGTCCCGACGACATCAGCCAGCCGTCATTTGGAACGGCACCGATGCCTACCACCACTGTGTCGGCTTCTACGATGCTGCCGTCGGTAAGGCTGAGCTCCAAGTTGCCGCGCTCCCCTGCGATACGCTCCACACCGACGCCGAACCGCGTGCGCACCCCGTGGCGTCGATGTAGATCGACAAACCACCCCCCGATCTCCTCATCGAGCACCCGGCTCATCGGTACCTGCACAGGATCGATGATCGCGACCTGCTGCCCGAGCGTTCGTGCGGTTGACGCGACCTCGGCCCCGATGAATCCGCCCCCGACTACCACCAGGCGGCCACCGCTGACGAGGTCGGCGCGTAGCCGCAGACAGTCCTCCAGGGTGCGGAGTACATGAATGCCCGGTCGCTGCCCCCAGGGAGACGGTCGCGCACTCGCGCCGGTGGCCACCACCAGGTGGTCGTAGTGCAAGGGCTCATCCTCGGCGAACTCCACCTGCGACGCTGCGACGTCAACTGCGGTCGCGCGGTGGCCGAGGTGGAGTTCGATGCGGTCCGCGGCGGCAGCGTCCCCGGTGAGTAATGTCACGCCCGCGATGTCCGTTGTACCCGCGAGCAACGCCTTGGAAAGGGGCGGCTTGTCGTAGGGCAGCGCTGTTTCCTCACCCACGAGAACGACTTCGCCATCGTAGCCTTGCGAGCGCAGAGCCTGCGCCGTGCGGACTCCGGCGACCGAACTGCCGACGATGACGACGCGGGACGTCATTCGTCGACGACCTCCAGTGCGGCTACGGGACAGCTGCGCGCCGCCTCCTCGACGCGGGTCCTCTCCGCGGAAGGGACCTCCGTCTTGCGTACCACCACGAGTCCTCGGTCGTCGATGTCGAAGTAGTCCTCGGCGGCCAGGACACAATTCGCGTATCCCTGGCACACGTCGCGGTTGGCCTTGATGACTCCGTCCATCTGTTTTCCTTCTCTGTGTTCGTAGGGTTCAGTCGCTGCTCGGGGTGGGGGTGCCGAGGCTGAAGCCGCCGTCCGGATGGATCGTTTCGCCGGTGAGCCCGCGGGAGCGTTCGGAAGCGAGGAAGACGTAACTCCAGGCGTGGTCGTGACCTGATAGGGCCACGCCGAGCGGTGTGCGGGCGGCCAACTCGCGGGCCCGATTGGGTGCAGCATCCAGACGGCGGGCGCCTAAGCCGAGGCTGTCGAGTCCGCGTAGGTCGGTGTTCAACGTGCCCCCTGGGGCGACGCCGTTCACACGGATCCTCGGCGCGAGTTCGTGAGCCAGTGCGGTGACTAGGCCGCGCACCGCGAATTTCGACGCCACATACAGCAGGCCGCCGCGTCCTGGATAGAACGACGATGTGGACTCGGTGAGGATGATCGAGGCACCGCCCTGATCCATCAGCGCCGGCAATGCAGCCTTGACGGAATGGATATGACTCAGGACGTTGAGACGGAACATCTCGTCGAACGCTTGGTCGATCCGCTCGGCTGGGATGTCCTGAATACCGCGGTAGAAATCGAAGATCCCCACGCAGTTCACCAGGGTGTCGAGTCCACCGAACGCGTCGACGGCAACCTCAACGGCTTCGTCACTGGCGGCTCGGGTGGTCCCGTCGCCCTCGATCACCGGGACGTCGGGAAGCTGCTGGCGAAGCGCCGCGCACTTGGCGCTGTCGTACTCGAGAACGGCCACCTGGGCGGCCTCGTTCAAGAACGCGTCGACGGTGGCCCGACCGATACCCGAACCGGCTCCGACGATCAAGGCGCGCTTGCCAACCAGCCAGCCCGTCATACATCGTCACCCAGAATCAGCGGAGCGCCTGCGTGTCCCACCATAGCCGCGAAGGTGGACGGATTCTGCCAGGTCAACGCCTCTATCTCCAAGGCATCCAGCGACACCCAGCCACCCGATTTGGGTGCCTGAATCAACAACCGCACCCCGTTGCGAGTAGTCACTCGACACACGACGACCTCGGCGAATTCATTGGCGATGTTCAGTGCATCTCCGGTGGCCCCAGCCAGCAGCGCCGACAGTTCGCCGCACGCCGGGGGTGGTGGTGACTGCGCGCCTCCAGCGTGTCGGTTCGAGGTCATAGGAATACCGCCAGATTCTGCATTCGCAGCACTGATTCATCGACGCAGATCGTGCGGCGAGCAAGTTTGAGGTCCTTGCCGTCGCGACGTAGAAGATCCTCCCGACCGCAAGAGATGAGCGTGGACTCGTTGACGTCGCCGCGGCTGCGGAACAGCAGTTCAGCGCTGTCGACCACGAGGTGATCGGTATCGTCGGCAAGGAATGTACGAACATTGGTGATGAAGTGGCGCAATCGTGACGGCGGATCTTCAGTCCAGGCATGCTCGGTGGCGAATCGAGCAACCCGCCGGCCGAGGGAGTACTTGTTCTCGTCGAAATGCGCCATTCCTGGTGAGCTATCGAATCCGGTTCCCACGGCGGTGGTGATCCGCACCGGCATGTGATAGTGGATGTCCTCGGTGAGCAAACCCAGCCATGTGTCGTAGTCTTGGGCATCGAGAAGATGCGCCTCGTTGACAAGGAAGCGATGCGCCTCTAGATGACGAGGATCGTCGAACGCCAAGGCCTCCCCGACGCGTTGAGCGCACGCCGCGTGTGCCCCGAGTACCGATCGCGCCGTGAATTGACCGGTGCGCTGATCATGGCCGCTCACAGCACCACCGACGTCGGAGCGGACTCTGAGTCGACTCCCGCGACGGCCCGGCCGTTGGTCTGCACCACTGGCTCAATCCCGCGCGGATTGTCGTTAATAACCGTCGCCGAGTCCACACGCAGCGGCGGCATCTCAAGATAGTCGGCCCAGAGGGTCAACAATTGACGTTGATTGTTCTCGTTGTAACCGAGCTGAGCGTATCCGGGACCGTGAAACTGAGCGCTGGTCAGGGCGTCGACGACGCGGGCGTCGTCTGCGAGTAGCCCCATCCGGCTGTTCAGCCGCAGTCGGCGGGCCATCGAACCCCCGGCGGTGTTGGTCAGCGACACCCAGTTCTCGACATCGTCTTGTTCGAACATTCCCGTCGAGCCGAAGCACATCAGATACGCCTTATACGACTGGGCCTTGAACGCTGCCGGGGCATCAGAATCCACCGCAAACCAGGACAGCACCTCAGTCTCGTTTTCGCTGATGGGCTGCCACACCCGAATCGAAATGAACGGTAAGACGTGCTCCCCGTCCTCGACCTTCGGCCAGTTGTGCACGAAACTGATGTTCGGAAAACATGTCGCGGCCGAAATCATGAACCCGTCGGCGCCCACGAGCTGTTGCTGTTGCTCAGTCCAGGTCGCTTTGGCACGACTGATCATCTCCGCCGGATAGCCGACATAGCTCATCCGCTCCTCGAAATCCCCCTCGGGCAGCTTGTAGGTAGTGCCCCCACCTCTGCCCGCCCAGTACGTAGCGCCGTCTTTGCGCTTGTTGGCTTTCGGCTCTCGGAACAGGCCAATCTCCACCACCGACGTGTGCGTCTGGGGGGTGTGGTACATGTCCCCGGCGAAATTTTCCGCTGCGATCTTCCAGTTAGCTTTCACTCGCCAACGTTGTGGACCCCGCACCTCAAGACCGTTGGGACTCTGCTTGGTGTAAAAATCGAGATAGAACCTGAAATCGCCCAGATATTCGTCGAGTGGTTCCGCGTCAGGATCCATCGATAGGAAGATCAACCCGTTGTAGCTGGCCGCATTCGGCGCCGGCAACAGGGTCTGCCCCTCCTTGTTGAATCCGGCGTCCCCTCCGTAGGCCTCTTGATGAAACGGCAGTCCGATAATGCGGCCGTCGTTGCGGTAGGACCACCCATGGTATGGGCATCTGAAGTTCGATGCGTTGCCCATCTCCGCCCGACAAACCTGCATGCCGCGATGGAGGCACATATTGAACATCACCCGAACCTCGCCCGCAGAATCGCGAGCGACGATAAACGAATCCTGCAACACCTGCCTGACCACGTAGTCCCCCGGCTGCGGAATCTCGGACTCGTGCGCCACGAATAACCAGGCCCGACTGAACAAGCGCTCCTTCTCAAGCGCGAAAATCTGCCTGTCGTTGTACACGTGCGCCGGAACCATGCCAGTGCGTACGGCCGCCAACACGTCACCGTGATCAATCATTTTCAACTCCATGGCTCAGCGATTTGAACTCGATCCCCCGACCGGGATCTTCACTGGTATATAGAACCCGACTCTGCTCAGCAGAGATTATGCCGGTTCCTGTGCTGTCGAGTCAACCCACCGCGCTGACTCGCCGGGGCTGCCGCGCCGCCACTTCGTTGCCTCCAATGAAATGTCCACAGCGTAGCGATCCCGGCGCGAGATAAGTATCGCCTGACCACGGGTTTTACGACGAGCGAGGGCAATGCGCTTTAACGACGACCGCGACCCGATACCGCCGCACCACAGCGGGCGGGCACGCGACGGATCCGAGCGGTTGCCGCCGGTGCTGACCGATCGAATCGTCGTTGGCGATGCTGCGCCGCACCAGGCGAACTGGGCCATCGGCGACGACGCCGCCGCACCCAAAATGCCGGTCGGCGGTTCCCGTCGGCTCGCCACCTTGGCAGACAACCCGAGCAGGAGAGCCGATCCGACACGCCTGCTCATCCGGTTGCCCCCGAAGGGTCCTGCACTCTGACGTTTGCGCAGGGAGGCGATGTTTCGGTCTGTGGCGCCCGGGTCGTGGTGATCGTTCGAGCTGCACTCGCCGATCATCGCGGTAAGCTCTCTGTCATGCAGAAACCGCCACTCGCGGGTATCGAGCGCGAAGGCAACGGAAAGCCCCCGCAATATCCGATCGAGTCTGTCGACAAGGCTCTTCGGCTACTCCTTCTTTTAGGAGAACGCTCGGAGATCCGTCTCACGGACGCCAGCGAGTACCTGCACGTCGCCTCGTCGACCGCGCATCGCCTGCTATCGATGCTTCAGTACCGCGGGTTCGTCCGCCAGGATCCGATCAGCAGGGCATACCAGCCCGGGCCGTCCTTGACGAGCGTGGCGTTCGCCGTCCACTCCAGGATGGACATACCGCGCGCCGCCGCGCCGATTCTGCGTCGTCTCGCCGACTCGCTGCAAGAAACGGTGCACGTAGGAATGTTGGACGGCAGACTGGTTCGGTTCATCGCCGCAATCGAGAGCCCCTCGGCCGTTCGGGTGATATCGCGTCTGGGTGGCACGCGGCCTGCGCACTGCACGTCGACAGGAAAAGTTTTACTCGCGGGCCTATCCGCCGACGAGCTCGACGAGTTGTACCCCGACCCACATCTGGAGCCACTCACCGAGCATTCCGTTCGTACCCTCGACGAATTGCGCGCTCAATTGGCCGAGGTCAGGAAGAACGGGTTCGCAACCAGTAGGGAGGAAAGTGAGGTAGGTGTCGCATCTGTAGCCGTGGCCGTACCCGACGGGGGTTCCCGGATGAGGCTGGCACTCAATGCGTCAGCGCCGAGTTATCGATTCCGGCCCTCCGATGTCCGCAAAGCTTGCAGCGCCCTCACGGACGCCGCCGCCGAGCTAGCAGACAATATCGGCTGATGAGATCTGAACCAACGGAAGACGACATCGAGATGCCCAGCAGCGCCCCGGACCTGCCTGGCTTCATTGCGACGATCGATGCATTCCTACGCTTGGAACAGCGCAGGAATTCCGAAGCGATGTTTGCCGCAATCCTCACCGACGACTTTCAGATCGGTTTTCGTGGTGGTCACCAGTGGAAAGACCGCGATGGTCTGCAGCAGTACCTCAACCAACGGGATGGGATCTTCGACGAACGCCTCGAACTGCGCCACGTACTTTCCTACGTCCCGGTGAATGAGGACGTCGTCGAGCTGACAACCCGTCTCGAGTTCTTTTTTCGCCGCTGGAGAGCACCTTCATTGGTTAGCGAAGAATTCACCGGTTCGGCTTTTCACACTTGGATGATCCGCGTCGTTGACGACGAGATGCGTGTGCAACGGGTGGTCATCGATGGATTTGCCAATCTCAACGCTAACGCACGGGCGGTGTTTGCCATCCCAGACGAAGGGTTCGACGAGTAAGCGTCTGTTCCCGACAAACGCGGTAGTCGACCACGGACGCCCCGGTCCTACGCCATCACTTTGGTTTTCGGTGTGGTGCGCTAATCTAATCGAGCGCTGGCTCTAGATGGCAACTTGCGGTTTCCTTCTGCATGTTTGTGGTCCTGACTGGCTACCACCGGGGTGACGGCCTCATATTGTCCTGGCGCTTGACGCCTCTTGAGAGACTGGCGCACCTCGATGGGGGCAGGGTCTTCGTTGGGGGTGCCCGATGGCGCCTGGCGCATGACGCCTATAGAGAGACGTGGCGCTCCCGGCGGAGACCTCTTGGGCGTGTTGGGATGTCGTTGTCCGAACCCGCCGCAGGATCGACCTCCGCGTAAATGGTCCCGAGCAGCAAGCTCTTCGACAGACTGAGGTCCTGCGGTGAGCTGGGGTTGCGAGATGGCTAATGAGATGGCGGACCACAGAGTCCTGCGATTAGGTCGCCGGGTAACCCCGCACTGGCTCGTGAGGGGCCGCAACCGCAAAGAGCAAGGAGGACGATGACGACCCTGTTCTGTGGCATCGACTGGGGCGAAGCTCGCCACGATGTCGCGATCATCGACGAAACAGGCAAGGTGCTGGCACGCGACAAAATCACCGCCGACGCTGCCGGTTTCACCCAGTTGTTGACGACGGTCCAAACCTAGGCCAAAAGCGACGGGGTGGGTTCTAGTCAACGTCGCAACACCAACCGACTCTCGGAGGTTAGCGGCGTCGCGAATAGGTCAGCCGGACAACGGTCTTGCAGCACTATTCGAGGCCGGTTGTTGAGCTCCTCCTCGACTGCCTTGAGGTGCTGCGGCGAATGGGTGGCCAGGGTGACTCCCTTCGGGAAATAGTCCCGAAGCAGCCCGTTGGTGTTCTCATTGGTGCCGCGTTGCTACGGTGATCGGGAGTCACAGAAGTAGATGGGCGCGCGGAGCTTGTCGGCGGTGGCGAGGTGACGCGCCATCTCGGTGCCCTGGTCCCAGGTGATCGACCGCGTCAGCGCGGGTGGCAGATCTTGCATGCGAGCACCAGGGCGGCATGCAGCGAGTCGGAGTCAGCGCGGGGCAGATGGACCAGTCGCAGCGTTCGGGTCTGACGCTCAACCAACGTGCCGATCGCCGAGAGGCGGTTGTCACCGATGATGAGGTCACCCTCCGTAAGACTGAAGCCGACCCGGGAGGGCCGGGTGTGGCTGAGGTCGCCTTGCGTTTCGGACGCTCACTGGGAATGTTCGCCCGGCCCTCCTTGGGCGCCCTGACTGCTAATTGAGATGTGCGCTTGGTCGCTGGTTACGGATGGGTCAGTGGGGTGTCCTCGGGGTCGATACATCGACAGACTGAAACTCGACCGACGGGAATATCAGGTGGACGAAGCACAAACAGCGTGGGCGGGAATCGACGTAGGAAAGACCCACCACTGGGTCTGTGTGCTCGACGCCGAAGGCAAGAAGTTGTTGTCGATGAAAGTCGCCAACGACCAAACCGCTATCACCGCGACGATCGCGACGGTCGGTGCGCTTGCCGATCACATCGCGTGGGCTATCGACATCATCGGCGCACCGTCAGCGATGCTTTTGGCTCTATTGATTCAGTCCGGGCAATCAGTGCGTTATGCCTCTGGAAGGGTCGTGGCGGCGATGAGTGCCGCCTATAGCGGTGAGGGCAAGACGGACGCGAAGGACGCGTACGTGATTGCCGAGACCGCCCGGATAAGGCGGGACCTGACCGTCATCGACCCCGGCACGGACTTGGTCCGCAACCTTGGCCTGTTGATCGGGCATCGTGCCGACCTGATCGCTGACCGGGTCCGGATGATCAACCGACTTCGTGATGTTATGACGAGCGTATTCCCCTCTCTGGAAAGAGAATTCGACTACTCATCCTGCAAGGGCGCCCTCGTCCTGCTCACCGGCTACGCCAGCCCAGAGCGGCTTCACCGTATCGGTGAAACGCGGTTGGCCGGGTGGCTGCAACGGCGACGGGTGCGCAACTACGCCACGGTCGCAGCACGAGCCATCGGCGCGGCACGGGCGCAGTCCATCACGCTTCCCAGCCAGGAGATCGCTGCTGGAATCATTGCCGAGCTCGCCACCAACACCCTGGCCCTCGACCAGCGCCTCACTGAGCTGGATGCCCAAATCGCTGCAACGCTCAACGAGCACCCCCAGGCCGAGATCATCCAATCCATGCCAGGATTCGGTCCCATCCTGGGTGCCGCATTGCTCGTCGCTGCCGGTGACCTGGCGGCGTTTCCCAGTGCAGGCCACCTCGCCGCCGCGGCCGGGCTCGTCCCCGTTCCCAACGACTCCGGCCGGCGAACGGGCAACCTGCACAAGCCTCGCCGCTACAGCCGTCCGTTGCGGCACGTGTTCTACCTGTCAGCCCAAACCAGCATGATGCGCGCCGGACCCAACCGCGACTACTACCTCAAGAAACGCGCCCACGGACGAACCCACACCCAAGCCGTCATCGCCCTGGCTCGCCGCCGTATCGACGTCCTGTGGGCTCTACTCCGCGACGAACGCACCTACACCGCGATGCCGCCGACACTCGCTCAGGCGGCTTGACAACACCATTGAGATTCCCAGTGCCCTGGCTCTGATCGATCGACTGGCGGGAACGGGCGGTCGTGGATGGAGATCATCGGCTGTTGAAAGCGGCCTCGTCGGCGCTGCTGTCGCTGGTGCGCGCGGCGGTGATCTCAACCAGTGCGCAGCGGTGAGCGGCGGTGCGGCGCCAACCGTGATGGTCGTAGGAAACGCGAATTCGCTTGGTAGACAACCGCATAGATGCTCTCATGGCATAACCACATCGACCGGTCCTCGGGGAAGCGCAGACGCAGGTGCCGACTAATCTGCTGTGGGCTCCACCGCCGACCGAGCAGCTCGGCGACCACGCGGCCCAGCTGAACGTTGACATCGACACGGCGTCGATGGTGACGGCCTCGACGCGCAGCCGCGTGCCGATGACCACGCTGTCGCCGCCGCCATCCAGTTCGCGCATCGAAGGGCCTGTACCCGCGCCCGGCCGGCGCGTTGCGCCGCAGTTCCCGGGAGATGGTCGACGGCGCTCGGCCGAGTCGGCCAGCGATCGCACGCATGCTCAGCCCGCAACGACGGAGATCGGCGATCTCGATGCGCTCGTCCTGAGACAAGAATCGCGGGCTGATCTCGCGTACCTCGAGCCGATCCAACGGCGGGACGAACTTGACTTCGACACCGTTGCGGAAGACCTTGTAGCCGCGGGTCCAGTTCGTCGCCGCAGACCGGGACACACCGACTTCACGGGCCGCAGCCCGCACGCTCCACCCCCTGGCGCGCAATTCCATGAACCGCTGACGCTTGGCCGACAGCGGACGACGCCCCGGCCCCTTCTTCACCCGACGCGACGATGCCAACACAACCTCCAGAATGTAGAGAAGTGTTGCGACCGCCCCTAGAAACCACCCCGTCGCGACTGGCCGGGTTTTCAACCGTCGTCAACACCAGTTTCTTGGCATGTTGACTGAGGCCGGAGACACCGAAGACAACCAGATTCCTGTCGCCATCGAAACCGACCGCGGCCTGCTGATAGCCGCCCTGCGCAGCACCGGCAGGGCGATCTATCCGCTCAATCCGTTGGCCGCGTCGCGATACCGGGCACGCCACCAGGTGTCGGGCGCGAAGGTTGACGCCACCGATGCGGTGCTGTTGGCCAATATTCTGCGTACCGACATGGCCGCCCACCGGGCCCTGCCCGCCGATACCGAACTGGCCCAAGCCATCCGGGTGTTGGCCCGCGCTCAACAGGACGCGGTATGGGCACGTCAGAGGCTGGGCAACCAGATCCGGTCTCTGCTCACAGACTTCTATCCGGCCGCTCTGGACGGCTTCGCCGGCCTGGCCAGAGGTGGTCTGGCCCGCCCCGAAGCACGCACCATCCTCGCCGCCGCACCCACACCGGCCAAGGCTGCCCGGCTCAGCCGCGGCAGGCTGCGGACGCTGCTGATCAAAGCCGGGCGCCAGCGCGGCATCGACGACGAAACCGACCGTCTGCTCGTGGTGTTTCGTGGCGAGTATCTGCGCCAGCTGCCAGCAGTGGAAAACGCAACGGGCATTCAGTTGGCGGCGCTGCTAGTTCAATTCGACGCCGCCTGCCGCGCGGCCGAGGAACTGGAAACTGCGGCCCGCGAGAATTTTGAACAACACCCGGACGCCACAGTGATCAGCAGCTTCCCTGGCATGGGGACGCTGCTCGGCGCCCGGGTGCTCGCCGAAATCGGGGACGACCGAACACGGTTCACCGATGCCCGCGGCCTCAAAGCCTTCGCCGGATCCGCACCGGTCACCCGACCCAGCGGCAAAAAGACCGCAATCACCTACCAACGCATTAAGAACAACCGCCTGCCCGCCGTCGGATCGATCTGGGCGCTCTCGGCGCTGAAAGCCTCGCCCGGAGCAAAACGGCACTACCAAGCCCGCCAAGAACGCGGAGACTGGAACCGTCAAGCCCAGCGACACCTGTTCAACAAATTCCTCGGACAACTCCACCACTGCCTGCACACCGGAGCCAGCTACGACGAAACACACGCATTCCCACCCCCTCTCGGGCTAGCAGCTTGACTTCTTAGCGCCATGAGATGTCTCTCTGTGTCAAGACTCTGGTGTCGGGGTCGGTTGTGGGATGGCGCTGGTAGGACCGAGACGGGACTTGTCTGAAGCGTCAGTGTGCAGGATTTGAGCTCGCCGCGTTGGATGTTGGAGTTTGATTCCATCGGTGGGTAGCCGCTTGGCCAGTGGGGCGCCCAGGCTGGCTGCGCCTTCAATGGCCCAGCCAGGGTCTTGTCGGAGCCAGTCGGTCGACGGCGAGGTAGGCGAACTGAATCTGCGTTACAGGTATGAGCCGCAACAGCATTCACCGGGTGTTGATGTGACGCCCATCCCGGGGGACAGCCACCGTTCGCGCCGAACCATCGTGTTGCGGTACCCAACCTGCGTATATCAGTCCGACACCACCCGTCGTTGATCAACGACCGCCGCGGCACCGAAAGCCGGCCCCGGTAACCAAAACCGGGGCGGCTTTCACCTGCCTATTGACAAACGATGCCTACATATCAGCTGTAGGAAGCCGCCGTCTGGCCACCGGACCCGCCGCGATCACTCGGGTCGACCGTAGACCGCGACCACGACGGTGCGGTCGGCGTCGTGGTTCGTCGACCACACCCCGATCGCGGTGAACGAGCAATCGGCGGCGGCCGTCAAGTCGGCTGAATCGAAATACCACTGCTTGAGTAATTCGAGGCCACTGAATGCGAGAGTTGAATCTATCCAAACGGTTTCGGCCACACTTCCTCTAAAGCCCGCGGATTGGGCCCTTTGCCGAGGAGTGGAACCGTCCGTGCCCACGTCGCCGTCGAGGGACCGGTTGTTGGCCACGTCGACGGCATGCCACCGAGCGGCACGCTGCAGCAGTGGGTCCAGGCTGGGTGGTCCGCCGGTGCAGCCGAATCGCTGATGAAGCATCGCCGCATGCGTGATAACCCCGTCGGCGAGCCGCTTGTTGTCCGTATAGGCGTCAGGGCCAAGGGTCGCGATGAGAGAGCCGACGGTCACGATGAGCAGCAAGAAGGCCAATGGCAAACAGAGGGTACCGAGCGGCCAACCCTGTTGTGGCAAATCGCCAACGCGATGTGCGGCAGTCGTTCGTTGCGTGCGGGACGTCACGTTGCCGGGCACGGTGGTCTCATCGATTGCGCTGGCTCAGGGCGATGCGAGCGAGAAATGGATACTCTTGAGCACGGTGAATTCCTCCATTCCTTCGATGCCGCGTGTTCGTCCGAGTCCGGAGTTCTTCACGCCGCCGCTGGGTAACTCGGGTGTGTTCTTACTGTAGCCGTTGATCCAGACGGTGCCAGCCGCAATCTTGCGGCCGACACGCATGGCCGTGTCCAGCGATGTCGTCCATACAGCGGTGGCCAAACCGTATGCCGTTGCATTGGCGAGCGCAACGGCTTCTGATTCTTCGTCATAAGATTCTACCGACAACACGGGGCCGAAGATGTCGTCCTGTATGACGGCTGACGTGGGCGCTAGGCCCGTCACGATAGCCGGCGTCACAAAGTGACCAGGCAAGCCCCCAGGCTGGATACGCGTGCCGCCACAGACGATTTTGCCCTCATCACGTGCGATCTCGAGATAGCTGCCAACCTTGGCGAGCTGGTTTGCAGAGATCAGCGGCCCGACCTGCGTACCATGCTCGCGGGGATCGCCGACGATGAGCTTGCCCGCTTCGGCCTCCAGATATTTGACTGCTCGTTCGAAACACGACGAGTGCACCAAGATCCGTGTACAAGCCATGCACATTTGTCCGGCCGTGATCACCGAAGCGGCTAACGAGGCGGACAGTGCCGCCGGAATGTCGGCATCAGGTAGAACGATCGAAGTTCCCTTGCCACCCAGCTCGAGAAGCGTGCGCTTGAGCCCGTCGGCGGCGAGCCGGGCGATCGTGCGGCCTACCGCGGTTGAGCCGGTGAATGCGACGGTGCGAACTTGCGGATGTTGGACTAAGTTTTCGCCGACTTCGCGATCACCCACCACCACTGATACTGCCTCTTGAGGGATGCCTGAAGTGTGGCCGATTTCGATCAACCGCAAAGTGACGGGGCTCGTCTGCGGAGCTGGTTTTACAACGGCGGTGGCGCCGGCAGCTAGCGCAGGGGCGAGATCACGGATCAGTAGCGCTGCCGGCCAGTTGTACGGAACGATTAGCGCCGCGACACCTGCGGGCTCGCGGACCACGTGCGCTTCGCTACCGTCGGACAATGTTCCGGCCCGACCTCCGACATAGCGTGCCATTCCGGAGTAGTACTCGAGCGTCGAGGCACAGGAGGCAACTTCTCGCTGCGCTTCCCTGGCGGTCTTGCCGGTCTGCGCCACCAGCGCATCGGCGAGTTCGGCGGCGTGGTTTTTGACCTCGTCGGACCACGACCGCAGCGCTCGCGAGCGGGTCAACGAATCGGAGGCCCAGGACGTCTCCAAGAAAGCCGCGGCGGTTCTAGCCGCTGAGTCGATGTCGGCAGGCGTGCTGAAGCGCACCTCGGCGAGGAGGTCTAGGGTGGTTGGATCGATCACCTGGTGACCGGTCATGTGAAGATTCCTCCGCCGTCGACGATCACGACCTGACCGGAGATGAATCCGCTCGCGTCGCTGCACAAGAATCGCACGACGGCCGCGACGTCGCGTGGATACAGAGTCCGCTTGATCGCCCGGCGGCCGATCGCTTGCTCGACGTACGCGCGGTCGTTCAGTGCGTTGGTCGCTTCGTCATCGACCAGACCCAGCGCTACCGCGTTGACCGTGATTCCGTGCGTTCCGAGCTCACGCGCCGCGGCGCGGGTCAATCCCTCGACGGCGGCCTTGGAGGCGATGTAGTGGGGAAACCCGGGATTTCCACTGCGCGCAGTCGTCGACGAAATATTGACGATGTGGCCACCACGCTCTTTCATCACAGGGAACACTGCCTTGATAGCTTGCCAAGTGCCGCGTACGTTGACGCGCAGGACGTCGTCCCATTCCGTGGTCGTCAGCTCGTCTAATGACTTCTTTGATCCAAGCGCCTTATACGACGCGGCGCAATTGACCAAGGCATCGATGGCGCCGAAACGTTTCACGGTGTCCTCGACGAGTGTCAACAGGTCCGTGTCTTTGGTGATATCGACGCGATGATAGGCGGCGTCCGGCACCGCATGCTGCGGCTCGGCGAGGTCGGCGATAACCGCGTTGGCGCCGGCGCTCACCAGGTCGGCCGCGATCTCGGCACCGATACCGCTGCTTCCGCCGGTGATCACGATGGTTCGCCCTGCCACACTGTGAGGATCGGTATGCGAGTCCTCATCGCGTGACGGGCCGATGTCGGTGGTCTTCACCGGAGCGTGATCGATCTTGATGTACCCCACATAGCTACTGCTCTGCAGCGACCAACTGATCCATCAACCGGCGCGCCTGCAGGGCGCCGGCGTCGACCTTGAAATTGAGTTCGATCGGATGGTCCGGTTCGTAGTTGGAGATGATCTCTTCAATGGCCTCGGATGCTTCGACGTCCTGCTTAAACACCATCTCCATGCCGTGCTGCATGAGCGCGTTGATCTCGGGGTCGTCTATCTTATAATTGCGTGCGTGGCACCAGAAGTAGTGGGTGGTGTTACCGCGGGCCGGTGTCACACAGTGGATCGCTTTCTGCTCGCACTTGCGTGACTCGTCTAGATCCCCCGCTGGTTTGGCCGACACGTGGGTGATGTGGAATGCGGGAGGGAAGAATTCGGCGACCTGGCCTCGGTCGATCACTCCGCTCAGGCCCATGGTCTTGGTGAAAAAAGGCGGACAGTCAATGCTGTACATGGGACGGCTGACACGGACGACGCCATCGTCAAAGTCGGTGGTGATGGGTGTCTTGGCGATCTTCGCGGTGCCAATCGATCCGGCATGGAGAAATTCCAGATGGGAGAGATCCAAGAGGTTTTCGTTGAGCAACTGAGCACGTGCCTTCATCGGCAAAGTCCCCCGTACTGTGGCCCAGCCAGGGTCGGTCAACCAATGATGGCCGGGAATTCTTGCCGGGTCTGCAAGTTCAGGCTTGCCCATCCAGATCCACACCAGTCCCCATTTCTCGAAGAGCGGAAACCGATGCACGCGGCATGCGCGGGGGACATTCGGCTGCGACGGGATCCGTTCCGCCTGTCCATCTGTCCGGTAGACGGTGCCGTGATAGCCGCATTCGATTGTGTCGTCGTCACCCAGTCGGCCCTTGGACAGGGGCATTTGCCGGTGAATACACCGATCCGCGAGGGCTACCGGGGCGTTCTCGGACGTTCGGTACAGACAGACCGGCTCATCGAGCAGCCACCGCGATAGTAGCTGGCGACCCACGTCCTCACTGTGGGCGGCCACGTACCATTGATTGCGGGGATATTTTTTTGGATACATCGGACTCCTTCGCGGGTGCGCACCGGATCAGTGCGGACGACCGATCGGTTCAGATTCCTGCAGGCGCAAGGCCGCGACGGGACAGCTTCGTACTGACTCGTCGAGGCGTCCGCGCTCGGAGTCCCCAACCTGACCGCGCAGCACCATTACGCGGCCGTCCTCATCGAGGTCGAAGACGTCTGGAGCTGCCACGATGCAGTTGGCATAGCCCTGGCAGAGCTCGCGATCCACTTCGATATTAATCACTTGACCATCGCCTATCCATTTCCGGTGACGCGACATCGGTGCGCCGCATCAACGTATCCTGTGGCAGAAAATGTTCTGTCGGCGTTCATCTGTGTGCTGGCGATCGTGGGCACGCTCGCCGGATTACCCGCCGGTCGAGCACTGATCCACTGGCCGCATCGGGATAATGGTATTACAGTTAAGGTCCGATAGCTAGGCAGGAGAGTTCCGCGGATGCTCAGATCTGAAGTCAACACGTTGCTGACGCAGACCGGACCCCGTACTCCGATGGGCGAGCTGTTTCGGCAGTATTGGATTCCAGCGCTGCTTGCTGAGGAGCTGCCTGAAGACGACTGTCCGCCCGTGCGGGTCAAGCTCCTGTCGGAACGTCTAATCGCCTTCCGTGACAGCCAAGGTCGCTACGGACTGATTGACGAGTTCTGCGCGCACCGGGGGGTGTCGCTGTGGTTCGGCCGCAATGAGCAGTCCGGTCTGCGGTGCGCCTATCATGGCTGGAAGTACGACGTCACCGGCGCTTGCCTCGAAATCCCGTCGGAGCCGGCCGGCGGTACCTTTCACCGCAGGGTCAAGCTCACCTCCTATCCCATGGTCAAGGTCGGGGATGTGTTGTGGACGCATATGGGCGATTCGACCCGCCGGCCCGCCTTGCCGGAATTCGAATTCGCGCTGGTCGCACCAGATCAGACATTTATCTCGAAGCGCTGGCAGGAATGTAACTGGCTGCAGGCGCTCGAGGGTGGTATCGATTCCAGCCACGTTTCGTGGCTGCACTCAGGCGGCCTCATGTCTGATCCGCTGTTCAAGGGGTCCAAAGGCAATGACTACAACCTAAATGACCGCAAACCGTTTTTTGAAGTCGCCGACGCGGACGGAGGTCTGTTCATCGGCGCGCGGCGCAACGCTGAGAACGGGGAGTTCTACTGGCGCATCACCCCCTGGATCATGCCGAGTTTCACAATGGTTCCCCCACGCGGAGGCCATCCGATGCACGGTCATTTCTGGATTCCGATCGACGACCACAATTGCTGGACCTACTCCTTCGATTATCATCCGGTCCGGGCGCTTACCGCCTCTGAGCTTCAAGCCATGCGCGAGGGTCACGGCGTACACAGCGCCAACATTCCTGGAATGTACCGTCCACTAGCCAACAGGGACAACGACTACTTGATGGACCGCACTGCGCAACGGAGGGGTGAAACGTTCTCCGGCGTGAAGGGTATAGCCATGCAAGATGCGTCTCTTCAGGAAAGCATGGGTCCCATAGTGGATCGCACGAAGGAACAGCTCGTTACCACGGATGCAGGCATCATCAAGACACGCCACAAGTTGCGCAACGCCGCCATCGCGCTTCGCGATCACGGTACGGTGCCACCGGGTATCGAGCCAGCCCATCAGCGAGTACGGTCGGCAGCCGTCGTTGTGCCGTGCGAGAGTTCGTTCTTCGATTCCTGTCACGAGGCGTTGCGGGCCGCGCCCGGGATGCCGCCGGCCTCGGTGTAGTGATGGGGCCGATACTGCTCACCAGTTGCGCCGGGGCGACGAGCGCCGAGGAGACCCGGTTTCGTATCGATGCAACGGTTCCCGTTCGTGACGGCATCAGAGTGATTGCTCTCGACGCGGCAGCCGCAGACGTCATCCACCGACTCACGCTGCGGCATCACAGTGCAATCCGATTGCTATCAGTCCCCGAGTTCGACCGCGATGTCGAGGAGGACCTGCCGCTGCAAGCGATGGACGGGACGTGCTCGAACCTTGCCGCCGCGCTCGCCGAGGCTGACCTGGTGGTGATGGTGGCGACCACCGCGGTCAATCCCCGCACCGCCGAGACGATCGCGCGCGCCTGCTCTTCTCGGGGCGTCATGACTGTCGGTGTCATCCTCCAGCGCGGATGCCCGGATGGTCCGGCGTTAAGAGCCCTGCGGCCGCATGCGCAGGTGTTGATCATCACCAATGACCACAGTGACATCGCCGAAGTGTTGTCTGCGCTACGCGCATGAGGGGTGAGGAGTTCAAGGCCGGCCGGGTCACCGTGCCCAAGTTGCAAGCAATGAAGCGTGAGGGCCGCAAAATAATCGGCATTGTGGTCTGGGATTACCAGATGGCACGCATCGTCGACCGGGTTGGGGTGGACCTCGTATCCGTGGGCGACACCGTCGGCACGAATCTATGGGGTGACCCTAACCCGTTGGCTGTAACGATGGACCAGATGGTCACCATTTGTCGGGCCGTCCGCCGCGGCGTCGACCGGGCCTTGGTGAGTTGCGACTTTCCGTTCGGCCCGCTCCAGCAAGGGCCAGGCGCCGCTGTGCAAGCCGCTATTCGGCTGGTCAAGGAGGCCGGTGTCGACATGGTCAAGCTCGATGGGGCATCGGACCATCTAGAGGCCGTCTCGGCGGTGACCCGAGCAGGCATTCCGGTGTTTGCGCAATTCGGCATCACCCCGCAAACGGCGCTGCGCGACGGTATCCCGTACCGCGTCACGCCGAGCCCAGATACCCAGATTCCCGCTGAACTCGTCGAAGAACTCATCGCAGCGGCACGTAACTTGGAAGCCGCCGGCGCGGCGATGTTGAATTTCACAAACGCTGGCCCTGTGGTGGGTGCTGCGGTCGCCGCCGCAGTGAGCATTCCCGTGGTGGGCGGCATGGGCGGCGGTCCCTGGCTGGACGGTCGCATGCGCCTCGCGACCGCTGCGATCGGCTACAACGCAGAACAGATAGACAACCCGAGCAATACCTATGCCAACGTCGCGCAGATCTGTTACGACGCTGTCGCCGCATACGCTGACGACGTGCGGGCCGGGCGACAAATCAAGGGCGGGCTGCGGACCTGACGTCACTGGACACCACGGAGGTCACATGCCGAGCACAGTCATCGACGGCATTGTCACGCAGTACGAGACCATCGGTTCAGGGCCGCCGCTGCTGATGTTCGCCCCGGGCGGCTTCAACGCGACCATCGACAATTGGCGTGGGCTGGGGATCTACCGACGCACGGCGATGCTTGATCACCTCAAGTCGCACTACACCTGCATTGTTTTCGATCGCCGCGAATCCGGGCGCTCTGGCGGCCGATTGGAGCGTGTCGGCTGGACGCACTATGCCAAGCAAGGCGTGGGACTGCTCGACCATCTAGGGGTCGAATCCGCCGCCGTGATCGGCGGCTGCGTGGGCTGCTCCGTCGCGCTCACTTTCGCGGTTTCACATCGCGAACGGGTCACGCGCCTGGTGCTGTACTCGCCTGCCGGTGGTGTCAAATACCGTTTGACACAGCGTGATCGGCTTGCCCGTCACGCGGCATTCGCCGCTGACAACGGTCTGTCGGCGGTGGTCGGCGTAGCGAAGGGCACCGAGAACGCTTTCGGCCAGGACCCTCGAGTAGGCCCGTGGGCAAGTGTGATCCGCCACGACGATGCCTTCGCAGAAGCGTTCGCACGCCACGACCGCGACCGCTATCGGTGGCTTATCACAGGCATGGCCCGGGTGATGTTTGACCGCGACACCGCCCCCGGCCCCGACCCCGAAGACCTCTTAGGGCTGGAAATCCCCGCATTGGTCGTCCCGGGCCAGGACAACTCACACGCGACGTCTGCTGCACGGTATTTACAGGAATGCCTGCCGCGGGCCGAGTACTGGGATATCCCGGTCGCGGAACAGACTCAGACGACCGTCCAGCGGCGGCTTGTTGACTTCCTCGCGCAAATTTAACTTAGGCGAAAAGGGTCTCGATCAGCGGCGGCTCGGCCAGGATGTGCTGGTTCACGGCGTGTCGAATGAGCTCATCGATCATCGCGCGATTGGGGCCGATCCCGTACGGTAGCGGGTCAGCGCCGGTGACCTCGATGACCCGGCGATAGCGGAGGTCGTTCGCGTCGGGCCGCGCGATGGTACCGTCCCGTAGTTTCGCGACGTATCTGTTCTTCGCCTCGGCGAAGACATCAAACAGGATAGGCGCGACATTGTCGTAGTTCTGCAAGACGTCGTCCCTGACTACGATGAGGTGGTTGATCGGATAGTGGCCGCGCTTCCGTAGTGCCTCGAAACCTGCGTCGCCGGCTTCGGGAATCAAGTGCACGACGTCAGGGTGGTCGACCTCGACTCCGATGACACCGGCCAGATCTCCTTTCGCGACCATGTCGGACAAGTTGCGTCCGGGTGAGACCCTAACGACGTTGCTGGGTAACCGATATTCGGCGACGTGTTCGTCGTCGGAGATGACCCATGTGACGGCGTCGAGATTTACGCCGTATTCAGACTCCAGGATTCCTCGCGCCCATACGCCCGTGGTCACGGTGTATCCCCGGTTGACGCCGACGAGCCGACCCTCGAGATCTTTTGGGTGTCGAATCCCCGCGTTAACGTTCACCTTGATTGATCGATGGTGGAAGTCGCGCATCAAGAACACCGGCAGCGCGGTGAACGGCTTACCGTGCGCCTTCGCCAAAAGATAGGTCGTGAAAGAAATTTCGCATACGTCATAGGCAAGCTCGCGGACCATGCGACGAAACGCCCGCGTGAGGACAGGCTCATGTTGCAAGTCCAGCGCGAATCCAACTGGAGCCACCGCGCGGGCCACGATCGCCTCCACGTTGCCCTGCGGGCGCACCACGGTCCTCATCTGGATCGTTGCCATGTGGTGCCATTCCTTTGCCGGCCTGAATTTGGGAGTCGGCTGACAATAAAACTATAATACCATTAGTCGGTCTGTCGTGGTGTTGGCTTGGTAAGGGGCAAGGATGGTCGAGCAGGTCTTGGCGGCGGTTCGAACCGCCGCCAACACAACTGAATTGCGCGAATTCCCGATGCCCGACATCCCCGATGACGGCGCGTTGATGAAAGTCGATGTTGCCGGGATCTGCGGCACCGACGTGAAGATGTACGCCAAGCCGGTGATATCGGGGCCGGTGATCATGGGTCACGAGAACGTCGGCGTGATCGCCAAGGCGGGCCGCGAGTTCACCAAGCTGCGCGGGGTACGCGAGGGTGATCGCGTCTTCCTGGAGCACTACGTGCCCTGCTATCAATGCGAGTGGTGTCACCGCGGCCAGTACCGCCACTGCGAGGCCACGGACTGGCGAACCAACCGCGACGCCCGGCGCTACGGCTACACCTCCGCCGAGAATCCCTTCCACCTATGGGGAGGATTCGCACAGTATGTCTATCTGCCCTGGAATGCGGTGCTGCATAAGGTGCCCGACGAGGTATCTAACGAGCTTGCGGGAATCGTGACGCCGCTCTCTAACGGCATCGAGTGGACGCTGTTCGACGCACGAGTCGGATACGGGTCCACCGTACTCATCCAAGGTCCTGGGCAACAAGGGCTGTCGCAGACAGTCACCGCAAAACAGGCCGGCGCCTCGTTGATCATCGTCACCGGAACCGCCGGCGATGCCGCACGACTCGAACTTGCGAAGACCCTCGGCGCCGACTGCGTGATCAACGTGTCGAACGAGGACCCGGTGGAACGGATCAGCGAAATCACCGGCGGCGAGGGGGTCGACGTGGTGTTGGACTGTACGGCCGGAGCGGGCGTCGCACCGGTGCTAGTTGGCATCGACGTGCTCAAGCGTCGCGGCGGCGCGATGGTCCTTCAAGGAGAACTGGCGACATTTCCTGATTTCCCGCTCAAGAAGCTGACCGAGAAGGCGATTACCATCAAGAGCGCCCGCGGCCATAGCTTCCAAGCCTGCGAACTCGCGTTGGAGCAGCTAGCTTCGCACCGGTTCCCGCTGGAACGGCTGACCACGCACACATTCGGCCTCGATCACGTCGACCGTGCAATCAACTGCGTTGGCGGTAAGGCTGATCCGGACGTCATACATGTGTCGTTGATGCCATGGAAGTGAACCGGGCTGGAATTGTCGTTCGCATGATCAACCGGCCCCCAGCCGAGGTCGTCGATGCTCTTGGCGAGCATGGTGTTGCCACCATTCACGAGGCGCAACAGGGGACGGGATTGCTGTCGTCAGAGTTGTGGCCGATTTACCGGGGCGCTCACATTTCAGGCACCGCCGTCACGGTCAGCGTACCCCCCGCCGACAACTGGATGATTCATGTTGCGGTGGAACTATGTCAATCCGGCGACGTGCTGGTGGTGGCTCCGACCTCGCCGTCCGACGCGGGCTACTTCGGCGATCTGTTGGCCGCGTCAGCGCAGGCCCGCGGCATCCGTGGTCTGATCATCGAGGCGGGTTGCCGAGATGTCGCCGACTTGACTGCGATGGCTTTTCCGGTGTGGTCGAAGCACATCTGCGCCAAAGGCACGGTCAAGCAACAGTTGGGGAACATCAATCTTCCGATGGTGTGCGCCGGACAGCTGGTCCACCCTGGCGATGTGATCATCGCCGATGACGACGGCGTCGTCGTAGTCCCCCGCACGGCGGTCATCGAAGTGCTGAACGCAACGCAACAACGCACTGCCCGCGAGGCTGCCTTGCGAGATAGGTATCGGCGCGGAGAACTCAGCATTGACGTGCACGAGATGCGCGGGAGACTCGCCGATGCCGGCCTCACCTACGTCGACAGTCTGGACACGCTGTCATGATCATCGACTGCCACGGCCACTACACCACGACGCCGCACGCCCACCAACAGTTTCGTGACGCACAGCTGGGCGGATGTAACCCTAGGTCGGCTCGGATCAGCGACGATGAGATCCGCGACAGCCTCGAGGCCAATCAACTCGAGCTGATGCGCCAACGCGGAGTGGACATGGTGCTGTTCTCCCCCAAAGCCTCAGGCATGGAGCATCATGTTGACGATCCCGGACTAGCGTCCACGTGGGCGAGGGCCTGCAACGACTTGGTGCACCGAGCCGTCGAACTGTTCCCCAACAATTTCGCCGCGGTCTGTCAGCTCCCGCAGACACCGGACGGCAACCTGAAGGCTTGCATCGAAGAGCTCCGGCGGTGCGTGTCAGAACTTGGCTTCGTTGGCTGCAACCTCAACCCCGACCCGTCGGGCGGGCTGTGGTCCGGCAAACCGATGACAGATGAGTCGTGGTATCCGCTCTACGAGACCCTTGCTGAGCTCAACGTGCCGGCCATGATCCATGTTTCGACCTCGTGCAATCCCAATGTCTCCACGCTCGGCGCACACTATTTGCACGGCGATACTACTGTCTTCATGCAGTTGATAGAAGGGGACCTCTTCAGTCACTTTCCCGCCCTTCGACTCGTAATCCCGCATGGCGGCGGCGCCGTGCCTTACCACTGGGGTCGCTACCACGGTCTGGCGGAAAGGTTCAACCGAGGTGACATAACAAGTCACGTCATGACCAACGTGTTTTTCGACAGCTGCGTTTACCATCGACCGGGTGTCGATCTGTTGTTGCGCGTGATTGGCGCCGACAACGTCATTTTTGGTTCGGAGATGATGGGTGCGGTGCGGGGATGCAATCCCCAGACAGGTGCTGCGTGGGACGACACCAAACGTTACATCGACGAACTCCACCTACTTCCTGAGCACGCACGCAGAGTGTTCGAAATCAACGCCCGACGCGTTTACCCACGCCTCGACGACCGTTTGACCGCTGCGGGACACGTGCTTTGACCATCATCAGCGCGGGCACGGGTAGCGATGGGGTCACCCGCTGCTTCACCCCCCGCGCAGTGGTCGTCACCGTCAACACCGATCATTTCGCCGCCCATGGTGATCTATCGGGCTTCGGTGACCTGCTGAAACGGTTCGCCGCCACGAGCCAGACGTTTCCCAACTCGCCGGATGGGCCGCTGTGACGGCAACCACGAAGGGCTCTTATGTCACATCGGCAGTGCCCGAGGCGAATTCGATACGACGAGCGGCCGTGTCGACGCGGGGTCCCCGCACGTCCAGCCGTCGTCACGACGTGATCCTGGACGCGACGTTGACGGCGGCCGCCGCAGGTGGCTATGAAGCCGTCCAGATGCGGGTTGTAGCCGAGCAGGTGGGTATTGCTGTGGGCACGTTGTACCGATGTTTCCCGTCGAAGACCCATCTGCTCGTGTCGGCGCTGACCCGTGAGTTCCAACGCCTCGACGCTTCCCGCGATTGGTCGACCGTCGCCTCCACACCCCAGCAGCGGCTGGGAATGCTCACCGCGCACCTGCACTCCGACTGGCAGCGCGACCCCCAGCTGACCGAAGCGATGACTCGCGCGTTCGTCGTCGCCGACACCACTGCCGCCAGCGCGGTCAACCAGGCGGCCAACGTGATCGAACGACTCCTGGCCAGAACCCTCGGTGGCGGCGATCCCACCGACTATGACCGTCAGATTGCCGGCCTGGTCGCCGATGTTTGGCTGGCCAACCTCGTTGGATTCATCCGCAAACGGGTAACGGCCGCGCAGGCCCGGGACCACATCGACCGAGCCGTGCAACTGCTGCTGTCCGGCAACGCTACCGCAAATTGACCCGAACAGCCGTCGCTGCCATCTGCCTGCCCAGCTTAGTGGGAACCTTGTCATCGTCCGACTCCATGTTGCCGACGGCCAGCAGTACCCAGTCCATCCCTTCGCCGGTGATCGCCGCCGAGTACAGCATTGCCGCCAAGGGGCCTTCGGTGTTGGAGTCCCCTATACCGGGGCCGGAGACGGAGTCAGCGCCCGAGATCATCGCTGTGAATGTCCTCGGTGTCGCGAATGTGGGCAAGCACACCGCCAGTGCGGTGAATTTGAACGGGGGCGTCGCGCTGCCACGTACGGTAGGTCTGCTCGGGCAACCCCAGCGTCGGGAACACTCCCAGCGCCAGACCGGCGGACAGACAGACAGGGGGACAGCAAATTACCGCTGGCATAATCTCTCTGTTATCGGCTAAATACAGGTCTGGTACAGACCTATATTTGGGTCTACACTGTTCATCATGAGGATACTCCCGATATCGCAGCTGAAAAGCAAGATCAACGAGTATGTCGACGCCGTATGTGAGACGCGGGATCAGATCACCATCACCAAGAATGGTTTACCGGCCGCGGTACTGATCGGCGTCGATGAATGGGAGTCGATCCAAGAGACGCTGTACTGGCTGTCGCAGCCCGGCATCGCCGAATCCGTCGCAGAGTCTGAATCCGACGTTACCCTCGGCCGCACCTACGGTGAGGACGAGATTCGCGCCGCCTACCAGATTCCGCGGCGATCGCGCTGAAGTGAATCCCGCAGACGGCTACACGACACGATTCACAGCCACCGCGCGCCGCGACCTCGACAAGCTCCCACCGCGGATCCTCGCCGCAGTCATCGAGTTCGCCTTCGGAGACCTGGCCCGCGGACCCCGGCGCGTTGGCAAACCGCTTGGGGGTGAACTGGCCGGCCAATACAGCGCACGACGGGGCCCCTACCGACTCCTCTACCACATCGACGACCATGTGGCGACCATCTGGGTGCACCGCATCGACCACCGCGCCGATGTCTATCGACGTACCTGACCGCCGCGTTGCGTCACTGTGACGCAATGGGATGTTCATGCTCACCTGAGCGCCCGAACATCTTGATGGTTGGAAGTCCGGGTGAGCAGGCGGCCGCGCGTGCACCAATACCCGTTGCCGCCGTTTACCAGGCGCCATACCGGGAAATCCTAAGCAGTCCGGAGGGCTCGATGCTGACTTCTTGACCTGGTGCCGCCGCACGGCTGGCTTGTGAATCTGGTGTCGGCGGGGCGCTCGGACGCGGGTGAGGCGATGGTGAATATCGAGTGTCTATTCCTGTCGGCGCCGCAGGGTCGCACAGAACCTGCGGTCGATGCCTGGTGTCTGGCCAACTTGGATACGTACCACCGCCCGGTTGGTTTCTATGGAGGCATGCCGGCACCGGGCAGCCCCGCCGACTACCAGCTCTGCCGCCGCCCGCCAGGGAGTGCGTGAGACTAGTGGATGCGGTCATCGGCGTCGACGCTCACAAGCGCAGTCACACTCTGGTAGCGGTAAATCCGCTGGGCCGCAAGCTCGCTCAACTAACCGTCGCGACGACCACCGAGGGTCACAGCGAAGCACTTCGGTGGGCGCGAGCTCGATTCGGCCGCGACCTGGTGTGGGGAGTGGAAGACTGCAGGACGTTGACCGCGCGTCTCGAACGAGACCTGCTAGCCGCAGGACAACAGGTGATCCGGGTCCCCCCTCATTTGATGAGCCGCTCGCGCGCCTCCTCACGCGAGCTAGGCAAGTCCGACCCCATCGACGCTCTCGCGGCGGCGCGGGCGGTGCTACGCGAACCCGACCTTCCGGTGGCCTGCCACGACGCGCACTCGATGGAACTTCGGCTGCTCGTCGACCGCCGCGAGGACCTCGTGCAGCACCGCGTCGCCCTCATCAGCCGCATGCTCGAGCGCATCCACCAGCTCGACCCGGCCTGGGCAGAGCCTCGCAACTGGGAATACAGAAAGCCCCGCGAGGAACTGCGGACTTGGCTGGCCACCCAGCACGGGCTGCTCGCCGAACTCGCCCGCGACGAATTCGATGAAATCGTCGCGCTCATCGACACCGCGCAGGCACTGGAGCGCCGCATCGATGGGCGGGTTCACGAGGCGGCGCCCGCGCTGCTGGGCATCCATGGCTGCGGGAATCTGACGGCCGCCAAGATCGTGGCCGAGGTCGCCGGGATCGACCGATTCAAGAGNCGTTGCCCGGAGACAAGAGCAGCCCCGAGCTTCTTGAGGCGGCCTACCGCTACCTGCTGACTCAGTTCGAGCGCCGACGCAGCGTTGAGCTGCCCAATCTGCCCACCCCGGCGTTGCCGTCGCCTTCGGTGCGGCGCCGTCGACACAACGCCGACCGAAAACCCAGCGCAGCTTAGATGGGTGCTGGTCGGCAGTGCGGTTCCGAAAGCGCCGGGAAGGGCTGTGGTGTGGTAACACTGGCAAAGGTGCTCGCGGAGAGGAGATCGACGGTGGCGCCCTCTGATGAATCCGACCAGACTCGACCGTGGCCGACCTCGGGGTCCTCGACACCTCCCGGTGGGCCAGCTCGACCAGAGCCGGGAACCGCGCCGCAGGATAATCAGCGGGTTGATTCTGCACGACCGGCGGCGCCATCGCCGGCCGACGAACGAACCACGGTTGTCTCCCCGATGCTGCGGGGCTCGACCGGCGCCCGGCGGCCCCCGCCACCTCCGCCGCGACCAGCGCCACCTCAGTATCCCTATGGCGCGGGCCCCGCTGCTCGCGCCGCAGTACCCGTCCGACCTGAGCCGTGGGCGCCCTATCCACCGCCGGGCCGGCCCGACGCAGCCCATGTTCCGGCGCCACCGCCGCAGTCGAGTGGATTCGCCGACTTCGGTGTCTCCTCACCGCGGCCGCGCAGCAAAGCTCCAGTGATCATCGCTGCTCTGGGCGCACTGGCCGTTGTCGTAGCAGTCGTGTTGGTCACGGGCTTCTGGGTCCCTGGCTTCTTCACGCGCACTGAACTGGATATTACGCAGGCGCAGAACAACATTCAGACGTTGTTGAGCGATGATGTCAGCGGCTACGGCCCGGGCCACGTGCGAGATGCGGTGTGCAATCACGGACGTAATCCGGTCGTCAAGAAGGGCGCGACCTTCGTGTGCAACGTCAGCATCGATGGGGTGAAACGAGAGATCACCGCAACATTCCAAGACGACAATGGCGCCTACCAGATTTCCCTGCCCCAATAGCGAGAAGAGCCCGATGCACGTCGACACTCGCCTCGCCGACCAGCGCTCCCAACATTGCTGGGGCCAAGTTCCTGCAGATTCGTCGCAGGGGGCGACATCGTGCTGAGTCCTGGTTCGGTGTTCGCGGGTTATCGGGTGGAGGGTTTGCTGGGTGTTGGTGGGATGGGTGAGGTGTACCGGGTGGCCCATCCTCGGCTACCTCGGCGTGAGGCGTTGAAGGTGTTGCCGGCTGATGTCTCCGCCGACCAGGAGTACCGGCAGCGCTTCATTCGTGAAGCCGATCTCGCGGCCTCACTGTGGCATCCCCATATCGTCGGGGTGCACGACCGCGGCGAATTCGACGCCCAGCTGTGGATCTCGATGGACTACGTCGAAGGCACCGACCTCGGCGCCCAACTACGCCAACGCTATCCCGCCGGCATGCCCGCTACCGACGTCGCCACAATAATCACCGCCGTCGCCGAAGCCCTCGACTACGCCCACACCCGCGGCCTCATGCACCGCGACGTCAAACCCGCCAACATCATGATCACCACCCCCACCGACGGATCCTCACCACGAGTGTTGTTGACCGACTTCGGCATCGCCCGCAACCTCAACGACATCAGCGGTCTGACCATGACCAACATGACCGTGGGAACCGTCGCCTACTCCGCCCCCGAACAACTCCGCGGCGACGACATCAACGGCCGCGCCGACCAATACGCCTTGGCGGCCACCGCCTATCACCTGCTGACCGGCACCAAACTCTTCGAGCACTCCAACCCCGTCGCCGTCATCAGCGCCCACCTGAGCAGCCCTCCCCCACTGCCCGGACAAACCCGCCCCGACCTGGCCGCCTTGGACCCCACCTTCGCCCGCGCGCTCTCCAAAAACCCCGAACAACGCTTCCCCCTCTGCGCCGACTTCGCCGCCGCACTGTCCACCCACATCACCAACACCACCACCGACCACACCACCGCAGCCCCAACCCACCACGCCCCCACCACCCAACACTGGCCCACCCCCCCACCGACGTCTGATGTCGGTGATCAGCATCGGCAGCCTGCATCGGCTCTGGTGGGTTACTCGCCTGCCGCGCTGCCTCATCCACCGGTCGCCAGCCAGCAGGTCCCGGCTACGCGAGGGCAGCGGCCTCTATGGGGTCGCTTTCGAGGCCGCACGATCGCCCTGTCTGCAGCCGGCCTGGCGGTCGTGACCACCGCGACACTCATCGGCGTCATGACAGCATCCGGAGGGGACGGCGATACGGCAGCTCCTGCTTCAACGGCCGAATCGGCTCGCTCGGCTGCCGAGCACTATCTCAAGGCTCTCGCCGCCGGTGATGCGAAGACGGCCCTGTCGTTGAGCGCGTCCCCGCCTCCCGACACCGGAATGCTCACCGACGAGGTCTTACGGGCGCAACTTGCGGTCACCCCGATCACCGATGTCAGCGTCACCGCGGCGCCGCCGGGACCCGGTGATGATCCGCAGCAGGTTCAGTTCGTGGTGCTCAAGGCCCGCTTCGGTGATCAACCGAGCCAAACCCGTATCGCGGTGCGCCGCAACGGCGATGAGTGGAAGTTGCAGACCACCGCGGTCACGCTGTCGCTGTCCTCGGACTCGTCGAACACCGCGCTGTTGGGCGCGGTTTCGGTGTGGAACGTGCCCGTGAAGTCAGCCACAAAGGTTGCGCTGTTTCCCGGAGCTGTCGAGGTGTCCTCGTCTAACCCCAACATCGCCATCTCCGCGGCAACCAAACCGCTTCTCCTTGATGCGCTGACCTCCACTGCGGACCCGACGTTGCGACTAGAGGCCACGCTGACCGATGTGGGGCGAAAAGCTGTTTATGACGCTGTCGACGCGTGGGGACGCTACTGCTATCACGGCCAGTCACCGCCGCCTGATTGCCGAAAAATCATCAGCAGCAGCGCCAATGTGGTGCCCGACAGCACCGCGGTCGCGGGAAATGGCGATTTCGGCGACGTGACGACGAAGTTTGATCCGCAAGGCCTGAAAGTCGCCGTGAGTGGCATCGTGCGATGGCCAGCGCATGCCACGGTCACCTATGGCGCTGCTGACTACGCTTTCACTGTCCCGATCGGCGGCACCGTCGATCTGAGCAACAATCCCGCTATCTTCACGCCTAACCCGTCCTAGTCCCGGTCTACTCAACCCGGGTGTCCTACGATTTGCTCATGCCATTGGGTCCGGGTTCGGTGTTCGCCGGTTATCGGGTGGAGGGTTTGCTGGGTGTTGGTGGGATGGGTGAGGTGTACCGGGTGGTCCATCCTCGGATGGGCCGGCGTGAGGCGTTGAAGGTGTTGCCGGCTGATGTCTCCGCCGACCAGGAGTACCGGCAGCGCTTCATTCGTGAAGCCGATCTCGCGGCCTCACT
>FLQS01000021.1 GCA_900078375.1 uncultured Mycobacterium sp. | reverse complement strand
GAAGTATTCGACGACCCGATGCGCTTCGACGTCGGCCGCGACCCCAACAAACACCTGTCTTTCGGCTACGGCGTGCACTTCTGCCTGGGCGCCGCCCTGGCCCGCATGGAAATGCACAGCTTCTTCTCCGAACTGGTCCCCCGCATCAACACCATCGAACTGGCCGGCGAGCCGGAACTGATGGCCACCACCTTCGTCGGAGGTCTCAAACGCCTGCCGATCCGCTACTCGCTGAAGTGATTTCGTCGACCCGGTGGGCGGCCAGGAAGCCGTCCACCGCGGCACGCGCACATTCGCGGTAGTCGAAGTCGGCCAGCGTGCTGATCCGCCCGGCCACCAGTGGACCGATCAGCAGCATGATGGCTTGGGCTCGGTCCACGTCGCCGAGTTCGCGTTGTGCATCGGGACTGTCGAAGATCGCGTCGAACGGCGCCCCGTACTGCTGGGCGACCCGCTCGCGCAGGGTGCGCACCTCCGGGCTGTCGGTGTCCTCGGTTCTGCCCGGCAGGTGCTCCATATCCGGACCCAGCGCCAGCCAATAGGTGGCCGTCAGCAGGACCGGTGTCTCGGAGATGAGGTCAGCCTGCGCCTGCATCAGTGCGACGAGGCGCTCCCGCAGCGATCCCGACTCCGGGGGCATCGGTGCAGGCGGGATCAGGCTGTGGAAGGCGGCCGCCAGTAAATCGTTGCCGCTGGGGAAATGCCGGTAGAGGGTCGCCCTGGCGACGTTGGCGCCACGCGTGACCGCGTCGACGGTCACCGCGCTTGGACCGCCGGTGCGCAGCAATGCCGTTGCCGCGTCGAGTAACCGGGCGCGTGAACGCGCAGGTCTCGGATCGCTGCGTCGGCCCGTCATCGCCCAGCTCCTTCCCCTGAGATTCCCCAACGTCTAGTCATCTTCGCCTTATCCGGCCCGACTAGGGTACCGATTGGCCGCGCTGCCGAATCGCAGCCGCTCAGTCGACGAATTCCGCGGCACGGTGTCCGATCATCGCGATCGTCGCGTGCGGACCGCGTCCCGTGATGCGCGGCAGCACCGAGCCATCGACCACCCACAGATTCTCGATCCCCCGCACCCGGCAGCGCGGGTCGACGACCGCGTGCTCGTCGCCGTCGGTGCCCATTGGGGCGGTGCCGCACAGATGCTGCGATGTCGACCACATCGGCTCGCCGAGTTCAGTTGTGCCACCCAGGATTTCCGTGGCGAACACGCAGCCGCGCCGCAGTGCGGCCACATCCTCGGGAGCACTGTCGTAGCGGTGTTCGATCCGCAGGGGCACCACCGGGTCGCCCGACAACAGTGTGAGGCGGCCATGGGCCTGTGGTGCCATCAACGCCACCCCCAGATGCGGCCAGTCCGGGTGACCGAGGGTGCCGTCGCCGACCATCGCGATGAACCCACCCGTGTAGGGCCGGATCTCGAGACCGTCGGCCACCAGCACCACTTCGAGCACGGGGCGACGAGGGGCGACGTTCCACGTGGTGGACAGCACCCACTCGGGATGATCGGAGGTCCGCTGGCCCACCGGGAGATCGGCTGCCACCGCGATGCCCGCGGTGCGCAGCGCTGCGGCAGGCCCGATGCCGGACAGCATCAGCAGGTGCGCCGATCCGATGGCACCCGCCGACAGTACGACCCGGTCGGCCTCGAGGATGGCCGGTCCGTTCGGTCCGAGAGTCTCGACACCCACCACCCGGGCGCCGGCCATCCGCAGGCGCAGCACCCTCGTGTGGGTCAGTACGGTCACGTTGGATCGGGCGGCGGCGGGTTCCAGGTACGCCGCGCCGGGGCCGATGCGGACACCGTCGACAATGTTCAGCGGCACCGCCCCGATTCCGGGCGGGGCGTTCTTCCCGGTTGGCTCGGCATTGAGGTCAGGTAGCCAATGCAGGCCGGCGGCGCGGGCGGCGTCGACGAACGATGCTGTACTGCCCACTAGTTCGGGTGTCCGACGGATCGCGATCGGACCGCCGTCAGTCTGATCGGGAAAGTCGAGGTCGGTCTGGATGGCCCGATAATGCGCCTGAACCTCAGACCAGGACCAACCGGGCACGGCGGGACCGTCGAAGTCGGCGGGCAGCGCTCGGCAGAAATAGCCGCCGTTGACCGCACCGGAACCCCCGACCGTCATGCCCCGCACGATGTCTGCGCCGCGGGGTGGTTCGGCGGTCAGCTCTGTCCGGTAGCGCTGGACCAGCGGGCTGGCTGCCCCGATCGGCAACTGCAGGCCATTGTGAGTGAGCTCGCGAACTCCGGCTTCGTCGGGGCCGGGACCGGCTTCCACGACGGTGACCTGGCGGGCCGGATCGAACGAGAGGCGTTCGGCGAGGACCGATCCGGCGCTACCGGCACCGACGATCAGAACGTCGCTGTGTGGGATGGGGGCGACCACTAGGTCAGGTTTTGATCTGCGGCTTCAACGGCCGCAGCGTGCGCTCGCGGACGACACCGGTCCATAGGCCGGCGCCGTAGGCCAGATCGTCGAGACGTTTGAGGAGCAGATAGGCGAACAGGCCGATCGGCTTGCCCTCGACATCCTCATTGTTCCGATTGCGGGTGATCCAGTCCTGCACTCCGTCGAGCACCGCGGCCACCAGGATCGCCTGCCGGCACCGGCGTGAGAGCAGGGCGGCCACCAAGGCCAGCGGCCAGTAGTGCCGACAGACCGCGGCCGATAGCTGCAGGGCGGCGGCGCCGATGCCACGCAGGGCCAGGATCACCACGTCGAAGATCCCGGCATCGGTGTTCCTCATCGCCTTGGCGGTCCGCCGAGTGGTCACCCCGGCGAACACCAGCGAGGCGATATAGCCCGAGACCGATCCCAACGCCAGAAGCAACCACACCAGCAGGCTCCACGCGGAAATCACCACCGGCGCCGTCTTGTCCGGGTGGCGGATCGACAGCGGAGCGGCGGAGCTCCCATAGAAAGCTTTGCGGCCCAGCCACTGTCGTATCTCAGTGCGGTGTTCGTGGGCCACCAGCGCAATCGGCTCGTAGCGCAGCCGGGACCCCGACTCGATGAGCCGCCAGCACAGGTCGACGTCCTCACCGGAGGGCAGGGTCTCGTCGAAGCCGCCCAGTTCCAGCAGCGCTGACCGGCGGCAGATGATCGCCGCACTCGGCACGTAGGACACCGGACCGTAGGGCACGACCGGGGCCTCCCGGCCGCCGAGGTCCAGCGACGACCGGACCGCCTCGTAGCGGGCGATCAGTTGATCGCTGTGACCGAGCCCCACGATGCGGGGTGCGACCAGGGCCGCCGCCGGGTCGCAGAAGTGGCCAAGGAGCGCCTCTAGCCAGCCCCGGCGCGGGACGACGTCGGAATCCAGGAAAGCAACGAAATCTGTTGTGCAGGACGCAAGCCCGGTGTTGCGGGCCGCCGCCGGACCTTTGCTGCGGGGGTGGCGCAGAATCTCGACATCACAGCGCGCACCGGTGAAGTCACTAGGCTGCACCGCCGTTCTCGAGCCGTCGTCGACGACGATCACGCGCATACCGCGCAGCGACATCACCAGGCGATACAGCCCAAACGGATTGTCGCGTACCGGAATCACGACGGTGACGTCGCGGTGGGACGGTCCACCCGCCGGGCGCGGGTGCGCGACGGTGGCGTCGAGCAGGGTGCGGGCCAGCTGGGCACTCACTGCGTCGCGGACCTCGAGCCGGCCGCCGGCGAGCAGAGTCTGGGCGGATGGCGCCAGCCGCAGCAGCCGGGTCGGTGAGCCACCGAGCAAAGCCGAGCCCTCGGCGAGCGTGCGCACTCGCCGGTCGACCTGCACGGCAAACCCGTCAGGCAGCCGGGGCTGGTTCATGTCAGCATCCCGTCATCGGCCGGGTGCCACCGATCGATGCGTCGCGAACACTCCGCGACCATCTGCTCGAAGATGCGCGCACCCTCCATCGAAGTCGCCGTCGTCGGGTCACCCAACACGCCCACCTCACTCACCGCAGCCACACCCCCGTGACGCATCCGCGGCAAAAGGGTAGCCAGCGGCGCCCGGTTGCCGCTACACCAGGCGTCGGTCTGCACGTCCGCCGGTGAAATATGTAGCAATACAGACGTTTCCGTGTGGCCGGCGTGGGCGTCCCCGCCCTCGGCGACGCAGGGGCACCAGGTCGCATCGCGGCCCTCGGCCCGTAGCAGGCGCACCGCCGCACGCATCGCCTCCAAGTTGCCGCCATGTCCGTTGACGAACACCAGCCGCCGAGCCCAGCCGCAGGCCGAGCGCCCGTATTCGACAAGGACGGCCGTCAGCGCCTCGGTGCCGATCGACACCGTGCCGGCGAAGCCCTCGTGCTCACCGGACGCGCCATAGGCGATCGCGGGGGCAATCAGGTACTGATCCCGACCGGAACGGTTGAGGTCCTCGGTGGCGGCGCGGGCGACCGCGGTGGCGATCCGGGTGTCGGTGTCCAGCGGCAGGTGCGGACCGTGCTGCTCGGTCGACCCGACCGGGATCAAGATCGTGGGCGAGGTGTCGCGAAGTTGACTCGATGTCGAGCTGCCCAACTCGCCCCGAAATGCCACGCGGTGATGGTAGGCCGAATTCACCTGCCGTGCGCCAATTGTTCGAGGAGAAGACGGATTTCTTTCGCATTCGGGACCGACGGACCCACCCGGAGCGTTTACCGCCGTCCCGTCAGTCACGCCAGCACCACAACCTCGCTTACGCCGGGGCCAGCGCTCGCCCTACTTGGGCACCCCGAGGGCCCGGACGAAGTCGTCCGGCACCAAGATGTCCTCGGCTGTCAGGTCGTGGATCGAGGCCTTGCCGAGTCCGCGTAGCGCCGAGTCGATGCCCCCGGTCAAGATATCGAGGACGTTCTCCACACCGGCCTGACCGTTGGCGGCCAGGCCCCACAGGTAAGCCCGGCCGATCATCACCGCGCGGGCACCGAGCGCCAAGGCCTTGATCACGTCGCTACCGCGGCGTACGCCGCCGTCGAGAAGCACCTCGACCTGGTCGCCGACCGCCGCCGAGATGGCGGGCAGCGCGCGGATCGAGGCTGGGGTGCCGTCCAGGTTGTTGCCGCCGTGGTTGGACACCGAGATCGCTGAAACACCGGCATCGACAGCGCGTTTGGCGTCATCGACGCGCATCACGCCCTTGAGCATGAAGGGCCCGCCCCAGAGCTCACGCAGCCAGGCGATGTCGTCCCAGGTGGGTGGTGGGGTCCCCATCCACTGGCCGTAGGCATCGAAGAACGGCGGGCCGGGCTCGCCCTTGGCCGCCTGGTTCGGCACCGACAGCGCCGGCGGACGCAGGGTCTTGGCCCACTGCAGGAACCACCGCGGCCTCGTCACGGCCTCGGGGCTCATCTTGATCATGGTCTTGAGATCCATCTTTTCCGGGATCTTCGGACTCCCCCAGTCACGCCCGTGACTGAAGCTCCAGTCGGTGGTCACGATCAGACCGACGGCGCCGGCGGCGCGGGCCCGCTCGGCGCGGGCCGCGATGGCGTCCCGGTCGCCCAGCCAGTAAATCTGGAAGAACGTCTTCGGGTTGGCCGCGACGACCTCTTCGATCGGCTTGCTGGCAAACGAGGACAGTCCCATCGCGGTGTTACGGGCCGCGGCAGCGCGGGCCACAGCGACCTCGCCGTCGGGGTGCACGGCCTGCACGCCGGTTGGGGAGATCAGAACGGGAAGCGAGACCTCTTGCCCCATGACAGTGGTTGCCATGTCCCGCTTTTCGAGTGCACCGATGACGTGCGGCGCAAAGCCGAGCTCGTTGAAAGCCTCGTTGTTGCCGTTGACGGTGAGCCCCTTCTCACTGCCACCGACGAGTGCGCCGTACGCAGATTTGGGGAGCCGCTTCTTCGCGCGTTCCTGCGCGATGGCGACCGTTTCGAACCAGGTGTCGCGTGCCATGTGACTAGATCGGACTTTCGTTGCAGGGCTTGGCCGGCGGCCGGGTGGACAAGGTCAGCATGATCGGCTTGCCACGGGAATGGTCGGCGCTGGGGCGGGGCTTGTCGCGCTCGCCAGCGAGGGCGGGCACCCCGTAGCCTTCGACGCATTCCGGGTCGGGACCGTCCAGCGGCAGACCGGTGAAGAACTTCGCGGCCATGCAGCCGCCCCGGCAGGCGTCGTAGTGTCCGCAGCTGCCGCAGGCACCGGCCGACTGCGGCTCGCGCAGCTCCGTGAACAGTGGCGAGTACTTCCACACGTCGGAGAAGCGAGTGCCAAAACCGTCCTCGCGCAGGACATTTCCGGCGAGAAACCGGTCGTGGATGGCGAACGGGCAGGCGTAGACGTCACCGACGGGGTCGATCAGGCACACCACCCGGCCGGCGCCGCACATGTTCAAACCCGCCAGTGCGCCGGGGGCACCGAGACCGGAAAGGTGGAAGAACGAGTCACCGGTCAGCACGCCCTCGCCCCTGGCCACCAGCCAGTCGTAGAGCGTCACCTGTTGCGCGGGGGTGGGGTGCAGTTCGTCCCAGACATCGGCTCCGCGGCCGGAAGGGCGAAGACGGGTGATGCGCAGGGTCGCGCCGTACTGGTCGGCGAGGTCCTTGAAGTCGTCAAGCTGGTCCACGTTGTGCCGGGTGACGACCACCGAGATCTTGGCGTCTTTGAAGCCGGCGGCGGCCAGGTTCTCCAGCGCGCGGGTGGCCATCTCGAAAGAGCCCGGTCCGCGGACGGCGTCGTTCACCTCGGCGGTGGCGCCGTCCAGTGAGATCTGCACGTCGACGTAATCGCTGGCGGCCAGCCGTGCGGCCACCTCCGGGGTGATGCGTACGCCGTTGGTGGAGAACTTGACGCCGACGTGGTGGGCGGTCGCGTAATCGACCAGCTCCCAAAAGTCCGGTCGCACAGTGGGTTCGCCGCCACCGATGTTGACATAGAAGACCTGCATGCGCTCGAGCTCGTCGATGATGTCCATGCACTGACGAGTGGACAGCTCGCGGGGATCGCGCTTACCCGAGGAGGACAGGCAGTGCACGCAGGCCAGGTTGCAGGCGTACGTCAGCTCCCAGGTCAGGCAGATCGGCGCATCGAGGCCGCTTTCAAACTGTTCGATCAGCCGGGGTACCGGTGCCACCGAAGTCATTGGGAATCCTTGCAGATCAACATGTTCGAGGTCACCAGCACGCTGAATGCGTGCAGATAGGGCGCCTCGTCGGGCTCATCGACCCCGGCGGCCCGCAGGGCTGAGCGGGCGTCGGGATGTTCGGACAGCGAGTTCACGACGGCGAGGATGGTGCGGTTCTTCAGGAACGACAGCTTCCTGGTGCCGAAGTGGTACAGGAGCGCGCCGAAAGGTTCCGGGCGCACGGCCACCTGTGGATGCAGGCGCCAGCTGAGTGCCGGGTCGAAGTTCGACCCGGCCACAGCCGGATCGCCCACAGCGTGGGCAGGCACGGTCAGTAGACCCCGCACATCCCGTCGATGGAGACCTCTTCGACCAGCGTCTCGGTCACCAATTCGGTCTCGGTCTCACTTGCTTGGCTCGGCTCCATGAAAAGCACCCTTTCGTCGGCCAGGTTCTCGACAATTGTGATCGAGATCGCAAGAATATGGCATCGAGTGCCGAAAAGAAAGGGGTGGGTCGATGACAAGTGGTTCTCCGGGTTCGGGCGGGGCCCGCGTTGGGCGGCGCCGCTCTACCACCCAGGATCACATCACCGACGTCGCGCTCGACCTGTTCGCGAACTACGGGTTCGGTTCCGTGAGCGTCGACGACGTGGCGCAAGCGTCGGGAATCGCACGGCGCACATTGTTCCGCTACTACCCGTCGAAGAACGCCATCCCCTGGGGCGACTTCGACGCCCACCTGCAGCACTTCCGTCAGTTGTTCGACGCGATAGAGGCAGCGGAGCCCATCAGCGCCGCGCTGCGCGCAGCCTTACTGGCGTTCAACACTTTTGACGAGTCGGAGACCGAACGGCACCGCCAGCGAATGCGGGTGATCCTGCAGACCGCCGAGCTGCAAGCGCACTCGATGACGATGTACGCCGGCTGGCGTGGTGTCGTCTCGGACTTCGTGGCCGCACGCATCGGTGGCGCGCCGGGTGACCTGGTCCCCCAGTCGGTCGCCTGGCTGATGCTCGGCGTCGCGCTGTCGGCCTACGAGTATTGGCTGGCGAACGAGGCAGTACCGCTGCCGCAGGCGCTCGGTGACGCCTTCGACGTCGTCGCGCACGGACTCGACGACCTGGACGGCCGCTGAGCGGGCAGAAACCTAGCCCAGCACGTCGGCGATCGGCGCGCCCGCGGCGATCTTGGCGCGGGTCTTCATGACCTTGCCGGGCATACCGCCGCCGACCACGCCGGCCACCACACCGTCACGCTCGTAGAACGCCAGGAACTTGCGGCCGTCGTCCTCGACGATGTGCACGACGTCGGTGGCCTCCGGTTCGCCCAGGCACTGGATCTTGACGTCGTACTGATCGCTCCAGAAGTACGGCACGACAATCACCGACGGCACCTCCAGGCCCAGCATCGACGGCACGATGACCCGGGCCTGTTCTGCGACATTGCTCCAATGCTCCACGCGGGCTTGATGTCCCGTGGCATCGCGCCACGATGCGACATCGCCGAGCGCCCAGACTCCTGTGGCGCTGGTGCGGCCCGCCGCATCGCACACGACGCCGTTGTCGACGTCCACCCCACTGCCGTCCAGCCAGTCGGTGGCCGGGCGCGACCCGATGCCGACCACGACCAGATCGGCCGCCAGTTCGCTGCCGTCGGACAACACCACGCCTGCCACGTGGCCGTTCTCGCCGCGTACCTCAGCCACTCCGACGCCGGTACGGACGTCCACCCCCTCAGCGCGATGCAGCCGCGTCACCAGGTTTCCGACCTGCTCGCCCAGCACCGAGGCCAGCGGCGCCGGCTGCGGCTCCACCAGAACCACGTCGACACCGAGCTTGCGCAGGCTCGCCGCGACCTCACAACCGATGAAGCCGGCGCCGATGATCACCGCCTGCCGAGCGGATGCGGCGTGGGTACGCAGCGCCAGTGCCTCGTCGAAGGTCCGCAGCACCCGGATGCCCTCCAGGTCGGGAAACGACGGAATGCGCTTGGGCACCAAGCCCGTCGCGATCACCAGCTCGTCGTAGCCAAGCACCGCGCCATCGGCCAGCGTCATCGTCTGCGCGGCGGTGTCCAGCGAGACGACCGCACTGCCCAACCGCAGGGTGATGTCGTTCTCGGTATAGAACTCGGCCGGCTTGAGCGTGACATCGTCCAGGTCGGCGTGCAGCACGTCCTTCGACAGCGGCGGGCGGTCATACGGCAGGTGTGCCTCGTCGCTGACGATGGTGACCGGCCCGGTGTACTCCGACTTGCGCAACTGTTCTGCGGTCCTCGTGGCGGCCAGTCCGCCGCCCACGATGACTACACCCTTCTCCGCGCGAATTCCCGCGCCTGTTTCGCTCGTGCTCACGTGGTGTTCTTACACGATCGCCGCCGAGAAGTGCGCGCCAGCCTGCCGTTACCAACCGCCGGGTTGGTGGCGTCAGGCGGGTGAACGGTCAATCAGGTTGGACAACACGACGATGCTTTCGCTTCGTTCGATGTCGGCACTCGACCGGATCCGTTCCAGGGCAGCCTCCAGGTGCCGCATGTCGCGAGCCAGCACATGCAGGATGGCATCAGCGGTACCCGTGACGGTGGCGGCACTGATGATCTCGGGGATGTCAATCCACGCCGCGCGCAACTGATCCGGCGCGATCGTGCCCTGGCAGTACACCTGAACGTAAGCCTCGGTGTTCCAGCCCAGCGCGCTGCGGTCGATGACCGTGGTGAAGCCGCGGATCACCCCGTTGTCCAGCATCCGATCGACCCGGCGTTTGACCGCGGGAGCCGACAGATTCACCCGCGCGCCGATCTCGGCGAACGTGGCCCGTGCATGCTCGGTCAGCTCGGCGAGGATGCGCTCGTCGGTGTCGTCCAGCCGGTCCATCGACAACTCTCCGATCGGTGGTTAACAAATCACCGCCATGCTGGCCGTGACGCAAGAAATCGATTATAGACACGCAATAGAGATCGATTGATTGCGCGAAGCCGGGCTTCTATCGTTGTTTTCATGACGATGTCCCCAGATGTCGCCGCCGAGTCAACGAGGACACCGCGCAGCCAGCGACTACGCCACTACGCCATGACCCCGCCCACGTTTTTTGCCGTCGAGTACGCGATCAACCCGTGGATGGACACCAGCACCCCGGTCGACGTCGACCGTGCCGTCGCCCAATGGGAGAACCTGCGGGACACCTACCGCCACCTCGGCCACACCGTCGACGTCGTCGAGCCGGTCCCCGGCCTGCCGGACATGGTTTACACCGCGAACGCCGGACTGATCATCAACGGCACGGCGATCGTCGCCCGGTTCAAGCACGCCGAGCGACAGGGCGAATCGGTTGCCTACGCCAACTGGATGGACGAGCACGGGCACGACCCCGTCGCCACTCGCCACGTCAACGAAGGACAGGGCGACCTGCTGGTCGTCGGGTCAACGATCTTGGCCGGCACGGGTTTTCGCACCCAGTCGCAGGCGCACACCGAGGTCGCCGCCATCACCGGCATGCCGGTGATCTCCCTGGAACTCGTCGATCCGCGCTTCTACCACCTCGATACCGCGCTGACGGTGCTCGACGACACCACGATCGCCTACTACCCACCGGCCTTCACCGCCGCCGCCCGCGGCCGGTTGCGCGACCTCTTCCCCGATGCGATCGAGGTGGCCAGCACCGACGCCTATGTCTTGGGTCTCAACGCGGTGTCCGACGGCAAGCATGTGGTATTCCCGGCCCAGGCCAGCGGTTTCGCGAAGCAGCTCTACCATGCCGGCTTCCACCCCATCGGCGTCGACCTTTCCGAGCTGCTCAAGGGTGGCGGCTCGGTGAAATGTTGCACGCTGGAGGTGTTTTCATGACCATGGCCGACATCAGGAAGGGAGCCACAGGAGCAACCGCAGCGGCCATCGCGCTCGACAACACCTACGCCGCGCACAACTATTCGCCGCTTCCGGTGGTGGCCGCCAGCGCTCGCGGAGTGTGGATCACCGACGTGGAAGGCCACCGCTACCTGGACTGCCTGGCCGCCTATTCGGCGGTCAACTTCGGCCACCACAATGACGAGATCGTCGCCGCCGCCCATCGCCAGCTCGATGCGGTGACTCTGGTCAGCCGGGCGTTCCACTCCGACCGGCTCGGCCCGTTCTGCGCGGCGCTGGCCGGGCTGTGCGGCAAAGACATGGTGCTGCCGATGAACAGCGGCGCCGAGGCGGTGGAAAGCGGCCTGAAGGTCGCCCGCAAGTGGGGCACCGACGTCAAGGGCGTCCCTCTCGACATGGCTAACATCATCGTGGCCGACAACAACTTCCATGGCCGCACGATCAGTATCGTCAGCTTCTCCTCCGATGCCACCGCCCGTGGTGGATTCGGACCATTCACGCCGGGATTCCGGTCCGTACCATTCGGTGACGCCGACGCCGTCGCCGCTGCCATCGACGAAAACACGGTCGCGGTGCTCATCGAGCCGATCCAGGGTGAGGCCGGGATCGTCGTCCCGCCCGACGATTACCTGCCCCGGCTGCGCCAGCTGTGCACCCAGCACAACGTGCTGCTGATCGCCGATGAGATCCAGTCCGGTCTGGCGCGCACCGGTCACACCTTCGCCTGCGACCACTGGGGCGTGGTGCCCGATATCTATCTGCTCGGCAAGGCCCTCGGCGGGGGCGTCGTTCCGCTGTCGGCGGTCGTCGCCAACCGCGACATCCTTGGAGTTCTTCACCCGGGTGAGCACGGTTCGACGTTCGGCGGCAACCCGTTGGCCGCAGCCATCGGCTCCACCGTGGTCGACATACTGCGACGTGGTGAATTCCAGTCCCGCTCAGCCGAACTCGGGCTGCATCTGCATGCACGATTGCGGTCACTGATCGGCCACGGGGTGCTCGCCGTGCGCGGGATGGGACTGTGGGCCGGCGTCGACATCGACACCCGCATTGGGACCGGCAAACAGCTCAGCATCGCGCTGGCCGAGCGCGGAGTGCTGGTCAAGGACACCCACGGCTCGACGTTGCGATTCGCTCCACCGCTGGTGATCACCGCCGAGGAGATCGACTGGGCGGTTGAGCAGTTCGCAAGCGTACTGGCCGGGGCGGGCTCATAATCGGCTGATCTCGCCGATCAGTTCGAGGTGCCGCTGCGGGTGATCACGTTCGCCGTACGAGGCCGCACCATGTACCCACCGGAAGTCGGTCTGCACGCGGAAGATTCAATCCTGGCCGCCTGGGAGACGCATGCCCGCGAGGCACTCGCCCAACTGCGGGCCGACGGGGTCGTTGGCGAAAACGTCCTGCTACAATCGCGCGGCTCGAAGATCATGCGGCACAGTCCCGTTCCGGTGCTGGTGCTACCGGGCTAGTACTTCATCACCCCGCGGTCGACGTTGATCTGCGAGCCGGAGAGCGTGGCCGAATTGTCGCCGGCCAGCCAGACCACCACATCGGCGACCTCGTCGACGTTCATGAAATCGGTCAGCTTGCCGGTCGCACCCTGGCCGGTCGGGAGGTAGGGCATCGGCGCGAAGCCGTGCAGAAAACTGGGGTGCGCCGCGAAAACACCCATCATGGCATCGTTTTCGGTCATCGGGGTGGCCACCGAATACGGGTGGATGGAGTTGACCCGAATGCCGTACTCGCCGGCTTCCAGGGCAAGGGAATTCGTCAGTGCGGTTAGGCCGTGCTTGGAGGCGGCGTAGTGACTGTTACCGGGCGTGGCCTTCACACCGGCCGACGAGCTCACCACGATGATGGAACCGCCGTTGCCTGCCTCGATCATCGCCGGGACGACGGCGCGCAGGGTGCGCCAGGTACCGGTGAGGTTGACATCGATGACGGCGTTCCATTGTTCGTCGGTGAGCTCCCACAGCCGGCCCCAGGACAACACACCGGCGTTGGCCACCAGGATGTCGAGCCGACCGAACTGCTCGACACCATCGGCGACCAGCTGGCGCACCGCGGCGTCGTCACGGACGTCGACCTCGCGGGCCAGCGCCTTGCGACCCTCGGCCTCGACCAACTGCACGGTCTCGCGCAGGTCCTCGGGGGTGGTACCGGGGTAAGGAATCGTGTCGCTGACCGGCGCGCAGATGTCGGACACGATGACGTCGGCGCCCTCCCGGGCCAGCCGTACGGCATGGGCGCGCCCCTGGCCGCGGGCGGCCCCGGTCACGAATGCCACTCGTCCTTCGAGCGTCCCCGACGATGCTGTCATCAATGGTCCTTTCGGTCAGCTCCCGCCAGGCTAGCAAGCCAACTGGAACGTGTTCTAGGAACCACTCGGAGGCGGTATGCGAGTTCGCTCAGTAGTCGACTTGGTCTCGGATGATCGGGCAGGTCATGCAGTGACCACCGCCGCGTCCGCGACCCAGTTCGGCACCGACGATCGTGATCACTTCGACCCCTGCCTTGCGCAACAGTGAATTGGTGTGGGTGTTGCGGTCGTAGGCGAACACCACCCCTGGTTCGACCGCCACCAGGTTGTTGCCGCTGTCCCACTGCTGACGCTCGGAGTCGTAGGCGGTGCCGCCGGTCTCGACCACGCGGAGCGCACCGAGACCTAGAGCTGCCGCGACGACCTCCACGAACGGCTTCGTCTCCTCGATGACGTCGAGCCCCGGCGCGGCGTCGCTGGGCACCAACGTGAAAGTCTGGATGTTGTCCACGATCTCGGGGTAGATCGTCACCACGTCGCGATCGGCGAACGTGAACACCGTGTCGAGGTGCATGGCCGCGCGAAGCTTTGGCATCGCGGCCACAATGACCCGGTCGGCCGCGCCGCGCTCGAACAGCCTGGCCGCCACCTGGCTGATGGCCTGGCGCGAAGTGCGTTCGCTCATGCCGATCAGCACCGCCCCGTTGCCGGGCACCAGCACATCGCCACCCTCGATAGTGGCCATCCCCCAAGATGTTTCGGGATCACCCCACCACACCGTGGAGCCGACGAAGTCAGGATGGAACTCGTAGATGGCCTTCATCAGCAGCGTTTCGTCGTGGCGGGCCGGCCAGAACAGCGGGTTGAGGGTCACCCCCGCGTAGATCCAGCACGTGGTGTCGCGGGTGTAGAGCGTATTGGGCAGCGGCGGCATCAGGTATTCGGTGATTCCGGCGTGCTCGCGTGCCAGGGCGCGGTAGCCCTTGCCGAGGTCGGCGGGCAGGTCGCGGGTGGACAGGCCGCCGATCAGGAACTCGGTCAGCCGCCGGGCAGGCAGTTCGTCGAGGAAGTTCCTGGTCTCGTCGACAAGCCCCAGTCCCACTTCGTTGGCGACGATCTTGCGGTCGAGCAGCCAGGTGCGAGCCTCAGGAATATCCATCGTCTCGGCGAGCAGGTTGTGCAGCTCGACCACGTCCACACCACGGTCGCGCATCTTGTCGATGAAGTCGAAGTGGTCGCGGCGGGCGTTCTGCACCCACAGCACGTCATCGAAGAGCAGATCGTCACAGTTGGTGGGGGTCAGACGCTCGTGGGCCAGACCTGGCGAGCACACCAGAACCTTGCGCAGCGTTCCCACTTCGGAATGCACGCCGTAAGACACCGATGGCGAGGTCATCGACACTTCCCTTCGCTAGAGCTCGATCGCACCGGTGGCCAATGAAGCCACCCCGGCGATGGCACCGACAACGATGATGGCGAAAAGGACCGCCTCCGCAGGGCGAAACACCCGAAGGCCGCGCTCACGTCGGGCGATCACGTACAGGATCGCCCCCGGGGCGTACAGGATGCAGGACAGCATCAAGTGATCGATCCCAGCCGCGTACACCAGGAACAGCGTGTACACCGTGGCCAACACGGCCACTGTCATGTCGCCGCGGCGCGAGCCACCGTCCTCGTAGGTCTCGCGGGTGATCGTCAGCTTCAGCGCATACGCGGCGGCCAGCAGATACGGAACCAGCGACAGCGCCGCGGTCAGGTCGAGCATGAAATTCAGTGCGTCGGAGGTGAACAGCAGCACGATAAGGAGCAGCTGGACCATGCCGCCGGCCATGACCAGCGCGGCGACCGGTGCGCCATGGGAGTTGGTGCGCGCCAGGAAGCGCGGCATATCATCGGATTTTGCTGGCAGGTAAAGGATTTCGGCGGCCATCAACGTCCAAGCCAGGTATGCGCCCAGCACCGAGACGATCACGCCGACCCGGATGAACACCGACCCCCAATGTCCCACAATGCTTTCCAGCACCGACGCCATCGAAGGCTGGTAGACCTGGGCCAATTCCTGCTGCGGAAGAACACCGTAGGACACCAGGGTAACCAGCATGAAGACGCTCAGCACGCTCAGGAATCCGATGACGGTGGCCCGCCCGACGTCCTCGCGTTTGCGGGCGAAGCGCGAGTACACGCTGGCGCCTTCGATACCCAGGAACACGAACACCGTGATCAGCATCGTGGCCTTGGCCTGTTCAAACACCGAGGAGTACGACGCACTGTCGCCGCCCCGGCGAGCTCCTACTTAGAGGTCGGTGAGGATCTGTTGCCGCTTCGCGGCGTACTCCGTTTCGTTGATCGCACCCGTCGCACGTAACGTCTCGAGCTCCTGCAGCCGCTGCGCGGTGGACACCTGCGGCATCGGCGGCGGCACATACGCCGGCGGCGGTGGTGCGGTAGGAGCGGCGGCCGCGGGCTGTCCCGCGCCGGCCCGGCGGACGACCGCCATCACCTGCTGGCGCACAGCCGGATTGGACCGAATGTCGATGGTGCCGTTCATCGGGACGTTGTTGGCCCGCAGGATCTGCATGATCTCCATCAGCGGGCCGGCCTGACCCCGTAGATCGTAGGTTTTGTTGTCCTCGGCGAGGGTGAACTGGGCTGGGACCACCCCTGCGATCAAAGCGCTGGCGTTCCAGTCGATTTCATACTTCTGCGTGCCGGGCTCGACGAGCGCCACGAGTTTGTGGGCATTGAGGATCTGCATGCGAGTCGGGCTGGACGCCATGGTCTCCTGAGTGTCGAAGCCCTGATACCCCGGCACCTCGAAGTGCAGGTTCACCTTGATCATCTGCTGGTCGTTGACGAACCACGAGGTGTCCGAGATTCCGGTGATCTGGGCCAGCACCAGCACACCGCGCTGGGTGAGTTCCTCATGGCGGGCCGCCGATTTCGTACCGGCGTTGGTCAGCCACAACGCGGCCAGCACGTCGCCGGCGGTGATGAGCAGACCGACCCAGAACATCCACCCGATATAGGGCCGCGCCATCGGGCCGAGGGCGAAGTACACGATCAGGAAGATCGGACCGACCAGGCCGCCGAACAGCAGCACCGTCAACTGCGCTTTGAGATACCGCCCCAACATTTGCCATGTCCCTTCTCGGCCAGAAATGCCGGGAATCAGACTAGCCCGTTCACGGCGCCTGCAAGAGGCGATCGAGGGCCGGCAGCTGCGGGGTCAGGTGGGCCACGAAGCCCTCGAGATTATTCTGCGGGGTCGGCTCCCTCGCTACCGCCGTCGCCGTCGGTGTTGCGGCCGGTGGAATGTGGGCCGCCCGGGACAGGTGCGGGACGTTGACGCTGGCAGCGCTGACCATCAGGACCGATACCACGATGCCAGCGAGCACGACCACCAGTCCCGCACCGCCGATAAGAACCGACGGCGGGTATGCCCGTGGCTGGAAATCGTCGTCGTCCACCTGCCCCACCCCTTTGTGAGATGCCGAAGCGTAGCACCGGGATCGACAGGTAAAAACGGAAACGGCGCCCACCCGAAGGTGAGCGCCGCTTCGCGGTACTAGTTCAGATCACTTGTGGATCTTGGTAACCCGGCCGGCGCCGACGGTACGGCCACCTTCACGGATCGCGAAACGCAGGCCCTCGTCCATGGCCACGGGCTGGATCAGCTTGACGGAGATGTCGGTGTTGTCACCGGGCATCACCATCTCGGTGCCCTCGGGGAGGGTCACGACGCCGGTCACGTCCGTGGTGCGGAAGTAGAACTGCGGGCGGTAATTGTTGAAGAACGGCGTGTGACGGCCGCCTTCGTCCTTCGACAGGATGTAGACGCTGCCGTCGAACTCGGTGTGCGGCGTGGTGGTGCCGGGCTTGACCACAACCTGGCCACGCTCGACGTCCTCACGCTTGACACCGCGAACCAGCAGGCCGACGTTGTCGCCCGCCTGGCCCTGATCGAGCAGCTTGCGGAACATCTCAACACCGGTGACCGTGGTCTTCGTGACGGTCGGCTTGATACCGACGATCTCGACTTCCTCGTTCACGTTGACCACGCCACGCTCGACACGACCGGTGACCACGGTGCCACGGCCGGTGATCGTGAAGACGTCCTCGACGGGCATCAGGAACGGCTTGTCGGTGTCACGGACCGGGTCCGGGATCGACTCGTCGACAGCATCCATCAGGTCCTCGACCGACTTGACCCACTTCGGGTCGCCTTCGAGCGCCTTCAGCGCGGACACCTGAATGACCGGCGCGTCCTCGTCGAACTCCTGGGCGGCCAGCAGTTCGCGGACCTCCAGCTCGACGAGCTCGAGGAGCTCCTCGTCGTCGACCATGTCGGCCTTGTTCAGCGCCACCAGGATGTAGGGGACGCCGACCTGGCGGGCCAGCAGCACGTGCTCGCGGGTCTGCGGCATCGGACCGTCGGTGGCGGCGACCACCAAGATTGCGCCGTCCATCTGGGCGGCACCGGTGATCATGTTCTTGATGTAGTCAGCGTGGCCGGGGGCGTCGACGTGTGCGTAGTGACGCTTCTCGGTCTGGTACTCCACGTGGGAGATGTTGATGGTGATACCGCGCTGACGCTCCTCGGGCGCATTGTCGATCTGGTCGAATGCGCGCGACTCGTTCAGCGTCGGGTACTTGTCGTGCAGAACCTTGGTGATTGCTGCAGTCAGCGTGGTCTTGCCGTGGTCAACGTGACCGATGGTCCCGATGTTGACGTGCGGCTTCGTCCGCTCGAACTTCGCCTTCGCCACTTCTGTGTCCTCCTGGACTTGTTGGTGCTTGCTAAAGCAGTGTTGATGTTTTCAGTTGTGATGGCCGACGGATCAGCCTACAGACCGGTTATTGGCCCGTCGCCTTCGCGATGATCTCCTTCGACACGTTCGCCGGAACTTCGGCGTACGAGTCGAACACCATGGAGTAGTTAGCCCGGCCCTGCGTCTTCGACCTGAGGTCGCCGACATAGCCGAACATTTCCGACAGCGGGACATGCGCCTTGACGACGCGCGCACCGCTGCGCTCCTCCATGGCCTGGATCTGACCACGGCGGGAGTTCAGGTCGCCGATCACGTCACCCATGTAGTCCTCGGGTGTGGTGACCTCGACGGCCATGATCGGTTCGAGGATGACCGGCTGCGCTTGCGCGGCAGCCTTCTTCAGCACCTGCGAGCCGGCAATCTTGAACGCCATTTCCGAGGAGTCGACGTCGTGGTAGGCACCGTCGAGCAGGATGAGCTTCAGGTTCACCAGCGGGTAACCGGCCAGCACGCCGTACTGCATGGCATCCTGGGCGCCGGCATCCACCGACGGGATGTACTCGCGCGGGATGCGGCCACCGGTGACCTTGTTCTCGAACTCGTAGGTGGCACCGTCCTCGCCGCTGAACGGCTCGATGCTGACCAGAACCTTCGCGAACTGGCCGGAGCCACCCGTCTGCTTCTTGTGGGTGAACTCGACCTTTTCGACCACGCGCTTGATGGTCTCCTTGTAGGCCACCTGCGGCTTGCCGACGTTGGCCTCGACCTTGAACTCGCGACGCATACGGTCGACCAGGATGTCCAGGTGCAGCTCGCCCATGCCACCGATGATGGTCTGGCCGGTCTCGTGGTCCTGGTTGACCTTGAAGGTCGGGTCTTCCTCGGCCAGCTTCTGGATGGCCAGGGACAGCTTCTCCTGGTCACTCTTCGTCTTGGGTTCGATGGCGACCTGAATCACGGGATCCGGGAAGGTCATCGACTCCAGCACGACCTGGTTGTTCAGGTCGGACAGCGTGTCACCCGTCGTGGTGTCCTTGAGACCGATCACCGCGTAGATATGGCCGGCTGACGCCGTCTCGACCGGATTCTCCTTGTTGGAGTGCATCTGGAAGAGCTTGCCCAGCCGCTCCTTCTTACCCTTGGTCGCGTTGATGACCTGGGCGCCGGAGTCGACCTTGCCCGAGTAGACCCGGACGTAGGTGAGCTTGCCGAAGAACGGGTGCGTGGCCACCTTGAACGCCAGGCCGGAGAACGGCTCGTCGGTCGACGGCTTGCGGATGACCTCGACGTCCTCCTTGCCGGGGGCATGACCGACGGCGGCCGCCACGTCCAGCGGAGTCGGCAGGTAGTCGATGACCGCGTCGAGCATGGGCTGGACACCCTTGTTCTTGAACGCGGATCCACACAGCACCGGGTAAGCCTCGGAGTTGACCGTCAGCTTGCGGATGGCGCCCTTGATCTCGTCGATCGTGAGCTCTTCACCACCGAAGTACTTCTCCAGCAGGGCCTCGTCGGTCTCGGCGACCGCTTCGAGCAGCTTGGTGCGGTACTCGTCAGCCTTCTCGCGAAGGTCCTCCGGGATCTCGATGGTGTCGTAGGTTTCGCCGAGCTTGGTCTCGCCACGCCACACCTTGGCGTTCATCTCGACCAGGTCAACGATGCCCTCGAAGTCACCCTCTGACCCGATGGGCAGCTGGATCGGCAGCGCACGGGCACCGAGGCGCTCCTCGATGGTGCGCACCGTGAAGTAGAAGTCGGCGCCGATCTTGTCCATCTTGTTGACGAAGCAGATGCGCGGAACGTCGTACTTGTCGGCCTGCCGCCAGACCTGCTCGGACTGCGGCTCCACACCCTCTTTGCCGTCGAACACAGCGACGGCACCGTCGAGCACGCGCAGCGAGCGCTCCACCTCGACGGTGAAGTCGACGTGTCCCGGCGTGTCGATGATGTTGATCTGGTTGCCATTCCAGAAGCAGGTGGTAGCGGCCGAGGTGATGGTGATACCCCGCTCCTGCTCCTGCTCCATCCAGTCCATCGTGGCGGCACCGTCGTGCACCTCACCGATCTTGTAGCTGATACCGGTGTAGTAGAGGATGCGCTCGGTCGTCGTCGTCTTGCCGGCATCGATGTGCGCCATGATGCCGATGTTGCGGACCTTGTTCAGGTCAGTCAGCACGTCCTGTGCCACGGCTAAATTCCCACTCTTTCGGTTCTCAGTTCGGTGTAGTCATTGCGCCCAGCCGCCGCAACACTGTGGCCGCCGGGCCTGCAATCACCAGCGGTAGTGCGCGAAGGCCCGGTTCGCCTCGGCCATTTTGTGGGTGTCCTCGCGTCGTTTGACGGCGGCACCCAGGCCATTGCTGGCGTCGAGGATCTCGTTGGCCAGGCGTTCGACCATGGTCTTCTCCCGGCGGGCCTTGGAGAAGCTGACCAGCCAGCGCAGGGCCAGCGTGGTGGAGCGCTCGGGGCGCACCTCGACGGGCACCTGATAGGTGGCGCCACCGACACGACGGCTGCGCACCTCAAGGGCGGGCTTGACGTTGTCGAGAGCGCGCTTGAGGGTGACGACCGGATCGGTGCCGGTCTTGTCGCGAGCCTGTTCGAGCGCACCGTAAACAATGCGTTCGGCCAGGGATTTCTTCCCGTCCAGCAGCACTTTGTTGACCAGCTGGGTGACCAGCTGCGACCCGTAGACCGGATCGTTGACGAGAGGACGCTTGGGAGCGGGGCCCTTGCGCGGCATTAGCTCTTCTCCTTCTTCGCGCCGTACTTGCTGCGCGCCTGCTTGCGGGCCTTCACACCTTGGGTGTCCAGCGAGCCGCGGATGATCTTGTAGCGAACGCCGGGGAGGTCCTTCACACGACCACCGCGCACCAGCACCATCGAGTGCTCCTGCAGATTGTGGCCCTCGCCGGGGATGTAGGCGGTGACCTCGACCTGGCTGGTCAGCTTCACGCGCGCGACCTTACGAAGCGCCGAGTTCGGCTTCTTCGGCGTGGTCGTGTACACGCGGGTGCACACGCCACGGCGCTGCGGGCTGCCCTTGAGGGCCGCGGTCTTCACCTTGGCGAGCTTGTCGCGGCGACCCTTGCGGACCAGCTGCTGAATGGTTGGCATCTACCGGCTTTCTATCTCTCGTCCGTCTTTCGGCGGTTTTCAAGTCTCTGTACTGCTGTTTTTGCCCCGCCGCGTACCCCGCTGCCGGGCGTGTCGCACACACTGCGCACCAGCAACATCCGATGCATACTGGACATGCGAATTGGCCCGGCGTGCGCGCATGCGTTCCCGCTTGCGCCCCTATCGGCCAGGCACGAGCTTCCACGATACCAGGCGCGGCACGCCCCTCCAAACTCGGTGCGCGGCGCCTTAGTGCAGGTCAACGCGTGAATGTCGGCGTCGGTTCCCGACGGCCCGGTTATCGGGTGCTGGGCGCCGCGCGATAACCGGCCTCAGCCGAGCGCGCTATCGCGCCGGGCCATACCCGTGGCCAGCCGCAGCACCATGTCGGAGAACACCGCATCGGTGTCGACGTTGTCCATCACGCCCGTCATCTCCAGCAGGACGAACCCGTGCAGCGCTGCCCAAAACTCCAGTGCGGAGTAGAACGCGTCGTTGCCGTCCAGGCCGTAGGAGGTCAGTACCTCGATGACCGGCGCCGCGGCGGCGTGGGACGCGGCGGTGAATTCGGGGTCGTCGCCGCCCAGCGGGATGCGGGTGAAGGCCGAGTACCGACCTGGGTGGTGGTGGGCATAGCTGCGGTAGGCGCTGGCCATCGCCATCACCGCATCGTCGCGGGTGCGGCCCTGCCCGACCGCGGAGAGCATCTGCAAGATGTCGTCGATCACGTGCATACGGACGGTCCGGCGCAGGTCGTCCAGGCTGTGCACGTGGTTGTACAGCGACGGCCCTTTGGTGCCCAGCTGCGTGGCCAGGGCATTTATCGTCAATCCGTCCCAGCCCTCACGATCCAGAAACGTCAGGGCCGCGTTGACGATGACGTCGCGACTGAGCTTGGCTGACCTCGCCGCCGGCCGGCTGCCGGGGCGCGGCCGACCGCCCGCCGAGGCCGGTTCCGGCTGAAATGTCATCAAAGGCCCTTCATATGGTGGATCAGACGAAGAACTCTAGTTGACCGACGGGCAGCGACGTAGGCGCCAACTCGGGTTTGGGGTGGGATCATCGCCTCGGTGGCATCCCCTGGTCGCGCACGCGCCGACGGCGACCGGGTCGTCTGACACGGTGATCACCGATAACGTCGTCAATGACAACACGGTCTGCGGCCGGGATCAGACGCTCCCTGTACCGGAGCGACGATCCTTCGTCGTCGACTGTCGTCGCGAGTTAGGAATGACCACCGGATCGACCGCGTTCCGGCGTAGGAACCCCGAAGGACGTACTCCGATGCACTCCACCACCCTCATCGCCGGCATCAGCGCGCTCGCCGCCCTCACCCTGGCAGGTTGCGGATCCACCAGCAACGAGACCAACTCCCCGACGGCCACGGCCGGGAAGTCGGGAGCCCAAGTAGAAGTGGGCAACACCATCAACTACGGCTCGTTCGGCACCACGGCCGACATCGACTGCGCCGACGGCAAGTCACTCAATGTCGGCGGCTCGAACAACACCCTGACGGTCAAGGGCTCCTGCGCATCGGTGAACATCGGCGGCGCGGACAACAAGATCAACTTCGAGAAGATCGACAAGGAACTCTCGGTCGTCGGCCTCAACAACACCATTACCTACAAGGGCGAGCCGACGGTCAACAACCTCGGCTCGGGTAACACGCTCAATAAGGCTTGAGTCCTAGGCACGGCCGCCGTGGCGGCCGGCACCCTGGGCGAATCGCTGTGCCCCGGCCAGCGATTCGGCGGCCACCCGCGACAGGCTGGCGAACTCGAAGTCCAGCGCCTCGGCCTCGGATTGCCCCCACTGGTTGAGCATCGACAGCCGATCCGAACGCAGACACAACTGTGGTAGCTGGGCCAGCTCGGCGGCGAGTTCCTCGGCGGCCTGCCGGGCTTGGCCGGTGGGAACTACCCGGTTGGCCAACCCGATCGCGAGCGCCTCGTCAGCGTCGACGGCGCGGCCGGTCAGGATCAGATCCATCGCGCGGCTGTGCCCGATGAGCCGCGGCAGTCGCACCGTGCCGCCGTCGATCAGGGGAACTCCCCACCGCCGGCAGAACACCCCGAACATCGCGTCTTGTTCGGCGACCCGCAAGTCGCACCACAGCGCCAGTTCGAGGCCACCGGCCACGGCGTAGCCGCTGACCGCGGCGATGACGGGCTTGGACAACACCATGCGGCTGGGCCCCATGGGGCCCGGAGCCGCTGGGCCGGCGACATCAGACCCCGGAGCCGCTGGGCCGGCGACATCAGATCCAGTCCGTGGGCGATGGAGCGGGTTGGTGTCGGGTGTGCCGATGGCTTTGAGATCGGCTCCGGCGCAGAAGGTTCCGTGATCACCCCAGAGCACCGCCACCGAGGCCGACTCGTCGCGGTCGAATTCGTCGAACGCGTTGAACAGCGCCATCGCCGTCGGGCCGTCGACGGCGTTGCGGGCCTGGGGGCGGTCCAGGATCACCGTCGTCACCGGGCCATTGCGTTCGACCCTTACCGATTCCCGGGTCGCTGCGCTCCTGCCCTCCGAACCGCTTGCTTCGTCGGTCATTTCGCCTCCACCAGTCGTCCCTCATCCCGCCGCGCACTGAGTTCGGCGGCGAAGTCTGCGTAGGCCTTTCGAAGTTCTGCGCCTGGCCAGTGCGCTGGCAGCAGTTCCTTCGGCAGCACCGGATCGGTGAGCAGGTGTCGCACCATGCCGGCGGCCGCGCGAAAACGTCCCGGGACGTCCCGGCCCGCCGCCATGTCGTCCAGCAACCGATCACCGGTGCTCGCCCAACCGGCGAGGTCCCACAAACGCCGGGTCAGCTCGGCCGGGTAGTCGTCGCGGGCGTGGAGCACCCGTGCGCGTTCGGCGACTTCGGCGGTCAGCTCGTCGTCGAGGTTGCCGGGCCGCAGCCAGACACCTTCCCTGAGTTCACCGAACCGCTTGATCTGCAATGTGTTTCGCAGTGCGGCGCGCGCCCTGGCATCCAAGCCGACTGCCGTGATGACCAAGGTGGTCCAGCTGCCGTCCCAGTCGCGAGTGCGCGGGTAGAGCGCATCGTCCTGACGGCGCTGGCGGTTGAGCAGCCGGTCCGACAGCCGGTAGCCGTCGTCGGAGCGCACCAGGTCGCCGGCCGCGACCATCCGGGTCAGCGCCACCCGCAGGGTCTGTTCGCGGATGCCGAAATCCGATGTCAGTTGCAACAATTCCGCCGAGGTGGCCCACGCCGGATGCGCACCGAGCAATACGCTGAGCACCACCGACCGGGCGGTCATCTTCGCCAGCGATTGCGGCACGCTCACACCCCCGACGCGCGACGCCCGTGGTCGCCGAACGGCTCGTCGCGGTGGCGTACCGCCTCCCGGAACCCTTGCGCGCGAGCATCAGCCACGAATGCGTGCCCCTCCGGGGTGTGCCGGGCGATACCGTCGAACACGGTGCTGACCATGCGGCTGGTTGCCACACCCTGCTGGTACAGCGCGGTGTTCATGGCCAGCTTCACCATGATCAGCTGGTTGACCGGCACCGCCGCGATGCGCTCGACGAGCCGCTCGGTACGCTCGTCGAGATCAGCCGGCTCGGGCGCCTCGATCGCCAGACCCCACTCGGCGGCCTGCGCTCCCGTGATGCAATCCCCGGTCAGCAGAAGGCGTTTGGCCCGCTGATCGCCGAGGCGGTGCGCCCACAGGCCCGCGGCGGGAACTCCCCACACCCGGGTGGGCGGATAACCGATCTTGGCGTCGGCGGCGGCGATCACCTGGTCGGCGTGCAGTGCGATATCGGTGCCGCCGGCCACGCAGTACCCGTGGATCTTGACCACGGTCGGCTTGTCGGCGTGCATCAGGTTGGCGAAGCCACGCACGAACCGGCTCATCATCTGGTAGTCGATCATCGGGTCCCACGGCTGGTCCGGCCGGTGGTTGACCGCCTGGGTCTTGCCGTCGAGCACGGTCCCCTGGCGATCGCCGCCGCCGGCCGAGGAGGAGCCGTCGGCGTAGGCACCGAGGTCGAACCCGGCACAGAAGCCCTCACCACGCCCGGATACCAGGATCACGTGCACGTTCGGATCGAGGTCGGCCCGTTCGACCAATGCCGCCAATTCCAGCGGAGTGTCGGCGACGATCGCGTTGCCCTTGTCCGGGCGGTTGAAGGTGATACGGGCGACTCGATCGGTGACCTCATAGGTCATCGTCTTGAGTTCGGTCATCCCTTCACCAGGCAGCGTTCGAGGATCGGTGCGAGATCCAGCCCCGCCGGCAGGGTGCCGAACGCACCGCCCCAGTTCCTACCCATCCGGGTGGCCAGGAAGGCCTCCGCGACGGCGGGATGGCCGTGGCGGACCAGCAGGGAGCCTTGCAGCGCCAGCGCGATGTCCTCGGTGACCTTGCGCGCCCGATACTCGATGGCGTCGAAGTCGCCCAGCTCAGCACGCAACTCGGCGACGTGGGTGTCGAGCCGAACGTCCTGGCCGGCGCTGGTGGCGAGTTCGTCGAACAGGACTTCGACGCATTCGGGCCGGGTTGCCATGGCGCGCAACGTGTCCAGTGCGCTGACGTTGCCCGAGCCCTCCCAGATGCCCATCAGCGGCGCCTCGCGGTAGAGCCGCGGCATGCCGGACTCTTCGGCGTAGCCGTTACCGCCCAGGCATTCCATCGCCTCGCCGGCGTGTGGGGTGGCCCGCTTGCATACCCAGTACTTCGCGGCGGCCAGGCCGATGCGGCGCAGCAGCGTCTCGCGTTCGTCACCGCGGACAGCGGCGTCGGTGGCTCCGGCCATCCGCATCGCGATGACGGTGGCCGCCTCGGCTTCAACGGCGAGGTCGGCGAGCACGTTGCGCATCAGCGGCTGATCGATCAGGTAGGCGCCGAACGCCTTTCGATGCTGGGCGTGGTGCACGGCGCGGGTCAGTCCGCTGCGCATGCTGGTGGCGCTGCCCAGCGTGCAGTCCAGGCGGGTGAGGTTGACCATCTCGATGATGGTGGGCACGCCCCGGCCCTCCTCGCCCACCAGCCAGGCGATGGCACCGTCGTATTCGACCTCGCTGGAGGCGTTGGCATGGTTGCCCAGCTTGTCCTTCAAGCGCTGCAAGAACATTCGATTGCGGGTGCCGTCGGGAAGCACGCGCGGCAGCATGAAGCAGCTCAGCCCGCCGGGCGCCTGGGCCAGTACCAGGAAGATGTCGCTCATCGCCGCGGAGGTGAACCACTTGTGACCGGTGATGCGGTAGGTGCCGTCGCCGTTGGGGATGGCTTGTGTGGTGCCGGCCCGGACGTCGGAGCCGCCCTGCTTCTCGGTCATCGACATGCCCGCGGTGATGCCGACCTTGGTGGCAGGCACCGTCAGTTCGGGGTCGTACTGGCGGCTGGTCAGCAGCGGCTCGTAAACCTTGGCGAGCTCGGGGTTGTGGCGCAGCGCGGGCACCACGGCGTAGGTCATCGAGATCGGACAGACGTGGCCGGGCTCGGGAGTCCACACGCCCATCTTGGCCGCGCGAACCACGTGGGCGCCCGGGCGGTCGTCGGCCCACGGGGCGGCGTGCAGGCCGTGGGCGATGGCGGTGCGCATCAGCTCGTGGTAGGCGGGGTCGTACTCGATCTCGTCGACGCGATAGCCGTACCGGTCGTGGGTGTGCAGGATCGGCTGGTTGCGATCCGCCAGGTCGCCCCAGCGCTGGGCCTGGGCGCTGCCCGAGAGCGCGCCAACCTCGGTGACCTCCTCAAGACCCCATTGACCGCCCTCGCGGATGAGGGCCTCGATCAGGACCGGTGAATTCGCCGGGTTGTGGTCCACCAGCGGTGGTACCTGGTTGGTGACGACATGCGTATCCGACATGGCACCACTGTTACACTTTTTCGACAACCGCACAAGATGCGTAATATGGCAGGCTTGACTGCGTGAATCCGAACTCTGTTGTCCACGCCGCGGCGTTGTGGCTCGAGCACGAGCCAGTATCCGCCGACCAGACCATCGACGGTGACCCGCACACCGGGGTCGCCGAACTCGATGCGTTCGGCGGGCTCCAAGTCGGGGTGTGGGAGATAACGCCCGGGGTGATGCGCGACGTGGAGGCCGAGGAGCTGTTCGTGGTGCTCTCCGGAGCGGCCACCGTCGAGTTCGACGACGACAGTCCGGCATTGACGCTGGGCGCCGGCGATATCGTGCGCCTCACCAAAGGTTCGAGGACGGTGTGGACGGTGACCGAGACGCTGCGGAAGGTGTACCTGACCTAAGCCGGATGCGCGGCGAAGAAGTGCCCAGCGGCTCCGGCATTCCACGATTCACCCACCCCCTCGGGGTAGGCGACCACGAACTTCGCGGAATCGGCGAGCTCGTTCCAGCCGTACTGCATCACGACTAGAAACAGCGCGCCCAGCAACGCAAGTCGGCGGGCCCACATGGCTAGCTCAGATGTTCGCGGAGGAAGGCGATGTCATCCTTGCGGCCCTCGTCGGCCGTCTCACAGATCACCGGCGCATCGGCGGCCTGCACGACTGCCACAAGAAGCTGCGGATCGATCTGTCCCGTACCGAAATTGGCGTGCCGGTCGGCGCCGGAGCCTTTGGCGTCGCGGGAATCGTTGCAGTGCACCAGGTCGATGCGCCCGGTGATGGCTTTGATGCGCTCGACGGCGTCGATCAAATCCTCCCCCGCCGCCCAGGCGTGGCAGGTGTCGAGACAGAACCCGATGCCGGTGTCGGCGATCCGCTCCCAGAGCCGGGCGATGGTGTCGAAGTGACGTGCCATCGCATGGTCGCCGCCGGCGGTGTTCTCCAGATACACCGGCATGTCGGTCTCGAGCGCCGCGAGGGCCTTGACCCAGCGCTCGAAGCCGGCCTCCATATCGTCGTCATCGGCGTGACCGCCATGCACGATCACGGCCGTCGCGTCGATCTCGGACGCAGCGTCGCAGGTGTCCTGCAGGATCTTGCGCGACGGGATGCGCACGCGATTGTTGGCCGACGCCACGTTGATCAGGTACGGCGCGTGCACATACAGCGGGATGGACGACGCCTTCAGTGTCTCGGCATCCTCGCGGGGCTTGGGCTTTTTCCAGCTCTGCGGGTTGCCGAGGAAGAACTGCGCCACCGCAGCCCCGTCGGCCGCGGCAGCTGCCAGCGGGTCGTCGCCGTGGACATGAGAACCGATCAGCACGGGCTCGAGTCTAGGCGCGGCCACCGACGCCGCGCACGGCTGTCATCTCCGCCAGAACAGGTGATGGGTAACCCCACTCGGGCTTGGCACCACGTCGTGGTGGAACCGGTCGTCGAGCTCGTCTGGCGACTCCCAGAGTCGCGATCCGGCGCCGATCTCCACGTCGGCGACCGCCACGTGCAGCGTGTCGACCAGACCCGCATCGAGGAATTGCCGGACGGTGCTCGCACCGCCGCCGAGCCGGACGTCCTTGCCGCCTGCGGCGGCCTTGGCCTGATCCAGGACATCTGCCGGATCGCCGGAGACGAAGTGGAACGTCGTGTCCGTCAGCGTCAACGGCGGGCGGTCATGGTGCGTCATGACGAACACCGGAGTGTGGAAAGGTGTTTCGTCGCCCCACCACCCCTGCCACTCGGGGTGGTCTTGCCACGGGCCACGGTACGGGCTGAACTTGTTGCGGCCCATGATCTCCGCGCCGATGTTGTTGGTGAAGTCGCGGGTGAAGTAGTCGTCGAGGCCGCGAGTTCCACCAGGCTCGCTGCGGCCCACCCAACTCGCCGTCGCGCCGACCCACGCGAACAACGCAGGTTGGTCGGCATCGCCGAACGGGCGCTCAAAACATTGGTTGAGCCCCGCGCCGAACCCGTCGCGCGACAGCATGAAGTTGTGGACTCTGAGCAGTTGGGCCACGCGATCCTCCTGGGGTACTGGGACAGTCAACAGTTAGACCTCAACCGCCGGCTGAACTCATCTCTTCTGGGCGCGAGCAGACGTGAAAGCCCCCGACACACCGCGTGTGCGGGGGCTTTTACGTCTGCTCAACCCGCGATGGGAAAGCCGTCGATGCAGTTGGCCACCCGCCCGACCAACTCGACCGGATACCGGCGCACGTCGTCGACGACGAAGCGCACCAGCGTCCAACCGATGTCCTGCAGTCTCGCAGTCTTGATGCGATCGCGCTTCCAGGCTGTCGGATTGGCGTGCCACTCCATACTGTCGTACTCCGCAGCGACCATCGCCTCTGGCCAGGCGAAGTCGACGCGCCAGTGGTCGCCACAGCGATCGACAATCTTGTGCTGGAGTGTCGATGGCGGGATTAGACCGTCGATAAACACCAGTCGCGCTTCACTTTCCATCGCCGACTCGGCACGGGCGTCAACATGCGGCAGCAGGTCCCGGACGGCGACGATCCCGCGACGGCCCTTCTGCTCATCCACCGCAGCCCCTAACTCGGCCGGTGTACAGGTCGTAGTTCGCACTGCTGCATCGAGAACCGCCAAGGCCCGCGGTCGCCGTAGTGATCGCGCCGTCTCGACGGCAGTCCACGCCGGTGCGGTGACAAGCCGCCCGCGTATCCGACGCAATGGCGCGCCGATACGCTGATGGACCATCAAACCGGTCGTCGGCCGCACCCGAACACCCGGATCAAGCACGTGAATGCGCCTGTCCTTTTCGGTATCGAAGCCGTAGAGACTGGCTGCGGTGCTCATGCAAGCGACCATCTTCTTGCCCGTCATGAGGTCGAGTGCCGCAAGCCGGGTGATCGTGTCAGGTTCGGACAGGGCGTATACGCCGTGCCAAACCCGAATGAGCGCACCCGCGTTGACGTGGGCGGCTAGCGACTTACGCGACATTACGGTGAGCAACTGTCCGGTCGTCGCGAGCCCGCCGTTGGCGGCAAACAGCTCGTCGATAAGCACACCGCGATGCTGCAAGTTTGCTCGGGAGTTGCCAATTCACCGCTGGGGATAACTCGCGACAAGACGCGAAAGCCCCCGACACGCCGTGCGTGCGGGGGCCTTTGCGTCTGCTCGCGCAGAGAGGGTTAGCGGTAGTCGCTGTAGCCGTAATCGTCCAGCGGCACCGCAGCACCGGTGGCCTGGCCGAAGTCCGGGCTGTAGTACTGATCCTCGTAGGACGGGATCGTGTACGCCGCGGCCCGAGCCTCTTCGGTCGGCTGCACCTGGATGTTGCGGTAGCGGCTGATACCGGTACCGGCCGGGATCAGCTTGCCGATGATCACGTTTTCCTTCAGACCATTCAGCCTGTCGCTGCGGCAGTTGATCGCCGCATCGGTCAGCACGCGAGTGGTCTCCTGGAACGACGCCGCCGACAGCCACGAATCGGTGGCCAGCGACGCCTTGGTGATACCCATCAGCACCGGACGGCCGGCCGCGGGCTCGCTGCCCTCGGCAACCACCCGACGGTTCTCCGACTCGAACTCGCCACGTTCGGTCAGCGAGCCGGGCAGGAACTCCGTCGCACCCGAGTCGATGATCGTGACGCGACGCAGCATCTGCCGGACGATGACCTCGATGTGCTTGTCGTGGATCGACACACCCTGCGCTCGGTACACCTCCTGCACCTCTTTGACGAGGTGGATCTGCACCTTGCGCGGGCCCTCGACACGGAGCACCTCGTGCGGGTCGGCCGAGCCCTCCATGAGCTGCTGGCCCACCTCGACGTGGTCACCGTTGACAAGCAACCGCTCGCTGCCGTCCTCGTGCCTGAACACCTTCAAGCGCTGACGCTTGGAGAGCTTGTCGTACACGACCTCCTCGCTCCCGTCGTCGGGAACGATGGTGATCTTGTAGAACTTGTCGGTCTCCTCCAGCTGCACCCGCCCTGCGACATCGGCGATCGGTGCGCGGTTCCGCGGAACACGCGCCTCGAACAGCTCCTGCACACGGGGCAGACCACCGACGATGTCGGCGCCACCGGTAACACCACCCTGGTGGAAGGTGCGCATGGTTAGCTGCGTGCCGGGCTCACCGATGGACTGCGCAGCCACGATGCCGACCGCCTCGCCGATGTCCACCAGCTTGCCGGTGGCCATCGAACGGCCGTAGCACATCGCGCACACGCCCGAGCCGCTGGTGCAGGTGAGCACCGAACGAACCTTGACCGAGGTGATGCCGGCCTCGAGCAGAGCGTCGATCGCCGGATCGCCGAGGTCGTGTCCGGCCACGACCACCACGTTGCCCTTTTCGTCGACCGCGTCAGCGGCCAGCGTCCGGGCGTACGCCGAGGTCTCGACGTGCGGATCGCGGATCAGCGCGTCACCCTGCAACTCGGCGAGCTCGACGATGATGCCGCGCTCGGTGCCGCAGTCGTGCTCGCGGACGATGACGTCCTGGCTGACGTCCACCAGACGACGAGTCAGGTAACCCGAGTCAGCGGTACGCAGTGCGGTGTCCGCCAGACCCTTTCGGGCGCCGTGGGTGTTGATGAAGTACTCCAGCACCGTCAGGCCCTCACGGAACGAGGACTTGATCGGGCGCGGGATGAATTCACCCTTCGGGTTGGTCACCAGACCCTTCATGCCGGCCAGCGTCCGGGTCTGGGTGAAGTTACCCGTCGCGCCGGAGTCCACGATCGTGATGATCGGGTTGTCGTGCGGGTAGTGCGCCCGCAGTGCCTGGCCGACCTCTTCGGTGGCTTCCTTCCAGAGCTCGACAAGGGCGTCGTTGCGCTCCTGCTTGTTCAAAGCACCGCGCTGGTACTTCTTTTCGATCCCTTCGGCTTCCTTCTCGTAGCGCTCGAGGATCTCCTGCTTCTCCGGCGGCACGATGACGTCGGCCATCGACACGGTGACACCCGAACGGGTGGCCCAGTAGAAGCCGGCATCCTTGAGCTTGTCGACGGTCTGCGCGACCACGATCATCGGGTAGCGCTCGGCCAGATCGTTGATGATCCGGGCCTGGACCTTCTTGTGCATCTGCTCGTTGACGAACGGATACCCCTGCGGCAGAAGCTCGTTGAAGAGCACCCGGCCCAGCGTGGTCTCGGCGGTCCAGGCATTGCCCGGGCGCCAGCCGTTCTCGCCGAACAGTTCGTTCTCGACCTCGTGCGGCGGACGCAGCTGCGTCAGGCGCACCTTGATCTGAGCTCGAACCGACAGTGCACCGCGATCCAAAGCCATGATGGCCTCGGCCGGTGAGCTGTAAACACCGGTCTCTGGCGCATCCTTGGCGGCCGCGGTGCGCTCACCGGTGTCGCCAGGAATCAGCGTGGTCAGGAAGAACAGCCCGGTGACCATGTCCAGACGCGGCATGGCCAGCGGCTTACCCGAAGCCGGCGACAGGATGTTGTTGGACGACAGCATCAGGATGCGGGCCTCGGCCTGCGCCTCGGCGCTCAGCGGCAGGTGAACCGCCATCTGATCACCGTCGAAGTCGGCGTTGAACGCCTCACAGACCAGCGGGTGCAGCTGAATAGCCTTGCCCTCCACCAGCTGCGGCTCGAAGGCCTGGATGCCGAGGCGGTGCAGCGTAGGTGCACGGTTCAGCAGCACCGGGTGCTCGGCGATGACCTCTTCGAGGACATCCCACACCTGGGGACGCTGACGCTCCACCATCCGCTTGGCGCTCTTGATGTTCTGCGCGTGGTTCAGGTCGACGAGACGCTTCATCACGAACGGCTTGAACAGCTCCAATGCCATCAGCTTGGGCAGACCGCACTGGTGCAGCTTGAGCTGCGGGCCCACCACGATGACCGAACGGCCCGAGTAGTCGACACGCTTGCCGAGCAGGTTCTGGCGGAACCGACCCTGCTTGCCCTTGAGCAGATCAGACAGCGACTTCAGCGGACGGTTGCCCGGCCCGGTGACCGGACGGCCGCGACGGCCGTTGTCGAACAGCGCGTCCACCGACTCCTGAAGCATGCGCTTCTCGTTGTTGACGATGATCTCGGGCGCGCCCAGATCGATCAGTCGCTTGAGGCGGTTGTTGCGGTTGATCACGCGGCGGTACAGGTCGTTCAGGTCGGAGGTCGCGAAGCGGCCACCGTCCAGCTGGACCATCGGACGCAGCTCCGGCGGGATGACCGGCACCGCGTCGAGCACCATGCCCATCGGCGAGTTGCGGTTCGTCTGGAACGCAGCGACCACCTTCAGGCGCTTGAGCGCCCGAAGCTTCTTCTGGCCCTTGCCATTACGAATGGTGTCGCGCAGGCTCTCGGCCTCGGCGTCGATGTCGAAGGTCTCGATGAGCTTCTGGATCGACTCCGCGCCCATCGAGCCCTGGAAGTACTCGCCGTAGCGGTCAACCAGCTCGCGGTAGAGGTTCTCATCGACGATGAGCTGCTTGACGGCCAGCTTGGTGAAGGTCGTCCAGATCTCGTCCAGCCGGTCCAGCTCACGCTGGGCCCGATCACGCAGCTGACGCATTTCGCGCTCGCCACCGTCGCGCACCTTGCGGCGCACGTCGGACTTGGCACCCTCGGCCTCCAGTTCGGCCAGGTCGGCCTCGAGCTTCTGGGCGCGCGCCTCCAGGTCGGAGTCGCGCCGATCGGCGACAGCCTTCTTCTCGACCTCCATCTCAGCTTCGAGAGTGGAGAGCTCGTTGTGGCGCATCTCGGTGTCGACCGCGGTGATCACGTAGGCGGCGAAGTAGATGATCTTCTCGAGATCCTTCGGCGCCAGGTCCAGCAGGTAGCCCAAGCGCGACGGCACGCCCTTGAAGTACCAGATGTGCGTGACAGGTGCGGCCAGCTCGATGTGGCCCATCCGCTCGCGGCGCACCTTGGCGCGAGTGACCTCGACGCCGCAGCGCTCGCAGATGATGCCCTTGAAGCGGACACGCTTGTACTTGCCGCAGTAGCACTCCCAGTCGCGAGTCGGTCCGAAGATCTTCTCGCAGAACAGGCCGTCCTTCTCTGGCTTGAGCGTGCGGTAGTTGATGGTCTCCGGCTTCTTGACCTCACCGAAGGACCAGGTACGGATGTCGTCCGCGGTCGCGAGACCGATCCGGAGTTCATCGAAGAAGTTGACGTCTAGCACGTAACTCCCTTTCCCCTTGCGGGATTAGTAACTATTAGCGCCGCGGCTTCGCCGCGATCAGGCCAGATCCTCGACGGACGCAGATTCGTTGCGCGACAAGTTGATTCCCAGGTTCGCCGCAGCGCGCTCCAGGTCCTCATCGTCACCGTCACGCATCTCGATTGCCGCGCCGTCCGAAGACAGCACCTCAACGTTCAAGCAGAGCGACTGCAGCTCCTTGAGCAGCACCTTGAACGACTCCGGAATGCCCGGCTCGGGGATGTTCTCGCCCTTGACGATCGCCTCGTAGACCTTGACCCGGCCGACGGTGTCGTCGGACTTGATGGTCAAGAGCTCCTGCAGCGTGTACGCCGCGCCGTAGGCCTGCATGGCCCAGCACTCCATCTCACCGAATCGCTGACCGCCGAACTGCGCCTTACCGCCCAGCGGCTGCTGGGTGATCATCGAGTACGGACCGGTCGAGCGGGCGTGGATCTTGTCGTCCACCAGGTGGTGCAGCTTGAGGATGTACATGTAGCCGACCGTCACCGGGTACGGGAACGGTTCGCCGCTGCGGCCGTCGTAGAGCACGGCCTTGCCGTCACCGTTGACCAGAACTTCACCGTCACGGTTGGGCAGCGTCGAGCTCAGCAGACCCTGCAGCTCCTCTTCACGGGCACCGTCGAACACCGGCGTGGAGACGATGCTGTCCGGCTCCGCCTCCAGCAGGTCCTCGGGCAGATTGGCTGCCCATACGGGAGGATTGCCGGCCCCGTCCTTTTCTACCTGCCAGCCGGCCTTGGCGACCCACCCGAGGTGGGTCTCCAGGATCTGGCCGATGTTCATCCGTCGCGGCACACCGTGCGTGTTCAGGATGATGTCCACCGGGGTGCCGTCCGGGAGGAACGGCATGTCTTCGATGGGCAGGATCTTGCCGATGACGCCCTTGTTGCCGTGACGGCCGGCGAGCTTGTCACCGTCGGAGATCTTGCGCTTCTGGGCCACGTAGACGCGGACCAGCTCGTTGACACCGGCGGGCAGCTCGTCGTCATCCTCACGACTGAACACCCGGATGCCGATGACCTTGCCGGACTCACCGTGCGGCACCTTGAGCGACGTGTCGCGGACCTCGGAGGCCTTCTCGCCGAAGATGGCGCGCAGCAGCCGCTCCTCCGGGGTCAGCTCGGTCTCGCCCTTCGGGGTGACCTTGCCGACCAGGATGTCGCCGTCGCGGACCTCGGCGCCGATGCGGATGATGCCGCGCTCGTCGAGATCGGCCAGCACCTCATCGGAGACGTTCGGGATGTCCCGGGTGATCTCCTCGGCGCCCAGCTTGGTGTCGCGGGCATCGATCTCGTGCTCTTCGATATGGATCGACGTGAGCACGTCCTCTTCAACCAGGCGGCTGGAGAGGATGATCGCATCCTCGTAGTTGTGGCCTTCCCACGGCATGATCGCGACGAGCAGGTTCTTGCCCAGCGCCATCTCACCGTTCTCGGTGCACGGCCCGTCGGCGAGTACCTGGCCCGACTCGACCCGCTGCCCGGCGTCCACGATCGGGCGCTGGTTGGCGCACGTGCCGTGGTTGGAGCGGGCGAACTTGCGCATCCGGTAGGTGTGCCGGGTGCCGTCGTCGGCCATCACGGTGATGTAGTCGGCGGAGACCTCCTCGACCACACCGGCCTTGTCGGTCACAACCACATCGCCGGCGTCGATCGCGGCACGCAGCTCCATACCGGTACCCACCAGCGGTGCCTCGCTGCGCACCAGCGGAACCGCCTGGCGCTGCATGTTGGCGCCCATCAGCGCGCGGTTCGCGTCGTCGTGCTCGAGGAACGGGATCATCGCCGTCGCGACCGACACCATCTGGCGCGGTGAGACGTCCATGAAGTCGACCTCGGTCGGCGTGACGTTCTCGACCTCGCCGCCCTTACGGCGGACCAGGACGCGGGACTCGGTGAAACGCCCCTTGTCGTCGGTCGGCGAGTTGGCCTGCGCCACGACGTGGCGGTCCTCCTCGTCGGCGGTCAGGTAGTGGATGTCGTCGGTGACGACGCCCTCCACGACCTTGCGGTACGGGGTCTCGATGAAGCCGAACGGGTTGACCCGTGCGTACACCGACAGCGAACCGATCAGACCGATGTTCGGACCCTCAGGGGTCTCGATCGGGCACATCCGGCCGTAGTGGCTGGAGTGCACGTCGCGGACCTCCAGGCCGGCGCGCTCACGGGACAGACCACCCGGGCCCAGCGCCGAAAGGCGGCGCTTGTGGGTCAGGCCCGACAGCGGGTTGTTCTGGTCCATGAACTGCGACAGCTGGCTGGTGCCGAAGAACTCCTTGATCGCCGCCACGACGGGACGGATGTTGATCAGGGTCTGCGGCGTGATCGCCTCGACGTCCTGAGTGGTCATCCGCTCGCGGACGACGCGCTCCATACGGGACAGGCCGACCCGGATCTGGTTCTGGATCAGCTCGCCGACGGTACGCAGGCGACGGTTGCCGAAGTGATCGATGTCGTCGACCTCGACCGGGACCTCGACGCCACCGGGGGCGGTCATCGTGGTCTGGCCCTCGTGCAGGCGCACCAGGTACTCGATGGTCGCGACGATGTCCTCTTCGGTCAGCGTCGAGCTGGTGATCGGCTGGCCCGCGTTGAGGCCCAGCTTCTTGTTGACCTTGTAACGACCCACCCGGGCCAGGTCGTAGCGCTTGTCCTTGAAGAACAGGTTCTCCAGCAAGGTCTGCGCGGACTCCTTGGTGGGCGGTTCGCCTGGCCGCAGCTTGCGGTAGATGTCCAGCAACGCCTCATCGGTGCCGGCGGTGTTGTCCTTCTCCAGCGTCGACATCATGATCTCGGAGAAGCCGAAGCGCTCCCGGATCTGCTCGTTGGTCCAGCCGAGCGCCTTCAGCAGCACGGTGACCGGCTGACGGCGCTTGCGGTCGATGCGCACACCGACGGTGTCGCGCTTGTCGACGTCGAACTCCAGCCATGCACCGCGGCCGGGGATCACCTTGACGCTGTGCAGCGTCTTCTCGGTGGACTTGTCGATGGTGTCGTCGAAGTACACACCAGGCGAACGGACCAGCTGGCTCACCACGACACGCTCGGTGCCGTTGATGATGAAGGTGCCCTTTTCGGTCATCATCGGGAAGTCACCCATGAAGACCGTCTGGCTCTTGATCTCGCCGGTGTTGTTGTTGATGAACTCGGCCGTGACGAACAGCGGGGCCGCGTACGTCATGTCCTTGTCTTTGCACTCGTCGACCGGAGCCTTGACCTCGTCGAAACGCGGGTCAGAGAAGCTCAGTGACATCGAGCCCGAGAAATCCTCGATCGGCGACAGCTCGGTGAGGACCTCTTCGAGGCCACCCACCGGGTTGACATCTCCACGCGCCTCGGCGATCGCGCGCCAGCGCGGCGAGCCGATCAGCCACTCGAACGATTCCGTTTGGACGTCGAGCAGGCCGGGTACCTCAAGAGGCTCGCGCAGCTTCGCGAAGGAAATTCGTTTTGGTGCTCCGGGGACGGAGTTAGAAGTAGTAGACGTTTTGCTCTGGCTAGAGACTGCCAAGATGCATCCTTCCAGCACCTAATGCGACAGCCGGACGGCATCCGAGAGGTCGCGATATCTGCATCGGTTTGGCTGGCCTACTCGAGGCCCGGGCCTGTCCCCGACGCACGCGACACGCCAACAGGTCCCTGAGCTGGGCTCAGATTTACGGACCGGCGATGTCAGGTGCAGGTTGAGGTGGGCAGGATGCAGCCAGCGCAACGTCCAACAATAGCGGAGAACGGCGCATTCCTCAACAAGCGGGTGCCGGGCAGGCTGGCGCTGGCTGGCGAACTGGCTACCCATGCACACATGCTGGTCAACAGACTGGACCGTTTGGGCCTTTCCGTCAAGCGTTGACGCGGTATTTGGTGTGGATAAATCGCGAGAGTCCGGCTTTGCCTGTCACACCGCAACGCTTACCGGCACATCGGCAGGCCCGGGCATCGCCGCGGCCGACGATGTCGGACATTGCCGGGTCCGCAGGATCAGGCCCCACACGCCGAGCTCCCTGGCCCGGGCCACCAACCGCCAATGCCGACCACCATTGCCCCAGTGCCCAACAACGCCTTCCGTCGCGTCATCGCTGTGCCGTCTCTCCGGGATTGACGATCGGGCGAACGTACTGACAGATCGGGCTTTTAGGCAGCGGAATCCCGTTCGTGGAACGCGATGTCACCGATTCGTCAGGCCGCGATGGCCGCTGCCGCGGCAGCAGGCTGAGTCGGCAGGACAATCGCGGCGGTCTGGCCCATGAGGATCGGCTGCCCCGCCGGGCCGTAGAGCCCGTACTGCGGGGCATCCGGCCCGGCCGCGACGTAGAAATCGTTGATCCAGCCGGCGGCCAAGGTGTGCACGGCGGTGGCGTTGCCGGGCGCGGACGGCCTGACGAAAATTGCGGCGAAGAAGTCGAAGAACGGGTCGGAGCCGATCACGGAGTCGGTGTGCGAGCCGTTGACCAGTTCGACGCCGACGAACTGATCCGGGCGCTCGGCAATCAGCTGGGTGGTGGTCTGCCCGAAGGCGTTCCACGGTTGCGCTGGCGCGGCGATCTGATAGACGGGAATGCCGTCGAGGGTGTCCAGTGCGCTGGCGAAGGCGTCGCTGTTGGAGACGCCGTCGAACATCACCACGCCGAGTAGGTGGTTCTCGTCGCTGGGCGCCAAGGAGTTGACGTAGTCACTGCCGGCGGCCACGGCCAGTCCCCCACCCGCGGAATGCCCGGAGAGCGTGAAATCCTCCGGCAGCGTGCCCTGATAGCCCGCATTGCTGGCGCTGACGGTCAGTGCGGCGCGCCCCCCGAGGAACAGATCCGCCACCCCCTGCTGCATCGCGGGATTATTGATCGTGCACGTCGGGCAGGTCAGCGGCGCGAAGGACGGCAGTGTCGTTGCGACGACGATGCTGTTGGTCGCACTCGCCAGCGATCTGGCCAGCACGGTGTAGAAGGACTTGTTGGCCAGGAATCCGTGCTGCAGGTAGATGATGCCGTTGGCCTGGACCGAGCCGTCGGCCTGCGTCGGGAAATACCAGTCGGCGGGGGCGTTGTAGGTGCGGGAGCCGACCTGGATGGTCAGCGTGGTGTTGCCGGTTTTCACCCCGGTCACCCCGTTGGCGGTCGGAGACGTCACCGTCGGGTTGGCCGCGACCGGTGTCGTCACCGTGGCTGAACGCGGTGAGCCGCCGAAAATCAGCGGCATGATCAAGTCGGTCCACTTCTTCATCAGCTTCTCGATCGGTCCGAGCTGGCTGGCCAGCGGTGTGGGCAGCACCACCGCGGAGGCGTCGCCCATGATGATCGGCTGCCCGGCGGTGCCGTAGATGCCGAACTGCGGCGCATCGGGGCCGGCGCCGACGTAGAAGTCATTGATCCAGCCGGTGCTGAGGGTGTCGACGGCGGAGGTGTTGCCGGGCGGCGAGCGCTTGGTGACCAGCTGAGCGAAGAAGTCGATGACCGGATTGCTGCCCAGCATCGCGTCGACGTGTGAGCCGTTGACCAGCACGACGCCGTCGAACTGGTCGGGCCGCAGCGCCAGCAGCTCATCGGTGGTGGTGCCGAAGGTGTTCCACATCTGGGCCGGCGCCGCGATCTGATACACGGGTATGTCGAGGGTGTCCAGGCTGGCGATCGCCTGCGGCAGCGTGCCGTTCATGTTCACGCCGTCGTACATGACCACGCCGAGCAAGTGGTTGGCGTCCCCCGGCGCCAAATCGTCGACGTAGTAGCCGCCGACCGACGACGACCACCCGCCGCCGGCGGAGTGCCCGGCCAGGATGAAGTCCTCCGGTAGCACGCCCTGATACCCGGCCTGGTTGGCGCTGATGGTCAACGCCGAGCGCTCGCCGAGGAACATCGTCGCGGCGGCCTTTTGCATCGGCACGCCGTAGAGGGTGCAGCCGCCACAGGTCAACTGCGGGAACGACGGCAGCGTGGGCGCCACCACGATGGAGTTGGTGTCCTTGGCCAGCTTGGTGGCCAGCGCCGAGTAGAACGCTTTGTCGGCGAGGAACCCGTGCTGCAGCCAGATGACACCGTTGGCTTGTACCGAACCGTCGGCCTGGGTCGGGAAGTACCAGTCGGCCGGTGCGTTGAAACCTCCGTTGACCGGGATCGTCAGCGTCGAATGCCCGACCTTCACACCGGTGACGCCGTTGGTGGCCGGCGGGGTGACCACCGACTGGGCTGACTCCGGTGCTGCCGCGGCGGGTCGCGCGCTGGTGCCAGTCGCCGGCCCGGTCGGCGATGCAGGAGCTGCCACGCCGAAGGCCGACAGCACGTTCGCCAAGACCTTGGCTGGCGTGTTCGCCGCGCGCCGGGCGCCGGCCTGCGGGGTGGTCGCTGCCGTCGGCGCGGCCGTGGCGGCCGGTCTCGGGGTGCGCATCCGCGAGACGACGGCGGCGGGTGCGACGCGGTGTCGAGCGGTCGCGGCCGCAGCCGGCGAGTTCGACGACGATTGCGAGGTGGACGTGCCCGAGTGTTCGGCGCTGCCGCCGGTGTCGGCCGCCGCCGTGGCACTACCTGTCAGCAGGGCCGCGCCGATGCCGGCGAAGACGGCTACCGTCCCCCACCAGATCCGCCGGTCGCGTAGCACCCCAGCCTCCTCCTCAGCGATCGCGCAAACGCTATCGGAGTGCGGGGCTGCCTGAGCCCCCTTTTCCTCGAATAGCGACTAATGAGTCAGCGAACAACCCCAAAGGCAGCTGACACCCGCGCATTTCGATGCACGGGTGTCAGCTGACTGCGACCTTGAGGCGTTAGGTTCAGTCCTCGCCGGCGAACGTGTGGGACGGCAGCCGGTGGGTGCCGTCCAGGTCGTCGCGGATGGCTTCCTGGGCAGCCGGGGGCAGGGTGTGCAGAATCTGGCGCACCCGCTCCTGGCGGCGGCGCACAGCGTCGCGCACCGGCATACCGGGGGTGACCGTCAGCTGCGGGGGCACACCCACGATCTCCTCGACACCACCGTCGTGGTGACCGGCGTCGACCAAGGCCTGCTCCTCGGCCATCGTCGACTCGTCCTTCTCCTCCGACATACCGATCGGACCGATCCGGCGGCCGTTGAGGAACTGGCGCACCACCGGCTCATCACTGGTCAACAGCACCTCACGGGGGCCGAACATCACCAGATGCTTGCGGAAGAGCATGCCGATGTTGTCGGGCACCGTACGGGCGATGTTGATGTTGTGCGTCACGATCAGAATCGTGCAGTCGATCTGGGCGTTGATGTCGATCAACAACTGCGACAGGTAGGCGGTACGAACCGGGTCCAGACCCGAGTCGGGCTCGTCGCAGAGGATGATCTTCGGGTCGAGAACCAGGGAACGCGCCAGGCCGGCACGCTTGCGCATACCACCGGAAATCTCGCCGGGGAACTTGGTCTCATCCCCACCCAAGCCCACCAGCTCGAGCTTCTCCATGACGATCTGACGGATCTCGGATTCCTTCTTCTTCGTGTGCTCACGAAGCGGGAACGCGGTGTTGTCGAACAGGCTCATCGAGCCGAACAGCGCACCGTCCTGGAACATCACACCGAACAACGTGCGGATCTCGTAGAGCTCCTTGGCCGAGCACTCGATGATGTTGGTGCCATCAACGATGATCTTGCCCCGCTCCGGGCGCAGCAGACCGATCAGCGACTTCAAAAACACCGACTTACCGGTACCCGACGGGCCCAGCAACACGCTGACCTCACCAGCGGGGATATCGAGGGTTACGTCCTCCCAGATTCGCTGGGAACCGAACGACTTCGTCAACCCCTCGACCTGAATACCAATACCCACGCCAGATCCTTCCGCGCCCACGCTGGTTAGCCATCGCCGCGATGGCCTGTGGTTTGAGTCACTGTAGCGCACGCCGATTCGCACCACTGAGTTTGTGTACTGAGCTGTGATCGATGATCCCGATGCCCCGGTAGCACCTCGTTTGCCTGCACCAGGCCGGACAAAAAAATCCCCCGCGAGCACGAGTGCCCGCGGGGGATTTCTGTGTAGACAGACCTACTTGACGGTGACCGTCGCGCCGGCGGCCTCGAGCTTGGCCTTGGCGTCGTCGGCAGCTTCCTTGTTGACCTTCTCGAGCAGCGGCTTGGGAGCGCCGTCGACGAGGTCCTTGGCCTCCTTGAGGCCCAGGCCGGAGACGATCTCGCGGACGACCTTGATGACGCCGATCTTCTTATCGCCGGCACCCTCGAGGATGACGTCGAATTCCGACTGCTCCTCGGCGGCCTCGGCCGGGGCACCGCCGGCGGGGCCGGCAGCCGCGACGGCGACCGGGGCGGCGGCGGTGACGTCGAAGGTCTCCTCGAACACCTTCACGAACTCAGAGAGCTCGAGCAGGGTCAGTTCCTTGAAGGCGTCGATCAGTTCGTCGGTGGAAAGCTTTGCCATGGTGATTCCTTATCTCTAACTGTGTGGTGGTTTGGGATTAAGCGGAGGACTCTGCGGAATCCTCTGCAGCCTTCTTCTCTTGCAGAGCTGCGGCCAGGCGAGCGACCTGGGACGCTGGCGCCACGAACAGCGCCGCGGCCTGGGACTGCTTCGCTTTCAGGGCGCCGGCGACGCGCGACAGCAACACCTCGCGCGACTCGAGATCGGCGATCCGCTCGACCTCGGAGACGGTCAGCGCGCGACCGTCCATGTAGCCGCCCTTGATGACCAGTGCCTTGTTGTCCTTGGCGAACTTCTTGATCGCCTTGGCGGCGTCGACGGGCTCGCCCTTGATGAACGCGATGGCGGTCGGTCCGGCGAACAGCTCGTCGAGCCCCTCGATACCGGCGTCGGACGCCGCACGCTTCACCAGGGTGTTCTTGGCGACGGTGTAGGACGTTTCCTTGCCCAGTGCCCTGCGCAGCTCGGCAAGATTGGCCACCGTCAAGCCGCGATACTCGGTGACGACGGTGGCCGTCGCCTCCTTGAAACTCTCGGCGATGTCGGCGACCGCGGTGGCCTTGTCAGCCTTGGCCATGCTTGCCTCCTCGTGATGGTTGGGATGTCCACCAACCGACGGGCGCAAAGAGCCAGGTAACACAAACGCCCCGACACAGGACAGGTCGGGGCGCGAAAACGACGGACTCTTAATCCGAAGGTCTTACCTCGTCCTCCTGCGTGGGCCGCCGGGATAACCCGGACCTTCAACCGATTGCTCGGTGACCGACGGTCTTCGGTGGAACTGGGCAAGGATAGCGTGCGTTCCCGGGATCAGCCAAAACGCGTCGCCAGGGCTGGGTCAGTCGCGCAGTAAGGCGGCCGCACCGACCAGCCCGGCCTCGCCGCCCAGCGCAGCGGGCACCACCCGCAGCCCGGACAGAAAGTCCAGGCCGGCGTAGTTCTGCAGCTCCGCACGCAGTGGATCGAATAACAGCGACCCGGCCTGGGCCACACCACCGCCGACGACGACAAGGTCCAGGTCGCAAACGGCGCCGACCGACGCGATCATCGCCGCGATCGCGCGCGCTCCGCGGTGAAACGCCCGCAGCGCGACGTCATTTCCGGACGCTGCCGCGTCGGCAAGTTCCTTGGCGTCGGCGCCTGTCCAGCCTTGCGTACGCGCCCAGGCGGCCAGGTGCGGCCCGCTGGCGATTGCCTCAACGCAGCCGCGGGCACCGCAGGCACACGGCGGCCCGTCGGGTTCGACGATGACGTGCCCGACGTGGCCGGCATTGCCCGTTCGCCCGTGATAGGGCACGCCGTCGAGAACCAGTCCGCCGCCGATGCCGGTCGAGACCACCATGCCGAGCAGGAAGGGTGCACCTTGTCCGGCACCGCGCCAGTGCTCCCCCAGCGCCATGCACAGCCCGTCGCCAGCCATCCGCACTGATGTACCAGGGACGGCGGCTGCCACCCGCTCGCGAACGGGGAAGTTGCGCCAGGCGGGAATGTTGACCGGGGTGATGGTGCCGTCGGGCAAGTGGACGGGACCGGGTGCGGCGATCCCGACGCCGTCGACCGTCCCACCGGCCTCGGCGAGCGCGTCGGCGATCGCCCGCTCGGCGGCGGCCCACACCTGTTCGGGATCATCGCTGTGCGGGGTGGGCTGGCGGGTCTCGAATTGCAGCCGCCCGTCGGCGTCGACGAGCCCGGCGGCGATCTTGGTGCCGCCGATGTCGAGAGCTAAAGCGACCATGAGACGACCTTTCGGCGGGCAGGAGCGAAGCGACCCGGGGATGTCATGTCAGTGTTTGTGGGTGTTGTCGGGCTGGCGCGGGTCGCCGGGATGCTCGTAGCCGGGTGCCAGCCACACCAGCTCGGCTCGGCGCTCATCCAGCCACCTCCGGAACCGGCGTCGGCGTGCGGCACCCTGCAGGTGCGCAACGATCAGCGGTCGCACCTCGGCGAAATCCGGCTCGGATGCCACCCGCCAGCCACCCACACCCGAAAACCGAAGGAACCGGCGGGGGTTTCGGGCGTGGAAGTCGACGACGGCGTTGTCGTCGACGCCCACCTCGCTGGTGACATGCGCGAACACCGCCCGGGCGATTGGATCGGCGAGCACCGCCGCGGCGATGCTGCCGATCTCCAATCGTGCGGTCGAATCGGGTAGCAGGTCGTCCACGCCCGGGGTTGCCCCGGTGACGGTGACGCCGAGCGTCTCAGCCTCGCGGGCCACCAGCTTTTCGGCCACCACCAGCTGAGTGAGCCAGCGCCGCAACTGGCGGCCTTCGCTGGTGTGCGGACGGGGCAGCGCCGCGACTTGCGGCGCCGCCCGCAACGCCGCCTCGCGGGCGTCGACCTCGCCGACGTGAACGCTCACCCCCGCGACGGTGGCCGCGATCGTCATCGGACCATCACCGCCACGGCCGGGGTGTACAGCAGCCGGCCCGCGCAGCCGACCCGGATCAGCGCCCACCACCGTCCCGGCTTCAGCCAGGGCGGCGGAGCGATGTCGAAGGCGACCTCGACGGTCGACCGAGCACCGACGACGGCTCCGCACGCCGCCGGCCCGATCCACTCCCACGTCCCCCACGGACTGATGAGATGTGCTTCCAGTGCCAGGTCGGTGTGGGCTGCACTGCCGACGGTGACCGCAAGGCGGGCGCGCTCCCCGGCGGCGACGACCACCTCGGACGGCTCGGTGACCAACCGCACCAAGGCCTCATCAGGGGTACCGACCGAGACGACGCAGACGTCTTCGACAGGTTGCCGCCATGCCGCGGGCACGTCCCCGGTCAGGGTGAGCTGCGCGCGAATCGGATAGTCGCCCGGCGATGCGCCGGACGGCACGCGGACGACGATCTCGGCTTCGCGGTGGTGACCGGTGGGCAATTCGAAGGACAGCACGCCAGGGTCGACGGTCCAGCCGCGTGGGCCACGCAGCCGCACCTCCCCGACCACCGTCGCGTCGCTGCAGTCGCTGGCAGCGGTCATGCGCAGGCGCAGCCGCTCGCCTGGTGCGGCGCTGACGGCTTCGGGGTGCAGATGGGCCACAGCGGGCAGACCGCCCAGCGGGGCTGGTCCACGATTGTGCAGCCAGTACCGGGCGTACAGCGGCTGGGCGTTCTCGGCCTCGGGGGCCAGGGCTGCGCCATCGGCATCGAGCACGGCATGGACATCAAGGCGGGCCAGCAACGTCGCGATTTGGTAGCCGTGCAGCTTCAGCGGCGGCGCAGAGTTACCCCGGGCAGTCTCCAACAGGTCGGCCGACACCACCGCCGAGACCGCACCCACATCGGAGGAAATGCTGACTTCGGTTGTGGTTCCGCGGGTTTCGACCAGCCGGATGGTGACGTCCTCGGGGTCCACCGCGGCGGAACTCCCGGTGGCGGTGGGGTTGCCGCCGATCTTGAGCGCCGCGAGGTTTACCACGCCGGCAGGTTCGATGCGCAGCAGTGACCCGTCGGCGGCCAGCGAACCGACCCCTTCGCCGGCTACAACGCAGACCATCGGGTGGTTGAATTCCGCGCTACGGGAGGGCATTTCAGTGTCTCGCCAATCACCTCGGCCGGATATCAGTGCGAAGTCGAAGGTGTGGGTCCAGTGCTGCAGCGCAAAGTTCGAGCCGTCCGGCGTCTTACGCTGCGGCGGATCGATCCACACCCCCGACGGCCAGCCGGTGCATGAGCGCATCAGCGAACTGTGCAGCGTCTGATCGGGTTCGACGGCGAAGCCGGGGACGCCGCGGTTGAGGAGTGCGACGGTCCGCGATTCGAACTCATCCATCCCCGACGGCGCGTCCTGGGTGACGTCGATCTGGGCGTCGTCGAGATCCTCAACAAGCGCGCCGACCGCGTCGATCAGCCCGCCGACGACAACGAGCACCGGTAGGGCCAGCACGCCACGCAGATCGGCGTCGGGCCGCCATACCTCGGTCAGCGGCCTGATGGCGGGCACCCACACCCGCGCCTGTCCGCGGGCCGAGAGCTGGCGGTGCAATTCCGCGGTATAGGCGTGGCCGGCGGCGGCCAGCACCGCGGCGGTGAATTCGTTGTCGTCGGGACCGCCCAACGCAATTCGGGCGTCAGGCAGGTTGGAGTCGACGTCGAGGTGGCCGTAGCGGGGACGATCCGCACTGCTGCAGGTCGCGGTCACCCCGGCCCGTACCAGCGCCACCATCAGTTCACGCGCGCTGGCGGCGCCCTCCGCCGGCACCACCACCTCGGCCACGGACACCGCACGGGTGTCCGTGCCGACGTGGATCCGTGCCGCTGAGGACAGCCCGAACCAACCGTGGGCCGGATTGTCCAGTGTCCATGGGTGTTCCGCGGAGTCGATTGCGTGATCCTCGCCCGAGGCATGGTCGTGCAGCAGTCCGAACCCGCGTCCGATGGCGGCGTCGCCGACCTCGCTGACCGGCAGCGCACCCGGTATCGGGCAGGGCCAGCGCAGCCGCACCAGCCGGTCGGCTCCGGTGAACTCGTCGATGGTGGTGCTGGTGTCCACCCGGTCGATGCCGTGCCACAGGGTCAGCACCTGGGTGTAGCGCAGCAACTCGCCGATATGGCCGGTTACAACCAGCCGCTCGCCCACTGGGCTGCGGAACGCCTGAACCGAATCCGCCTGCGCCGCACTAGAACACGTCACCGGTCCGGTCGGCAGCAGATGCCACGGCCCCTCCCCCGCTTTCGGGTGAGCCGGATATTCGTCATAGACGGCCAGCTCGTTGCCGACCCGGCCGACGGCGATCAACTCACGATCGACCGATAACTCGACCAGTGAATCCACCGCGCCGCCGCGCGCGGGATCCACCCGCAGCCGGTGATACTCGTTGACGATCTGCGCCCCGTCGACGGCTTGCCACCCGGCGGGGTCATCGGTCGCCACCAGCCGGTAGCTGCGCCAGCCCAGGGAGCCAACGTCCTCGGCACGCCAGCTCACCAGGTGGCCGTCGTCGGACACCACCGCGGGGCTCGTTACATCGGCGGTGTCCACTACCGAAACACCAGGGCCGATGGGAGCATCAAGATTCGCCGTCACGATATCGGTTCGGTTGTGCGCCAGCGGGTTCCACACAACCACCGATCCCCGCTCGACCGCTGCAGCCTTCGACAGCAATTGCAGCGCACCGAACCGCGCGCCCGAGCCGAGCTCCCACGCGTCGCGCCAACTGGTCAACAAGTCGAGGTACACCTGATCGGACTCCGAGCCGGTGATGCCGTCGTGATGAGCGCCGTACGCCAGCTGAACCCACGCCTTGGCCAGCGCTGCCTCCGGGTAGTGCGCGCCGGTGAGCAACGCCGCGAACACCGCGAAGCGTTCGGCACCGAGCACCGCGTCCTCGGCGGCGCGGTTGGCCTGTTTGGTGTCGATATAGGAGACGTCCTTGCCGGTGTAGATCGGGTTCATATCGCGGGTCTGCGGCGATGGCGTCAGCCCACGCTGCGACGATTCGGCGCGCACAGCGGCGAAGAATTCAGACGGCAACGCGCAGGTGAAACGCGGCCAGCAGTAGCGGGCGTTCCAGTCGCGGTGGATCTCGGTGACCCAGGCATTGGGCGGGGTGTAGTCGGTGCCGACCGGCAGCAGCACGTTGCGGGTCAGCGCCACCGATTTCAGATCCGAGAACAGCCGATACGTGGCCTGCTCGGCCTCCTCCAGCGACGCCGCGGAATCCATCCACCAGCCGGCCGAGTAGTGCGCCGGCATGTAGTGGGTCAGCAGCCCGAGCCCCGACGGCGCGATCCACTCGAATTCGCTGCGGAACTGCATGCGCCGCGGGTCACCGTCATCGGCCATCGGCCCCCACTGGTGGTGCGGCCCGCGGGCCCACGAACTCGACGTCAGGCCGGCATCTGCGGCCATCCCCGGGAACTGCGGGTCGTGGCCGAACACATCCAGCTGCCACGCGGTGGCGGGATCGGCACCAAGGATGTCGCGCTGGTAGCCGATGCCGTGCACGAAGTTGCGGATCGCTGTCTCCGCACCGACCAGGTTGGTGTTGGGCTCGTTGTAAGTGCCGCCCATCACCTCCACCCGACCCTCGGCGATGAACCGGCGCAGATCGGCGCGGTCCTCAGGGTGGGTGTCGAAATAGGGTTTGAGGTAGTCCACTTCGGCGAGCACGAACTTGTAATCCGCGTCGCGGCGGGCCATTTCGAGGTGGGCGGCCACCAAGGCAAACCCGTTGTTCTGCCGGGCCCGGCCGGGCGGGTCCTCGGTCCACAGGCTGGTGTAGGCGCCCTGGGTGTTCCACCACACCGGGTCGTAGTGGAAGTGGCTGATCATGTACATCGTCCAGCCCGGCTCGGCGACGACGAACTCGAATCCGAACTCCGCCCCAACGCGCGCCGACCGCCGCTGGCCGGGCACGGCCCCCTCGACACGTACCGGAACCTCGACGACCCCGTCACGGGGGGTCAGCGCAACGTCGTCGGACTGCAGCCCGTCACCAACGACTCGCGCGGTGTCCGTTCCACCGGCCCCGCTGTAGCCGATTCGGACCACCTGCAGGGGAGCATCGGGCGGGCCGACGAACAGCTCCGTCGACTCCGCGGAGGTAACCCGCACGTCCAGCAATGTACGGCCCAACGATCCGTCAGCGGAGCGACACGTCGATCACCAGCGGGCGATGGTCGGAGATCGGCAGAACCGGTGTGGATACGCCGGTGGCCACCAAGCCGTCATGGTCGGTGAGGATGTGGTCGAGCTGACGTTCCGGACGCTGAAGCGGAAACGTCAGCGCGGTGGCCAGCGGACGCAAGCCGGTCCGCCGGGCCGGAGCCCGCGCCGGCATGTTCAGGTCACCCATCAGCACCCGCGGCCCCGGCAGGCCGCGCAGGTCACGCATCAGCCGGTTGAGTTGCAGATGATTCCAGCCGGGCACGAACGACAGGTGGGTGTTGGCCACAGTCATCACACCCAGCGGGGTATCGAGCTGGGCCACCATCGCCGCTCGGGGCTCCTCCTTGACGATCTGCACCCGGTTGGAGCCGGGCAGATACAGCGGGAATCGCACGGGGATCCGGGGTAGCCGCATCACCTGCCACGAGATGGCCGGATACCGCGACAGCAGCGCGATGCCGTACGCGGCGGTGCCCGGTTGTTCGTCGCCGGTTGCGGCCATCCAGGTCGACCCGGGCGTGCCGGAGATCGCGGCGACGAAGCGGTGGGAGACGGCGCCCATCGCCGCGGCGGCGATCGCGGTGAGATCGGCCAGCGACGAACGGGGCTGGTCGACGTCGACCTCCTGCAGGGCCAGCACATCAACGTCCAGGTCGCGAATGCATGCCGACAATCGCTCCAGGCTGACCTGACCGTCGTCCAGACCGCGCCCGTGCAAGATGTTGAAGGTGGCCATCCGCATGGGTATCGGGTACCCATGTCGGCCCGGCATCACCGCCTGCCTGCCGCAGCTAGCAGCGCCGACATCGCGAGCGCACCGTCGGCGACCGCGTCCGGTTCCAGCACCTCGAAGGCGACGCCGGGCATGGCCAGGTACAACACCAGCGTCTGGGGGTCGTCAGCGCCGGTGACGACGACACAGGTGTCGGGGCCGTCGTCTTCAATGGTCACCGATGTCGGTGAAAAGTGCTGGGCTATAACACTTTTAGCGGCTTGATAGCGGACCCTGGCGACGTAGCGGTACGGCGAGGTGGTGATGGCGCGACGGACGTAGGCGGCGGCGTCGGGCGCCGCCCGGGCGGTGAAGGTGGTGCCCCTCGCACGCACCTGCGTCATTCGGTCCAGCCGCAGGCTCCGCCAGTCCTCGCGGTCTCGGTCGTAGGCCAGCAGATACCACCGCCGTCCGGTCGTGACCATTTGATACGGCTCGAGGCGGCGGCTGCTCGGCGACCCGGCCCGGTCGACGTAGTCCGCGTCGACGTGCTCGTGGTCGCGGCAGGCCCGCGCCAGCGTCATCAGGACCTCGGGATCCACCGGCGACTGCGCGTCGGGCGTGAGCGTGACCGTGGTGTCGTGCACGGCGGCAATCTGCGAGCGCAGCCGGGCGGGCATCACCTGGTCCAGTTTGGTCAGGGCGCGCAGTGCGGCCTCGCCGACGCCTGCGACGCTGCCGCCGGCGGCCAGCCGCAGGCATACCGCCATTGCGACGGCCTCGTCGGAGTCGAGGAGCAACGGCGGCAGCGCCGCACCGGCGCCGAGCTGATAGCCACCACCATGACCGGTGCTGGCGTGCACGGGGTACCCGAGCTCACGGAGCCGTTCGACGTCGCGGCGCACGCTGCGGGTGGTCACGCCGAGCCGTTCGGACAGCTCCTCGCCCGACCACACCCGCCTCGATTGCAAGAGACCGAGCAGCTGCAGCACCCGGCTCGTCGTCTGCGACATGACCCCAGTGTCGCGCAGTCTGCGGACAGAAGCTGTCCGCAACTCATGAAAGCCTACGGATATGACCTGGACAGCCCGACTTGCCGACCAGCTCGACTGGCATTGGCACAACGCACTGCGGCCCCGCCTGGCCGGCCTGACCGACGACGAGTACCTCTGGGAGCCGGTGCGCGGGTGCTGGACGGTGCGCCGCGACGGGGGCATCGATTTCGCCTACCCAGCCCCGAAGCCGGAGCCGGTCACCACGATCGCCTGGCGGCTGGCCCACGTCATCGTCGGAGTGCTGGCCATGCGCAACCACTCCCATTTCGGCGGCCCACCCGCCGACTATCAGAGCTGGCCCTACGCCACCGACGCCGACACCGCCCTGTCTCAACTCGACGACGCCTACGAGCGGTGGAACACCGGGGTGCGGGCCCTGTCCGACGCTGACCTCGCCCGGCCGTGCGGGCCCGCCGAAGGCCCCTATGCCGACTACGCGCTGTCCGAACTGATCCTGCACATCAACCGTGAGGTCATCCATCACGGAGCCGAAATCGCTTGTCTGCGTGATCTTTACATCAACAAGAACTGAAGGGACCATCATGCCCACCCTCGCCCCACCAGTCCACGACGAGCGGCACGCCCTGCGCGAGTTCCTCGCCTATCAGCAGAGCGCGTTCGTCGCCGTCGCCTACGGGTTGACCGACGAGCAAGCCCGGTGCACCCCGACGGCCAGCACGTTGTCGATCGGCGGCCTGATCAAACACATCACCGGGGTGCAGCGCGGCTGGATGGCGCGGGTTGCCGCGGCACCGCACGAAGCGCCCCACGATGACCGCCCGTTCGAAGAACGGGCAGCGGAGTATCAGGACGAGCACGTGATGCGGCCCGACGAGACATTGGCGCAGCTCCTGGATGGCTTGAACAGGCAAAACGCTGCTTCGCTCCGGCTGGTGGAGTCCGCCGATCTGGACGCCGCGGTGCCCGTACCGCGCGATGCACCGTGGTTCCCCCGCGACGTCGACGCGTGGTCGGCGCGTTGGGTGTTCGAGCATCTGATCACCGAGTTGGCCCGGCATGCCGGGCACGCCGACATCATCCGCGAAAGCATCGACGGTGCAACGATGTACGAGCTTGTTGCGGCGGCCGAGCACATGGAACCGCAGCCGTGGCTGATGCCGTGGCAACCTAAAACGTGAGGTAAACCGCTTTGTGACGGACACCGCTGCGCGACTGGAAAATTGGTGGTATTCGTCGCGTGTTTGGCACACTTCAAGAATGAATTCGACCAAACACCGCGAAGTAGCCAAGCTCGATCGCGTTCCGTTGCCGGTCGAGGCCGCCCGCATGGGCACGACTGGCTGGCAGCTCACCCGAACCGGCGCCCGCGTGCTCCGCACGCTGCCGGGTCGTGGACGGTGGCAGGACAAGGTCATCAGGCAGATTCCGCAGACCTTCGCCGACCTCGGCCCCACCTACGTCAAGTTCGGTCAGATCATCGCGTCCAGCCCAGGCGCTTTCGGCGAAGGGCTGAGCAGAGAGTTCCGCGGCCTGCTCGACGCGGTACCGCCCGCCGACACGGCCGAGGTGCACAAGCTGCTCAAGCAGGAACTCGGCGGGGATCCCGCCGACCTGTTCGCCACGTTCGACGAGGAGCCGTTCGCGTCGGCCTCGATCGCCCAGGTGCACTTCGCCACCCTGCACAGCGGCGAGGACGTCGTCGTCAAGATCCAGCGGCCCGGTATCCGCCGCCGGGTGGCCGCCGACCTGCAGATCCTCAAGCGTTTCGCCCAGCTTGTCGAGCTGGCGAAGCTCGGCCGACGGCTGTCCGCCCAGGACGTGGTCGCCGACTTCTCCGACAACCTTGCCGAAGAGCTCGACTTCCGCCTCGAGGCGCAGTCGATGGAAGCGTGGGTGTCGGGCCTGCACGGTTCGCCGCTCGGCCGCAACATCCGGGTGCCCCGGGTGCACTGGGAGTTCTCCAGCGAGCGGGTGCTGACCATGGAACGAGTGCAGGGCGTTCGTATCGACGACGTCAAGGAAATCCGCACGAAGGGGTTCGACGGCACCGAGCTGGTCAAGGCGCTGTTGTTCTCCACCTTCGAGGGTGGCCTGCGGCACGGCCTGTTCCACGGCGACCTGCACGCCGGCAACCTGTTGGTCGACGACGACGGTCGCATCGTGTTCCTGGACTTCGGCATCATGGGCCGCATCGACCCGCGCACCCGCTGGCTGCTGCGCGAGCTGGTCTACGCACTGCTGGTCAAGAAAGACCACGCCTCAGCAGGCAAGATCGTGGTGCTTCTCGGCGCGGTGGGCACCCCCAAGCCCGAGCAGGAAGCCGCCAAGGACCTCGAGGCATTTGCCGCCCCGCTGACGCTGAAGACGCTCGGGGACATGTCGTACGCCGATATCGGCAAACAGCTTTCGACGCTAGCCGAAGCCTACGATGTAAAACTCCCGCGCGAGCTGGTGCTGATCGGCAAACAGTTTCTCTATGTCGAGCGCTACATGAAACTGCTGGCACCCAAGTGGCAGATGATGAACGACCCGCAGTTCTCCGGGTACTTCGCCAATTTCATGGTCGAGGTCAGCCGCGAGCACCAGAGCGACGTCGAGGTCTGATGGAAATCCGCACCGGCACGGCAAAAATCCCCTTGGGGCAAGAGGCACCAGACGATCTCGAGATCTACTTCGAGGACATGGGCAACCCCGGCGACCCACCCGTTCTGCTGGTCATGGGGCTCGGTGCCCAACTTCTGTTGTGGCGCAACGGTTTCTGCGAGAAGCTCGTCGACCAAGGCTATCGCGTCATCCGCTACGACAACCGCGACGTGGGGTTGTCCTCGAAACTGCACGGGCAGCGCGCCGGCGGCGGGCTAGTACCCAACATGGTGCGCTCCTATCTCGGGCGCCCCAGTCCGTCGGTCTACAAGCTGGAGGACATGGCCGACGACGCCGCGGCGTTGCTCGATCATCTCGGGCTCGACCGCGCGCATGTGGTCGGGGCGTCGATGGGCGGGATGATCGCGCAGATCTTCGCCGCGCGGCATAGCCACCGAACGAACGCATTGGGAATCATCTTCTCGTCCAACAACTCTGCGCTGTTGCCGCCCCCGGCGCCGCGGGCACTGCTGTCACTTATCACCGGGCCGTCGCCGAACTCGCCGCGCGAGGTGATCATCGAAAACTCGATTCGGGTCGGCAAGATCATCGGCAGCCCCGGATATCCGATATCCGAGGACAAGGCGCGTGCCGATGCCATCGAGGCCTACGAGCGGGCGCACTACCCGCAGGGCATCGCCCGGCACTTCGGCGCCGTGCTCGGCAGCGGCAGCCTGAAGCGCTACGACCGGCAGATCAGCGCGCCCACCGTGGTCATCCACGGCCGCGCCGACAAGCTGATGCGCCCATCAGGCGGACGGTCGATCGCGTCGGCCATTCCCAACGCGCGACTGGTCTTGTTCGACGGCATGGCGCATGACCTGCCTGAAGCTCTGTGGGACGACATCGTTGGTGAGCTCAAGACCACATTTGCCGAGGTCAGCTAGCTAATTTCGGTGCGCGACAGACTCGTCGATTCCCAGTATTCGGCGCTAGCATCGGGTGTGCAAAAGCGGTAATCGCAGTCCCGGGGGGTACGTGGTTGCTGCCTCAAGCATTCACATGCGAAAGGCACACCGTCATGGCCAAACGGCTACAACCTCATTTCGAAGACGTACAAGCCCACTACGACTTGTCCGACGACTTCTTCCGGCTCTTCCTCGATCCGACCCAGACCTACAGCTGCGCGTATTTCGAACGCGATGACATGACGTTGGAACAGGCCCAAATCGCCAAGATCGACCTCGCGCTGGGCAAATTGGGCCTTCAGCCCGGTATGACTTTGCTGGACATCGGCTGCGGATGGGGCGCCACCATGTTGCGCGCCATAGAGAAGTACGACGTCAATGTCATCGGGCTGACACTGTCGAAGAACCAGCGCGATCACGTCGAGCAGGCGTTTCACGACTGTGCCAGTCCACGACACAAGCGCATCGAGCTCAAAGGCTGGGAACAGTTCGACGAGCCCGTCGACCGGATCGTATCGATCGGCGCCTTCGAGCATTTCGGCTTCGACCGCTACGACGACTTCTTCGCGATGGCGTACCGGGCGCTCCCCGACGACGGGGTGATGCTGCTCCACACCATCACGTCCTTCACATTTGACGAAATGGCTAAGCGGAAGGTCCCGCTAACGTTCGAGGCGGCGCGGTTCGCCAAGTTCATGCTCACCGAGATCTTCCCGGGCGGCCGGCTGCCGACAGTCGAAAAGGTCGAGGACCATTCGGGCAGGGCCGGCTTCACACTGACACGTGTCCAGTCGTTGCAACCGCACTATGCGCGCACACTGGATTGTTGGGCAGCGGCGCTGGAAGCCAACCGCGACAAGGCTATCGAGGTGCAGTCGGAGGAGGTTTATGAGCGGTACATGAAGTACCTCACAGGATGTGCGAACGGATTTCGGGTCGGCTACATCGACGTCGATCAGTTCACACTCGAGAAGCAACCGAAGGACACGCACGGTTAACGCACTGTTTGACGGCCGTTCCGGTGGGGCGAGACTGTATGGTCCAGATCACATAGTGCATACTGGCGCGCAAAACCACTCGCGGGGGCAGTGGTACAGATCGACGAGAAGAATCAGGAAGGCTTAACACTCATGCCCGAGGCAACCGAAACCAAGGACATGCGGCCTCATTTCGAAGAAATCCAGGCTCACTACGACCTCTCGGACGACTTCTTCGGCGTGTTCCAGGACCCAACCCGCAAGTACAGCTGCGCATACTTCACCGGACCGAATGTCACCCTCTCCGAGGCGCAGATCGCGAATGTCGACCAACACCTCGACCGCTTGGACCTCAAACCCGGCATGACCCTGCTCGAAGTGGGCTGCGGCTGGGGCCTGACGTTGCAGCGCGCGATGGAGAAGTACGACGTCAACGTGATCGGCTTGACGCTGTCGAAGAATCAGAAGGCCTATTGCGAGCAGCTGCTGAGCAAGATCGACTCGAAGCGCACGTTCGATGTCCGGCTCGAGGGCTGGGAGCAGTTCCACAGCCCCGTCGACCGCATCGTGTCGATCGAGGCCATCGAGCACTTCGGCTTCGAGCGCTTCGACGACTTCTTCAAGAACTCGTTCGACATCTTGCCCGACGACGGCCGGATGACCATCCAGAGCAGCTGCGGTTACCACCCTTACGACATGGTGGACCGTGGCAAGAAGCTGACGTTCGAGTTGGCCCGCTTCGCCAAGTTCATGGTCGACGTGATCTTCCCCGGTGGCCGCATCCCGAGCACCAAGATGTTGGTCCAGCACGGCGAGAAGGCCGGGTTCATCGTGCCTGAGCCGCTGTCCCTGCGCAATCACTACATCAAGACCCTCGGCATCTGGGCCGCGCGGCTCGAATGGCACAAGGACGAGGCCATCGCGGCCGCGGGCATCGAGAGCTACGACAACTACATGAAGTACCTGACCGGCTGCCAGTACTACTACGTCGACGAGGCGATCGACGTCAGCCTGGTGACCTACCTCAAGCCGGGCGCGACCGCCTAGTCCCCGCGAGCACCCGCAGAGTCCCCCACCACGCCGAGGCGTGTGGGGGATTTTGCGTCTCGTGGCGCATGTCGGATTTAGCGGGCGCCGTTCGTCAGACAGGTAGAGAGTGGAACCAGCAGGGTTCCACCCCCCCACCCTGGGAGGCATCGCCATGTATTACTTCGCACTGCTCCACGGCCAACAGCGCGACCTGACCGCCGACGAGGCGAGTCGCGAGATGGCTGCCTACATCGATTTCCACACCCGCGCGGCGGCCGCGATCCGCGCCGGTGACGCGCTGGCTTCGGCGGCCGAGGCAGTGCAGATCACCGGCGGCCCGGACGCCCCCGTCGTCACCGATGGCCCGTACGCCGAAGGCGCCGAGATTGCCGGCGGCTACTACGTCTTCGAAGCCGAGAATCTGGACGACGCGCTACAACTGGCCCGGCAGGTCCCCGCCGCCCAGTATGGGTCGGTCGAGGTGTGGCCAATGGTGTTCTGGAATCCGGTGGACCGGCCCACCACCGATTCGGACTGGTTGGCGCTGCTGCTCGAACCCGCCGACGGCGTGAACATCCCCGGTAGCGCTGATTGGGAGCAAGGGTTGGCCCAGCACGCCGAGTTCGGCGAGGCGGCGGGGGCGCATATCCTCGGCGGGGCGCCGCTGCATCCGCCGTCCACGGCGACGACAGTGCGGGTGCGCGACGGCGAGATGGTGCTGACCGACGGCCCGTACGCCGAGGGCGCCGAAGTGGCCAACGGCTACTACATCCTGTCGGCCGCCGACCGCGACGAAGCGACGAAGATCGCCTCGATGATCCCGGCGTCGGTCGTGCACCTGCGCCGGCTGGCGGGTGTGTCCGGGCTGTAGATGCGTTCCCTGGACGGCGTCTTCCGGCGAGAGTGGGGTCCGGCGGTCGCTGCGCTCGCGCGGTGGTCTGGCGACCTGGGCATCGCCGAGGACGCCGTCCAGGAGGCCTGCGCCGAAGCGGCCGAAGATCCCGGCACCGGATCGGCCTGCGCCAACCCGGGCGGATGGCTGGTGGCGGTGGCCCGCAACCGGGCCAGAGATCGGATGCGTCGCGAATCCATTCGTCCGGGAAAGGAATTGGCGGCGGTGCTTAACGACGAGTCAGCCGATGCCCCCGTGGCGCATCAGGTCCGCGACGACGAGCTGCGGATGATGTTCACGTGCGCGCATCCGGCGCTCGAGCGCCTCTCCCAGCTCGCACTCACATTGCGGCTGGTATCGGGCCTGACGGTGCCGGAGATCGCGCGGGCGCTACTGCTGAGCGAAGCGGCGGTGGGCCAGCGAATCACGCGGGCCAAACACAAGATCCGCCAGGCGAATATCCCGCTTCGGGTGCCACCACCGGAGCTGCTGGGCGAGCGCACACCGCACGTACTGTCGTGCACCTACTCGGTGTTCACCGAGGGGTACTGGTCGACGGCCGGACCGTCGGTGATCCGTGACGAGCTGTGCGACGAGGGGGTGCGCCTCGCGGGTGAACTATGCGCGCTGATGCCCGGGGAGTTGGAGGTTCATGCGGTGCATGCTCTTGTGCTGCTGCATGATTCACGTCGTACGACCCGAATGGATCCCTCCGGCGCATTGGTGCCGCTGGAGGAGCAGGACCGGCGCCGTTGGGATCGGGGCAGGGTCGCGCGGGGGCTCGATGCGCTGCGCCGCGCCGAAGGGTCGACCGGGGCGTATCTGCCGCAGGCGGTGATCGCCGCCGCGCACGCGACAGCGCCGAGCTGGGAACAGACGGACTGGGTGACTATCTGCCGGGCCTACGACCTCCTCGTGCGGTTGACCGATTCGCCGGTGGTACGGGCGAATCGAGCGCTGGCCGTCGGCCTTCGCGACGGCCCGGAAGCGGGTCTGGCAGCACTGGACGGTGTTGCGCACGACCCGCGACTCGTTCGTTCCAATCTGGTGCCGACGGTACGAGCCGATCTGTTGCGCCGAGCCGGCCGGCACCGCGAAGCCGTCGATTGGTACCGGAAGGCGATGGAACTCAACGGCTCTGAACCCGGGCGGGTATTTCTCCGACGGCGAATAGCCGAATGCGGTGGCTGACCGCGAGTTAGTGTCGGGATCATGGCAGTTGGCCGGCTCGCCGATCCGAATTGCACGCTGGGCACTGATCCCCGATCGGATCCGCGGATGGTGGCGGCATTCGGCCCGCTCGGCCTGGCCGACACCCTTCCCGATGCACCGCTGACGGTCGACTCGCCGTTGGCGGATCGGCTGGCATATGCCACCGCCGCCGAGGAGGCCGTCGGAGGAGTGCTCAACGCGTTTGCGTCCGCCGCCCCCGCTCCCGACGGCGTCACCACGACGACGGTGACGATTGCCGGGGATGACGGAAACGACGTCACCCTTTTCGTCAGCCGCCCGGACGCGGCCGACGGCGCGCTGCCGGCGGTCGTGCATTTCCACGGCGGTGCGATGGCGATCGCCAGCGCCGGGGATGCCGGGTACCGGCGTATCCGGGAGAGCCTGGCGGCCACCGGCTTGGTAGTGGTTGGGGTGGAGTTCCGCAATTCGGGCGGCCGGCTCGGCGCGCATCCCTACCCGGCGGGGTTGAGCGATTGCGCGGCAGCCACCCGGTGGGTGCACGCCAATGCCGCCGATCTCAGGGTGAGCCACCTGATCGTCTCCGGCGAGTCCGGCGGCGGAAACCTGACGCTGACCGTCATCCACAAGGCCAAGCGCGAAGGGTGGCTCAGCGAGATCGCCGGCGCGTACGCCCAGTGCCCCTATATCTCCAACCGCTGGCTGGACTATCCCGATGAACTGCCGTCGCTACGGGAGAACGACGGCTACTTCATCAGCTGCCAGCAGGCCGCGTTGCTGGGCTCGATCTACGATCCGGATAAGACACACGCCGGGGATCCGACCTGCTGGGCGGCGCTGGCCAGCCACGACGACCTGGTCGGCCTGCCGCCCCACGTGATCTCGGTGAACGAACTCGATCCCCTACGGGACGAGGGCCTCCTCTATTACCGTCGTCTGCTCGCCGCGGGAGTTCCCGCGGCAGGACGGATCGTGGTCGGCACGTGCCACGGCGGGGACATGCTGTTCCCGACGTTGATGCCGGAGATCTTCGCGGCGTCGGTGAACGACATCAGCGGTTTTGCGTGGTCGGTGGGTTGTTAAGAGCCAGTAAATGCCCTGCACCCGGATGCCGATTAACTCGATTCACGCCGGGATCTTGTCGATCACAAAGTTCGACGCGGTGCGGCTGAGAAAAACATGGGCCAATCAGCTCGTTCCGGTTGACAGCCGGTAGTAGCTCTGCGACTATTTAGCCAATCCGTTATGGGATCTAGACCACTTTTTTGGGGGGGTAGCAATGTCGGTCATCGCTAACAAACTTCAGGCCACCGCTGGCGCCGCAGTTCTCGCCGCCGGTTTGGCCATCACGCCGGCTGTCGCGCACGCAGCGCCCGGGCTGGCGCCATTCTCTGCATCGGGACTCGGCAACTCCGCTGAGCTCCTCGTCGATCCGGTAGTCATCGTCGCCCCCAGCAGCAACGAGGCTGTTGCGACGCCGGGTTCCAACAAGAAGGCGGCGGCCAACGCCACGCCGCCCGCGCAGGTCATCCAGATCTTCATCTCAGGGTTTGTTGACGCCGCCCAGAATGCCGTCAAGGCAGGCGTCCAGTACATCGGGACGTTCGTCTACGGTGGCCTCGCGTTCACCGGCCTGGCGTTCAACCTCGTGGGTCAGGTCCTTCCCGGCCCCATCGGCGACGCCTTCACGAACGTCGGCAACGGTTTCGATAACGCAGCCACCAACGTCGCCAAGGCTATCAAGATCGGCCCGTATTCCACCTCCGCCTAACCAGTCAACGAAACGACTCGTCAGTTGTTGTCAATCGGCAGCTGGCGGGTCGTTTTTTGTTGGTCAGCTGTCGCGGCTGCTCGTCGAATGCAGACCGCACTGGAGCATGGGAACTAACTGAGTGAAATTCTTTTCGCGGCGACGGTTCAACGACGACCCTGACGATGATGCAGACCTGAACGACGAAGGCGATGGCGAGGAGCGACGCTGGTTCCAGCGCCGCGATGTTGTCTGGACTGCACTTGTGGTACTCGTCGTGGTCGTCGCGTTCGGTGGCTGGCTCGGCTTGCGGGCTCAAGCGGCGAAAACAAGCCTCGAACAGGCCCGCAGCAGCGCACAGCAGACCAAAGATGCACTGCTGCAAGGCAACACCAAGGATGCATCGCGCTTCGCAGCCGACGCGCAATCTCATGCGCAGGCGGCAAACGACGCAACGCACTCCCTGCCGTGGAAGATCGTCTCTGTCGTGCCGTGGTTGGGGAGCCCGTTCAAGACGGGGCAGCAGATATCCGATGTGGTGCTGGGCCTGACCTCTGACGTCTTGAAGCCCACCGCAGATGCGGGCACGACGATCGCGCCCGACCAGTTGCTCGCCAATGGCCGGCTGGACGTGACGGCGCTCCGTAAGGAAGAGCCCGCGCTGAGCAAGATCGCGGCAGACGCCGCTCGCCTGAACGCCGCGGCACAAGCCATAACAGAACCGAGCTATCTCACCGCTGTCGGCGGGGCTCGAACACAACTACAAGCGCAGACGGCTGAAATCGCCCAGCTGCTGGGCAACACGGCCCTAGCCGCACAGCTGGCGCCGTCGATGATGGGCGCCGATGGCCCACGCACCTATTTCATGGGTTTCCAGACCAACGCTGAAGCGCGGGGTACGGGCGGGTTGCTCGGCGGGTTCGGGATCCTCCGGTTCGACGACGGTAAGCCCAGCGTGGACACGCTGGGGGCCAACACCGAACTCAACAAGCGGTTCACCCCGTTCTCCATCAACCCAGAGTTCGACGAGCAGTACGGGTTTACCAATCCCACTACGGATTTCCGAAACAGCAACCAGAGCTCGAATTTTCCCTACGCGGCGCAAATCTGGAAGTCGATGTGGGCACAACAGTCAGGAATGAACGTCGATGGCGTGATCTCCATCGATCCGATCGCTCTGAGCTACATTCTCGGCGCTACCGGTCCTGTGACGTTGCCCAGTGGCGAGATTGTCACCAAAGACAATGTCGTCGAGCTGACCGAGTCGACTGTCTACGCCCGCTTTCCCGATCCCAATGATCAAAGTGGGCGAAAGCGATACCTGCAGGAAATCGCCACTGAGGTGGTCCAGAAGATCACCAAGCCGGTGGAATCGCCGCGCAAGCTGCTCAATGCCTTGGGCCGCGCAGTCAGTGAGCGTCGAATCGCGGTGTGGAGCTCGTCGCCGGCTGATCAAAAGCTTCTCGAACAAACGCCACTGGCTCACTCGATTCCCGACGATCCAGCACCCTACGCGGCCGTTGTCGTCAACAATCTCGGCGGCAACAAAATGGACTACTACCTGGATCGACAGATCGAATACGTCGCCGACGGATGTGACGGCGACAAGCGCACGTCTACGGTGACGGTCCGGCTGACCAACACGCTCAAGGACGTATCCGGCCTACCGGACTATGTCGCGGGGCGGCTCGGCTTTTTCCCGGAGATCGCAGGGGACATTCCACGAGGCACGATGCTCACTTCGGTCCGTCTTCTGGCGACCAAAGGTGCAGACATCATCAGTGTCCTTGCCAACGGCAAAAGGACGCGTGTCTTCGGATCGACGGAACTCGGGCACCCGACGTACGAGGCTCAAGTGGCTATACCGCCTGGACAGACAATCGAATTGACATTCCGCCTCATCGAGCCGATAGCTCCCGGAGCGGCACGGGTTCCGGTGCAGCCACTGGCAGACGATCTCACTCCCAAGGTATCGGTGCCGACTTGTACTCGATAGGTCGCAGACATCTCGCACCGTACGGACGGTCGTGCGCACCGCATCCTCACGTCGAATCGGGATTGAGCGGGTATGTCCGACCGCGCTGACACCGGCAGTCCAGCCTTGGAAGCTGGGAAACTCAAAAGCGGTAGGCTTTCCTGACCCCGTTGGGCAGGGAACCGAGGGGAGGGAATCACGTTGAATCTGCAGCAATTTGCTAAGCTGCTGCGTACCCGATGGGTGACCATCGTGGTGACGATTCTCGTTGCTGTTCTGGGCGCAGTCGCATTCAACCTTCTGACGACCCCGCTCTACCAGGCATCGACCAGACTCTTCGTGTCGACGACGGCCGGCGCGTCGGTGACTGAGATCTACCAGGGCAATCTGTTCTCTCAACAACGCGTCAAGTCGTACGCGGAGCTCGTTACAGGCACAACGCTCGCCCAGCGGACGATCGACAAATTGAATCTGGACATGAGCGCAGATTCGCTACGGGACAAAGTAAAAGCGACCACGGGACCCGACACGGTGCTCATCGATGTCGATGTCTTAGACACCTCGCCGGTTCGGGCGCGCGATATCGCCAACGCCCTATCCGACGAGTTTGTCAACTTGGTTAGGGAACTCGAGACGCCCGAAAAGAGCGCAACGCCCAATGCCCGAGTGGTCGTGGAACAACGCGCGTCAATTCCCGACCATCCCGTGATTCCCAAGACAGCACGCAATCTCGCGTTCGGACTAGCGCTGGGCGCATTGTTGGGTATCGGTCTCGCCTTATTGCGCGATTTGCTCGACAACACAGTGAAGAGTCAGGAGATGCTCGAAACGATCACCGGCACCGGTGTCGTGGGATACATCCCCCTTGACAAGGATCTCCGAAAAACGGCGGCCATCGCGTTCGACTCCGATAATTCCGGCACAGCTGAGGCTTTCCGGAAGCTCAGGACCAATCTGCAATTCCTGGCGGTAGACAATCCACCCCGGCTGATCGTCATAACCAGTTCGTCACCGAGTGAAGGCAAGTCGACCACATCGATCAACGTCGCCCTTGCCTTAGCCGAGGCCGAGCACAATGTCCTGCTGATCGACGGCGATATGCGTCGGCCAAGCTTGGCGAAATATCTCGACGCGGTGGGTTCGGTCGGCTTCAGCACCGTGCTCAGTGGCGCGGCTCCGATCACCGACGTGCTCCAAAAGACACGATTTCCTCGGCTCACCGTAATGACCGCCGGACCCACGCCCCCTAATCCGAGCGAACTCCTCGCATCGCACGCGGCCAAGAAGCTCTTGGCGGATTTACGTTCGCAGTTCGACTACGTGATCATCGACTCTTCGCCATTGCTCGCAGTTACAGATGGAGCGATTTTGGCGGCGAATGCCGATGGGGCACTCGTTGTGGCACGGTCTGGGCACACCAGACGTGAACATCTCACGCACGCTGTTGGAAGTCTCAACGACGTCGGCGCCACAATCCTCGGCGCAGTCTTCACGATGGTGCCGACTCGTGGCGGGCAGGCTTACAACTACTACAGCTACGGGTACGGCGGCGAGCCTTCGGACCAGGTCTCCCAAAGTGCGCTCGCCACCGGCGTTACCGAGGCAGACGCCAAGGCGGGCACAGCCAAATCGGCTGACGAAAAATCCGCTTAGCGGCCAGCGTTCAGGAACCGATAAACAACAGGACCACCCAGTCCAGCATCAAACCTACGCCGGACCAGCAGGTCGCGCGTAGAGATAGTACGTCTCCCAGGGACGTTCGTCGTTCGGCTCGTGCTGCCACACTGTCAGCCCATTGCCACGTAACCATTCCCCGACCCATTCGTGCGTGGCAGTCTCCGGTTTGCCTTGGTGGTCGTGACAGCTGATGCACCAATTGCGAACACGGCGAGGTCCCGTGGCGAAGCCCTTCAACGCGGGCACCTCCGCCCCTTCGATATTCATCTTGAGGTAGTCAACCTCGTCAATACCGAGTTCATCGAGCAGTCGATCGAGAGTGGTCGCGGGGACGGCGATCCCGCCGTCACTATTGACCATCAACGAGTTGGAGAGAGCCGCAGGCCCAGCACTCTGAGAGAGAGTGACTTGCCCGCCCTGGTCGGTGACCGCTTTGTCGACCAAGGTGACGTTCGTCAGACCCGCGATTCTGACCGCCTTTGACAAGCGCCGAAAGGCCTCTGGGTCCGCTTCGATACAGATCAGCCTGCCCTTGTCGCCCACCAAATTTGAGAACGCCACCACTTCCGTCCCGTCGCCGGCTCCCACATCGACGATGGTCTGGCCCTCGCTCGGTTCGAATCGGTAAAAGAACAGCGGCATGTTCTCTTGCACCGCACGGTGCGGAAGGGTGGACGGGACTTCTGCAATGCGAACGCCCTCGAGCCACGTGTGAACCCAATCATCGCCGTCGAACGTGACACGAAGCGTCCTCTGGGCTCGACTGCGTAAGCGCCCAATGAGGGTGATCAGCTTGGCAGCCGATTTCGGATGCTTCTCCCCCATGCGGTTCTTGACTCTTACCAAATAATCCACTGACCGACCCCCTCGAAAGCTCCGTAAATGATTGTTACGCATGGTACGTACTGCGTCCACGTTCGGACAGTGGCTGCCCAGTCTCAGCAGCGGTGAAGGCACGTCCTCTGATCACCGATCGCCGCCACAGCCTGGCCTGGCCAGGCCACGCCAGACAACTAGGGTTTCCGGCCCGGGTTCGGCGCACCAAGCTTGAACACATTCTCTGAAGATTTGACGGCGTTACGGGTGTCGACAATCAGCTTTGCGGCAGATACCAGTTCGGCATAGTCGAATGCCTGGTGATTGGTCAGGACCACAACGCAGTCTGCCCCAGAAACTTCGTCGCGGCTGTACGGCACAGAGTCCATCTGGTGTCCGCCGGTCCAGCGCTCACCGTCGATATGTGGCACGAAGGGATCGTGATAGATCACGTTCGCGCCTTTTTTCAACAGCAGCGCAATAACATCCAGCGCCGGAGACTCCCGGACGTCATTGACTTCCGGCTTATACGCAACGCCCATCACGAGGACTTTGGCCCCCTTGATCGACTTACCGTGCTCGTTGAGAGCATCGGCAATCTTTTCCAGCACGTGATGTGGCATTGCCGCGTTGACCTGGCCGGCTAATTCGATAAAGCGCGCTTCAAAACCAACTTCCTTCACCTTCCAGGACAGGTAGAATGGATCGATCGGAATGCAGTGGCCCCCCAGGCCCGGCCCTGGATAGAACGGCATGAAGCCAAAAGGTTTCGTTGCTGCCGCATCAATGACCTCCCAAACGTTTATGCCAATGCGGTCGCACATCAGGGCAATTTCGTTGGCTAGTCCGATGTTGATCGCCCGAAATGTGTTCTCCAGCAACTTGACCATCTCGGCCGCGCGGGGTGAGCCGACCCGAACAACTTCGTCGATTGAGGCTCCGTACAGCGTTGCAGCCAACTCCGCACAGTCAGCTGTCAAGCCGCCGACGACTTTGGGAACGTTCTTTGTGTTCCACTTCTCGTTGCCCGGATCGACGCGCTCCGGAGAGAAGGCAAGAAAGAAATCGACACCGGCCTTGAGTCCGCTCTCTTCGAGAATGCTTCTGACGACCTCATCGGTGGTCCCCGGATAAGTTGTCGATTCGAGGATCACGAGCATGCCTCGGCGGAGGTTTGCCTTGATCGCATTGGAGGCTGACACGACGTACGACAAATCCGGATCTTTTGTCTTGCGGAGCGGTGTCGGTACACAGATGTTGATGGTGTCGAGATCATCGCTGGCATGAATATCGGATACTGCGCGCAGTTTTCCCGCCTCGACCAGGGTAGCCACGGCTGAGGTCGGCACATCTCGGATGTGAGATTCGCCACGGTTGACGACATCACACTTCCGTCTGTCGACGTCGACGCCAACGACGTCGAACCCCGCGTTCCCGAACTCAACGGCCAGTGGCAAACCGACGTACCCCAGGCCGATCACACCGGTACGCGCGGTGCGCGCCCTGAGCTTCTCGTAAAGCGCCGCGGCGTGCGGACTTTCGAACGTAGGCGTGTTTGTCATGCGACCCCCCGCTTTCCGGCAATCCTGTAGATCCCCGCCCTCTATGATGCACTGGCGCCCAGCGGATCACATTCGCGGCACCATGGCTAGTGCGAGTTTAGGCAACCGAGGTTTATGACGTGTCGAGATACTTAGTAACTGGTGGAGCGGGATTCATCGGGTCGCACCTGGCGGAAGCGTTGCTTGCCCGCGGCGACACGGTGCGCGTCCTGGATAACCTGATCACCGGCCTGGCGAAAAACGTCCCCCGCGACGCCGAGTTTATGCAGGGTGATCTCACGGATCCTGCAACCGCTACGGCCGCTGTGCGTGATTGCGAGGTCGTACTCCATCAGGCGGCCATCCCGTCCGTTCCGCGATCGATCTCCGAGCCCTTTCCCTCGCACGATGCGAACATCAATGGAACTTTCAACGTTCTACTCGCGGCCCGTGACGCGGGGGTTCGCCGCGTTATCTACGCAGCATCATCGTCCGCCTACGGTGATACCGACGTGCTCCCCAAGGTCGAGACGATGCCACCCAACCCCCGATCCCCATACGCACTTCAAAAGCAGGTCGGCGAGGTGTATTGCCAACTCTTCACTCGCCTTTACGGACTCGAAACCGTCGCGACCCGCTATTTCAACGTCTTCGGTCCTGGACAACGCCCGACATCGCCGTATTCGGGCGTCCTGTCACTGTTCATCAAAGCCGGGCTCAGCAAGTCCACACCCACCATCCACGGTGATGGCGAGCAGACCAGGGACTTCACGTTCATCGACAACGTGGTAGACGGCGTACTACGCGCGATCGACGCGCCGGACGCCGTCGGTGAGGTCATCAACCTAGCGTGCGGGGGCCGCATCTCGCTCAACCAGGCGTGGGCCACGTTGGAGAACATCCTCGGGCCGTTACCTGCCCCGATCTACGCTCCGTCGCGACCGGGCGACGTACACGATTCCCAGGCAGACATCACCAAGGCCCAGCAGCGGCTCGGCTACCAACCGATTGTCTCGTTTGATGAGGGCCTGCGCCGAACTGTCGACTGGGCAGCTAGCGCCGACAAGCAATCAAACTGACCGCCGCAACACCGCTTGGCGCCCGGCTACCACGTTTCCACTGCGAACAGGCTTGTGCGTCAGAATTTCAGCACAACGTCTGAGGCGACGACATCTTAAGGTGTTGAAAGCAAGTCGCTGTCGATATCATCAGATAAGGTGGCTCTGCGCGTGTTGCGGGGCACGGCGGGCAAGTCATCGGATGGGGGTCTGCTGAATGTCGCGCACGTATTGCTTCCGGGCATTCTTCGTCGGAAGCGTCGAGTAGGTTGGAGGGGGCTCTTTGTCGCGTGCATCATCGTATGCACCCGTTCGGCGAACCTGTGAAAAGGTGGGCAATCCGGTGACGACACTTCCCGATCTCGCGTCTGCTTCCGACGTAACCGACGAAGTCGGCAACGCGCCGTCGGCTAAATGGGTACGACTTTTTTGCTCCGTCGCATTCTTGTTCTTTCTCGGTGCGCTGAACCACGTATTCGGCAGCGAGGACGAGGCGGGCGCCGGACCGCTGAAAGCACTGTTCCTGCCAATCGCTCTGTTAATACAGCTGATCGCTATTGCCCTGCTCGTCAGTCCCTCTCACCTGCACAAGACTCTCGACGCCTTACGGCGCAACCGCATCCTCCTGCTTGCTCTCGGAGTGATACTCATGAGCACCTTTTGGTCCAACGACCCCGAGCTCACCCTCCGTCGTGCGCTCGCCTTGGTCGGCACGACCGCGGTGGGCATCCTGATCTACATCGACGCGGGGGACATCCTGAAATTCTTCGGGGTCAACCTAGCGTTGTTCGTGGTTGGCTCAGTCTTTGTCGCTCTCGCCTTCCCTGCACTCGGGACCCATACCGAAGGTATCCACGTCGGATCTTGGCGTGGTTTGCTCGGCTTTAAGAACCAGGCCGCGTGGGTCACTGTTCTTTTCCTGATCGTCTGGATAGGCATGCGAAAGCGGGCTGGGTTGCGGGCCGTGACCTATCCCCTGCTGGCGGTGGCATTTCTGTTGTTGTTCAATACGAGGTCCGCGACCGGCTTCGCCGCCTTCGCCGCTGGCATCGCGGCTTTGTGCGGCCTCAGCTTCTATCGGCAAGCGCACGCCGTTCGACCACTACTGCTCGTGGCCTTCGGGATCTTCGCATTGCTCATAGCCGCCGATTTCGACGCGCTGTATACCCAAGGGTTGGAAACCCTGGGAAGGGATGACAGCCTGACCGGGCGAACGCTGTTGTGGACCGCGCTGCAGCCACTGATCGAGAGCCGTCCGTGGTTCGGCAATGGCTATCTAGCGTTTTGGGACCACGCATCTGATTATTTCGGAGATTCGAGCTGGATGGGTGAGCTCGTCCACGCGCACAATGCCTACATCGACATCCTCCTCGACGTAGGAGTCGTCGGCCTGATCACGCAGCTGTCGTTCCTGCTGGGCATCTGTTGGAAACTCCTTTCCAAAGCCGCTCGGGGGGACAGCATCGCGACGACGATGCTGGCGGTCTACGTCACGCTCGGGGTCATCGGCATCGCAGGCGAGGTGTTCTTCCGCCCAAACAGTGGTATCTGGATCATGGTCGTCGCATTCGCGTGCTATGCGACGAACGAGAAGGCCCCCCCCTTCAGTGCCGGCTCCGCCAAACCGGTATCTACATGACGGACATATCGTTCTTCGTCCGTTCGATGAGTGGCGGCGGGGCACAGCGCGCAATGGTGCGCTTGGCGACAGGATTCGCTGAGCTCGGACATAACGTGGAGGTTCTCACCCTGGAACCGGAAGGCGTCTTCGCGGCCGAGCTTTCGCCAGCGGTCAAGGTCACCGCACTGTCGTCCACTCACACGTTGGGAGCCATCCCGGCGCTGGCGCGCTACCTCCGACACCGCCGTCCGGCCGCAATGGTCACCACCGAACCCGGCAGCAATATCGCGCTCACGATAGCCAAGCTTTGCTCCGGTACCCAATGCCGAATCATGCTCCGCGAAGGACTATTTCCGTCCATTCATGTCAAAGAGAATCCCTATAGGTCCACACGCCTGGCATTGCGGCTGGCTCCGCTGGTTTATCGTCACGCCGATGTCATCGTCGCCGTCGCCACTGAGATGGCAACCGACCTTGCGCGTTTCGCACGGCTAGATCCTCAGCGGATTACGACAATCGCCGTCAATCCCGTAGTCACACCAGCGCTTGCGCAGGCGGCCGCCGACAAGCCTGCGCATCCCTGGTTCGACGATGACATTCCAATCGTATTGGGAGTCGGCAGGATTGACCAAGGCAAGGACTTCACGACCTTGCTCAAGGCATTTACACGGATCCGAGATGCCCGGCCCTGCCGACTGTTGATCCTGGGAGATGGTCCCGCCCTAGCGGAGCTGGAGAGTGCAAGAGCGGCTTCCCAGTTCGCCGACGATATTGCCCTGCCAGGCTTCTCACTTCGGCCCTACCCAGAAATGGCCAATTGCAGCGTTTTCGTACTTTCCTCCCGTTACGAGGGACAACCCAACGTCCTCATCGAAGCTCTAGCGTGCGGAGCGCCGGTGGTCGCGACGGACTGCCCTAGCGGTCCTCGCGAGATCCTGAAAGACGGGCGCTACGGCCGACTTGTCCCGGTTGGAGACGACGTCGCTATGGCGGAGGCCATCACGGCCACCCTGGATATGCCAATCGACCGAGAACTGTCCAAGGCTCGCGGTTACGACTTCACCTTGGCAAATAGCACCGCGCTCTATCTCGCAGCCCTTTTCCCAGCAACCCCGCAACATGAACAAGCCTGACGACTCGGCGACCGAACCGGAATCGGCCGAAAAATCATTGTCCGACACAGTTCTAAGTGGCGGAAAATGGCTCGGAATGGCAGCGCTTGCTCAGGCGCTACTCCAGATCGTCGTTGTTGCCGTGTTGGCGCGCCTGCTCTCACCGGCGCAATTCGGTCTGGCCGCGATTGCCGGAATTTTCATCGACCTTGCGGCCGGTATCGCGGCCTTGGGCGCGAGCCAGGCGCTCGTCCAACGGCACGATCTCGACGTCCATCACATCCGGGCGGCTTTCTGGATATCTATCGGCACGGGGCTATCGATCACCGCCGCATTGTTCCTAGCCTCGCCGTGGCTAGCCACCATACTCGGCAGTCCCGAGGCCGCACCGCTGATTGCGGCACTCTCGGGTACCTTCACCATCCGAGCCTTGGCGTACGTCTCGGAAGGGCTGGCAGCCCGGCAGTTGAATTTCCGCATTCTTGCAATCCGGCAACTAGCGAGCTACACAATCGGTTACGGGGTCGTCGGCATCGGCAGTGCGCTTCTCGGCGCGGGTGCATGGGCGTTGGTCTATGCCCAGATCGTCGAGGCAAGTCTGATTGCGCTGCTGCTGATCGCAGCGATCAGGTTCGACTGGCGTCCTACGAGGACCTGGAGCGCATATCGCGACATCCTCGGGTACGGCACCGGGTCGTCTGTCGCTCAGATCATCAACTCCCTTGCCAACCAGGCGGATAGAGCGATTGTGTCGATAAATGCAAACCCGGCCGCCGTCGGGATCTACACGCGTGCCCTCCAAATCACGAACTATCCTTATCGACTCATTGGCAAGGTCGTGGAAGATGTACTGTTTCCGTCGTTTGCCGGCGTGCAGAACGACGTTGGCCGGCTCAGCAGCGCTTACTACAGGTCAACGGGTTCCATATTCGTTGTCATGACACCTGTTTCAGTGTTCTTTTGCCTTTCGGCCGGCCCGCTTACCAGCGTTCTGCTAGGACCTCAGTGGTCTGGAGTGGTTCCACTCATCGTCGCTTTCGCCGTCTCCATTCCATTCCGGTCGGCGCAGCGTGTTGGCGGCGCTCTTATTCGTGCAGTCGGCCGGTCCTGGCTTATCGCCGCCCTGCAGGTATTTTTCTTCGCCGGCACAGCTCTCGGGGCACTAATTGGTATCCGATTTGGCCTATTGGGCGCCGCCATCGGTGTGACCGGGGCGGTCATCCTCCACTATCTCGCCCTCACGATTGCGTGCGTGCTGGCTCTAGAACTGGATAGCGGCCGCCTGCTGGCGCGGCATTTCGCGGGCCTCCCCCTGGCGGTGCTGGCAGCCACCGGCGCCGCAATCGGTGCTTGGGCAACTGCCGCCGGCCTCATCGACTCGTTCGTTGCACTGATCCTCTCGGCAGTCATCTCCGCCGCGGTGACGTTATCCGCTGTCCTGGTGGCACCACGGCTGATGCTGAGCACCGATGGCCAATGGTTGGCCACCCTGCTGTTGTCTAAGGGGCCAGAGAAGTGGCGCACGCTTTCGGTCATCTCTGCTCTGTCCAGGAAGATTGCTCGGTGACCACGGCCACCCAGTCGAATCGTCGTCCGCGCACGCACTCCTTCGCCCTCCGTGCAATCCAACGGCCCGAATCAGCGGACGGGACACCATTTCTCCGCTATCGATATGCAGACTCTCCTATCCACGCAGACATATATCTGGGACCTACATCCACGATGGCCATAAAACTAAGCTACCGCGTGTTGTGTACGAGATGAAAAGGGCTCTATTTGTTACAGCGGCGGATAGCTTGTGGGGTGCCGAGATAACATTGCGCACATTTCTCGAATCTGCACCCGAAAATTGGTCGTGTTCCCTGGTCGCAAGTTCCAATGAGATAGCTGAATATTGTCGGCCGTCCCTCACAGGCATATACTTGGTGCGCGGTAGGAAGGGAAAGATCGGTACACTGCTCTCCTTCGCCAAGGTAGTGGCTAAGCTCAGCCGCGAATACGACGTCATAGTTTTGTACAGCCTAAGACTATTGCCATTAGCTATGGCAATACGTACCGCCCGGCCCACAGCCCGTATTGTGCTGAATCTGCATGATGCCCCGATCGGAATGGACCGCCTGCTAACCCGATTCTTTCTTTCGTTCACTGATTGCACCATCGCGATCAGTCAATTTGTTATTGATCACCTGCGAATCAAGAACGCCGTGATCGTTCCGGTACCCATTGCAGATATTCCGGTGCCGACACGCACAGATTCGGATAGCCGCCCTTCGGCACAGACAACGCTTGGAATAGTCGGACGGATTGATCCGGACAAGCGGATCGAAGTCGCAATCGATGCAATGCGGTTTCTGCCTGCCCGCTTCCATCTAAACATTTACGGTGATCCCGCGGTCGCCGATGAGAGTTACATGCAGGATCTACGAGATCGGGCGGGAGATTCGGAACAAGTTACGTTCTGTGGGTATGCAAAAGTCGAGAGAATCTACGATGAAATCGATGGTGTCATCGTATGCAATGAGCGAGAACCATCGGGACGCACGGTAGGGGAAGCCATGCTGCGATTGAAATTAGTATTCGCGCCCGACAGTGGCGGGGCGAAGGAACACTTCGAGAACTTGATTTCTGGATTCACCTACCGCGCCCTCGACGCAGAAGGCCTAGCCCGAGCCGTTGAATCTGCATTTGATGCTCGACAGGACACGTCGCTGATGCGGCAGCTGGGCCGCGAGAAAATGCTTGCTGAACGCTCGCCCCGAGTAGTTGCACAAAATTACTTTGCCGCGCTGGAGCGGATCGCGAACAACTAGCGCGAGAGGCCGCATGCGATGCCGGCCCCCGATATGTCAGCGGCGATCCGCCCAGATGACCGTCTCAAACCCATATAGCGCCCACGTCGTCGTGAGCGGCATGGATCGGCGGCTCAAAGCTGCGACGGGTTCTAGTAACAATCCTGCTGCCGCCAGCAGGGGAGGCCGGTATCGCCTCACTGAATAGCTAACCGTCATACCCGACTTCGATAATATTTCGAACACTCGAGATAGATTGATCGGTTTTTGATGCGTGGGGTCATCGTAGAAATTGAGCGTCCGGGCACGGCTGGGAAAGTTAACACTGGCCTCGCACGGGAAGGCCAGAAACAACTGGCCCCCTCTCGTCAGGGCGCCGCACATCGCACGAAGGGTTTCGTCGGGATCCTTGCAGTGCTCAAGGTTATGCGCGGACACCACGGCATCGAACGAATCAGCCATTGATTCGATGGTCGAAGCGAAGTCCTCAGAATTCGTCAGAACGTATCGGTCGGCGGATTCGATCGACCCGTCGCTTTGGTTGTAGTCGCCGATGTCGAGACCTGTGTAATGGATGGTCGGGGCATAGATCTTCGAACGTGCTGGGGAATTGTTACCGCACCCGACATCGAGAACTCGAGCGTCTGGCGGCAGATGCTTGAGGAAAGCTTCCTTACCCTTCGATCGGACAACCGGGCCAAAATTCGTCCGGAGAAAATTGCTCATATCACGCCTCCAGTCCCCGAGCCTCGGTGATAGCGATCGCCGTTGAACAGTGGCCGTGGCGCCAGCCACGGCCACTTCCACAATCTTGGCATCAGCTCTGATGCGAGGTCAACGCACCCTCAAGAGACATTTCATCATGCCAGCGCGAACACCACGACCCCTACCTTCTGGCGGACTAGCCCGTGTGCGCCGTAGCTATTGAGCAGGTGTGCTGATGCCCGGGGCGGGCCCGATCTTTGTCAACGTGAACGGGCTCGAACCCGACCTGGTCTTGCCGTTGCAAATCCCGGGATCGAAGAATGATTGCGAACCCGAATTCGTCGCCGCGTCCCATGAGTAGTTGAGCGGAAGGTCGTGCTTACTTCCGTCTTCTTTGCACTTGAGAGCATTGGGGGTGTCGACCGGTGGAATAATCCATGAGCCGACCGACCAGTAAGCGTTTGCGCTCCAGTTGGGATGCTTCTGTTTCGTATCCTTGGCGGAAAACTCGGTGATATGGAGGCACTGGTCGACGTCGCCGTCGCACGGCACTGCGACCCACGTGCTCGGGCCCCACGCGTACTGGATCGTGTACGTGCCGACCGCATTCTGGGTGATGTCGTCAGTAGCGGACGCCGGACCAGCTAGCCCGACCGCTCCGATACTCGCCACGGCCACGGCCACGGCCGCGGCCGCGGCCGCGAGAATCCGACGATGTTCCACCCTATCCCCCAAACGCGTTGACGATGATGGAAAAGCATTATGCCCCAATGCAGGTTGCGCGGCATGAGCACCCTCGCGTGGCCCAGCATGTTCACAGCAATGCGGACGATTAGACTGAGGCTTCAGCATTTGCCAGCTGCGTCAAGATTGGCGTCCGCCGCCATACGGTGGTTAGCTGCCTGCTGTGCCCACTGCCGGTCGGTCACGAACCAAAAAGAGTGTTGGCGAACACATATGAGTCAGGAGTTCCAATATCGATGATCTCCGATTCGACGACTAGGAAGTGCGGGCGCAGTCGCGGTAGCTGCGGTTCGAGGAAGTCTGTCTCGAAAGAGAATGAAGCACTCTCAGGCAATGCGGCGATCAGTTCACGCCGGCAGCCGTACACACCTGCGTTGACCAATCCTGAACCCCCCGCGGCCTTCTCATGGAAACCAACGATGACGTCCTGCTTGGTGACGACGCTCCCGTATCGGCCGACGTTGGCGGTCCGGGCAAGGCTCATGCTCAGGAGCGACGAGTCAACGAGGTCCAGAAGGCCTCGATAACTAACGTCCGCGAATGTGTCTCCGTTCGCCAGAAGGAACGTGTCGGCCAGTCGGGGGCCAACCGCCTTCAGCGCCCCTCCCGTACCGAGGGGAACGGGTTCTGCACTATAGCTGATCGGTACACCGCAGTAGCTATCACCGAAATGGTCGATGATCGCCTCCGATGAGTACCCGACAAGAAGTTGAACCTCCGCCACGCCCTGCTCGATCGCCTGGTCGAGCAGGTACTCGAGAAACGGCCTGCCAGCGATGGGGGCCATTGGTTTGGGTAGCCCCTCTGGTAGCGCATCGCGAAGCCGGGTGCCGCGACCGCCGGCGAGTACTACCAATTGCATTGCGGATCACCGTCGTTCATGTGAGCCAACCTAGCGGGACTGAACGTCGGCCGCCTTCTTGTGAGCCGGGATCTTCCACGTGGTCGCTCCACCCTTGGTAAACAGACACGGGACCACCGACCCACCGCACTCTTGTTCAAGACTTCGGGCGACCTCGATCCGGCGGCGCGGGTCGACGATCATCATGAGGAAGCCGCCGCCACCAGCACCTGAAACTTTGCCAGCCACCATACCGTGAGACAACGCCAATTGATAGGCGCGTTCGATCTTCGGATTCGAGATCCGGGAGGCGAGTCGCTTCTTGGCCTCCCAGCCCCGAAGCAGAGAATCCGCAAATCCCGGCATGTCACCAACCACCAGCAGATCCTTCATTTCGAGGGCTTCGGCTCGAATAGCGTGAGTCGCGTCCAGCGCGTCCTCGTCTCGTTCAACGACATTCCGTTGCTGTTCAGCAATGACTTCAGAAGAGAGCCGCGAGACGCCGCCAAAGTACAGCAGCAGTGATGCTTCCAATTCGGCGATCACTTCACGCCGGATTCGCAGCGGATTTACGACCACTTCTCCCTTGCGGCGGGACTCCATGTAGCTGAAGCCGCCGAATGCCGCCGCGTAGTGATCCTGCCAGCCACCAGCCATGCCCAGATCAACCCGCTCGACCTCCCACGCCATCCGGGCGAGTTCGTACGGCCCAGGAGATACTCCGACGAGTTCACACGTAGTGAGTAGCATCGCGACGACGAGCGCAGAAGACGACCCCAAACCCGAGCCCGGAGGAGCGTCCACCTGTGTTGCAAGCTTGAGCGGAAGCGGTGCGCCGCCGTTGAACTCAGCGATCACCCGCCTGTACACAGCCACGTGCAGCGGGAAATCGTCCTCAAGGGAGGAGAGGTCGTGAATATCGGCATTCCCAGCTCGATCCCGATCGGGCGAGCGAAAGGCCACAGTATCTCCGGTTCCCCGCTCCCCAAACGCGTACGCATACTTATCGATCGTCGCATTCAGGATTCGTCCGCCGAACTCAGTTGAGTACGGATCAACGTCTGTGCCACCACCCCCAAGGCCAAGCCGTAATGGTGCTCGGCCGCGTAATACTGTCATGCATCCCCCATCGCGCGTGCAACTGCAACAGCGAAGTCCCAGAGCGAGTCGAACGAAGCGTCCGCAAGCTCTCCAAGACCCGCTCCCCCAAGGTTTATACTCGCACATCCACCGGTCGCGACGGCAACGTTACGAGCCAACTCAAGGTCGCTCCGACTGTCTCCGGCCATGATGCTGAGGGATGGCTCACAGCTTGAGTGCCGCGCGAGCCAACCAAGCACGAGCCCCGGCCTAGGCTTCCGGCACATGCATCCGAACGATTCGAGGTGCGGGCATACCTCAAAAGCGTTGACTACCAAGCCATCAGCTGCAAGCTCAGCCTGGATACCTTGATGAATCGCAGCCACATCATCAGTAGTCATCAGTCCCTTGCCGACGCCCTGCTGGTTGGTGACGACAACTAACCTGGGAGCCCACTCCCTCAATTGCTTCAGCGCGAGCGCCGCCCCGGGTAGCCATTCGAATTCCCGCCAACTTCTTACGTAATCGCCGGCGATCCGGCGGTTAATGACCCCGTCTCGGTCCAGAAACAGACACCAGTCGCGTCCCACCCGTTCGTGAACAAGCCTTCGCACAACCTCGTGACGCTCGCCCCCATCAGCGGGGGGCGAAAAGCTCATGCTCGACATGTTCCGAAATCGCGTGAATGAACACAATATGCGACTCTTGGATCCGTCCAGTGTCCGTCGATGGCACGTTGATCAAGAAGTCGGCGAACTCCGCGAGCTTCCCGCCTGATTCGCCGGTCATCGCGACAACCGATACTCCTATACGCTTGGCAGTTGCCGCAGCGCTGATTACATTCGGCGAGTTGCCAGAGGTGCTGATGGCAACAAGCGTGTCGCCAGCGCGGGCGGAGCCCTCTAGAGCTCTTGCGAAAACCGACTCGTAATCATAATCATTTGCCACAGCAGTGACATGCGATGAATTGGCGTGAAGCGCCTCAGCGCCGAGCGGGGGGCGGTCGAAGATGAAGTGGCCCGTCAGTTCTGCGGCGAAGTGCTGGGCATCCGCCGCGCTGCCGCCGTTGCCGCATGTAAAAACGCGTGCCCCCGCACCGAAGCCGACAATCAGGTGGTTCCCTACGGCACGGGCTGTTTCAAGCAAACCCGGATCTTGAAGGATCCGCGCCTTGACTTGGATCGTGTCTTCGAAAATTTGTTCAACAGTCCTCATGCTCAGTCCCTTTCGACATCGCGGGATTGCCCCCGTGATCAGCTATCCACCAACGCCTGGTTTGACGCCGGGGCCGACCCCATTCGTTAGACGCTTTTTAAAGCGTTTGCCCGTCATAAGCAACCTACAAATACCCAACATTGCATCTAGACTTCGCGAACGGCTCGACCACGTTCCGCCCAGGCGCTAGGGCTCGATTGCCGGCAAGCCGGCACGAGACCGACGGATCTCCATTCCGGTCTCATCTAAATCGGTCGATAGCAGCCTGCGCTAGGAGCTTGAGCGCGAAGGGAAGATCGTCTCGGAGATATCTGCGAGCAAGGCGTCGTGGCTCCAGCGCTAGCCGGTGCACCCACTCGAACCCAAGCCGTTGCATAACAGGAGAAGCCCTTCGCACCACCCCAGCCGCCATCGCGATCCCACCCCCGCAGGCGAGGAACCATGTGTTGGGGAGCTCCTGACGGAGTTGCTCGATGAAAAGTTCCTGCCTTGGAAAGCCCAACCCAACGAAGACCAGGTCAGGAGCGGCGGTAACGACAGCGGACACAGCCTGCCGCAGTCCTTCTTCCGTCTTGTCAAAACCGAATTCTGGTGAAAGCGTCCCCGCGATCCGTAGTTTGGCGAATCGGGCGGCGAGCGCATCCACCGCCTGCTCCGGGACCCCTACTGCGCCACCGAACAGATAGACCGTTTTCCCAGCGTCTGCCGCCGCGTTGCTCAACGAGAAAACGAGCGACGAGCCAGCAACACGTTCTGGCAGCCTCTTGCCCTTCAGTCGAGCCGCCCAGACCAGGGGCATCCCATCTGCAATGACGAGCGACCCCCTGGCTATGACCTCGGCGAACTCAGCGCTTCTATCGGCCGCTCGAGCGACATCCACGTTCACCGGTATTATCGAACCGCCTTCACCTGCAGTCCAGGCCCTTCGAACGGTGCCGACTACGTCATCTTCCGTGAGGTTGTCAAAGACGATACCGCCCACCTCCGTCCTAGCGGCCTCTGTCCGGCGCGACGTCGACTTGGGCGATGTTTTCATGTCTCCCGATCTGGTGGATCGTATCTCTGCGAATCCGGTGGCTCGAGCATAAAGATTCCGGCCCATTTCAAGAGACTCTAAGTACCTGGCCGATCGACGACAAGGTCGATCGAGCTTCCAATTGATCTGAGTGCCCGACGTCCTGGGTGGCGTCGGCGACTGATGCGCTTGTGGCTCAGGGGAAGGCAGCAGAATCGCGCGACGGTAAGCTTCCCGTCGACGGTGTATTTTCGATGCGTTGGCGACGTTCTCCCTGCTGGCTCGGGGTGCCGCGTCTCGAGATCCACACATGGGAGTTGGCACTGCACCTCTTGTTCGTTTGCACAGGAAACATCTGCCGCTCTCCAACCGCTGAACGGCTCGCCGACACGTTTGCTGCAGGACTGGGAATTCCGGACTTCAAAACCTCCAGCGCAGGCACCCGGGCTGTGATCAACCATCCCATTCATACCGATGCCGCCGTGGTGCTCGAGAAGCTGGGTGGCTCAGCAGCTGATTTCAGCGCCCGCCAGCTGACTCCGAGGATTGCCAGTGATGCCGACCTGGTTCTCACCATGACGAGGGCCCATCGAAACGCGGTTCTCGAACGTGCACCACGCCAACTGCACCGGACCTTTACGCTCCTCGAGGCCGCCCACCTCGTCGCTCAGTTCGATCCCCAGAACCTCGCCGACCTCGCAGCGCTGCGGGGGCATGTTCCCGCACGCGAGGTGCTCGACATCTCCGACCCAATCGGCCAACAATCCCAAGTCTTCGTTGCGGTCGGCTCGCAAATTGCCGACCTCCTTCCCCCCGTCCTCGAACTCTGCCGTCGCTCGTCCGTCTGATGTCTTCGGCGGCAACGGAGTCGATGAGGACCAAAGGCCCTCCTTGACTGGGATCCCTCGCCAGGACACCCGAGGGTGTGCAATGATTCCAAAGGGTCAATAGCGTTCCTGCGGGGAAGATGCAGGCGTGCGTTGTGGGGGGGAACATGACGGCGGTAAACGATCGGCTGGAATCTCCAGCGGACGTTGTTGCAACTGAAGAAACGCTTCCGGCTTGGCAAAAAGTGTATTCACGCCGCTTGGCGGTGGTCGATCTCGCCGGCGTGGTCCTGGCCGTCGGCCTCGCTCAGTGGCTGCGGTTCGGCTTGTCGCCCACTGAGCTAGCCTACAAGTACACGAACTACCTTGTGGTGTCGGTCGCGATCGCGGTCATCTGGATGACGGCGCTCTCGATCAACCACTCGCGCTCGCCGCGGATCATCGGCTGCGGGGCCGAGGAGTACCGCCGCGTGTGGGTCGGCACGGCATCGATATTTGGCGGCGTGGCGATCATCTCGATGCTCTTCAAACTCGAGATCGCCCGTGGCTACCTGGTGATGGCGCTGCCGGCCGGCCTCGCCTTCTTGGCCCTCGGCCGATGGGCTGCCCGTCGGATGGTCGTGCGGGCACGACAGAAACACGGCCGCTACATCACGCGGGTAATCGTGGTCGGTAGCGCCCCGGCGGTGCGTGACCTGACTAGGTCGCTGGCACGAGAGCGCTGGTCCGAGTACGCGGTCGTTGGCGCCTGCATTCCCGGCGCCGGCAGCCGCACCGAACTTGATGTCCCCGGCGTTGGAGCGATCCCCACTTTCGGGGACGAAGCAAACGTGGTCGGTGCAGTCACCGCCACCAATAGCCAAGCCGTGGCGATCACGGCCACCGAACGGCTCGACGGACGCGGAATCCGCAACCTGTCGTGGGAGCTTGAAAAGCTGAACATCGACTTGCTCGTCTCGCCGGGGGTCGTCGACATCGCCGGGCCGCGCCTGCAGATGCGGCCGGTTTCCGGCTTGCCGCTCATCCACGTCGAAAAGCCGCAGTATCACGGTGCCAAGCGGTTCCAGAAGCGTCTGTTCGACACCCTCTTCGCCGGCATGGTTCTCCTGTGCGGTCTTCCTGTTCTTGTTGCCATCGCTATCGCGATCAAGCTAACCAGCAAAGGCCCGATCTTCTATCGTCAGGAACGCATCGGTTTGGATGGCGAGCCTTTCGAGATGATCAAGTTCCGGACGATGGTCGACGGCGCCGACCGGCTGCTCGGTGAACTCACTGAAATGAATGAGTGTGACGGCGGGGTGCTGTTCAAGATGCGCAGTGATCCGCGGATCACTCCTGTCGGCCGGTTCCTGCGCAAGTACAGCCTCGACGAGCTGCCGCAGTTCATCAACGTCTCCAAGCGCGACATGAGTGTGGTGGGGCCGCGACCGCCCCTGGCCAGCGAGGTCAAGTCGTACGACGATCACGCCAGACGGCGTTTGCTCGTTCGTCCCGGCATCACCGGTCTGTGGCAGGTCAGCGGCCGCTCCGACCTCTCCTGGGAAGACTCGGTTCGGCTCGATCTGTTCTACGTCGAGAACTGGTCGATGATCTCTGATCTTCTGATCGCCGTCAAAACCGTGCGGGCCGTCCTGAGTCACCGCGGCGCGTACTGAAACACAGGCACCTGGTCAACATCGTCCACTGATAGCCCGCCGCTAATCGAAGGTGAGCAGGGAGGACGTGTTGTCTGGCCGAACCCGCGGGCTCCTCACCGCGCTGGCAGTCGCCGCCCTCTCGTTCTCGACACTCACACTGGTTGTGCGGGCACTACCCATATCCAATCTGCTGGGCCTGGTGCTGACCGTGGGATCGCCATACGCCCCGTTCGCCGCGCTCGCGGGCCTCTTGTTCTCGGCGTTGTCCCGTCGCACGTTCTTGACGATCATCGCGGTGCTGGTGCTCACCGCATCAGCGGCAATTCAAATACCCCGCTATTACTTCACTCGTGCCGCCGGGACGCAGTTCGCAGACATTCGACTACTTTCGTCGAATCTTCGGAAAGGACAGGCCAATCCGACGACCTTTGTCGATCTGGCCAAAGATTCTGCGGACGTCGTCACCGTCTCGGAGCTGACGCCTGAAGCGGCACAAAGCTTCTCGCAAGCCGGACTTGACGATGCATTTCCATACTCGGTGCTGATACCGGCACCCGGCGCTGGCGGAATCGGCTTGTGGAGCCGCTATCCGGTCGACGCAGTGTCACCTGGGACTCACCGCAACTTCACGATTGCCGCGGCGAGAGTCCGAGTCCCCGGCGTCCAGCTGGCGCCACTCGTCACGAGTGTGCATGTCTTTTCTCCAGTTTCGTACCAACGGGACTTCGTCGACGGGTGGCAAAGAAGCATCGCCGACGCCAAAATGGTGCTCGAAGACTCCGCCAACGTCGCCGGTGAAGCGGCCGTGATCGTCGCGGGCGATTTCAACAGCACACCCGATATGGAGCAGTTTCGCGATCTGCTGACCACCGGCTACCGCGATGCGGCCGATCAGACCGGGGCCGGATTCGTACCGACCTTCCCCGCCGACTCATGGCTGCCGCCGGCGCTGGAGATCGACCACGTCCTCACCAGAGGAGCCACTGCCACATCGCTGACCGCGGTGACCATCACCGGCTCAGACCACCGCGCACTTCTGACGACTGTGCACGTCCCGAAAACCCCCGAGAAGACGAACGACGGCTGACCTCGCCAGCACGACTGGTAGCGTGCCATCGGACCGCGGCAAACCGGGAGGGCTGCCTTCTCTTGTCACGCAGAATTTATGTCGGCATCTTGGCGGCGCTAGTCGTCGCAATTCTCCTGGTCGCGATTCTCGCTCTTATCGCACGCAAACAACCGATATCGAACATTCCGGGCTTAGTTCTGGCCGTCGGTTCGCCCTACATGTCGTTGGCCGCGTTTGCCGGGTTAGTGGTGGCCGCGACGTGTCGCCGATTCCTGCTGTCGATGCTCGCCGTCGGGGTCGTGGCAGCCAGCCTCGCAGTCCAGATCTCGTGGTACTACCTTGGACGTCCGACCGATGTTGGTGCGTACCTTGACATCCGCGTGCTCTCCTCGAATCTCCGACACGGGCACGCGGACCCCGCATTCCTCGTCAACCTGGCCGAGGACGGCGCCGACCTCGTGACCGTCGCCGAGTTGACGCCCGAGGCCGCCCAACGTCTCAAACGAGCAGGAATCGACAAAGCCTTCCCCTTCTCGCATCTGATCCCAGCCCCTGGTGCCGGCGGGATCGGCATGTGGAGCCGATATCCACTCACCGTGCTCTCCGAACCACGGCACCGGCGCGTCAGCATCCCCGCAGCCCGGCTGGAAATCCCCGGCCTGCGCTTCGAGCCGCTGCTGGCCAGTGTCCACGTGTACTCCCCTGTGGCGGACGATTCGAACACGGTCGACGCGTGGCGAGGCGGAATGGCCGGCGCGAAGGTGCAATTGGACAGTTTCGCCCGGACCGCTGGACCCGGCGCAGTGATCATCGGCGGCGACTACAACAGCACACCGGACATGCGCCAGTTCCGTGATTTGTTGACGAACGGTTTCCGCGATGCGGTCGAACAGAGCGGATCTGGCTTCGCGCCGACGTTTCCCTCCAACAGGAAGTTTCCGCCGGTGATCACCATCGACCACGTGCTCACGCGGAATGCGTCTGCCGCGTCTGTGCAGACCATCGAGGTTCCGGGTTCGGATCACCGGGCGTTGCTCGCCACGGTCCGGCTGCCGGTCGACCCGACCGCATCCTGAAACGACAAGTGGCCACCTACCAAAGTAGGTGGCCACTCGTGTCAGAGACTTACAGCTGATCCTCGGTGAAGTTCCGGACGACGGCCGGATCGACCGGGATGCCCGGACCCGTGGTCGTCGACACGGTGATCTTCTTCAGGTAGCGCCCCTTCGACGACGACGGCTTGGCCCGCAGCACCTCGTCGAGTGCGGCGCCGTAGTTCTCGGCCAGCTTCTTCTCGTCGAAGGACGCCTTGCCGATCACGAAGTGCAGGTTGGCCTGCTTATCGACACGGAAGTTGATCTTGCCGCCCTTGATGTCGTTGACCGCCTTGGCCACATCGGGAGTGACGGTGCCGGTCTTGGGGTTCGGCATCAGACCGCGCGGGCCCAGCACGCGGGCGATGCGACCCACCTTGGCCATCTGGTCGGGCGTGGCGATCGCGGCGTCGAAGTCCAGGAACCCGCCCTGGATCTTTTCGATCAGGTCGTCGCTACCCACAACGTCGGCGCCGGCAGCCAGTGCGGCCTCGGCCTTCTCGCCCACCGCGAACACGGCGACGCGTGCGGTCTTACCCGTGCCGTTGGGCAGGTTGACCGTGCCGCGGACCATCTGGTCAGCCTTGCGCGGGTCGACGCCGAGCCGGATCGCCACCTCGACGGTCGCGTCCTGCTTCTTCGACGAGGTCTCCTTGGCGAGCTTGGCCGCCTCGAGCGGGCTGTAGAGCTTGGTGCGGTCCACCTTTTCGGCGGCTTCGCGATATGCCTTGCTGGTCTTGCTCATTGGTGTCTCCTAGGTTCAGAGGTCGTGGTTGCGAGCCGAAGCGGGCTCTCCCACGGGGGTCGGATTATTCGACCGTGATACCCATCGACCGGGCAGTACCGGCGATGATCTTGGCAGCCTGGTCGATGTCGTTGGCGTTGAGATCTTCCTTCTTGGTCTCGGCGATCTCGCGCACCTGATCCCAGCTGACCTTCGCCACCTTCGTCTTGTGCGGCTCGGCCGAACCCTTCTGGATGCCGGCGGCCTTCAGCAGCAGACGTGCGGCCGGCGGGGTCTTCAGCTGGAAGGTGAAGCTGCGGTCCTCGTAGACGCTGATCTCCACGGGGATGACGTTGCCGCGCTGGTTCTCGGTCGCAGCGTTGTACGCCTTGCAGAACTCCATGATGTTGACGCCGTGCTGGCCGAGCGCAGGGCCGACCGGCGGGGCGGGGTTGGCCTGCCCGGCCTGGATCTGCAGCTTGATCAGCCCGACGACCTTTTTCTTCTTCGGGGCCATGCGGGGTTGTTTCCTTTCTAGTGATCGCCGAAAGCGATCAGATCTTGGCGACCTGGGTGAAGGTCAGTTCGACGGGTGTCTCGCGGCCGAAGATGGACACCAGCACCTTGAGTTTCTGCTGCTCGGCGTTGACCTCGCTGATCGAGGCCGGCAGCGTCGCGAACGGGCCGTCCATGACGGTGACCGACTCGCCAACCTCGAAGTCCACCAGGATCTCCGGGCGTTCCAACGTGGCTTCGGACGATGCAGCAGAAGCAGACGATCCGGCCGACTTGCCCGGCTTCTTCGCCGCGCCTTGCGGCAGCAGGAACTTCACCACGTCGTTCAGCGACAGAGACGTCGGCCTCGACGTCGCACCAACGAACCCCGTCACGCCCGGGGTGTTACGCACGGCGGCCCACGAGTCGTCGGTCAGGTCCATCCGGACCAGGATGTAGCCGGGCAGCACCTTGCGATTAACCTGCTTGCGCTGGCCGTTCTTGATTTCGGTGACCTCTTCGGTGGGGACTTCCACCTGGAAGATGTAGTCGCCGACGTCGAGATTCTGCACGCGGGTCTCGAGGTTGGCTTTCACCTTGTTCTCGTAGCCGGCGTACGAGTGGATGACGTACCAGTCGCCCGGCTTGCTGCGCAGTTCAGCCTTGAGTGCCTCAGCCGGATCGAGCTCCTCCTCGACAGCCTCGCCGGCGGCTTGCGTCGCGTCAGCGTCAGGCGCCGCCTCGAGCTCAGGTGTGGTCTCGTCGATGTCCGGTTCCACCGCGGATGCGGCTTCGTCGATGACATCGATGGCCTCACCCGTGGGCGTATCGCCTTCGGGGGTTGTCACGGTAGTCAGTCCTCTCTACAAACGTCAGCGTTCGCTAGCCGAACACCAACAGCACCAGCTTGGCCAGGCCCAGGTCAACCCCGCCGATCAGGGCCACCATGAAGGCCAGGAACAGCAGGACCACGCTGGTGTAGCTGACCATCTGCTTGCGGTTCGGCCAGATGACCTTGCGCAGTTCGGCGACGACCTGCTTCAGGTAGTTCCACACGAACAGGATCGGGTTGCGTGACGGTCCGGACTTCGCCTTCTTGGCCTTCTTGGGCTTCTTGGCGGACTTGTCCTTCTCGACGCCGAGTTCCTCGGCGGTCGATTCGGCTTCCGCCGGCTCAGCCAGCGCAGTGGCACCTGCACGCCGGGATCGCTTGCCAGTGGGACGCGCGGGCCGGGTCACGACGACGGTCTGGCCGCCGGTGTCCTCGTTGCCAGCCAGTCCGCCATTGCCTGCGGCGTCAGCACTGTCGCGCTCGTCGCTCACCGCATGCTCCTTTGTGTCGAGTGTCTAGGCCAAGTACCCCAGTCCGGTGTACCCCAGCCCGGTGTGCACCCTCCAGTGTCCACCATGTTCCAAACCAGTCTTATTCAGTTATTGCAGGGGCGACAGGACTTGAACCTGCAACCTGCGGTTTTGGAGACCGCTGCTCTGCCAGTTGAGCTACGCCCCTCTGCAAAGGGATGCCCCACATAGCTCGCGCGCTCCCCGTTCGGTCAACCCGAACCGACGGACAGCGCGCTTATCTGGGAAAACCCCGAGGTCCGAGTGTACAACGGCGCATCGGGCAGGTGTTAATCCGTCGTCAGTCCTGACTGACCGGCTTGCGCAGCACCTGTCCGGTCTCGGGATCCCAGCCCGCCGAGATCGAATTCTCGCCCTCATGCGCCATCAGGGTGGTGAACGATTCCATTACCATCTCGCCCTGCTGGTCGATCAGGACGTTGCGGGTGGTGACGATATCGGCACCGAAGCGCTCGTCGACGGTCTCGATGTACATGGTGCCGCGCACCACGTCACCCTCGACGATCGGCCGGTAGTACTTGAACCTCTGATCCACCTGAACGATCTGCAAGGTTTTCAGACCGATGTCCACATGCTGGAAGAAGTGCCGCTGGATCATCACCGCCAGGATCGACGCGAAGGTCAACGGCGCCACCAAGCCGGAGTGGCCGAGCTCGGCGGCGGCCTTTTCGTCCATCGAGGCCGGGGCCGTTGACTTCACCGAGTTCGCATACTGGCGAATCTGCTCGCGGCCTACCGAAAAGGTGTCGGGGTATTCCCAGATCATTCCCCGGATGTCGATCTTGAGCGCCATCGTTACGCCAGCTTCGCGATCGCCACGGCGCGGCCGAAGATCTTCTTCCCGCCGGTGGTGGCGACCAGTGCGATCGTCACCAACTTGGTCTCGGGGTCGGCCGACTTCACCTTGCCGCTGAACACGATTTCGGCGCCGACGCCGTCGTTGGGCACCGGCACGATCGCGGTGAAGCGCACGTTGAACTCGGTCACCGCGCCCGGGTCGCCCACCCAGGTGGTCACGAAGCCACCGCCGAGGCCCATCGTCAGCATGCCGTGGGCGATCGCGGTGTCCAGGCCGACCTGCTTGGCGATCTCGTCGTCCCAGTGGATCGGGTTGAGGTCGCCGGACACGCCGGCGTAATTGACCAGGTCGGCGCGGGTCAGGTGGATGACCTGTTCGGGCAGCTCCTCGCCCACTTTGACCGAACTGAACTCACGCAGTGCCATCGTTGAAGCCACTCTCTCCGTCTCACTCACGACGCCGAGCAAGCGTCGTGTAGGTCTCCTGTGCTACCGGCCGTCGGTGGACGGCCGGTAAATCAGCGCGACTCTTTGTGCGGCTGGTGCTGACCGCAGTTCGGGCAGAACTTCTTCAGCTCGAGGCGATCAGGGTCGTTGCGACGGTTCTTCTTGGTGATGTAGTTGCGGTGCTTACACACCTCGCAGGCCAAAGTGATCTTCGGCCGTACGTCAGTACTGGAGGCCACGTCCGTTGCCTTCTTTCACGTTCTCGTTTGCATGTACTACCTGTAGCGGTGGGGAGGCTCGATCTCCCGACCTCACGATTATGAGTCGTGCGCTCTAACCAGCTGAGCTACACCGCCCCGATAGGCACTCGTGGAACTCCGCGCCCAGAGGTCAGCCGAGAGATCCGAGTGTCCACCGAGCCCCCTAACGGAATCGAACCGTTGACCTTTTCCTTACCATGGAAACGCTCTACCGACTGAGCTAAGGGGGCCTGACCCTCGACGCAACATTCAGCGCGGCGTGGGCCTTAAAGAGGGTACAGCCCGCGGCTGGACTCAGCCAAACCGCTCGTCGACGCGGAGAAATGACCCCTGGGCCACGGCGAGCACCGCTGGCCGAACACCTACTGTTAAGCCATGGCATCGACGGACCGCCTTTATTTCCGGCAGTTGCTCGCCGGCCGGGATTTCGCCGCCGGCGACATGATGGCGCAGCAGATGCGCAACTTCGCCTACCTGATCGGCGACCGGGAGACCGGCGACGCCGTCGTCGTCGACCCGGCCTACGCTGCCGGCGATCTGCTCGACACCCTCGAGGCTGACGGCATGCACCTGTCGGGTGTGTTGGTCACCCACCACCATCCCGACCACGTCGGTGGAACGATGATGGGCTACACGCTGGCGGGCCTGGCCGAGCTGCTCGAGCGGGTCGAGGTGCCCGTCCACGTCAACACCCATGAAGCGCTCTATGTGTCCCGGGTGACCGGCATCCCGATGAGCAGCTTGACCGCCCACGAGCACGGCGACAAGGTCGACGTCGGCGCCATCAAGATCGAGTTGCTGCATACGCCCGGCCATACGCCGGGCAGCCAGTGCTTCCTGCTCGACGGCCGCCTCGTCGCCGGGGACACCCTGTTCCTCGACGGCTGCGGGCGTACCGACTTCCCCGGCGGCGACGTCGACGAGATGTTCCGCAGCCTGCAGCAGCTGGCCGCGCTGTCCGATGATCCGACGGTGTTCCCCGGGCATTGGTACTCCATCGAGCCCAGCGCCGCCTTGTCGGAGGTCAAGCGCTCCAACTACGTCTACAAGGTGTCCACCCTGGACCAGTGGCGCTCACTCATGGGCGCCTGACGCCGCCAATTCCATTGACGGCCAGGAATTTTCAATATGGCTGACACCCTCTACGCCGACATCTCCGAATGGCAGGTTGGCGTCAACGACACCTACCCGTATTCGGTGTTGTGCATCCGCGCCAACGACGGCACCTACCGCGACCGGAAGTGGGTGAACAACTACAGCTGGTGTCTGCGCAACGTCGACAGCGGGCGGCTGACGTTCTTCATCGTGTACTTCGTGTGGCGCCCCAACTGGCGCGAGACCGTCGATACGTTCAAATCCCAAGTGCGAGCACCACATCCGCGAATGGCGGTGATGATCGACGTCGAGTCGTGGGGCGGGCAGATATCCGGCGACCAATCCGCGGGAATCAACGCCGCATACGAAGCGGCGGGCGCCTACGTCGGCTCGCCGGCCAAGGTGATCGGGTACGGCAACGTCGGGGACCTCAACCGCTTGTGGCCCACCAAACCGGCGGGCGTCCGCCTGGTCGTCGCGGCGTATGGCTCCAATCCGCCGTACCCGGACAAGGTCGCCCACCAGTACACCGACGGGCAGGGTTACGGCGGCGGCCTACCCGAGGGCGCTCCCCCGTTCGGCCGCTGCGATATGAACTCCGCCGACGGACTGACCGCGCAGCAGTTCGCGCAGGCCTGCGGCATTCCAGCTGTGCTGCCGGTGACCCTGGCCGCACGCCGGCGGCGGGCACTCGCGGCAGCCAGCCCGTTCGCCGCCCAACGCCGGTTAGCCTGAGCCACAATAACTTTCGCTTACGTCAATACTGAAGAGGCCGGTTTGCTGTGATATAAGCATTGGGTGGAAAACGCGAGTGATCTCGCGGATCTGTGGGGTGATGTAACCGGAGTCGGGGCCGGGACGTGGCTGGCGGTGGCCGCCTGAGCAGCAGTGCTGCTGGGGTTGGCGGCGCTGCTGTACGCGCATCGGCAGATCCGTCGACAGCAGAAAAGCAACGCCAAACAGACACGACCGCACGTCGCAATGGTCATGGAACCGCATGCCGCGGACTGGCACGTCATCGAGCTGGCCGTTCGCAACTTCGGCAGCACAGCCGCCTACGACGTGGGGTTCACCTTCGACAAACCGCCGACCGTCGCTCGCTACGAACACACCGAGGACGGGTTCACCGACATCGTGGAACTGACTCTGCCGCAGAGCATTCCCGAGCTGGCGCCCACCCAGGAATGGCGCACGGTGTGGGATTCCGCGCTCGATCGCAGCCAGTTCGGTTCGTCGATCGAGTCACGCTTCGAGGGCGTCGTCTCCTACTACGACCGCCCCGAACCTCAGGGCCGGTGGGCCAAGACCTTCGGGCGCAAGCGCACGGTGTACCGCACCAAGGTCGTGCTCGATTGGGAGGCGTTGCAGCCGGTGCGCCGCATCGAGATGATGACCGGCCACGATCTGGCCAAACGCGAACGCGAGAAGCTCGAATTGCTGCGCAACACCCTCGACTACTTCCACTACGCCACCAAGGAAGCCCGGGTGGATGTCTTGCGCACCGAGATCGACCGGATGAAGCGCGCCGCGGAGGAGACGCAGAGCCGGTGGCGACGGGAACGGTTCGAGCACCCCACCGAGGTCGTTCGGCTACCCAGGCACGGGTGACCCAGATTGCCTCTTGGCAATCGGAACTTCGTTACGTAACGTCGGTACGAAAGTAGACGCTGCGACGAAGGAGCATCGATGAGTGGATCGGTCAGCTATCGCAAGGACGACGCGATCGCCGTCATCACGATGGACGACGGCAAGGTCAACGTGCTGAGCCCGGCCATGCTGGCCGAGATCAACGACAACCTGGACCGCGCGCTCGCCGAGGACGCCGGCGCGGTGGTGATCGCGGGCAACGAACGCGTGTTCAGCGGTGGTTTCGACCTGAAGGTGTTCCGCTCCGGTGACATCCAGGCCTCCATCGACATGCTGCAGGGCGGGTTCAACCTGTCCCACCGGCTGCTGTCGTTCCCCAAGCCCGTCATCGCGGCGATCACCGGCCACGCGATCGCCATGGGCTCGTTCCTCGCCTGTAGCACCGACCATCGAATTTCGGGGCCCACGTACAACTTTCAGGCAAATGAAGTGGCGATTGGAATGGTGCTGCCCTACCCCGCACTGGAGGTCATGCGGCTTCGGCTCTCCCCATCGGCCTATCAGCAGGCGGTCGGACTGGCCAAGAACTTCCTCGGGGACACCGCCCTCGCCGGTGGCTGGGTGGACGAGATCGTCCTGAACCACCTGGTGCTCGCGCGCGCCGAGGAGGCCGCCCGCGAGTTCACCACCCTGAATGCCGGTGCGCACCTGGCCAGCAAGATGCGTGCCCGCCAGGCCACCCTGGACGCTATGCGGGCCGGCATCGACAACATCGCCTCCGAGTTCGGGCTGTCCTAGCCCGTGGCCAGGGTCAAGCAGCGCACTCCCGAGCTGCGCGACCGCGTGGTCGACGTGGCTGTCAGCACGCTGTGCGAAGACGGCATGTCCGGCTTTACCACCCGGCGGGTGGCTGAACGTGCCAGCACCTCGGTGCCAGCGGTCTACGAGCTGTTCTCCGACAAGGACGGGCTGCTGCGGGCGGTGTTCTTCGAGGGGTTCCGCCGGCTCGGCGCTGAGTTGGTCGCGATTGCCGAGACCACGGACGCACTCGCCGACCTACGGGCGGTGATCCCGGTGTTCCGCCGGTTCTGCCTGGACTATCCACCGCTGGCGCGGGTGATGTTCAGCCGCCCGTTCCAGGACCTCGACCCCGATCCCGAGCAGCTCGCGGCCGCGCCGACGGTGCGGGAGATACTGGTCGGCAAGGTGCAGCGGTGCATCGACGCCGGAATGCTCGCGGGTGACCCGGCGGATATCGCCCACGTATTGCTGGCTCTGGCACAGGGTTTGGCGGTCCAGGAAGCGGGGCGGTGGCTGGGGACGTCCGCGGATTCGGTCAACCGGCGCTGGGAGGTCGGCGTGCAGGCGGTGCTGGCCGGCTTCCGATCCTGAACCGCCGAGCGTACGGGATAGCGGTGAAGCCGCCGAGGTGGATTCAAGGTGCCAGTGCAACAGCGGGTGGATCGGACGGTTTGGAGAGTAGTTCGTCGAGGGTTTGGGCGGGTGTTTTCCAGCCGAGGGTT
>FLQS01000018.1 GCA_900078375.1 uncultured Mycobacterium sp. | reverse complement strand
CCGACGTCGAAGCGCATCGGGTCGTCGAATACTTCTTCATCGCGGTTGGCCGAAACATAGGACAGCAGAACCGATTCGCCCTTGGCGATCGAGACACCGCGGACTTCGGTGTCGGCTTGGGCGGTGCGCATGAATTCCTTGACCGGTGTCGTGCAGCGGATCATCTCTTCGACCGCGGTGCCCATCAGGCTGGAATCGTCCTTCAGCCGCTGCAATTCACCGGGGTTGCGCACCAGTTCCAATAGCCCGCCTGCGATTCCGGCGCTGGTGGTGTCGTGGCCGGCACTGGCCACGATCACGTAATAGGAGGCGGTATCCATGTCGGACAATGGCTGGCCGTCGATGGTGGCGTTGGCGATCGCCGAGGTCAGATCCTCGGTCGGATGCTCGCGGCGCGAGGCGGTCAACGTGGCGAAGTACGTAAAGAAATCCAGTAGCACCGCGATCATCGCGTCGCTGGATGCGTTGCGCTGCAACTCGGTGTCGTCGCCGCCGAACAGTTCCTGGGTGAGTTTGAGCATCCGGGGGAAGTCGGATTCCGGCAGGCCCAACAAACTCAGGATGACGTACAACGGGTAGTTGACCGCGATCTCCTGGGAGAAGTCGAGTTCGGGCCCACGCTCGAGCATCTGGTCGACGTAGATCTTGGCCAGCTCGTCACAGCGAGTCTTCAACGCGCGCATGGCTTTCGGGCGAAACCAGTCCGCGCCGATCTTGCGCATGTCCCGGTGGTGTGGATCATCCATGTGGATCAGCGTGCTCAATCCGATCCCGGCTTCACGATCCGCGCGCAGCTTCTCGTCGAGTTCTGTCGCCACGAGGATCGGCCGGGGATCGTTGGTGAATAGATCGTTCTGCCGTTCGATGTCCATGACATCGGCATGTTTGGTGATCGCCCAGAACGGCCGATAGCCCTCGACATCGACCCAAGACACCGGAGCGTGCGCACGCAAATGGGCGAGCGCCGCGTGCAACTGGGCTTCGTCGGCGTACGACTGCGGGACGGCCAGAACGCGTGCCGCGTCGTCCATGATCCGTGCGGTCATCGGTAACTCCTTGAGATCTGGAACGAAGCCGTTCTAGATTATGGTGTGCGCCACAGATGGGTCAAGATGTCGTCATGACTGTCGAGGGGCGCACCTACGGCGGGCTGAGCTCCCAACAACGTTCGCAAGAGCGCCGAGAACGCCTGCTCGACGCGGCGCGCGGACTGATCGCCGAGGTCGGTGTGGCGCCGCTGACCGTCGACCTGGTGTGTCAGCGGGCCAAATTGAGCAAACGGTACTTCTACACCGCGTTCGCCACGAAGGACGATCTGCTGGACGCCTGCGCCGACGATCTGTACGCCCGGCTCAAAGCCGCGATGGAGACGGTGCTGAGCACCACCGCGCTCCCCGACCGGGCGCACGGCGTGCTCCGCACCGTGGTGCGGACGTTGGTCGCCAGTGCGGCGGACGCCCGCCTCTACATGGAGTCACCTGGATTTCCGCGGCTACGCCAGCTTCAACAACGCGAGATCGACGAGTTCACCGCGCGCATCGCCGCCGAGGCCATGCCCTTCGACGGACCGCCGAAACCGTCGGTTGACCGTCAGCTCGCGGCCAGGGCAGTTGTCACCGCCGCCACCGAACTGATCATCGCGTGGCTGCACGGCGATATCGACACCGACGAAGACACGCTCGTTGCAACCATGGCTGCCATCACCCTCGGGGCGGCCGGGGCCGTTTGATGACCTTCTCGCCCGCGTCGGTTGTCGAGACGCTCCAAGTGAGCCCGCGGCTGCGCCGGATCAGCCTGCGCATCGACGACCCCACATCGCTGGCCATCCCAGCGGGCGGCGACTGCGCCGTCGGCGTCTATTTCGACCCGGCAACTCCCGCAGAGGGCCGCACGTACTCGGTGCGCGGTCACGACGGCGATCGCATCGACCTCGACATCGTGCTGCATACCGGCGGTCGGGGAAGCACCTGGGCGCAGACCGCCATCGCCGGCGCTCGCGTCGGCCTCGACCACGCCCGCGCGTGGTACCGGCCACCCCCGGGTGTGGCGCGGCAGTTGCTCGTCACCGATCTGTCCGGGCTGCCTGCCACCGCGCGCATCATCGAGGAGACGCCGGCCGCCGTCGCGACCACCGTCATCCTCGAGGCCGCCGACCACCACGACCTGGACTACCTGCCAGTCCGCCCCGGCGTCGCCGTCATTCCCAGCCTCGGTACCGGCAACGGTGTCACGCCGGGCCGGCTCCCGGATCTGGTTCGACAGGCCGACCTGCCGGCGTACGGCTACTGCTGGTTCGCCGGTGAAGCCGCCGCAGCACGCGAGGTTCGCCATTACCTGCGTGGTCGGGGCTGGACCATCGGCCAATACGACATCACCGGGTACTGGCGATTCGACTCCAAGGCCTGGGACGCCCGATTCGCTCTCCTCGGCGACGCCGCTGTTGCGGTCTACCAGCGGGCAATCGCCGCAGGTAAGAGCCAAAAGGCGGCGGCGGAGGAGTTCGACGAGGCTCTGGAACACGTCGGGCTCTAGTCAGTACTAGATACCTGGGCATACGTAGCCGTGCCGTTCTCTATTTGTGATGTGCATCACCTATACTCCGATTGATGAGCCACGTCACACCCGGAGGTGTTCGATGATCGGCATGGAACCTTCGAGAAGGCCCCTCCCGTCTAGTGCGATCAATCCGCACCGGGGCGTGATGGCTTTCCTGATGATCGTCGTCTTCATCGCCGGCGTGGCCGGCGTGGTGGTGGCGCTATCGATGGGTCACGCCGCCGCCGTGCTGAGCATCGTGCTCATCGCGTTCGGGCTGATCGCCGCAGCCGCTATCTGCTGACCGGAACGTTCACGGGCGCGCACAGCGCCAGCGAACGACGGCACACCGCGAGCATGATTAAGTCGTGCTTATCATGATGAAGAATCTTTAGCTGTACTGACTCGACGCTGGTGCCTACCGTCAGCTCCATGACCTCGCCCCTGCTCGTCGGATTTCTGACGTCGTTCACCCTGATCGCCGCGATCGGCGCCCAGAACGCGTTCGTGCTGCGTCAGGGCATCCGACGCGAGCACGTCCTCGCGGTGGTCAGCGTGTGCGCAGTCTCCGATCTGGTGCTGATCACCGCGGGTATCGCCGGTATCGGCACGGTGATCACCGCCCACCCCCAAACGGTCACGGTGGCCAAGATCGGCGGGGCGGGGTTTCTGTTCGTCTATGGCGCGCTGGCGGCCCGCAGGGCCCTGCGACCGTCGAGCATGGCACCGGCGAAGACCGGGTCCACCCGGCTGATCTCGGTTGTGCTGACCTGCCTGGCGATGACGTTTCTCAACCCGCACGTCTACCTGGACACCGTCGTGTTGCTCGGAACGCTGGCCAACCAGCACGCCGACAGCCGGTGGCTGTTCGGCGTCGGCGCGGTGACGGCCAGCGTGGTCTGGTTCTTCAGCCTCGGGTTCGGCGCGCGCCGGCTTTCCGGCCTGTTCGCTAATCCGGTGACATGGCGGATTCTCGACGGCTTGATCGCCGCCACGATGATCGGGCTCGGCATCTCGCTGGTGGTGAGCTAATCTCGCGCCGTGAGGGCGCAGTGGACGAGGCGTGGGTTCCTGGGAGCCGCCGGCGCGGCGGGCGCGCTGCTGGCGGCGGCGTGCTCATCGGACAGCTTGAGTGATGACGCCACCCCCAAAACGGTGACCATCAAGCACCTCTTCGGCGAAACCACGATTCCGGTGGCACCCACCCGCGTCGTCAGCGCCGGATTCACCGAGCAGGACGATCTCCTTGCGGTCGGCGTCGTGCCCATCGCCGTAACCACCTGGTTCGGTGACCAGCCGTTCGGGGTGTGGCCGTGGGCACTGCCCAAACTCGGATCGGCCCAACCCGTTGTGCTCAACCTGGACAACGGAATTCAAGTGGATCAGATCGCCGCACTCAAGCCCGACCTCATCGTGGCCGTCAACGCAGGCCTCGATGCCGACACCTACAAGAAGCTGGCGGCGATCGCGCCAACGATCGCCCAGTCGGGCGGCGACGCCTTCTTCGAGCCGTGGAAGGACCAGGCCACCGCGGTGGGAACCGCAGTGTTCCAGGGCCGGCAGATGAAGCAGCTCATCACGGGCGTCGACGACAAGTTCGCCGGCGTCGCGAAGAACAACCCTGCGTTCAAAGACAAGACGGCGCTGCTGCTCGCCGGCAGGTTCGTTGGTGACACCCTGACCGCGACGCTGCCCGGGTGGCGCACCGAGTTCCTGACCGCCATGGGCTTTCAGGTTCCTGACAGCATTGGCGCCTTCGCCGCCGACGACAACCGGGCCGCGATTCCCCGCGACAAACTCGCGGACGCCCTCGATGCCGCTGACGTACTGGTCTGGTCCACCGAGAGCGACGCCGAACAGGCCGCGCTACTGGCCGACCCGGCCGTTGCCGCCCTGACGGCCACCAAAACCAACCGGAACGTGTTCACCGGCAAGGACCTCGCCGGGGCGATCGCGTTCGCGTCGCCGCTGTCCTATCCGGTGGTGGCCGATCAACTGCCACCGCTGCTCTCGCGCGCCCTAGGCTGACCCGGCGTGCTTGGATAGCACCTGTGACGAGCAGCCCTGACACCGCGCGCGCAGCCGCCCCGACCCCCGGATTCGCACAAGTCGGCTCGCTCTACTATCCGGGCCTCGTCGCCGTATTCACCGCGCTGGTGATCATCTCCAACGTCACCGCCACCAAAGGCGTCGCGTTCGGGCCCGTTATCGGGAACTGGTCGATCATCACCGACGGCGGATTCATCGTCTTCCCACTGACCTACGTGATCGGCGACGTGCTCTCCGAGGTGTACGGATTCAAGGCCGCACGGCGGGCGATCGTCCTCGGATTTGCGATGAACATCCTGGCGGCACTGGCGTTCTGGGTGACGATCTACCTCCCCGCGGCCGACTTCTACACCAACCAAGAGCATTTCGAGAACATCGTCCACGCCTACACCCAGCTGATCGTGGCGGGCCTGGCCGGTTTCATCGTCGGCCAGACCATCAACGCCTGGACCGTCGTGAAGATCAAAGCGCGCACCAAGGAGAAGCACCTGTGGGCGCGGCTGGTCGGCTCTACCTTCGCCGGCCAACTCGGTGACACCGTGGTGTTCTGCAGCATCGCCGCCGGCGCGATCGGCATCAACACCTTCGGTGACTTCGTCACCTATACCGCGCTGGGATGGGTGTACAAGACCGCCGTCGAGGTGCTCATGCTGCCCATCACCTATCGCGTAATCGCGTACATCAAACGCCACGAGCCCACGTACACCCAGCTGGTCTGACGCGGCCGATAAATATGAGATGCCTGGCGCACCTCTGGCAGTGTTCGAAAACACCGCGAACCAGCCCGCCGACGGATCTACCGTCGGTGAATGAGTGTGGCGACAGATCTCATGGTGTCCAACACAATCCGTGACTACGGCGAGCAGGGATTGCTGCTCGAATGCGAGTCGACCGAGCAGGTGCTGGTACTCGCCGCGGCGCTGCGCCAGGCGGGGCTGCCCGGCGTGCTCGATATCGTCCCGGCCGCCCGCACCGTCCTGCTGAAACTCACCGATCCGCATGACCAGGCACCCACCCGTCAGCGGCTCCTGCGGCTGCGCATCGATGCCGATGACACCGGAGCTCAGCGGGGCGCAGGCGTCGACGTGGTGATCGAGGTGGTCTACGACGGCGCCGATCTCGCCGACGTCGCCGCGCACACCGGCATGGACATCGCAGCGGTGATCGACGCCCATACCGCCACTCCATGGCGGGTCGGATTCGGCGGATTCGCACCGGGTTTCGCTTACCTGGTCGGCGGCGATCCCCGTCTGGTGGTGCCCCGGCGCAGCGACCCGCGCACCGCGGTGCCGGCCGGATCAGTCGGGCTGGCCGGCGAATTCAGCGGCATCTACCCGCGTCAGTCCCCCGGTGGTTGGCAGCTGATCGGGCGCACCGATGCCGTCCTGTGGGATATCGGCCGACCGCGGCCAGCGCTGCTGGAGCCCGGCATCTGGGTGCAGTTCCGGGCGATCACGGGAAGCCAGCGATGATCACGCTGGAAGTGTTGCGGACCGGGCCGTTGGCTCTGCTCGAAGATCTCGGCCGGCCTGGCCTGGCCCACGTCGGCGTGACGCGCTCCGGGGCAGCCGACCGCCGAGCCCACCGGTTGGCCAACCGCCTGGTGGCCAACCCCGACGACCGCGCCACCGTCGAGATCACCCTCGGCGGATTCGCCGCCCGGGTGCACGGCGGCGACCTGGATGTGGCGGTAACAGGTGCCGACACCGATCCCGCCGTCAGCGGGGTTCCCTTCGGCACCAACAGTATCCACCATGTTCGAGCAGGCGAAGTGATTTCGCTGGGCGCCCCGCACGCCGGTCTACGCAGCTATCTCGCGGTACGCGGAGGCATAGCCGTGGACCCCGTGTTGGGCTCACGCAGTTACGACATGATGTCGGCGATCGGACCCCGGCCGTTGCGGGCCGGTGACGTGCTGCCGGTGGGCCCACACACCGAGGGCTACCCCGAACTCGACCAGGCCCCGGTGGCCGCCATCGCCGAGGATCTGCTCGAGCTGCGCGTGGTGCCAGGCCCGCGCGACGACTGGTTCACCGACCCCGACGCACTCGTCCACACCGACTGGGTGGCCACCGACCGCAGCGACCGGGTCGGCATGCGGCTGGCCGGGCAGCCGCTTGCCTACCGCTGGCCCGACCGCCACTTGCCCAGCGAGGGCGCAACCCGCGGCGCGATCCAGGTGCCGCCCACCGGCCACCCGGTGATCCTGGGCCCCGACCATCCGGTCACCGGCGGCTATCCCGTCATCGGCGTGGTCACCGATGCCGACACTGACAAGGTCGCCCAGATCAGACCGGGCCAGACGATACGGCTGCACTGGACCAGACCGCGTATCGCAGCGGAGAGCTCCGTGGGCTGGTAGAGCTGAGGGGGTGCACGCGCAGGTCCACACCGCCCGGCTGGTTCACACCAGCGACCTGGACACCGAGACCCGCCAGAACGCCCAGCAGATGGTCACCGAGGCGTTCGCCGAGTGGACCGCATTCACCGCTTCCGACTGGGAGCATGCCCTGGGCGGGATGCACGCCATCATCGTCCATCACGGTCTACTGGTCGCGCACGCGGCCGTCGTACAACGGCGACTGCTCTACGACGGGACAGCGCTGCGCTGCGGCTATGTCGAAGCCGTCGCGGTGCACGAAGACTGGCGCGGACAGGGCCTGGCACACGCCGTGATGGACGCGATCGAGCAGGTGATCCGCGGGGCTTATCAGATCGGGGCGTTGAGCTCGAGCCCCATCGGCGAAAAGATCTACCGCCCCCGTGGCTGGCTGCACTGGCAGGGACCCACCTCGGTGCTGGCGCCCGACGGGCCGACCCGCACCCCGAACGACGACGGCTCGATCTTCGTCCTGCCCGTCGACGTCGAAGTCGATGTGAAAGCAGGGCTGACCTGCGACTGGCGCGACGGCGACGTCTGGTAGCGACCGCCGATAGATAGCTGACGGAATATATCGAGTCACCCCTGTTGTTGGGGTTGGCCCGCGTTTTATCAACAGCACCCGCGGGGACTAGCTGCACTGCAACAACTCTGAGCCATTCTGGACTCAGCGTGACCGTCGACCAGCAAACCTGTGAAGTGGCTGTGAGCCGGATTGGGCTGGGCTTTGATTGCTGCTACATAGCACGCGTGATATAGATACCGAGTGGGAAATCAGCTGACCGATCAGGACGTCAGCGAGTGCGTCGGCGATGCCCTCGACCAGGCAATGGACCTGACGATCCGGTTCCTCAGCGACCGCGCTGACCTGAGTGCATCCGCGGCATTCACGTTGAATCGGGTGTGTCGCGAAGGTCCGATCCGGTTGACCACGCTGGCCGCCAAGGAAGGCGTCAGTCAGCCGTCGATGACCCAGTTGATCCAGCGGCTGGAACGCGCGGGACTGGTGACCAGGCTCGCCGACCCTGACGACGGCCGGGCCTGCCTGATCGCCATCACCGTCCAGGGGCAGGCATTGCTCGACGAGCGGAAGCGTATGCGCCGAGAACGCCTGGCGGCGTTGATCGCAACGCTGACGGACGAGGAACGGTCGACATTGTGGCTCTCGGCGCGGGTGGCGTCTCCGCTCATCAGCCGACTGGCCGCCAATGCCGACTGTGCGACAGAGGCGGCCGCACCGCGGTCGACCCCTTGACGGAAGGTGTTCGGGTGAAAGCTATTCCGGTGGGTCGCGTGCTGAAACGCATCTGGATCCCGTTGGTGCTGATTGTCGTGCTGGCGGTGTCCGGCCTGGTCGTGTCGCGTCTGCACAAGATGTTCGCGTCGCAGGACCTGAACGCGGGCGCCGGGGCCGGCATCGAGATCGTTCAGTTCAATCCCAAGGTCATGGTCTATGACGTCTATGGCGCACCGGGGACCACCGCCCAGATCAGTTACTTCGACCCGGAGGCCAAGGTGCACACCGTGAACGTACCGCTGCCGTGGTCGATCACCCTGTCGACAACGTTGCCCGCCGTCAGCGCCAGCTTGATGGCACAGACCGACGGCGATCAGATTGGATGCCGCGTCACTGTGAACGGAACTGTCCGTGAGGAGCAATCGGCCAATGGCATCAATGCCCAGACCTACTGCCTGGTGAAGTCCGCATGACCAACGCCGTCACCGCACCCGAATCCCCCGGCAGGCCGAAGCGGCCGGTGTTCCCGCACATGATTCGGATCCTCGCGATACCGATCGTCCTGTTCTGGATCGCGGTCGCCGTCGGCGTCAACGTCGTCGCCCCCCAACTCGAGGTCGTCGGCGAGCTGCACTCCGCGCCGATGGCACCCGAAGACGCGCCGTCGATGAAGGCGATGAAGTTGATGGGCGCCAACTTCCAGGAATTCAACTCCAACAGCACGATCATGGTCGTGGTCGAGGGCCAGAAGCCGCTGGGCCCTGACGCCCATCAGTACTACGACGCGATCATCCGCAAGCTGCAGCAGGATCCCGAGCACATCCAGCACATCCAGGACTTCTGGGGTGACACGCTCACCGCTGCCGGCGCCCAGAGTGCCGATGGCAAAGCGTCTTATGTGATGTTGAACCTCGCCGGCGAACAGGGCCAGACCCTGGCCAACGAAGGTGTCGATGCGGTCCGCAAGGTGATCGAGGAGACCCCGGCACCGCCCGGCGTGAAGGCCTACGTCGCCGGCCCCGCCGCGCTCACCGACGATCTGCACGTCATCGGCAATGCCAGCCTCGCCCTGATCACCTTGATCACCCTCGGGGCGATCGCGGGCATGCTGCTGATCGTCTACCGCTCGATCCGAACCACCCTGATCCAGTTGTTCCTGACGTTCCTCGGGCTGCTGACCGCCCGCGGTGTGGTGTCAATTCTGGCCCTGCACGGCGCCTTTGGACTGACCACGTTCGCCGGCAACATCCTCACGATGCTGGCGATCGCCGCGGCCACCGACTACGGCATCTTCATCTTCGGCCGGTACCGCGAAGATCGCGGCATGGGGCTGGACCGAGACGAGTCCTACTACGCCACTTTCAAATCCGTTGCACCCGTCATCGTGGGCTCGGGACTGACGATCGCGGGTGCGACGTACTGCCTGAGCTTCGCGCGGCTGCCCTACTTCACCACCATGGGCGCCCCCGTCGCGATCGGCATGCTGGTGATCGTGGCCATCGCGGTCACGCTCGGCCCGGCCGTGCTCTTCCTTGGCAGCCGCGTCGGTCTGTACGAATCCAAACGGCCTCCGCAGAGCAGATTCTGGCGGCGAGTCGGAACCGCCGTCGTGCGTTGGCCCGCACCAATTTTCGTGGCAAGCCTGTTCGTCGTGCTGATCGGCCTGGTGGCGATCCCCGGCTACAAGCCGGCCTACAACGACCAGTACTACCTACCTAAAGACGCCCCGGTCAATCAGGGCTTCGCGGCCGCCGACCGGCACTTCACCCAGGCCAGGATGAACCCCGACATCCTCATGGTCGAAGCCGACCATGACATGCGCAATCCCGCCGACATGCTGGTGCTGAACAAGATTGCCAGCAACGTCATGCACACCGAGGGCATTGCGATGGTGCAGAGCATCACCCGGCCACTGGGCATTCCGATCCAGCACAGCTCGATTCCGTTCCAGACGAGTGTGGCGGGCCAAACCACCAATATGAACCTGCCGTTCCAGCGTGATCAGTTGGACAATCAGCTCAAAACCGTTGACTCGATGAATGTTTCGATCGACATCCTGGAAAAGCAGTACCAACTGTCGCTCAAGCAGACCCAACTCACCCAGGACTCGGCAGCCCGGTCTCAGGATCTGCTCGAGACCACCAAGGCGCTACGCGACAACATCGCGAACTTCGACGACCAGTTCCGGCCCATGCGGAACTATTTCTACTGGGAGCCGCACTGCTTCGACATCCCCCTGTGCGCGGCGGCGCGCTCGCTGTTCGACTCCCTCGACGGGATCGACCAGGTGACCGACAAAACCGAAGGGGTGCAAGGCAATACCGACCAGCTGGCCGCACTCGCACCACAGCTGACCGCGCTGCTGCCCCAGACGATCGCGTCGATGAAGGTCAGCAGGGACCTGGCGCTGTCGTCGTACAACTCGCAGAAGGCGCTGCTCGACCAGATGCAGGCGACCAATGACACCGCGCTGGCGATGGGCGAGAGCTTCGACCAGGCCAAGAACGACGATTTGTTCTTCTTGCCGCCGGAAGCATTCCAGAACCCGGACTTTGAGCGCGGTCTGAAGATGTTCCTCTCGCCGGACGGTAAATCCACCCGGATGTTCATCACGCACGAGGGCGACCCGGCGACGGTCGACGGCATCGCCCGAGTCGACTCGGAACGCAAGGCCGCGCAGGAAGCCTTGAAGATGTCGTCACTGTCGAACGCCAAGATTCATCTCGGCGGGGTCGCGGCGACCTACAAGGACATGTCCGACGGCGCGCGATACGACCTGCTGATCGCGGTGGTGTCGTCGCTGACGCTGATCTTCATGATCATGCTCATCCTGACCCGAAGCGCGGTCGCCGCGCTGGTGATCGTCGGCACGGCGGGCAGCTCGATCGCCGCGTCCTTCGGCATCTCAGTGCTGATCTGGCAAGACCTGTTCGGGATTCAAGTGCAGTGGCTGGTCATGCTGATGTCCGTCATCATCCTGTTGGCGGTCGGCTCGGACTACAACCTGCTGCTGGTCTCCCGGTTCAAGGACGAGATCCACGCCGGCTTGAAGACCGGCATCATCCGGTCCATGGCCGGCACCGGTGGTGTGGTGACGTCGGCCGGCCTGGTGTTCGCCGCCACGATGGCGGGAATGATGATCAGCAAGCTGGTCGTGCTGGCTCAGATGGGCTCGACGATCGCTATCGGCCTGCTGATCGACACGTTCATCGTGCGGTCCCTGCTGATGCCGTCGATCGCGGTCATGCTGGGCCGGTGGTTCTGGTGGCCGCAGGTGGTCTATCCCCGGGGCGACAACCACTTCCTGCCACCGAAGCCGCCCAAGCGCTCCAACGACGACGTGGACACCGCCGCGCTACCCGCGCAGGCCTAACCGCCAGCGGCTAGCGCCAGCGCGCCAGGATCTCGTTGGCCCGCACCGACAGCGCACGCTGCCAGAACGGCCCGAAACTGATCCGCGCCACACCCAGCGGCCCGAACGACGCCGGGTCGTCAGACTCCGGTATCGCGATCGCGTTGATCGGCAGTGGGAGCTCAGTGGCCAGGCGGCGCAACGTCTCTGGATCGTGCCGGCCCACCGGGTAGAGCACGTCGGCGCCCGCCGCAGCGGCGTCAGACAGCCGCGCGATGGCCCGGTCGACCCGGTCGGCGTCGTCGCCGTCGTTACGCAGGAACAGATCGGTACGGGCATTGACGACCACGTGGACGCCGGCCTTGTCGGCGGCGGCCCGCAGCGACCCGACGAGTTCGGCGTGCTCGGCCGACGACCGCAACCGCTTACCCTCGCTGTGCACGGTGTCCTCGATGTTCAGGCCGACCGCCCCGGCGCCGAGCAGCCCGTCGATCAGGCGCTCACCCGACTGTGCGTAGCCCGACTCGATGTCGACCGAGACCGGCACGTCCACGGCGGCCGTGATCTGGGCGACCCGGGCAACGACATCCTCGAAACTCATGCCTTCGCCGTCGGGCTTGCCGACCGAGTCCGCCAGCGGGTGGCTTCCGACGGTCAGTGCCGCGAACCCGGCTTCCACCGCCAGCGACGCCGACCAGGCATCCCACACCGTCGGCAGCACCACCGGATTTCCCGGCTGATGCAACGCCAACAACGCTTCAGCACGCTGCGCAAGACTGCTCTGACTGGGCACCGGAGTCACCTCTCGTTCTCGTTAGTTCTTACCGGCGGTGCAACACGGCTGTCGCAGCGCCATTCCCGACGTGACCTGTCTCACGTTGAGTTCTAAATGTGGCTAGCATCGATTGTCGTACTGTGATCCATGACACCTTCAGCCCGGGGAGGTCCCGTTGTCTACCACCACAGAATTGGCCGAACTTCACCATCTGATTGGCGGATTGCGGCGTTGCGTGACCTCGTTGAAGTCGCGATACGGCGACAGTCCGGCAATGCGCCGAATCGTCAACGACGCCGAACGCATCGTCAATGACGTGGAACTTCTCGATATCGATGCCAATGAGCTTGCCCTAACCCAGCAAACAGTTGTGGCGTCCGGAGAGAAGATCGGAATTCCGGACACGCCATACGACAGCACCTTCTGGCGGGACGTCGATGACGAAGGCGTTGGCGGCCACAGCCGCCACTGACCCCGATTTAGCCGGGTGCCGTGGTCTAGGTACCCTCCGATGAGTTCATGCGAAGGGGATCACAGTAGATGAGCGCACCTGCGGCTAACCGTCCTTCGACCGGCGTCTTCTCACCCGGCCGTGCCCAGATACCGCAACGCACGCTGCGGACCGACAACTGGCTGAAATCACCCATCGTCGTCGACCTGGGTTTCGCCGCATTCGTCATCTACGCGACGGTGCGTGCGTTCCAGCGGGACCACTTCTTCGTTCCGCAGTACCACTATCTGACGCCGTTCTACTCGCCATGCCTGAGCAAGGCGTGCGGTGACGCGAGCGACTTCTGGCCGCAGATCCTGCCCGCCACCGGGCCGCTGTCGTTGCTGCCGTACGCCTTCCTGTCGCTGCCGTTCCTGCTGCTGTTCCGGCTGACCTGCTACTACTACCGCGGCGCCTACTACCGCTCGGTGTGGCAGTCCCCGACCGCCTGCGCAGTGGCCGAGCCGCACGCGAAATACACTGGCGAGACCCGCTTTCCGCTGATCATCCAGAACACCCACCGGTACTTTTTCTACATCGCCGGCATCATCTCGCTGATCAACACCTACGACGCGATCGTCGCCTTCCACTCCGAGGACGGGCCCGGCGGCTTCGGATTCGGCCTGGGCAACATCATTCTGGTCGGCAACGTCGTGATGCTGTGGGTCTACACGATCTCCTGCCACTCCTGCCGGCACGTGACCGGTGGCCGGCTCAAGCACTTCTCGAAGCATCCGGTGCGGTACTGGATCTGGACACAGGTCAGCAAGCTGAACACCCGGCACAAGCAATACGCCTGGATCACGCTCGGCACCCTGATGCTCACCGATTTCTACGTCATGCTGGTGGCCAGTGGCACCATCTCTGACCTCAGATTCGTTGGCTGACGCTGAGATCCATTGGCTGACAATAAGTTCCCGAACCATAGCTTGAGCGAGGTCTAATGACGGTTGAGGTCGAACGGCATTCCTACGACGTAGTAGTGATCGGTGCCGGCGGCGCGGGCCTACGAGCGGTCATCGAAGCCCGGGAACGGGGTTTGAAGGTCGCCGTGGTGACGAAGTCACTGTTCGGTAAGGCACACACCGTCATGGCCGAGGGCGGTTGCGCCGCGGCCATGCGCAACGTCAACACCAAGGACAGCTGGCAGGTGCACTTCGGTGACACCATGCGCGGCGGCAAGTTCCTCAACAACTGGCGGATGGCCGAGCTGCACGCGCAGGAAGCCCCCGACCGGGTGTGGGAGCTGGAGACCTACGGCGCGCTGTTCGACCGCACCAAAGACGGCAAGATCAGCCAGCGCAACTTCGGCGGGCACACCTACCCGCGGCTGGCACACGTCGGCGACCGCACCGGCCTGGAGATCATCCGCACCCTGCAGCAGAAGATCGTCTCGCTGCAGCAGGACGACAAGAAGGAACTCGGCGACTACGAAGCCCGGATCAAGGTCTTCCACGAGTGCGCGATCACCGACCTGATCACGGACGGCCCGGAAAATGGCGGGCGGATCGCGGGCGCCTTCGGTTACTGGCGCGAGACCGGCAAGTTCATCCTCTTCGAGACGCCGGCAGTCGTGCTCGCCACCGGCGGTATCGGCAAGTCGTTCAAGGTGTCGTCGAACTCCTGGGAGTACACCGGCGACGGGCATGCGCTCGCGCTGCGCGCGGGTTCTGGCCTGATCAACATGGAGTTCATCCAGTTCCATCCGACCGGCATGGTCTGGCCGCTGTCAGTGAAGGGCATCCTGGTCACCGAGGGTGTCCGCGGTGACGGCGGGGTGCTGAAGAACTCCGAGGGCAAGCGGTTCATGTTCGACTACATCCCCGAGGTGTTCAAGGGGCAGTACGCCGAATCCGAGGACGAAGCCGATCAGTGGCTCAAGGACAACGACTCCGCGCGCCGCACCCCTGACCTGCTGCCTCGCGACGAGGTCGCCCGTGCCATCAACGACGAGGTCAAGGCCGGCCGCGGCACCCCACACGGCGGCGTCTATCTCGACATCGCCTCGCGGATGCCCGCCGAGGAGATCAAGCGCCGCCTGCCGTCGATGTACCACCAGTTCATCGAGCTGGCCGAAGTCGACATCACCAAGGACATGATGGAAGTCGGCCCGACCTGTCACTACGTGATGGGCGGCATCGAGGTCGATCCCGACACCGGCGCGGGCTCGACACCCGGCCTGTTCGCCGCGGGCGAGTGCTCGGGCGGTATGCACGGCTCGAACCGGCTCGGTGGCAACTCGCTCTCGGACCTGCTGGTGTTCGGCCGTCGCGCCGGGCTCGGTGCGGCCGACTACGTACGGGCACTGGCCAACCGCCCCGCGGTGACGGACGCGGCGATCGACGAGGCTGCCAAGCTGGCGCTGTCGCCGTTCGAGCCGAAGGCCAACGCCGAGAACCCCTACACCCTGCACGCCGAGCTGCAGCAGTCGATGAACGACCTGGCGGGCATCATCCGCAAGGAGGGCGAACTCCAAGAGGCCCTCGCCAAGATCGACGAGCTCAAGGCGCGCTACGCCAACGTCGTCGTCGAAGGCGGCCGGATCTTCAACCCCGGCTGGCATCTGGCCATCGACATGCGCAACATGCTGTTGGTCAGCGAGTGCGTGGCCAAGGCCGCGCTGCAGCGCACGGAAAGCCGTGGCGGACACACCCGCGACGACTTCCCCAAGATGGACGCTCACTGGCGCAACAAGTTGCTGGTCTGCCGGGTGGCGCCCGGCGAGGCCGACGCGATCGTGCCCAATGTCACGGTGACGCCCGAGCAGCAGCCGGTGATGCGCCCCGACCTGCTGGGCACGTTCGAGCTGTCCGAACTCGAGAAGTACTACACCGAAGATCAACTGGCCGAGCACCCTGAGCGGAAGGGCTGAAAATGGCTGCTTACGACGCGAAACTGCGGGTTTGGCGCGGCGACGAGGCCGGCGGCGACCTGCAGGACTACACCGTCGAGGTCAACGACGGCGAAGTGGTGCTCGACATCGTCCACCGGCTGCAAGCCACGCAAGCCGGCGACCTCGCGGTGCGGTGGAACTGTAAGGCCGGCAAATGCGGTTCGTGTTCCGCCGAGATCAACGGTCGGCCGCGGCTGATGTGCATGACCCGGATGTCGACGTTCGGCGAGGACGAGGTCGTCACGATCACCCCGCTGCGGACCTTCCCCGTCATGCGCGACCTGGTCACCGACGTCTCCTTCAACTACGACAAGGCGCGGGAGATCCCGTCGTTCACTCCCCCGAAGGACCTGCAGCCCGGCGAGTACCGCATGCAGCAGGAGGATGTGAACCGCAGCCAGGAGTTCCGCAAGTGCATCGAGTGCTTCCTGTGCCAGGACGTGTGCCACGTCAACCGTGACCACGAGGAGAACAAGAAGTCCTTCGCCGGCCCGCGTTACCTGATGCGGCAAGCCGAGCTGTCGATGCACCCGCTCGACACCTTGGACCGTCGCAATATGGCCCAGGAGGAAAACGGCCTGGGCTTCTGCAACATCACCAAGTGCTGCACCGAGGTGTGCCCCGAGCACATCAAGATCACCGACAACGCGCTGATCCCGATGAAGGAGCGCGTGGCCGACGCCAAGTACGACCCGGTGGTCTGGCTGGGCAATATTTTGTTCCGGCGAACGAAGTGAGCGGAACCATCAGACCGAGTCGGCGCAACAAGTAGTTCACAGCTTCGGCGAGCGGGCCGCGAGATTTCCTCAGGGATTTCTCGCGGCCCGTTCCTATTGGCGGCCATCTGGGTAGCCTCGAACCATGGATAGCGTCCACAGCGTCAACGACATTCGCACGGCGATCCGCGAGCTGTCCGCCCGCGCCGAACTGGCTCTCAAAGAGGGTCGGCCCGACGACGCGGCCGAGATCGAACAGCGTATCGCCGCCTATCGCGAAGAACTCGGCGAGAAACCCTGACCCGCGCCGCGGGGCCAGGCTGGGCTACGCGCCCAGTCTGCGGAAAGTGCTGCGGTGGAACACAATCGGTGGAACGTCGTGCACGGTGATGTTGGTGACCGCCAAGACGACGATGGTGTGGTCACCGGCCGGCACCAGCTGCTCGATCGAACTCTGCAGCCACACGCTGGTGCCGTGCACGAACACCGCGCCGCTCTCGTGTGAGTGCGTGTCGAGCCCGGCAAAGCGATCCCCGGTCTTGGCCGCCAGGGTGCGTGCCGCGACGTCATGGGACTCACCCAGCAGGCTGATACCCAGGGACGGCAGGTCCTTCAGCTTCGGCCAGGTCTCCGAATTGTTCTGCACACAGAACGAGACCAACGGCGGATCCAGCGACACCGGCACGAAGGTGCTGGCCGCCAGACCGACTCGAATGCCGTCGACCTCCGCGGCGATAGCGATGACACCGGACGGGAAATGCCCGAACGCCTCACGTAGCGAGGCGGGGCTCAGCTCTGTGTTGCTCATAACACGTTTATTTTCACATGTGACGGGGCGCCGCGGCCACAGCAGGGTCGAGCCTGATTCAAATTCCCGTTGAGTAGCCTAAGGCCGTGCCGAACGTTTCAATCCTGTCCGTGCTGCGCGAACGCGCTGGTCTGACACCAGACGATGTCGCCTTCACGTTCACCGACTATGACCGGGATTGGAACGGAATCTCCGCGACTTTGACCTGGTCACAGGTGTATCGCCGGACACTCAACGTCGCGCAGGAGATCAGCCAGCACGGCGCCCCCGGCGACCGGGCACTGATCATCGCCCCGCAGGGCCTGGCCTATATCGTCGCGTTCCTGGGCGCCATGCAGGCCGGTTTCATCGCGGTCCCGCTGTCGGTTCCGGTGCCCGGTTCCCACGACGAACGAGTCAGCGCCGTGGTGACCGATACGTCGCCAACCGTGGTGCTGACCACCTCCGATGTCTTCGAAGTCGCCGCACAGTACGTGGACGACGGCGCCGCCGTGATCGCCACGATCGCAGTGGACACGCTCGACCTGGATGCGGCCAACGTTGTCGACACCGAGATACCCGATGGACCGGATATCGCCTATCTGCAGTACACCTCTGGCTCGACGCGGCTACCGGCCGGCGTGATGATCTCGCACCGCAATATGTGCGCCAATTTCGAGCAGCTGATGGCCGATTACGTGCCGCACTACGGCGGGGAGTTCCCCCCGGGCACCAGCCTGGTCTCGTGGCTGCCGTTCTACCACGACATGGGACTGATGCTCGGGATCGGTGCACCGATCTTCAGCGGGCACCCCGCCGATCTGATGAGCCCGATCGCGTTCCTGTCGCGGCCGGCGCGCTGGCTGCAGGCGTTGGGCCGCCACCCGAAGGCATGGTCGGGCGCGCCGAACTTCGCCTTCGACCTCACCGCACGGCGCAGCACCGACGACGAACTGGACGGCCTCGATCTCAGCGGCGTCATCGGCATCATCAATGGAGCCGAACGCATCCACCCGGAGACCGTGGTCAGATTCCACGAACGCCTCGCCCCGATCGGTCTTCGCCCCGAGGTGATGGCGCCCTCGTACGGCCTGGCCGAGGCGACGGTCTACGTCGCCAGCAGCACCGCGAATCAGGTGCCGGAAGTCGTCGACTTCGACGCCGTCGAACTGTCGCGAGGGATCGCGGTACGCAAACCCGGCGCGTCCCCATTGCTGCGATATCAGTTGCCGGCCTCGCCGTTGGTGCGGATCGTCGACGCCGACACCTGCGAGCTGTGCCCCGACGGCACCGTCGGCGAAATCTGGACGCATGGCGAGAACGTCTCTGCCGGCTACTGGCGCAAACCGGAGCAGACCGGGTCCGCGTTCGGCGCGAGCCTGATCGACGCTACCGAGGGCGACCCGGAGCACGGCTGGCTACGCACCGGCGATCGAGGGTTCATCTCGCAGGGCGATCTGTTCATCGTGGGCCGCATCAAGGACATGCTGATCGTGCGGGGCCGCAACCACTACTCCGAAGACATCGAATCGACGGTGCAGAAGCTCACCCGGGGTCGAGTGGCTGCCATCGCGGTGTCCGACGAGCAGAGCGAGACGCTGGTGACCATCGTCGAGCTCAAGAAGCGTGATGATGCCGACGAGTACGCCGACGTGAAAACCGATGTGATCGCGGCCATTTCGCGTGCCCACGGCTTGCAGGTCGCCGATATCGTCCTCGTGGAGCCGGGGTCGATCCCAACCACCACCAGCGGCAAGATCCGCCGGGCCGCGTGCATCGAAGAGTACCGCCAAGGACAGTTCGTGCGGCTGGATGCGTAGCTGATCAGCCGATGTGGTTCACCCTGTTGGTGATGGCTGTCGCGGTGAGTCTGGAACCGTTTCGCATCGGGATGTCGGTCCTGATGCTGAATCGTCCCCGCCCCCATCTGCAGCTGGCCGCCTTCCTGTGCGGCGGCTTCGTGATGGGCCTGACAGTCGGCGCGGTGGTGTTGTTCGCGCTGGAGTCCCGGATCCCGGCGTCGGCTCATTTCACCCTGCCCAGGGTGCAGATCGTCATCGGTGCGCTCGCGCTGCTGGCGGCCGCGATGCTGGCGGTCACCAAGGGCCGCGACCGCACGCCGCCGGCGTGGCTGAGTCGTCTGCTCGACGGCCAGTCACTGTGGGTGGCCGGCGTGGCCGGCCTGGGCATCGCGCTGCCCTCGATCGACTATCTGGCCGCACTGGCCGTCATCGCCGCCGGCGCGACCGCGGCCGGCGTCCGGTTCGGGGCGTTGGTGACGTTCAACGTGGTGGCGTTCGCGCTCGTGGAGATTCCGCTGCTCGCCTATCTGGTCGCCCCGCAAGGCACCCGCGCGGCGATGACGGCACTACACGGCTGGGTTCGTGCGCGGCGCCGGCGCGAGGTCGCAGTGCTGCTTGCCGTGGTCGGTGTCGTGCTACTGACCGCAGGTCTACTCGGCGTCTGAAATCAGTGCGCGCTTGGACCGTGGTCCAACACGTACTGGAAGCCGGCCATCAGCTGCGAAATCGGATCGGTGCCGCCGCCGAAGGCGGCCTGAGTGGCGGGCGCGGTGACGGCCGCAGGGTCGTAGCCGTGTACCGGATCGACTTCGATAGGCGCGGTCAGCGGATCGTCGTTGCGCGAATATCCGGAGTCCACCATGGGTTTCAGGACGCCGTCGAGCTGGTTCAACGTGCCCTCGTCGACGCCGAGATACTTGAACGGCAATACCAGCGGCAGGTGTTGCTCGGGGATCAGGTACGTCGTGGTCTTCGCGCCCCTGGAGTTGACCGTGGTCCGGATGTTCTGCGGCGGAACCATACTCGGATTGGTGAACGCCACGGCGGTGTGACCCGTCGCCAGTCCGACGATCGCGTTGGCCATCGACATCCAGTTGTCCTGGCGGTCCGGCCAGTCGGCGATGCTGTCGTAGGCGGAGACGAAACGGTAGGAGTCATATTGGCTCTCGACCGGGGCGGGCATCCGGTAGTCCAGCGCGGGAACGACGCTGCCCACCGGGAAGTTCTGGGCCAGGAAACTCGCACCGAAGGCGTGCGGTGCAATCGGATCGCCATACGTGGCGAACGACAGCTGATCTGGCGGCGGGGCGTTCGGATCCGTGGCCAGCCGGTTCTGCACGGCGTTGAGCACCATCGCGCCTTCAGACAGCCCGATCGCGGTACCGGGCCCGCCTGCCTGGATCGCGCGGATGACGTTGCCTTCACCTTCGTCGACCGACTCGCCGATGCTCGGGCCGTCGACGCCCAGGCCGGGGAAGTTGTCGTCCAGCCTGCCGATACCGGGGAACAGGCGCTCCAAGCTGTGGCCCTGGACCTGCCCGGCGGGGTAATCGACGATCTGACGGTCCAGGCCGGGGAACCAGTCCGCGCCCGTGCGGCGGATGTACTCGTCATAGGGAATGCCGAGAACGTGGGCGCCACCAAGTGCATATCCCCGGCCCGGCGTGCCGATCGGCGTCGGCCCGTCATTGTTCGGCTGATCCGGCGCCGGCTGGTCGGCGGCTGCAATTCCGCCGGTGGCACACAGGGTCAGCAGCGTGGTTGCCGTGGCGAGTAGCTTTTTCATGCCTTACCGCTTCCCTGCGATGTCATACGTGACGGCCACCAGTTCGCTTTTCCGACCAGGGTAGCCATGGCGGGCACCGTGACGGTCCGGACCAGGAACGTGTCCAGCAGGATTCCGACACCGATGACGAACCCTCCCTGCACCACGGTACCGATGCTGGAGAACAGCAGACCCCACATCGAGGCCGCGAAAATCAGACCAGCCGCGGTGATGACACCGCCGGTCGACGAGAGCGTCCGGATGACGCCGTAGCGCGTGCCGCCAAAGGATTCGTCCCGCAATCGTGAGGCGAACAGCAGGTTGTAGTCGGCTCCCACCGCGACCAGCACCACGAACGCCAACGGCGGCACTGTCCAGTGCAACTGTTGTCCGAAGAGGTATTGGAAGACCAGGATGCCGATGCCCAGTGCCGCAAAATACGAAAGCACCACGGAGCCAACCAGATACAGCGGCGCGATCACGGCGCGCAGCAGCAACATCAACGTCAGCAGCACCACGGTCATGGTGACGGCGATGATGAACCGGATGTCCTTCTGGTAGTAGTCGCGGGTGTCCCGCAACGCGGCGGGGTAACCGCCCATTGAGATCGTTGCGTCCGACAGGCTGGTGTTCGGTTGCGCACTGCGGGCGGCGTCGCTGATCGCATTGACCTGATCCATCGCGGCGGCACTGAACGGATCGAGTTTGGTGAGCACCAGATAGCGCACCGAATGCCCATCGGGCGAGATGAACATCTTGGAAGCCATTTTGAAGTCAGGCAGATTGAGGACTTCGGGCGGAATGTTGAATCCCGCCATCGCGGGGCTTGCGGCGTCCTGCTTCATCGACAACAGGAACGCTGCGGCCTGATCGAGGCCGGTTCGCATGAGCTGGATCTGGTCGACGACCTGGCCTACACCGGTGGCGACGTCTCGGCTGCCGCTGGCAGCCCGATCAGCGCCTTGCCGAAGTTTGTTGGTGCTCGCCTGGGCACCGCCGGGCGAGTCCAGTCCCATGGTGTGCATGACCTTGGTCAGCCTGCCGAAGGCGTCACTGAGCTGGCGCAGGGTCGCGTCGAGGGACTGCCTGTCCTGCATTGACTGCAATTGCCCTGCCAGAGAATTGATCTCGTCGAGGGTTCCGTCATTGCGCGCGTCGACCAGTGCCTGAAAATGACCGCGGGTCTCGGCGCAGGAGGGGTCGAGATCACAGACGGCATTGCCGTGCAACGCCACCAGCACCGGCCCCACCCAGGCGAACAGGTCCTTGGCGGCCTGGACGTTGATGCCCATCGAATTGCCGAGCCGGTTCATCGCGTTGACGAGCTTGGCCGCGGTCTCGACGTTCTTGACGAGCTTGTCGCCGCCGTACTGGCCTCTGATCGCGGAGAACGCGTCGACCATCCCCTGGACGCTGGTGGCGATCTGGGTGACCTGGCCGCGCACATCGCCGAGGTTGGTCGCGAGCGTGTTGGCTCCGCCCGCAAGGTGATTGAGGTCGTTCATGTTGGCCGCGATCATCGCCGCGCCGTTGCCAAGCTGATTGCCGACCAGGCCCGCCTGATAAGTGGCCCTGAATTCTTGCGGCACGGATCCGGTCGGTCGAGTGATACCGCTGACCATTGCGATATTCGGCACCTGACTGATGCGCTCGGCCATCTGTTCCAGATCCGCGAGGGCCTGCGGGGTACGCAGGTCACGCGGCGAACGGATCAGGACGTAGGAGGGGATGGACTGGTTGAGGTCGAAATGGCGTTCCAGCGCGGTGTAGCCGACCGAACTCGGGTCCGACGCGGCCACCGCCTTGCGATCGTCGTAGTTGTACTTCGCCAACCCCACGCAGCTGGCAAGCAGAATCAGGATCAGGACGCTGGCCACCAGATGCACCCGTGGCCGGCGCACGATACGGATGCCTGACCGCCGCCACCACCGGGTAGTCAGCTCACGCCGCGGCGTGATCCAGCCGCGCGGCCCGGCGACGGCGATGATGGCCGGCAACAGCGTGAGCGCGGCGAGGTAAGCCACGCCGACCCCGATCGCCGATGAAACGCCGACGGTGGAGAAGACCCCCATCTTGGCGAAGCTGATCCCGAGGAACGTGATGCCGATGGTGGCAGCGGATGCGGTGATCACCTTGCCCACCGAGCCCAATGCCTGCCGAACCGCATCCTCGGAGCTTTCGCCGCGTCGCACGTAGTCGTGATAGCGGCTGATCAGAAAGACCGCGTAATCCGTTCCGGCACCGGCGATCATCGCGCTGAGGAGAATGATGGCCTGGTTCGACACCCCCAACCCGGTCAGATTGGACAGGCCGGCGACCACGGACTGCGCGATCACCAGGGATGTCCCGATTCCGATCAAGGGCAGCAGCATGGTGATCGGGTTGCGATAAACCACCAGGAGCACGAGGAGTACCAACACGCCGATCGCGAGTTCGATTGGCAGCCGGTCCCGTTCGCCGGCGACGGTGAGATCGGCGACGGTCGCCGCCGGTCCGGTCAGGTGTACTTCCAGCGGGCTGCCTGCGGTGTTCTGTTTGACGATACTGGCGACCCGCTTGTACGCGTCATAAGACTGCGGGGTGCCCAACGCGCCGGCCAGCCCCACGGGCACGACCCAGGACTTGTTGTCCTTGCTCGTCAAAAATGAACGCAGCGCCGGAGTTTCGACAAAGTCCTGCAGCATCACGACGTCGTGCTGGTCTTCGCGGAGCGCGCCCACCAGCTTGCGGTAGGTCGCTTCGTGCGCGGGGCTTAGCCCGCGCTCGTCGGTGAGGACCACCAGCAGCAGATCGTCGCCGCCGGGTTCGGAGAACGCTTCGGTCATCTGCCGGGCCGCGACGCTCGACGGTGCGTCGCCGGGCAGCATGGCCAGCGGGTGTTTCTGAGCCATGTCGGTCAGGCTCGGGAACGTCAGCGGTAGCGTCACCGCCAACGCGACCCAGAGCCCAATCACTGCCCAGGGCCAGCGCACCACAAAATCAGCTAGCCGTCGCACGTTGTCCTCATCCGGCTGCCCTCACCTGTGTTTCGTGAGGTCTCGCTACTCGCAAGTCGTCACCAATGCCCGCCGTCTGCGATCCGCCCACACACCGATTTCATCGCTGCTATGTACCGGGCGACCGATTTCTGGGCGATCGGGTTGTCCGGGAACATCACCGACATCGTGGTACCGGCCTCGTATCGGAATATATAGATCGTCAGCTGGTAGGAGAATCTTCCGTCGGAGTAGATGCCGATATTGTTCGAATAGCCCATGTCAGCGGCAGCGAGCACGGCGTTCAAGGGTGCGGCGCCGCCATGCAGGAAGTTCGAGACAGGGAAGTTCGGCCGCGGCTTGTCCAACCACGGCGCCAACTCCAGCACCCGGTAGTAAGGAACCCTTGCCAGGCTCAGACCGGTATCGAAGGAAGTCTGTGCCGCCCAGGCGGCTTCACCGAACGACGTCGCGGCGATCGGGACGGTGATCGGGACCAGACCGGTGAACCAGCCCTGCGTCGTGAAGTTGTCCGTCGTCCTGCGGGTGTCCCTCGGGGTGAGTCCGTAATAGGTTGCCGCACCGGTCAATTCATGGTCCACCATGGCGGTGCAGGCGAACAGACCGCCGACGTAGCGGACACCGGCCGCCGTACAGGCCGCTTCGAATCGCGCGGTCTGGTCAGCGTCCATCAGCAGGTCGCCGACCATGTCGGCGACCGTCGGTTCCAGCGGGTTACCCAGCGGCAGCGGAAACTCCGGAAGCGTGCCGTTGTTGTTCTCGGCAAACTCGATCCAGGCGCGGACCTCCGGCGAATCGACGGTCAGATCCGCCGTGGACGCGTGCTCCTGGAGACAGAAATCGTCGAAGCTGCCTGCCTCGGGCAAGGCCATCGGCTGCCCGGTCATCGTCAACGACGTGTACATACCGTGGGCCTCGAGCATGGTGATCCCGATGAGCGCCGCGTCGCCGTGGACGTGGTCGATGCTGGCGTAGAAATCGAAATGATCCGCACTCTGGACCACCCCGAAGGAAAAGCAGCCCCATTCCAGGGGAGTCGGAATATCGACAATGTGTTTACGCGCGTCTTCGGCGGTCATTTCGCCGAAATCAACGGGCTCGAATTCAATATCGGAGGCGTCAGCGATCGTTCGCCTGACAATATCGCCGGATCCTGAATACTCGAACCAACTCCGATAGGTGTCATGGCGGCGCAGATACGCGTTCAGCGCATGATTCATGGCCGAAATATCGCACTGACCAGGAACTTCGCAGGTAGCAATGATCTGCCGCGAATAGTCCAGCCCCGCAGCGTCCTGTTCATAAACGCCACGGATATGCTGGCCCTGCATATAGCTCACGGGAACCGAGCTGACCGGCGCTTGCCGAGCCTTCTCCGTCGCCGCATTTGTCGGGCGCCAGGAGATCACCACACCGGGGCTCGGCGACCAATCATCGATTGTGCCGATCGAAATCTTCCCGATATGCAATATTCCCCTCCCGGGTCGAACGGCACGGCCTTGAGACCGGCGCTGCTGGTGGCCAGACCAACATAGCGCCTGGCGCTAAGACGGTCGTCGACAGACCCGATAGGCCAGCTCAGGGGTGGTAGCGAGGGCCCTGTGACGACCCCGTGCGGCTAGCTACGGGGACACTGTCAAGAGAACCCGAAAGCGCGATCTTCAGCAACGCACATGCAATACTGACCCACGGGAGACGAGCCGGCCGTCGCTGTCGGGAGATGACCGGGCCGTGGCCGTTCCGGAGTCAATCCTGCGCCTGACGTGGTCTCCCGTAGTGAATCGACGAATTACCGGCCCGACGCGGAGAGCACAAAACCTGATGGTATTAACCGAACATCCGACGCAGCAGGCGCCCCGCTTCGCGATCGTCGGCTACGCGGCCCGTTTTCCCGGCGCCGCGGACGCAGACCAGTACTGGGACGTCCTGCACAACGGTCGGGACGCGGTCACCGAGGTGCCCCAGGACCGGTGGGATGTCGAGGAGTTCTTCGACCCGGACCCGGACGCTCCCGGCAAGATAGTCACCCGCCGCGCCGGGTTCGTCGACGATGTCACCGGGTTCGACGCGCCCTTCTTCGGAGTCTCGGCCCGCGAAGCCAACGTGATGGACCCGCAGCATCGATTGCTGCTGGAGACCGCGTGGCGCGCTGTGGAGCATTCCGGCACCGCGCCAACGGCTTTGGCGAATACTCGCACGGGCGTGTTCATCGGTTTGGCCACCCATGACTTCCTGGGCATGGCATCGGACGCACTGAGTTACCCCGAGATCGAAGCCTATCTGGCAGTCGGTACGTCCAGCGCGGCCGCGGCCGGCCGGATCAGCTACCGACTGGGGCTGCAAGGCCCCGCGGTCACTGTCGACACTGCCTGCAGCTCGTCTCTGGTGGCGATTCATCAGGCCTGCCAGGCGCTGCGCCTGGGCGAATGCGATCTCGCGCTGGCCGGCGGGGTCAACGTCATGCTCAGCCCGGCCACCATGATCACGTTCTCCCACTCCCGGATGCTGGCACCCGACGGCCGCTGCAAGACCTTCGACGCCGCCGCCGACGGCTACGTACGCGGCGAGGGCTGCGGTGTCATCGCCGTCAAGCGCCTCGAAGACGCGATCCGCGACGGTGACCACATCCGCGCCGTGATCCGCGGCAGCGCGGTCAACCAGGACGGCGCATCGGGCGGCCTGACCGTGCCCAACGGGGTGGCCCAGCAGCGCGTAATCCATGAGGCGCTGGAAAGTGCGGGGCTGGCCCCGAGCGATATCGGTTACCTGGAGGCGCACGGGACCGGGACGTCGCTGGGCGATCCCATCGAGGTCCAAGCGGCCGCTGCCGCCCTGGGCAAGGGCCGCGACGCCGACCGACCGCTGCTGATCGGGTCGGCGAAGACGAACATCGGACATCTGGAAGCCGCCGCGGGCGTCGCCGGGATCCTCAAGGTCGTCCTGTCCCTGGAACACCAGGAATTGCCCAAGCACCTGCATTTCCGCAATCCGTCACCGCACATTCCCTGGGATCGGATTCCCGTGCGTGTCGTGGACGAGGCCGTCGCCTGGGAACGCTCCGAGAAGCCTCGCATCGCGGGCGTCAGCTCATTCGGCTTCTCCGGCACCAATGCGCACGTCATCCTCGAAGAGGCACCGCAGGTTGCGCCCAGAGCCGCTGGCGCACCAGCGGACGACCGCCGGTTCATGGTGCTTCCGCTGTCGGCCCGGACTCCCGCCGCCCTAGTCCAGACCGCCGAGCACTACCGCAGCTGGCTCAGCGGACATCCCGAGGCCACCCTGGCCGACGTGTGCCTGACGGCCGGCGCCGGTCGCGCCCATTTCGAGCATCGGGCCGCCTTGGTGGTCAATTCTCTGGAGTCCGCACGCGAGCTGCTCGGTGCGCTAACCGACGACCTGCCTGCCCCCGGGCTGGTGCGCGGCGACAGCGCAGACGCCCCGAAGACCGCGTGGTTGTTCCCCGGGCAGGGCAGTCAGTACGCCGGCATGGCCTGGGAGCTCTTCGAGACCGAACCGGTGTTCGCCGAGACCATGACCCGGTGCGCCGAGGCAGTTGGCGAAGCGCTCGGAAAGCCCTTGCTGGACATCATCTTCGATGCCGATGGCACCGAGACACTGAAGCAGACCCGGCACGCCCAGCCCGCGATCTTCGCAGTCGAGATGGGCCTGGCCAGGCTCTGGCAGTCGCGGGGCTTCGAACCGGATGTGGTGCTCGGACACAGCGTCGGCCAGTATTCGGCGGCCTGTGTGGCGGGCGTGTTCAGCCTCGAGGACGGTGCCCGGCTACTGACCGAGCGGGGCCGCCTGTTCGGAGACCTGCCCACTGGGGGGCGGATGTGCGCGATCTTCGCCGATGCGGATCGGGTCGAACGCCTCACCGACAAATTCCCGAGCCTGTCGGTGGCCGCCTACAACGGCGCCAACACCGTCCTGTCCGGACCCGCGGCCGACCTGGAACAGGCGGTCGCGGAGCTGACCGACGACGGGGCGCGCTGCGACTGGCTGGATACCAGCCATGCATTCCACTCGGCGCTCCTGGATCCGGCTCTCGACGCTTTCGAGGCTTACGCGAATGGGTTCGAATTCGGGGCGCCACAACGGATTCTGGTGTGCAACCGGACGGGTGCCGCCCTCGGGCGCAACGCCAAGCTCGACGGCTCCTACTGGCGCCGCCATGCCCGCCAGCCGGTCCAATTCGCCAAGGGTGTTGCCACGCTGGCCGAGCTCGGCTGCGCACTGCTGCTCGAGGTCGGCCCGCAGCCGGTGCTCACCGCCGCGGCGCTGCGGGCCTGGCCGGACCCGGCGACCGCCCCTAAGGCGGTACCGTCGCTGCGCCGCAATGGCGCCGACCATCGCCAGGTCACCGAAGCCCTGGCAGGAGCTTACGTAGCCGGGCATTTGCCCGATTTCGGTGCGCTGGTGCCACAACCGGCGCACAAGCTCGATCTGCCGACCTATCCCTTCCAGCATCGCCAGTACTGGTTCAGCAGCAAGCAGGTTCAGACAACGGCGTCAGACGGCCCGCGCACCGAAGCCGTCCGGCTGCTCGAGGACGGCCGAATCGAGGAACTGGCCGCATTGCTCGACGTCGCCGGCACCAGCCAGACGACCGCCGAAGTACTGAACAAGCTTGCTGCGCAACATAACCGGCAACGAAGCGCGCAATCGATCGCTGACATCCGCTACGAGATCCGCTGGGAACGGTCGGTCAACTCCTCTCCTGCGGAGATCGGCGAAGGAGCGGCTTGGCTGCTCATCGGCGATGACGCCGTCGTCATGCAGCCATTGATCGACGCGTTAACCACGAACGGACACCGGCACCGCGTCCTCGGACTGCCGGTGTCCGACGCCGACGAGGAACGCCTGGTTGACGAATTGCGCACCGCGGTCCACGACGAGCCGGAACTGCGCATCCTGCACATCGCGGCGCTGGACTCCGACGGGGCGCCGTCGATGCGCTCGCTGCTGCGGATGCAACACCGTGTCCTTGGCGGCACCCAGCGGCTGTTCCGTGCCGCGGCAGCTGCCGAACTGCGCACCCCGATCTGGGTGACCACCCATGGTGCACAACGAGTTACCAACGACGACACGGTGTCGCCGGAACAGAGCAGCCTGTGGGGATTCTGCCGGGCCGCCGCGCTGGAGTATCCGCAGGTGTGGGGCGGGCTCGTCGACCTGTCCGGCCGCGGCGCCGACGAGTGGGCACGGTTGATCAAGCAGGTCGTCACGGCATCGGCCGGTGAAGACCAGATCGCACTTCGTGCGGAAACCGTGCAGGTGCCCCGGCTGGTTCGTCGTAACGGACAGCCGAACTCGATACCGCTGGAATTACGCGCAGACGCAACGTATCTGGTGACCGGCGGGCTGGGCTCGCTCGGGCTGGAGATCGCGGGATACCTGGCCGCGCACGGCGCCCGGCAACTGGTGCTGACCGGCAGGCGCGCGCCCAGCGAAGTGGCGCAACGTCGCATCGATGCGCTCCGCGAGCAACACGGCTGCAACGTCCGGGTGATCGCCGCTGATGTCGCCGACCCGCACGATGTCGCGCGCCTGCTCGCCACGGTGCAGGCCGAACTCCCCCCGTTGGCCGGCATCGTGCACGCCGCAGGCGAGAACAACACCACGCCGCTGAGCTCCCTGGAGAGCGCCGAGATGGATCGGGTGTTCTCCGGGAAGGTCTGGGGTGCTTGGCATCTGAGCGAAGCAAGCGCAGATCTGCAGCTGGACTTCTTCCTGTCGACTTCCTCGATATCGTCGGTGTGGGGCAGCTACGGCCAGACCGTGTACAGCGCGGCCAACGCCTTCCTCGACGGGTTGACCTGGCGGCTGCGCGAGCAGGGTGTTCCTGCGATCAGCGTCAACTTCGGCCCATGGTCAGCAGGCATGGCCGACCAGGACGCCCGCACACAACTGGAGCGGCGCGGCATCCGCACCCTGTCGCCGTCGGACGCGCTGGCCGGGATGGCCGACGTCATGGCGGCGGCCGGTTCGCAAGGACCCGCGCAGGCAGTGGTGGCGCGGATCGACTGGGCCCGCTTCCTGCCGATCTACCTGCAGGCCGGCCGCCGAGCGCTACTGGCCGAGGTGGCTCGGGAAGTGCCCGAATCGATCTCGGCGACACCCCCGGCGTCGGGAAGCACCCGACTGGTCGAGCAGCTCACCGCCGCTCCCGTTCAGCAGCGCAAGAAACTGGTCCTCGAACACCTCCGCAACACCGTCGCAGAGGTGACGCGGATCGACGCGTCGGAGATTCGCGAAGAGGCCGGGTTCTTCGATCTCGGCATGGACTCCCTGATGGCCGTGGAGCTGAGGCGACGGCTGGAGCAGGCGGTCGGCAAGGAGCTGCCGGCGACGCTGGCCATGGACTTCCCTCGGCTGTCCGACGTGGCGGACTATCTGCTCTCCGATGTGCTCAACCTCAACGAACGGGCCGGCAGTCAACTTGCGGCCCCACCGACCTCGCTCGCGACCTCGGCCACCGACGAACCGATCGCGATCATCGCGGTGGCCTGCCGGTTCCCCGGCTCGCCCGACGTCGAGGCGTACTGGGACGTGCTGTCCGGCGGGGTGGATGCGATCCGGGAGATTCCCGAGGACCGCTTTGACGTCGACGAGTTCTACGACCCTGATCAGCAGATGCCGGGCAAGATCTACACCCGCAACGGCGGATACCTGGACAGCGTCGATGGATTCGATCCGGAGTTCTTCGGCATCTCGCCGCGCGAGGCCGTCTGGATTGATCCGCAGCAGCGCCTGATGCTCGAGATTGCGTGGGAAGGGCTAGAGAGAGCCGGTTACGCGCCGTCAGCTGTGCGCGGCAGCCGAACTGGTGTCTTCGTCGGCGTGGGAGCCAACGAATACTCGCATCTGCTGTCGGGCGAATCGGTTGAGAACCTCGAAGCCCATTTCATCACCGGCAATGCGCTCAATGCCATTGCCGGCCGGGTGGCATTCACCCTCGGTCTGGAAGGACCGGCGATGGCGGTGGACACCGCCTGCAGCTCGTCGCTGGTGGCCGTCCATCAAGCCAGTCAGGCTCTGCACTCGGGCGACTGCGATATGGCGCTGGCCGGCGGCGTCAACGTCTTGTTGAGCCCGGCGTCCATCGTCGCCGCGTCCCGCGCACGGATGCTGGCTCCAGATGGCCGATGCAAGACCTTCGACGCGGCCGCCGACGGCTACGTGCGCGGTGAAGGCTGTGGCATTTTGGTGCTCAAGCGCCTGAGCGACGCGCAGCGCGACGGCGACCGGGTCTGCGCGGTCATCCGCAGCAGCGCAGTCAACCAGGACGGCGCCTCCAGCGGTTTGACTGTACCCAATGGTGGTGCACAACAACGACTTATCAGTGCGGCGCTGACTCGCGCCGGTCTCACTGGTGGTGATGTCGACTACCTCGAAGCGCATGGCACCGGCACCCCGCTGGGTGATCCGATTGAGGTACAGGCGGCCGCGGCCGTCTACGGCGCCGGCCGCGACCCGAACCGGCCGCTGCTGATGGGAACGGCCAAGACCAACATCGGGCACCTGGAGTCCGCCGCGGGAGTCGCCGGTTTGGTCAAGGTGGTGTTGTCGCTACAGCACGACCTGCTCCCGCAGAACCTGCACTTCCAGAATCGCTCGCCGCACATCCCGTGGGACTCACTGCCAGTGCGGGTAGTGGACAGGGCGACGCCGTGGTACGCCGACGGCAGGCCGCGCCGGGCCGGTGTGAGCGCGTTCGGGTTCACCGGCACCAACGCACACGTCCTGATCGAAGAGGCGCCGCAACCCCCATTGGCCGAGGATGCCGCCGACGAACCTTCCGACGGTGCAGCCGCACCCGAGGCCGTCCGCGAACCGTTGAGCTTGCTGCCGCTGTCCGCGCGGTCGGCGCAAGGCCTGGTGGCGCTGGCCCAGCGCTACTCCACCTGGCTGGACACCCACACTGAATCCTCGCTCGCTGACGTGTGCTTCACCGCCGGAGCGGGACGTTCGCACTTCGAACACCGGGCCGCGGTGGTCGCTACATCCGGCCAAGAGGCCAAGATGTTGCTGGACGATCTGGTGGCGAACCGTCTCCGGCCGGGCGTGCTCCGCGGGGAGTGCACCGACCCGCCCACCACGGCGTGGTTCTTCCCCGGGCAGGGCAGCCAGTATCCGGGCATGGCGCGCGAGTTGTTCGACACCGAGCCGGTATTCGCCGATACCGTGCGGCGCTGCGCTCAGGCCGTGGACCCGATACTCCCGCGACCGCTGCTGGACGTGCTGTTCTCCAGTGACCGCGAGGCCGCAGAAACGCTGCGGCACACGTCATTTGCCCAGCCCGCGATCTTCGCCGTCGAGATGGGCCTGGCCCGGCTGTGGCAGTCCTGGGGCATCGAGCCCGACGTGGTGCTGGGCCACAGCGTCGGCCAGTACGCGGCGGCGTGCGTGGCGGGAGTCTTCAGCCTCGAGGACGGGGCCCGGCTGATCGCCGAGCGCGGGCGGCTGTTCGGCAGCCTGCCCGCGGGCGGCCGGATGGTGGCGGTGTTCGCCGATCCGGAATATGTGGAGCACGCCGCGGGCACGTTCCCGCGCGTGTCGGTGGGCGCTTACAACGGCCGCAATACGGTGCTGTCGGGTCCCGGCGAGGATCTGGAGCAGATCGTCGCCGCGTGCAGCGCGGACGGCACCCGCTGCACCTGGCTGGAGACCAGCCACGCCTTCCACTCGGAATTGCTTGACCCGGTACTCGACGAATTCGAGGCGTTCGCGAAGCAATTCGCGTACGCCGTGCCGTCGAGGCCGCTGGTCTGCAACCGGACCGGCGCCGTGCTCACCAACGAGACACCGATCAACGCACAATATTGGCGACGGCATTCCCGTCAGCCGGTGCAGTTCACCGAAAGTGTGCGCACCGTCGCCGCGCTGGGCTGCTCGGTCTTGATGGAGATCGGTCCGCAGCCGATCCTGACCGCTGCCGCGTTGCAGATCTGGCCGGAGACCTCCGCCACGCCGCGTGCGATCGTGTCATTGCGCAAGGGCGCCAATGCTCAGCGCCAGATCACCGAAGCCCTTGCCACGACGTACATCTGTGGACACCGGCCCGACTTCGCCGCCAAACACCACGCTCCGAGCCACCGGCTCGAACTGCCCACCTATCCGTTCCAGCGCCGTCGGTACTGGCCAAAAGTGTCCGGTCTTGCGTCCGGAGGCGCTGACGGCGTTCGACTCTCCGGAATCCTGGGCAGTGCCAAGGATCTCGCTTCTGGCGACACCGTCTACACCACCGTGCTGTCGGTCAAGACGCAGCCGTGGTTGGCGCATCACGTCATCTACGGCACGGTGGTTGTTCCCGGCGCGACGTACGCGGCGATGGCGCTGGCTTCGGCTGGAGCACCCGCGCGGGTGAAGGAAGTCTTCTTCTACGAGCCGATCGTCCTGCCGGACAAGGCGTCCCGTGAAGTCCAGCTCACCCTGCATCCGGTCGATGACGGCTGGAAGTTCCAGGTGCACAGCCGGCCCCACGGCGTCCGGGACTCCGAGTGGTCACTGAACTCCGACGGGACCCTGCTGGCGGGCGTCGATCCCGATGAGGAATCGCCGGAGGGCACACTCTCCCCAGACGAGGCGATCGAGCAGATGGATCGCACCCGCCCGCAGGAACTGTTCGACATCTTCCACGACATGGAACTGGCCTGGGGACCGACGTGGTCCACCTCGCTCAAGTCGCTCTGGGTCGGCCAGAGCGAGGCGATCGGTGATATCGCGATCGGTGAGGAACTCAGCGAGCACCTGGGTAGTGAACCCATCCACCCGGTACTGCTCGACTTGTGCACCGGCGTGGCGTTTCCGGCCTTCCCGGCGACGCTGGCCGCCGAGCAGGGGATGTCGGATCTGTTCCTGCCCTTGCGATACGGGCAAGTCACCGTGCACGAGAAGATGCCGCGCCGATTCTACTGCCGTGCCCGCTGGCATGAGAACGCCCTCACCAACGAAACCCAGGTCTTCGACCTCGATTTCGTGAGCCCGGATGGGCGGATGCTGGGCGGGATCCGCGAGTTCACGGTGAAGCGTGCCCCGCGCGAGGCGCTGCTGCGCGGTCTGGGTGGGGACTCCACCCGACTGCTGTACAGCCTGGGTTGGCAAGAGATCGCGGCTCCAGTGGCCGAAAGCGCCGAACCGGAGACCACCAAGACCTCGAACGGCACCTGGTTGATCGCCGGATTCGATGCGTTGGCGGCCGACGTCCCGGGAGCCGCGACCGTGGCCGACATCACCGATGTCCAGTCCTGGCAGCAGGCGTTCGCCAAGGCGGCCGAGGGCGGTGCACCAGTCCGCGGAATCGTCTGGCGCAGTTCCGGACAACCGCACATGTATGAGACCACCGACGATCTCGCCCAGCGCTTGGAAGCCGAGATCGCGACCCTGCTCGGCGCAGCCCAGACCGCGTTGAGCTCGCAAGCCGCGCAGCAGGGCACGCTGGCCGACGGGTTGTGGATCGTCACCGAGCGTGCAGTGGCGACCGAACCCGGGGAACCGGTCGATCCCGTCCAAGCCGCACTGTGGGGATTCGGGCGCACGCTGATCGCCGAGCAGCCGACGCTGCGCGTTCGGCTGGTGGATGGGGACGCCTCCGACGAGTCGCTGAGCTGGCTCGCCGGCGCGCTCGGCACTACCGTGGCCGAGCCCGAAATGGCAGTGCGGCAAGGACGTTTCCTGGTATCCCGGCTGCTGCACTGGGCGCGCAACGGCCAGCTGCCGATGCCGCGCAGCGACGACTACGCGCTGGCGCCCACCGAACGCGGCGCGATCGACAACCTCCGCCTCACCGAGGTCGAGGTGGCGCCGCCGAAGGCGAACGAGGTGCAGGTTCGGATCGAGGCCGCCGGCCTCAACTTCCGTGACGTGCTCAACGTGCTCGGCCTCTACCCCGGCGATCCTGGCCCGATTGGTGGTGACCTGTGCGGAGTTGTCACCGAATTGGGCTCGGAAGTAGCCGGATTCGAGATCGGTCAGCGGGTCTTCGGTTCCATGCAGGGTGCGTTCGCCAGCCGGCTGAATGTGCCTGCCCCGCTGCTGGCGACCGTCCCCGACGGAATCGGCGCGGTGGATGCGGCGACGATCCCGGCTGCGGCACTGACGGTTCGGCTCGCGTTCGACTGGGCCAAGCTCAAGCCAGGCGACAAGGTGCTCATCCACGCCGCCAGCGGTGGCGTGGGGTTGGCCGCCGTGCAGATGGCCCGGGCGCACGGTGCGACCGTGTTCGCCACCGCCAGCAAGTACAAGCGCGCCACGCTGCGTGAAATGGGCGTCGAGCATGTTTATGACTCACGCACAACGGATTTCGCGGATCAGATCCTCGCGGACACCGGCGGCGAGGGCGTTGACGTAGTGCTCAACAGCCTGACCAATGAAGGCTTTGTCGAAGCGACGGTGCGCGCCACCGCCAAGGGCGGCCGATTCGCCGAGATCGCCAAGCGCGATATCTGGACGGCCGAGCAGATGACCGCGCTCCGGCCCGATATCGCCTACGAGATCGTTGCGCTGGACGTGACGATGATGACCGATCCCGATCACATCCAGAAGCTGATGGTCGAGGTGTCCGACGGGTTGGCCAAGGGCGAGTGGACGCCGGTGCCTGCCGAGGTCTACCCGCTGACCGAGGCCAGGACCGCATTCCGGCGCATGCAGCAGGCTCGCCACATCGGCAAGATCGTGGTGCAGATGCCCAAACCGCTTCAGCCGCGCGGTGATCGGAGCTACCTGGTCACCGGAGGTCTCGGGGCGCTCGGTCTGCACACGGCGTCGTATCTGGCCCAGCTCGGGGCCGGTGACATCGTGCTGACCAGCCGTCGTGCCGCGGATGCCGAGATGCAGCAGGCCATCGACGCGATCACCGAACGGTTCCACTGCCGGATTCACGTCTTCTCCGCCGACGTCGGCGTGGAGTCTGAGGTCGCTGGGCTGTTGGAGAAGATCCGGGCCGAGCTACCGCCGCTGGCGGGCGTGGCACACCTCGCCGGAGTGCTCAACGATGCCCTGCTGCCCGAGCAAGACCTTGAGCGCTTCCGAACGGCATTGCGCCCCAAGGCTTACGGCGCCCACCAGCTGCACCGGTTGACGATGGACGACGACCTCGAGTTCTTCATCGTCTACTCCTCGGCCTCAGCTGTGCTGGGTTCGCCGTCGCAGTCCAACTACGCCACCGCCAACGCGCTGTTGGACGGGCTCGTCGCGCAGCGCAGGGCGCAAGGTCTGCCGGCGACTGCCGTCAACTTTGGCCCTTGGGGTCACGGCGGTATGGCCAACTCGCAGGCCGCACTGGCCAACCTCAGTGCCCAGGGCATGATGCCGCTCGAGCCGTCGGCGGCGCTGGCTGCACTCGGCGAGTCCATCCGGCACGGTGCGGCACAGGCCACCGTGCTCAAGGCGAATTGGCAGCGGACCGCGAAGATGCTGGGCGGCATCCGGCCACCGCTGCTGGATCAGGTACTGCCCAGTGGCGACGGAACGGTTACCGGCGACAGCGAGATGCTCCGGCAGCTGCTGGAACTGCCCGTGACGGCGCGGGGCGGCTTCGTTACCGAGTTCCTGCAGCGCGAGGTGCAGGGTTTCCTGCGGCTCGCCCAACCGCCCGCCGCAACCAGCAGGTTCCTGGACTTGGGCACGGACTCACTGATGGCGGTCGAACTGCGCAACCGGTTGTTCGGCCAGTTCGGCGGCAAGTTCGACATCAGCCCGACTGCGGTGTTCGATTACCCGACGCTCGGCGAGCTCGCCGAGCATCTGGTGTCGCAGCTGCCTGATTCCGATCCGCCGTCGGGCGACACCGAGTCGCCGCAAGCCCCCGAAGCCGCAGAATCCGCTGCTGCGCCCGAGGCAGTCGCCCAGCGCGACGCTGAGCCCACCCCCGAGGACTGACCGCAGGGGCGTCCATTTCCGGTAGCGGTGTGACCAAGGTCGCACCGTTACCGGCGTTTTCGACCACGCCACACGCCGTCGCCGTGCAATCGCTGTAACCGCTTCTGAACTGCGATTACAGCTGGGCTATCGGGCTCACCGACGCGCCAACCCAACCAGTGGGTTGATTAGCTGATGGAACTTGCCCACAGAGACTTGCGTTCCGGTTACCGAGCGGTATAGTTCACCGTGTTACTGGTGGGTAACTTAGCCCTGAGTACCCAACCACAAAGCCCAAATTCGGATGACATTCTCGCTGAGGAGGAACCGTCATGAGCCACTACAAGTCCAACGTTCGCGACCAGGTATTCAACCTTTTCGAGGTCCTCGGTTTCGACAAGGCCCTCGGTGCGGGTGAGTACAGCGATCTCGACGCCGACACCGTGCAGGAGATGCTCGGCGAGATGGCCCGACTGTCCGAAGGCCCGCTGGCCGCGTCGTTCGTCGACGGCGACCGCAACCCCCCGGTCTTCGATCCCGAGACCCACACCGTGACGCTGCCCGAGGAATTCAAGAAGTCGGTGAAGGCCTTCATCGACGGCGGCTGGGACAAAGTCGGCCTCGACGAGGAACTCGGCGGCATGCCGATGCCCAAGACTCTGGTGTGGGCCCTGCACGAGCACGTGCTGGGCGCCAACCCCGCGGTATGGATGTACGCCGGCGGCGCCGGCTTCGCCCAGATCGTCCACAACCTCGGCACCGAGGAGCAGAAGCAGTGGGCGATCAAGGCCGCCGAACGTGGCTGGGGCTCGACCATGGTGCTGACCGAGCCGGACGCCGGCTCTGACGTCGGCGCCGGCCGCACCAAGGCCGTCAAGCAGGACGACGGCTCCTGGCACATCGACGGCGTGAAGCGCTTCATCACCTCGGCCGATTCCGACGACCTGTTCGAAAACATCCTGCACCTGGTGCTGGCCCGCCCCGAGGGCGCCGGTCCGGGCACCAAGGGTCTGTCGCTGTTCATCGTGCCGAAGTTCCTCTTCGACGCCGAGACCGGCGCACCCGGTGAGCGCAACGGCGTGTTCGTCACCAACGTCGAGCACAAGATGGGCCTGAAAGTTTCGGCCACCTGTGAGCTGACCTTCGGCCAGCACGGCACCCCGGCCAAGGGCTGGTTGGTCGGCGAGGTACACGAGGGCATCGCGCAGATGTTCGACGTGATCGAGCAGGCCCGAATGATGGTGGGCACCAAGGCGATTGCCACCCTGTCGACCGGCTACCTGAATGCTCTGGAGTACGCCAAGGAGCGTGTGCAGGGTGCCGACCTGACCCAGATGACCGACAAGACCGCGCCGCGCGTGACGATCACCCATCACCCGGACGTTCGTCGCAGCCTGATGACCCAGAAGGCCTACGCCGAGGGTCTGCGTGCGCTGTACCTCTATACCTCCACCTACCAGGACGCCGCGGTGGCCAAGGCGGTCCAGGGTGTCGAGCCCGATCTCGCGGTCAAGGTCAACGACCTGCTGCTGCCGATCGTCAAGGGCGTCGGCTCCGAGCAGGCCTACGCCAAGCTCACCGAAAGCCTGCAAACCTTCGGCGGGTCCGGCTTCCTGCAGGACTATCCGATCGAGCAGTACATCCGCGACGCGAAGATCGACTCGCTCTACGAGGGCACCACGGCAATCCAGGCGCAGGACTTCTTCTTCCGGAAGATCGTGCGCGACAAGGGTGTTGCGCTGGCACACGTGGCCGGCCAGATCAACGAGCTCATCGCGAACGAGGCGGGTAACGGCCGGCTGAAGACCGAGCGTGAACTGCTCGCGAAGGCCCTCGAGGATGTCCAGGCCATGGCCGCGTCGATGACCGGCTACCTGATGTCCGCGCAGGAGGACTCCAGCAGCATCTACAAGGTGGGGCTGGCGTCGGTGCGCTTCCTGATGAGCGTCGGCGACCTGGTCATCGCTTGGTTGCTGCAGCGTCAGGCTGCGGTTGCCATCGCGGCTCTGGACGCCGGTGCCACCGGTGCCGATCGCTCGTTCTACGAGGGCAAGGTCGCCGTGGCGTCGTTCTTCGCCAAGAGCTTCCTGCCGCTGCTGACCAGCACGCGACTGGTGATCGAGACGATCGACAACGACATCATGGACCTCGACGAAGCTGCCTTCTAGAGTTTCTGCGTCCATCGGCCCCGGGATCGTTCGGTCTCGGGGCCGATGGCGTTCGAGCTCGCCGGTGTCCGGTAGCGCCACGCAGGGACTTTGGTCACTTTTTGCCGGCGATTGCGCTTCAACGGACCTATGTCGGGACTTTGGGCCCTGGCAGTTAGCTGGCGATCCGCTACATTCTAGAGATGGCGATGCTTGACAGCAACGAAGCGATTCCCGAGCATCCCGGTGCGACCAGCAGAAATCCGGGCATCGCGAATCCGCTGGCGAATATTGTCGGGCCGTTCACAAAGGCCGGCGGCTACTACGCCCGCTCGTGGGGTGCATACCTCGACGGCGGCAACGACGAGTTGCCCGTCGCCCGCCCGACACTCTCGCTGGCAACCCACGCCCTGCGCGACGAAATCGTCCTGGTCGGGCTTCGGCTGCGCCGCCCGCTGAGCGACGCGGCCGTCTACGAAAGGATCAACACCGAGGTCCTCAAGGCCATCGACTTCTACGGCAAGCGCGGCTGGCTGGCCCGGCCGGAGGGCTTCTTCGCCGCACCGCCGGCGCCGAACGACGTGACCATCCGGTCGTACAAAGTCCGTGGCCGCACCCACGAGCGGATGTCGTTCGACAGCGGTTACCAGCCCTACCCCCGGGAACCCGGCCGCGCCCGCTGGCTCAGCTACACGGGCAACCACCGCGAATACGCGATGATGCTGCGCCACCGGGAACCGCGCCCGTGGCTGGTGTGTGTGCACGGCACCGAGATGGGCCGGGCCAACCTGGATCTGGCCCTGTTCCGGGCCTGGCATCTGCACGAGCAGTTCGGTCTCAACGTGATACTTCCGGTGCTCCCGATGCACGGTCCGCGCGCCAAGGGACTGCCCAAGGGCGCGGTCTTTCCGGGTGAGGACGTGATGGACGACGTCCACGCCACCGCACAGGCGGTATGGGACATCCGCCGCGTGCTGGCCTGGATCCGCCTCCAACAGCCCGACGCCAGGATCGGGTTGAACGGCATCTCGCTGGGCGGCTACATCGCGGCGCTGGTCGCCAGCCTCGACGAGGACCTCACCTGTGCGATCCTCGGCGTGCCGCCGGCCAACCTGGTGTCCATCCTGGGCCGTCACGCCGGCTTGGGCATAGACGACCCCCGCCACCGGACACTGGAATTGGCCGAACCGATCGGCGAGATGATCTCCCCGCTGTCGCTGCAACCCAAGGTCGCTCCCGAGGGCCGGTTCATCTACGCCGGGGTTGCCGATCGGATCGTGCACCCGCGCGAGCAGGTGCTCGGATTGTGGGAACACTGGGGACGCCCGAACATCGGCTGGTACCGCGGCGGACACACCGGGTTCTTCCAAGCTCGTCCGGTTCAGCAGTTCGTTGATGCCGCCCTGGTGCAGTCGGGCCTCGTGGATTCCGGGGCCTAACCCAGCGGCTCCAAGAAAACCGCCGCTGGAATCCCCTCTTCTCCAGCGGCGGTTCCTTCGTTCACGTCAATCGGACGCAAACAAAGAGGATGCCCCGTGTTGCCGTCGGGTCGGGGGGTCAGACGGCAACACGGAGCTATCCAGTACATCTGTAGCCCGCACGGGTTCGTTACAAACCCCGGGAAACTTTTTTCTAGAATCTTTTTGGCGTCTGAAGCATCGCGTTGGCTATGCCTCGAGGATCGCGGTCACGCCTTGGCCGCCCGCCGCGCAGATCGAGATGAGCCCGCGGACCGGCTGTCCGGTCTCCTTTTTCTTCTCGGCCAACTGCTTGGCGAGCTGCGCCACGATGCGCCCGCCGGTGGCGGCGAACGGATGGCCTGCGGCCAGCGAGGAGCCGTTGACGTTGAGCTTGGAGCGGTCGATTGATCCCAGCGCGGAGTCGAGTCCTAGCAGCTCCTTGCAGTATTCGTCGGATTCCCATGCCTGTAGATGAGCCAGCACCACCGACGCGAAGGCCTCGTGGATCTCGTAGAAATCGAAGTCCTGCAATGCCAGACCGTTGCGCGCCAGCAGCCGCGGCACGGCGTAGGTGGGCGCCATCAACAGGCCGTCCTCACCGTTGACGTAGTCCACCGCGGCGGTCTCGGAATCGACGAAGAAAGCCAGCGGATTCAGCGAGTGTGACGTAGCCCACTCCTCACTCGCCAGCAACGCCACTGAGGCGCCATCGGTCAGCGGCGTCGAGTTGCCCGCGGTCATTGTGGCGTCGCCGTTGCGCACTCCGAACACCGGCTTGAGTTTGGCCAGTTTCTCGGCGCTGGAGTCGGCGCGCAGGTTGTTGTCCCGGTAAAGCCCGAGGAACGGCGTGACGAGATCGTCGAAGAAGCCGCGGTCGTAGGCGGCCGCCATATTGCGGTGGCTGGCCGCAGCCAGCTCGTCCTGATCGACGCGCTTGATGCCCATCTTCTTGGCGGTGATCGCGGCGTGATCGCCCATCGATAACCCCGTGCGCGGTTCCCCGTTGGTGGGGATCTCGATGCCCAGCGAGGCCGGCAGCTTGCCGACGAGCTTGAGCCGGTCCACGTTCGACTTGGACCGCCGCAGACCGAGCAGAGTGCGACGCAGGTCGTCGCCGAGCCCGATCGGGGCGTCGGACGTGGTGTCGACCCCGCCGGCGGCGGCGACCTCGTAGCGGCCGGCGGCGATGCCGTCGGCGGCCGCGACCGCGGCCTGCAGACCGGTGCCGCAGGCCTGCTGCATATCGATCGCCGGGGTGTACGGCGAGAGCCGGCTGCCGAGCACGCTCTCCCGCATCAGATTGAAATCGCGGCTGTGCTTGAGCACGGCTCCGCCGATCACCGCGCCGAGCCGCTCGCCGGCCAGGCCGAACCGGTCCACCAGACCGCCTAGTGCGGCGGTGAACATGTCCTGATTGGATGCCTCCGCATACGCGCCGTCCGATCGCGCGAACGGGATGCGGTTGCCGCCGATCACGGCGACCCGGCGACTGTTTCCACTGGTAGAGGCCACGTCAATCTCCGCCTAAGGTTTGGTTTGAGAGGGGGTATACCCAACCCATACTACGCACGGTCCTTACTCTGGAGTAAGTTCGTACCCGGTCCCCCCTCGCAACTCGAAAGGCACGTTCGTGGCTTCCGACCTCTTCTCTCAGATCGTCAACTCCGCGCCAGGGTCATTGCTGGCCAAGCAGCTCGGCATCCCACAGCCGGAGACGCTGCGCCGCTACCGGCCCGGTGAACCACCGCTGGCCGGCTCTCTGCTGATCGGCGGTGACGGCCGCGTCGTCGAACCGCTGCGGGCGGCGCTGGCCGACGACTACGACCTGGTGTCCGACAACCTCGGCGGCCGCTGGGCCGACTCGTTCGGCGGTCTGGTGTTCGACGCCACCGGCATCAGCGAGCCCGCACAGCTGCGCAGCCTCTACGAGTTCTTCACCCCGCTGCTGCGCAACCTCGGTCCGTCGGCGCGCATCGTCGTGGTCGGCACCACCCCTGACGAGGCGGGCAGCGCCAACGAGCGCATCGCCCAGCGAGCGCTGGAGGGGTTCACCCGCTCCTTGGGTAAGGAGTTGCGGCGCGGCGCCACCGTCGCCCTGGTGTATCTGTCGCCGGCGGCCAAACCCGCTGCGACAGGCCTGGAATCGACGCTGCGGTTCCTCCTGTCGGCCAAGTCGGCCTACGTCGACGCCCAGGTGTTCTACGTCGGCGCCGCGGACTCCACCCCGCCCGCCGACTGGGACAAGCCGCTGGCCGGCAAGGTCGGCATCGTGACGGGCGCGGCCCGCGGCATCGGAGCCACGATCGCCGAAGTATTCGCCCGCGACGGCGCCAAGGTCGTCGCGATCGACGTCGAACAGGCTGCAGAGGCTCTCGGAGAAACGGCGGCGAAAGTGGGCGGCACCGCCCTGGCGCTGGATGTCACCGCCGCCGACGCGGTGGACAAGATCACCGAACATCTGCGTGAGCACTACTCGGATCACAACGGGGGCCGCGCCGACATCCTGGTCAACAACGCCGGCATCACCCGCGACAAGCTGCTGGCCAACATGGACGATGCTCGGTGGGACGCCGTGATTGCGGTGAATCTACTTGCTCCGCAACGCCTTACCGAAGGCTTGGTCGAGAACGGCAGCATCGGTGACGGCGGGCGGATCATCGGGCTGTCGTCGATGGCCGGGATCGCCGGCAACCGGGGACAGACCAACTACGCGACGACCAAGGCCGGGATGATCGGCCTCACCCAGGCGCTGGCTCCCGGATTGGCGGACAAGGGCATCACCATCAACGCCGTCGCACCCGGATTCATCGAGACCGCGATGACCGCCGCGATCCCGCTGGCCACCCGTGAGGTCGGCCGCCGGCTGAACTCCCTGTATCAGGGCGGCAAGCCGGTCGACGTGGCCGAGACCATCGCCTATTTCGCCAGCCCCGCGTCGAATGCCGTGACCGGCAATGTGATCCGGGTCTGCGGCCAAGCGATGCTGGGGGCCTGACCTTGTCTACTGTGACCGAACAGCCCAGCGGCTTACGGAACCTGTTGCGCGCAGCGGCCGGTTCGCTGCCGTTCATTCCGCGCGGCGATCACCTGCCCAGCCGCGCCCTGACCGTCGACGAACTCGCCATCGACCCGTCGAACGTCGCGGCCTACACCGCGGTCACCGGCCTGCGCTTCGGCGACACCGTGCCCCTGACCTATCCGTTCGTGCTGACGTTTCCGACGGTGATGGCGCTGATCACCGGCTTCGACTTCCCGTTCGCCGCCATGGGCGCGGTCCACGTAGAGAACGAGATCACCCGGTACCGCCCGATTGCGGTCACCGACACCGTCGCGGTGAAGGTTCATGCCGAGAATCTGCGCGAGCACCGCAAAGGGCTGCTGGTGGACGTCATCGCCGAAATCCATGTGGGCAACGAACTGGCCTGGCACCAGGTCACCACGTTCCTTCACCAGCAACGCACCAGCTTGTCCGGCGAGCCCAAGCCGGAGCCGCCCAAACAGCCGAAACTACGGCCGCCCAACGCAATTCTGCGCATCAGCCCCGGCAAGATCCGGCGCTACGCATCGATCGGCGGGGATCACAATCCGATCCACACCAATGTGATCGGCGCGAAGTTGTTCGGTTTCCCCACCGTGATCGCCCACGGAATGTTCAGCGCGGCAGCTGTTCTGGCGAACATCGAGGCTCAACTGCCCGACGCCGTGCGCTACTCGGTGAAGTTCGGCAAACCCGTCATTTTGCCGACGAGCGCCGGCCTCTACGTCGACCGGGTCGCCGACGGCTGGGATCTCGCGCTGCGCAACATGGCCAAGGGCTACCCGCACCTGACCGCGACGATTCGCGGTCTCTAGAGATCAGGCCGTCAACACCTGGCGCACACACCGCCGCGGGAACAGCAGGCCGGTGCGGATCCTCGTGGTCCGAACCGGATGCGTCTCGAAAAGCCCTCGGCTGCGCGCGGTTTCGGTGATGACGCCGAACGGCGCGAAGCCGAAGTCGTAGATATACAGCCGCCCGCCGGGCCGCAGCACCCTTGCCAGTTCCGGAACCGCCGCTGCGGGGTCGTCCCAATGGTGCGAGCTGAACGATGTGACGACGAGGTCGAACGTGTCGGCGGCGAACGGCAAATCGGTGACATCACCCTGCTTCGCGTACGCCCGATCGCCGAACTCACTCAGATTGCATTGGGCCGCGTTGACCATGTCCGCCGACAGATCCACCCCGACGAGGTGTAGATCGGGCCTCCGCCGGGCCAGTTCGGAGACCAGAACTCCCGGGCCGGTGCCCACATCCAGAATCTCCGCACCATCAGGCAGGACATCGACGAGATCGTCGGCGATCCGCGAATACAGGCCACGCAACAGCGTGCGGGCCACTCTGTCGTAGATGCGGCTGCCCCGGCCGGAGAAGACACCCGGGCAGTTTCCGTGGTGGTGGACTCGCATCGACCCTCCTAATAGTTGTGCCAAGCAACTATTGAGAGACGCTACCCCTCTATAGTTGCTCTGCACAACTGTCGAACGGGAGGACTCTGCCCATGGACCGCGGCGACGCCGATCAACTCCATGTCCTGTTCATGGATCTGGTCCGGGTGGCCGGCGTGATCCGGCCCGACCAGGAGATTCCAGGGTTCCCCATCTCGATGTCGCAGGCCTTCGCCGTTCATGAGCTCGACACCGACGTCCCGCTCTCGCAGCGCGAGCTGGCCGACCGGTTGAGGCTGGAGAAGAGCACGGTCAGCCGGATGATCGCCGACCTCGAGCGATTGGGGCTCGTCGACCGCGAACGCGACCCGGCCAGCCGGCGCACCAAAAGGTTGCGGCTCACCAGCGAGGGGCGGGCGCTCCACGTCCGGATCGCCGCCAATTACGGAGAGCAGTTCCGCCACTGGGCCGCCGGACTCAGCGACGCCGAGTCTGCGGCCCTGCTGGTCGGATTGCCCGCGTTGATCCGCGTCGTGCGCGAGACGGTGACGGAAAGCGCAACGTCGGCTAGCTCGTCGTGACCGACGTCGTGTCCTTCTCGGCGGGAGCGCCCTTGAGGCCGCGCCAGAACAGGTTGATCAACATATCGGCGGCTTCGTCGACGTCGGCATCGCCTGCGCTGACCCGGGTCGCGACGGCCTCGCCGGCACCCACCAGCGCGACGGCCATCATGTGAAAGTCGGTGCCGGGCTCGGGATGCCGAGTGCCGGCCTCCACCAAGCGCGCCACCATGTCGATGATCTTCTCGCGGCCCTCTCGAACGGTGTGGGCGAACGCCTGCGAGCTGGTCGCCTGGGTGTAGAGCACGATCCACGACGCCCGGTTGGCGTCGATGTACCGCAGCACCGACAGGATGACGCTGCGCAACAGGTCGTGCGGACTCTGTTTGAGGTCGATGTCCTCGCGGATCGCTTCGGTGAAGCGGCTCAGTTCCCGGCTCAGGCAGGCCCCGAACAATTCTTCCTTTGAGCCGTAGTAGAGATACAGCATCGGCTTGGAGATCTGCGCCTCGGCGGCGATGACGTCCATCGAGGTCTCGTGATAGCCGTTGACCGAGAACATCTGCACAGCGGCGTCGAGCATCTGCTGCTCCCGCACGGCACGGGGCAACCGCTTGGTGCCACCTGCCATATCACTGCCTTTCGCTGCTTCGCCCCTGCCCGCCGGGCCAGGATCTTTCAGGCTAACCGCCGCAGCGCGGACTTTGCCCTTTCAGACGCGCCATTCGCAGCAGAGAAGTTTCGACCGCGGGTAGCGACAGCTCCCCGGCGTTGACCGCCTTCTCCAGCCGGTCCAGCACCGCGGGCACCTCGTCAGTGGTCACCCACAGCGCCACATCGATGCCGGCTTGCAGGCTGCGCAGCACGGCCTCGGCGACGCCATACCGGTCGGAGATGGCCGCCATGCTGGACAGGTCGTCACTGAACACCGGGCCGTCGAACCCCGGCCCGCCGTAGCCGCCGCTGCGCAGCAGACCCACCGCCGCAGCGCTGAGGCTGGCCGGCATCGTCCCGGTCAGCCCGGGCACCTCGAGGTGACCGACCATGACGGCGACGGGCCCTTCCGTCGTCAGCGTGCGATACGGGATCAGGTCGTTGGTCTGCAGGTCGGCCAGTGGTGGTGTGGTGACCGCCCCGGCGGTGTGCGAGTCGCCCGACCCGTGGCCGTGGCCAGGGAAGTGCTTGAGCACCGGCAGCAGCCCGGCGTCGCGCAGGCCGCGCGCATAGGCGCCGGCGTAGGCGGTCACCACGGCCGGGTCATTGGAGAACGACCGGTCGCCGATCACGGTGTCGTCGGCGGCGTCGGTGACATCGACGACGGGCGCGAAGTCGATGGTGATCCCCAGGCCGCGCATCTTGCTTCCCCGGTCCAGCGCCAGTTGATACACCTGGTCAGGGGTTTGGGTCGCAGCCAGCACGCGGGCCGACGGAGCCGTCCCGATGAGCGAGGACAGCCGCTCCACCCGGCCGCCCTCCTCGTCGACGCTGACGGCCAGCGGCAGCGGCCCGGCGTTGGCGATGTCGGGTAGCGAGCCGTCGGTCAGCATCGACAGGTCGGTCCAGCTGCCGATGAAGATTCCGCCGACGTGATAGGTGTCCACCACGGCGCGCGCGTCCGCGCTGCTCTTCACGCCGACCATCAGCACTTGGGCCAGCTTGTCGCGGGTGGACATCGCGCTCAGCAACCCCGGACCGTCGCCGCAGGCGGGTGGCGCCGGTGCCGCGGGTGCTAGGACGGGGCCGGCCATCGGGCTGGCCGACGATGATGTGCTGGCCGGCGACGACGACGAGGCCCCAGGTTTGGCGGCAGGGGCTGAGCAGCCGCCGAGAAGCAGTGGTAGTGCCGACAGGGCCGCGATTCCGCGAATCGAGAGCAGGCGGGTAGGCATCCGCACATGCTGTCATGGCCATCGCCCGGGGCCAACCAAGGTTCGCCGCGTGCTAGGTTGGCCAGCGGGTGTTCACGCGGTGACTAAACGGGTGTTCACCCTGTGTCCCAGCCGCCCCAGCACCTGCGAGGAGAACCGATCATGACCCGGTTCGTGGTTCCTGCCGCCGCCAGCATCGTGGTCGGTCTGTTGCTCGGGGCTGCCGCGATATTCGGCGTGACGTTGATGATCCAGCAGGACACCAAGCCGCCGTTGTCGCCTGGCGATCCCGCGTCGTCGGTGCTGAACCGCGTCGAGTACGGCAACCGCGGCTAGCCTGAGCACGCTCACCGCCGCCTCCCCTGCGGTCACGGAGGCGCACATCACCACCCCGCCGCTATCGCGGCGCTGGCTCGGCGGAGCTTTCCTCGTCGCGTTACTGCTGTGCTTCGCGCAGTCGCCGGGACTGATCTCGCCGGACACCAAACTCGACCTAACCGCCAATCCGCTGCGCTTCCTGGCCCGCGCGGCCAACCTGTGGAACAGCGATCTGCCGTTCGGGCAGGCGCAGAACCAGGCCTATGGCTATCTGTTCCCGCACGGGGCGTTCTTCCTGCTCGGCGACACCCTCGGCGTGCCCGGCTGGATCACCCAGCGGCTGTGGTGGGCGCTGCTGCTGACCGTCGGGTTCTGGGGGCTGCTGCGCGTGGCCGAGGCCTTGAATGACGGCCGGGGCATCGGAACCACACCGTCGCGCATCATCGGAGCCGTCGCGTTCGCCCTGTCGCCCCGGGTGCTGACGACTCTTGGGTCGATCTCGTCGGAAACGCTGCCGATGATGCTGGCCCCGTGGGTGCTGTTGCCGGTGATAGTGGCTTTGCGAGGGGGTGACGGCCGCTCCTTGCGGGTGTTGGCCGGGCGGGCCGGTATCGCGCTCGCGTTGATGGGCGCGGTCAACGCCGTGGCCACGATCACCGGCTGCCTGCCTGCGATCATCTGGTGGCTATGTCATCGGCCGAACCGGGTGTGGTGGCGGTTCACGGGGTGGTGGGCGCTGGCCTCGGCGCTCGCCGTCACGTGGTGGGTGGTCGCGCTGCTGGCGCTCGGCCGGATCAGCCCGCCGTTCCTGGATTTCATCGAGTCCTCCGGAGTCACCACCCAGTGGACGTCGCTGATCGAGATGCTGCGCGGCACCGACAGCTGGACGCCGTACGTCGCGCCCAATGCCACCGCGGCCGCCGAACTGGTGACCCAGCCGGCCATGGTGCTGGCCACCACGTTGGTGGCCGCCGGCGGGATGGCCGGGCTAGCGCTGCGCTCCATGCCGGCGCGGGGCCGGCTGATCGCCATGCTGTTGATCGGCATAGTCTTCCTGGGCGTCGGCTACTCCGGCGGACTGGGCTCGGCCCTGGCGCACCAGGTGCAGGCCTTCCTCGACGCGGCGGGTGCACCGTTGCGCAACGTGCACAAGCTGGAACCGGTGATCCGGATCCCGCTGGCGCTGGGGTTGGCGCACCTGCTCGGTCGTATTCCGTTGCCCGGCAGCGCACCACGGCCGGTGTGGATCCGGGCCTTCGCCCACCCCGAGAACGACAAGCGGGTGGCCGTCGGCATCGTCGTCCTCGCGGCACTGATGGTGGCCACGTCGATGGCCTGGACCGGCCGGCTCACCCCGCCCGGCGCGTTTCGCGCCATCCCCGACTACTGGCACCAGGCCGCGGACTGGCTGACCGAACACAACACCGGCAACCCCACGCCGGGCCGGGTGCTGGTGGTCCCCGGCGCACCGTTCGCCACCCAGGTCTGGGGCAACAGTCACGACGAACCGCTGCAGGTCCTCGGTGAAAGCCCCTGGGGTGTACGCGATTCCATTCCGTTGACCCCGCCACAAACCATCCGCGCGCTGGACTCGGTACAGCGGTTGGTCGCCGCAGGCCGCCCGTCGGCGGGCCTGGCAGACACGCTGGCCCGCCAGGGAATCTCCTATGTCGTCGTGCGCAACGACCTCGACCCGGACAAGTCGCGATCGGCGCGCCCACTGCTGGTACACCGGGCCATCGACGGTTCACCGGGCCTGCACAAGGTGGCACAGTTCGGTGAAACGGTCGGGCCCGGCACCCTCGAGGGCTTCATCAGCGACAGCGGGCTGCGACCCGGGTACCCCGCGGTCGAGATCTATCGTGTTGGCACACAGGGTAATCCGGGCGCCCCCTATCTGGCCGACGCCAGCCGGATGGCCCGCGTGGACGGCGGACCCGAGGTGCTGCTGCGCATCGACGAACGGCGCCGCCTGCTCGGCCAGGCGCCGCTGGGGCCGATGGTGCTGACGTCCGACGCCCAGCGGGCCGGGCTTGGAGTCCCGCTGGTCACCGTGACCGACACCCCGGTCGACCGGGAAACCGACTACGGTCGCGTCGACGACCATTCGTCGTCGGCCAGGGCCGAGGGCGACCGTCGCAACACGTTCAACCGGATACCCGACTATCCGGTCCCTGGCGGCAAGCTCGTGCACGGAGTCTGGACTGGAGGCCGGCTATCCGCATCGAGTTCGTCCTCGGATGCCACCGCACTGCCCAACGTCGCCCCATCCAGCAGCCCGGCCGCCGCCATCGACGGCGACCCGGCTACCGCGTGGGTGTCCAATTCGCTACAAGCCGCGGTCGGGCAGTGGCTACAGGTCGACTTCGACCATCCCGTCACCAACGCGACGCTGACGCTCACCCCGAGTGCCACCGCTGTCGGCGCCCAGGTGCGTCGCATCCAGGTGTCGACCCAAAACGGCACCACCACAGTGCGTTTCGACGATCCGGGTAAGCCGCTGGCGGTGGCCCTCCCGTACGGGGAGTCACCGTGGGTGCGGATCACCGCGATCGGCACCGACGACGGCTCGCCAGGAGTCCAGTTCGGCATCACCGATCTGTCGGTAACCCAGTACGACGCATCCGGCTTCGCCCATCCCGTCGACCTACGGCACAGCATGCTCGTGCCGGGACCACCCAGCGGATCAGCTGTCGCGGCATGGGATCTGGGCGGCGAACTACTCGGCCGGCAGGGCTGCGCGGATTCTCCCGACGGAGTGCACTGTGCCGCATCGATGGCGCAGGCCCCCGAGGAACCGGTCACCCTGAGCCGCACCCTGACGGTGCCCAAGCCGATCGAGGTCAGTCCGACCGTGTGGGTCAGGGCCCGCCAGGGTCCGCACCTGGCGGACCTGATCGCCCAGCCGGGCACGACCCGGTCACGCGGCGACGCCGACCTCATCGACGTCGACGGATCGGCCTTCGCGGCGACGGACGGCGATCCGCGCACCGCGTGGACCGCGCCGCAGAATGTGGTGCAGCACCACAGTTCGCCCACGCTGACCGTCACACTGCCGAAGCCGACCGAGGTCACCGGGTTGACCCTGACCGCGAGTTCTTCGCCGCTACCCACCCATCCCACGATGGTGGCCATCGACCTGGGCGACGGCCCCCAGACCCGCCGGCTGGCAGCCGGCCCGGACGCGGGCCCCCAGACGGTGGCCCTGCGGCCGCGAGTCACCGATACGGTGCGGATCAGCCTGCTGAACTGGGATGACGTAATCGACCGCACCGCACTGGGTTTCGACCAGCTCAAACCGCCCGGCCTGGCTGAGGTCGCAGTTCTGGGGCCGGACGGCAAGCCCGTAGCGGCCGCCGACGCCGCCAGTAACCGGAAACGCACCGTCGAGATCCCCTGCGGCGACGGGCCCATCATCGCGGTATCGGGGCGGTTCCTGCAGACCTCGGTGACCACCACGGTCGGGGCATTGCTGGACGGCCAGCCGATCCCGACTCGCGCGTGTGACCCGACGCCGATCGCCCTTCCGGCCGGCCAGCAAGAGCTGCTGATCAGTCCCGGCTCCGCGTTCGTCGTGGACGGCGCCCAGCTGACCGGGCCGCAGGCCGCCGAAATATCCACCTCACCAACATCTCCCGCTGACGTCACCCGCTGGGGGCCGGACCGCAGGGAGTTCAACGTCGTGCACGCACCCACTGCGCGGGTGCTGGTCGTCCCCGAGAGCGTCAATCCCGGCTGGGTCGCCCACATGCCCGACGGCGTCACCCTGACGCCAGTGGTCGTGAACGGCTGGCAGCAAGGCTGGGTGGTGCCCGCCGGTGAGCAGGGCACCGTCACGGTGAGCTTCCCGTCCAACCGTGGTTACCGGGTCGGCCTGGCCGCGGGCCTGTCGCTGCTGCCGCTCCTTCTTCTGCTGGCGCTGGTGCCGCCCCGTCGTCAGCGGACCAGCCAGGAACCTGCTCGACCGTGGGCGCTGCCCGTGCTGGCCGGCGCGGGAGTGCTGGCCGCCGGCGGACTGATCGCCGGGGTCGGCGGCCTGGTGGTGTTCGGCACCGCCATGGTTCTCGGCTATCTGCTGCGCCACCGGGCCCGGCTGCGCGACCGGGTGACGTTGGCGGCCAGCGCCTGTGGGCTCATTGCGGCGGGCACGCTGCTGTCGCGGTATCCGTGGCGGTCGGTCGACGGCTACATCGGCCACTCGACCTGGGTGCAACTGCTGGCCCTGATTGCTGTGGGTGCGCTGGCCACCTCCGCGGTTCCCCGGCGGCCACGGCGAACTGATAGCGAAACCGCCGAGGACACAAGCATTTCCCATTAGTGTGCCTGGTATGGCTGCACCTGATCTGACGACGCCGTCACAGGTCGAGACCGTGCGAGGAGCGTTCCCGACCACCGACCTGGGTGTGGTGTTCATGCACGAACACGTCTTCGTCCTCTCGCACGAGATCATCGCGAACTATCCCGAAGGCTGGGGTGACGAAGCGGCCAGGGAAGCCGACGCGGTCGCCAAGCTCAACGAGCTCAAGGCCCTCGGGGTGGATACCATCGTCGACCCGACGGTGATCGGACTGGGCCGCTACATTCCGCGGATTCAACGGGTGGCCGCCCAGACCGACCTGAAGATCGTGGTGGCCACCGGGATCTACACCTACAACGACGTCCCGATGTACTTCCACTTCAGCGGTCCGGGAACGCTGCTGGACGGCCCAGAGATCATGACCGAGCTGTTCGTCCGAGACATCACCGAGGGGATCGCCGGCACCGGCGTCAAGGCGGCAATCCTCAAGTGCGCCACCGATGAACCCGGCATCACCCCCGGCGTCGAACGCGTGTTGCGCGCCGTGGCCCAGGCGCACCGGCAGACCGGCGTGCCGATCACCACCCACACGCATGCCCTGACCCGTCGCGGCCTCGAGCAGCAACGCATCTTCGCCGAGGAGGGCGTCGACCTGAGCCGGGTCATCATCGGGCACAGCGGCGACACCACCGACCTGGGCTACCTGGAGGAGCTGATCGCGGCCGGGTCCTACCTCGGTATGGACCGGTTCGGCCTGGACAGCATGCTCAGCTTCGACGACCGGGTCGACACCGTCGCGCGGATGTGCGAACGCGGCCACGCCGACAAGATGGTCCTCTCCCACGACGCTTCCTGCTACATCGACTGGCTGCCGGAGGCGCTGGTGCCGGTCGCACTGCCCAACTGGCACTACCGCCACATCCATAACGACGTACTGCCCGCGCTTCGCCGGCGGGGGGTCACCGACGAACAGATCACCACCATGCTGGTGGACAACCCCCGCAACATCTTCTCCAAGCAAGGTGCCTATGAGTGACGACATTCCCCCGATCGGGACCCGCCTGCGCCAACTCGCCGCCGAGGCGCCCGATCGCCCGGTGGTGAGCGCCGACGGCCGCACCATCACCCGCGCGCAATTGGAGTCGGCGTCGAATCGGCTGGCTCGCGCGTACGCCGAACTCGGGGTCAAGCAAGGTGATTACGTGACGATCGCGGTGCCGAACTCGATCGAGTGGGTGCTGGCGACGGTGGCGGTGTGGAAACTCGGGGCGATCCCGCAGCCGCTGTCCCCGAGACTGCCCGATGCCGAGTTCGAGGGTCTGCTCGATCTCGTGCCGCGCGCCCTGCTGGTGGGCCGTGCCGATCCACGCGGTGTAGTGCCGTCGGTGGACGCCGACTTCACCGGCAGCCCGGAATTGTCGGATGATCCACTGCCCGAAGCGGTTTCACCCGTCTGGAAGTCGATGGCGTCCGGCGGCAGTACCGGACGGCCGAAGCTGATCGAAGCCGGTGGTGACGGCAGGATCCCGGCCGACCTGCTGGCGATGTCGATGGGCAACGAACCGACCGACACCCAACTGCTTCCGGTTCCGCTGAGCCACAACACCGGATTCACGTCGGCGGCCATCGCATTGTTGACCGGGCAGCACCTTGTCTTGATGCGCCGCTTCGACCCGGACCACTTCCTGCGGCTGGTCACCGACTACCGGGTGAACTACCTGGCCACCGTGCCCACGATCCTGCAGCGGCTGTTGCCGGTCTATCAGGCCAACCCCGACGCCTACGACCTGTCGTCGCTGCGGCGGCTGTGGCACCTGGCCGCACCGTGCCCGCCGAACATCAAGGAGGCCTGGATCGAGCTGCTCGGCCCGGACGCCGTGTGGGAACTCTACGGCGGCACCGAACTTCAGGCACTGACGTTCATCAGCGGCACCGAGTGGCTGACCCACCGCGGATCGGTCGGTCGCGTGGTGGCCGGCGAGATGAAGGTGCTCGACGACGACGGCAACGAGTGTCCGCCCGGCGTCCTAGGCGAGATCTACATGCGGCCGAACGTGGGCGCCGGCCCCACCTACCGCTACATCGGCAGCACCGCCAAGTCCCGCGACGGCTGGGACTCGCTGGGCGATCTGGGCTGGTTCGACGACGAGGGCTACCTGTACCTGGCCGACCGGCGCGTCGACATGTTCACCGTCGGCGGTCGCAACGTGTACCCGGCCGAGATCGAGAACGCGCTCGCCGAGCACCCCGCCGTGCTGTCCTGCCTGGTGGTCGGGGTGCCGCATGAAGACCTCGGCCAGGTGCCACATGCGTTGGTGCACACCGACGGTCCCGTGCTCACCGCGGACGATGTGGCGGCGTTCGTGGCGCAGCGGCTGTCCGACTACAAGGTGCCGCGCAGTGTGGAATTCGTCGACACCCCGCTGCGCGACGATGCCGGCAAGGCGCGCCGATCCGCGGTGCGCGACGAGGTCATCGCCCGGTTGCAGGCCTAAGTCTGGGCCTGCCAGGCGCGGGCCGCGACAAGCTCGGGCACCAACACCTCGGTGAGCAGCCGTACCTCGTCATCGTCGTCCTCGGGGTAGCGCACCTCGAACTGTGCTCCCGGCACGGTCCCGCCGACGCCGACAACCGTGCTGCCGCGCAACGTCGTCCAGTGCTCCATCTGCTCCTCCCACGGCGAGCCCGCGAACACCAGCAGCCGGTAGTCAGTGGTCTTGGTCAGGTAGACGTCGACGTGGCTCCAGTCGCCGGTTTCACAGCCGACCGCAGCGCGGCGGGGCCCTTCCCGCAACATGAGGGCGCCCTGCTGCGCCGAACAGAACCGGTGCGCAGGGGCGGCCAGGTGCGTGCCCGACGGGCCGAGCAGCAGGTCGGCCACCTGCGGACGCCATGCCGCCTCGGTGTCCAGCAGATGCGCACTCGCATCCGCCGCCTTCTCGATCGATGCCACCAACCGGGTGACGTCCTGGCCGGTCAGGTGCAGCTCCAGCGCCATCAGCAGTGCCAGCGTGTGCTGGTAGCTGCGGCAGGCGACCCCGCCGCCCTCCGGCTCAGCCGCCAATTCGACTACTGCGCCGCATGTTTCGGTGATAGCGGAGCCTTCGGTGTTGGTCAACGCCACCGTGGTCCCCCCGCCAGGCAGCCGTCGCAGTGCCTCCAGTGTTTCCACCGATCCGCCGGTCGCCGAGGTGGCGACGACCAGGGTGCCCGGTCCCCAGGCAGGCAGCAGCGGCGAGGACGCCAGCTCCGAGGCCGCCGTCAGCCCACGAGCACGCATCCGGGTCGCGGCGACGCCACCGGCGTACGCGGAGGATCCCATCCCCAGCAGCACCACCCGCTCGATCCCGGGCGGGACGACGGCCGCCCACGGATTGCCTGCGGCAAGCCGGTCCGCGAGGCGGCCCATGACGTCGGGCTTTCGAGCCAGGTCCGCGGCGAAGCCGTCAGCGTGCACCGGCTGTCCTTTCATTGAGCAGCATGGGCAATGCCGCGTCGGGAACATACATCCAGCGCGGCAGATACTTTGCCGCGTAGATGATCTCGCGCAGTACCTGCTGCAAGCGGAAAGCCCGCAGCGGCGCGGCGTCGTAGAGGTCGGCGTGCCCGAGCCCGGCCAGGTGCCCGGCGTAGGCGTGCAGAAAAGTTTGCCGCGCTGCCTGTTCCACCACCGCCAGCGGCCGGTCCTCGATCTGATGGTGACGGCGGGCGACGATCGCCGCGTGGGTCAGCGACTGGGCGAGTCCAGCCACGTCGAGGGCTGCCGGGATCGGTAGTGCGCGCTCGGCGGCCGGCAGGACCGGGTTTCCGTCAAAATCGGTGACCGCGTAACCCCCTGCGTGACGCAACACCTGGCCGACATGCAAGTCGCCGTGCCCCTCGAGCACCGAGGTGCCCATCAGCCCGCCGAGGCCGTCGAGAATCTGCTCGATGCGCTCGCGTCGCTCCTGCAGCAGGACGGCGGTGGCCGAACTGCTGAGCGCCTGAGCCTGTTCCAGCGTTGCGAAGGCCGCGGCGCGCCAGCGATCGGCATCGGCCTGGGACGCCGTGGTGACGGTGATCGAGAGTGCGGCATGCATGTCGGCCACCATGACGCCGACGTCGGCGGCCGCCGCCACGACGGCGTCCGTTCGCGCGGTGGCAGGGCCGGCCGCCTCGGCGATCAGCTCGACCGCCCACGTCCAGCCGTCGACCGCGTCGGGAAGATACTCGTCGACGTTCACCGCGAGCGTCTCGGTACCGCCGTCGGGGTGCCAGGTGACCAGACCCCAGGGCCGCGGCATGAAGCGAAACCCGTTGGCGCGCAGTATCTCGATGCGGTGTGGGGCCGGATGCGGCCCCCGCTGCAGATGGGTGGCCCATTTGACCACCGCGGCCTCGCCCACGATCACCGACTCGTTGGTCTGGTCCACGGTGATGGCCCGCTCACCGGCAGTGGTGCGCGACGACCAGGCGTGCACAGTGAACGATCCGGTATCGGAAACCTCGGGAGCCGCCAGCAGCGCCACCAGCGCCTCCGCAACGCCGTCACCGGGGCGGGCTCGGCGCCACGACCCGTCCGGTTCGCGCACCTGAGGCAGGGCTGACAAACCGTCCAATCCGGCGACAACCGAAAGTCGTTTGCCGTCAGCCAGATCCAGCGAGTCGAGTTCGCGGCCCACCGAATCAGCGGGTCCGATGCCGACCCACCTGTTCGATCACGTCGGCACCCACCCGCAGCCCGTCCCGGGCCCGGATCGCCTCGCCGATCCCGGCCAGCCGGGCACGGAGCGCGGTGTCGGCCAGGATCGTGTCTACCGCGCCGGTCAGCTGCTCATCGGTGAACGCATAGGTGTCCAGCCGCACGCCGTAGCCGAGTTCCTCAATGCGCTGGGCGTTTTCGTACTGGTCCCAGAACAGCGGCAGCACGATCAGCGGCTTACCGAAGTGCAGAGTCTCGGTCACCGTGTTGTTGCCGCCGTGGGAGATGACCAGATCGACCTGTGGGATGATCTTGGTCTGCGGCAGCATCTGCTCACCGACCATGTTGTCGGCCAGAGTGATCCGGTCCGCCTGCGGGCCCTTGCTGACGATGAACCGGTGCTCGGTGGCACCCAGCACATCGACCAGTCGCTGCATCAGGTCGACATCGGCGCCGCCGAGTGATCCCAGCGACAGATAGATCAATGCGCTGGATTCGGGACGTTCAGCCAGCTGTCGCGGCAGAACGTATTCCGCATCGGTCTCGCGCACACTGGAATCCATTCGCGCCCAGCTGCCGTCCAGCGGGCGGGCGTCGACATAGTCGGCCTCGGCCGGATAGACATACAGGTTGGCTGCGTTGTCACGCGGCATGAATTCCAGGTCCGGCAGCGGGTCGGCACCCTGCTCCTGGACCCAAGCGTTGAACTCGGTCCACATCGCCCGGTGGGTACGGTCGAACTCGGCCCGGTAGATATCCCACTGGGACCGGTCGGCACTGGGCAACCCCGAAAACGGTGGGGGAACATCGGGGCCCGGCACTTCCAGCGGGCTGCACGACACAATCCGGACGAACGACGCTCCCCCGCTGACCAGAGCGGGAAACAGTACAACGTTGTCTTCGACGATGACATCCGGCTGGTACTCGGCCACGATCGCACGCAACCGCGGCTCGCAGTACTTCGCGCCGTCGATGAGAGCCTGGTACGTGGGCTGGATGAAGGTTGCGAGTTGATCCACGGTCGGCTTGCGGAATTCCGGTGCGGTCTCGGCGATGAAGTCGGTCCAGAACTTGCCGGGGTCCTCGTCGGCGGTGCCCTCGGCCGGCTCGGCCAGATCGACCAGCTCTTCGACGAAGCCGAACTGGGCGAGCTTGCCCGCCCAGGAGCTCTCGGCGGCGAACACGATCCGGTGGCCGCGGTCGGCCAGGATGGCGGCCAGGCCGATGCACTGGTTCGTCGGCCCGTACGCCGATTCCGGCCAGAACATGATCGTCAACGCCTCAGAAGCCATGGCGGTCCCTTCAGACTCGAGCGGGCCAGACACCGATTATCGTGCAATCACCGGCTCGGGCGTATCGCTGACCGAACTGTCCAACGGCGGCACCGGTTTCTTCTGTCGGTACTCCCAGCGCCGCAACATATTCCGGCACGGCGACTCGATCAGGGCGTAGCTGACCGCCGCCATCGCGAAGCCCAGCACCAGCGTGAGGACCAGCATGACGGTCAGGTTGCCGTTGAACATGAACTTGCCGACCATCGGGAAGACCATCACCAATGCCGCAAGGTGCCAGACGAACAGGCCATAGGACCAGCGGCCCAGGGTGACCATGAACCGGCTGCCCAGGATCGGGTGCGGGGTGTCCGGGCGATCGAGCACAAGCGGCGCCAGCAGCGCACCGGCGACGATGGCCCCCATCGACGTGCGGATGACGAACTGCCCCAACGTTGCCGGCACCAGATCCTTAGGCCCGGCCAGCGGCGAGGCCGAGATCAGGTAGGCCACCAGCGCGATACCCGTAATGGCCCAACGATTTCGGGCCAGCTTGTGCGCCCATCCCGGCGGGCTCACGGTCCACTCGGCCAGCAGCATGCCCGCTGCGAACCAGGACGCGTAAGCCGGCGGCCAGTTCAGAAAGTTGACCCCCTGTGCGGTGTGAATCGGCAGCAGACCCCAGGCCAGGCTCGCCAGCGCCACGACGGCGATCACCGGCACCCGGGCGCGCACCGGCAGCCGGCGCGCCAGGAACGCCAGTATCGGCAGCGCGAGATAGAAGCTCACCTCCACCGACAGGCTCCACATCTGGGTCAGGCCGGCGGTCAGGGTGAGCGGGACATAGACCTGAGTCAGCGTGAGGTTGGCCCACCACACCGTCCAGCTGGCTTGGTTTGCCTCCGGCAGAAGGGTCAGGATGACGACGACCGCGACCAGGTATCCGGGCATGATGCGCACCAGCCGCGAGCGCAGATAGTGGCCGGTGGGCGGGCGCTGCCGCAGCCCGCGTGCCGCGGCCGCGTGACCGCGCCACAACAGGAAGCCCGACAGCGCGAAGAACACCGCAACGGCCAGGTCGAAGCGGTGCAGCAGGCGTCCCACCACGGCGCCGGTGGTACCGGTCTGGAAAGCGACGTGGGTGAGCACCACCCCCATGGCCGCGCAGGCGCGCATCCCTTCCACCGCGGGCAGGAAGCTGCGGGTGCCCCCGACCTGCTCCGCCTCCGACGTCATGCAGCCAGTGTGCCGGTTGCCTGCGAAAGTGGGTACACCTGGGCTGCGGCGATGACCTGCTAATGAGCCAGTGCTCTGGCCTCTGCTGTTAGGGTCAGACACGTTTGCTTCGTCGTCAGGCGGCGCAGCGCACGATCGGGAGTGAGGGAGGCCACGGCAGCGTGAATCGCGCGGGCATGTTGCGTATCACGGCATACGGCATCATCGGGCTCGGAGCCGCCCTGCTGATCGCCGCGCTGTTGTTGTCGACCTACACCTCCGGCAAGATCAAGAAGATTCCGCTCGATATCGACGAGACATTGGTCAGCGACGGCACCGGTACCGCACTGGACCCGTCGTCGCTGATGGGCGAGAAGTTCGTGATCGACAAGAACGTGCCCCTGGTCTCCCAGCAACAGATCACCGTCGAGTCGCCGGCCAACGCCGATGTGGTGACGTTGCAGGTCGGCACTAGCGTGCGCCGCAGCGACAAGCAACAGGACAACGGTTTGTTGCTGGCCATGGTCGACACCGTGACGGTGAACCGCAGCACTGCGCTCGCAGTGTCCGACGACACCCACCCGGGCGGGTCGGTGCAGAAGCCACGGAGCATCGAGGACACCAAGCCGCCGACCAACATCGCGCTGCCGCACGAGGGCCTGGCCTACCGGTTCCCGTTCAACACCGAGAAGAAGACGTATCCCTACTTCGATCCGATCGCGCAGAAGGCCTTCGACGCCAACTACGACGGCCAAGAGGACGTCAACGGGCTGACCACCTACCGGTTCACCCAGAACGTCGGGTACGACGCCGACGGCAAGTTGGTCGACCCGATCAAGTACGCGTCGCTCTACGACAAGGACGAGGACGGCGAGGTGACCGCGCGGGCGGAGCTGTGGGGCCTGCCCGGCCCGCCAGAAGAGCCGATCACGATGACCCGCTTCTACGCCGCGCAGCGCACGTTCTGGGTGGACCCGGTGACCGGCGTCATCGTCAAGTCCTCCGAGCACGCCAACCACTACTACGCCCGCGATCCGCTGCGCCCGGAGATGGCGCTGGCGGACTATAAGGTCACCTCAAACGAGCAGACCGTCGAATCGCGAGTGGCTTCCGCCCGCGACGAGCGCGACCGGGTGGGGCTCTGGTCGCGGGTGCTGCCGATCAGCTTCACCGCGGCCGGCCTGGTGGCACTGGTCGGCGGGGTTCTGCTGGGCACGTTCAGCGTCCGCGCCGAGTCCGCGCTGATCGACCCCGGGCTGGACACCGCGGACCACGGGTTCTTCGGCAAGGACGAGACCGGGCCGATGCCCGCCGCCGAGGCCGCCACCGAGAAGCTGCCCGCGGCCAGACCCGATCTGGAGCCCCCACCGCCACAGCGGTGAGCGCGGCATGACCCAGGCACGCCGGGCCATGGAGTGGGTGGTGCCGGGATATGCCCTTCTGTTGGCACTCGCGGTGACCGCGCCGCTGCTGGCGCCCGGTTATCTCCTGTTACGCGATGCGGTGTCCACCCCTAGGTCGTACCTGTCCGACACCGCGCTGGGTCTGGGTGAGTCGGCGCCGCGGGCGGTGCCGCAGGATTTCCTGATCGCCGCGGTGTCGCCCGTCCTCGACGGCGGGGTGTTGGTCAAGATGCTGCTGATCGTGGGGCTTTTTCTGGCCGGCTGGGGCGCCGCGCGGCTGGCCGACGTGCTGGTCCCGGATGCCGGGCTGGCCGGCCAGTTGGTCGCCACCACGCTCGCGGTATGGAATCCGTATGTCGCCGAGCGGCTGCTGCAGGGGCACTGGAGCCTGCTCGTCGGGTACGGCAGCCTGCCGTGGGTGGCCGCCGCGGTGATCCGGTTGCGCGGCGAACCGCCCGCGCCGTCATGGGCGCGGTGGGCGGCACTGGTGTTCTGGGTCGCGCTGGCCGGGCTGACGCCGACGGGTCTGCTGCTGGCCGCCGTCGTGGCGCTGGCCTGTGTCGCGGTCCCGGGTGACGGGGTGTCGCGGGTGCGGTGTGCGAGCGGCGCGCTGATCGCCGCGGTGCTCGCGGCGTCGCCCTGGTTGACCGCGTCGGCACTGGGCGACGCGCTGGCCTCCTCACCGTCGTCGGGTGTGGTCGCCTTCGCGGCTCGTGCCGAACCGGGCCTCGGCACGCTGGGCAGCCTTGCCGGTCTTGGTGGGATCTGGAATGCCGAGGCCGTTCCGTCTTCTCGCACAACGTCGTTGGCCTTGCTGGCGACCGTGGTGCTGCTGACCGTGGTGGCCGTCGGACTGCCGACAGTGCTGCGCCGCCGTTCCGCGGTGCCGCTGTTGGTGCTGGCCGCCGTCGGCGTGCTGCTGCCCGCGGCACTGGCCACCGGGCCCGGGCTGGCTGTTCTACGGGCGCTGGTCGAGGCCGCGCCGGGTGTGGGGGTGCTGCGCGACGGGCAGAAGTGGGTGGCGCTGGCGATGCCCGGCTATGCCGTGGCCGGGGCGGCCGCGGTGGTCACGTTGCGGCACCGGCTTCGCCCGGCAATCACCGCGCTGGTGTGCGTGGTCGCGGTGATCGCCGTGCTGCCCGATCTGGCCTTCGGGGTGTGGGGCAAGGCCTCCTCGGTGCGCTATCCGCCAGGCTGGTCGGCGGTGGCCGGGATCGTCAACGGCGCGCCGGCGGACGTGGCGGTACTGCCCGCCGACAGCATGCGCCAATTCGAGTGGTCCGGGCCGGCGCCGGTGCTCGATCCGTTGCCGCGCTGGGTCCGCGCCGAGGTCCTGGCCACCGGTGACCTGACCATCTCGGGGCAGTCGGTACCCGGCGAGGGCGGCCACGCCCGCGACGTGCAACGAATGCTGCTGGCCGGCAGCCCTCCCGAGACGCTGACCGAGGCCGGCGTCGGGTGGGTTGTCGTCGAATCAGGCAGCGCCGGCACCCTGGGCGACGCGCAGCGCACGCTCCAGGGGCTACCGGTGGCCTATCGCGACGCCGACCTCACGCTGTATCGCGTCGGTGGTTCCAGTCAGGCTGCCCCACAAGGGAAGCGGGTGCTGGCCATCGCCACCCACCTGGTGTGGCTGGTGCTGCTGACCGGCGCCGGGATCACTGCTCTGGCGGGACGTCGGCGCAAAGATGTACCATCTGGTACATGTTGAGCTACAGCAGCGTCGACATCGACGCACCTGCAGATCTGGTGTGGGACGTGTTCGCCGACGTGGAGAACTGGCCGGACTGGACCGCGTCGGTAACCAGCCTGACCGGCCTCGACGGGCCGCAGATCGCGGTCGGCCGGCGCTTCGAGATCAAGCAACCGCGGATGCCGAGACTGGTCTGGACGGTCACCGAGGTCGTGCCCGGCGCATCGTGGACCTGGGTACAACGCTCCCCCGGCGGCCAGACGTCGGCACGACACCAGGTATCAGCAGTCGGCGCCCGTGCCACCCTGGTGCGCCAGGAACTCGAGCAACGCGGAATTCTCGGATCGCTCGTGGGTGCGCTCATGCGGAAGATGACGCAGCGGTACCTGGCGTTGGAGGCGCAGGGGTTGAAGGCGCGTAGCGAAGACCTGTGGAAGCTTCGTGGTTCGAACGCCTGATCTGGCGCGGCGCCGCGAACTGCTCGACGCGCTGGTGACCGAATGCGCCCACAACGGTGTCGGGGGGCGCTCGCTGCGGGACCTGGCCGACGCGGTCGGCACCAGTCATCGAATGTTGTTACACCACTTCGGGTCACGCGAGGAACTTCTGCTGGCTGTGGTGGACGATGTCGAGCGCCAGCAGATGGCACTGCTGCCTGGCACGTCGGGGTTCGCCGCGATGTGGGCGCACCTGCGCGAACCCGAGTTGCGCGGCCTCGAGCGGCTGTTCTTCGAGTGCTATGCCCGTGGGGCGCAGGGCGAATCGCCGTTTACCACGATGCTGCCCGCCGCGGTGGATCGCTGGCTTGCTCTGGCGCAGGCCGACTCGCAGGCGGATCCCGCCATGGCCCGCCTCGGGTTGGCGGTCATGCGCGGTCTGCTGCTCGACCTGGCCGGAACCAACGACGAAGCCGGCGTGGATGCCGCCGCGCGGGAGTTCATCGCGCTGATCACGGAACGTGAAATCGGCTCAGGCTAAGTTATTTTGGGTTCCAAAGGTCCGATCTGACCGAGGATCCGCGAGATCAGCTCGTCCTGTTTGGTGAGATGTTCCTGGATCATCGCCGCCTCCTTCAGCACCGCTTCGGCGTCCTTGTACGTCTCGTCGGCGCGGGTGTCAGAGGCTCTGGCCTGAATGTTCTGGCCGACGATGATGATGGGTAGCAGCACCAACTGAAGGAAGCTACTGGACAGCCAGACTACGACGAAGTACGTGCCTTGCGCGATGGCGTCGGGCAAGGCGAACAGCGCGAGCACTGTGAAAAGATAAGCCGCCCACATGGTTCCGACGACGACGGTGATCTTCAGCCCGAATTTTGCATTGAAGCGCATCAGCCAGTGCTGGTGGTCGATGCCGCGAATCTGTGCCGTGCTGACCGGCTTTCTGGCTGCCAGCTCCGCGGCGCGCGGGTGACGGACGTAATCGTAGATTTTCGACATTCCGGGATCATCACATGCCGGGCTGGAGAATCCCTGTCGGCGCGAAGGACGCAACCCCCTGCCGATTTCGGCGAACCAATTCCCGGTCGATTTCGTACTCCGGCAATGTGGCGCATCAGTGAACCCGAAGGCCATCAAATCCGTTCGCCGAACGCATTGAACTTTGCCAGGGCGCCGCACGTCAACAGCGTGATGCCATCCGTTCCGTCATCGGAACCACTGCCTCAAAGGAGAAGCAGATCGTGTCCGACTATCGAAAGTTGTTTTCTGGTACGCCATTGATCGGGATCGGGGTGGCCAGCGCGGCCATTGCCGGCGGTGCTTTCCTGTTCTTCGCCACCGACGCACCCACCGACCTGAGTTATCCGGCGGTCGCGTTGACGTCGTTCTCGGTGCCGCTGCCGTTGTCACCGAATCCGGCCGCAGCAGCCTGCGACCCGGCAACGGCCTCGTGTTCAAGGGGCGCAAACACCCTCGGCAACGCGGTCACCGTTCCCGCCGCGCTGATAGCGGCCCCAATGCTCATCGGCAACGGCACCGCCGACCACCCCGATGCCGGACTCCTGTTCGGCAGCGGCTTCAGCTACGACGGCACCACCTGCACCTCCGGAAGCTGCAACGGCGGCAACGCCGGCCTGTTCGGCGGAAAGGCCGGTAACGGCTTCAATGGCGGCAGCGGCGGGAATGCCGGCCTGATCGGCAACGGCGGCAACGGCGGCAACGGTGCCTCGGGAGCGGTCGGGTCTTCCGGCGGCAACGGCGGCAGCGCCGGCCTGCTCGGCGGAAACGGGGGCAACGGCGGTTCCGGCGGCGGTGGTGGAATCGGTGGTAACGGCGGCAACGGTGGCAACGGCGGGCGCGGGGCCATCGTCCAGATCGGCTCCGGCGGGCGTGGTGGTATCGGCGGAAACGGCGGAAACGGCGGGGCGGGTGCCGGCGGTGGAAACGGCGGCAACGGCGGCCAGGGCGCCGTTGTCCAGATCGGCTCCGGCGGCAACGGCGGAAACGGCGGCAACGGCGGCAGCGCGGGTGCCAACGGCAATGGGGGCAACGCCGGCAACGGCGGAACGGGCGGCTTGTTCAGCTCCGCCAGCGGCGGTGATGGCGGCCGAGGTGGTAGCGGATCCACGCTGGGGACGCCGGGCACTGGAATCGGTGGGATCGGTGGCCTCGGCGGTGCTGGTGGAGCCATCGCCGGCAACGGCGGACGCGGCGGCGACGGCGGGAACGCCCAGCTCAGGGGTGGCCGCGCCGGCGACGGCGGTCAAGGCGGCATGTTCGGCCGCGGCGGAAGCGGCGGCAACGGCGGAGCAGGGGCTGGTGGAATCTCGACCACCGTCAACGGCGGTGACGGCGCACGCGGTGGAAACGGCGGCAACGGCGGCCTCGCCGGAGGCAACGGTGGCACCGGGGGTGGCGGCGGACAGGCCACTGGTAGTGGCAAAGTCGGTGGCCACGGCGGCGACGGTGGGAACGGTGGCACCGGGCTTATCCGTGGGGGCACCGGCGGAAACGGCGGAAGCGGCGGAAGCGGCGGCGCCGGCACGCCGGGCGCCGGAGGCGCAGGCGGACACGGCGGCAACGGTGGCGACTCAGTTCGAGGCGCCGGCGGCGCCGGCAACCCCGGGAGCCCCGGCAGCGGGCAGAACGGGGGCGCGGGCGGCAGTGGCGGCACGAGCGGCGGCGCCTGATCGTCAGCTCGGGGAGTGGCGTCCCGTTTCTTAGATCACACCGCTGACCGGGATGCCGGCGCGCACCGACTCCAGCACGTTGCGCATGGCGTCGGCGCTCTGCTGCCAGGAGAAGTCCCGGCTGCGCGCTTTGGCCTTGGCGCCGAGCTCGTCCCGCAGGACATGTTCGGCCAGTAGGTGTTCGAGACGATCGACCAACTCGTCGTGGTCGTCGACGAGCACGCCGGTCACTCCATCGATGACGGAGTCGGTGAGGCCGCCCGACGAGCGGTAGCCGATGGTCGGCACGCCGTGCTGGGCGGCCTCGATGACGGCAAGACCCCAGCCTTCCTTGCGTGACGGCAGCACGTGCACCCAGGATCGTTGCACGACAGCGTGTTTCGTCTGGTCATCGACGTGTCCATGAAAGGTGACCGCATCGGAGATGCCGAGTCGGTCGGCCCGTTCTACCAGCCGTTCGTGCCACCAGCCGCCACCGACGATGTCCAGGTGCAGATCCGCGACCCGCGGGCGAAGTGCGGCCACCGCATCGAGCGCGTCCTCAATCTGCTTGTGCGGCACCAGCCTCGACAGCACCACGACGCGGGGAGTCGACGACCGTTGCGCGGTAAGCGTTTCCGGCGGTGCCTCGTCGAGGCCGTTGCGCACCACGGCGATCCGCGCGGCGTCGACCCCGAGATCGGACAGGTCGCGTGCCGACGGCAGGGACACCGTGACGTACTGGTTGCGACGGTGCATGCGCGGCGACAGCCACGACTCGACCAGCCAGCCCAGCCGGCCGACAAAGCGGCCGGCGACCGGCCACTGTTCGCGGTGACAATGATGAACGAGGACTGCCACGCGCCGTCCGAACGCGAGCCGGGCCAGGAACGGGACACCGTTCTGGGTGTCGATGACGACGTCGGGACGCACTCGCCGCAGCGGGCCGACCCGCAGCCGCGCGGCGACCATCGCCAGTCCCGCCCAGATGTAGACGGAGTAGGGCCCACCGCCGCGACTGATGGTGACGCCGTCGACGACCTCACGACGGGGCGCGCCCCGGTACCGGGCGGTGCGCAGGGTGACGTCGATGCCCGAGTCGGCCAGCAGCGTGCCGATGCGCTGGACGTAGGTTTCGCTGCCGCCACCCTGTGGGTGGCCGGTGTCCCGCCAGCACAAAAGCAGGACCGAGCGAACGGGTGTGGACATCGAGTTCAGCCTAGACCGCGCATTAGGGTGAGCCCGATGGCCGTCACCGACCTGTTCGCCCAGCGCGCGACGCTGGGCCGTTCGGTACGGCTGCTGGCCGAATTCCGCCACGAACAAAGCGACCCCGCCCGCTTCTATGGCGCTCTGGCCGCCGATACCGCCGACATGGTCACCAATCTCTGGCAGGCCACCCACACCGGCACCCCGGCCGGGCACACCCTCGTCGACGTCGGCGGCGGACCCGGCTACTTCGCCACCGCGTTCACCGCCGCGGGCTGGAACTACGTCGGCGTCGAACCGGATCCCAATGAGATGCACGCCGCCGAACAGGTGCGCCAGGCCGGACCCGGCTCCTTCGTCCGGGCGTCCGGGCTGGCCCTGCCCTTTGCCGACGGCAGCGTCGACGTCTGCTTGTCCTCCAACGTCGCCGAGCACGTACCCCGCCCATGGCAGCTCGGGGCCGAGATGCTGCGCGTCACCCGGCCCGGCGGGCTGGCGATCCTGTCCTACACCGTCTGGCTCGGTCCGTTCGGCGGCCATGAAATGGGTCTGACGCATTACCTGGGCGGGGCCCGGGCGGCCGCCCGCTACACCCGCAAGCACGGCCGCCCACCCAAGAACAACTACGGGTCGTCGCTTTTCGCCGTCTCCGCGGCCGCCGGCCTGAACTGGGCGGCCGGCACAGGAGCGCTGGTCGCGGCATTCCCGCGTTACCACCCACGATGGGCGTGGTGGCTGACATCGGCACCAGGTGTACGGGAGTTCTTAGTGAGCAATCTGGTGCTGGTGCTGCGGCCGCCGATACCGCCGAAATGAACAGGTTCTAGTTTCTGTCTTCAGTAGGTAGTGTGACGGTCATGACACAGAGCACAGCCTTCAAGACCGAATGGGACAAGCTGTTCATCGGCGGCAAGTGGGTCGAGCCGTCCACCACTGAGGTCATCGAAGTGCATTCCCCGGCCACCGGCGAACTCGTCGGCAAGGTGCCGCTGGCCGCCAAGGCCGACGTCGACGCCGCCTGCGCCGCCGCCCGCAAGGCCTTCGACGAAGGACCGTGGCCGCAGCTGTCGCCCGCCGAGCGCGGCGAGATTCTGGGCCGCGCCGTCAAGATCCTGGAAGAGCGAGCCGAGGAGTTCAAGTTCCTGCTGGCCGCCGAGACCGGCCAGCCGCCGACGATCGTCGACATGATGCAGTACGGCGCGGCGATGTCGTCGTTCCAGTACTTCGCGGGCGCCGCCGACAAGTTCACCTGGCGCGACTTCCGCGACGGGGTCTACGGCACCACGATGGTCCGGCGCGAGCCGATCGGCGTCGTCGCCGCCGTGACGGCGTGGAACGTGCCGTTCTTCCTGGCCGCCAACAAGCTCGGCCCCGCCCTGCTGGCCGGGTGCACCATCGTCGTGAAGCCCGCCGCGGAGACCCCGCTGTCGCTGTTCGCGATGGCCGACGTCTTCGCCGAGGCCGGACTGCCCGAGGGTGTGCTCTCGGTGGTGCCCGGCGGACCGGAGACCGGTCGTGCGCTGACCGCCAACCCCGAGATCGACAAGTTCACGTTCACCGGATCCAGCGCGGTCGGCAAGGAGATCGCCAAGATCGCCGCCGAGAAGCTCAAGCCGTGCACGCTCGAACTGGGCGGCAAGTCGGCGGCCATCATCCTGGAGGACGCCGACCTGGATTCCACGCTGCCGATGCTGGTGTTCTCCGGCCTGATGAACTGTGGTCAGGCCTGCGTCGGCCAGACCCGGATACTGGCGCCTCGCTCGCGCTACGACGAGGTCGTCGAAAAGCTCTCTGCGGCCGTCGCCGCGATGCCGATCGGACTGCCCGACAACGCGGGCGCCATGATCGGCCCGCTGATCTCTGAGCGCCAGCGCGAACGCGTCGAGGGCTACATCAAGAAGGGCGTCGAGGAAGGTGCCCGCATCGTCACCGGCGGCAGCCGTCCCGAGGGTCTGGACAACGGCTGGTTCGTGCAACCGACGGTGTTCGCCGACGTCGACAACTCGATGACCATCGCGCAGGAAGAGATCTTCGGCCCGGTGCTGGCGGTGATTCCGTATGACACCGAAGAGGACGCCGTGCGGATCGCCAACGACTCCGTCTACGGACTGGCCGGGTCGGTCTACACCACCGACAACGACAAGGCCATGAAGATCGCCGCCCAGATCCGCACCGGCACCTACGCGGTCAATATGTACGCCTTCGATCCGGGCGCGCCCTTCGGTGGCTACAAGAACTCCGGTATCGGCCGCGAGAACGGGCCCGAAGGTATCGAGCAGTACACGCAGGCGAAGAGCGTGCTGCTGCCGTTCGGGTACACCCCCGAATAACCGAAACGAAAAGGCCCCCACACGCATTGCGTGTCGGGGGCTTTTTCGGTTGGACTAGTAGATCGCGCGAACGATCATCTCAGCCACGGCTGCGGGCTTGTCCACACCGTCGATCTCGATGGTGTGTTTCACGGTCAGGTTGACCGTGCTGTCGTCGACCTTGTCGGCGGCGGCCAGCTCGGAGCGCACCCGGATCCGGCTGTCCACCGGCACTGCAGCCACGAACCGAACCTTGTTGAGCCCGTAGTTGACGGCCAGCTTCGCGTTCTCGAGGCGGAAGTTGTCCTTGCTGAGCGCGGGGACCAGTGACAGCGTCAGGAAGCCGTGCGCAATCGGTGTGCCATAGGGGCTTTCAGCCTTGGCTCGCTCGACGTCGACGTGGATCCATTGATGGTCGTTGGTCGCGTCGGCGAAGTCGTTGATCCGCTTCTGATCGATCTGCAGCCACTCACTGACGCCGAGCTCCTGACCGACCGCGGACGCCGCATCGTCGATGGACGTGATCACCTTCATGGGGGGCATTCCTCTCCAGTGCTTACCCGGTTACTCCCCGCCATCTTGGCCGACGCCTAGAAGGCGTCTTCGCTCAGGTCCATAATCGCCAACTCGATCGACTCCGCGATCTGACGCTCGGCGGCCAGCCGGGGCAACATGTTGGCGGCAAAGAAGTTCGCCACCGCCACCTTGCCCTGGTAGAACGCCTCGTCCCGCGGATCGGGATCGCCGTCGAGTGCCTGCAGCGCAATCTCGGCCTGGCGCAACAGGAACCAGCCGATGAGCACATCACCGACGGCGAGCAGGAATCCCACCGACTCCAGGCCGACCCGGTACAGCTCACGCGCGTTGTCCTGCGCGCCCAGCAGGTAGCCGGTCATCGTCGTCGCGATCGCACGCAGGTTGTCGAGCGCATCGGCCAGCGATTCGCGGCTGGTGGCCAGCTCGAGCCGGGCGTCGGGGCTGTCGATGAACTTCTCGATCTGGGTGACGACGTGTGCGAGCGCCCCACCCTGGTCGCGGGCGATCTTGCGGAAGAAGAAGTCCTGCGCCTGGATGGCAGTAGTGCCCTCGTAGAGCGAGTCGATCTTCGCGTCGCGGATGTACTGCTCGATCGGGTAGTCCTGCAGGAAGCCCGACCCGCCGAACGTCTGCAGCGACTCGGTGAGGCATTGGTAGGCGCGTTCGGAACCGACGCCCTTCACGATCGGCAGCAGCAGGTCGTTGACACGTTCGGCCATCGAGGCGTCGGCGCCCGAAACCACCTGTGCCACTGTGGGATCCTGATGCGCGGCGGTGAAGAGGTAGAGCGCGCGCAGCCCCTCGGCGTAAGCCTTCTGCGTCATCAGGGCACGCCGCACGTCGGGGTGGTGGATGATCGTCACCCGCGGTGCCGTCTTGTCCGTCATCTGCGTCATGTCGGCGCCCTGCACCCTGGTCTTGGCATACTCCAGCGCGTTGAGGTACCCGGTCGACAGGGTGGCAATTGCCTTGGTGCCCACGAACATCCGGGCGTACTCGATGACCTTGAACATCTGCGCGATGCCGTTGTGGACATCACCCACCAAATAGCCGATCGCTGGGGTTCCGTGCAGCCCCAGGCTGAGTTCGGTGGTGGCCGAGGCCTTCAGGCCCATCTTGTGCTCGAGGTTGGTGACGTAGACGCCGTTGCGGTCGCCGGGCGCACCGGTCTCGGGATCGAGCAGGAACTTCGGGACCAGGAACAAGCTCAGACCCTTCGTGCCGGGTCCGGCGCCCTCGGGGCGGGCCAGCACGAGGTGCAGGATGTTCTCGAAGTAGTCGCCGGCGTCGCCGTTGGTGATGAAGCGCTTGACGCCCTCGATGTGCCAGGTGCCGTCGCCGTTGTCCACCGCCTTGGTGCGCCCGGCGCCGACGTCCGAACCGGCATCCGGCTCGGTCAGCACCATGGTGGCGCACCAGTTTCGTTCCGCGGCCAGCGGCGCCCACTTCTTCTGCTGCTCGTTGCCGATGTGAAACAGGATGTTGGCCATGATCGGGCCGGCCATGTACATGAACACCGCCGGATTGGCCCCGAGGACCAGCTCGTCGATCGCCCAGGTGACCATCGCCGGAGCCGGGACGCCGCCGACCTCCTCGGCGAGCCCGATGCGAAACCATTCCCCCTGCTGCCAGGCCCGCATCGATTTCGTGAGCGGCTCGGGCAGCGACACCACATGGGTGCCGGGATCGAAGGTCGGCGGATGTCGGTCGGTCTCGGCGAATGATTCGGCCACCGGGCCCTCGGCCAGGCGAGCCGCCTCGGCAAGCATCTCGCGCACCGAGTCCCCGTCGAGGTCCGGATAGTCGTCGAGGGCCTTCCCCAAATCGAGCAGCTCGAAGAGGTTGAACTCGAGATCACGGACGTTGCTCTTGTAATGGCTCATCGGATGCGTCCTTTTCAGTCGCCGACGCAGCCGAGCCTAGTCCGTTCAGCTGGCCTGATCAGCGTGATCCAACGGCCGCCGGAAATATGATCTGCATCATATTTGTGCATTGTGCGTGAAACTAGTCGCAGCTCAGCCGGGGCCTCTTCCTGCGGTTAACGCTCATGGCAGGTTTTGTCTTGCACTTAAAGCGTTCTAATTTTATAGTCATAATCATAGTTATGGAGTCGGTCTAGAGACCTGCGCCGCAAGGAGAGAAAAAGTGTGGCTGATCGAGCTGAACATCGCCGGCCACCGGTTCACGCGCCAGGTGCCTGACAAGCGCAGGCAGTTGTTCGGCCGGGGCGCTCGCGCGCTGCCGTGGCGGGGTAGCCAAGTCCGTCAATCCCCCGCCGCCTGAATGACCCAGACGCCAACCGGTACCACCCGCCGAGCCCGAGGCTCCACCCGCACCAAGATGCTGGTGAGTGCCGCTGAGGTGCTGCGCGAACGCGGCGCGGCCGGAGTGACCATCGACGAAGTACTGGCCCGTAGCGGAGCGCCGCGCGGCTCGGTCTATCACCATTTCCCCGAGGGCCGCAGCCAGATCCTGCGCGAGGCCTTGGACTTCGCCGGCTACGAGATCAGCGCCAGCCTCGACGAAGCGGCCAAGGAGAGCACCGCGACGCTGCTTCGCCGGTTCGTCGAGCTCTGGGAAAACGCGCTCCTCACAAGCGATTACACCGCCGGATGCCCCGTGCTGGCGGCCGCGGTGGGTTCAGGCGAGGACGAGCACCAGCTGACCACGGTCGCGGGTGAGATCTTCAGCCGTTGGCGCGACGCCGCCAAGCAGTCGTATCTGCGCGACGGCTTCGAGACTGCCGACGCCAGCGGACTGGCCGACATCACCCTGGCCGCGTTGGAGGGTGCGGTTGTCCTGTGCCGGTCGGTGCGCAGCCTGCAACCTCTGCACGATGTCGCCGCCCAGCTCGAGTTCCTGATCAAGGCAAAGGAATTCGTGACGAGGTTCGGCGTGCCAACCCTCAACCCCTGAAACACCAACGGGCACAGCCGAAACGGCTGTGCCCGTTGGCCTTCAGTTGACGATCAGGGGTGATTGACTCCTGCGGTGCCGACGGTGCCGGGCGTACCGGTAGCCCCGGCGTCGCCGCCATTGCCACCGGCGGTGCCCTGGCCTAGGACGCCGGAGACGTTGCCGCCGTTGCCGCCGTTGCCGCCGACGCCACCGATGCCGGTGCCCCCGGTTCCGGCATTGGTGCCCTTGCCGCCGTCGCCGCCCTTGCCACCCGAATTGACCCCGTTGGTCGACGTCTGGCCGCCGGACTGCATGAACACGCTGTTCCCGCCGTCACCACCGTCGCCACCGAGAGCAGCGCCGGTGCCGGTGCCGTTGACTCCGCCGTCACCGCCGTTGCCGCCGGTCGAGGAACCGTTCACGATCGCGGTGCCCGCCGCGGCAGCGGGGTCGGTGGCCTGTAGCCACGCGAAGCCACCGTCGCCGCCCTTGCCGCCCTTGGTGGCCCCACCGTTGCCGGCGATCGCCGAGCCGCCGGTGATGCTCCCGTTCAGACCGTTGACGATCGCGGCGCCACCGGCACCACCAGTGACGCCGTTGACGCTCGAGGCGCCGCCGTTGCCACCGCTGGCCGTTATGCCAATGGCGGAGCCCGTGGGCCCGGCGGCGACCACGCTCGCGTTGCCGCCCGCAGCGGCAAGGCCTCCGTTGGTGGCGGCCCCACCGTTGCCGCCGGTAGCGCTGCCACTCACAAGGCCGAAGCCGGTGGGCGTGTTGACGAGAGAGCCTGCCTGCAGCTGCGCCGAACCGCCGTTGCCACCGACGCTGCCTGCGCCTGTGGCGTCACCGCCGTTGCCGCCCTTGGCATTTCCAGCGACAGTGCCGTTCGCGCCGGCCTGGAGTGCCGCGGTGCCGCCGGCGCCGCCCTGGGCACCCCCGGTACCGCTCTTGCCGCCGGCGCCGCCGGTTGCCGTACCGCTGGCCGAGCTGAGGGTGCCGTTCCCAACGATGCTGGCGCCACCGCCCTTGCCGCCCGCGACGCCGGCTACGGTCGTCGCGTCGCCACCGGCACCACCGGCACCGCCGGTGGCAGTACCAGCAGCGGCGCCACCATTGAGTCCCTCGACGAGGGCGCCACCGCCCCCACCACCGCCGCCACCACCGAGGCCGGCCGCAGCCGCAGTGCCCGCAGCACCCTTGCCCCCAGCGCCGCCCTTACCACCGGTGGCTCCGACGCCGTCACTCGCGCCGACGCCGCCGGCACCACCAACACCGCCGGTGCCGAACGCCGCGCCGTCGGTCCCCACACCGCCCTTACCGCCAGCGCCGCCGTTTCCGCCGCCCTGCGTCGAACCGAGGGCAGTCACACCCTTGCCGGCACCGCCGACACCACCGACGCCGCCGGTACCACCGGCTCCGCCGATGGTGTCGAAGCCGTTCTGCGCGAACAGGAACAGGAATGCGCCCTTGCCGCCGTTGCCCCCGGCTCCGCCGACACCGCCTTCGCCGCCGGTGCCACCATTGCCACTGGCGCTGCCGCCGTCCACGCTGTCAGCGCCGGTCCCGCCGGCACCACCGGTACCGCCCTTGCCGCCGACGCCGCCGTTACCGCCTCGACCGAAGATCATGCTGCCAGCGCCGCCGGCACCACCGGTACCACCGACGACTCCCTTGCCACCGGTCTCTCCGGTGCCTGCCCCGCCGGCCGTCCCGGTCACTCCGGTTCCGCCCGCACCACCGGTACCACCGTCACCGATGATTGACAGTCCACCGACGTTGCCGCCATCACCACCGTCAGCACCGGTACCGTCCGCGCCCGCACCGCCGTCGCCGCCGTTGCCGGTGAACAGGCCGCCCGCGCCGCCCTTGCCACCCTTGCCGCCGTTGATGCCGGCCACGCCCGTGCCGCCGCTACCGCCGGTGCCGAACCACCCGGCTGCCCCGCCGTTGCCGCCGTTGAAGCCATTGCCGCCGGTGCCGAAGAGGCCCGCGTTTCCGCCATTGCATGCGGCTCCCGCAACGCACGCACCGCCAACGGCGGTGTAGCTGTAGCCGTTACCAAACAAGATGCCGGCGTTGGGGTTATCGGCGGTGCCGTTACCGATGAACATCCGGACGAAGTCCGTGATCGGATTGGCCGCCAGCGCGGCCTTCACGGCCGCACCGGGCAGTGCCGGGTTACCGCTGACTGCCGAGGCAGCAGGTGCGGCCTTCTTTCCTGCGGCGGCGGAATCAGCCGCCGCGCTCGGGGTGGTCACCGACGAAGCGTCGTCGCTTGGCGAGGTTGCCTCAGAGTCCTTCGCCGGCGACGGTCGCGCAGCGGCACGGCCGCGCGGAGCGCTCTTCGCCCCCGTTGGCGGGATCGCAGTGTCAGGCTTGCTGGAGGAGCCACCGTGCGCCGGGGCATGCGATGAACCCGCGCCCGATGATCGGCCCGAACTCGCACCGGTCGAGTTCCCCGAGCCGGCCGAATCCGCGGCGGCCAACGGTGTAGCCGCCACTGCCGCGCCCACACCCAGTGCAACTGCCAGCGCACCGACTCGGCCCACCCAGCGGGCGTAACCGGACGACGACTCGATAAGCACTGCGGGACGCACGTTCTCGAGAACGCGTGCTTCGATCTCCGGCGAGCTCGCGGGGTGGTCGATGGTCTGCAACGAATCGCGCACGATCATTGGGACTTCCTTGTCCATTCATGCGGAAACCCCGTGCCCCCGCCCGTGACTCGGAAAATACCGAATGCATAGCGATTCGGGGGGTATTTTCATTTTTTTCGTATGCGGCGAGCCGTCCTCCAGCTGCGGATCACCCAGAATTCGCGATCTTGTTACCCAGAATTCGCCGCTGTCCGTGACGACGCTCGACGCGTGACCTCAGCGCCTGAACTGCCAACGGGCACAGACGAAATCGCCATTGACACCCGTTTCGGCCAGCACCCACTCCGAGCGCATCGGCAATACCGGCGCTCCTGAACCCAGGCTGCACGGCGCATACGACACGATCAATTCGTCCACCAGCCCCGCCTCGACGAACTGCGCACCCGCGCTACCCCCTCCGACTACCCATACGTCTCGTTCACCGGCGGCCTCGATCAGACGGGGATGCAGGTCGGTGACCGTGCCGCTGAACACGAAAACCGGATGACCCTCGGCGATGATCTGCGGACGGTGGGTGAGCACCCAGGTCGGCTGGCTGTACATCCACTCCCCGGGCTGATTGGCGAGCAGCCACTCGTAGGTCGCCGACCCCATCACCAGCGCGCCGACGCCTGCGTTGAACGCCTCGTAGCCGAAGGGTCCGTTGACGTCGATCGCGCGGGAGGTCAACCAGTCCAGGCTGCCCGCGTCGTCGACGATGAACCCGTCCAGACTCGATGCGGTGAAGTACACGGTGGCCATGGGTGATGAGTATGGTCGCCCCGTCCGACAACACAGGTGCCGCTGGTGCTGGAATACACGTTGTGACGACGCCCGACCCATCGGCAGAACTGCAGGACCCGGAAACCCCGGAAAGCGTCCTGACCAGGTTCGGCATCATGACGCTCGATGAGAACTTCACCGAGTTCACCGTGGTGGCCTCGATGCCGGTGGGCCGCCTGGTCAACCCGTTCACCGGAATGCCGACAGTCGGGCCGCTGGCCATCCTGGTCGACGATGTGGGCGGGCGCGCGAACTTCTACCGTCGTGGGTCGGGGCAATGGACGGTATCCAGTGAGCTGACCGTCGAGCTGAGCCCCGACGGGATCGACAGCTTGCAGGCCGCCCCCGACGAACCCGTCGTGGCCAGCAGCCGGCCGCTCGGCCCGCACGGTGCGACGCTGCTGGCGATCTGCACGCTCAGCCACCGCGGCAGCACGATCGGCGGCGGCACGGTGCGAACGGTCGCAATCGCCGGCGGCCCGGACGGGCCCATCCAGCGCGGACCCGACACCTTGGTACGCACACCACAGACGTCGTTAGCCGACCTGATGTCGACTGCACCAATGCCGACCGAAGCCGCCGCCTACCGGTTGGCTCAGCGCCCGGATTCGATCATCAACAACCTGATCGGGATCGTGCACGGAGGAGTGAGCAGTGCCGGACTGGAACTCGTGGCCTCCGCGGCGATCAACCATGGGCAAGCCGAACCGTTGCGCACGGCGTCGATCCGGGTCAACTTCCTGCGACCGTTTTTCGCCGGCGCCCAATCCCGCTACGAAGGGACGGCATTAAGGGTCGGCCGGAACTCCGCCATCGGGGATGCGCAGGCCGTCGGCGACGACGGCAAGGTATCGATTCTTGCGCGCGTCACCGGATACCGGTGAGCCTCGTGGCCGACGACTTCGCGGCGCTGTGCGCCAACGAACCCGAGCTGGCTGCGTTGCGCGCCGAAGTGCGCACGTTCCTGTCCGACGACCGGGCCGCATTCGGTTGGCAGCCGACCGTCGACGCGTGGTTGTCGAGCTGGGACGAGGGGTTCAGCGCGCGGCTGGGCGATGCCGGATTCCTCGGCCTGACCATTCCGCGGGACTACGGCGGGCAGGGGCGCAGCCATCTGCACCGGTATGTGGTGACCGAGGAGCTGCTGGCCGCAGGAGCGCCGGTGGCCGCGCACTGGATTGCCGACCGCCAGGTCGCCCCGGGCCTGCTGGCTTACGGCTCCGAAGAGCAGCGGCGGCGACTGCTTCCCAGAATTGCTGCGGGACGGTACTTCTCGGCGATCGGCATGAGTGAGCCGCAGGCCGGGTCTGATCTCGCCGCGTCCGCCGCGAAGGCCACCAAGACCGACGGCGGGTGGCTGTTGTCGGGCACCAAGGTGTGGACCAGCGGTGCGCATCTGGCCCATCAGATCGTGGTGCTGGCCCGCACCAGCCCGGTGGACTCCGGCCGGCGGCATGCCGGGTTCAGCCAGTTCATCGTGCCGACTGGGTTGGACGGGGTGGCGATCAGCCCGATCGTGATGATGTCGGGCGAACACCACTTCAACGAGGTGACCTTCGACGAGGTGTTCGTCAGCGACGACAACGTGCTGGGTGAGATCGGCGCCGGCTGGCACCAGGTCACCGCCGAGCTGTCGTTCGAACGCAGTGGCCCCGAACGCATTTTGAGCACCGCGCCGTTGCTGACCGCGCTGGTGCGCCTGCTGGCCGGCCAGGACGATTTCGACGACCACGCCGCAGCGGCCGTCGGCGACCTGATGGCCCGGGTCATTTCGTTGCGGCAGCTCTCGGTGTCGGTGGCCAGGGCATTGGCCGGTGGGCAGTCGCCGGTGAATGANGCCGCACTGGTCAAAGACCTGGGCACCCGCTTCGAGCAGGAGTCGGTGGAGCTGGCCGCCGATCTGTTCTCCTATGCGGCCGAGGCGCCGGGACGCGAGCGGGTGGCCGCGCTGCTCGATGTCGCGCGGCTGCACTCGCCGCTGTTCACGCTGCGCGGCGGCACCAACGAGGTGTTGCGCGGTGTGGTGGCACGGGGAATGGGGTTGAGGTGACGCGGGCACTGACCGGTGGGGTGTTCGGGCCGCCCGGCGGCACAGGCGATTTCGTCGAGCTGCGGCAGCTGGCCGAGGACATCGGCGCACGGTCCTTCGAAGAACGGATCGGCCACCGCGGTCTGCCCGATGAATTCGACGCCACCGCGTGGCACCATCTGCAGGACGCCGGGCTCACACGATTGACGAGTGACCCCGAATCCGGCGGCGGACCAAGCGAATTGGCTGTGACCCTGCGGGCGCTGGCTCGCCACGCGGTCACGGTTCCACTGGCGGAGACCGATGTGCTGGCCGGCTGGCTCGCCGCCAGAGCCGGACTCGAGGTGCCCGGCGATGGCCCGCTGACGATCGCGTTCGGTCCGGTCGGAGCGACGACGATCCCTGGCGTGCCGTATGCCGGTGCCGCCTCCGCGGTCGTATTGGCCCTGCGCGACGGCGCGGCTCTTCAGGTCGCGATCGCCCACCCCGCAACCGTCGCCAGCGGGCACAACCTGGGCGGCGAGCCGCGTGACACCGTCACCGTCGAGGCTCCAACGGAATTCGTCACCGTCGACGGCGTAGCCGACGAGCTGCTGCGGCGTGGGGCGTGGGCGCGCTGCGTACAGACGCTGGGTGCACTGGACGCCGCGGTCGAGTTCTCGGTGGCCCACACCCGCGAACGAGAACAATTCGGCCGGCCGCTGAGCGCCTTCCAGGCCGTGCAACACACGCTGGCCTCGATGGCCGGTGTGGTCGAGCGGGCCAGGGCCGCTACCGAGCTGGCTGTCGCCGCCGTCGCCGACCACGGATTCGACAGCGCCCAGGCCGATTACGCGGTCACGGTGGCCAAGGTGGTGCTGGGCCGCGTGGTGCCGGCGGTGGTCACCGCCGCCCACCAGCTGCACGGTGCGATCGGCGTGACCCTCGAGCACCGGCTGTGGCTGGCGACCATGCGGGCCCGAAGCTGGATCGACGAGTTCGGCGATACCGCCTCGCACGCCTGCCGGCTCGGCCGGCTGGCGCTGGCCGCCGGCCGCGACGGCGACCCATGGGATTTCGTCGTCGGGTGCTACTGATCGACCACGTCTCGGGCGACTGCCTTGAGGATGTCGAGCACGTGTGCGACGGCGGGACGCGCGGCGGCTCCGACACGGGCGACGGCCTCGATCCGGCGAGCGATGCGCACTCCGCTGAGCGGCTTACGGACAAGTCCTCGTGTGGTGTGAACGTAACGGGGCAGGAGCGCGATGCCGATCCCGGCCGCGACAAGCTCCTCGACAACCCGGAAGTCATTGACTCGCTGGACGATTCGCGGGTGCACCCCGGCGATGGTGGCCAGGGAGCGCAGGACGTCGTCGACCATCAGTCCGCCCTCGACCCCGATCCAGGGCTCGTCGGCCAATTCGCGCAGCGGAACGCGCCTGCTGCCGGCCAGCCGATGATGGTGCGGCAGTGCGATTTCGAGAGGTTCGCGCAGTAGCGGGGTGGCCTCGATTCGAGGTCCCCATGGGTTGATGTCCCGGTCGTCGCGGTGCACGACGACGACGTCGAAATCGGCGAGCAGAGTGGGTGCGTTCATCGCCGGCTGATCGATATCGCGGCCTAGTACCTCGACCCCGATCGCGGCAGCCCGAGTAATCAGTCCGGCGAGCAACATTGCGGCACCGGACGGGAACATGGCCACCCGCACCGCGCCGCGTGGGGTGGACCGATAGGAGTCCATATCCGCCTGGGCCCGGTCCAGGGCGGCAAGCACCTCATCGGTGCGGGCTACCAGGGCGCGGCCGGCATCGGTCAGTCGTACGCGGCGCCCGTCAGGTTCGAGGAGGGGCACCCCAGCTTCGCGCCGCAGGACCTTGAGCTGTTGGGACACCGCCGACGGTGTGAGTGACATCGCCTCGGCGACCGCGTGCACCGTGCCCCGCTCCGCGAGCTCACGCAAGAGGCGCAGTCGCACAATATCCATGTAGTGAATCTACTGTGTCTGTTCAGAATGTATCGCTTGTCTAATGAGTATGGCACTGGACACCATGTCGGCATGCCCACCCACCGCCGGGTCGACCTGGCTCTGCTCGGCGTCGCCGTCGTCTGGGGGTCGAGTTATCTGGCGGCCAAGGAGGTCGCCACTTCCGACACCGTCTTCAGCTTTCTCGCCGTCCGATTCGCCCTTGCCGCAATCGGGCTCGTCGTCCTACTCGGCCTCCGGCTGCGTCGCATCAACCGCGCCGAGGTAGTCCTCGGGGCCATGTTCGGAACGATTCTCGGCGTGGTCTTCACCCTGGAGACGTTCGGACTGACCATGACCTCGGCGTCCAACGCGGGGCTGATCATCGCCTTGACCATCGTCATGACTCCGCTGCTCCAGCAATGGATCCAGCGCACCCGCCTGCCCGCGCCGTTCTACGCAGCGACGGTGGTCGCGGTGCTCGGGGTCGGGCTACTCACACAAAGCGGCGGGTTCAGTGCACCCGGCCACGGCGACTTGCTGATGCTGCTTGCCGCCGCTGCCCGCGCCTGCCACGTCGTCGTCATGGCGGAGCTGTCCAGGGGTCGACGCCTCGACGCCGGCCGCCTCACTCTCGTACAGATCTGCGTCTGTCTGGCGGTGTTCACGACGGCGGGGTCAATCACCGGTCGCAACGCCGCAGATCTCGCAGCCCAGTTGTCCCTCGATGACTGGCTGATCACCGCCTACCTCGCCTTGGGGTGCACCGTCTTCGCGTTCGTCATCCAGGCATGGGCAGTACAACGGACCTCGCCGGCACGAGTCAGCCTGCTACTCGGTACCGAACCGCTGTGGGCTGCCGCGGTCGGAATCCTCGTCGCCGGCGATCCGCTCACCCTCATCGGAGCCGCAGGCGCGATCCTGGTTCTCACCGGAACCACCTGGGGCAGAACGAGTATCGCACCTAGCTCAGACCGGGATCACCGTGACGGTCGAATCCAAAGCGTTGGTGACGTACAGATATTTTCCGTCCGGACTGGCGGCGACCCCGAGCGGGTTCTTGCCCACCGTGATGGTCTTGATCGCCGTCTTGGTCGCGGTGTTGACCACCGACACGGTGTTGTCCAGCTGGTTGGTCACGTACGCGACGCTGCCGTCCGGGCTGAACGCGATGGCGCCGGGCTTCTGGCCGACCGTGATGGTTCCGGCCGTCGTGTAGTTGGCGGTGTTGATCACCGTCACAGTACTGGTGGTGTCTGCGTTCGTGACGTAGGCCTGGTGGCCGTCGGGGCTGAACGCGACGAAGACGGCCCCGCTGGGCATCGGAATGGTCTCGACCACCGTGTTGGTTGTCGTGTCGACGATCGCGATGGTGTCGGCCGAGCTATTGGCCACCCACAGCCGGGTGCCGTCGGGGCTGACCGCCACTCCCATGGGTCCTGCGCCGGCGGCCCCGACGGTCAGTGTGGTGACCTGGTTGGTGGCGGTGTTGATCACCGACACTGTGTTTCCAATTCCGCTGTTCCCGAAGTTCGTGACATAGACCGTGCCGGCCGCCGGCGTGCCGGCCGGCCCGATCGCGGCCTGCATGGGATTGGGACCGACCGTGATCGGTGTGCCCACGGTGTTGGCGGGCAATGACACCGCCACCACCGAGTTATTGATCGGGTCGACCGCATAGAAGCGCGTGCCGGTGGGATCGAAGACCACTCCGCCCACTTGGGTGCCGACCGGGATCGTGGCAATGACCTTGTTGGTCGCGGTGTTGATGAGGGATACCGTTCCTGTGACGGCGCTACCGACGGCGACGCGGGTCCCGTCGGGGTTGACCGCGACGAACAGTGGGAACGCCCCGACATCGATGGTCGTCTTGACCAGGCCCCACGGGTTGCTGGTCGCGAGCGGGATGGTCTGGCTCGCGCGTTGCACCCCGTTGATTGCCGTCACCTTCATCTTGACGGTCCCGCCGCCGTCCGGAGCGCCCAGAATCGTGGACTGTAGGGGCGTAAAGGTATACGTGCCATTGGGATTGACGACCACGGTGCCCAGCTTGGGATCCACCGATACCTGGTAGTGGGTCACCGGCTTACCGGCCCTGTCGGTGAACACGACCTGCCCGGTGACAACACCGGTCAGCGGGTCAGGTTGCCCGGTGATCACCGCGCTCATGCGGGGAATACCGCCGGGGTTGGCCGTGTCGGCCAGCCAACGTGCCACCGAGTAGAGCCCGAGCTGCCACAGGTTTCCGCGGGCCGGGGTCGGCGTCTCCTGATTCATCCCGCCAAGCGCCACCAGCGTCTTGACCGTGTTGTTCACCAACGATTGCACTGGCGACGCCGACGCCTTGGGTGCGATGGCGGCGGCTGTCGGTCGCGGCGCCGACACCCGAAGGATGTTCGGCGCTTTGGCAGCGGTTCGGTGCGCTGTCGCCTTCGGGCCGGAGCGCGGTGCCGATGATCCGACGGACGCCTTGCTCGATCCCGCATCCGTGTCGGCGTGGGCCATCGCGGTCCCGCCGATCAGTGTCGCCGCCCCGATTCCCAACGTCAGCGCTCCGGCGCTCAACCAAACAGCAGTTTCCGAGCGCTGCGCCGCAAAGTTCTTGTCCATGCGACAAGTCAAGCTGTCCCGAGCTCGAAGTTGCTCGGGAGATTTACCTATTTATGGCTGCGCCGATCTCGCCGGGCTAGCTGCCCGTCCAGTTCGGCGCCCGCTTCTCGGCGAACGCGACCGCGCCTTCCCGCGCGTCGTTGGACGCGAAGACCGGCATCATGATCTTGCCCTGCTTCTTCCACTGCTCCTCGGGAGACCAGCCGCGCGACTCGGTGATGATCCGCTTGGTGGCCGCCACGGCCAGCGGGCCGTTGACAGTGATCCGCTCGGCCAGTTCGATCGCGGCCTCCAGCGCATGCCCGGGCTCGGCCACCACATTGACCAGGCCCAGCTCGTGAGCGCGGGCGGCGGGCAGGTTCTCACCGGTCAGCGCCAGCTCCATCGCGATCTGGTACGGGATGCGCTGCGGCAGGCGCAGGAGCCCACCGCCGCCGGCCACGAGGCCTCGCTTGACCTCCGGGATGCCGAAGGCGGAGTCGCTGGCGGCCACGATCAGGTCGGTGGCCAACGCCAGCTCGGTCCCGCCGGCCAGGGCGTAGCCCTCGACCGCGGCAATGAGCGGCTTGAGCGGCGGGCGCTCGGTGAAGCCGAGGCCGCGGCCCTCGGCCACGACATTCTCGCCGCGGGCGAAGGCCTTGAGGTCCATGCCCGCGCAGAACGAACCGCCTGCTCCGGTGACGATGCCCACCGACAGGCCGGCGTCGCCGTCGAGCTCGTCCATCGCGGCAGCAAGGCCATTGCTGACCGCGGCATTGACGGCGTTCTTGGCCTTGGGCCGGTTGATGGTGATGATCAGGATGCGGCCGCGACGTTCGGTGAGGACGGCGGGCTCTTCGGTAACGGCGTTTTCGCTCACGTTTGGCATGGTAACGATCGAGGTACAGCGATCGTCGCCAGCCCGGTACGATCAAAACTAGAACACGTTGCAATTCCTAGGAGGATCCGTGAGCTCCAGCGACGCGGGACGCACCGAATCGGCCAAATGGGATCCGGGTCTGGTGGAAAAGACGATGGGCGTGCTGCGCCCGTTCCTCAAGCTGTATCACCGCAGTGAGGTCCGCGGGCTGGAGTCGTTCCCACCCGGCGGCGCACTGGTGGTGTCCAACCACTCCGGCGGCCTGTTTGCGATGGACGTGCCCGTCTTCGCGCTGGGCTTCTACGACCATTTCGGATATGACCGCCCCGTCTACACCCTGAGCCACGACCTGGTGCTGACCGGTCCAACCGCCGGCTTCTTCATCAAGAACGGCTTCATCCGCGCCAATCACGAGAACGCCGACGAGGCGCTGCGCTCCGGTGGTGTGGTGGTGGTCTTCCCCGGTGGCGACTACGACGTCTACCGGCCGACCCTGGCTCAGAACAAGATCGACTTCGACGGCCGCACGGGCTACGTGCGGGCCGCGATCAACGCCGGCGTGCCGATCGTGCCCACGGTGGCCATCGGCGGTCAGGAGAGCCAGTTCTACCTCACCCGCGGCACCGGCCTGGCCAAGGTGCTGCGGCTGGACAAGCTGCTGCGAGCGAAGATCCTGCCGATCTCGTTCGGCTTCCCGTTCGGGTTGAGCGCGGTCATTCCGCTGAACGTCCCGCTGCCCACCAAGATCGTCGTACAGGTCCTCGAACCGATCCACATCACCGAGCAGTTCGGCGAGGACCCCGATATTCATGCCGTCGACGCCTACGTGCGCGGTGTCATGCAGCGGGCGCTGGACGATCTGGCATCGCAGCGCCGCCTCCCGGTGATCGGCTGATGGATCTGCTGGCCCGGCTGACGTCGGTCGGCGACGCGGTCGTCACGCTGGCCAAGGCCGGCTTCCTGACGCCGATGCGCCCGGACCGCACAGTGCGGATGGTCGCGGCCGCGCGCGACGAGGGGCTGACGATCGCCACCGGGTTTGCGACGGCCGCAGCCCGCCGACCGGACAGCCCAGGCCTGATCGACGAGCTCGGCACGCTGACCTGGCGTGAACTCGACGAGCGCGCCCACGCCCTGGCCACAGCCCTGCAGCAGCTACCCGGCGGCACCCCTGAAGTGGTCGGCATCATGTGCCGCAACCACCGCGGCTTCGTCGAGTCGCTGATCGCGGCCACCCGCATCGGCGCCGACGTACTGCTGCTGAACACCTCGTTCGCCGGGCCGGCACTGGCCGAGGTGGTCAACCGCGAGCAGGCCGATGTCGTCATCTACGACGAGGAGTTCACCGACTCGGTGGACCGGGCGCTGGCCGACCGGCCACAGGCAGACCGCATCCTCGCCTGGACCGACACCGCTTCCAAGAGTCCGACCGTCGAAAAGCTGATCACCGCCCACACCGGGCAGCGCCCCACCAAGACCGGGCGCAAGAGCCGGCTCATCCTGCTGACCTCGGGCACCACCGGAACTCCCAAGGGCGCCAAGCACTCTGGTGGCGGGGCCGGGAATCTCGTCGCAATCCTGAGCCGCACGCCGTGGCGGCTGGGCGAGACGACGGTGGTTGTCGCACCGATGTTCCACGCCTGGGGCTTCTCGCAGTTGGTGTTCTCCTCGGCGATGGCCTGCACAGTGGTGACCCGCCGCAAGTTTGACCCGGAGGCGACACTGGCCCTGGTCGACAAGTATCAGGCCACCGGATTGTGTGTGGTGCCGGTGATGTTCGACCGCATCATGGATCTCCCCGACGATGTCCGTGCTCGCTACAGCGGTCGTTCGCTGCGGTTCGCGGCCTGCTCGGGGTCACGGATGCGGCCCGATGTCGTCACCAAGTTCATGGACGAGTTCGGCGACGTCATCTACAACAACTACAACGCGACCGAGGCGGGCATGATCGCCACCGCCACCCCGGCCGACCTGCGGGTCGCACCCGACACCGCGGGCAAGCCGGCCGCCGGCACCGAGATCCGCATCTACGACGACGAATTCGGAGCGGTGCCCACCGGCGAGGTCGGGCGCATCTTCGTCAAGAACTCCACCCAGTTCGACGGCTACACATCCCCTGGTCCGGAGGGCAGTACCAAGGACTTTCACGAGGGCTTCATGTCCTCGGGCGATATCGGCCGCCTCGATGAAGCCGGCCGGTTGTTCGTCGTGGGCCGCGACGACGAGATGATCGTCTCCGGCGGCGAGAACGTCTATCCGATCGAGGTGGAGAAGACGCTCACCGTGCATCCGGAGGTCGCCGAGGCCACGGTGCTCGGCGTCGACGACGAACAGTACGGTCAGCGGCTGGTCGCCTTCGTGGTGCTCACCGACGGCGCGAGCGCCGACTCCGATGGCCTGAAGGCCCACGTCCGGGAGAACCTGGCCAACTACAAGGTCCCGCGGGAGATCACCATCCTGACCGAGCTCCCCCGTGGCAGCACTGGCAAGATCCTGCGTAATGAACTCATCGCTCGTACGTCTGACGGCTAAGCTGCGACGCCCGCGCCCGCTGGTGCGTGCCATCGTCGAATTGACCAATGCCGCCAACGGATTTCGCCCGCTCGGCCGCAGGGGCTACAAAACGATCGCGATGTTCTGGTTCGGCTGGCCCACCTCGGAGCTGCCGCTGTTCTACCTGGCAGGCTCGGTGCTCGACGCCGTCCGCCGGGGCCTGCGTGGTGATTTCCGCGGGCGGCGGGGAGTCGCGGCCCTGGCGCTGACCGCGCTGTCGTGGCCGATCCTGGTGGCCATCCGGCGCCGGAATGTGACCACCCCCAAGCCGGTGCTGCGGGCCGCCCTGGTCGAGGGTCTCGGCGACGATTACATCGACGTCCTCAACACGCTGCCGAGCACACCGTCCCCGTCCGGGCGGCCGACGGCATGGCGGACCACCTGGTCGCGACGGCAGTTCGTGGAGAAGACCAACATCGTCACCTACGGGCCGCACGGCCGGGCCAACCTGGCCGACGTGTGGCGCCGCCGGGACCTGCCGCGCGACGGTAAGGCGCCGGTGCTGCTCGAGGTGCCCGGCGGGGCATGGGCGATCGGCTGGCGCCGCCCGCAGGCCTACCCGTTGATGAGCCACCTCGCCGACCGCGGCTGGATCTGCGTGGCGATGAATTACCGTGTCAGCCCGGCACATACCTGGCCGGACCACATCGTCGACGTCAAACGCGCGCTGGCGTGGGTGAAGGACAATATCGCCGATTACGGTGGCGACCCGGATTTCGTCGCGATCACCGGTGGGTCGGCCGGTGGCCACCTGGCCGCGCTGGCGGCACTGACCCCGAACGATCCGGAGTACCAGCCGGGCTTCCCGGAGGCCGACACCTCGGTGGTGGCGGCGGTCCCGGTGTACGGCCGCTACGACTGGTTCACCGCGCGCGGCGAGGGCCGCCGCGAGTTCATCGGCTACCTCGAACGGCTCGTGGTCAAACGGCAGTTCACCAGATTCCGCGAGATCTACACCGCCGCATCGCCGATCCGTCGGCTGCGTGCTGACGCCCCGCCGTTCTTCATCCTGCACGGTGAAAACGATTCGCTGATCCCCGTCGGGGAGGCACGCGAGTTCGTCGAGCAGTTCCGGGCGGTGTCGCAATCGCCGGTGCTCTACGCCGAATTGCCGGGAGCCCAACACGCGTTCGACATATTCTCGTCACCGCGGGCGCACAACTCGGCCGAGGCGGTCGGGCAGTTCCTCTCCTGGGTGTACGCCAGCCGGATGAAGCGGGAGCCTAGTGCGTAGACATATCCTGCGCGTGCGCGATATCGGTCTGCGGCGCTTGGCCCTCGCCCTCTTCGTTCTGATCGCGATCATGTCCGCGAGCGTCAGCGGATACCTCACCAGCAGGCACAGCACCAATCAGAACAGTTACTTCGGCGACGTCGACAACCCGGACGCGGTCGAGGTCACCGTCTGGATCACCCGCGTCGACGCGACGATGCAGTCATTGGCGGTGACCGTCGTCGACATCCGCCCGACCGGAAAGCTGGCCAACCCCGACAACAGCTTCGCGCAGGACACCACGGTGACGACCGCCGCCGTCGGCAACTGGCAGGCCCAGATCAAAGCCGGTGATCCCGCGCCGGATATCGATCAACGAGTCAGCATCTACGGCACGGTCACCGACTACCCGTTCGATCGCTACACCGGCCGACTGGAAGTGCATGCCTACAACGCCGACGGCGCCGACTTCCCGGTAGCCCTCACCGTGGTGAACACCGACCCATTCTTCGGGATCAACACGAAGGCCGACGCATCGACCGGCGGCGCGGCGGTGAACCTCGGGGTCTACCGCAGCATGCCCACCCTGATCTTCGCGGTGTTCGTCATGGTGTTGATGCTGGGCCTGGCATTAGGCGCCGTGGTGGCGGCCTTCTACGTGCTGCACTGGCGGCGCGGCCTGATCTTCCCGGCCTGTTCGATGATGGCGGCCATCCTGTTCGCCTTGATCCCGCTGCGCAACGCCGTGCCCGGCAACCCACCGATCGGATCGATCATCGACTTCGGGTCGTTCTTCATCGCCGAAGCCGTCATCTCGATCGCGTTGATCTCCAGCATCGTGGTGGGCTTCCGGCATCAGCGCAGCATCGAACGCGCCGAGGAAGAACCGGAACCAACGAGCTAGGCCTGCGCCATGGCGGTCTCCACGACCGTCAACTCACCGGAAAGACCTGCGGCCACACGGATTTCGGAAAACGCCTCGAGCATCGCGTCGGTGACCTCGTGCGGATCGCCGACGGTGGAGCCGTCGGTGAGCACCGAGATGTTGAGCTGGTCCACATAGCTCCACACGGTGATGTTCAACCCGCTGCCCGTCGTCAGCGGACCGACGGAATAGATCTCGGTGACGAGTGCGCCGCCGACCCGGCCATGTTCGCGAGGGCCGGGCACATTCGAGATGGGCAGGTTCAGCACCTTGTTCTGGCCGTCCCTGGTGGACAACCACTTGAACAGAGCTTGCGCCGGCGCGGGCGGCAGGTACGTCGACCACCGGCTGACCAACTCCGGCCCGACGAGGTGATGACCTTCCTTCGCCAACACCGCGGCATCGTGGGTCTGGCGCACCCGTTCCAGCGGATCGGCGACATCCACGGGTACGGCCACCATCATGCCGGTGAAGAAGTTGCCCGACACCCGGTCGGGGTCGAAGTTGAAACTCACCGGCACCGAAGCCAACAGTGGATGATTCGCTTTCCCGTCATAACGCAACAGGAGCGTGCGCAGCGCGCCGGCGGCCGTGGCAAGCACGAGGTCGTTGATCGTCACACCGAGGGCCTTGCTGGTCTCCTTGAACTCGGCCAGCGCCAAAGTCGCAGTGGCGAAACGTCGTTGGGGATTGAGCATGTGGTTCAAGAACGACGGCGGCGGGGTGAACGGCATAGTCAATTCGGGTGACAGCTTGCGAGAACTCTTCCGCACCCGGCGAACTCCGTCAACGGTGTACTTGATCACGCCGGGCAGCCGGGAGATCTGGCGAAGATGGTCGACGAACGCCGAGCGCACCAGTTCGCCGCGGGCTGGTGCCGGGTCGGTCGGAAAGTCCAGGTCCGGGTCCGGGCCGCTGGTCAGATCCATCCCGCGGGCCATCAGATTGCCGGAGGCGACCCCGTCGGCCAAGGCATGGTGGATCTTGCCGACAACCGCGATGCGGCCGTTGGCCAGCCCCTCGACGAAGTACATCTCCCACAGCGGACGGCTGCGGTCCAGCGGAGTACTGGCGATCTCACCGATCGCCTCGTCGAGCTCGCGGCGGCCGCCCGGCTCGCGCACCCGCCACGGGCGGATGTGGTAGTCGAGGTCGACGTCGCAATTCTCCCGCCACATCGGGTGGTGGAATTTGAACGGGATGTTGACCAGTTGGTAGCGGAACGGGTCGAGTTTGTAGAGCCGGCCCCTGATGACCTGCCGGAATTCGTCGACGCCGAAGCTGCGATCGCCCACACCCTGCAAATCGATGACCGCAACTTTGAGGGTGTGCATGTGCACATTGGGTGCCTCGCTGTACAACAGCACCGCATCCCAGCCGCGCAGTCTTTTCATCGCTGAACCCTCTTCACCCGGTGTGCCTCCCTGCCCGGGACCCTACAACCGGTGCGGGCTCAGATCACCTCTTTGGTGGACATGGCGCCACGATCGCGGTGAATCTGGTTGAGGAACAGTCCGATTGCGGTGGCGACCGAACCGGTGCGCGCACCGTCGGTCATGTCGAAACCGTGACCGGCACCGGGCAATTCGACGTAGCTGACCGCCGAGCGGGACACCGAGCGCAGCCGTTCGACGAAGCTGCGGGCCTGCTCGACGGGGATCACGCTGTCACCGGAGCCGTGCACCACCAGGAACGGTGGCGCCTTGGGATGGATCCGCGCGATCGGGGACGCCTTACGGAACAGGTCGCCGTGGCGGCTCTGCTTTTTATTGACGACCACGCGCTCAAGGAAGTCGACGAAGCGGGTGCGCTCCGGAGTCGAGCGGTCTTCCCAGTCGTAGCGGCCGTAGATGCCGATGACGGCGTCGACGGCGGTGTCCGACCCTGGCGGCAGGTGCGCCTGATACTCGGCGTCGTCGATCGTCAGGCCCGCCAGTGCGGCAAGGTGGCCGCCGGCCGAACACCCGGCCACGGCAACGAAATTACGGTCGCCACCGAACCGGTCGACGTTGGCACGGGCCCAAGCGATCGCGGCCTTGACGTCCTGAATGTGCTTCGGCCACCGGTGGTGCGGTGCGACGCGGTAATCGATCGACAGGCACACCCAGCCCTTGGCGGCCAGATGCGACATCAGGGCGTACCCCTGCAGAATCCGGCTGCCGTGCACCCAGGCACCGCCGGGAAGGAATACCATGACCGGGGCGGGTTCGGCGGGCAGATCGTCGCGGCGCCAGACGTCGAGCAGTTGTGAAGGGTCGTCGCCGTAGCGGACCGACGAGCGGTACAGATGCTTGCGGTGTTCCAACGCATTCAGGACCGGTGGCGTCTTTTCGGGCGCCGGCCACTCGATCTGCAGATCCTCGGGGGCGACGACACCGCGGAGTCCGGCCTCGGACACCTCACGCGTGCTTTCCCGCTGAGTCTTGCGCACCTCGCCCGCATCGGGGCGCAACCACGACCGCGCGGCCGCACCGACGAGTTCAGGCATCTGCCGGGCACCCCAGACACTCATCGCGGTCATGGCGCCCAGCGGCTCGAGATGCTTGCCGACAATCGGCAGCTGGGCGGAGGCCACGCTCATGGCCAGTAGGTAGTCAGCCGGACCGGCGTGCATAAACCAGCGAGCTGTCATCCACGGTCGTACCGTCATTGCGCGAGAATACCCCGCCTCGCGGATGCCACACGACAAATTCTGCGGAATGTTCACTGCTTTGCTGGGTGCGGTGGAGATCCACGGTGCTACAACGCATGCCACAGAAGTCGGCGTTTGCCCACACGCGTCAATAACGCGTCTCAATGACCAGCGTTACGGGCCAGATCGATAGCGAACTGATTCACAAAATTCCCCGGGCCGGGATTGCCACGCCCGCATGACCCGTCGGAGTCACCTGGACGTTTGACCCATAGGAAGGCGTCGATGTGGCCGTTGCCGGTGGCCGTGGTGGGCTGGACACCGAGGGCCCGGCCGCTCGGATTGCACCAATACAATTCGCCGTCGGCCGGTCCATTGCCGTTCCGCGAGGTGTCGATCACATAGGGCTTGCCGCCCGTCATCCCCGAAATCGCTTCGCCATAACCGATTTCCTCGTCGGTGGTGAAGAAGTTTGAAGTGTTGAGGCTGAAGCCACGAGCGTGGTCGATGCCGACCTGGTTGAGCCGGTTGGCGATCTCGTCGGCGGGCAACCAGCGCGAGTGCCCAGCGTCGATGTACACCGCGGCGGCCGGGTTGCGGGTCAGGGTATCGACGCCGTATCGAATCAGGTCGAAGCGCTCCTGACGCGCACTACCCGACAGGCAGTCAGCCATATCGAGCGCATCGGGTTCCAGAATGATCGTCACCGGGCCGCCGCCGATCTGGGCCGACACACCGTCGATCCACTGGCGGTAGGCATCGGCCGACCCGAACCCACCCGAAGCGAAGCTTCCGCAGTCGCGATTCGGGAGCGAGTACATGGCCAGCATCGGCACGGCGCCGGCCGCCCACGCCCCGGTGAGGTACTTGGTGACCGCGGCACCCGGGACCAGGTTGTCGATCCAGTAAGCCTGCGGCGTATTGGCGATGTAGGCCAGCTCGGGGCTATCGGGGTTGGCGCGCGAGGCGCGCATGGCCGCGGAGTTCGGATCGACGTAGAAGGGCGATCCGCCGATCGCTGCAGCATCGTCGGCCAGCCGTATCGGCGGCCCGACCTGCGCCGGTTCCGTGGCCAGAATCATGCCGGCAACGACCGCAGCCGTCAGGAAGGGAGCGATCCACCGCGCGATCGCACCAGCAGCTGAGGACATCACCGAAGAAAAACTAGTGCCGCGGGTCAATAAACGCCAACTGTGCCCTCACGGGGTGAGGATCACCTTGACGTGCTCGCCCGATCGCGCGGCGACGGCGGCGTAGCCCTCGGCGGCCTGGTCGAGAGACAGATTCGTGGTGAAGATGCCGTCGACGTTGAGGCGGCCGCTCTGCAGCAGCGGGATCAATTCCGGCCAGGTTTGCTGGACCGGTGCGGTGGTCATCCGGAAGGTGAGGCTGCGCAGCAACCCGGTGAGCGCGGGGAACGGGTACGGGTTGAGGTTGTGTACCCCGACCACCGACACGGTGCCGCGGGCACGCACCGTGGCCAGGGCATCGTCGAGTGTGGTGTCGTTGCCGACAGCGTCGATGACCGAGTCGGCGCCTCTGCCGCCGGTGGCCTCCATGACCGCCGGTGCCGCGGCCGGCGCGATGGCCGTGGCACCCAATTTTGCCGCCCGTTCCCGCCGCTCGGCGACGGGGTCGACGGCGAATACCCTTGCCGCACCAAGGAACAACGCGCTACGCACCGCACACAGACCGACCGCGCCGAGGCCGATGACCACCGCGGTGCCGCCGACCGGGATGTCAGCGCGTTGGGCGGCCGACCACCCCGTGGCCAGGTTGTCGGTCAGCAGCAGCGCCTGCTCCGTGCTGATGTTCTCCGGCATCTTCAACAACTGGAAATCAGCGGCAGGCACAGCGATCAGTTCGGCCTGCGCCCCGCCCAGTACCCCCGAGCCGAAAACCTGCGGGCCCGACACGCACTGGATCGGGTCCATGGTCGCGCAACCTGCGCAAGCACCGCAGCCCGCCACCGAGGACACGATGACGTGGTCACCGACCTTGACCGAGTGGACATCAGGCCCGACCTCGACGACGTTGCCGACGGCTTCATGGCCCAACGAGACGGGCTGGAAGAGCGGGTAGTCACCTTCGTAGAAGTGCAGGTCCGAGCCGCAGATGGCAGCCGCCGTCACCGCGACGATGGCCCCGGTCGGCCCCGGCAGCACCGGGTCGGGCCAGCTGTCGACCCGAACCGAACCTGGCGTGTCGATGAGCACCGCGCGCATGACTTCCTCACTTCCCTTTTGTCACAACAAAGTTCGACCAGTCGGGGTCGCGCACCGCATTCCAGTACACCGGCAGCCGCCACGGGCTCACGGTGTGGATCTCACCGTGGGGGTTCTTGAAATACGAATGCTTGATCGACGGATGTGCCCACACCATGGTGGCGATCTCTGCCTGATGCCGGCGATGCCACTCCTCGGTGGCGTCCGTCGTCGGCTCAATTGCGTTCCAGCCGTTGGTGATCAGCTCTGCCAGGCAGTCGTTGATGTAGCGCATTTGCAGCTCGGAGTTGAAGATCAAGCTGCCACCGTGTGCCAGATGGTTGCCCGGGCCATAGATCATGAAGAAGTTCGGGAACTTCGGCACGGTGATACCCAGGTAACCGGCGGGCCGCTCCCCCCATGCAGTGCGCAGATCCACCCCGTCGCGGCCGGTGATCTTCAGCGGGTAGAGCACCTCGGTGGCGCGGAACCCGGTGGCGTAGACGATGACGTCGACGTCGTGAGTCACTCCGTCGGCGGTGACCACCGCGCGCGGGGTGATGCGTTCGATCGGGGTCCGCACCAACTCGACGTCGTCACGCCGCAGTGTGGTGAGCCAGGTTCCGTTGTCCTGCAACGTGCGTTTGCCCGTGGCCGGATAGTCGGGCAGCACCTTGGCCAACAGGTCCTGATCGTCGCCGACCTGGGTGGTGATCCAGTCGGTGAACATCAGGCGTGCCACCGCGTTGATGTCGCTGACCGCGTAGTTCGGGTCGTCGGGGTTGCTGTAGGCGGGATCCGAGCGGGCCGCCTCCAGACCCTTGTCCGCACCTGGCCACATCACCAGGAATCGGTACCAACGGTTGTAGTACGGAAGGTGATTCATCGCCCACCGCACACCGTCGCCGACGCTGTCGTGATACATCGGGTTGGGGAACATCCACTGCGCGGTGCGCTGGAAGACCGTCAGGTGCTCCACCTGGTCGGCGATCGCCGGGGCGATCTGGAAGCCACTTGCGCCGGCGCCGATCAGGGCCACCCGCTTACCGGTCAGGTCGACCGAGTGATCCCAGGCCGCGGAATGGAACGTCGGCCCCTCGAAGCTGTCGGCGCCGTCGATGTCGGGGAGCTGCGGCCGGTTCAGCTGGCCCACCGCGGTGATGACGGCCTTGGCGTGGATGCTGGATTCGGTTCCGTCCGTGCCGCGCACAACCACCAGCCAGGTGCCGTCGTCGTCGTTCCAGTCGGCCGAGACCACCTCGGTCTGCCAGCGGACGTTGGCGTCGAGCTGGTGTCGGGCCAGGACGGTTTCGAAATAGGCACGCAACTCGGGCTGTTCGGCGAAGAAGTGCGACCAGTCGTTGCTCGGTTCGAAGCTGTAGCAGTAGAAGTGGTTGGCGACGTCGACTCGGGCGCCGGGATAGCTGTTCTCCCACCAGGTTCCGCCCGGGCCGGCGTTCTTCTCGATGATGGTGAACGGGATGTTGGCCTGCTTGAGCCGGATGCCGGCGAGCAGACCCGATTCGCCGCAGCCGATCACGACGACCGGGAACTCGGCCGTCGCCGCGGCATCGAGTGCGACGGGACGGCGCGGATCGACATCCTCGAGGTCCATCTCCTCCAGGACCATCGGGCGGTACTCGTCGTCGACGTGCTCGCAGGCGGCCCAGTCCAGCATCTCCCCGATCAGCTCGGGACTCAGCGGCGCCGGCCCCGGGCAGCCGCGGTCGCGATAGTCGGTGATCACCGGCAGCGCCACCGCGCGGGCCCTGGCCTTGTCCTCCTCGGACATGAAGCCCTGGACCTCGTTGAGGAAGACGCCCGCCTGCTTGAACTCGCGGATGAAACGCGGATCGCCGGTGATGTGCACCAGAGACAGCAGCAGCGTGGGGATGCTGACCTGTTCCAACGCGGCAGCGATCTCACCGTCAGAGGACGTGAAGGGTTGTCCCGCATACGGATTGGTCGACATTGACAGTGTCCTCTCGCGATCGGCAATTACGCTACTCACCGTTCCGTAATTGCCGCCACCACGATACTGTCGGTGTGGTCGTGGATCAAGGTCCTGTCCTAGCCCGCAGCGCCGGTTGCCATACTGGGCAGCGTGGCGACCACTGACATCCATCCCGAACTGCGCAAAGCCGCCCGGTTCACCCCTCGCGCGCTGATCTCGGCCAGGACGCTGCCGGTGATCCGCCGGCTGACCGGCCTGCAGCGACCCAACAACGATGGCGTCGAGGTGCTGACCTTGGAGTCGGGCATCGGCGTCCGCCTCTACCGGCCCGCCGGGGCAGCCACGACCGCACCTGGCCTGCTGTGGATCCATGGCGGCGGCTACGTCATCGGCACCGCGGCCCAGGACGACCTCCTGTGCCGCCGATTCGTCAAGGAACTGGGGATCACGGTGGCCGCGGTCGAGTACCGGCTGGCGCCCGAGCACCCGTACCCCGCACCGCTGGAGGACTGCTACACCGCCCTGCAATGGCTGGCCGCCCTGCCCGCAGTCGACGGCGACCGGATCGCGATCGGCGGTGCCAGCGCGGGTGGCGGTCTGTGCGCCGCGCTGGCACTGCTGGCCCGTGATCGCGACGGGGTGAAACCCGTTTTCCAGCTGCTCGTCTATCCGATGATCGACGACCGCAGTGTGGGCAGCCATCTCTACGACCCGGGGCACCGGCTGTGGAACTCCACCAGCAATCGGTTCGGCTGGCAGGCCTATCTGGGTGGCGCCGATCCCGAGGTCGCCGCGCCTGCGCGCCGCACCGACCTCGCCGGTCTTCCGCCGGCCTGGCTCGGCGTCGGCACGCTGGACCTGTTTCACGACGAAGACCTTGAGTACGCGGAGCGACTGCGGGCCGCCGGCGTGCCCTGTCAAGTCCATGTGGTGCCCGGCGCGTTCCACGGTTTCGACGGGATCGCCGCCAAGGCCGACATTTCGAACGCGTTCTTCTACAGCCAGTGCGACAGCCTGCGCGCGAGCTTCGAGGTCTGAGTTCGATGCCGGCGACGCTGACCACCGAACAGCGCGACCTGGCCGACGCGGTGGCCGACCTGATGGCCAAACGCTCACCAGAGGCCGAGGTGCGCCGGTTGATGGCCACCGACACCGGTTACGACCCCGGCGCCTGGGCCGAGCTCGCCGCCATGGGCCTGTTGGGCCTGGCCATACCCGAGAGGTTCGGCGGCTCCGGCGCGGGAGCGGTCGAGGTCGGACTGGTGATGGAGGCCATGGGCCGGGCGCTGCTGTGTGCGCCGTACCTGTCGACCGCGGTGCTGACCACGCAGCTGCTGTTGGCCCTTGGCGACGCCAAGGAGCAGGCCGATGTTCTCCCGCGCATCGCCGCGGGCGAGCTGATCGCGACGGTGGCGTTCGCCGAGGCGGGGTCGGCCCGGCCGCCCCTGAAGCCGGAGACCGAGGCTCGCTCGGCCGGTTTCGAGTGGCGGTTGTGGGGTGCGAAAACCTATGTGCTGGATGCGACGATCGCCGAGCGGATCTACGTTCTGGCCGGCAACGCAGTGTTCGCGGTGGAGCCCGATGCGTCCGGTGTGGAGATCAGCGCACTGTCGACGGTCGATGCGACCCGCAAGCAGGGCAGGCTGGTGTTGAGTGACACGCCGGCCCGACTGGTGGGCGCCTTGGACGCCGGGTCCGCCGCACTCGATCGGGCGCTGGACCACACGTCGGTGGCGCTGCTGGGCGAGCAGGCCGGCGGCGCGATGCAGGCGATGCAGATGGCGGCCGACTACGCCAAGACCCGATTCCAGTTCGGGCGTGCGATCGGCAGTTTCCAGGCCGTCAAGCACATGTGCGCCGACATGCTGCTGGACTCCGAGTCGGCATTGTCGGCGGCTCGGCACGTGGCCGCGGCCTTCGACGCCGACGATCCCGGGCGGCTGCTGGATCTTGCTGCCGCACAGTCGTATTGCTCGGAGGCGTACGTGTCCGTCGCGGCGAACACCATCCAGGTGCACGGCGGTATCGGCTTCACCTGGGAGCACCCCGCACACCTGTATCTGCGACGAGCCAGGACCGATGCCGAGTTGTTCGGCGACCCGGCCTGGCACCGGGAACGCTACGTGCGACTGCGGGAGGCACAGTGACCGACGACGAGGTCCGCGACGAGGTCCGCCGGTGGCTGGCGGACAACTGGGATGCTTCCTTGGACCGCGGCCAGTGGGCGCAGATGGTGTTCGACGCCGGCTGGGCCGTGCCGAGCTGGGAGCCCCAGTGGTGGGGCCACGGCCTGAGCGACCCGCAATCCCGCATCGTGGCAGCCGAATTCGCCGCAGCCGGCGCGCCAGGAACGGGTCACGACCGGGCCAACCTGTTCGCCTGCACCCTGCACGACCTCGGGACCGACGAGCAGAAGCACCGGCTGATCCCGCCGTCGATCCGGGGTGAGACCAAATGGTGTCTGCTGTATTCCGAGCCCGGCGCCGGATCGGATCTGGCCGGGTTGCGCACCCGCGCCGAGCGGGACGGCGAGGACTGGGTGATCGACGGCCAGAAGGTGTGGACATCGTTCGCCAAGTCCGCCGACTACGGCCTGCTGGTCGCCCGCACCGATTGGGATGTGCCCAAGCACAACGGAATCAGCTTCTTCATGTTCCCGATGCGCCAGCCCGGCGTCGAGGTTCGCCCGATCCACCAGATCACCGGCGAGTCCGAGTTCAACGAGGTGTTCATCTCCGGCGCCAGGGTGCCCGACGCGAACCTGGTGGGTGAACCGGGCGGCGGCTGGTCGGTGCTACAGGTGGCGTTGTCCTATGAGCGACGGCTGATGGGGGATCTGGCCCGCACATCGCGTTCGGCACGCAAGCCGCAGGCCGATGCCGATAGCCTGGTCGAGATGGCCCGCCGCGCAGGCAATCTCGGTGATTCGTTCATCCGGCAGGAGATCGCGCGGGTCGAAGCGTACGCCGCGGTGAACCGGTGGAACACCCAGCGGGCCAAGGCCACCACCGATCGCGCCGAGGCCGCGACCCTGCTGGCGCTGGGCAAGATCGCGATGTCGCGAATCCTGCACGAGACGGCGAAGGTGCAGACCGAGATCGCGGGTCCGGAGGCGATGCTGAGCGGGCCGGACAATCCGGTCGGGGACGCGGTGACGTTCCGCACGCTCAACGCGTACTTCACCTCCATCGGCGGTGGCACCGACCAGATCCAGCGCAACATCGTCGGCGAGCGCGTTCTCGGCCTGCCGAAAGAGCCGGAGCCGTACCGGAATACCGCGTTCCGGGAGTTGCCGACTAGCTCTTGAGGTGCGGAGTTTCCACAGTCTCGGGTTCATCCACAGATTGGCCTCGCGGTCATTTTTGTGTCGGCGCCCGGGCGTAATGTTTCGAACATGGGTTCGATCAATGAGGCGTTGGATGCGCTCGACGCCGCGGTCGAGTTGTTGGCCGCCGCCGATATCGACGAGTTGCCCGCGCCGGAACGCTTTGCCGCGATCGAGCGCCTCGAACATGCGGTGCGCCGTCAGGTGGCCGTCTCCCATACCCAGGTCACGCATTTGGAGCGGTATGAGGGGTGTCCGCCGATTCCGATCGTGCTGGCCGACGTACTGCGGATCAGCCGCACCGCGGCCAAGCGGCGGATGCGGGATGCCGAACAGCTGACACCGCGCACCGCACTGACCGGCGAGGCGTTGCCCGCGTTGTTGCCGGCGACCGCCACAGCGTGGGAGGCCGGGGACCTCGACGGCGAGCACGTGCGGGTGATCCACAAGTTCTTTCGGGACCTGCCCGACCACGTCGGCCCCGTCGAAGTCGAGAAAGCCGAACGGTCGCTGGCTGAACACGCCAGAAACGTGCGGCCCGACCAGTTGGAGAAGATCGCCGACCGGCTGGCCACCCATTTGAATCCCGACGGGAAGTTCTCCGAGGAGGACCGGGCCCGCAAACGCGGCTTCCTGTGGTGCGGCGGTCAACGCGCCGACGGCATGAGTGTGGGAAAGCTGACCGCCACCCCCGAACTGCGCGCGATGCTCGACGCCTGGCTGGCCAAATTCGCCGCCCCGGCGCCCGACGATCTACGCAGTCACAGCCAGCGCCAGCACGATGCACTCACCGAGCTGGTGAGTGGCCGACTCGGGGATCCGAAACTAGGGCGGCACAACGGGTTACCCGTCACCGTCATCGTCACCACCACCCTGCAGCAGCTGCAGGCCGGCGCCGGGCACGCCGTCACCGCCGGCGGCACCCTGATCCCGATCTCGGACCTCATCAGGATGGCCGCCCCCTCGTACAACTATCTGGCGGTGTTCGACGGCGTCACCGGCAAGTCCTTGTGGCTGGGCAGATCCAAGCGGCTGGCTTCAGCCGATCAGCGCATCATGCTGCTCGCGAAATACCGTGGCTGCACCGCACCCGGCTGCACCGTCAACGGCTACAACAGCCAAGTCCACCACGCCACCCAAGACTGGAAACACGGCGGCACCAC
>FLQS01000024.1 GCA_900078375.1 uncultured Mycobacterium sp. | reverse complement strand
ATTGCTGACCAAGCCGGCAGACGCGCCGTCCACGCGCGCATTTCAGATGAGTCAACGAACCACCCATTCGCGCGCATTTCAGATGAGTCAACGCGGTCCTACCCCGGTGGCATACTCGAACATATGTGCGATGCTCAACGGGAACCCCAGGATCCTGCCCGGCTGCTAGCCACGATCGCAGAGTTCGAGCAATTAGTGCTGCTCGGAGAGCTGGTGCGGCGGTATTTCACCGGAATATCAATGGCCGTGCAAGGTACTGCGCTGCCGGCATGCTCGTCGCGCAGGCTGGTGGCGCCCTCGACATGAGATGCGATCGATGAGCGACTCGTCGGCGGCCGCGGTGGCCGCGATCGAGGACGGTGCCCGCATGGCGGCCCAGGGAGACGGGCGGCGGCTGGCGGGGATCGCCGAACTGGTTCGGCTGCGCTGCGCTGGCGACGAGCACGCGTGGTGGGCTTGCGACGACTGGGACGCGGCCGCCGCAGAGATCTCGGCGATCTTGGGGGTGACGCACGGGCGAGCCTCGGCACAGATGCACCTGGCACTGTCGCTGCGCGATCGGCTACCGCAGGTTAATGCCTTGTTGATAGCCGGGTCATTGAGCTATCGCCTTTGTGAGGCCATTGTGAACCGCACCGATTTGATCGCAGACAAGGCGACGTTAGCGCTCGTTGATCGCGCGATCGCCGAGCACGCGGTGTCGTGGGGGCCGATGTCGAATCTCAAGTTGCAGCGAGCCATCGACTTCTGGGTCGATCGTTACGACCCAGGGGCAATGCGCCAGAACCAGACTCAGGCGCGCGACCGTGAAATCAGCATCGGCATCCGCGGCGCGCGGGGCGGAGTTGCCGAGATCTGGGGACGACTCCACCTTACCGATGCCGCGACGCTTGATCGGCAGCTCACCGCGATGGCGTACGGGGTATGTGAGGACGACCCGCGCACGATCGGTCAACGCCGCGCCGACGCGATGGGAGCACTGGCCGGGGGATCCGATCGGCTGGCCTGCGGCTGCGGCAACCCCAAATGCCTCGCCGCCGAACCCGACGGGCGCGCTGCCAATGTGGTCGTGCACGTGGTCGCCGACGCCGATGTCCTTGACGCTGAACCGGATCCGGCAATGAACGGGGAGAAGCCCGCCGAACCGGCCGAGCCGGTCAGCCCACGCACCAATGGTGGCGTGTTGACGGGCAACCGTGGGATCGTGCCGGCGCCACTGCTGGCTGAACTCATCCGCTCCGGCGCCACGGTGCGCCCGCTGCACCGCCCCAGTGACGACCCCGAGCCCGGCTACCGTCCCTCGACCGCGTTGGACGAGTTCGTTCGGATGCGCGATATGACCTGCCGGTTCCCGAATTGCGATATGCCGGCCGAGTTCTGCGATGTCGACCACACCATCGCCTGGCCGTGGGGGCCCACCCATGCCTCCAACCTGGCCTGCATATGCCGAAAGCACCATCTGCTCAAGACGTTCTGGAAGGGCTGGCGTGATCGCCAATGTCCTGACGGCACGATCGTGTGGACCTCACCGACCGGCCACACCTACACCACCCAACCCGGTAGCCGACTGCTGATCCCACGATGGAACATCACCACTACCACCCTGCCCCCACCCGTCGGCCAACCCCCGCCGACCATCGGCATCATGATGCCCACCCGACGAAAAACCCGCGCCACCCAACGCGCCTACCGCATCGCCGCCGAACGCAAACTCAACGACACCCGCGTCACCGAACGCAACCGACCACCACCGTTTTGACGACGGTCAACGCAGATGGGGCTTAGCCGACTCCCCGGCTCAGCCAGCTGACCTCGCCGCCGTCGCCGCCATCGCGGTAAGGCTCCAGCGCGTCGTCCCATGCCGTGCCCAGCACCGAGTCCAGCTCGGCCGCCAGACTGTCGGCACCCGCGGCCATCATGTCGCGCAACCGCATCTCGCCGACCATGATGTCGCCGTTGGCGCTCATCGCCCCAGCCCACAGACCCAGCTGCGGCGTGTGGCAGAACCGTTCGCCGTCCACGCCGGCGCTGGGATCCTCAGTGACCTCGAACCGCAGGACCGACCACGAGCGCAGCGCATTGGCCAGCCGGGCACCGGTGCCGACGGGACCCGTCCAATTGGTCACCGCCCGCAGCTGCCCAGGCATGGCCGGCTGTGGGGTCCACTTCAGGTTCGCCCTGGCATTCAGGGTCGACGAAAGTGCCCACTCAACGTGTGGGCACACCGCGGCGGGAGAGGCATGGATGTACACCACGCCAGTCGTCGCATCGGCGAACTGGTTCGACGCACGCATAACCTTCTCCTTCGGCTCCACGAGGGACGTCTTCCCCAACGACCTGGTGTTTCCGAGGATGCAATTGTGTCGTGCGTGTCTATTGTGCCTTGTGGGGCCTGTGTTGCGCTAGTTCGCTCCGTACACTCTCAGAACTTCATCAGAGATCGCCGGCCAGAGTGGCTTGGCCCACTCGTCGAAATCCCGGTCCGTGAGCGCTACCAGCGACAATGCCCGTTCCGGGTCCACCCACAGGAACGTGCCGGTCTGACCGAAATGACCGAAGGTGCGCGGTGAGTTGGCAAAGCCGGTCCAATGCGGTGATTTCCCGTCGCGAATCTCGAAGCCCAGGCCCCAGTCATTGGGCCGTTGGACCCCAAACCCCGGCAACACCCCGCTGAGACCCGGAAACTGAACCGTGATCGCACAATCGTGCAGCTGCGCCGACACCGTCCGCGTCGCTGGACAACGCCGCGCGGCGTCGAAGTTCTGCTGCGCCAGCAGGTCTTGCGCGAAAACCGCCAGGTCAGCCACCGTGGACACCGCGCCGTATCCGGCCGCCGCCGCGCCACCCTCCAACCGCGAGGCGACCATGCCCAGTGGCTCGAACACCGCCTCGGTCAGATACTGGCCAAATTCGATGCCCGCGCCCGCCTCGATCGCCTCGGCCAGCACCTGGAACCCGTAGTTCGAGTACACCCGCCGCTTGCCAGGTTCGGCCATCACATCGGCGGAATGCATGGCGAGCCCCGACGCGTGCGCCAGCAGATGCCGAACCGTGCTGCCCGGCGGACCGGCCGGGGTGTCCAGCTCGACCACACCCTCTTCGACGGCCACCTGTGCGGCGCGCGCCGTGAGCGGTTTGGTCACCGACGCCAGCCGGAACTGCGCAGCCGTGTCGCCGTACTCGGCGATCACTCCGGTGCTGCCCACCACCGCCGCGGCTGCGGTGGGCACAGGCCAGTCCGCGATCAGGTCGAGTGGCGTCGGCTCGCGGCGAGCCGAGTGCGCGCTCACTTGGTGGCGACGTAGTAGAGGTTGATCGGGTCGGTGTCGATCTCGTGAACCGTGACCTCGGGGAAGCCCGCGTCAGCGAGCATCGAGGTCGCCAGCTGGCGTCCCCATGCCGTTCCCAGACCCGCGCCCCCGTAGGCCAGCGATACCGACATGCAGTGCATGGTGGACACCGCGTAGAGGTAGGGAGCCAGCGGCACTCCAATGTTCTCTTCCAGCTTGCTGGAGGCCTTGATGTCCACCATCAGCAGCACGCCACCGGGTCGCAGGGCACGGTGAATGTTGGCCAGCACGCGCGCGGGCTGTGCCTGGTCGTGAATGGCATCGAACACGGTAATGACGTCGTAGGCGTCGGCGATGTCCAGAGCCGCGAGATCGCCGCGAACAAATTTCGCGTTGTCCAGTCCGAGCCGGGTGGCCTCGGCCGTTGCCGCCGCGACGCCTTCTTCGGAGAAGTCAATGCCCGTGAAGTGGCTAGTCGGGAAGGCCCCTGCCATCACGTTGATCGCGTGACCGCTGCCGCAACCCCAGTCGGAGACCTCAGCACCGGCGCTCAACCGCTGCGGCAGCCCCTCAGCCATCGGCAAGATCGCGTCGACGAGCGCCGCATCGAACACCTCTCCGCTTTCTTCGGCCATCAGGGCATGGAATCTGGGGTAGTCGGTGTACGGCAGGCCGCCGCCATGGTGAAAGCAGCCGACGATCTTCTGTTCGATCTCACCGAGCAGCGGGATGAACTGCGCCACCCGCGACAAATTGTCCGGACCGGCCGCCCGCGTCAGCACGGCTGCACGGTGTTCCGGAAGTCGGTACGTCGTCGAACCCGCGTCGTAGTCCACGACACCTCCGGTGACCATGCCACCCAACCACTCCCGCACATATCGTTCGTTGAGTCCCGCGGCGTCGGCGATCTCTTGGCTCGTCGCCGCCGACAGGCGCGCCAACGTGTCGAACAGCCCGGTCTGATGACCGATGCTGGTCAGGATCGTCACACTGGCCTCGTCGATGGCCCGGACCATTCGGGCGGCGAACTCGTCGGTCGTCTCGTGCTGTGACACCGATCGAGTCGATGGATCGTCATCCAGTCTCGTCATGAATTTCAACCTAGTCCTGCGGCGGGATCACTCCGAGACCGCGGCGCGCCTGCGCCATCCACTCGTAGGCCTCGCCTCCCACGTAGCCCGACTCTCGCAGCGCCGCTTGCAACACCGCCAGTGCCTCGCGGTGGCGGCCGCGACGCACCAGCACCGCCCCGCGCAAGAGGTTGTCGACGGCACCGACGGCCTCGAGCTCGCGCAGACAACGGTCTGCCTCGTCGAGATCGCCTCCCGCCAAAGCGATCTGGACCGCACCCCGCAGCAGCCGGGGCAGGTCACCGGAATCGGCCACCGCGATCGCGGCGCGCACTTCGTCGCGGGCAGTGTCAACATCGCCCAGCGCACAGCGCAATAGCGCCTCGCCCGGCTGCGGTGCGACACCCAGTTGATGGGCTCTGGCGTAGGCCGCGAACGCGCCGTCGACATCACCGCGGCGCCGCCGCACTTCGCCGAGTTGGTAATACGCCTCGCCGGCCACTGCGGTCTGCGCACTCCTCAGCGACATCTGCCGCAATACCGCCGACCGTTCGGCCGCCAGATCGCCGTCGTCGGTGAGCACCGCCACCACGGTCTCCAGGTAGGTCAGTCTCACCAGCGCTGGGCTTTCGGGTGCACCGGCAAGCAACCCGCGCGCCCGGCGGATCCAGCTCTGGCCGATGGCCCACTCACCCCGCGACAACCACGCCGAGCCGAGCTCGACCGCCTTCCCCGCCGCCGCATTGGGGTCCGTGCGGGTGAGCCGGACATAGACGAGTTCGCCGACTCGCATGGCCTCCCGGCCGTGACCGAGCGCCGCCGCAGCGATCGCCATCGCGTCGAGATCGTCGACGGCCAACGGCCCCACGGCACCGGCACGGGAAAACGCCGCGTAGCTGGTTTCGAAGTCACCGCCGCGATAGGCGGCACGGGCCGTGACCAGCAGGTCGGTCTGGGTTTCAACTCTCGCGGTTAACAAGTCTTCACCGTATCTTCCGACCGAGACCGGCACGGCGAATTCCGCATCCGTCGCGCTAATGTTTGGCCCATGAGCCAGACAGTGCGTGGTGTGATTTCCCGATCCAAGAAGCAGCCCGTCGAGTTGGTCGACATCGTCATCCCCGACCCCGGGCCCGGCGAGGTGGTGGTCAAGGTCATCGCGTGCGGCGTCTGCCACACCGACCTGACCTACCGCGAAGGCGGCATCAACGACGAGTACCCCTTCCTGCTCGGACACGAGGCCGCCGGCACCGTCGAAGCCATCGGCGCCGGTGTCACCAACGTCGAGCCTGGCGACTTCGTCATCCTGAACTGGCGCGCGGTCTGCGGTCAGTGCCGCGCCTGCAAGCGCGGCCGCCCGTGGTACTGCTTCGACACCCACAACGCCACCCAGAAGATGACGCTGACCGACGGCACCGAGCTGACGCCCGCATTGGGCATCGGCGCATTCGCCGACAAGACCCTGGTCCACGAAGGGCAGTGCACCAAGGTCGATCCCGAGGCCGACCCCGCCGTGGCCGGGCTGCTCGGCTGCGGCGTGATGGCCGGCCTGGGTGCGGCGGTCAACACCGGCGCGATCGGCCGTGACGACACCGTCGCAGTGATCGGGTGCGGCGGCGTCGGCGACGCCGCGATCGCCGGGGCCGCCCTCGTCGGCGCGCGCAAGATCATCGCCGTCGACACCGACAACAAGAAGCTCGAATGGGCCCGCGAATTCGGCGCCACCCACACCGTCAACGCCAAAGAACTCGACGCCGTCAAAACCATCCAGGACCTGACCGACGGCTTCGGCGCCGACGTGGTGATCGACGCCGTTGGACGCCCGGAGACCTGGAAGCAGGCGTTCTACGCCCGCGATCTGGCCGGAACCGTTGTGCTGGTGGGTGTTCCGACCCCGGACATGCGCCTGGAGATGCCGCTGGTGGACTTCTTCTCCCGCGGCGGATCACTGAAGTCCTCCTGGTACGGCGACTGCCTGCCCGAGCGCGACTTCCCCACCCTGATCAGCCTGTACCGCCAGGGCCGCCTGCCACTGGAGAAGTTCGTCTCCGAACGCATCGGGCTGGACGCCATCGAGGACGCCTTCCACAAGATGCACGCCGGTGAGGTCCTGCGTTCTGTGGTCGTACTCTGATGGCCGGCATCGAGCGGGTGGTCACCAGCGGCACCTTCGAACTCGACGGTGGCAGTTGGGAAGTCGACAACAACATCTGGATCGTCGGTGACGACTCCGAGGTGATCGTCATCGACGCCGCCCATAACGCCAAGGCCATCGAGGACGCCGTCGGCAACCGGCACGTCGTCGCGGTGGTGTGCACCCACGGCCACAACGATCACATCACCGTCGCGCCACAGCTGTCCGCCGACCTGGACGCCCCGGTTCTGCTGAACCCCGCCGATGACATGTTGTGGCGAATGACTCACGGCGACAAGCCATTCCGCACCATTGAGGACGGTCAGGTACTCAAGGCCGATGGCATCGAGCTGCACGCCATCGCCACCCCGGGGCACTCCCCCGGCTCAACCTGCCTGTACGCCCCCGCACTGGGCGCGGTCTTCTCCGGCGACACCTTGTTCCAGGGCGGTCCCGGCGCGACCGGCCGCTCGTTCTCCGACTTCCCGACGATCCTCGGGTCGATCAAGGACAAGTTGGGCAAGCTACCGGCCGACACCGTCGTCTACACCGGGCACGGCGACACCACCCGCATCGGCGACGAATTGGTCAACTACGACGACTGGGTGAAGCGGGGCTCTTAAGGCGCCGTCACCGCGCTGCGCGGATCCACGAGGATCTTCGCGTGTCGCTCGGGATCGCCCAGCGCTTCGAAGGCCGCCGCCACGCCGTCGAGCCCGACCTTGCCGGTGACCACCGCGGATGCGTCGAGCTTGCCGTCGGCCAGCATATAGAGGGTATCGCGGAATTCCAGTGGGGTGTAACCGAACACGAAGCGCATATCGATCTCTTTGCCGATCGCCATCGCCGGGCGGAACCGGTCGGATCCCATACAGACGCCGACGACGACCACTCGTGAGCTCAGCGGCGCCGCCGTGCTGATGCCCTCGATCATTCCGGGTACACCCACGCATTCAAAGATCACCGGACGCTTCGGACCGGCGGCCCCGAGTGCGTCGACGGCGCGGTAGATGTGCGACCAGCCGGGCAGCTTGCGCAGCTTCTCCATTGACCCGAGCCCGAGTTCGGCCAGCCCGGAGAAATCGGTCACGACGCCCTTGCCTGCCGCCATCTCGTAGGGCGAGTCCACCGCGGGGTCGACCACGACGTCGGCCCCGCAGCGTGTGGCCAGCGCCCGCCGACCGGGCGAGAGGTCGCTGGCGACAATGGTTGCCACTCCCAGCGTCTTGAGGTGGCAGATGACCGCCAGTCCGACTGGGCCACAGCCGATCACGATCGCGGTATCGCGTCTCTTGATCTCACTTCGACGCACCGCGTGCAGCCCGACCGCCATCGGCTCGGTCAGCGCCGCGGTATCCAGGGAAAGACCGTTGGGTACCGAAAAGGTCATTGGCGCTTCCACGATTACCTGCTCGGCGTATCCGCCCGGGGCCAGCGGCGAGAGGCCGGTCATCTGCACCGCCCCGGCCAGGCGAACCATCGGGAACGACACCACGGGCGTTCCGATCTTGAAGTCCTTGGGGGTCTTGCGGCCGCGCTCGGCCACCTCCCCGGAGAACTCGTGGCCCATCACCGTCGGCGTGCCGGCGCGCATCCCGTCCCGGTAGCCGACCTCGTCGAAAACGTCCGCGAGTTCGTCGGCATGATCCTTGGCGTGCAGGTCCGAGCCACAGATCCCGCAACTGGCGACATTGAGCACCAGCTGGCCTTCGGCGGGCTCCGGCGCGGGCAGGTCGATCACCGATAGGGTCCCGTGCACACAGCTGACAGCCTTCACGTACGCCGAGTGTAGACGCCCTACTCGCCGAGGATCCTGCGCTTCTCCGCGTCGAACTCGGCCTGTGTCAATGCGCCGGAATCGCGCAGAGCAGCAATGGTTTTCAGCTGCTCAAGCCGCACGCCCTGGTCGGACGGCGGGTAGGACGCAGGCGTGTAGGGATCGAGCGGAGCATTCGGCACGAGCGCCACGGTCCGGTCGCTGCCGCGGCGCTTACGCAGGAACAGCGACACGATCAGGTCCACCAACCCCAACCCGAATACCGCGGCGAAGATCCAGTGCAGATAGTCGAAACTACTTTCCTTGCCAAAGGCCAGCTGCGGGTTGATGTAGCCGCCCACCTGGCCGTCGGTGCGGATCTGGTAGGTGCCGGCCGCGGGGATCTCTGCGGTCCAGATCCGGATATGGGTGTCACTGTTGATAGTCGTGAGCGTGCCGTGGTTTTCGGTCAGCACCGGATCGGCCACACCGTCCGGCGGAATGATGCTCAGCTTGAGGGGTGGCATCGGAAACCCGCTCGACGGGGAACCCGTCACCGCGGTGTGAAAGCTGATCTGGGCCTGGCCGGCGGGCAGCTGCACGTGACCTGAACCCGGGATGGGCACCTCGCCGTACGCATCGAACTCGTCGAGCACGAAGGCGTTGAGGATCATCACAACGATGAAGCCGACACCGCCGACCACCATCATGAGAATCCCGGAGATCGCACACATGCGGGAGACAGTTCTGGCGCCGGCCATGGTGAGAAAGTGTGTCACGCCGGGCTTTGCGCCGCGGCTCCAATCAGCCAGGTCGACAGCCCGGTGCGCAGACCGGCCACAAACCGCCCGTGCGGATCGGGAAAACCCAGCTCCCCGATCACCTGACGTACCGCCTCGGTGGGCACCGAGAACGGATACATGCCGGCCACCAGGCTCAACGCCCCCTCGCCGAAGAACGCCACGAATTCCTCGGGTAGCCACGGCAGCTGCCGGCCGGCGAGCTCGGACACCGTCGCGATGTTCTGCATGACCCGGACCTTGAAGTCACGCGCGAAATCCCCCGAAATATTGCGTTCCAGCACACCGGCCATCGCGCCGAGCAGCTCGCACATCAGCCGACGCTCCACCAGGGTGTCGGTGACGATGTCCGCGAACCGAATCTCGGTGGCGAAAGCAGGCTTTCGCGGGCGAGGTGAACCGAGCCGGTTCTCCAGGTCAAACACCCAGTCCCGGCACTCCTCGTCGAGCACCTCGAGGAGGATCGCTTCCCGGGTGTCGAAGTAGCGCAGCACGTTGGACTTCGCCAGGCCGACCCGCTCGCTGATATCGCGCAGCGTCACCTCGTCGACGCCCTTGTCAGCCAGCGCGGCGCGGGCCGCCGCCAGGATCGCCGAGCGCCGGGCGGCCAACTGTTCGGGTCGCCGGGCACGCTGGAACGTCGAGGTCACAGCAGATAATTTAGCAGACCACCGTTCTCTTGTTATCAGACCATTGTTCTGTTAGCGTCCCCGGCATGACTGATCTCGCCCTCTCCATACCCGATCTCTCCGGGAAATTCGCCGTCGTCACCGGCTCCAACAGCGGGCTGGGGCTCGGCGTCACCAAGCGCCTCTCCGCGGCAGGCGCCGACGTCGTCATGGCAATCCGCAACCGCGCCAAAGGAGAGGCGGCGATCGCGGAAGTCCGCGCCGAAGTCCCCGACGCCAAGCTGACCATCAAGAACCTCGACCTGTCGTCGCTGGCCAGCATCGCCGCGCTCGGCGAGGAACTCAATTCCGAAGGCCGGCCGATCGACATCCTGGTCAACAACGCCGGCGTCATGCAGCCACCCCAGCGCGACACCACCGCCGACGGTTTCGAGCTGCAATTCGGCAGTAACCACCTGGGCCACTTCGCGCTGACCGCTCACCTGCTGCCACTGCTGCGCGGGGCCGACAATCCGCGCGTGGTGTCGCTGAGCAGCCTGGCGGCCCGTTTCGGCCGCATCAATTTCGACGATCCCAACTTCGAGCGCACCTACTCGGCCAACTTGTCCTACGGCCAGTCCAAGATCGCGACGCTGATGTTCGCCCTCGAACTCGACCGGCTCAGCCGCCGGCTCGGGTGGGGGCTGATGTCCAACGCCGCCCATCCCGGCCTGTGCAAGACCAACCTGCAGATCAGCGGGCCTTCGCACGGCCGGGAAAAGCCGACGGCGATGGCCCGGTTCTACCAGTTCAGCTGGCGCTACCTGCCATTCATGTGGCAGGAGGTCGACGAAGGGATCGTGCCCGTGCTGTATGCGGCCGTCGATCCGAAGGCCCACGGTTCCGAGTTCTACGGACCCCGCGGCTTCCAGGAGCTGGCCGGCGGCGGGGTCACCGAGGCGAAAATCACCGACCGCGCCGCCAATGCCGAGGACTGCCGGCGGCTGTGGCAATTGTCCGAACAGCTCACCGGCGTGAGTTATCCGACGAACTAGCCGACAGCGACTAGCGTCAATCTTCTGACAGAACGGGAGGTTGTCATGTCGCCTGAGGAAGTCGCCAAGCCCGCCGGCGGTGGCGTGAGACGTTTCGCCCTGCGCTACTGGCTGGCCATCACCCTGGTGGTGCTGGCAGCGATATTCATCGCCCAGAACCGTTCGCGCCCGGCGGTGCACGTCCTGTGGATCACCGTCGAGGCCCCGATGTGGCTGTTGTTGACCGCGATGCTGGTCGTGGGCATCGTGGTCGGGCTGTTGCTGCACCGCCGTCGCAAGAACTGACATGCGCGAGTCCAGTATCGTGGTGCGTCCGGTGCCGATGGACAGCCACACTTACACCGAATCCACGAGACTGCAGGCGGCTGGATTACGTCCTGCCACAAAGCTTTTCGAAGAGGCGGCGCACAACGTCGCCATCCCCAGGGCGCCGCAGCCCATCGCCATCGCCGACTACGGTGCGGCGATCGGCTACAACGCGCTCCTGCCGATCAGCGCGGCAATCGCCGTCATCCGCAAGCGCACTCGCTCCGATCACGCGATTCTTGTGGCGCATACCGATGTACCCGGCAACGACTTCACCGCGCTGTTCTCCACCCTGGCCGACGACCAGGACAGCTACCTCAAGAAGGACTCCGCCACCTACGCCTCCGTGGTGGGCCGCTCGTTCTACACCCAGATCCTGCCCTCGGACAGCATCGCGCTGGGCTGGAGCTCATGGGCCATCCACTGGCTGCGCCGAGTGCCGATGCCGATCCCCGATCACGTGGAGATCTCCTACAGCACCGACGAAGAAGCCCGCCGCGCCTACGCCCGCCAGGCCGCCGAGGACTGGCGCGACTTCGTCGCCTTCCGCGGCCGCGAGCTGGCACCCGGAGGCCAACTGGTGGTGCTGACCGTCGGCCTGGAACCCGCTGGCACATCAGGATTCACGGCGGCGTTCGACGCGATCATGTCGGCGCTGGCCCAGTTCGTCGACGACGGCCTGATCACCGCCGACGAGGCGCGCCGCATGTCGATCCCGTCGACCGGCCGCGACGAGAAGGACTTCCGGGCGCCGTTCGCGCCGTCGGGACGATTCGAGGGCCTCGAGATCGAGCACCTGGAGATGGTGGACGGCGAAGACCGGTTCTGGTCGCAATTCCAGAGCGACAAAGACGAACAGGCCTTCGGCGCGAATTGGGCTGAGTTCCTGCGTACTTCGATGTTTCCGATCCTGGCTGCGGCGGTGGACGCCGACGGCGACGCCAATCGCGGCCGGGACCGGCGCAGCACGCGGCACCGAGAATTCGTCGAGCAACTGGAAGCCTCGGTCGCCGCGCAGCTGGCGGCGGCACCCGCACCGATGTCCATCCCGCTCGCCATGGTGGTCCTGGCCAAGCGGCGCCGCTCAGCCTGACGGCGGCTGGACGAAGATCTGCGGCAACCCGGGAATCGTCGGGATCGGCGGAATCGTCGGGATGAACCGCGGCTGCTGCGTCGGCGGCGACGGCGGGACGGTCGCCGTCTCAGTTTGAGTCACCGGCGGTGGCGTGGAGACCTCGGTGGTGACGACGGTCGTCGTCTGAGTCTCGGTGACCGGCGGTGGCGGCGGCGCCTCGGTGGTGACCGGCGGTGGCGGCGGCGCCTCGGTGGTGACCGGCGGTGGCGGCGGCGCTTGCACGATCTGGGTTTGGGTCACCGGCACGGGCGCCTGCTGCACCGCCTGGTTCTGCACGGGTGCCGCCGACGGATCGCCGCTCGGTGCCGCGGTCGCCGGTGCGGCTTGCGGCGTGGAGGTGATGCTCGGCGTCGGCGTGACCGGAGCGACGCTGCTGTCGGCGGTGAGCGCCACCGCGGTTCCGGCACCGGCCAAGACGATCACGCCCAGCGCGGCAGCCACCACGGGCATCGGCCGCCGATACCAGGCCGGTGCGCTTTCCTTGGCGCTCGCGGGATCGACGGGATCCGGCTCGAAGTCCAGCATCGGGCGGGCAATGGGCGCCACGCGCTCGTTGAGGTCAGCGGGGGCCGGTACCGGCTCGGCCAGCGGGGCCAGGTCGGGCGCCTCGGACCAGGCCAGGGCGACGCCGGTCGCGGGGGCTTGTTCGATCGGCGCAACCGGCGCCGCGAGCACGACCGGGGCCGGCGCCATCGCGGTGGCACTGTCGTCGGCCGGTCCGCGCGCGGCGCGCAGCGCGCCACCGATCGCGCCGGTGAGGCTCGGGCGCGGAGTGGTGATCACCGGAACCCGAAGGTGCTCGGACAGGGTCGTGGTGATGACGGGGATGGCGGCGCCTCCGCCGATCGAGGCCACCGCGGCCAGGTCGGTCGGCCGGACGCCGGCGCGTTCCATGGTGTCCTGCAGAACGGCGACGAACTCGGACAGTGCGCGGCCCGCCGCGTCGTCGAGCTCGGTGCGCGTCAGCCGGACGTCACCGCGGAAGTTGGGCAGCTCGGCGGGCAAGGCCGTGACCGTGACGGTCGACAGACGCTCCTTGGCCGCCCGGCACTGAGCCCGCAGCCGGGTCAGCGACCCGATCGCGGAGGTGCCGGTGACGTCGAACGTTCCGCCGGCCGATAACTCCGCGACCACGTGGGCCAGCAGGCCCTGATCGATCAGGTCACCGGAGAAGTCGTGGTGGCGCAGGGTCGGCCCGATCGGGGTGAGGCCGTCGACCAGCGTGACCGACGTCCCGCTGCCGCCGAAATCGCACAGGGCGACCACGCCACGGGTCGGCAGCCCTGGGTTGGCTGCCAGCGCGGTCAACGCGGCGGTGGTGTCCGGGATCAGCAGCGGCTCTTCGGCCGCCCACTCGGGGATCTGCCGGATCGCCGCGCGCAGCGCCTCGACGGCCGACGGCCGCCAGTGCGCGGGGTAGGTGATCGCGGTTGCCGGCGGCAATCGCCGGCCTGATGTGGCGGCGTAGGCGAGCGACCGCAGCGCGTCGGCCAGCAAAGTCGAGGCGTGATGCACCGAGCCGTCGGATGCCACGATGCCGACCGGGTCACCGACGCGGTCCACGAAATCACTGATCACCATGCCGCCGGGCAGCGTGACCACGGGGGCACGAGTGACCGAATTATCCGGTGTGACCGCGGCCAATGTGGTTGCGCCGACCGACAGGCCGACCGCTGGCCTCGTTGGGTCTGTCATGTCGTCCAATCCGGGCTGCCCCAGCCTGAACAGTAGGCATGCGGGTAGCCCCAGCGCCGTTCTTCGGATTCACCAAAGATGTCGGCCTGGGTACCCGGGGCGTTACTCAGCGAATCGTGCCGCGCCCCGGGATCAGGGGCAGTTCCAGCGGTGTGACCCAGCCCGGGGGCAGGTCGTTGACGGCCGGTACCGCGTTGAGCGCGCGCAGTCCGGTCGACAGGCAGCCCGCGGTCGCGGCGTCCCGCCCCGAGCCGTCTGTGAACCTAAACGCCGTCTCTTGGAAGATGCTGGGGGTGCCCTGGATATCGACTCGGTAGACGTCGTCCTGGGTGCCCGACGGCCAGTCCGGGGCGGCGTCCTGACCAATGCGGTTGACATGTTCCAGCTGGATCCGGGTCTCACCCTGGTAGACGCCATTGATGGTGAACCGCACCGCCGCGACGTTGCCGGCCGGGATGACGCCCTTGACGGTCTTGCGCTCGGTGGGGGTCACCCACTTCTCCCAGGTGGTGGTGATCTCGTCGAGCTCGATGCCGGCGGCATAGGCGATCATCGGCACCGTCGCCCCCCAGGCGAACACCAGGATGTCGGAGTTCTCCAGCAGCGGCTTGAACTCGGGTTCGCGGCCGATGCCCATCTCGAACTCGTAGTCACCCTCGTAGTTCGTGTAGTCCAGCAACTCCGAGGCGCGGACCAGACGCACCCGGGAGGTCAGACCCATCAGCGTCATCGGGAACAGGTCGTTGGCGAAGCCGGGGTCGATCCCGGTGGTGAAGCACGACGACTGGCCCGCCTCGCAGGCCTGGGTGATCGGGTCGATCCAGTTCGGCGGATTCAGATGCATCTTCGGCCACACCCACGGGGTCATCGCCGTCGAGCACACGTCGATACCGGCCCGCAGGAACCGTGAAATCAGGTCGATGTTGGCGTCGGCGTGCGCCGCGGTCGGCCCGTAATGCACCAGCGCATCGGGCTTCAGTGCGATCAGCGCGTCGACGTCATCGGTTGCCGCCAAGCCGATTTCGGGGATCTCGCAGATCGTCCCGACATCGACACCGACCTTGGCGGGATTGCTGACGCCGACCCCGACCAGCTCGAACTCAGGGTGTGCCACGACTTCGGGAATGACCATCCGGCCGACAAAACCAGTACCCCAGATCACGATTCGCTTCGCCATGGCTGCAGCCTAGGCGCGCGTCGCGCCGAATCAGATCACTTGTCCCGGTCCTTGGAAGTGCGGCTTTTGCGTGGTGCGGCCGAGCGTGGTGGTCCGTCGCGCATGTGGTCCCGTACACGACTCATGAGGTCGCCGAGGGTGCGCACATCCCGATCCGACAGCGAGCCGAACAACAAGCCGCGGACGACCTCGATATGGCCGGGCAACACCTTCGCGAGACGCGCTCGGCCCGCCTCGGTGATGTCGACGACGGTGGCCCGCTGGTCGACGGCGCTGGCCTCCCGGGTGATGAGGCCGTCAGATTCCAAGAGTCCAGCCTGATGGGTCAGGCCGCTGCGGCTGTAGACAACGCCGTCGGCCAGCTCGGTCATGGTGAGGGGCCGGTCGGCGTCGGCGAGCTTGGCCAAGATCTCGAACTGCACGTAGCTCAGCCCACCCTCGGCCCGCAGCTGCTGCTGCACGGCGTACTCGAGCAGGCTCGCCGCCTCGGTCAGCGCGAAATACGTGCGCATTTGCCCGGGCTGGAGGGATTTCGCCATGACTGGATCCTAATGCTTCGACTTTGAAGCGGAATGTTTCAATCTCGAAGCATGTTACTGGCAGTGCAACTGCTTCAACATCGAAGCAACTAACCCAGGAGGCCATCATGAAAGCAGCGCTCTACCATCGTTACGGCGGCAGCGAAGTTCTGGAGTACACCGACGTCGAGCGCCCCACACCCGGTGCGGGGCAAGTTCTGGTCAAGGCGGCAGGAACGTCGTTCAATCCCGTCGATGCCGGTATCCGCGGCGGCTACCTGACCGAGGTGTTCCCGATCAGTTTCCCGCACGTGCCGGGCATCGATGTCGCGGGCACGATCGCCGAACTCGGCGACGGGGTCGACACATGGCATGTCGGCGACGCCGTCGTCGGGCTGCTTCCGATGGACACCGACGGCGCCGCCGCGGAATATGTGCTGGCTCCGGCCGAGGTACTGGCGCCCGCACCGCAGACGGTGGCTCTGCCCGATTCCGCCGCGCTGCCGACCGTCGGACTGACGGCCTGGCAGGCACTGTTCGAGATTGCCGACCTGAAGGCCGCGCAGACGATCCTGATCAACGGTGCCGGCGGGGCGGTCGGCGGTTATGCGGTCCAGCTCGCCAAGCAAGCCGGTGCGATTGTCACCGCGACAACGAAACCATCCAGCGCGCAGCGTCTGCGACGCTACGGAGCCGATCGGCTCATCGACTACATCGACTACGACTCCACACCACTGACGCTCGAGGGACGGCCCTTCGACATGGTACTCAACTTGGTCAGCACCTCGCCCGAGGAAACGGCGGCGTTGGCAAGCCTGGTCGTCGACGGCGGATTCTTGGTCGGCACAATGACATCGGGCCCGGACGATCCTCAGCGCGGGCTGCGCGCACAACGGATCTTTGTCCGTAGCGACGCCACGCAACTGGCCGACCTGGTCGCCCGCGTCGATGCCGGACAGCTACGGATCGACGTCGCCGAACGCCGCCCGCTGTCCGAGATCGCCGCAGTACACGACGCGGCCGACGCGGGCCGCCTGCCCGGCAAGACGATTCTCACACCAGCCGATTAGCCGGAAGCCTTGTCGCGCAGCGCGAATCGGCGCTCAGCGTAGGCCAGGTCGTCGCGCCACAGCCGCGCGGCTGCCAGGCGCACCAACGGGGTGATCAGTGGCGCGACGCGCAGGGAGCGATGGAATCCGGTGCGGTCGGATTGCGCGACGACGGCTTCGATCACCGCGGTCCTCGGGCGCCCGTCAGGCCCTGGTCCCATGGGGGTGGCGTGGGTCTCGACAACGCTGCCGGCGCCCTCGCCGTCGACGATCCGCATGACGATGGTTCGCGGTTCCGGTGCGGTGAATTCGGCGATCACCGGCACCCCGAACCGTCCCATCCGGAACGTGACCGCCACCTGGAACCGGTCCGCGTCCTCGCCGGCGTCGACCGGTGGTGCGCTGAGCACCTCCAACTGGGTGAACGAGTACGGATGGAACCACGCGCCATGCCACGGGTCGAGCCGGTTGGCGATGATGTCGGACGGTTCGCACACACCTTCGGCCCGGGCCACCGCGGCCAGCCGTGCACCGGTGGGCCTGGCCGGGATCACCGGGGCGTCCAGTGCCGGTTCACCCCCGACAGTGTCGAGCCGGACCCAGGCCAGCACGCCGTCGTCGAAGGTAGGCAACGGCTTCCAGCCGAACTCGCGGCCACCGTCGAGGCGAAGGCCGTGCCATGGGCAGATCAGGCTGCCGCAGTCGATCTTCCCTGTTGCGAGGTCGGCGCCGAGATGGGGGCATATCGCGGGCCCGACGTGCAACTGACGCTGCTGATCGCGCCAGGCGACGATGTCAATGCCGCCGACCCGGGTGCCGAAGGGCCGGTGAGTGCCGATATCGGTACTGGCGCCAAAGACATACCAATTGCCGCTGGGCCGATTCTCGGCGCGCCGCAGCGCGGCATCGATCACGGCCGGCTGGGCATCGGCGTACGTGGGCCGCTGCCGCGCCCAGTCCGCTTTCGGGATAAGTTGCAGCGGAATGGTTTTCATCCGAGACCGCAGACTCATGACGCGCGCCTTTCCCGGCTGGCCAGCCAGCGCAGCACCGGGGAGCGCCCGCGCACCGGAACGGTGTGCAGGGTATGTCCATCCAGCCCCCAGCCGGCCAGCAACCGGTTGGCCGCCGACCAGCCGGTGGTGGCGGCGCGCTCCATCAACGCCACCGGCAGGTCGATGCGGATGCCATCGCCGGCCAGCATCAGCCCGGCGACCGGAGTGTCCACCGTCGGCCGGTCGCCGAACGCACCCGGACTGAACAGCGGACAGTCGTCGCGGACCAACAGCGTCTCCCCCACGATGCTCGCGTTCGCGGTCTCCGGGTACAGCTGGTGCAGACGGGTCATCATGCGCTGACGCAGGTCCTCGACATCCGGCGCCTCGCCCACCGAGTAGGAGTGCACCTCGACGACCGAACCACGTTGTGCGCGGGCCCATTGCGCGGCCTGCACTTCGTAGTTACTCACCACGCTGATGTTGTCGATGGGCTCGAGGCCGCCGGTCCCCAGGAACGCTGGCCGGTCAGCGTCGACCGGCCGGTCCAGCCAGAGCCGCTGCACAGCGAACGGCGGCGCGGTCCGCAACCGCCGCACCTGTCCGCGCCAGCCCTCATCGCCCAGCTCCGGTGAGGCCGCCACGATCTGTTGCAGCGCGGAAATATCGGTGGCCAGCACCACACCGTCGGCGTCGATGGTCCGTCCGGTCGAGTCGTGCACCTGCAATACCCTGGTCCCGCCGACGCTGACCGATTCCGCGGACACTTCGGTGCGCAGCCGCACCCGCTGGCCGATCAGATACTGGCCCAACGGTTCCCACAGCGCGGTGTCGAAATTCGACTCTGCGACGTCGAAGACCAGCCCTTCGCTGGAGCCCAGGAAGTAGATGTGGAACATGGTCGCCAGCTCGGCTGCCGAGAGCCGATCCGGCTTGGCGAAGAAGCTGCGCGCGAACACCTCGAACGCGAGGTGGCGCGCTGCGGGCGGAAAGTTGATGTCGGTCAAGAAGGTTTCGGCATCGAGGTCATCGAGTTGTTGATAGATACCGGGAACCGACACAGCGGCCAGTGGGGCGGCCGCAATGGCGTTGAGCCGCACCAGATCGCGCATCCGGAACGTGGGGCTGCGCAACGCGAAGGCCAGCGCGTTCCACGGCGGAGTCTTGGGCAACCCCCGGAAGGTGTCACGACGACCGTGGCCGTCGATCAGCGGGTAGTCCTCGACCGGCCGCAGCCGCTCGAGTTCGGGGTCGGTGCGGCGCAACAGCATGCGCAGGTTGTAGTACTGGCGGAAGAACGCGTGGAAGCCACGATTGTTCGCCACCAGCGTGCCGTCACTCAGCTGTTCGGTCCAGCCACCGACCCGCCCACCGAGATACTCTTGTCGTTCCAGGAGATCCACGGAGACACCGCGTTCGGCGAGCCCGGTCGCTGCCGCCAGCCCCGCGATGCCTGCCCCCACGACAACGACGTGCGGCTTGCGCGGCAGCGTGTTGGCGTGCGGCGCCCCACGGGGCCCCGGGTGGGTGACGCGGCGGCCGTCGATCATCGCGGCACCTCCGCCAGAAAGGTGTGAACGATGTTGCGCTGCCAGCCACTCATCGTCTCGCTGTGTACGCCGGTGAAACCCGCTGCGGCCAGCCGTCGTTGGAAGGCGGAGGTCCCGTCGAACATGTTCACACTGCGCCATAGGTGCCGGTACAGCGCGCTGTCCCTGGTCTGCCGCCAACCGGCCGGAATGATGATTCCCCAGCAGACCGCATTCCAGATCGCTTTGGCGGCACGTGAATCGCGCACCGAATATTCGTGCACGGCCAGCGTCCCGCCGGGCCGCAAGAGCTGGTGAAACGCTCGCAGTTGAGCATCGGGGTCGGCGAGGTTGCGCAAGAGGTAGGCGGCGAAGATACCGTCGAACGGACCGTGCACGCCGGCCTCGGCGATGGTTTCGATCGGGCTGTGCACGAACCGGACCGACTGGGGCCAGGACTTCGCGGTCGCCTCGGCCAACATGCCTGCCGAGGCGTCGACGGCGATGATCTCGGCGTGCGGTGCCACCTCGAGCAGCGCGGCCGTCGACGCTCCCGTTCCGCAGCCCGCGTCGAGCAGTCGAAGCCCGTGACCGCCGTGTGGAATTCGCATCCGCCGTGCCGATATTCGCAGATGGTCGTGATAGCCGGGATTCGCGCCGACCAGCTTGTCGTAGGCGTGGGCGCCCACGTCGAAGGCGCCGGGAACGTCTATGGCCATTGCTGGTCCCCATCCTTGGGGCGCTGCTTCTCCCACAGCAACAGCACGGCGGTGACCATCGCCCAGCCGAACAGGAAGTCCTCCACCGGGATGTCCCACGGGAACCGCACCCCGGTGCTGTGCTGCTCGTTGTAGATGACGATCGGCGCCGACAGCTTGGTCAGCCATCCGTCGACGATCACCTGGAATGCCACCACGATGGCAAAAGAGATCCAGTACTCGACCTTCCCGAACAACCCGGTGCGCAGCACCGCCAGTTCCAGCGCGACGACCACGACGACCGCGACGACGGCGGGCAGGGTGTAGCCGAGCCCAGTCATCGGCGCCCGCGCACGGTGGCAAGGATCGCGCTGACCGCCGAATAGGTCAGCAGGCCGCACACCGGAATCACGATGAAAAACAACAACTCCTCCACAGGAATCGAGAACCCGACGTCGGCACCGCTGACGTAGCGCGGATTGTAAGTCCACACGTGCGCCGCGATGGCGATCGCATCCCAGACGACGAACACCAGCGCCACCGGGCCGACCGACAACAGCAGCCGCACCGGTTGGCGGTAGACCCCGGAACCAAAGATCTCCAGCGGCGCGGTGATCAGCAGGCAGGCAGCGAGCACGATCAGGTACTGCCAACGATCCATCAGGCCGCACCGTGTCCGCGGGCACGTCGAGCCCGAATCAGCCCGGAGGCGAAGACCCGCAGTCGCCGTCGAACGCTCACCGAGGCCCGCTGGCTGAACACCGCGAAGTCGATGGCCTCGATGCGGTCCAGGATCTCCGAATACAGCGTGAATGCTGTTGCCACACAGGGTCTCGACCGCGGCGCGAGCAGTGCGATGCCCTTGCTGGCCTCCCGGTAGACCGTGCGGGTGACATCGTGCTGTGCCATCAGCGCGCGGCGGACCTTGGGGTCGGTGTGACGGTGTTGGTGGCACCACGTCAGCAGGTCACGGTCCACGTCGAACGCGGCGAGTTCGTCGGCGGGTAGGTAGACCCGGTTGCGTTCGAGGTCCTCGTCGACGTCGCGCAGGAAGTTTGTCAGCTGGAACGCCCGACCCAGCGCCTCGGCGTACGGCGCGGCTTCATCTGCGGGCCCGACGGTTCCGAGGATCGGCAGCATCTCCAAGCCGATGACGGCGGCCGAGCCACGCATGTAACGGTTGAGCGCCGCACGGTCCGGATAGTCGGTGACGGTGAGGTCCATCCGCATCGACGTCAGGAAGTCGTCGAATAGGTCCAACGGGATGCGGTAGGTGCGGGCGGTGTGCAGCACTGCGGCCAGCACCGGCTCCGTCTCGTCGGCCGTGCCACTGAAGAACTTGGCCGACAACCGGTCCAGGCGCTTCTCGCGCTCGGCCGTGCTGGCGCCGGCAGCCATATCGTCCAGGATGTCGTCGGCGTAGCGGGCGAACCCGTACAGCGCATGCACCGCCGGCCGCTGTGATGGCGCCAGTAGCCGGGTGGCCAGGAAGTAGGTCCGGCCGTGCTCGGCATTGAGACGCCGGCAGTAGCGGTAGGACTCGCACAACTGAGTATCGTCGATCCCCGCGGCGTGTAACTCGGCGTGGATCATCGCTACCTGCTTCCGGAGCTGACGATGGTGCGCGTGCGGGAGAGATCGGGGGCGCCGGTGACCCGGTCGGCGGCCAGCCGCCCGGAGATCAGCGCGGTGGGCATGCCAACGCCTGGCACGGTCGACCCGCCGGCCAGCACGGCGTTCTCGATCCCGCGAACCATGTTGGCGGGCCGGAACGGACCGGTCTGGGCGAACGTGTGCGCCAACGCGAACGGGCTGCCCGCGGTCATACCCTGGCGAGCCCAGTCCGCTGGCGTGACGACGTCGAGAACCTCTGCGTCGAGCCCGGGCATCAGCCGTGCGATCGCGGTCGCCACCACCTCACTGGCGTAGCCCTGCCCCACTGATTCCCAATCGACCACGCCCACTTCGAGATTCGGGGCGGGAGCCAGAACATAGAGCAGGTCACGACCGGACGGGGCGAGGGTCGGGTCTCCCGCGGTCGGCCTGGTCACCAGCAGCGACGGATCGCTCATCAGCACGCCGTCACGGGTGATCTCGCTGAAGGTGTCAGCCCACTTGGCTCCGAAGCTGATGTTGTGATGTGCCAGGCGCTCGCCGACCGCAGGCACGCCGACGTGGGCGACCACCGCCGACGGAGCCGGGCGCACCTTGACCGGGCGCCGCGGTGTGCGCCCCAACAACTGATAGGTCAGCGGCAGCTCGGTCGTGAGAACCACTGCGTCGCAGGCAATTCGGTCATCTCCCACGTGCGCCGCGGTCACCCGCGAACCGCTGCGTTCCAGCGCGGTCACCCTCGATCCGTAGCGGAACTTCACCCCCGCCGCCGCGGCGACCGCCGCCATCGCTTCGGGCACCGCGCGCATGCCTCCGCGCGGAAAGTAGACGCCGGCAACGGTGTCCATGTAGGCGATCACCGCGTACGCGGCCAGCGCCCGCTGCGGCGGCACACCGGCATAGAGCGCCTGGAAGGTGAAGATCCGCTGCACGCGTTCATCGGTGACGAACCGGCTGACCATCCGTTCCCAACCGCGGAACCCGCCGATCGCGGCCAGCCGGGCCAACTGCGGGGTCAGCAGCGACAGCGGCGACGCGAAGTTGGCGGCGATGAAGCCGTCGAACTCCAGCCGGTAGAGCTCGGTGAGCCAGTCACGCAGCCGCAGATAACCGGCGGCCTGCTCGGGACCGGCGAAGTCTTCGATCGCCGCAGCCATCGCGCCGGCGCCGGGGTGCACGTCCAGTGCACTGCCGTCGGCGAAGGTTGCCCGGTAGGCCGGGTCGACGGGCATGAGGTCGAGATGGTCGGCCATCGACGCACCGACCGCGGTGAACGCATCGGCGATGATGTCGGGCATGGTCAGGACGGTCGGGCCGGTGTCGATCCGGTAGCCGGCGATATCGGCCTGGCCCATGCGCCCGCCCGGGAACGGGTGGCGCTCGACCACGGTGACCGAGCGGCCGCGGCCGGCCAGGTGTAGCGCGGCTGACAAGCCTGAGAGGCCGGCTCCGACGACCACCACATGGTCGGTGACACCAGGCACGCTACGCATCAGTCGCTCCTCTCCCCGCCGAGGGCTTGGTTCGCCCAGACCGAGCACTCGTGACGTACCCCGCCTGATGCCTTTGCAATCACAAGGGGATGCGTCGGGTGGGGTGGCAGGAGCCCGTGACCGGCGCGTCGAGCGGCCGAACGAACGACATGGAGTCCCGCCGATTATCGCAGCTCGGTGTTGACCGATCAACGGTTCGGGCGGCCGGACCGCACTTGGGCTGACATGCTCGTCACGTGAAATCACTCGCCGTCATGAACCCACCCGAGTCGCCGGCGATAGCCGGCTCGGTCTCGACCACCGACAGCGCGGTCGTCGCCGGATCGATCACCACCGTGCGCAGCGCGGTGGTCGCCGGATCCATCAGCACCTTTGACAGCGCGGCGGTCGCCAACTCGATCGCCACCGTCGGGAGTGCGTTCATCGCCGGAGCGATCGCGACCGCAGGCAGCGCCGTCGTGGCCGGCTCGGTTGCGACCGCAGGCAGCGCCGTCGTCGCCGGCTCGGTCGCCACCGCGGGCAGCGCCGTCATCGCAGGCAGCGCACTCACCGTCCTATCCGTCCGGTTGCGTGAGTGCGTGGCGTGCCTGGCCTGTTTCGCCTGCCGTCGCTGCGCGGGTTGCATCGGCTGTGCCCGATGCACCGACTGCGTCGGTTGTGTCGGGTGCTACAACTGCTCGGGACTGCGCAACGCAGTGGGGCTCCAGGACGTGCACGCCTAGCCCCGCAGAAAGGGTCGGGGCATGACACAGCTGAACGGGAAAGTCGCGCTGGTGACAGGCGCGTCGTCGGGCCTCGGGGCCGCGACAGCGCAATTGTTCGCCGAGCGCGGAGCCACGGTGTTCGGCATCGCACGTGATTCCGAGCGGATGGCGACGGTGTTCGAATCGGTTCCCGGCGGTGCGTACGCCTCGGTCGACATCACCAGCGCGCAGGCCTGCAAGGACGCCGTCGCCCAGTGCGTCGAACGCTTCGGCCGCGTCGACGTTGTGGTGAACGCGGCGGGCTTTCACCAGATGCGGAACACCACATCGGTCACCGACGAGGACTGGGACTACGACCTCGCAGTCAACCTCAACGGCCCCTTCTACCTGATCCGGGCGGCGCTCCCGCACCTGCTGGACGTTGGCGGCAATATCGTCAATGTCGCCTCCATCGCCGGCATCGAGGGCGAGGTCTACTCCGCGGCGTACTGCGCCGCCAAACACGGACTGGTCGGCATGACCAAGGCCCTGGCGATCGAATACACCAAGGAGCAGTTGCGGGTGAACGTGATCTGCCCGGGTGGGATGCTCACCCCGCAGGTGACGGAGTTCAAGACCCCCGACGACGCGGACTGGAACCTGATCATGCGGATCGCCGCGCCCCGCGGGATGATGGCGCCCGTCGACGTGGCAAAGGTGATCGCGTTCCTGGCCAGCGACGACGCGACGACGATCCATGGCGCGGTCTACAACGTCGACAACGGCAAGACCGCCGGCTAGCCCGGCCAGCGGGCTGGGGGTGCCCCCCGCCGAAGGCCAGGGGGAGAGCGAAGCGGGGAACTAGCTGGCCTCGAAATGCCGGCGGATGCCGGCCAGCATCTCCTTGTGGGCCTCGACCGCCTGGCGGACGGTGACGGTCAGCAGCGGGCATGGCGCGGTGAACCGGATTCGTTCGGTCAGCCGGGTTCCAGCCGGTATCGGCTCGAAGGAGATCACCGAATCCAGGCGAACCGCCGGGAACTGACGAGCCTGGCTGAGCACCGGGCCGGCCGAGGGCACCTCGAGCCTGGCTGTGTAGGTGATGGGCAGGCTCACGACGCCCAGCGGGATGCGGTCGCGGACGCGGTAGACCTGTACGTAACCGTCGCCGGTATCGGTGCGCGACAGGCTCTCGACCGACACCACCAAAGGGTGCACGTCCCTGATGTTGTTCAGATCGACGTAGTGAGCCCGAACGTCGTCGGGGGTGCCGGGCACGTCCTGGATGAGGACGCGGTCGACAGGGCCGGCCATCGCGAGCTACTGAACGGCCGCCCGCTGCAGTACGCCGACCTGATCCGGGCAGTACGTGGCGATCGCTGCGCCGAGGAACTGGATCGCCTGGCCCTGCGTGCTGTCCAACGGCAGGTTGGTCAGGATGAACTTGGCGGACGCGTAGGTGTCTTTATCCAGACCGGTGGCCAGCCGCTTGCAGGTGATCTTGCCGATCCACGCGTTGTAGTCACGAGGCCCGTAGATCCCGAAGGTGTGCAGCTGGTTGGCGAAGTCCGTGTCGGGATCGGCGTGCGACGGCGCGGCCAGGACAATCGGCGCCGCAACGGCCGCAACGGCAGCCATGGCAAGCCTCGTAACGTTCATGGGCAAGATTGTAGGACAGCTAAACACCGCCGCAAGAGCCATACCGCACAATTGCCCCACTGACGCCTGAATCTCATTTCGGGGGATGATGTGACCTCACCCACGATTGGCCGAGGGGGATCGATTGCCGAAGCTACCGGGGGGTATCGTCCGATCAGTTAAGTGAGCTAATCTCTCAGTTAAATCAGCTAAGCTGTCGCGACCAGACACGAAGAAAACGGGGTTGAGATGAGACGGACGGCCGCGCTCATGAATAGCGCTGAAGGAGTCATCGCGCTGTTCGTGTCGGCCTCGTAATCTCGTCGGGCGATCCTATGGTCAAGGCATTGAGGCGGGCGTGGATTCCGCTGGTCATTGTTATCGTGGTGGCTCTTGCCGCGTTCGGTGTCGTCCGACTGCACGGCGTCTTCGGGAAGACCGAACTCACCCGGCCCGGCAGCGGCCTGGCCAACGACACCAAGCCGTTCAACCCCAAGCAGGTGACGTATCAGATCTTCGGCCCCGAGGGCGCGGTGGCAACCATCAACTACCTAGACCTCGACGCACAGCCGCAGATCGCGCGTGACATCACGCTGCCCTGGTCGCTCACCCTCACCACAACCGCCCCGGCTGCCAGCGCGAATATCGTGGCCCAGGGCGACACCGACACCATTGGCTGCCGCATCCTGGTCGACGGTGTGCTCAAGGATGAGAAGACGTCAACCGGTGTCAACGCCCAGACCTTTTGCCTGGTGAAGTCCGCATGACAGACCTCCAGGCCCCACCCAAGAAGAACCCGCTCATCCCCCGGTTCGTCCGGGCCTTCTCGGTGCCGATCGTGCTCTTGTGGCTGGGCCTCGTCGTCGTCCTCAGCGTCGCTGTGCCGTCGCTGGAGCAGGTGAGCCAAGAGCACACGGTGTCGTTGGCGCCCGAGGACGCGCCGTCGATGAAGGCGATGAAGCAGGTCGGCAAGACCTTCCAGGAGTTCGATTCCAACAGCAGCGCCATGGTCCTGTTGGAAGGCGACCAGCGCCTGGGCCCTGAAGCGCACCACTACTACGACAACCTGATCCAGAAGCTGCGCGCCGACACCAAGCACGTCGAGCACATCCAGGACTTCTGGGGCGATCCGCTGACCGCCGCCGGCTCTCAGAGCGCCGACGGCAAGGCCGCCTACGTCCAGCTGTACCTGGCCGGGAACCAGGGCGAGGCCCTGGCCAACGAGTCGATCGACGCGGTCTCCAAGATCGTCGCGGCCAATCCGCCGCCGGCCGGAATCAAGGTCTTCGTCACCGGCCCAACGGCATTGAGCCACGATCAACACAACGCCGGCGACTCGGCCGTCAAGCTGATCGAGGGCATCACGATCGCCGTCATCTTCGTGATGTTGCTCTTGGTCTACCGCTCCATCACGACGGTGATCCTCGTGCTGGTCATGGTGTTCACCGAACTCACCGCGGCCCGCGGCGTCATCGCCTTCCTCGGCCACTACGAGCTCATCGGGCTGTCGACGTTCGCGGTGAACCTGCTGGCAACTCTGGCGATCGCGGCCGCCACCGACTATGCGATCTTCCTCATCGGCCGCTATCACGAAGCGAGGCTGACCGGCGAAGACCGTGAGACGGCGTTCTACTCGATGTACCACGGCACCGCCCACGTGATTCTGGGCTCGGGCCTGACCATCGCGGGTGCGACCTTCTGTCTGCACTTCACCCGGCTGCCCTATTTCCAATCGCTGGGCTTCCCGCTGGCGATCGGCATGCTGGTCGTCGTCTTCGCGGCATTGACCCTCGGCGCCGCTGTCATCTCGATCGGCGCGCGGTTCGGCCTGTTCGAGCCCAAACGGAAGTTGAACACCCACAGCTGGCGGCGCGTCGGAACCGCGGTGGTCCGCTGGCCCGGACCGATCCTCGTCGCCTCGATCGCACTGTCCCTGATCGGGCTGCTGGCGCTGCCGTCGTACAAGACCAACTACAACGACCGCTACTACCTGCCCGGCGACATTCCGGCCAACCAGGGCTACGCGGCCGCCGACCGACACTTCCCGCAAGCCCGGATGAACCCCGAGCTCCTGCTCATCGAAACCGACCACGATGTGCGCAACCCGGCCGACATGCTCGTCGTCGACCGGATCGCCAAGTCGGTGTTCCATATTCCTGGCATCGGCCGGGTGCAGACGATCACCCGCCCGCTGGGTACCCCGATCGAGCACACCTCGATCCCGTTCATCATCAGCATGCAGGGCACCAACCAGACGATGAACATGTCCTACCTGCAGGACCGCATGAAGGACATGCTGAAGATGGGCGACGAGCTGCAGGTCACCATCGACACGATGGAGCGCATGCTGCTGCTGACCAAAGAGATGGTCGGCATCACCCACAGCATGGTCGGCAAGACCAAGCAGATGGTCGCCGACACCAACCAAATCCGGGACCAGATCGCCAATTTCGACGACTTCTTCCGGCCCATCCGCAATTACCTGTACTGGGAACCGCACTGCTACGACATCCCGCTGTGCTACTCGATTCGGTCGATCTTCGACGCGCTCGACGGAATCGACACTCTCAGTGACGATCTCGGGGCGCTGGTCGTCGACATGGACAGGCTCGACGTCCTGATGCCGAAGATGGTCCAGATCATGCCGCCGATGATCGCGACCATGAAGACCATGAAATCGACGATGCTGACGATGCAGTCGACGATGGGTGGCCTGCAGAACCAGATGGACGCCATGCAGCAGAACGCGACCGCGCTGGGGCAGGCCTACGACGCGTCGAAGAACGACGACTCGTTCTATCTGCCACCCGAGGTGTTCGACAACCCGGAATTCAAGCGCGGCCTGAAGATGTTCGTCTCGCCGGACGGAAAAGCGGTGCGGTTCATCATCTCCCATGAAGGAGACCCCGCGACGCCCGAAGGCATCTCACACATCGACAAGATCAAGGCGGCCGCCTTCGAGGCGATCAAGGGCACTCCACTGGAGGGGTCGAAGGTCTATCTCGGCGGCACCGCATCGGTCTACAAGGACATGCAGCAGGGCGCCAACTACGACCTGATGATCGCCGGCATCGCGGCGCTGTGCCTGATCTTCATCATCATGCTGGTGATCACCAGAAGCGTGGTGGCGGCGGCGGTGATCGTGGGCACGGTGGTGCTGTCGCTTGGCGCTTCGTTCGGGCTCTCGGTGCTGCTCTGGCAACACATCCTGGGTCAACCATTGCACTGGCTCGTACTCGCGATGGCGGTCATCATCCTGCTGGCGGTGGGATCGGACTACAACCTGCTCCTGGTGGCCCGGTTCAAGGAGGAGATCCATGCCGGGTTGAACACCGGGATCATCCGCGCAATGGCCGGCAGTGGGTCGGTGGTGACCTCGGCCGGGTTGGTGTTCGCCTTCACCATGGCCTCGATGTCGGTCAGTCCCCTTCGGGTCGGTGGCCAGGTGGGAACGACGATCGCGCTCGGCCTGTTGTTCGACACGCTGGTGGTTCGCTCGTTCATGACACCGGCCATCGCGGCGCTTCTCGGCAAGTGGTTCTGGTGGCCCCAACGGGTGCGTCAGCGCCCGCTACCGCAATCGTGGCCGTCGCAGGAGGAATCCGCGGAGCGGCGTTCCGTGGAGGCCGGCACCCCAGGCAGCTCGCCGTGACCAGCGCGCCGGCCTGACCTGACGAGTCGTCGGCTGTTCGGAACCTGTTCAACTCCCGTTCGCGCAGTGGCAAGTCCGGCCATGACTTTGCTGTCATCCTTGACGGCAGCCCCGTTGGCCGGCCGTCCAGGAAGGACCCTGATGTCGCTCGAACTGCGCTACGTCGCAACGCTGCTGATCGGTATCGGCACGTCAATTGCGCTGGCCCCGTTGGCTGTTGCCGACCCGCCGAACATCCCCGAGCCCGGGTCGGAGTCCGCCGCCGCCACCATCCGTGACCTAGACGCGGCAGGCTACGACGTGCAGTTGCAGTACGAGAACGGTGCCCCCCTTTCCCCGTTGTCACAATGCACCGTGAGCGATATCGACACGGCGGGCTCGGCGGGTAGCCAGGGCATCGCCTACGTCACCATCACCTGCCCCAAGTAGCCTCAGCGCGCGTGTCGCAGCGCGGCGACGGTGTCGATTTCCTCCAGCGCGGTCACCGCTCTCCGTAAGCCCTCAAGGGCGACACCGTCGTCCTGCATCCCGCCAAGGCCGGCCGTTGACAGGCCCGAAACGTACGGGTGCACAACGGCTTGCCGGTAGCGCGTCCACAACTCGTCGCGATCCAGCCGCGGCCCGCCGTGCGCAGCCAGCGCGCTGCGGTAGGTGTCGAGCAGGTCGCGTTCGACGCGCGCCCGGTCGCTGACCGGCGTGCCGAGCACGATCGCGTAGGCGAGGTCGCGGGAGGGATGGCCGCGCCGGACGACCTGCCAGTCCAGTAGCCCGGCCCGTCCATCACGGAAGTAGGTGTTGCCGGGGTGGGAGTCGCCGTGCAAAACCGTGTGCGGCCCATTGTCGATCGTGGCGGTGGCGGCGGGAAAGTTCTCCCAGATGTAGCGACCGGCATCCACCGGTATCGATGTCACATCGGCCAGCCGGCGCGCCGACATTCGCATCACCAAGGGCGCCATGAGGTTGGAGGGGTCAGTCGAGGGCGCCAGCAGCCAGCCGAATTGCCCACCGCCGCCCTGCTTTTGCGGCAACCTTCCCCAAAACGTCCCGTGCAGACGGGCGAGGACCTCGACCAGTTGTGCCATCTGATCGACTGCCAGCGGGTGCAGGGTGTCCGGGAACTGGCAAGGCGAGGTGGTCATGTCCTCGAGAACGACGACGAAGCGACCGGTCAGGCTGTCGAACGCGGAGCCGTACGAGCGCGGAACGCCGGCACCGAGTTCCGGCGCCAATTCGCGGTAGAACCGCACCTCGGTCTCACCCAGACCGGCCAGCTCGCCCAGCATCCTGATCCCCGCCCCGGCGGCGGACATCTTGACGAAAACCGATGGCGGCAACCCGTCGCCGGTGAGCCCGAGTCTGGCTCGGCTCGACGTGCCTGCCGCGCCGTCGAGATGGGTCACCGACTCGACGCGCCGACCGAGGATCGCCGACAGCGTCGCAGGCGTGAGGTCGCCGATCCGACGCGGGAACGACCTCCGGCCGGCCAATGCACTGTCAAGGGCAAGGCGCCGCACACCGCGGCCAACATGGGCGCTGAAGCGCACAACCGAACGCACCGTTGGACCATACCGCCAGCACATGCCGCGCAGTTACAAATTCATGCGAAAGTGTAAACTGCCCACACAGCAGACAAGAAAGGCAACGCAATTGGGTATCGTGACCACGAGCTCGGAGACGGCGTTCAGCCAGTCACCGGAGACGCTCTACGACTTCGTCACCAATCCCGCCAACTGGACCAAGACGTATCCCGGAAGCAATTACGTCGGCAAGCTCGACGCGCTGCCGCTCGCGGTCGGCGACACCTGGGAAGAGGGCGGCCCCGACGGGGACCGCATCTTCACCTGGCATCTGGCCATCGCCGTGCGGCCCAAGCTATGGGTGTTCAACTCGGTGGGTCGACTGGGCCACGATCGCGAGGGCAACGGCGGAATGGACGGGCGGATCACCGTCCAATACCACTTCACGACGCCCGGTGAGGACATCACGTTGTTCACGCGGACGATGACCATCGAAGCGCCGAAGGATGCACCGATGCCCGACGGCTTCTTCCGAATCGTCAACCCCGCCAACATCGACCGCTATCACGCCGCGATCGCGCGGGAGCTCACGACAATCAGTTGAGGCCGTGATGGTGGTTGCCGGGCGGCATGGTCGGCGCCGGAGGTGCGACCACGTTCGGGCTGAACTTGTTGCCATCGGTGGGACTGAGCACCTTCTCGGTGGGTGTCGCCGACGGACTGCTCGACGGCGTCGTTGAGACGGTCGTCGTGGTGGTGGCGGGGGGCGGCGTCTTGTTCTCGTCCTTACTGCACGACGCGACGAACGAAGCCATGGCGATGAGGGCGGCGCCACCGACAACTGCGGCAATACGGGCGCTGATGGAGGGCGTATTCATGAGATTCCTGTTCAGAAGTGGCGAACTCGCCCTCGCCGGGGGCCTTAGATAGGCCTGAATGCCTGTTCAGGAATGGATACTGCCAGGAATTGACAGAAATGGCAATTGACGGAGTTTCCTCGCGCCGGCATCACGGTCGCGTCACGATTCGCCGACGCCTGGGCCCGCGAGCCGTGATCGCGTCGGCGCGCTGGCTTCTCGCAACCGCTTGACCGCGGAATTTGTTTGCGCGACTCGTATCCAGAGTGGCCCATGGGGTTTGCCAGATGCGGTACCGTCTGCTCAATACCAAGGGGAGAAGTGATGAGTTCGACGAATAATGCCTCGGCGTATGTAGGCCGTCTCGGCGGCCTCGCGGTGGGTCTGGGTGTAGGCGTGGCGATCCTCGCCGGTGCCGGTGCGGCGTGGGCAGATTCCTCCGATTCCGGCGGTTCGGGCTCCGCGGCACAGGGTTCATCGGGCACCGGGTCCTCGCCCAAAACGACTAAGCCCTCGGCCTCCTCGGCGCGCACCACGAACAAGCTCACCACGCGCTCGGCCAAGACCCCAGCGGCCGCCGCCGCGGCGAAGCCCAGCGCCGCGAGGGTGGTCACCGCGAGCGCCTCCCCTGCCGTGGCTGCACCGTCGGGATTGGCGAGCTCCGGGCGACGTCAGATCGCGGCACCCGCGGCTGCGTCGGTTTCCGGGGCCGCCACGATCTCGGCCGCCGCTGTGGTGACCTCCCCGAGCAGCATCGCCTCATCGCCCGTCGGCTGGGTGACGGGCCAGACCAACACCGCCTATCCCGGCATCGGCTGGCCGCAGACCAACAACACCAAAGGCTTCGGGATCTGGGGCACCGACCTCGGGATCATGTGGGAGAACCCGCTGACCGGCAACATTCAGCTGGCGTTCGGTGACACCTTCAGCGGGCCGAACATGACCGGCGACTGGCGCTCCAACGTCCTACTTCTCAGCCAGGACAAGAACCTCACCAACGGCCTGACCCTGTTGCAGACCGGGTACGCGTACCAATTCATCCCGAGCTCTTCCGGTGCGCTGTTCCCGTTCTTCAACTCCGAGGTGACAATCATCCCGACCTCGGCCATCTCGGTGGCCAACCAGCAGTACGTCAACTACATGTCGGTCAAGTCCTGGGACACCCCCGGACGATGGACCACCAACTACTCGGCGATCTCGATGTACAACGAGGCCACCGACAAGTGGGTGCTGTTGCCCTCGACGATCCGCTCGGCGAGTTGGTTCGGCTCGTCGAGGCCGTACGTCCCCGGCAACCAGAACTTCCAGCAGGCGGCCTACGTCCTGGAGCCCGCCGACCAGGTCGCCGAAGGCGACACCCAGTACCTGTACGCATTCGGCACACCGTCGGGACGTGCCGGCTCGGCCTACCTGTCCAGGGTGGCCGTCGACGACGTCGACAATCTCGCCAAGTACCAGTACTGGAACGGAAACGACTGGGTGACTGGCAAACCCGTCGCGGCCACCCCGATCATCGGCGATTCCACCCGCTCCGCAGGCCTTTTCGGACCCATCGTCGACTGGGCCAACAACCCGAAGGTGCTGGGCGGGATACTCGGCGGCCTGTTCGGCGCCAAGACGGGTGGCAACGTCAGCGAAATGTCGGTGCAGTACAACGACTATCTCGGCAAGTACGTGATGATGTACGCCGACGGCAATAACAACGTCAAGCTCCGCTATGCCGATGAGCCCAACGGCCAGTGGTCGGCGCCGATCACGGTGGCGACCTCGGCCACGTACCCGGGGCTGTACGCGCCGATGATCCACCCGTGGTCCGGCACCGGAAAGCTGGTCGACAACAACGGCAATCCCGACGACAGCACCCTGTACTGGAACATGTCGCTGTGGGGCAACTACAACGTCGTCCTGATGAAGACCGACCTGTCTTCGCTGAAGTCCACGCTGGTCTAGACCTACCCCGAACGCCCCGGGTGACGTTCGCCGCCATCTGAGTCCAGAATTTAGACTCTGCTAGGCTGGCCATCATGTCCGCCGTCCGCGACCAGATCAGCGCCGAAAACTGTTCGGTCAAGCGGGCACTGGACGTCGTCGGCGAAAAGTGGACGCTTCTGGTGCTGCGTGAGGCGTTCTACGGCGCGCGGCGCTTCGAGCGATTCCAAGCCCGCATCGGCTGTCCCCGCCAGGTCTTGACCGACCGGCTGAGCACGCTGGTCGCCGCCGGCGTGCTGCGGCGGGTGCCGTATCAGGACCCGGGCCAACGGGAACGCCACGAATACCGGCTGACCGAGAAGGGCCGCGATCTGTTGCCCGCAGTCATCGCACTGATGCGGTGGGGCGACAAGTGGGAGGCCGACCCGGCCGGCCCCCCGGTCGAGGTCGTCCACCGGGGCTGCGGACATGCCGTCGAACTGACACTGCGATGCACCGGTGACCAGACTCCCCTGACCGCCTTTGACACCGAGCCGCGGCCCGGCCCCGGCGCACGATCCGCCACCACCGGAAAGACGATCCGATGACCACCATCCTTCATTCGTTCGACTCTGCAATCGACCTGGCGAACAACGGGATCGGACAGTACGTCGGCCACACCACCCCGGAGTACGCGAATATGGTCGGGCCGTTCGGTGGCGTGACGGCGGCGGCGATCATCCGCGCGATCGAGCGCCACCCGGACCGAATCGGTGAACCCGTCGCGTTGACCGTCAACTATCTGGCTCCGGTCACCGATGGCAGTTTCGATATCACCGTGCGCGCCGCCCGCACCAACCGGACCAACCAGCACTGGACCGCCGAGGTGGCTTCCGAACACGGGCTGACCACCACCGCGACCGCTGTCTTCGGCGTCCGCCGCGACGCCTGGTCCGATACCGAAGCCACGATGCCGACGGTGCCGGATCCCGAAAGTACTACGCATACAACGCTTCCCGGTCCGGTTCCGTGGATGCGCAATTACGACATGCACTACGCGGACGGCGCGGTGCCCACCGAGCCGGCCGAAAGCGCATCGTCCACGACGACGTTGTGGGTGCGCCAACGTCCGGCTCGCGTGCTCGACTTCGCCGCACTCAGCGCGCTCAGCGATGTGTTTTACCCGAGGGTGTTTCTGCGCCGCGGGCGCATGCTGCCGGCCGGCACGATCTCACTGACGACCTACTTCCATGCCGACGGTGCTGAGCTGGCCCGCCAGGGCACCGACTACGTCCTGGCCAGTGCGCACGCCCAGCGCTTCGCGCGCGGTTATTTCGACCAGACCGCACAGATCTGGGGCCGCGACGCGGCCCTGCTGGCCACCAGTCACCAGATCGTCTACTACAAAGACTGAATGGCCGACAACACCGACCCGCCGGTAGCCCGCCGGTGGCCTCATATCCTGCGGCTCGGGCTGTTCGTCGGTTTCCTGCTGGGGCTGTTCTATCTGGTGGCGGTGTCCCGGGTGATCGACGTGGGGCAGGTTCGTGATGCGGTGGCCGCAACCGGACCGCTGGCTCCCCTGGTCTATCTGGCGGTTTCGGCGGTACTGGCCGCGGTTTTCGTGCCGGGCCCGCTGCTGGCCGCCGGCAGTGGCGTGTTGTTCGGACCGCTGCTCGGCACGTTCGTGACCCTGGGCTCGACGGTCACGACGGCGGTGATCGCCGCCCTGCTCGGCCGGCGAGCCGGCCGGGACAGCGCCCGGGTTCTACTGGGGCCGGACTGGTCGGCGCGCATCGAGGCCCAGATCCAGCGCCGCGGATTGTGGGCGGTCGTGGGTCAGCGGTTCGTGCCGGGTATCTCCGACGCCATGGCGTCCTACGCGTTCGGCGCCTTCGGAATGCCGTTGTGGCAGATGGCGATCGGGGCTTTCATCGGATCCGCCCCCCGTGCGTTCGTGTACACCGCGCTTGGGGCGTCGATCTCGGATCTGTCCTCGCCGCTGGCCTACGTCGCGGTCGGTATCTGGTGCGTCACCGCCGTCATCGGGGCGTTCGCGGCCCACCGCGGGTATCGCGGATGGCGTCGGCGTGACCGCCAAGAAGACGGGTCCCTCCCCACCGAGTGAGGAGGGACCCGCTGCCGACTAGCGGGCGCTGTGGCCGCGGCCTTCGGCCTTGTGCGGGTGCTTCGGACCGGTGGCCGAGTTCCCCTTGTCGTTGCCGCCCTTGGCAGTCGAGGTCGCCGCCGGCGCGTGCCGCACCGGCTTTGCCGCCGCCTTGGGTGTGGCGCTCGGTGTCGCCGCAGTGTCCTCGTCGGCCTTGGGTGTGAGGGCCTTCGTGTGGACCGCCGCCGCGCTGACGGCCGCGGGTGGCTTGAGCGCGTTGGCGATCTGCTTGGCCAGCGTCTGCAGGGTGTCGATCGGACCGCCGACGTTGATGGTGATGGCCCCGGTGTTGGGGTCGAAGACCAGCCCGGACTTGGTGAACAGTCCGCCCGCGATCACGGTCAGGCCACCGGGAATCAGCCCGCCGAGGTCAGGACCGTACCCACCGTTGAGCACGCCGTTGATGATCGTTGCCGGGCCGGTGAGGAGGGCGTTGACAACCTGCTGTGGGTCGCCGGCACGGGCCGCGTCGATAACGTTCTGCATCGCGGTACCCGTAGCGCCGAGTGCATTGATCACGGGGCCGAGCAGGCCGACGGCGACCATAGAGTCGTACACCGGGTCGTTGAAGATATGGGCGACGTTGATCAGGTTCTGGACGGGCTGGGTGACGAACTGCTGGATCGCCGGCAGCAGGTTGATGATCGGCTGCGCCAAGACCAGCGGAGCCAGCAGCAGCGCGTTGGTGGCCGCCTCCACGTTGCCCGCCGCAAGCGAGGTGAACACCGTCTTCACCAGCTCGGGGCTCGTGGTGGTCAGCGCCGTGAACAGCTCCGAGCCTGCGGTGCCCAGAGCCGTCCCAAGGCCGGTCAGGCTGGCCACCTGGTTCGCAGCGATCTGCTTGAGCACCACGCCGGGGTCGGCCGAATCGACCAGGGCCTGGAAATTGGCCGCCGCGGTCTCGAAGACCTGCTTGTAGGTGTCGATCGGGCTGACCGCCGCAGCGAGCGTGGTCGCGTCGACGTGGATCGCCGGCAGGTGGATGTCAGGCACCGGAGGCGCAATCGGCGAGGCGGCGATGACGCCGACACCGAGGAGCGCCACGCCAGCCGTGACGGAGGAACGAACAGCACGTTGCATGAGGGGTCCCGAAATGTTGAGGTTTGTACTGACAATCGCAGAACCTACTGCCGAGTAAGTTTTCGTGACCATCGCACAAATTGATGAGATCGTCAGCGTTGCCCAGCCCGGCTGCGGCTACGGAATCAGTGGCCTCGGGCGGTCTTGGCACTCATCGCGTTGGCGAGCTGAACCCGCGACCGAACCCCCATTTTGCGGAAAACCGCACGTAGATGGGTGTTGACGGTATGGACCGATACGCCGAGTGCGGACGCGACGGATTGGTTGGTGTGGCCCTCGCTTACCAGCTGCGCCACCCGCTCTTCCGCCTTGGTCAGGGCCTCGCGCTGGTCGGCGGGTGCGCCCGCCCGGTTCAGATCCCGTTCCACCCGGCGCAGGTAGTGGTTCGCACCGAGCCCGGCGAACACATCGTGTGCCTCCGACAGCACCGCCACTGCGGTGTGCCGGTCACCCTTATCCACCAGCACGGCACCGTAGTCGGCCAGTGCTCCGGCCAACAGCAGGGGCCGCGGTGACTCGCGCAGAATCTTGACCGCACTGCGCAGGGTGGCCGGGTCGCGCGAGACGAAGCCTTCGACCTGCAGCGCCACCCCCTCGAAACTGGCGACGCCGGAGTTGCGCTCGGCCGCGAGCTTGGCGCGTTCGACTGTCTCGCGGGCGAATTCGTCGTCACCGGCGGCGACGGCGATACCGGCCTGCACGCGTAGCAGCTCGGGGTTCCTCGGCCACCACGATCGGGATTGCGCCAGTGAGGCCATCAGCGGCTTGAAGATTCGCACGCTGTCCTCGAACCGGCCTTCCGCACCGGCGATTCGGCCCTTGATCAACAACATCGGCGGCTGGCGCACCGCGTCGTCGGCGAGGCCGGTCTCCTCGGCCGACTTCAGACGTTCCCGCGCCAGTGCCAGATCGCCGCGGATCACCGCGACGACGCCCGCGATCAGCCACGCCTCGAACTTGTGGACGTAGGTGCCGATCTCGTCGCACAGGCGGATCACCGTCAGGGCACCGGCCTCGGCTTCCGCCAAACGCCCAAGCTTGAAGTCCTGCAGCAGTTGGGCGAACACCAGCGACGGCAGGCCGTGTTCGCCCGGCCTCCCCTTCTCGCCGTGATCGGCCCGCGCCAGCAGCTCTTCGGCTTCCGCGAAGCGGTCCAGCTGTTGCAGCGCCAAGATCTCCCCGGCCAGATACGTGGTGCCGCCCAGCGCACGGAGCGCCCGGTAGTGCCCGCGTGCCGAAGCGTGCCTGCCTTCGGCGGTGCCCGCCTCGGCCAGCGCCTGTAAGGCCAGCAGTTGCGTGCGTTCGTCACCGAGCGCACGTCCCCGCGACAGCGCCGCCTCGGCGACCGCGTTGGCCTCCTGGGCGGTGCCTGCCTTGGTGAGCACCAGGGCCTCGACCGCCGCCAGGCGCGCCTGAAGACGCGGAGACAACGCGGGCCGGGTCCGCGCGTTGACGAGGCGCCGGTCGATCTCGCCGAGCTGACCTGTCAACCAAAGCGCTTGGGCGGCAAGCGATTGCAGGTGGGCCCGGGCATCGATGTCCGACGTCGCGGCGAGCAGGGTGTCGATGACGGCGACGGCATCATTGCCACGCTGGGCACGGATCAGGATCTCGGCGCACTGCTCACCGATCTCCATCCGCTGGCTGTCGTCGGGGCCTAGCAAGCCGAAGGCCTCGACGATCAGCGGTGCGGCCACCGCGGGCATGGTGAGCGAAGTCTGGGCGGCGGCACCGCGGAGGATCTCGACCACCTCGAGGTCGCCGAACCTGGCCCCGGCCCGGGCGTGCGGTGCGGCGGCGACAACGCCCTTGCCCGATGCCACCAGATACTTCGCGCATCGCAGATGAAGCTCGCGCCGCGCCGCGGCGGGCACATTCTGGTAGGCCGCTTCGCGAATCAGGTCGTGCGCGAAGACGATGTGGTCGCGATCGTCGGCCAGCAATCCGCGTGCGTGCGCCTCCCTGCGCAAGGCAGCGATCATCATGACGGCGGGTTCGCCGAGCAATTCGGCCGCGTCGGAGAGGTCGAGCGGCCGGCCCCAGACCGCGGCGAGCTCCACCAACTCACCAGTGCGCGCACCGAGCGATCGCAGGCGAGCGTCGATCGCGGCGGCGAAGGAGGCTGGAATGTCGTCGGCCGCCAACCCGGCACTGCGCGCCGCGGCCACTCCCGCCAACAGCTGTACCGCCAGAAACGGGTTACCGCCCACGGCGTGCAAGCGCCTGCGGGTCACACCTTCGGCCGGGCCACCGAGGTAGTCGCACGCGAGCACGTCGAGGGCGACATCGCTCAGCGGGCCCAGCACCAGTCGATGCCGTTCCACGCCGTCGGCGCCGTCGGCCCTCGTGTCGGACCTGGTGTCGGCAACGTCACGGCTCACGACAAGCCACACCACCGGGGATCCGGCTAGCCTGCTCGGCAGTGTGTCGAGGGCGAAGCGGGTGACCGGATCCGCCCACTGGGCGTCGTCGATCACGATCAGTACGGGGGTTCGGGCCGCGACATCAGCGAGCAGCGAGGCGATGCGGTCGACGAGCCACAACGGCTGGTGATGCAGTGGCGCGAGCACGGCGAAGCTATCGGCGTCCAGCAGTGGGTTCGATCCCGAACGCAGCGCGACCAGCAGCGGCGCACCCGCCGCGATCTGATGGAGTTCCTCGGCCTTGCCGACTCCGACGGCAAAACCGGTGTCGGCCGCCTGCACGGCGATGGCTTGCACCAGGGCCGTTTTGCCGATGCCCGCTTCACCGCGCAGGCAGATCACCGCGCCCTGGCCCCCACCGCCGGCCCGCCGGAGCAATCTCGCCACGGCGGCCAATTCGCCATCTCGGCCCCTCAGCACGTCAACCATCGCCGTTAATAACGGCTGACGTGCCTCATCGCTTCCCGCGTCACGGGATACTTGCACGATGGCTGATCGCAATGTGCTGGGCGGTCCCCTTGAACCGTGCGGAACCGACCCGATGACGGGGTTCTATCGCGATGGCTGCTGTTCGACGGGCCCGGAGGATGCCGGCCGGCACACCATCTGCGCGGTGGTGACCGCCGAGTTCCTCGAGCACCAGCGCTCAATCGGCAACGACCTGTCGACCCCGATGCCGCAGTACCGATTCCCCGGCCTGACCCCCGGCGACCGCTGGTGTGTCACAGCGCTGAACTGGCTGCGCGCCCACACCGACGGCCATGCCGCACCGGTGGTGCTGGCTTGCACTCACGAACGGACCCTGGACGTGGTCCCGCTGGAGACGTTGCAGGAGTATGCCGTCGATGTGCCCGACGACATCGGCAGCCTGTGATCAGAAGTAACCGTTGGCCGGCGGCCACACGCCGTTGACGACGTAGTTGCCTGCCGCGTGGGCCTTGTAGGCCAGCGGATTGTGGGTCGCGACCGTGCGGACATTGCGCCAGTGCCGGTCGAGGTTGAGTGCGCGTGCGGTGGCCGACGCCCCGCCGGTGTCGAAGAGCCGTTCGGCCGCGGCCAGGGTGAGCCGCTCGGCGATGAGCTGTGCCTCGGCAACGACGATCGCCACCCGGGCCAGTTCGTCGGCGTCGCCGATGCGACCGGAGTCCACCAGCACGTCGAGCGCGTCGGCGGCGTTGAGCACGAGCGCCTCGGCGGCGGACGCATTCGCGGCGATCTCACCGACCGCGTGCAGGGTGAACGGGTCAGCGGCGGCGGTGTCAGCCAGCGAATGCGACGCCGGACGCGCCTTGTTCTGCACGTACCAGACGGCGTCGTCACGGGCCGCCGCCGCGATACCCGCGGCGACGGCGGCCAGATACAGCTGCAGGAACGCGGTGCTGTGTCCCAGGTGCTTGCCGTCGGACACGGTGGTCACCTCGTGCGGGCGGACCTCGACATTGGTGAACCGGGTGCCGCCGCTGGCGGTGGTGCGCTGACCGAAACCCTCCCAGTCGTCGAACAATTCGACCCCGGCGCGGTCGGCCGGCACGATTGCCTGCAGGTCCCGGCCCTCGGCATCGCTCGCCGAGACCGCGATCAGGTCGGCGAAAAGTGTTCCGGTGGAATAGAACTTGTAGCCGTTGAGCCGCAGGATACCGTCGCCGTCGGCCAGCAGCGTGGTGTCGGCCCCAGCGGGTGTCTTGCCTTTCGCGTCGGTGATCGCGTTACCGACGATCACTCCGGCGTTGACCCGCGGGAACCACTCCTCGCGTTCGGCTTCGGTGGCGCGGTTACTGAGAAGGCGCTCGGCGAAACCGAAGTGCGGCCGAAGTGCTTGAGCGACATTGGAACTGCCGCGCGCGATCCGGATGACCGCGGCCAGCACGTCCCGCACCGAACCACCCGGTCCCCCGTAACGGGTCGGCACTCGAAGGGTCAGCGCACCGGTGCGGCGGATCGCCTCGACGGCGTCGTACTGCAGCACCCGCTGGCGCTCGGCGGTGGCATCGGTCGAACGCAGGTCCTCGACCACCGCGGTGAGCCGGTCCAGTCGCTCGGCCGGCGTCCCGTCCAGCGGCTTGCTGGTGAACCTCGGGCGTGGCGCCACCGGGCTGGATGCTTCAGAAGTCTGTGCGGTCATGGGCGTTTTGGCAGCCTTTCAGCGGTAATGGCTGATGATGTGGTCGGCAAAGCGGTCCAACTCGGATTCGATCGGCTGGAACTGGAGCATGAACAACTCGATGCCGGCCGCGTGGAAGGCGTCGATCCGCTCGATCACCCGCTCATAGCTACCGACCAGGCCGGCTAGCGTGCCGCCGTTGGAACCGATGCGCTGGGTGCCGGCGAGCACCTTGTACATGGCGGTGTTCGGATCGGTGCCACTGGAGATCTCCGGACGCGATTCGGCATCGATCAGGGCCTGCAGGTGCTCCTCCTCGGCCTTGGCCTCGGCTTCGGTGGGGCGCGCAATCACGAAGGCCGACAACCCGAATCGCAGCGGTCCGCGGTCGCGGGGCCGAGCCCGCAGATCCTCGATCAGTGCGGTCGTGTCGGCAAGGGGCCTGCCGTTGATGAAGTACACGTCGCCGTGCGAGGCGCCCAGCGCCCGGCCCGGTTCCGATTCGCCGCCGACGTACACCGGTGGGACGTGCTTGGGAACGGGCCGCACCAAGGCCTGCTGTCCACCCTTCGGTCCCCCACCGCCACCGATGTCGACATGCTTACCGCTCCACAGATCCAGGACCGTCTGCAACCACTCCTGGGTGTAGGCGTAGCGGTCGTCGTGAGCCAGCGGATCGATACCCAACGCCTCGAGTTCGGGCAAGAACCAGCCGCTGACCACATTGATCGACAACCTGCCGCCGGAGATGTCGGCGATGTTGGCGGCAATCTTGGCGAAGACCAGCGGATTGAACAACAGCGGCTTGATCGCCCCGATCAGTTCGATCCGCTCCGTCGCCTCGGCCAACCCCGCAAGGGTGGACCAGGTTTCCAGGACGTCGTTCTCGGTGTCGCTGGGATGGATGACGTGCTGGGCCACCAATGTCGCGTCATAGCCGCGATCTTCGGCGTGCACAAGCAGATCGCGAGTGCGCCGATAGCTGGCATCCGGCAGATCGTCGGGGTGCAGGCGGGCACCGTGGTTACCGTAGACCGGCGCCCACACCCCGAACCGTGGGCCGCTCATGACGTGGTCAAGTAGCGGTGCCGCTCCCAGTCACTGACATGACTGGTGTAGGCCTGCCATTCGCTTCGAGCGATTGAGACGAAGTCGAGCACCGAGTCCCTGCCGAGGATCTCCAGGATCGTGTCGTCCTGTTCGGTCAGGGCCAGCGCGGTGCCCAGCGAGTCGGGCAGCGGTGAGCCCTTGCCGTACAGGTTGCCCGTTCCGGCCGGCGCAGGCGGGCGGCCGGCTTCCAGGCCCGCTACCACCGCGGCCAGTGCCGAGGCGATCAGCCAGTAGGGGTTGGCATCGGAAGCGCCCGAACGCAATTCGATACGGGACGCGCCCGGCGACTCCTCCACCAGTGAGCGGATGGCCGCGCTGCGGTTGTCCCGGCTCCAGTTCACGGTGTCGGGGGCGAACGAGTCCGGCGTGTAGCGCCGGTAGGCGTTGACCGAGTGCGCGCCGAACACGGTGATCGCCGGAAGGTGGTCGAGCAAGCCGGCGATCGCGAGCAGGGTCAGTTCGCCCTCGTGGCCGTCGGCCGGGGCGAACGCGGGTTCGTCGCCGCGCCACAGCGAGATGTGAAGGTGCGCCGAGCTTCCCGAGTGCTCGGAGAACGGCTTGGGCATGAAGCTGGCCACCTTGCCGTGCTTACGGGCGACTTCCTTGGTGGCGTACTTCAGTCGCGCGCCGTCGTCGGCGGCGGCCAGCGCGTCGGTGTACACCAGGTTCGTCTCCACCTGACCCGGCCCGTATTCGGTCTGCACGCCCTCCAGGCGGGTGAACGCGCCGAGGGTGTCGTGCAGGTCGGAGATCAACGGATCCAAGCCGTTGGCGTTCTCCAACGAGTAGGCGTGGATGTCGTTCTGGATCGGCGAGCCGTCGGGCTGCAGCAGATAGAACTCGAACTCGACGCCCACCTTTGCGGTGTAACCCAGCGAGCCCAGCCGCGCGATCACCCGGCGCAACACCCCACGCGGGTCGAGCAGCGACGGCGTGCCGTCCGGGCGGACGATATCCGAAATGACATGGCCCACACCGGCACGCCACGGCAGTGGTTTGTACGTCGAGAAATCGGGGATGGCGTGAACGTCGGGATACCCGTCGTCCCAGTTGGTCAGCCGCAGGCCGTCGATCACGGTACCGTCGGTGTTCCACCCGAGTGCCGCCTCGCAGAACGCGAATCCGTGCTTGGCGCGGTCGATGAATTGCTTTGCCGGGATCCGTTTTCCGGCGGCGTGGCCGAAGGGGTCACTCCAGGCCACCTCGATCTCGGTCAGCGAGCCGTCATGCAGGCGCCTCAGCAGCTCGGACTCAGCATCGTGCACCTGCGTCACGGTAGGGGCCTCCTCGGACGTGAGAAATCAAGACGGGTGGCCATCACCCTTTCCCGTGAGCCGGCAGGAGAGAAAGGTTTAGCGTCGGCGTGAGCGCAATTACCTGGGCAGAGTTTGATTCGCGCTGAGCATAGACATTCACAGCGGGTTCACGCTCACGCAAAGGTGTTGCGGTGTCCGTATTCGTCGACGTCGCACCACCCGACGCCACCCGCCCCCGCAGCGGTAGCAGGTTTCCGGGCTGGCTCACCCGCGTCGCACTTCCCCTGCTCTCACTGCTGGTGTTCTTCATTGTCTGGCAACTGGCCGCGGCGAGCGGGGTCTGGAACCAGACGTTCGTCCCCTACCCGAGCACGGCGTGGCGGGCCTTCGTCGACGTGTCGACCACGCATGACGGTGTCCGCGGCTATGCGGGCTATCTGTTGTGGGAGCACCTGTACATGACGTTGCGGCGGGTGTTCGCCGGTGTCGTCATCGGTGTGGCCGGCGGCCTCGTGCTCGGCTTGGTGATGGGCTCGGTTCCCTGGGTCCGCAGCGTGCTGGAACCGTGGCTGACGTTCCTGCGGGCCCTGCCGCCGCTGGCGTACTTCTTCCTGCTGGTCATCTGGCTCGGCATCGACGAGGCACCGAAGGTCACCCTGCTGGCGCTGGCAGCACTGCCGCCCGCCGCGGTGGCCACGACCGCGGCCGTCGTAGCCGTGCCGGTCAGCCTGGTCGAGGCGGCCAGGGCGCTGGGCGCCTCGCGACGTGATGTCGTGCGCGACATCGTCATTCCCTCGGCCCTCCCGGAGACGTTCACCGGTATCCGGCTGGCCGTCGGCATGGCCTACTCCTCGGTGGTCGCCGCCGAGTTGTTCAACGGCATTCCCGGTATCGGCGGCCTGGTCAAGGACGCGAGCAATTACAACAACACCCCCGTCGTGCTTGTCGGCATCTTCGCGATCGGCATTTCGGGGCTCGTGATCGACGGGTCTACTGCGCGCTGTCGAGCGTCGCGCCGTCCCTTGGAGAGGAAAGGTATGAACTTTCACAAGCTCATCGCCGTCGCTGCCGCCGCCATCACCATGATCGGCATGGCCGGTTGCTCGGTCGATCACTCGAACTCGCAGGCGGGCAAGCCGACGCTGCGCATCGGGTACCAGACCTTCCCCAGCGGCGACCTGATCGTCAAGAACAACCGGTGGCTGGAAGACGCGTTGCCGGACTACAACATCAAGTGGGTCAAGTTCGACTCCGGCGCCGACGTCAACACCGCGTTCATCGCCAAGGAACTCGACTTCGGCAGCCTCGGTTCCAGCCCTGTTGCCCGTGGACTCTCGGCCCCGCTGAACATTCCCTACAGCGTCGCGTTCGTGCTGGACGTCGCCGGTGACAACGAGGCGCTGGTCGCCCGCAACGGCAGCGGCATCAACTCCATCGCCGACCTGAAGGGCAAGCGGGTGGCCACCCCGTTCGCCTCGACCGCGCACTACAGCCTGCTCGCCGCGCTGGCCCAGAACGGGTTGTCGCCCAGCGACGTTCAGCTGATCGACCTGCAGCCGCAGGCGATCCTGGCGGCATGGGAACGCGGTGACATCGAGGCCGCCTACACCTGGCTGCCGACGCTGGACCAGCTGCGCAAGACCGGTAAGGACCTGATCACCAGCCGGCAACTGGCCAAGGACGGCAAGCCGACCCTGGATCTGGCCGCGGTGGCGAACTCGTTCGCCAAGGACCACCCCGAGGTCGTCGATGTCTGGCGCAAGCAGCAGGCCAGGGCACTGACCGTCATCCACAGCGATCCCGCCGCGGCGGCCAAGGCGATCGCCGCCGAAATCGGTTTGTCGCCAGCCGATGTCGAGGGACAGCTCAAGCAGGGTGTGTACCTGAGCCCGCAAGAGGTGGCCTCACCGCAGTGGCTGGGCAGTGCGGGCAACCCCGGCAATATCGCCGTCAACCTGCAGAACGCGTCGCAGTTCCTCGCCGACCAGAAGCAGATCCCGGCGCCCGCCCCGCTCAAGACGTTCCAGGACGCCATCTACACCCAGGGTTTGCCTGATGTCATCACCCAGTAAGGCGGAGACGGACCCGGCGGCCACAGTATCCGCGGCGCACGAGGACGGCGGTATCCAGATCCGGAATGTCGAGCACCGCTACGGCACGACGACGGCGCTGGGCCCGGTGAATCTCGACGTGGAGCCCGGTTCGTTCCTGGTCCTGGTCGGCGCATCGGGCTGCGGCAAGAGCACACTGCTGCGCCTGATCGCGGGATTCGAGTCACCGGGCGACGGTGAGATCACGGTGTCCGGGCGGCGACCGGTGCCGGGGCAGACCGCGGGAGTCGTGTTCCAGCAGCCCCGGCTGTTCCCGTGGCGTAGCGTCGGCGGCAACGTGGAGCTGGCGCTGAAGTACGCCGGCACCCCGCGCGAGCGCCGGGCTTCGCGACGCGACGAACTTCTGCACCGGGTCGGGTTGGAAGAGATCGCGCACCGCAAGATATGGGAGATCAGCGGCGGTCAGCAACAGCGCGTCGCGATCGCGCGGGCGCTGGCATCCGAGCGGCCGGAGACCTCGCTGCTGCTGCTCGACGAGCCGTTCGCCGCGTTGGACGCCCTGACCAGGGAGCGCTTGCAGGAGGACATCCGCGAAGTGAGTGCGGCCTCGGGACGGACCACCGTGTTCGTCACCCATAGTGCGGACGAGGCGGCGTTTCTGGGGTCGCGCATCGTGGTGCTGACCCACCGTCCTGGTCAGGTCGCCCTTGACCTTTCGGTGGACCTGCCCCGCACCGGCGTCGACCCCGACGAACTGCGGCGCAGTTCGGAGTACGTGCGGTTGCGCCAGGAGGTCAGCCGGGCCGTCAAGGCCGCCGCGGCATAGCCACTCTGCACTCAGCTATCTGAGCCGGCCCACTCGATCTCGAACTCAACGATCTGCTGGACCGGGACCGCCAGGGCCAGCGGGGTGAAGGTGCCCGCGATCTCGTCACGGGCCACACCGGTCACCACTCGCCCCCCGAAACCCCGTGGATCTCCGGGGATCTCGATGGTCAACGTGGTCGCCCCGGCATCGGATGCCACCCGCAGGAAGAATTGCTGATGCGGTGCAACAGGTTTGGTGATGGCGGCGCCGTCGGCGTCGACGAGGCTGTGCCCGTCACCAACCGTCACCGTGGCGGCATCGGCGGTGACCAACTGGAACGGGCCGACCAACCCAGCCTCGGCAACCGCGTCAGAGGCGACCAGTGACGGGACGACGGCTGCCCGGTGTGCCGCGCGGGCACCGGCGAGTAGGTAGTCGTACAGATGGACGACCGGTGCGGCGTTGCGGTACAGGCCCGAGCCCGCGAGCCGGAAGGTCAAGTCGGTGAGGGTGGCATCGCCCTCGACGAGCAGCCGGTAGTGCCGGTAACCCCCGCCGGGACGTCCGTAGCGGTGGTGGGCGACCGTCGCACCGACGCCCAGCGACTTGCTGATCCGGCCGCCGCCGGCCGGCAGTCTCACCCGGGAGGCCGCGACGTCGTCCCACACGCTGCCGTCGCGGGACTTCTGCAGGGTTAGCACCGCACCCTCAGCGCTGACGACATCGGCCGCGTACCCGGCGAGCTGGCGCTCCCCCTCGAACTCGACGCGAACCTCGCCGGTGCGCTCGGTGGTGCGGGCCGGGACGTTGAGCGGCCGGTTGTCCAGCTCCAGTCCGTTGGTCAGATACCAGATCGCGGCCTGCGTGCCGGCGATCGCCTCATGCTCGCTGATATTGCGGGACCCCAGCGCGTACCCGGCCGCCCGCAGGTCAGCGCTGAGTTGGGTGGTCGACAGCGCCGGGTAGGAATTGCGCAGGATCCAGGCGACTTCGGCCTCGTAGGCGCGGGCCTGCAGATGCGGCACGGCCGACCAGGTGTCGGCGCGGTAGCGCGACGGCCTTGTGGGCGCGACCCCGCCGAAGTCCAGGGAGTACGCCTCGATATTCGGGTTGAGGCGGATCAGGTCGGTGCGCGCGGACGTGCCATCGGTGAACACGATGGTGTCCACAGTGTGCGAATACGTACCACCGCGGTACCGGGTCATTCGCGACAGATTGGCCGGGGCCGGCCCCGTCCGACCTCGGACGGCGACTCGCGCGGGAGCGGGTGCAAACAAAGACAGGGATGACATCGGATTGATCTCTCTGAGTACGTCGAAGCGCGCAGACGATCACACCGAGAAGACGGTGGGCTGAGCGCAGGGAATTACGGCGTCAGAAGATCAACAACAACAGAAGCACACATCAAAGCAGCGCGTGTAACCGAAGCGCGGCGATGCGGGCTGTTGCATCCCAATACCATACGGCACGCCCCCGTCAAACTCGCAACGGAGTTCGCATCACGCTGACGTTCAAACCTGTGCAGGCCACTGGAAAAGGAACGATGATTGGCCCCACCGGAGAGAAGTGGAGGACTCGATGACGTCGGCTCAGAACGAATCGCAGGCACTTGGCGCGGCCGCTGCACGGCAGCTCGCGAATGCCACCAAAACCGTCCCGCAGCTGGAGACCATCACCCCGCGGTTTCTGCTGCACCTGCTGAGCTGGGTGCCGGTCGAAGCGGGCATCTATCGGGTCAACCGGGTGGTCAACCCCGAGCGGGTGGCTATCCACGCCGAGGTCGGCGGCGAGAACGTCGAAGACCCGCTTCCCCAGACCTACGTCGACTACCAGACCAGCCCGCGTGAGCTCACGCTGCGCGCCATCTCGACGCTGCTCGACGTGCACACCCGGGTGTCGGATCTGTACTCCAGCCCGCACGACCAGATCGCCCAACAGCTGCGGCTGACGATCGAGACGATCAAAGAACGCCAGGAATCCGAGCTGATCAACAACGCCGAGTACGGCTTGCTGTCGCAGGTGACCCCGGAGCAGACCATCGAGACCCTCGGTGGCGCCCCGACCCCGGACGACCTGGATGCGCTGATCACCAAGGTGTGGAAGACACCGGCGTTCTTCCTGACCCACCCGCTCGGGGTGGCCGCGTTCGGTCGGGAGGCCACCTACCGCGGCGTTCCGCCGGTGGTGGTGAACCTGTTCGGCGCCCAGTTCATCACCTGGCGCGGCATCCCGATCGTGCCGAGCGACAAGGTGCCGGTCGAGGACGGCAAGACCAAGTTCATCCTGGTGCGTACCGGCGAAGAGCGCCAAGGCGTGGTCGGCTTGTTCCAGCCCGGCCTGGTCGGCGAGCAGGCCCCCGGGCTGTCCGTCCGGTTCACCGGCATCGACCGCTCCGGCATCGCTTCCTACCTGGTGACCCAGTACTCGTCACTGGCCGTGCTGACCGATGATGCGCTGGCCGTGCTCGACGGTGCTGCGGTGGACCAGTTCCATGAGTACAAGTGAGTACCGGTCGGTAGACGCCGAGGGCGAGCTTCCGATCAGCGAGGCCGAACTGGCGGTGCTGGCCAACCAGCTGTTTGCCGCCAGCTTCCGGCCCGGTAACGACAGTCCACCGCAGACGGCTCAGCCGGCACCGCGTGGCAACATCCCCGACAAGACGGCTGCCGCGTCCTACGGCACGGCCGCCGGGGGCGGTCCACCGCTGGGTCCGCCCGCGGTGCTGACCGAAGCCCCTGGGGTCAGGCTGCCACCACCGAGTTCGCCTGGGCCCGAACCAATTCCACCGCAAGCGGTGCCGGTGGCCCCGCGTGGCAACGCACCCGATGTCACCACCGCCCCGTCGGCGGGACATGCCGGGGCCGGGGCGGTCGATGTCTTCGCCCCGCCGCACCTCGAGGAATTCGCCGTGCCCAGCGGGATCGTCCCGACGGTCCCCGGGGTCTTGGCCGGCTCGGCGCCCAACGCGCCGGTGGCACCGCGCGGTTCGGTACCGGGGTGGCCGACGGAAGTTCCTGTCATCCCGGACATTCCGCGCAGCGTTCTCCCGCCGGGCGGCGACGAGGCGAACTACTACTTCGCCTCCGGCGCACCGGCGCTGTCCGAGCCGGTACCGCAGATCCCGGACCGTCACGAGATCTTCGACGTCAACGCGATCCGTGCCGATTTCCCGATCCTGCGCGAGACCGTCAACGGCAAACCGCTGATCTGGTTCGACAACGCCGCCACCACTCAGAAGCCGCAGGCGGTGATCGATCGGCTGGCGCACTTCTACGCGCACGAGAACTCCAACATCCACCGTGCCGCACACGAATTGGCCGCCCGGGCCACCGATGCCTACGAAGAGGCCCGCGAAGCGGTCCGGCGGTTCATCGGCGCGGCCAAGACCGAGGAGATCATCTTCGTCCGCGGTACCACCGAGGCGATCAACCTGGTGGCCTACTCGTGGGGTGGCAAACATCTGGGTCCCGGCGACGAGATCGTCATCACCAACCTGGAGCACCACGCCAATATCGTTCCGTGGCAGATTATTTCACAGAAGACCGGCGCCGTCCTCAAGGTGGCACCGGTCGACGACGCAGGCAATCTGTTGCTCAGCGAGTTCGAGGACCTGCTCGGCCCGCGAACCAAACTGGTTGCCGCAACCCAGGTTTCCAATGCGCTGGGCACGGTCACGCCGGTGGAGAAGATTATCGAGCTCGGCCATCGCTACGGCGCGCGAGTGCTCATCGACGGCGCCCAGTCCATCCCCCACATCCCGATCGACGTCAGCAAGACCGGCGCGGATTTCTTCGTGTTCTCCGGGCACAAGGTCTTCGGCCCCACCGGGATCGGGGTGCTGTACGGCACCGAGGAGGCGCTGGCCGAGACCCCGCCGTGGCAGGGCGGCGGCAACATGATCGCCGACGTCACCATCGAGCGCTCGCTGTATCAGGGTCCGCCGAACAAATTCGAGGCCGGCACCGGCAACATCGCCGACGCCGTCGGCCTCGGTGAGGCCCTGCGCTACGTCGAGCGGGTGGGCATCGACCGGATCGCGGCCTACGAGCATGCGCTGCTGGAGTACGCCACGCCGCGGCTGGCAGCCATCGACGGGGTGCGGCTGATCGGCACCGCCGACGAGAAAGCCAGCGTGCTGTCCTTCGTGCTGGCCGGTCACGAACCGCTCGAGGTCGGCAAAGCGCTCAACGCCGAAGGCATCGCAGTCCGGGCCGGGCACCACTGCGCCCAGCCGATCCTGCGCCGGATGGGCGTGGAGACCACGGTTCGCCCGTCGTTCGCCTTCTACAACACCTTCGACGAAATCGACGTCTTCCTCGACGCGGTGCGCCGGATCGCCGAAGGTGGCGCGAACAGCGGTTAGAGGAGAACCAGGTTACCTACCTCACACGCAGCCCCCGACGTCTGGTATGACTGTCTAAGTAAATTGCCGTAACGGGGAGGACTTGGGCCTGGTGAGCGCCCCGACCGAAGAGCGCGTGGTCTCCGCTGAACAGCCGCATCGGCCGGGTTTGGCTAAGTGGATCCGCCGACTGGCCGTGCCGATCATTCTTGGCTGGGTCGGACTGATCGTCGTCTTGAACACGGTCGTCCCGCAGCTGGACGAAGTCGGCAGGCTGCGCGCAGTCTCGATGTCCCCCAAGGACGCGCCGTCGGTGATCGCGATGATGCGTTCGGGCAAGGTCTTCGAGGAATCCGACTCGGACAGCTCGGCCATGATCGTTTTGGAGGGCGACCAGCCCCTGGGCGATGCCGCGCACCACTTCTACAACGACATGATCGCCAAGCTGCGTGCCGACACCACGCACGTGCAGCACATCCAGGATTTCTGGGGTGATCCGCTCACCGAAGCCGGTGCGCTGAGCGCCGACGCCAAAGCCGTCTACGTGCAGGTGGCACTGGCCGGGAACATGGGTGAGACGCTCGGCAACGATTCGGTCGAAGCGGTCCAGAAGATCGTCAGAGGCCTGTCACCGCCGCCGGGCGTCAAGGTCTTCGTGACCGGTGGTCCGGCACTGCAGGCCGACCAGCAGATTGCCGGCGACAAGAGCATCCGGATCATCGAGCTCACCACCATCGGCGTCATCCTCATCATGCTGTTGTTCTTCTACCGGTCGGTCGTGACGGTCGGACTGGTCCTGGTGATGCTGATCTTGGGTCTATCGGTGACCCGCGGCGCAGTGGCGTTCCTGGGCTATCACAACCTGATCGGCCTGTCACCGTTCGCGACCCAACTACTCGTGACATTGGCGATCGCCGCGACGACGGACTATGCGATCTTCCTGATCGGGCGATATCAGGAGGCCCGATCAATCGGGCAAGACCGGGAATCGGCGTACTACACGATGTATCACGGCACCGCTCACGTGGTGCTGGCCTCGGGTATGACGATCGCCGGGGCGACGTTCTGCCTCTCGTTCACCCGGTTGCCGTATTTCAAGTCGCTGGGAGTCCCGCTCGCCGTCGGCATGGTGGTCGCGGTGATCTCCGCGTTGACGCTGGGCGCCGCGATCGTCACGGTAGCCAGTCGCTTCGGGCTGCTGGAACCCAAGCGCGCGATGCGGATTCGGTTCTGGCGGAAGCTGGGCGCGCTGGTGGTGCGCTGGCCGGCCGGCATTCTGCTCGCGACGATCCTGGTCGCCTTGGTCGGCCTGATCACCCTGCCGGGCTATCAAGCGAACTACAACGACCGCAAGTACCTGCCCGCCGACCTACCGGCCAACGAGGGTTTCGCGGCGGCCGAGCGACACTTCCCCATCGCCCGGATGAACCCCGAGATGGTGTTGGTCGAAACCGATCAGGACGTGCGCAATTCGGCGGACTTCCTGGTGATCGAGCGGATCAGCAAGGCCATCGCCAAGGTTCCCGGTATTGGAAGGGTGCAGTCGATCACCCGTCCCGCGGGAAAGCCGTTGAAGTACAGCTCGATTCCGGCCCAGATCAGCATGGGCGGCACCGGGCAGACGATGAACCGCTCCTACCTGCAGGACCGCATGGCTGACATGCTGGTTCAGGGCGAAGACATGCAGAAGACCATCAACACGATGACGCAGATGATCAACTTGATGGAGAGAATGAGCGGCACCATGCACGACATGGTGGGCAAGATGGACGAGATGTATGTGGACATCGCCGACCTGCGCAACCACATCGCTGATTTCGACGACTTCCTCCGCCCGATCCGCAATTACCTGTACTGGGAACCGCACTGCTACGACATTCCGCTGTGCTGGTCGACGCGGTCGGTGTTCGACACGATCGACGGGGTCGACACCATGGTCGACGACATTCAGGAACTGTTGCCGGACATGCATCGGCTGGATGCCATGATGCCGCAAATGGTTTCGCTGATGCGCCCGACAATCGAGTCGATGAAGCGGATGCGGATCATGATGCTGACCCAGCAGGCCACCCAGGCCGGCCAGCAGGATCAGCAGGCTGCGCTCAGCGAGAATCAGGCCGCAATGGGCGCGGCGTTCAACGATTCGCTCAACGACGACACGTTCTACTTGCCGCCGGAGATCTTCGACAACGACGAATTCAAGCGCGGCATAAAGAATTTCATCTCCCCTAACGGCCACGCGATCCGCTTCATCATCTCCCACGAGGAAGACCCACTGTCGGCCGACGGCATCAATCGCATCGATGCGATCAAGGCCGCGGTCTTCGAAGCGATCAAGGGCACGCCGCTGGAAGGGTCGAAAGTCTACCTAGGCGGCACCGCCTCGGCCTTCAAGGACATGCAGGAAGGCAACAAGTACGACCTGCTCATCGCCGGTGTGGCCGCGTTGTCGCTGATCTTCATCATCATGCTGATCATCACCCGGGCCATCGTCGCCGCCGCCGTGATCGTCGGCACCGTGGTGCTGTCACTCGGGGCGTCGTTCGGGCTGTCGGTGCTGCTCTGGCAACACATCTTGGGTATCGAACTGCAGTTCATGGTGATGGCGATGGCGGTCATCATTTTGTTGGCGGTGGGTGCCGACTACAACCTGCTACTGGTCGCCCGGATGAAAGAGGAGATACCGGCCGGCATCAACACCGGCATCATCCGCGCGATGGGCGGTAGCGGTTCGGTGGTGACCGCGGCCGGCATGGTGTTCGCGTTCACGATGATCTCGATGTCGGTCAGCGCCATGGTTGTGGTCGCCCAAGTCGGAACGACGATCGGGCTCGGCCTGCTGTTCGACACCCTGGTGGTGCGAGCGTTCATGACGCCGGCGATCGCCGCGCTGATGGGGCCGTGGTTCTGGTGGCCGCAAATCGTGCGGCCCAAGCCGCTGTCCACGCGGCCGCACGGCCAGTTGCTCAGATAGCGGCCAGTTTCGCGCGGATCAGCACCGCCAGCTCGCGCCCAGCCCGCTGCAGCGGGACTGAGGAACGAGCCGCCATCGACATGATCACGGCCCCTTCGATTGTCGCGACCACGGTGGTCGCAAGATCCTCCGCAGAGCTGGGGTCCAGCCCGGCTTGCTCGACGGGCCGCGCAATGAGTCGCACCCACTGCGTGAACGCGTCGGCGGCCGCCTGGGCCGCGGCCGGCGCCTCCGAACTGCCCAACGTGGCGGCCACAATCGGACAACCGGCGCCGTAGTCGCTGTCCGCCAGCGCTATCTCCCAGGCTCGCACGAACGCCTCGACGGATGCGACCGGGTCGCCTTCTATGACGATTCCTTCGAGCATGGACGCGAACCCTGTAGCAGCGGATTCGGTTGCCGCGGCGATTAATTCGGGCTTGCCGTCCGGAAAATTCAGGTAGAGGGTGCGGCGCGCCAGGCCACTCTGTTCGAGGATCTGCGAAATGCTCGCGCTGCCCACTCCACGCCGCCGCACGAGCGCGATCGTGGTGTCGATCAAGCGTTGCCGAGCAGACATCGCCACCTCCGTCCATTGCACTATACCGATCAGTCTACTATGGTGAGCGGTGGTAGATCGATCGGTCTACTTGATCGGGGAAAGGCAGCCGCCATGACTACGCCCAATCAGGCACTACGAAAATTCCGCCGGGAACGCATCGTCGGCCGGTACGTCGCCAACCCGGCGGTCGCATTGCTGCGGCGCCTCGGTGTCCGCACCACATTCGCCACAGAGTTGCAGACGATGGGCCGCAAATCGGGCGGCTGGCGCTCGGTGCCCGTTTCGGCCGGTTTCGACGCGACCGGCGCTTGGGTGATCTCCCAGCACGGGCATCGGTCCGGGTGGGCACTCAATGTTGCCGCCGACCCGAAAATTCGGATCCGGCAGGGAAATCGATGGCGAAGCGGTACTGCGCATTTCGTCCCCGACGACGACCCGCTGGCGCGAGTGCGAACCTTTGCGACGTCGCCGCTGCTGTCGCCCCTCGTGGCCGCCACCTTCAAGGCGCTGCAGTCCGATCCGATCAGCGTCCGCATCGACTTCGTGGACTGACACTGAGCGTGCGAGCGCCGGCTCTAGCGCTCACCGCGGGACGACGGTGATGGCGCACCGAGGTCCGTTCGCCCCGGACAGCCGCGCGTCGGCCGTAACGAGAGCGCAGTCCAACTTCTCCGAGAGAGCAACATACATCGCGTCATACGCGGTGAAAGAGGACCGAAGTTCCCAGATACGTTCCAGGAGAGGTGAAGCGGCGTAACGAATCAGACCGAGTCTTTTCCAGACATTTAGGGCCAAGCGTGCCGCGTCTGGAGCCAGCACGCCGGCGATGACCTGCCGGCGCAAAACGCTGACCACTTCCGCATCCACCAGGTGTGGCGCATGAATAGATTCGACAGCGAGTATTCGGCGCGCCTGACCGTCATTCAGCAGCGCGGCGACTGCCGCCGACGCGTCGACGACGATCACCTTCGTTCGGAATCCAACTGCTCGACAAAGGTTTCGGTCGGCAGGTCCAGATCGGGCAGGGTGGCGATCAACGCGGCGTTGTCGACCCGGCGAGTCGCAGCGTCGAGTTCGCGGATCGCGACGGCCGTCACCGATGTACTCGCCGCCCGCGCCATTCGTTCGAGTCGATCCATGACGTCGTCGGGGACGTTGCGCAGATGCAGAGTTCGCACACGATCGAGCGTAAGCCAGGTCGCATGCATTCTGCTAGCACGTTGCTTGCAGAGTGCGCCGCTAGACCGCATCGTCGAAGTCCCACTGGTTCGAAATCAATCGCGACATCCAGGCCTCCCCCACGATCCGGCCGCTGGCCACGCTCAACCTGGGCGGTTACGCCACCCTAGAAGACGATCGTCTGATTGTCGTATCGGATGATGCGGTCCTGGCAGTGCCAGAGGACCGCACGTGACAGCACGTCGCGCTCGACGTCAGCACCGAGGCGGGTCAGATCGTCGACGTCATGGCGGTGGTCCACTCGCACGACGTCTTGTTCGATGATGGGTCCTTCCTCGAGTGATTCGGTCGCGTAATGCGCGGTCGCCCCGACGAGCTTGACGCCGCGCTCCTTCGCCCGTCGGTACGGTACGGCACCAACGAACGCGGGCAGGAACGAGTGATGAATGTTGATAAGAGGACAGCCGATCTCGGCGAGGAAATGCGGCGTGAGGATCTGCATGTAGCGGGCAAGCACCACCAGATCAACGTTGCCGCGCAACATCTCGAGTTGACGTTGTCCCGCTTGTGCCCGAATGTCTTTGGAAGCGGCCACGTGCACGAACGGGATGCCGAACGGGCGCACCTGATCGGCCAGGTCCGGATGATTGGAAATCACCATGGCAACCGACATGTCCAGCTCGCCACGGCGGTTGCGCCACAGCAGGTCCAGAAGACAGTGGTCAGCCGTCGATGCCATGATCGCCACCCGTTTGGGCCGATCGGCCTCGGTGAGCGTGAAGTCCATGTTGAACCGTGAGGCCACCCGCTCAGCGAAGTCACGTTCCAAAGCGTCGCGCGCAGTGGACAAGTCGGGCAGGTGAAAGATCGTGCGCTGCAGAATATTCCACCGGACTGCTGGGCCGAATGCTGATCCAGCGACACGATGTTGGCCGCCACCAATCCGGGCCGATCAGCACAGTGCAGCAGCAACCGGCCGACATCCTGTTTCGGCAACGCCCCCGCAACCACCAGGGGATGCCCACCATTGACTGGCGCCTGCACACCGTTCCGAAACACCATGTGTCTCAGCCTCCTTCATTGCTTGACATCGCACTCGGGGCGCCGGCGGTAGCCGACGCCCCGAGCGTCCGATCAGCAATGGCCTCTTATCGGGGCCCTGCCGAGCCGGTTATGACGATGCGCCGTGAGCGCCGTCGGCCCCGTTGGTGCCGTTGGCCCCACTGCCGCCGGTAGCGCCGGTTGCACCGGTGTTGCCGGTCGCACCATTGGTTCCGGTTGCTCCGGTTGCACCGGTGTTGCCGGCGGTGCCAGTGCTACCCGTTGTGCCGGTACGTCCGGGGCGGCCGAATAGCCCGCCGCGACCGGGAGTTCCGGCTACAGCGCCGGTCCCGCCGGTTCCGCCGGTCCCGCCTGCAGCGCCGGTTCCACCGGTGCCCCCGGTCCCGCCTGTGCCACCGGTGCCACCAGTGCCACCCGGACCGCCTGTAGCGCCCGAACCGCCGGTTCCACCTACGCCACCGACGCCAGTTCCACCGGCGCCTGTGCCGGCTCCGCCGTCACCACCGACGCCGCCGTTACCGCCGGCGTCACCGGCTCCGCCGGTCCCGCCTGCAGCACCCGTGCCGCCCGCGCCGCCGTTACCGCCGGCCTGGCCTGCACCACCGGTTCCGCCGGTACCGCCAGTGCCACCGTTGCCGGCCGCACCGCCAGTACCGAGGAGACCGCCTATGCCACCGTTGCCACCGGCGCCCGCGGGTCCACCCGCAGTGCCGTTGCCGCCGGCGTTCGTGGCGTCGGCTCCGTTGGTGCCGGCTCCGCCGGCACTTCCGCTTCCGCCAGCCTGGCCTGCAGCACCGGTTCCACCGTTGCCGCCATTACCACCGGTTCCGCCAGTACCGACCCCCGTGGTACTGCTCGCGGCACCACCGGCACCACCGGCACCACCGTTGGTGTTACCGGTTCCGCCGTTGCCACCGTTGGCACCGTTGCCACCGTTGGCCAATCCCCCGGCCTGCGTGTTCGTCGTTTCGCCACCGGCGCCACCGGCGCCACCGTTGGCGCCGGCAGTGCCATTGCCGCCCGCAGCGCCGCTCCCACCGGTCGTTACGGGTGCCGCGCCGTCCGCGGCGCCACCGGCGCCACCGGCGCCGCCACCATTGCCATCGGTACCGGGCAAGCCATTGCCGCCGGTAACAGGGTTGGTTGCGCCAGCCTGGCCCTCGACGCCCGGATCACCACTGGGGGTCGGGTTCACACCGTTCTGCCCGGTCGCGCCCGTCGTCGTGCCCGCAGTGCCTGTCACGCCGTTAGCAGCCGTGCCGCTACCTGCGCCGCCAGCGGTGCCGAGCGTGCCGTTGCCGCCGGTCCCGCCGCTACCGCCGTGGCCGAAGAGGGCCAGGGACCCGGCATTTCCGCCGTTGCCACCAGCCGCACTGGTTCCGCCGGCACCGCCGCCACCACCACTGCCGAAGAACAGGCCGCCGTTACCGCCGTTGCCGCCGGTCAGTCCCGCTGTCCCGGTACCACCGACACCGCCGTAGCCGATCAGCAGACCGGCATTGCCACCTTTGACGCCCGACCCCGCAGCACCATTAGTGCCGTTGGCGATGAAAATGTTCACAATCGGGATCTGTCCGGCAATGCCGATGAGGCCGTACAGCGGTTGGTTCACAGCACCGGGGCTGAATACCGCAGCGGCCAGCATGTTCGGGGTCGGGGTGTTCAGGGCGAACGCGGAGGCGTTGGCCTCGAGGCCACTAACGGCCGAACATCCTGATCCCACCATCAGGCACTGAAGGCCAGTCGTTGACTCAGCGCTAACCGCTGGTGACAGAGGTGGGGCGAACGCAGGCGCGGCCTGCGCGGCACCGGCTCCGAACGCCAACGCGACGCCCGCACCGGCCATCGCGATGCCCGTTGCACAAGGAAGGGTGTAATTTCTCATTGTCTTGCCCCTGATTCGAGTTAATGATTGTTGAGCCGTGTATCCGGCCAGATAATTTGATCGATCGTGGATTTGGAATTCCCAGTTCCAAATTGTTCTCGGGCGCGCTCCCCCCGGAAGAACACCAACCATTGGACGTTCTTCACGCATTGAAATGAATTTCAAACGCAAAGTTTGAATAGGCCAGCTCCCAGCTGACCCAAATTACTGTTGGGATAGTTTTCGATCGCGCGGTGCGCACAAGGTGCTAAGGCAGGGCGCAATGGAGCCGATCACCGGCGTTATGCTGCAGATACGGTTGGCATACTCACAACCGACATCCAGCGGGGAACGAGACTAGAGCTGCGACCACCACTGCCGCGGGCTGGCAGTGGGCGCGAAAGGCCCGAATTCGCGTGATGGCTTTTGGGCCGCCATTGGAGATCCTTTGTGAGCTGTTTCGAATTTTGTCGCGACAGCCGCTCTAATTCCATCGTCAAAAATCTGATTAATGCCAACCCTAGGGCCTCGCCCACAGGTGTGTCAACTGTCACATAGAAATCTACTGGCAAACCCTGTAGAGCGTGGCGCACAAATTGGTGGTTTAAGAATCGAATGACCGGCGCGAGTGGCGATTACGGACTTTTGGGCGTCGCCAGGTCTTTGCGGATTCAGCAACCGCAGCAAACGACCCGAGGCTGCTGTCCCGACGACCACGCGCACGTAGCAGCGCCCTTCGGCCGCCCGCCCCGCGTGTGACCAAAGAGGCGCAGACGGACTTCTGGGACCCCTGTGGCGGACCTTTTTCAACACACCCCCGACACCCGTCGACGGCGCCGTCCGATGACGGCGCGGTGGCCTATCTTGGAGCGTCCGACCAACTACATCGAGGGGGAAACGGCGTGGACGACGACACCACCTTGTCGGCCGCTGACCTTCTCGAAATCAATCGCGACATCCAGGCCTCCCCCACGATCCGGCTGCTGGCCACGCTCAACCTGGGCGGTTACGCCACCCTGATGGAACGTCACCTCAGCGACGGCGTGATCGGTGAAACCGACCTCGTGGTGCGCCTCGAACGCGACCTCGACGAGCTCGGCCGGCCCGGCGGCGAACAGTCCGGCCTGGGCTTGATCAAGAGCTGGGCCAGCCAGGGCTGGCTACACCGGGTGGCCGACCAACGCACCGGCGTCGAGCGCAACCTCTGCTATCTGACGCAGGACGCCCGCCGTGCCCTGGACTTCCTGCGGGGACTGCGCCGCCAGGACACCATCGCCACCGGCGGGTCGATCAACGGCATCGCCGCCCGCCTCAAGCAGATCGCTCTGCGCGTGGGCAACGACCCCGTCCGGATCCGCGCCGGCATCCAGGCCGAGATCGCGGCGCTGCAGGCCGAACTCGACGCGCTGGAACGGGGCGAGGACCTCGCCGACCGCTCCGGCGACGTCGACATGACCGACATGTACGACGAAGCCCACGCCATCGCCTTGCAGATGGAACGGCTGATCACCGACATCGGCCAGTACGGCACCATGATCGAGCGGGCCACCGCCGCCTTGGACGAGCCGATCGACAGCAACCTGGAATACCGCGACCGGCAGCGTCAGATGTACGCCGATTACCAGACCGCGTGGGATTCCCAGGGTCGCGACAGCCACCGCGCATTTATGCGGATGATCAATGATCCCGACCAGCGGGCCGAGTTCGAAGCCGACGTCGCCGCGGTCGCCCACGCGCTGCCCGCCCTGGACCCGGCGCTGCGCAAAGTGATGGCGGGCTTCTTCGAGCTCGTCGGCGAGCAGATCGATGAGGTCGAGCGCATCCAGCAGCGCTGCGCCCAGCGGGTCAAGCGCTTCACCGCGTTCGGGACCCTGGAGCAGAGCCGCGGGGTGGCCCGTCAGCTGAGCGACGCGATCGGCGCCGCCCGAACCCTACTCAAGAGCTCGCTCACCGACTCGCGCCTCGACATCGAACTGCCCCTGGCCCGCCACACCATCAGTTCGGTTGGCGCACTGAGCTTCCGGATCGGCGACTTGTCCAACCCTAAGCCCGCCCAGGCTGCTGAGGGCGAGCTCGACCTGTCCAGCTTCGCAGCGCTGACCACCCAGGTCGACGCGCCCGCGATGTCGGAGATGATCAACAGCGCTATCGACGCCGGTGGGCGGCTGTCTCTGCCTGAGGCTGTGGAGATGCTCGATGCGGCGTATCTGGGTCATGTCATCGTGTTGTGGTCCTGGGCGCTCAAACAACCCGCTACCACACAGGGCGCTAAGTCGGTCACCGTGCGGTTCCAGTCGCTGGACGGACGCGACCGCGAGATGGAGGTTCCACACCTAGTGTTCACCGAACCGATCTCCAGCCTGTTGGGAGCCAGCGCATGAGCACCGACGCCGACATCGACTTCAGTTCACTGCCCCAGGTCGACCAGACCGCCCGCACGCCGCATCAGCGCCGCCCGCGCTTCGACGGCGATGTCAGCGAGCTGCCCGACCGGGCCTGCTGGGCTTTGCAGCAGCTGCTGACTCGCCGCTACATCAGCGCCGAAGCCGACCAAGACCTCTACAGCTGGGTGCTCGAATACCGCGCGCAGTTATCGGTGCGGCTCTCGGAACTCGACCTGATGCTGCGCATCGTCGACGGCACCGACATCGCGTTCATCGAGCAGGCCCGCTACGAATCCGCCCGAGGCGTCAAGCTTTTGCGCCGCGAGCCGCTGGGCACCTACGACTCCATCCTGGCGCTGCACCTGGCGCAGATGACGCGTGCCACCGGCGGGCAGGCCGTCCTGATCAGCCGCGAGGAGGTGCACGGGCTGTTCTCCGGGGTGCTCAACGATGTCGACCGCGACACCGTCACCTTCACCGCCCGCATCGATGCGGCCATCGCGCGCCTGACCGGGTTGGAGATCCTGCGCAAGACGCGCGACGACGAAGACAGCTACACCGTCAGCCCGGTGATCAACGCCGTGATGACCGCATCGGTGATCGCCGAGTTGCAGCAGCAGTTCGAACTGCTGCTCAGCGGGGGCGCCACACCGGAGCGCGACGATCAGGAGGCCGGCCAGGATGGCTGAACAGTTCCACTTGTCGCGGCTGCAGGTCATCAACTGGGGGGTTTTCGACGGGTATCACGACATCCCGTTCAGCGACGGCGGTGCACTGATCGCCGGCGCCTCTGGCAGCGGCAAATCCTCACTGCTCGACGCGATTTCGCTCTGCTTCCTGCCGTTCAACCGGCGTAACTTCAACGCCTCCGGTGACAACACCGCCGCCGGGTCCAGCGCGGGCCGGCGCACCGTCGACAAGTACGTGCGCGGGGCGTGGGGGCAGCGCAGCGACGGCGGCACCAGCAAGGTGATGTACCTGCGAGGGGAAGGCACCGCCTGGTCGGCCATCGCTGTCAGCTACACCAGCAACACCGGACGGACGGTCACCGGCCTGGTGCTGAAATGGCTGACCGGCGAGTCCCGCTCGGATTCGTCGAGCCGGTTCGTGCTGGCCGACGGCGACCGCGATATCGAGGATGTCTGCAACCGCTGGGCAGCAGCGCGGTTCGACTCCGGGGTGTTCAAGGACGATGAGTGGCGGTTCTCCACCAAGGTCGAATCGCAGTACCTGGCCCAGCTCTACGCCACCATCGGCATCCGCGCCTCCGACGCCGCCCAGCAGCTGCTCGGCAAGGCCAAGTCGCTGAAAAGTGTTGGCGGACTGGAACAGTTCGTCCGGGAGTTCATGCTCGACGAGCCGAGCAGCCTGACCCGGCTGCCCGATGCACTCAAGCAGATCGATCCGCTGGTGGAGGCCCGCGAGCTACTCGCCGTCGCGCAACGCAAGCGCAAGATCCTCGGCGATATCGAGAAGATTCAGCAGCGCTACGCCTCGGAGTCCTCCGACCTGGGCATCATCGACCTGGTCGACCCGCCGATGGTGCGGGCCTACACCGACCATGTCCGGCTCGCGCAGTGCGCACCGCAGATCACGTCGCTGGACGCCACCATCGACCAGCTCGGCAACGAGTACGAGGACGTCACTCGTCAGCTCAATCTCGCTAAGGCCGAAGGGGATTCACTCAACGCGCAGATCAGCGGATCCAGCGCCAACCTGGGACCGCTGCAGTCGCAGGTGGCCGGCGCCGAGGCTCAGGCCGAGCAGATATCCCGCCGGCGCGCTGCCTACGAAACAATGCTCAACGCGCAGGACATCGACATCCCCAATAGCGCCGACGACTTCTGGAACCTGCGTGAGGAACTCGCCACCGGAGTCACCGAACTGCTGGCCAAGCTGGACCGGGGCCGCGAGGCGTCCACCGACGCCGAGTACGCGCAGAAGGCGGCGCGGATCGCGCGCGACGACGCCGCCAAGGAACTCAAGCGCGTCGAGCACGTCGGCTCGGCGTTACCCGAATTCGCCATCACCATGCGCGAACACATCTGTGCCGCAGTCGGTGTCGACCCCAGCGAGCTGCCATATATCGCGGAGCTGATGGACCTGCGGCCCGACCAGGGCCGTTGGCGGGTGGCGGTGGAGAAGGTGCTACGCGGCGTGGGCTTGCGACTGCTGGTGCCCGATGAGCAGTATTCGGCGGTGCTGCGGTTCGTCAACGAGACCAACATGGGTGGACGGCTGCAGTTGCATCACGTCCGCGCCTCGCTGGTCGGCGCCGAGGTGAAAGAGGCCGAGCCGAATACGTTGGCCGGCAAGCTGTTCGTCGTCGACCCGACCCACCCGTGCGCCGCCGAAGCCGCCGACGTCATCGCCGCGGCAGGCGACCACATCTGCGTGGATACCCCGGATGTGTTCTCCCGCTTCCGCCGTGCGGTCACCGATGCCGGCCTGTACAAGGATTCCGATCGGCTGGCCATCAAGGACGACCGGCGTCCGCTGCGACAGTCCGACTACATCTACCAGGGTGAGGTCGCCGCGAAGATCGACGCGCTGACCGTCGACCTCGCCAATGCCGAAGAGGCCTTCCAGCAGGCACGGCGTGCCGCCGATGACATTGCGGCGCAACGGCAACAGTGGCGGGATCGCTCTGCGGCGTGTAAGGCGATCTGCGATCAGTTCCCGCAGTGGAATCAGATCGACATCGACACCGCCGACGGTCACGCCGACCGGCTGCGCGAGCAGTACGAACTGCTACTGGCCGACAATCCCGACATTGAGGCGCTCAACGCCCGCGCCGACGAGGTGTGGGAGGAAATCCAGACGCTCATGACACGACGCGGCGCCATCCAGACGCGCCGTGACGATCTGGACGGCCGGCGCACGCAACTGCTCGAACTGCAGGACCGCCTGGCCCCCGCGTTCGTGTCGGAGCCGCTGACCGAGTTGCTGAACCGCTATGCAGCCGACGTTCCGGTGTCATTGGAGGTGCTCAATCCCGAGCCGCACCGCGAAGCGGTGTTCAACGCCATCCGCCGGGAACGCGAGCAGCTGCGGGAAAGCCGCAGGCGCTCTTACGATGAGCTGGCCCGCATCCTCAACACGTTCGACACCGCGTTCCCCGACGCGATCCCCAACGACAGCGATGTGTTCGACGAGCGGGTGCACGACTACGTCGCGCTGTGCCGGCACATCGACGAACGCGAGCTGCCCGAGGCCTATGAGCGGATGATGCGCCTGGTCACCGAGCAGGCGCCCGACGCCATCCTGACGCTGCACCGGGTGGCCGAGCAGGAGACACGGCGGATCAGCGAGCAGATCGACCGGGTCAACACCGGGCTGGGTGCGGTCGAGTTCAACAACGGCACCCGGTTGACGCTGCGCGCCACTCCCCGCAACCTGACCGCGGTCGCCGAATTGACCGAAATCGTCCGGGCCATCTCCCGGCGCATCGCCGAGGTCGGCCTCGGCGACAAGCAGGCGATCCTGGATCAGTACGCCGACATTCTCCGGTTGCGCAACCGGCTGGCGTCAACCGCGCCGGAGGACAAGGCGTGGACGCGTGACGCGCTGGATGTGCGCAACCGCTTCACCTTCGACTGCGCCGAATGGGACATCCGCACCGAGGAACTCATCCGCACGCACAGCAATGCCGGTGACAACTCCGGTGGCGAGCAGGAGAAGTTGATGGCGTTCTGCCTCGCCGGTGCCTTGAGCTTCAACCTGGCCAACCCCGAGAGTTCAGACAACAAGCCGGTTTTCGCGCAGTTGATGCTCGACGAGGCGTTCTCCAAGTCGGATCCGCAGTTCGCCCAGCAGGCGCTGCAGGCCTTCCGGAAGTTCGGCTTCCAGCTCGTCATCGTGGCCACCGTGCAGAACGCCACCACGATTCAGCCCTATATCGACAGTGTGATCATGGTGTCGAAGACGGAAGCCACCAGCCGCAACGCGCGCCCGGTGGCCACCGTGGCAGCCAAGACGATCTCGGACTTCACGTCCTTGCGGGCCGAGATGCGCAGCACGGCGGCGCGGGAGCGAGTGCCTGCGGGGGTGTGACTCAGGTGGCCGGGTGCAGCAGGTCGCGCTCGATCGCCTTCCGACTTCGACTGCGGCGCGGGAGCCTTCGTACGTAATATTCGCCAATGCCGGTCAAGCGGCTCCCGCCGACGGATGTGGTGATCGAGCTCGACAATGTGGACGAGCTGTTCTCCGTGGATCCGCGCGATCTGCTGTCCGGCGCGCACCGCATCGACAGCGGCATGGACGAACTGGTGGAGCGGTTCTTGGCGCAGAAGACCATCACTCCCGAGCAGCGCATCGTGCTGAACATCGCCGCCGAGTGCTCCGACGAAATGGCCGCCACCGTGGTGCTGGCCGTGCGTCGCTACTGTCAGCTGCGAATGCGCCGGGCCATCCGCGAACACAACCTGATCTGGCGTCAGGGGAAGCGATCGCTATTCAGCGGTTCGCTGCTGTTCTTCATCGGCATCGCGCTGTCCTACGCGTTCACCCGGCCGATCATGGGCGAGGTGGTAGAGGGCCTGCTCGGAAACGGGGTGTTCCTCGTCGTGGCGTGGGTCGGGCTGTGGTACCCACTCGACTTGTTGTTCATCGCCCGCGAGCAGGCAAAGCGGGAGATCCGCGTGCTCGGCAACATGCTCGACGTGCCGGTCGTGGTTCGGGCGTGCGACCGGACCATGCCGATTCCGGTGACGCCGCATGCCCCGTTGAGCCAGAGTTTGCCGCCCAGCCTGAATGCGCGATTCCGCAAGTTCCGCGGGCCGTCCAAATCGGGGCTGTAGACGCGAAAAGGCCGGGGGCACAACACCCCCGGCCTCAGCGCAAGCGATTACTTCAGGCCGGGCAGGGCTGCCTGGATTGCCGCGACCTGAGCCTTGCCGACGGTCTCGGTGTAGTCCTGCGGGACCGGGCTGAGGTCGCCGGGTCCGCTACCGAAGACGATGACCGTGACGGTGCGGTCCACCGTGAACAGCATGGCCGCCATCGCCGACTTACCGTCCGGCGACGTTCCGATGGTGACGGTCGCGTCGGGGCTGACCGCAGGCAGCGGCACCGGGGTGCCGGTCACCTGCGACGGAACGCTGTTCGCGGCGCCGGTCAGTGCCGTGGCGGCCTGCGCGGCGTCGTCGGCGATGATGATCGACACGTTGATGGCGTTGGTCCCGGACGTGAAGGTCTGGGTGACGTCCGGCGGCGCGGGATCAAGGGTGGTCTTCGGCGTATCGCCGACCCACGGTGCCCCGATCTCAGGAATGGCTGAGGCCTTGATCAGCAGCGTCTCGTAGTTGTGCTCGCCCGCGGGCGCCGCAACAGCGCTGGTGGTGGTCGACGTCGTGGTCGACGTCGTGGTCGAGGTCGTCGTCGACGTTGAGGACGACTTTTCCTCATCCTTGCCGCAGCCGGCCACGACCAATCCCAGGGCGACGGCCGCCGCAGTGACTCGGACGATTCCTCGCGTGCGTACAGGATCCATAACGGCGCGCTCCATTCTGGCCACCCCCCGCTGGAGTGCCAGGTGCAGCGTAAACGACAAGGTGGCCAACTCGCGTTGTTTCACAGATTCGTTGCAAACCTGCCATCTACCGGGGATGACTGGTTAGGGAAGCGCCTGCGGCGTCACGAGGAATTTCTCCCCCGTCGCCCGCTTGACGTACTCGTTGAACGCACCCGGTTGAAGCATGCCGGCCAGCGACACCTCTCGGGTGTAGCTGCTCGCGAAGGTCGTAGTGAGCTCCGCGGCCACCCGAGCACGCAACCGGCCGATGGTCTCGGCTCCGGCGCCGGCCAGAAATGGGGTCAGCAGCCAGCCGCCGATGCCCCACGCCATGCCGAAATTCCTGGTGAGAACGGTCGGCGAAGTGTCGAGGGCGCCGTAGATATACACCTGTTTGTGCACGGTCGACCCGTAACGCGAGTACTCCGATGCGGTTGCGCTGGCGGCCTCTTCCATGCCGTTGAGGATCTGGCTGGCCAGCGTTCCACCGCCGATGGCGTCGAACGCCAGCGTCGCTTTGGTCTCTTGCAGAGCGTCGACGAGGTCGGTGGCGAACGATGGAGACGTCGAGTTGAGGACATGCGCCGCCCCGAGGGATTTGAGGATTTCCTCTTGCTCGGGCTTGCGGACGATGTTGACCAGCGGTATTCCGTCCTTCTGGCAGAGCTTGACCAGCATCTGGCCGAGGTTCGACGCGGCGGCGGTGTGCACCAGGGCTGAATGTCCCTCGCGGCGCATGGTTTCGGTCATGCCGAGCGCCGTCAGCGGATTGACGAACGACGACGCCCCGTCTCGAGCTGTGGCGCCCTCCGGCAGCACCAAGCACATTGACGCGTCACACGCTCGGTACTGCGAGTACATCGCGCCGCCCGCAATCCCCACGGTTTTTCCGATCAGGGCCTGGGCTGCTTCGGATGATCCCGCCGCCACCACCGTGCCAGCGCCCTCGTTGCCGACCGGAAGTGACTGGTCGAGTCGGGCCGCAAACGCCTTGAGGGCACCGTCGCCAAGCGGAGCGGTGACGACCGGCCGCTTCTGAGTGCCTGTCACCGTCGCTTTGCTCATGTCCGCACCTGCGACCAGGAGGCCCAGGTCTGACGGGTTGATCGGTGATGCCTCGACCCTTACGAGCACCTCGTTGTCACGCGGGGTCGGCACCTCGACTTCGTGTAACGAGAGTTCAAGCTCGCCAGCGGACGTCACCAACGAACGCAACTCGAGCGCTTTGTCCGGCAGATCTCCGGCCATGGTTGGTGCCTCGTTCCTGGTTGCGGTTGATGCTTAAACCATTGGAACGGATGGCGCCGGACGAAACTTCCCGAATGATAAGGCGGCCTCCAAGCCGGGCAATTCGCTGCCGAAGGCGAAATTTTCACGCCGGAGTCGAATGAGCGGTCTGCCTGTCAGCCCTTGAGTGGGCGCCGAGCGCATCTCCAAGCGTCCACAGCGCCACACCGATGAGCACCAGATCCTTCAACAGAAACTGCCCCGGTTGGGCTCCAAGCACAGGAACGCCGTCGTAGTGCGTAGCCACAAGTCCGGGAGTCGTGAAAAGGAAGCTCAATGTCCCGAGAAACAGGACCACCGCCATCGCGCTGCCGACCGCCGACGCCTTAGGCCACAACGGTCGGAGCGCGATAAGAACCGCGGCAACGATCTCGACCGTGCCCAACGCCCTCGCCAAGGCGCCGACACTGAGGAAGTCATAGAGCCACGACATCAGCGGGCTGTGCTCGATGAGCACCCGGGCCTCCATTTTCGCGTACTTTCCGAACCCGATCCACGCCAGCACAACGACGAGGCCGTAGCGGCTCACGATTTCACCGGCGGTGGTTAGCAACGCCGGCAATTGGGCGCGAAGTCGCGAAGCGACCAGAGCATCCGACATCAGATGTGTGCCTTTCACGCTTGACGAACAGTCTCAACCTTGTCGTAGTGATCCAAAGCGGGCGTGGCGTTACACCGCGCACAGTTCGCCACGGCAGCACTTCTGGCGCGTCGACGAAAGCTCGGCGAGCCCGCGGCGCTGGTGACGCAAGGTATCGGAGGCTGCCCCCTCGCGAAGGAAGCCGATCCCGCCGTGCGGGAACTGCCGGGTCGTGGATGCCGCGTCCGTCTACCCGCTCAACCAAATTACATGCACATCACATGGCCTGTTTTAGGCAGATCATGCGAGCAGCATGCAATGTGGTTAGTCTGGAAGTCGTGGTGAGCGGCGTGCTGCCGTGCACTTCGGTCCACGTGAGGAGGGGCCACCGGTGACGACCGATGCGAGCACGGGCCCCGCGACGACGCCCCGGCTACGGCGGATCAGTCTGAACCCAAAGCACTTCCGTGTTGGGCGATGGCTTCAGGTGCCGTTGCCATCGTCCGCTGGCGTCGCTCCGCCGCAATCTGCCGCTTCGGCCGGCCTGCCCCCCGGCCCACCCGGCCCGATCCCGGGAAAGCTGACGACCCAGACTGCGCCGCCACAAGGGCAACTACAAGTGAAGTTCGCGCGAGAGAGGAAATTGATCGATGAAGATCGTCAAGACGCCGCAACCACCGTCGGCGTCGAGCCGCTTCGTCTACCGGCTGCCGATTTATGTCTATCGGCTCGGCCTCGGCTGGCTGTTCGGCGCGCGGCTCATGCTGCTCAATCACACCGGCCGAGTCTCCGGCAAGCGGCGGCAAACCGTCTTGGAGGTCGTCGAGCACGATCGGACCGACGGCAGCTACATCGTCGCGTCGGGGTGGGGACCAGCCGCCGCCTGGTATCGCAATGTGCTGCAGACTCCAGAGGTCAGCATCCAGGTCGGGCGGAAAACGATGCCCTCGGTCGCGTTACCGCTCAGCGAGGAAGAGGGCGCCGAAGTCTTCGCCCGTTACGCCGCACGACACCGCATAGCGGCCAAACTGCTGCTGCCCCGGGTACTGGGTTTCTCGGTTGACGGTTCCCACGCCGACTTCAGGGAGGTCGGACACCGATTGCCCTTTATTCGGTTCGTCGCCCGAACGTAGTTGTGCGCCTGGCAGTTTGGCCATGCGAGTCTAGAGCACGGGCCCGCCGCCGGTAGTTGCCGATCACCGCACCGTCTCAGGGCACCAGCTTCTCAATCTCGGTCCGGCAGGGACTCGGTCGGTTTCCGGCAGCGGCGGAGCGAACGACACGACGACCGTCTCACGGCGGCCCGGCAAGGAGGATTTCGGCGGGATGAAGATCGCGATCAGCGGCGCCGGAGTGGCTGGCCCAGCGCTCGCGTATTGGCTGCATCGGACGGGTCATACGCTCACCCTGATCGAACGGGCGCCGCAGTTCCGAACCGGCGGATACGTGATCGATTTCTGGGGGCTCGGCTACCGCGTCGCGCAGCGGATGGGCATCGAAACGGCCATCCAAGATGCCGGCTACCAGATGCGCGAATTGCGCTTGGTCGACCACGAAGGTCGGATCGAAGCCCGCGCCGACGTCGACGCCCTCCGGCGCGCCACCAACGGAAATTACACAAGCCTCGCTCGCGGCGACCTGGCCGCGGCCATCTACGGGACAATCGAGGACGACGTCGAGGCGATCTTCGGAACCAGCATCACCGCCATCGAGGAACACCCTCACGGCGTGCGGGTGGAATTCGACACGACACCGGGACGCGAGTTTGATCTCGTGATCGGCGCCGACGGATTGCACTCCACCGTGCGCGATTTGACGTTCGGGCCCGAGTCGCAATTCGAGCACTACCTCGGTTGCGCGGTCGCGGCATTCGTCATCGACGGCTATGCGCTGCACGACGACCTGATCTATGTGACCTACAATCTGCCCGGCCGTCACGTGGGTCGATTCTCTCTGCGCGGCAACCGCACCTTGTTCTTATTCGTGTTCCGATCCGAGCGTGTATGCGACGTCGGCGACGTCACCAGCGCCAAGGCGCGGTTGCGACGCGAGTTCGCCGACGCGCGCTGGGAATGCCCGCAGATACTCGCCGCACTCGACGATGTCGATGATCTGTATTTCGACGTCGTCAGCCAAATCAAGATGGATCACTGGTCACGAGGACGCGTACTGCTCATCGGGGATGCGGCTGCCTGCGTGTCGCTGCTGGCCGGCGAGGGCACGGGTCTGGCCATCACCGAGGCCTACGTCCTGGCCGGCGAACTCGCCCGCGCCAACAACGATTATCGCCGAGCCTTTGCGGTCTACGAGTCGCGTATGCGCGCCTTCATCGAGGGTAAACAGGTCGGTGCGCGCAAATTCGTCTCATTCTTCACACCACGGACCTCACTGGGTATCAGTATGCGCAACCTGGCAATGCGGGCGATGAACATCCCCCCGGTGGCGGATCTGCTGCTCGCACACACCCTCGTCGATCATTTCGAATTGCCGGACTACGCAATATGATTGACCGCAACCGAGGTGCCGTCACACCTCACCGTCGATCTGCCCACATCGTCGCTCCAACGCCCGCTGTGAGACCCGTAGTTGAGCGACGCCCTCCGGCATAGCGGGACGGATTCCCCTGTCGCGCAGCCAGATCTGTAGCGCCCGTTGCGGAAACGTCGCGCAACACTGTTGCCTCGGTGATGACCTCGCCCCGCAGCTTTCGGCCGGGCCGATCCGCGTGCGTCCTCAGCGCGGTTTCGACACCGGACCCGTGCGGTCCTGTCGCGCGCGGTCGGACAGCTCCCGATGGGCGTCAGTGAACGCCTGGGTGCCCTGGACCAGCGCCGCTCGGTCGACATCGCTCATGAGCGCAGCAACCTCACCGAAGGCCTGCACCCGCAACGTCTCGAGGTCGTCGAGCACGGCGCGACCGGCATCGGTGAGTTCCAGCAGGGTCGCGCGCCGATTGGTCGGCGACACGCTGCGGGTGATGTAGCCGGCGTCGGCAAGGCGGTCGCTGAGGCGGCTCGCTGTCGACGACAACAGATCAAGGTCGTCGCCGAGTTGGGTGACCATGCTGGGCCCTAGGCGCTCCAAGGATTGCAATGCGCGCAAGGGCGCCAGTCCGATCCGCTTTTCCATGCGCTCGAGCACTGAAACGTTCAACGCGAGCAGCCCTCGGGTGGCCTGCTCAAGTTGTATCAGGAAGTCGTCGGCGACGGCGCTGGAAGCCGCGGGCCTGCCCCTGCGCTTCTTCGATACAGCCATGGGGTCCTTTCGTGTCTGGCCGGAGAATACCGTGCCGAACGCTGGTAGCCGTGCGGCCCGGATAGGCGCGTGCATTTTGCATGCCCTGCACTCCGCACGTAAATTGGAGGTGATTCCCATCTGTGAAGGAGTGTCAGTGGCGTCGACAGCTCGCCGTGCGGAACATCTCGGCCGGCCGACGGCACAACGGCCCCAGCGTTTGTCACCCAGGCATCGGGCCGCAGCGCGAGAGGCCTGATCGGGGTGCAGCACCTCATCGGGCAACAGTCACTGACATCTGGCTGGCTGCCCGCGCTCATCCAACTCATCACCCTCACCGGTGTCGCGATGGCAGTGGGATGGCGGTCGCGGCGATGGCGCACGTGGTGGCTGCCGGCGGCAGCGGTCCTTGGCGGCGCACTCGCGCTGGCGGTCAACGTCTATCTCGGTTCGGTCGGCGTGGCTGGCGACCCCGCACCGCGTCGGCTGTGGTGGTGGGTCGGGCTGACCGGGCTCACACTCGTCACCGCCGCGGCCGGATGGCGCGACGCACGGTGGTGGCGACGCGGCCTGGGGCTGGCGTGCGTGCCGGCCTGCGCCCTGTGTGCGGCGTTGGTGGTCAACCAGTGGGTCGGCTACTTCCCGACTGTGCACTCCGCGTGGAGCCAGTTAACGGTGAGCCCTCTTCCCGATCAGACCGACCGGATGACTGTCACCGCGATGCAGCTCGCCGGTACCCGCCCAAGCCGTGGCGTGGTCGTACCCGTAACAATCAGCGCCGCGGCATCGCGGTTCCGGCATCGCGACGAGCTGGTCTATCTGCCGCCGGCGTGGTTCGCCGCCAACCCGCCACCGCGGCTGCCGGTGGTGATGATGATCGGCGCGCAGTTCAACACCCCGGCCGACTGGCTGCGTGCCGGAGGTGCGGTACATGCGATCGACGACTTCGCGACCGCACACGGCGGCAACGCGCCGGTGTTCGTTTTCGTCGATGCCACCGGGGCGTTCGACAACGACACCGAATGTGTCAACGGAATCCGCGGGAACGCCTCGTTCCACCTCACCAAAGATGTTGTGCCCTATATGTTCTCCAACTTCGGTGTCAGCGCTGATCGTCGCAACTGGGGTGTCGTTGGCTGGTCGATGGGTGGCACGTGCGCCGTCGAACTGGCCGTACGCCGTCCGGAACTGTTCAGCACGTTCGTCGACATCGCCGGGGACCTGAGCCCGAACTCCGGCACCAAAGCGCAGACCATCGAGCGATTGTTCGGCGGTGACTCCGACGCCTGGGCCGCATTCGACCCGACCACAGTGATCACCCGTCACGGCCACTACAGCGCAGTATCGGGGCTGTTCGCCGTGGCCGCCAAAGACGAGCCGCGCGGCGGCGGCGGTCCCGATCTCGCCAACCCCGAAGGCCAAGACCAGGCCGCCCAAACGTTGTGCAGGATGGCCGCGGCACATGGCATCGAGTGCTCGGTGCTAGAGCTGCCCGGGCGCCACGACTGGCCGTTCGCTGCACAGGCGTTCAACGCTGCGCTGCCGTGGCTGGCAGGCCAGCTGAGAACCCCCGCGGTGCCAGCCATCCCGATGCCGGGCGCGCCGCCAGCCCTACAAACCCCGGTCACCGCGGTGTCATCACTCGCCGACCCACCGGCGGCGAAGTAGCCCGGCCGGAAATCCGCGGAGAGAAAACGCTTGGTAGGAACGGGCACCAGATGCGCTCAACATGACGTGCCGGACCCGAACGAAAACCAGAATATGTACGGTCAAAGATCGGTCCCGCTGAACCTAATCACGTTGTGCCACAAGCGTACGACGAGCCCACTCCGTTGCCCGATACCCCGAGCGGCTGCTGTCTGGTTCTCCCAAACTGCGGGATCGCCAAGCACACCGGCCGCACTCGGTTCGCGCGACTCGCTTTGCGGGACTTCGTTGGCCAGCTACTTCCTGTGAAAACGCTGCGAAGCCATACAACAGATGCTGTCTGCAATGCCATCGAAACGGGGATGTAACGCTTCACCAACCCGAGAACACACCGCTTCATAAGTGCAGTCAGGCAAGTCAACTGCAACCACCAACCGTAAGGACACACTGATGAAACCGACCCGAGTAGCGGCGGCACAACTTCTGGCCGGTCTGGGCGTAGCGCTCGCGCTGACCGTTGCCCCTCCGGCGTTTGCGCACACCGCCCATCCCGATGCCACCGCTTCGGGAAACCCCGCCGCCGCCCACACTGTTGGCCTGCACAAGATTCCGCACCCTGTCTGGCATCCCACTACGAAGACGCGGCCGGCACAAACCGCGCCCGCCCCCGCTGCTCCCGCGCCGCACCAATCGCCGTCGGCTCCGGTGGCGCGACCAGCCCAAGCGCAGCGCGACCCGTATGCCCCGAGGCCCCGTCCGACCGGGATCCCAGCGACCTCAGTGCCTGTCGCTCCCCCCGGGCCATCCCAGCAGCCCGCGTTCTGATCACCTGACTACGTCGACGCGCAGTAGCGCCAGAAGGAGACCTCGGTGAGACATGACTGCGACGGCATGTCGGGCCCGCGATGAAGGTGGGGCTGTATTTCGACCTGCGCAACCCCCATGCTTGGCGACAGGATCCAGCGCGGTTGCACGCGTTCACACTTGAGGTGATCGAGGAGGCCGAGCACCTCGGAGCCGACTCGATCTGGCTGTCCGAGCATCACCTCTTTTCCGACGACTACGTTGCCGCGCCGCTGACGTTCCTGGCTGCGGCGGCAGCACGGACGTCACGGATACGACTCGGGACCGCGGTCGTGCTCGCGCCACTGCACCACGCCGTAGACATCGCCGAGCAGGCGGCGATGGTCGACCTCATCTCCGGGGGGCGTCTGGACCTGGGGTTGGGCAGCGGCTATCGCATCCCGGAATACGAATTGTTCGGCGCTGACTCGCGAAGGCGTTACGCGCAGACCGACGCGCGAGCGCAACAGATCCGGAGCCTGTTGTCGCCGGGAGGTGTACTGCCGCAACCGGTGCAAGCGCACGTTCCCATTTGGATGGGCTATCAGGGCCCGCAAGGTGCGCGACGGGCGGGGCTGCTCGGTGAACGCCTGCTCTCTGCTGATGCCAGGAATTGGGCCCCCTATCGTGACGGGCTGCGCGACGGCGGCCACGACGTCAGCCGCGGGCGAATGGCCGGCTGGGTCAATGCGTGGGTCAGCGACGATCCGGAGGCGGACTGGCCGACCGTGCGGGTGCACATGGTCCATCAGTTCGACACCTATGCGATGCACGGCGCGGAAGGGACCGGACAGTCCGCGCCGCGGCCGATCGACCCTGATCGGATTCGAGGTGGAACTCCTGACTCGCTTCTGGGCTACTTCTGGTGCGACCGACCGCAGACGGTGGCCGCCAAGATCTGCGACTACACGGCGGCTGCGCCGGTGGATACCGTGTTGATCTTCGCCTCGCTCGCCGGCATGCCCGAAGACATGGTCATCAAGCACGTCCGCACCGTTTGCACCAAGCTGGCCCCCCTGCTGGCCACGTGCGACCGTACGGTGTCGACGAACGATCCTGAGTCGTGACGCGATACGCCTCACCCGGGAAGTCGCGCGAATTGGGCCATACTACCTCGCCGAAAAACACTCGCGCGCAGCCACACTCATGCTTTGCGTGTAACGCGCGGGGGTCCAATGCTCACCACCAGGCGGCAATAGCAGAGTCCGATACGGTGTTCGTCGACGTGTCTTGCCCGCCAAGCAACAACTAGTTCGTCACACCTCCGCGTTGCGCAATTCAAGCCCTGCAGTCGCCAGGATCTTCGTCGGTCGCCTCTGTGCGCCAATACCTTTGGGCACTCCACTCCTGTCAGAGGATCGTGACGGGGGTGCGCTGTAACGCTCAACTCTGTTATGGGCACCAAATACCGACAGCACATTCACTCTGGGAAGGCTCACCACCATGACCACAATCCAAACCCGCTCGCTCGGCACCGTCCCCAAGGTCGATGCCACGATCGAGATCGCCGCCAGCGTGCTGGCCCGATACGGCCTCGTCGTCGTCATTGGCTGGATTGGCGCACTGAAGTTCGCCTCCTACGAGGCACACGGGATTGAACCGCTCGTCGCCAACAGCCCGCTCATGAGCTGGCTGTACAACATTTTCGATGTCGGTACGTTCTCTGCATTGCTGGGTGTCGTCGAGATCGCGGTGGCTGTGCTCATCGCCATCAAGCCGTTGGCACCCAAGCTCTCTGTCGCCGGCAGCATTGGGGCAATCGGGTTATTCCTGGGCACCATCAGCTTTCTCTTCACCACGCCGGGCATCGGCGAGGCATCCGCCGGCGGATTTCCGGCGCTCTCCTCGACGGGGCAGTTCCTCATCAAGGATGTTGCCCTAATCGGCCTATCGGCATGGACACTCGCAGACTCGGTCCGGGCCATCCGTCGATCGGTAGCGCAACCGGTGCTCACCGAGGCCGAAAGCCGGTAACACCGGATCGACTCCACCCGATGCCAACGGGCATCGACTCGCCGTGCACGTCGCGTCCCGGCGTGCACGGCGAGCCATCTCAGTCGAACAACGCTGGCAATAGCGACCTTTCGGCTCCAAGCGACATCGACGTGTCAGGGCTCAACAGCCGTGCAAGCCCGACGGTTACGGGTCGGTCGGCACCGGGGAATCGTCCCTGACGTAGTCTTCGAGCACCTGGCGTATCGCGGCTCGCCCCCGATGTAGCAGGATCCGTTGGTTACCGGCGGTGATGTCGAGCAGTTCACACACCTCTGCGGAATCAAAGCCCAGCATGTCGCGCAGCGTGACCACGATGCGTTGGCGCTCAGGCAATCTGTCGAGCTCGCGGTGGGCGATGCTGCGCAATTCCCGACTGAGTACCGAACCTTCCGGGCTGTCGGGAAACGCGGTTGGCGGCTCCTTCCACGAGCCGGCGTGCGTGTCTCCCCTAGCGTGAAACCGTGCCGGATCGACGGTTGCTTCCATGAAGCTTGCGGCGGCATCCCTGTCGCGGCGCTCACGGAGCCCGCGAGTCTTGGCGATGTTGGTCATCACAGCGAAAAGCCATGTTCGCAAGGATGATCGGCCTTCAAACTTCGAGACACCTCTCACCAAGGCTATCCACGTGTCCTGGACGACCTCCTCGGCGATCGCGTGGGTGGCTACATAGCCGCGGGCCGCCCGCAGCAGCGTCGGGGTGTGCTCGTCGACCAGCAGGGCGAATGCGTTCTGGTCGCCCGCCTGTAGCGCCGCGATCAGCGCCGACTCGTCGGTGCTCCGGGTTACCACGAGCCGGCCGTTTCGGCGAACGCATCGAGCAGACGTGCACGGAAGACTGGGTCGATCTGCTCCTCGCGGATCGCGCCGATGGTATGTACGGTGACCCGAAATTGCTTGAGATAGCCTGCGCAACCGTCGCATTGCTGGAGGTGCTGCTCGAACCGGGCTCGCGTGGCGGCATCCATCGCTCCGTCTAAATACAAGGTGACCAGCTCGACCATTTCCTGGCATCGCAGCCTGCGCGTGCCGGTTGCCCATGCGCTTAACACACGAGTGCGCCGTCGGAATACTTCCACGGCCCGACGCCACCCCCCCTGACTATTCGTACTGTTCATGTGACCTCCCTTGTCGGTGCCAAAGCCCCGAGGTGAGCGCCACGTCGCAACAGTCGGCAGCCGCGATTGGGGTGGCCCGCCAACAAGACAAACGCTTCCCTGAGCTCAGTGGTCCGAAATCGCCGTACCGTTACGCCGCATCGTGGCAGGTAGCGCAACGAGCTGCGGCCCCGGCGTTACGCGTTGCGGTGCGAAGTCGACTGACGCCGCCCGACGGGACCCGCTCGCGGGCGTAGCGTGTGCGTCTACGTCCCAGATTCCAGTCGGTTTGGCGGACTTGACATCCCGGTCCAGCCGCCGTGCGCGCTCTGGCGTTGTAACGGTGCAGGCGTCTGGGCGCACGTAGTCGCAACAACGTCGCTGATCACATCGCCGACCTTCCTCGAGGAGCACACCATGATCGTTGCGCCGGACGATTTCGCCGGACTGCGTGCGCTGTTCATCAACTGCACGCTCAAACGCTCGCCCGAGCCCAGCAACACGCAGGGCCTGATCGATATCAGCACCGCCATCATGAAGAAGCACGGCGTGGCCGTCGAGGTGATCCGTGCGATCGACCACGACATCGCCACCGGGGTTTGGCCGGACATGACCGAGCACGGCTGGACGACTGACGACTGGCCGGCGATATTCGAGAAGGTTCTGGCGGCCGACATCCTGGTGTTGGCGGGCCCGATCTGGCTGGGTGACAACAGCTCTGTGATGAAGCAGGTCCATGAGCGGCTCTACGGCGGCTCCCATCTTCTCAACGACGCCGGCCAGTACCTGTACTACGGGCGCGTCGGTGGCTGTCTGATCACCGGCAACGAGGATGGCGTCAAGCATTGCGCACAGAACGTGCTCTACACCTTGCAGCACGTCGGCTACACCATCCCACCGCAAGCCGACGCCGGCTGGATCGGCGAGGCAGGTCCGGGCCCGTCCTACCTGGACCCGGGGTCGGGCGGGCCGGACAATGACTTCACCAACCGCAACACCACCTTCATGACCTGGAACCTGATGCATCTGGCCCAGCTGCTGCGCGCGGCAGGCGGCGTTCCGGCGTATGGAAACCTCCGATCGGGATGGGACGCAGGGTGTCGTTACGATTTCGCCAATCCGGAGTACCGCTGAGCGGCTAATATCGGGTTCCGATGACGGAGACCGCGGACGAGACGGCGCTCATCGCTGCGTTGCGCGACGGGGACGAGGTCGTATTTGCCCGGCTCGTCGATGAGCACACCCCCTCACTGCTGCGGGTGGCGCGAGGATACGTGCCCAGCCGCGAGATCGCCGAGGAAGTGGTCCAGGAGACCTGGATCGCGCTCGTCAAGGGCATCGCCAAGTTCGAAGGCCGGTCCTCGCTGCGCACATGGCTTTTCACGGTAATGACCAACATCGCCAAGACCCGAGGAATCCGCGAACGCCGCGACGCCGATACTGCAATCGCGGCCTACACAGGGGGCACCGTTGACCCGGCCCGCTTCCGAGAGACCGGCGACCAGTGGCCCGGACACTGGAAGGACAGCGAGGCACCGTCGGCCTTCCCCGACACTCCGGAAGGATCCGTGCTCGGCGCGGAGTTCGTCGCGATCGCCCGCGCCGAACTGGATAAACTGCCCGAACGGCAACGTGTCGTCGTCACCCTGCGCGACATGCTCGGATTCGACTCAGGTGAGGTGTGCGCTCTGCTCGACATCAGTGTGGCCAACCAGCGGGTGCTGTTGCACCGCGGGCGCGCGGCGGTGCGCCAAGCGCTCGAAGACTACCTGGCAGACGCGTCATGAGTACCGGACCGATGGACTGCAACGAGCTGGTCGAACTCGTCACGGCCTACCTGGACGGCGCCCTCGACCTGGACACACGAGCGCGCTTCGACGTGCACCTTCTGGAGTGTGACGGCTGCGAGAACTACCTCGAGCAATTTCGGAGCACCATCAAGACGATTGGCCGCGTCGGCGACGAAGCGCTCGACCCCGTCTACCGCGACCGCCTCCTTGATGCATTCCGGAACTGGCGTTGATTTCCCGCCCACTGCGGGCTCGCCGGTTGATCGTCGACTGATCTGTTTCGGTTGATCTATCCCGATCGCCACCAACCTGCCCTTCAGCGTCACTTCAACGCCCACATCTTCGAAACCGGCACTCAGTCCTATGGCTACGCACCAGCAAGACCACCCGCCGCCGAATCCGAAACCAGGCTAGACGTTCAGCGGCACCTACCGATCTGCGCCTGTCGTCGGCTAGGGCCTACCTCCTTACGGGCGCTACAACCGTCTGGCGAGGACCGCCTGTCCCGGTCCGCCGAGCTCGGTCAGGACCGAAGATCGCCCGGCCATCGCCAATAGCAGCGCCTCGCCTGTTCCGGTGACTTCAGGCCCCTTGCCGTGGGCCCAATCCAGATCAGTGGCCGACAACCGCAGCCCACGGATGCGCCGCCACGCACCCAGCCGCGGGTTGGCCGGCACCAGCGGGAGGATGCGGCGCAATCGCTGCATGGGCACGTCACGCGGGCGCCCCAACGGTCGGCGGATGTCCTGGTGGTGAATGGTGCCATCGACTAGAGCGATCATCCCGCCGAACCCGGCGGTCAGCCCTCGGGGTCGGAGACGATCATTGAACACCTTGAGTAATTGGTCTGGACTCAGCGCGGCCAACTCGTCGACCCCCACCTGGTTGGCGTGCACGATGCGACCACGTGCCATCCGTTTCATCAACCCCGCAGCACTGAGATCGTCGTAACTGATCATATGCGCCACAACGTCTTTGACGCTCCACCCCTCACACAGGCTGGGCGCCTGCCACTGTTGCGTGGTCAAGGTCGCGAGGAACTCGGCGAGATCGGCACGCTCGGCACAGGCCATGCCCATCAACGTGGGTGTGGCGTCGTGGTCCTCATGGTCGGTCATCACTGCACTGCCTCGTCGACGAGTCCGGTGAAGCGCTGAAGATACAAAGACCACCCGGCATCGCCGTCGACTCCACCGGTCACCGCCTCCCAGCCCGGACCGTGGCGCTCGAAGTGGCGGTGTTCCAGCTCCACGCGGGTGCGGTCGGCGGATTGGGCGGTGAACCGCACTTCGACCTCGCTGGTCTTCGCGAGATCCGTCTCGATCTGCCACGTCGGACCGATGTCCCAGGTGAAAACAACCCGATTCGGAGGGTCACAGACCAGCACGCGGGCCCACCGGCACTGACTGCCATCGACGCCGCGGTCGTAGATGGCGCCGCCCACCCACGGCTCGAAGACTGTCTCGGCGATGGGTACGGCCAGCAAGTTGTGCTCACGCGGTTTGATGTCGTCGAATCGGCCCGTGAACAACGCGAAAGCAACGTCGATCGACGCATTGACCACGATGCTGCGCCGGACACTGTCCGCCCGTGGTTCTGTCATGAAATGTCGTCCCCAGTCTCGTCGGCCAACTGCTTGAAGGTGTCCAATGCTTGCGACCAGAATCGGTCGACAGTGGCACGAAGTGCCGCGATCCCCTCCGGGTCGAGCTGATACAGCCGGCGAGTACCCGCGGCGCGATCGCACACCAGCCCCGCCGACTTCAACACCCGAAGATGCTGTGACACCGCTGGCCGACTCACCGGCAGACCGCGAGCCAGCTCACCCACCGCCAGCGGACCATGCGCGAGGCGTTCAACGATCGCGCGTCGTGTCCCGTCGGCAAGGACCAGCCACGCATCATCCGCTCGGTAAGTCGACACGAACCGTAAGCGTAGACTTACGCTATGTGCAGATCAACCCCTCGTCGAGGTGCGGCCAATATTCGTGACGACAGCCGGGGCCGCACAACGTGACGGGCTCGTCCCGCCCGACCGGCCGATCATTGTCCTGCGTGACCCCGACCAGGATGTCCACGAGATCGCCTGGCAGGCAACAAAAATCGGCTACGACAACCTTCTCGGTGAGCTTCACGGCGGAATTCGTGGGTGGACGGCGGGCGGCCATGACGTCGCTTCAATCGCCCTCATCCGCGCCGACCAACTCGACGGACGCCGCGTCCTCGACATCCGCCAACGTCCCGAGTATCCGGCCGGGCATCTGCACGAAGCGATCAACATCGATCTCGACGACGTCGGCGAGGCATCCCAGCACCTATCCGATGAGCCGACGCGAACTGGTCACCGGCGCATGACGACCGGCGACCACCAACCCCAACTCGGGCTGCGGGCCAACCTCGCCCAGTTTTGCCTGTTGGTCGCCGTCAACGCCTTGGTCGGCGGGATGCTCGGCCAGGAACGAACCGTGCTGCCGCTGCTGGGCGAGCAGGTGTTCGGCATCCGCGCCTACACCGCCGGGCTGTCGTTCATTCTCGTTTTCGGGCTGGCCAAGGCCGCCACCAACTACTTTGCCGGCACACTGTCCGACCGCTTCGGGCGCAAACCGGTATTGGTCGCGGGCTGGCTGGTTGCGGTTCCCGTGCCGCTTTTGCTGATCTGGGCACCGTCGTGGTCGTGGGTCATCGTCGCCAACGTGCTGCTTGGCATCAGCCAGGGCCTAACCTGGTCCACCACCGTCGTGATGAAGATCGACCTAGTCGGCCCGTCCCGGCGCGGCCTGGCGATGGGCCTCAATGAGGCCGCCGGGTACATCGCGGTCGCGGTCACCGCCCTGGCCACCGGTTACCTCGCACAGGCTCATGGACTGCGCCCAGCACCATTCCTTCTCGGCGTCACCTTCGCCGCACTGGGGCTGGGGTTGTCCACCGTTGCGGTGAAGGAAACCCGCGAACACGCCCGCCTCGAGGCCGCCACCCACGTCACCCGCGCCGACGGGCGCCACGACCACCTGCACAGTGAATTGTCCAACCGGGACGTGTTCCTACAGACCAGTTTCCGCGAGCCGGCATTGTCCTCGGCCAGCCAAGCCGGACTGGTCAACAACCTCAACGACGGGCTGGCCTGGGGCCTGTTCCCGATCCTATTCGCCGCCGGCGGACTCTCAGTCGGAAAGATCGGTGTGCTGGCCGCGACGTACCCGGCGGTCTGGGGTTTCGGGCAGCTGATCACCGGCGCGCTCTCCGACCGATGGGGCCGAAAATGGATGATCTCATCCGGAATGTGGCTGCAGGCAATCGCTCTGGGCCTGATCGCACTCGGTGACGCGTTCGCGATCTGGGTGCTCGCCGCGGTGATGCTCGGCGCCGGGACCGCAATGGTGTACCCAACGTTGCTCGCTGCGATCGGAGACGTCGCTCACCCAGCCTGGCGAGCCCGGGCGGTCGGGACCTACCGGCTGTGGCGAGACGGCGGGTTCGCAGTCGGCGCCCTGCTCGCCGGTGTCGTCGCCGACGCCCTGGGAATACGAGCCGCAATCTGGACCATCGCCGCCCTCACCGCGATATCCGGGCTCATCGTCGCGGTACGGATGTACGAGACCCACCGACGACCCAGTAGCGACGGGCCGGACGGACCGATCCATACGTGATCACGCCCGTGGCAGTTTCGGGACTCGGACGACTCGATCCACCCGATCTGACTGCGCAGCAAGACGAAGACGAGCATCATTGAACCCGTAGGAGGGCCCCAGATGCCAACCGCTACCACGGGTGAGGCACGCATCGAGATCGACGCCGCGCCGCTGACCGTGTACGCACTCGTCAGCGACATCACCCGCATGGGTGAATGGAGCCCGGAATGCTATCGATGCGAATGGCACGGCGCACCGACCGCCACGGCCGGCGCTAAGTTCCGGGGACACAACCACCTTGGCAAAGTCCGCTGGACCACTGACGCCATTGTCACCGCAGCCGACCCCGGACAAGAGTTCGCCTTCACGACCCTGCACAAGGACGGTCGCACAGAAACGTTGTGGCACTACAAATTCCATCCTTTCGGCAGTGGCACAGAGCTGATCGAGTCCTACCAATTTCTGTGGTGCCCGATCGCCAACCGCATCGCCGAACTGCCCATCCCCCGAGACAAACAACTACGCCATGGGATCCAGACATCCTTACCACGCATTAAGGCTGCAGCCGAGCAACTTCCGTCGAGCTCACGACGCTGATGGACCAGCATGCTGTGTCCCAGCTCTGCGGTCAGTACCAGGCGGCACGATGAACTGGATTCGACCAACATCCAGTACGCCTCGGCCGATCGGCGTCGTTAGTGCGTTCACCCGGACGAGTTAGCGCAACGATGGCCAACTCCGGCCGCTCGGTCGATCGGGCAGGCATCGCTCGAGACCTGGAAATGGCCCGGGTCCAATTCCACAGACTGCTCGGTGAGGCCGACCACTACGACGCATGGGCCAAACCGACACGCGGCACCCGGTGGACCAACGAGCAGTTGTTGTTTCACATGGTGTTTGGCTACATGGTCGTGCAGCGCCTGCTCGTGTTGGTGCGTGCATTCGGCAGGCTGCCCGACCCGATCAGCGCCGTCTATGCCAAGATCCTGAACAGCGCAACCATCTGGTTCCACGACATCAACTACCACGGCTCCTGTGCAGCTGCGCGCGTCTATAACCGGCAGCGAATGGCCGCGAAGATGGACCGAGTAATTGCTTCGCTGCAAGGCAAACTAGGCCGGGAGAGCGACGACGCTTTCAGCCGCGGTATGCATTTCCCGACACGGTGGGACCCGTTCTTCAAGGACTACATGACACTGGAAGACGTCTACCGCTATCCCGGCCGGCACTTCGACTTCCATAATCGCCAACTCACCCTCGGCCCCCCGACACCATCAACCCCACCGCCGTCGGAGTCCTCCGACACTTGAACGTGGTCTGAGCACCCCGCATTGAGCGATATCGCCTCTCCCCGTGCGTCGATTGATAGCAGTAAAAAGTTCTCACACCCCCCACCTTCGGCGCGACGCCGCGTTGATCGCCGACGACAACGACTGGGAGCTGGCGCACACCCACCGTTACCTACTTGGCATTGCCCGCGATGCACGCCCGGCTGGGGCTGTATTGGACTACGTCCGGTTACCGGCCGGATTCACGGTGCTTGGCGAGGGTGACGTGCTGGGCGTCGCCCCACAATCTCGTCGGGTGCGAGTGCTCTACCGCCGAGCATCGCGACACAACTTCTTTCTCGTCACCGAACGTTGCAACAACTACTGCCTGATGTGCTCGCAACCACCCAAGAAAGTTGATGACGGCTGGCTAATCGACGAGATCGCGCAGACTATTCCGCTGGTCGATCCGGCGACACCCGCCCTGACATTCGCTGGCGGTGAGCCGCTCACCGACTGGCGCCGATTCATCGGCCTAGTCGAGTTGACGCGGGATCTGCTCCCCAACACTGCGATTCGCGTGCTGACCAACGGGCGTGCCTTCGCCTCGCCCGAGGTCGCGACCACCTGGGCGGACATTCGCCACCCCAAACTTTCGGCAGGAATACCGATCTACGCGGCGCATCACCTCAGCTTCCTGCCCGGGGAGCTTGATTCGCTTGTGGGCTTCGCGCAGCTGCGCGGCTACATCGTCAGCGGCGCCAGATGGCGCGCTGGGCCGGTCGCCCCCTTCTTGGCGGTCGGCGATCTTGAGCCAGCGGTGCAGGCAGGCTTCCGAGATGCCGAAGTCCTTCGCGATCTGGCGCAGCGGCGCCTCACCCTTGCGGGCCACAGCGATGACGTCGGCTCGGAACTCGGCAGGAAACGGTTTCGGCACGAGATTGATCCTTCCAGCGAGGACGAATCCTCACAGGTCAACGAGTCAACCAAACCGGGGGCAGTCCCTTCGACGCCACCTGCGAAATCGACAGCCCGTCACTAATGACGGCCAACACGGCCTGATACCGCTGCTCAGCCACGCTCAACTCCCTCATCTAGGGAGTGTCAAGGATCAACCGACGCAGGTGTAAAGCATCAGCCGAAACACTGTCGCCCATCACCCGAAGACAAATCGTCAACCATCAACCGAGGTCATACAGCTCTGAAGTAGGGCGGGCGGGACTCGAACCCGCGACCTACGGATTATGAGTCCGCTGAAGCACGTCCGCTAGTGTCCGCGGGTGTTCACGTCACCCAGCGCTACCAGCCGTTTCGCTCGCGGACGTTCGTCACCGTTCACGGGTGAACCGCGCAAGTTGTGACAGCGTCGTGACAGCGTGAGCAACTGACGTCGCCGCGAAGCTGGGCGGTCCAGAAAGCCAACTACTCCACTGTCTTGGTGATCAGCTCGTAGTGGTGCAGCCGGCCGCGGACGGTGTGCCGCTCGACGGTGCCGTCGACCCGCAGGCCGGTGGCGCTGTCGTCGGGGTCGATGGCGAACGGTCCCCAACCGAGGCGCAGTGCGTCGCCCACCATCGGAGGAATGCTCACTGTCGGGGCCAGGATGACCCGGTAGCGGCTGGACACGGCGGCATCCCGCACGACGACCTCGGTGCCGAGCGGGAACACCTCGGCCCGCACGGTCTCGTCTACGGTGTCGAGTTGCTCGACGCCGAAGTCGTCATAGACCGGTGGGTCGTAGGGCACCTGGAACTGCACGGTGACCTCATCGTGGAGGATCACAGCGCGGTCCTGCGGTAGCGGTTGAGCACGAACGTCTCGGCCAGGGTCCAGCCTTGGAAGCCGCCCCGGATCTCGACGGAACCAACCTTGCTCTGGATCTGCTCGGGGTTGGCCACCATGCGCGCGGAGGCGGTGGTGATGACGGCGGCCAGCTCGTCGTTGGGCTCGCCCGCGTCGAAGCCTCGGCCCCTGACGTAGCTGCGCACCATTGCGCTGATGACGGGCGCGACTTCCCCGGCTAGGGCGACAACTGTTGCGTCGCTTCCTAAACCGAGGAAATCAGCCACGTCTTGTCCGGTGACCATTTAGGCCTCGGTCAGCAGGGTGACCGCGTGCGGTTGCAGCAATGCGGTGTCGTAGCGCGTCACGACGCGGATACCGACCGAGTCGTAATCGCCCCAGGTCTGATCGAGGATCTTCACCTGGGCGTCAACGTCACGCGCGACGACGACCTTGGAGAAGTCGACCAGGGCCACGCGGGCCTTGGTGGACACCTTGGGGATGTTGTCGGTGATGATGACGGGCAGCCCGAACAGTCGGAACGCGGTGCCGCCCTGAATGCCGCTGGGGTCGAACAGGTATTGGCGGAAGTCCTGGTCGGACGTTTCCCCGGCGTTGGCGATCTTGAGCTTGCGTAGGGCTGCAAACGAGGCGCTGGTCATGACCATGTGTGTCGGGTTGACCTTGTTGCCCTGGGCGGTGGCGATGCCGTCGATGAGGCTGTCGGCGTCGGTGAGGTCCAGTGTGCCGGTGGCGATGCCGGTGGCTCGGAGGATGCCCTTGATGGTGTTCGAGGTGCCAGCACCGTCCCAGAGGGCCGCGTCGAGTGCGTTGCCAACGTCTGTAACGAGCCGCTGCTGTAGCACTGCATCGAGGCCGACGACGGACTGACGGATCAGCTCGTTGGACACCCGGACAAGCACCTTGAGGCTCTTCAGCGTTGAGGGCAGCAGGGTCACCTCATCGAATGCCACGTCGCCGTCAGTGATCTGGGCACCCTCGGCGACGAATCCGGCCGTAACGCCGTTGACGATGCGCGGCACCCGCACACTGTCGGAGCTGTCGATGATGACGGGACCGGAGGCCAGGAATGTGGACGCCTGTTCTAGCGGCTGCACGAGCAGGGAGGCGACCTGCGATTGCAGAAGCGTGGTGTTGGCACTGGTGAGTTCGATGGTCACGATTGAGTCCTAACGATGGTGTCGGTGGGGGAATCGACA
>FLQS01000040.1 GCA_900078375.1 uncultured Mycobacterium sp. | reverse complement strand
GCTGACCAAGCCGGCAGACGCGCCGTCCACGCGCGCATTTCAGATGAGTCAACGAACCACCCATTCGCGCGCATTTCAGATGAGTCAACGCGGTCGCCCCCGGTGGTATACTCGAACACATGTTCGAACACTGGCCTGCTGATCACTTCGAGCCGTCTGGCACGGCTGAGTCGTCCGGCTTGTTTGAGCGGTTGACGAATGTGGCGCGGTTGGAGAATCGGGCGGCCGCGCAGCGGTTGCGGGTGATCGCCGATATCTTCGAGCTGCGTCGGCGGGAGCGGGGCGAGCGCGAGGATTGGGCGGTCGATACCTGGGCCGCGGTGGGTGCTGAAGTCGCTGCGGCGTTGCGGCTGAGCTTGGGCAAAGCGAACAGCTACATGAACTATGCGCTGGCCATGCTGCGGCTGCCCGCGGTCGCCGCCGTCTTCGAGGCGGGCGATATCGATTGCCAGCTGTTCAAGACGATCGTCTACCGCACGCACCTGCTCACCGATGCCGACGCCATGGCTGACGTCGACGCCGAGCTGGCGGCCATCGTGGCCCGCTGGCCCTCGATGTCGCGCCGCAAGCTCGCCACCGAGATCGACGACATCGTGATTCAACGGGACCCGGACGCGGTGCGGCGGATCCAGGATCGCGGTAGTGACCGTGACGTCGAATTCTGGGAGACAACCGACGGGTACGTGGAGCTGACGGCGCGGCTGTCGGCCACCGACGGCGCCGCTCTCGAGAAGCGGCTGAACGCGATGGCGAGGTCCGTCTGCACCACCGATCCCCGAACGGTCGGGCAGCGTCGTTCCGACGCGCTCGGGACATTGGGCACCGGCGCTGAACGCCTCGCCTGCCAGTGCGGCCAATCCGATTGTGCGGCAACCGCAACACCGCCAGGGTCGGTCATCATTCACGTGGTGGCCGACCAAGCCACACTCGAGGGCACCGGCAACAAGCCGGCTTATCTCCTCGACACCGGGGTGGTGATCGCACCGGAACTGCTGGCCGAACTCACAGCGACGGCACGCCAGCGGCCGCTGATCATTCCCGTCGATGTGCCGCCGGACCCCAGCTATCACCCCTCCCGTGCGCTCGCCGACTTTGTGCGCGCCCGTGACCTGACGTGCCGGGCTCCCGGCTGCGACAAGCCCGCGACGCACTGCGATATCGACCACACGATCCCGTGGCCCTTCGGCGCGACGCACGCCTCCAACCTCAAATGTCTGTGCCGTGATCACCACCTTCTGAAGACTTTTTGGGGCTGGAAGGACCAACAGCTCGCTGACGGCACGGTGATCTGGTCGCTTCCCGATGGCGAGACCTATGTGACGACTCCGGGGAGCGCCCTGCTGTTTCCCGCGCTCATGACACCCACAGCCCCACCGTCACGTCCCGTGGAACCGGCAGTCCACCGCTGCGGCAACCGGTCGGTGATGATGCCAAGGCGATCGACGACCCGAAGGCAGAACCGCGCCCACCACATCGCCACCGAACGCGCCCGCAACCGCAGAGACCGCACACCCGCCAACGCCCGTTCGGCACCGCCTGGCTGCGACGACGCGCCACCCTTCTAGGTTCGGCCTCGCTCTGGCATGCTGTCTGGCATGACAGAGCCGCAGTTCGGAGGCACCGAGGGCGCACCGCCGCCACCCGGCCAGTACCCACCTCCGCCGAATTACCCGATGCCGCCGCAGTATCCGGCCCCGGGAGGCTACGACCCCGCCGCGCCGTTCGGCCGGCATCCCATCACGGGTGAACCGCTGTCGGATAAGTCCAAGGTCATCGCCGGCTTGCTGCAGCTGCTCGGGCTGTTCGGCCTCGTCGGCATCGGCCGCATCTACCTCGGCGATACCAAACTGGGCATCATTCAGCTGGTCGTCGGGCTACTCACCTGCACGATCGGCGCAATCGTCTGGGGCATCATCGACGCCATCATGATCCTCACCGACAAGGTGCGCGACCCGCAGGGGCGCCCCCTGCGCGATGGCACGTAGCGGTCTTTCGATTAGGTCAGGTGCCCTTTCGATCGGTACGGGCGCCCTAGCGGTCGGTGCCCTGGCCTACGTCGGGATGGTCGACCCGCACCGGCCCGGCGCCCTGTTCCCGCCGTGCCCGTTCCGTCTCCTCACCGGCTGGAACTGCCCGTTCTGCGGCGGTCTGCGAATGACCCACGACCTGCTGCACGGTGAGGTGGGCGCCGCCGTCGTCGACAACGTCTTTGCACTGGTGGGTCTGCCGCTGCTGGCCATCTGGGTGGTGTGGCGGAGCAGGCGAGGGGAGCGGACCTTCCCGCTGCCAGCCGTCGTGGTGATCGTGGTCTCGGCGGCCGTCTGGACGGTGGTCCGTAACCTGCCCGGCTTTCCGCTGGTGCCCACATTAATCAGTCAGTAGCCACCGGCCCTCGCTGATACAATCGGTAATCGGTGCGACGCAACTTCGCGCCGAATCATCGGGCCGGCGCAGTCCCAGACATCACTCGTCGGACTGCGGCAAGGCCACAATGCCAGCGCCTCGCGCGCACACCAGCTTTCCCGCCCCATATGACCGACGCGGAGGAGCCTGGAATGCTGTTCTCAGCACTTCCCGAAGCGCAGGGTCTCTATGACCCCCGGCACGAGTCCGACTCGTGCGGTGTCGCGATGGTGGCCGACATCAAGGGCCGCCGGTCCCACCAGATCGTCGCTGACGGCCTGACCGCGCTGGAGCACCTCGAGCACCGCGGTGCGGCCGGGGCCGAGCCGAACAGTGGCGACGGCGCGGGCATGCTGCTGCAACTGCCCGTCGAATTGCTCCGGGAGGTGGTCGAATTCGACCTACCCTCATCGACGGCTAACGGCGCCAACACCTTTGCGGCCGGCATCTGCTTCCTGCCGCAGGATCCCGTCCAACGACTGGCTGCTGTGGACCGGGTGCAGGCGATCGCCGACGAGGAGGGCCTTGAGGTCCTCGGCTGGCGTACGGTCCCGGTCGATCCGATCGGCGCCGAAGTCGGCGCGACAGCATTGGGCTGTATGCCGCACATGTCGATGTTGTTCATCGCCGCCCCGACGCGAAACGGCAGCCGCCCGGGCGGGATCGACCTCGATCGGCTGGTGTACCCGGTGCGTAAGCGTGCCGAGCAGGGCCCCGAGGCCGTCTACTTCCCGTCGCTGTCCAGTCGCACGCTGGCCTACAAGGGCATGCTCACCACGATGCAGCTGCCCAAGTACTTCGCCGACCTGCGCGACGAGCGCTGCATGAGCGCGATCGCCATCGTGCACAGCCGCTTCTCCACCAACACCTTCCCGTCCTGGCCGCTGGCACACCCGTTCCGCTTCGTGGCCCACAACGGCGAGATCAACACCGTGCGCGGCAACCGCAACCGCATGCATGCCAGGGAAGCCATGCTGGCCAGCGCCAAGATCCCCGGCGACCTGAGCCGGCTGTCGCCGATCTGCACCCCCGACGCCTCGGACTCGGCATCCTTCGACCAGGTGCTCGAGCTGTTGCATCTCGGCGGTCGCAGCCTGCCGCACGCGGTGATGATGATGATCCCGGAGGCCTGGGAGAACAACACCACGCTTGCCCCGGCGCGCCGGGCGTTCTGTCAGTACCACGCGTCGCTCATGGAGCCGTGGGACGGCCCGGCCTGCGTGACGTTCACCGACGGCACCGTTGTTGGAGCGGTATTGGACCGCAACGGATTACGGCCTGGCCGGTGGTGGCGCACCATCGACGATCGGGTGATCCTCGCCAGTGAGAGCGGTGTGCTGGACATCCCGCCGGGCGAAGTCGTCGCCAAGGGCCGGCTCGAGCCGGGCAAGATGTTCCTGATCGACACCGCTGCCGGGCGCATCGTGTCCGACGACGAGATCAAGGATCAGCTGGCCGCCGAGCACCCCTATGGGGAATGGCTGCACGCCGGCCTGCTCGATATCGCAACCCTGCCTGCCCGCACCCGCGTGTCGCCCAACCACGAATCGGTGGTCCGCCGCCAGATCGCCTTCGGCTACACCGAAGAAGACCTGCGGATCATGCTCACGCCGATGGCCGCCTCCGGCCAGGAGCCGCTGGGGTCGATGGGCACCGACACCCCGGTGGCCGTGCTGTCCCAGCGCCCCAAGCTCATCTACGACTACTTCGTCGAACTGTTCGCCCAGGTGACCAATCCGCCGCTGGACGCGATCCGCGAGGAGATCGTCACCTCGATGGCCCGCGTCATGGGCCCCGAGCAGAACCTGCTGGAACCCACCGCGGCTTCCTGCCGCCAGATCCTGTTGCACTGGCCGGTTCTGGACAACGACGAGCTGAACCGCATCGTCCACATCAACGACGACGGCGAACAGTCCGGCCTGAAGACCGCCGTGCTGCGGTCGCTCTACGAGGTCGAACGCGGTGGGGAAGGGCTGGCCGACGCCATCGAGGACCTGCGCCACCGGGCAAGTGAGGCGATCGCGAAAGGCGCACGCACACTGGTGATCTCCGATCGCGACTCCGATCACACCAGGGCGCCGATCCCGTCGTTGCTGGCCGTCGCGGCGGTGCATCACCATCTGGTGCGCACCAAAAAGCGCACGATGGTGGCGCTGGTCGTGGAGAGCGGCGACGCCCGCGAGGTCCACCACATCGCCCTGCTGATCGGATACGGGGCGGCCGCGGTCAACCCCTATCTGGCCTTCGAATCGATCGAGGACCTCATCCGCGAAGGTGAGCTCACCGGAATCGACGCAGCCACGGCGGTACGCAACTTCCTCAAGGCGCTCGGCAAGGGCGTCATGAAGGTGATGAGCAAGATGGGCATCTCCACCGTCGGCTCCTACACGGCCGCACAGGCATTCGAGGCCATCGGGCTCAGCAAGGATGTGGTGGACGAGTATCTGACGGGCACCGTCAGCCAGCTCGGCGGCGTCGGGCTCGACGTGCTGGCCGAGGAAGTCAAGCAGCGGCATCGGCGCGCCTATCCGGAGAACCCCACCGAGCGGGTGCACCGCAGGCTGGAGGTCGGCGGTGAATATCAGTTCCGCCGCGAGGGTGAGCTGCACCTGTTCACCCCGGAAACCGTCTTCCTGCTTCAGCATTCGACCCGAACCGGACGCAACGAGGTGTTCGCCAAATACTCCGAAGAGGTCAACCGCCTGTCCCGCGAGGGCGGGACGCTGCGTGGACTGTTCGCCTTCAAGAACGGTCTGCGCCCGCCGATCCCGCTGCACGAAGTCGAGTCCGTCGATGCCATCTGCGCACGGTTCAACACCGGGGCCATGAGCTACGGCTCCATATCGCAAGAGGCCCACGAGACCATGGCGATCGCCATGAACAACATCGGCGGGCGCTCGAACAGCGGAGAGGGCGGCGAAGACGAAGACCGGCTCTACGACCCGCGCAGGCGCAGCGCCGTCAAACAGGTGGCATCAGGGCGGTTCGGCGTCACCAGCGACTACCTGGTCAACGCGACCGACATCCAGATCAAGATGGCCCAAGGCGCCAAGCCCGGCGAAGGCGGGCAACTGCCCGGGTTCAAGGTGTATCCCAACATCGCCAAGACCCGGCACTCCACACCCGGTGTCGGCCTGATCTCGCCGCCGCCGCACCACGACATCTACTCCATCGAGGATCTCGCCCAGCTGATCCACGACCTCAAGAACGCCAACTCCGAGGCCAGGATTCACGTCAAGCTGGTCAGCTCGGTCGGGGTCGGCACAGTGGCGGCCGGGGTGTCCAAGGCCCACGCCGACGTCGTGCTGATCTCCGGATACGACGGCGGTACCGGCGCGGCGCCGCTGACCAGTCTCAAGCACGCCGGTGCGCCATGGGAGATCGGCCTGGCCGACACGCAGCAGACGTTGGTGCTCAACGGCCTTCGTGACCGCATCACCGTCCAGTGTGACGGCGGGTTGCGCACCGCCCGTGACGTGATGGTCGCCGCGTTGCTCGGCGCCGAGGAGTTCGGCTTTTCCACCGCCCCGCTGATCGTGGCGGGCTGCATCATGATGCGCGTCTGCCACCTCGACACCTGCCCGGTAGGGGTGGCCACCCAAAATCCGGAACTGCGAGCGCGCTTCAACGGCAAGCCGGAATTCGTCGAGAACTTCTTCCGGTTCATCGCCGAAGACGTCCGCACGATGCTGGCCGAGCTGGGCTTCCGCAGTATCGACGAGGCCGTCGGCCACGCCGAGGTGCTCGACACCGAAGACGGTGTGGCGCACTGGAAGACACGCGGACTGGACCTCAGCCCGATCTTCGCCGTCCCCACCGACGCCCATGGCGGCCCGCTGCCCCAGCGCCGTCGCCTGCGGGACCAGGACCACGGCCTCGAGCACGCACTTGACCAGACGCTGATCGCATTGGCCGAGGGTGCACTCGAGGATGCCCATCCGGTGCGGCTGGAATTGCCGGTGCGCAACGTGAACCGGACCGTCGGCACACTGCTGGGCTCGGAGGTCACCCGCCGCTACGGGGCCGCGGGCCTGCCCGAGGACACCATCCACATCACACTGACCGGGTCGGCAGGCCAGTCCATCGGCGCGTTCCTGCCGCCTGGCATCACCCTGGACCTCATCGGCGACGCGAACGACTATGTGGGCAAGGGTCTTTCCGGCGGCCGGGTGATCGTCCGGCCACCCGAGGACGTCCTGTTCCTGCCGGAGGACAACGTGATCGCCGGCAACACCCTGCTGTACGGGGCCACCTCGGGGGAGGTGTACCTGCGTGGCCGGGCCGGGGAGCGGTTCGCCGCCCGCAACTCCGGCGCGCTGGCGGTGACCGAAGGCGTCGGTGACCACGCCTGCGAGTACATGACCGGCGGGCGCGTCGTCGTACTGGGCCGCACCGGACGCAATATGGCGGCCGGGATGTCCGGTGGGATCGCCTACGTGCTCGGCCTGAATCCGGCCAAGGTCAACACCGCGATGGTCGAGCTACAAAGCCTGGATCCCGTCGACCTGGAATGGCTACACGATGTCGTGGCCCGCCACGTCCATCACACCGGCAGTACGCTGGCCAAATCGGTGCTCTCGGACTGGCCAAGGCGCAGCGCACAATTCACCAAGATCATGCCCACCGACTACCAGCGGGTGCTCGAGGCCACCAGGATGGCCAAGGCCGAGGGGCGTGACGTGGACACCGCGATCATGGAGGCAACTCGTGGCTGATCCCACCGGATTTCTGAAGGTTCCCAAAATCGAGGCCGCCAAGCGGACCGTCGATGAGCGGGTCGGCGACTGGCGCGAGGTGTACGAGCGTCAAGGCGCCACGGACCGTGCCGCCGAGGTTTCTCAGCAGGCGCGTCGCTGTATGGACTGCGGAATCCCGTTCTGCCACTCCGGAACTGTCGGCTGCCCGCTGGGCAACCTGATCCCGGAATGGAACGACCTGGTCCGCCGCGGACGCTGGGATGCCGCCAGCGAACGCCTGCATGCCACCAACAACTTCCCCGAATTCACCGGCCGGCTGTGCCCCGCGCCGTGTGAGGCGGCCTGCGTGCTGTCCATCGGGGAGGAACAGACCGGCGGCAGCGTGACGATCAAGCGCATCGAGAACACGATCGTCGACCAGGCCTGGCGCCTTGGCATCGTCGAGGCGCAGCCGGCCGCCATCGGCACCGGTAAGAACGTCGCCGTCGTCGGCTCGGGACCGGCGGGACTTGCTGCGGCACAGCAGCTGACCCGCGCCGGGCACCACGTCACGGTATACGAACGTGACGACCGGCTGGGCGGTCTGCTGCGCTACGGGATACCCGAATACAAGCTGGAGAAGGCCACCCTCAACCAACGGCTGTCCCAGATGCGAGCCGAGGGAACACGTTTCGTCACCGAATGTGAGGTCGGTGTCGACCTGTCGGTAGATGAGTTGCGCAACCGGTTCGACGCCGTCGTGCTGGCGGTTGGTGCGCTGCGGGGCCGCGACAACGAGGTCGAGGGGCGCCACCTCAAGGGTGTTCACCTCGCAATGGAGCACCTGGTCCCGGCCAACCGGGAGTGCGAGGGCGACGGGCCGTCCGATATCTCAGCCAAGGGCAAGCATGTGGTGATCATCGGCGGCGGCGACACCGGCGCCGACTGCCTTGGTACCGCACACCGCCAGGGTGCGGCATCGGTGACCCAGCTGGACTACAACCCGCAGCCCCCTGACGTCCGCGACGACGAGCTGTCCCCGTGGCCCACTTGGCCATTGGTGCTGCGCAGCTCGCCCGCGCACGCCGAGGGTGGCACCGTCCATTACCAGGTGGCCGTGCAACGCTTTGTCGGTGACCACGACGGCAACCTGCGTGCCATGCAGATCGCCGAGGTGAAGGTCGAACGTGTCGACGGCCGACGGGTCATCACTCCGGTCGGTGAATCTCTGGAGATCCCTTGCGATCTGGCGTTGCTGGCCATCGGGTTCGAGGGTGTCGAACACATGACGCTGCTCGACGACCTCGGTATCACGCTGAGCCCGCGCGGGAGCATCAGCTGCGGCTCGAATTGGCAGACCGACGCACCGGGCGTGTTCGTCTGCGGCGACGCCCACCGCGGTGCGTCGCTGGTCGTCTGGGCGATCGCTGAGGGCCGCGCGGCCGCCCATGCGGTGGATGCGTATCTGATGGGGGAGTCCGATCTCCCGGAGCCGGTACGGCCGCACCAATTGCCGTTGGCTGTCGTCTGAGTGAACGCCGCTGCACTGCTATCTGTATCGGTCGAGATGCCCGTGAACCGCGACTATGCTGAGGCGTTGTGACTAGACGCGGCAAGATTGTCTGTACCCTCGGCCCCGCAACCAGCACCGATGAGTCGGTCAGGGCTCTGGTCGAAGCCGGCATGGACGTCGCCCGCCTGAACTTCAGCCACGGCGACTACGCCGACCACGAGACCGCCTACAAGCGCGTTCGCAAGGCCTCCGATGTGACCGGCCATGCCGTCGGCATCCTCGCGGACCTGCAGGGGCCCAAGATCCGGCTCGGACGGTTCGCGGACGGCCCGACCTACTGGGCCAATGGCGAGACCGTGCGAATCACCGTCGAGGACTGCGAAGGCAACCACGACCGCGTGTCGACCACCTACAAGAGGCTTGCCCAGGACGCCAGCCCGGGTGACCGGGTGCTGGTCGATGACGGCAACGTCGGACTCGTCGTCGAGCACATCGACGGCGACGACGTGGTCTGCATGGTCACCGAGGGCGGCAAAGTCAGCAACAACAAGGGCATGTCGCTGCCCGGTATGAACGTCTCGGCCCCCGCACTGTCCGAAAAAGACATCAACGACCTGGAGTTCGCGCTGCGCCTCGGGGTGGACCTGGTGGCGCTGTCGTTCGTGCGGTCGCCAACCGACGTCGAATTGGTGCACGAGGTGATGGACCGGGTCGGCCGGCGCGTCCCGGTTATTGCGAAGCTGGAGAAACCCGAAGCGATCGACAATCTCGAGGCCATCGTGCTGGCCTTCGACGCCGTCATGGTCGCCCGCGGTGACCTGGGCGTCGAGCTGCCGCTCGAAGAGGTCCCGCTGGTACAGAAGCGGGCCATCCAGATGGCCCGGGAGAACGCCAAACCGGTGATCGTGGCCACCCAGATGCTCGAGTCGATGATCGAGAACTCCCGGCCCACACGGGCCGAGGCGTCCGACGTCGCCAACGCGGTGCTCGACGGCGCCGACGCGGTGATGCTGTCCGGCGAGACGTCGGTCGGCAAATACCCGATGGAGGCGGTGCGCACGATGGCCCGCATCATCCAGGCAGTCGAGGACAACTCGATCGCGGCGCCGCCGCTCACCCATGTGCCGCGAACAAAGCGCGGTGTGATCTCCTATGCCGCCCGCGATATCGGGGAGCGGCTGGACGCCAAGGCACTGGTTGCGTTTACCCAGTCCGGGGACACGGTCAAGCGGCTGGCCAGGCTCCACACCCACCTGCCGTTGCTGGCGTTCACCGCGCTGCCCGAGGTGCGTAGCCAGCTGGCGCTGACCTGGGGCACCGAGACCTTCATCGTCGATCACATGACGGCCACCGATGACATGATTCGCCAGGTCGACAAGTCCCTGCTGGAGCTTGGCCGCTACAAGCGGGGCGACATGGTCATCATCGTCGCTGGTGCTCCTCCGGGCACAGTAGGCTCGACCAACCTGATCCACGTGCACCGGATCGGGGAGGACGACCACTAGGGAGACACTTTTGGCCACGTCAGACCTCGACGACCTGCTGGCCATTCTCGATCTCTCCCCAGTTGGCGACGACGTGTTCGCCGGCGCCCACCCCCGCAAGAATCCGCCCCGCACATTCGGCGGGCAGCTGATGGCGCAGTCGTTCGTCGCGGCCAGCCGCACGGTGGCCCACAAGATCGCGCCCAGCGCACTGTCGGTGCATTTCATCGCCGGCGGCGACCCGACCGCCGATATCGAGTACCACGTGGTGCGGCTGCGCGACGAGCGGCGCTTTGCCAACCGGCGCGTCGACGCAATGCAGAACGGCACGCTGCTGGCTACCGCGCTGGTGTCCTACCTGTCGGCGGGCAGCGGACTCGAGCACAACACCCCGATGCCCGATCTGCCGGCGCCGGAGACCTTGCCCACGATTGACGAGCTGCTGGTCGGATACGAGAAGGTGGTGCCAGGATTCGTCGAGGCGCTTCGTCCGATCGAGTGGCGCTACACCAACGACCCGTCCTGGATCATGCGGGAAAAGGGCGGCATGCTCACGGCCAACCAGGTGTGGCTCAAGGCCGACGGGGTGATGCCCGACGACCCGACGCTGAACACCGCTGCGATGATCTACGCGTCGGACACCACGGTCCTGGATTCGATCATCACCACCCATGGCCTGTCCTGGGGCTGGGACCGCATCTTCGCCGTGACCGTGAATCACTCGGTGTGGTTTCACCGGCAGGTCGACTTCTCGGACTGGGTCTTGTATTCGACGAATTCGCCGGTCGCCGCAGAGTCACGGGGCTTGGGCACGGGCCACTTTTTCAGCCCGGCAGGGGACGTCGTGGCCACCGTCGTCCAGGAAGGAATCGTGAAGCACTTCCCGGGAAATGCCTGATAGCGGGCGTATCGTTTCTAAGGTGACCGAACCGCCGGTCCAAGAGGCGCTGCGCCTTCGCGCCAGGGAACGGGTTGTCGTGCATGTCGACACCCTGGCTGCTCGCTGGGTGGGCGCGCTGGCATTGTTCATCGCGATCAGTTGGCTCGCCGTGCTTGTGGTCCGCACCCATCATCACGCCAACTGGCATCACGACGGCCGTCTGGCCTGGTCATTGACCATCTTGGCCGCTGTCGCGTTGATCGCGCGGGGCATTTTCCTGGGCCGCCCGGTCACCGCCGCGCACGCGATCGCGGCCGCCGCGGCGCTCGTCGCCGGATTCGCCGCCCACCTGCTCGGCTTCGACATCACGGGCGATGTGCTGATCGCGTCGTCGGGGCTGGCGCTGATGTGGCCGACGACGGCGCGACCGGAGCCGGCGCAGTTGCCGCGGGTATGGGCACTGGTGAAGGCGACCAGCGGCGACCCGGTGGCGCCGTTCGCGATGCAGGTCCTGAAGAGCCATTTCTTCAGCGCCGACGGAACCGCGGCGATCGCCTATCGCACCCGGCTGGGCTACGCCGTCGTCAGTGGCGACCCGATCGGTGACGAAGACCGCTTCCTCGAGCTGATCGCCGACTTCGCCGGGATGTGCCATACCCGCGGCTGGCGGGTGGTGGTCCTAGGCTGCAGTGAGCGCAGGCTCGGGTTGTGGCGCGATCCGGCGGTGATCGGCCAGACGCTGCGACCGGTACCGATCGGCCGGGATGTCGTGATCGACGTACCGCTGTTCGACATGGTCGGCCGCCGGTTTCGCAATCTGCGCCAGGCAGTGCAGCGCACCCACAACTTCGGCATCACCACGGAGGTCGTCGCCGAACAAGAGCTGGACGACGACCAGCTGGCCGAGCTGACCGATGTGCTGCTGTCCTCGCCGAAGGGCGCGCGCACCGAGCGTGGCTTCTCGATGATCCTGGACGGCGCACTCACCGGTCACTATCCCGGCATCTTGCTGATCGTTGCGCGCGACAGCGCCGGCCGGGTGCAGGGATTCCACCGCTACGCAGTGGCCGGTGGCGGCAGCGATGTCACCCTCGACATTCCGTGGCGGCGCCGCGGCGCGCCCAACGGCACCGACGAGCGGTTGTCGGTCGACATGATCGATGCGATGAAAGATCTTGGCGCACAGCGTCTCTCACTGGCATTCGCGGCGTTTCCGGAGATATTCAACGACAACGACCGCGGGCCGCTGCGCAACTTCTTCTACGCGGCGATCCATCTCGGCGACTCGCTGATCGCGCTGGAGTCGTTGTACCGCTACTTGCGCAAGTTTCATGCGCTCGGCGATCGCAGGTACGTGCTGCTGCCCCTGAGTCAGGTGCTGCCGCTGCTGGTGGTGTTGTTGTCGCTGGAGTTCCTGCCGCGGCGACGGCAGCTGCCCGCTAGGGTGTCGGCGTCAGCGTGACGCTGAACTTGTTCTCCACGGATTGCTTGAATTCATCGGCGCACTGCTGGACCGCAGACTGATCCTGGCCGGCCTTCTGCAGGCAGTCGATGTAGTCGGTGGCGCCGACTTCCTTGAACACGCCGACCCATAGCGCAATGAAGGCCAGGCCGATGATGATCGAGAGGAACCCGAGGATGATTCCGGCGAGCGCGACGCCGCCGTTGTTGGCTTCACCGCGCTTGGCGCGGCTGCGGCCGGCGAAGCCGATGATGACCGCGACGATGCCGAGAACGATGCCGCCGACCACCGAGAACGACGACAGCAGTGCCACGATCGCGATGACCAGTGCGGCGACGCCCAGCCCGTTGCGGGGGGCGGCGGGCGGGGGCGCGTAGCCCGCATACGGCTGCGGCGGGGCAGGCGGATAGCCACCCGGATAGGGGCCGCCCTGATAGGGCCCTGCGGCATACGGATTGGGATAGCCCTGCGGGGGCGGTGGTGGCGTGGGTTGCTGAGGTGCCTGCTCTGGGGGCTCAGTCATGGGCGCTACGTTACCCGTCGTTGCCGATCGATAGTCGCGGACAGGCGATGTCGTTGCCAAGTTGATGGGTGGCGACCACCACCGTTCGCTCCGGCGACAGCAGCCCGTGCCGATCGTCGAGGACGGCACGCAGCATGCGCTGCCCGTCGGCGGCATCGAGGTGCTCGGTCGGCTCGTCGAGCAGCACGATCGGTGCGGGACATAGCAACACCCGCGCCAGCAACAGCCGCCGTCGTTGCCCCGCTGACACGGCGGCGGCGCCACCGGCCAGCACGGTGCTCAGCCCGTCCGGCAGGCTGCCCAGCCAGTCGCCCAAGCCCACCGTGGCCAGGGTGTGCGTGAGCTCCTCGTCGCCGCAGTCGCCGCGTGCCACCAACAGGTTGTCCCGGACGGTGGTGCTGAACAAGTGGGCATCTTCAGCGAAATAACATACGGCGCTGCGTAATTCGGATTCACTCAGCGAACCGGTCGGGACACCATCGACAGTCACCTTGCCGCTGACCGGTGGGAGCAGGCCGGCCAAGGTCATCAGCAGGGCGGTCTTGCCGGCACCGCTGCGGCCGGTGATCGCCAGCCGGGCACCGGGCTGCAGGGCCAGGGTGACTGCTTGGCCGGGCTGGCTGCCGGGGTAGCCGGCGCGAACGTCGCCGGCGCGCAACTCCGGTGTGCGGACTGGCGTGGTGACTGAGACGGGTGTCGTCGTGACTTCGGTGGGAACCAGTTCGGCCAGTCGTTGTGCGGCTATGCGTGCGCGGGTCAACGCGACGGCGGCGCCCGGCAGTGCGACGGTGGCTTCGAACGCCGACAGCGGCAACAACATCAGGACCGCCAGTGTTGTGGGTGCGGTGTGGGCGGCGATGCCGATGCCGACGACGACGGCGCCGATGGCGCTGGCCCCGATGGCCAGGGTGGGAACCGCGGCTGCCGCGGCGGCCGGGGCCGCGGCGCGGTCGATCGCTGACCCCCAGTCACGCTGGCGTTGTTCGGCGTGCGCGATCACGGCGGGAAGCCGGCCGGCGACCCGTAGTTCGGCCGCGTGCTCGAGAGCGGTGACCGCCGCGATATCGCGCTCGGATTGAAGGTGGCGGGCAACCGTCTCCTGGGCGCGCACCGCCCGTGCGGCCAGCACCGGCGCCAGCACGCCCGCGATCAGCAGGCACAGCGCGAGGATGACGGCCGCGGCGGGGGAGATGACGGCGATGACGGCGGTGGCGGCGACGCCGAGGACGGTGGCCACCCCGATCGGAACCAGGGCTCGGACCAGGACGTCGGCGAGGGTGTCGACATCGGCGCCGACCCGGGTCAGCAGGTCACCGCTGTGCAATCGCGCAGTGACGTCGGCCGGGCCGTGGGCGAGGCGGCGGTAGATCTCGCTGCGGGCGCTGGCCGCCGCCCGCAGCGCGGTGTCGTGGGAGGCCAGTCGCTCGCAGTAACCGAGCACACCACGGGAGATGCCGAATGTCCGCACGGCCACGACGGCCACCGACAGGTCAAGCACGGGCGGCATCTGCCAGGCGCGGGTGATCAGCCAGGCCGATACCCCGGCCAGGGCCAGCGCGCTGCCCAGCGCCAGCGAGCCGAGCGCGATCGCCAGGACGAGCCGGGGCAGGCGCGGCCGCAGCAGCGCACGAATCTCAGACGGCGGCATGGTGATCGGCCTCCACCGCGATGGCGTGATCGGCGATTCCCACCACACTGTCGCGGTGGGCGACCAGCACGACAGTGGCTCCCTCTGCTGCGCGTCGGATGATAGCTTGCAGCACAGCCTGTTCGGTGTCCTCATCGAGGTGTGAGGTGGGTTCATCGAGTAGCAGCACGGGTGCGCGGGAGCCGAGTGCGCGCGCCAGGCCCAGCCGCTGGCGCTGCCCCAGCGACAGCCCCGTTCCGCTGCGGCCCAGTACGGTGTCCATGCCGTTCGGCAGCCGCTCGAGAACGTCGGTGAAACCCGCTGCCCGGCAGGCGGATTCGGGGTCGGTTAGCGGTCCGAACAGATTGAGGTTGTCGGCGATGCTGCCGGGGATGATCACCGGGCGTTGGGCCAACCACGCCAGCTGCCGCCACCAGGCAGCGCGGTCGAGTTCGTCGACGTCGACGTCGACACCGTCGACGGTGACGTGGCCGCGCGTCGGGGTGATCAGGCCGGCGATTGCGAGCAGGGTGGTGGTCTTGCCGGCGCCGTTGGCGCCGGTGAGCACGGTGATCTCACCGGGCAGCAGCCGGCCGGACAACTGGTGCGGCGACATCCCGTCCCGCCCGGCGACGCACAGGCCGTCGAGCACGATCACCGCGCCGGCGGCGTTGACGGTGCCGGTGCCGGCCGGCGGTTCGGGGTACTGCTCGATGAGCGCGAACGCCTTGTCGGCGGCCGCCTTTCCGTTCTGCGCGGCGTGGAACTCGACGCCGACGCGGCGCAGCGGCCAGAACACGTCAGGGGCCAGCAGCAGCACGGTCAGCCCGGCGACCAGGCTCATCTCACCGAACACCAGCCGTAGCCCGATGCTGACCGCGACCAGCGCCACGCCCAGCGTGGCGATGAGCTCGAGCACCAGGGCTGAAAGGAACGCGATGCGCAGGGTGGCCATCGCCGATCGGCGATGGGCCGCACTGAGTTTGGCGATGCGGTCGGCTGGCCCGTCGGCCCGGCCGAGGGCGCGCAGTGTGGGGATGCCGGCAATCAGATCCATCAGCCGTGCCTGCAGCGTGGTCATCGCTTCCAGTGCGTCCGCCGAACGCTCCGCGGTGGCCAGGCCGATGAGCACCATGAAGACCGGGATCAGCGGCAGTGCGATCAGCACGATCAGCGCCGACTGGAAGTCGTTGAACGCGATGACGACAACGGTGGCCGGGGTGAGGATCGCCGCGAGGAAGAGCGCGGGGAGATAGGCGGTGAAATACGGTCGCAGACCGTCGAGCCCGCTGGTGATCACGGTCGTGGCGTCGTCTCGGCCGCTGCCCCGCACTCCGGGCGCCACGGCGGTGACCGTTTGCAGGACCTGGCCGCCGAGGTCGGCGATCACCGCGCTGGACCCGCGCTGGCCAAGCCGGCCCTGTAGCCACTGCACCAGAGCCCGCACGAGCCACAGCCCGGCCAGGATCACCAGATCGGTACGCCAGTAACCAATGCTGCGGGTGCCCGGGTCGGTGATGACACCGGCCACCACATGACCGAGTACGACGGCGCCGGCGATGGCACAGCCGGAGATCAGCGTCCCGCAGGCAACCGTCGCGACCAGATAGCGGCGCACCGCCGACGAAGACCGCCACAGACGCGGGTCCAGCGGGCCCGCCCGGCGCCGGCCGCCGGCGCTCAGGGCACGCGCCTCAGCGGCAGACCGATCGACTTCGGGATCGACTCGGCGAAGATCCGCTTACGGAAGATCCAGTAGGTCCAACCCTGGTAGATCAGGACGATCGGGGTGAATATCAGTGCGGCCCAAGTCATCACCTTCAAGGTGTACGGACTCGACGAGCCGTTGTAGATCGTCAGGTTGTAGGCCGGGTCGAGGGTGGACGGCACCAGATTCGGGTACAACGACCCGAACAGCAGGATCACCACCGCGGCGACGACGATCGTCGTCGCCAGGAACGCCCAGCCTTCGCGGACGCCCCAGGCGGCCGCGACGGCCGCCAGCTGGGCCACCACCGCCAGCGCCAGCACGGCCCATGTCCACGGCTTTCCGTACGCCAGTTGGGTCCACAGGCCGAACGCGGCGACCAGCACGGTGGCGGGCACGCTGAGCTTGCGGGCCAATCCGACCGCATCGGTGCGCACAGCACCGCCGGACTTCAGCGCCAGGAACACCGCGCCGTGGAACAGGAACAGCGCGCAGGTGGCCAGCCCGCCGAGCAACGTGTAGGGGTTGAGCACATCGGCGACCGACAGCCCGACGACATTCTTGTCCGGCCCGACCGGAAGGCCCTTGACCAGAATCGCGAACGCCACACCCCACAGGATCGCCGGCAGCCAAGACCCGATGGCGATCCCGATGTCACACCACCTGCGCCACTTCGGATCGTCGATCTTGCCGCGCCATTCGATGGCCACGATGCGGGCGATCATCGACAGCAGAATTACCAGCAGCGGCAGGTAGAGCGTCGAGAACACCGTGGCATACCAGTGTGGGAAGGCCGCGAACATGGCGCCGCCCGCGGTGATCAGCCATACCTCGTTGCCGTCCCAGACCGGACCGATGGTGTTGAGCACGGCCCGGCGGTGCGACTCGGGGTCACCCTTGCCGAGCCGGCCGAGCCACGCCATCACCATCCCGACACCGAAGTCGAACCCCTCCAGGACGAAGAAGCCGAGAAACAGCACCGCCACGATGATGAACCAAAACTGTTGCAGTCCCATGATGTAACTCCTCTCCTGCGGCTCAGTAGGCGAACGACAGAGGCGCAACCTCGTCGTCCCCTGGCGGGGTGGGCGGCGCCGGTTCGGAGTCGTGCTCCAACGGCCCGGTCGTGATATAGCGGCGCAGCAGGAAGAACCAGATCACTGCGAGCACCGCGTAGAGCAACGTGAACGAGATCAGCGACACCCAGACCAGGCCCGGCCCGTGCAGCGATACGCCCTGGCGCACGGTCAGCCGAACCAGTTGGTCACCATCGGGATTGGGGGCGACCACCCAAGGCTGGCGGCCCATCTCGGTGAACACCCAGCCGGAGATGGACGCCAGAAACGGTGTCGGCAGGGTGATCAGTGCGAATCGCGAATACCACCGGGAGCCGGGCACCCGGCCGCGACGGGTCAGCCACAGCGTGGCCAGCGCGAACAGCAGCGGCACGCCCATCAGGCCGATCATGGCGCGGAACGACCAGTAGGTGACGAACAGGTTGGGCACGTACCACTCCGGGCCGAACTTCTGTTCGTATTGCTGCTGAAGGTCTTTGGTGCCCTCCAGCGTGACACCGCTGAACTTGCCTTCGGCCAGGAACGGCAGGACGTAGGGCACCTCGATGACCCGGGTGATGCTGTCGCAGTTGTTGTGGGTGCCGACCGTCAGAATGGAGAAGCCCGGGTCGGTTTCGGTGTGGCACAGCGATTCCGCAGCCGCCATCTTCATCGGCTGCTGGTGGAACATCAGCTTGCCCTGCACGTCGCCGCTGAAGAACAAGCCGACGCAGGCGGCCAGCGCCACCAGCGAGCCAAGGATCGCGCCAGGTCGGTACAAGGCCGTCGCGTCCGGGCTGCCCTTGGCTCGCACCATCCACCACGCGCAGACCGTCGCCACGAACGTCGCCGCAACCAGGAACGACGCCGCGACGGCATGCCAGAAGGCCGCCACCCCGGTGTTGTTGGCGAACAACTCGGCGATGCTCTGCAGTTCGGCACGATGCGTCACCGGGTTGTACCGGGTGCCGACCGGGTGCTGCATGAATGAGTTCGCGGTGATGATGAAGAACGCCGAAAGATTGACCGCGATCGCCACCAGCCAGATCGAGGTCAGGTGCAGCCAGCGGGGGAGCCGTGTCCAGCCGAAGATCCAGAGACCGATGAAGGTGGACTCAAGGAAGAAGGCGACCAAGCCCTCCAGCGCCAGCGGCGCGCCGAACACGTCGCCGACGAACCGGGAGTACTCACTCCAGTTCATCCCGAACTGGAATTCCTGGACGATGCCGGTCGCGACGCCGATCGCGAAGTTGATCAGGAAGATCTTCCCGAAGAACTTGGTCAATCGGTACCAGGCCGGGTTGTCGGTGACCACCCAGATCGTCTGCATGACGGCGATCAGCGGCGCCAGCCCGATCGTCAGCGGAACGAAGATGAAGTGGTAGACGGTCGTGATTCCGAATTGCCAGCGGGACACGTCAAGAGCACTCATGGCGGATCTCTCCAAGCAAACGAAAGGCGCGGATCGCCCATCTACGACGAAGTGTAGTAGGAATCCGCGCCGTTCGCGCTAGGGGCTTTTGGCCCCAGATTTCTGTGGTTAGGCGGCGTTGATCCGATCGCCGAGCTTCTGGGAGGCCTTGCGCACGCCGAAGGACGCCACGATCTCGAAGACACCGATCACGACCAGCCAGATACCCACCACGAGGGTCAGTGTGGCCAGCGACTCGAACGGCGACCCCATGACCACCAGGCCCGCGATGAAGCTGATGACACCGATGAAGATCTCCCAGCCGCGCCCGGGGGTGTCGGGGTCGCTGATCGCCGAGACCGCGGTCGCGACGCCACGGAAGATGAAGCCGATACCAATCCAGATGGCCAACAGCAGAATCGAGTTCTGGAGGCTACGGAAGCACAGCACCGCCAGGATGATGGCGGCGGCGCCGCTGATGAACAGCATGACCCGCCCGCCCGCCGACACGTGCAACGTGAAGGCGTGGAAGACCTGAGAGATGCCCGTCACCAGAAGGTAGGCGCCGAAGAAGATCGCGACGACGATGATCGTCTTGGCGGGCCAGACGAGTACCAGGACGCCGAGGGCGAGTGCCAGTACTCCCGACAGCAGGACCGATTTCCACAAATGCGGCAGCAGCGGCGGGGTAGAGGTAGTTGTCATGGCCGGAAGTCTTGCACAGCGCCCCGGTCAGTTGCGGTATTTGAGCAGTTCAAGCCGGTGGGCTCAGAGATCGCCGTCGTCCTTCGTCTGCTCGGCCACCGACAGCCGGTAGATCATGGTGATCAACCCGAAGATCAGTAGCGCGGCGATCAGATCGGACCACTGGAATGGATAGACTTCGCCGTCGATGGAGAGCACCATGACGGTCTCGACGAGCGCGAAAAACAGGAAGAACAGACCGATGTACAGCCTGGCCGTCGAGCGGTGCAGCCGGGTGCGGCGGACTTCGACCATCAGGCTCAACAACAGGACCGGCAATACCTGCGCCAGCGTTGCGGCTGTCGGGCCGTCCATCACGGCGAAGTGAACTCGACTCAGATCAGGCATGCTGGGCCACGCTAGCTGGCGGTACCTGTGGATCCGCTGCCAGATGGTTACACCTCTACTACTGTTCCGTTACCGGCAGTACAAAACCTGAACCATGCCACTAGTTTCGGGCAGGACAGCCCGGATGCAGTCGAGAGAAAGAGGCAACCGTGCTCACTGGATGTCAAGACCGTCGGGCAACACAGAACTGGTGGCGTATCGCGGGAGTGGTTGCCGTCGCAGGCGCCCTGACTCTGTCGGGCTGCAGTAGCAAGAACGAGACCGGCGCAGGTCCGTCAGCCGCGACCACCGCCGCCAAGGCTCAGAAGGTCGACGAAATCGCGGCGGGAGTTCCCGACGACATCAAGAAGTCGGGCAAACTGGTAGTCGGCGTCAATATCCCTTACGCGCCAAACGAATTCAAGGATCCCAGCGGCAAGATCGTCGGCTTCGACGTGGACCTGATGAACGCCATCGCCTCGACGCTCGGATTGACCGCCGACTACCGCGAAGCCGATTTCGCCAAGATCATCCCGTCGATCCAGCAGGGCACCTTCAACGTCGGCATGTCGTCGTTCACCGACACCAAAGAGCGCCAGGACTCAGTGGACTTCGTCGACTACTTCTCGGCGGGCATCCTGTGGGCGCAGCGTCCCGGCTCGCCGATCGACCCCACCAACGCGTGTGGTAAGAAGGTGGCCGTCCAGGCGACCACCACCGAGGAAACCGACGAGCTGCCCGGTAAGAGCAAGGCGTGCACCGACGCCGGCAAACCCGCCATCGAGATCCTGAAATTCGACGGCCAGGACGCCGCCACCAACGCCGTGGTACTTGGCCAGGCCGATGCCATGTCGGCGGATTCGCCGGTGACCGCGTACGCCATCAAGCAGAGCAACGGCAAGCTCGAAGCCGCCGGCGAGATCTTCGACTCGGCTCCGTACGGCTGGCCGGTCGCGAAGGGTTCAGCGCTGGCGGTCTCGCTGCAGAAAGCTCTGCAACACCTCATTGACACCGGCGACTACAAGACCATCGCCGGCAACTGGGGTGTTGAGTCGGGGATGATCACCAAGCCGGCCATCAACGGTGGGACCAGCTAAGCGATATGAGTGTCGACGAGTCGGCCCCACCTGCCATCAACGCGGTACCACTTCGTCATCCCTGGCGGTGGGTGGGGGCGACCGTCATCATCGTGCTGGTCGCGCTGTTCCTCTACGGCGCGGGCACCAACCCGGCTTACGGCTGGTCGACCTACCGCGAGTACCTGTTCAACGAGCGCATCATGCTCGGCGTTTTCAACACGCTGCAGCTGACGGTCTACGCGATGGCGATCGGCATCGTGCTCGGCGTGGTGCTGTCGGTGATGCGGCTGTCGCCGAACCCGGTATTCGGTTCGGTGGCATGGGTTTTCCTGTGGATCTTCCGCGGCACACCGGTGTACGTCCAGCTGGTGTTCTGGGGTCTGATCCCGACGATCTACCAGAACATCCAGCTCGGTATTCCGTTCGGCCCGACGTTCTTCCACCTCGATCTACAGGACCTGTCGATTCCCTTCCTGCTGGCCGTCATCGGTCTGGGCCTGAACGAGGCCGCCTACATGGCCGAGATCATCCGCGCCGGAATCACTTCCGTGCCCGAAGGGCAGGCGGAGGCATCGACCGCGCTGGGCATGTCGTGGGGAATGACGATGCGCCGCACCGTGCTTCCGCAGGCCATGCGGGTCATCATCCCGCCGACCGGCAACGAGGTCATCAGCATGCTGAAGACCACCTCGCTGGTGACCGCCGTGCCCTACTCGTACGACCTCTACAGCATCGCCTCCCGGGAGATCGCCGCGCGAACCTTCGAACCGGTCCCGCTGCTGATGGTCGCCGCAACCTGGTACCTGGTGGTCACCAGCGTGCTGATGGTGGGGCAGTACTACCTCGAGAGGTACTTCTCCCGCGGCATCTCCAGGAAGCTGACCACCAAGCAACTCGAGGCACTGGCGAAGGCGCAGACCACTACGGAGGCTGGGCACGTATGACCACCGAACCCATGGTTCGCGCCGAACGGGTATGCAAGGACTTCGGTGCGCTGTCGGTGTTGAAGGGGGTGACGCTGACGGTGGACCGCGGTCGGGTTCTGGTGCTCGTCGGCCCGTCGGGGTCGGGCAAGTCGACCATGATCCGCTGCATCAACCGGCTGGAAGAACACCAGCAGGGGCACATCATCGTCGACGGCACCGAGCTTACCAACGACCTGAAGCACATCGAGACCATCCGCCGCGACGTGGGCATGGTGTTCCAGCACTTCAACCTGTTCCCGCACCGCACGGCGCTGGCCAACATCATCGAATCGCCGGTGCATGTCAAGCGGGTCAAGAAAGCCGCCGCCGTCGAGCGGGCGCGCGAACTACTCGCCACGGTGGGTTTGTCGGACAAGGCCGATGCGTACCCGGCGCAATTGTCCGGCGGTCAACAACAGCGGGTCGCTATCGCCCGTGCGCTGGCGATGGACCCCAAGTTGATGCTGTTCGACGAGCCGACCTCGGCGCTGGACCCCGAGCTCGTGGGCGAGGTGCTCGGTGTGATGAAGAAGCTTGCCAGCCAGGGGATGACGATGATCGTGGTGACCCACGAGATGGGCTTCGCCCGGGAGGTCGCCGACGAGTTGGTGTTCATGGATGGCGGAGTGATTGTCGAAAGCGGCCCGCCCCGAGATGTCCTGAGCAATCCCCAGCACGACCGCACCAAGGCCTTTCTCTCGAAAGTCATGTAGCACGCGGTACTGGTCAGCGCGGACCCCACGATCCCGGGCGCTGGGCTGGGTGTTCTTCGGCGTGCTCGGTGTGTGGACGCTGGCGTGCGGGGTGGCCTACCTGCAGGGCTTCGGTCGCCGAGCCGGTTGGGTGGCCGCTATCCGGTTGGACTTTCGACCCGCCCAGACTCTTCCTGGGCGGGCCGATTGCTGTCCGGGGCAGGTGCGGCCCGACGGCTCACCAGATACCAGGTGTGCATGACGCCCTTGCCCTTGACGTCGACGTCGCCGCGCTCCTCGAGAACGAACTGGCCCCGGAGGCGCTCGTAGACGTCCTGGGGCACCTGGATGCGTCCCTCAGGGTCGGTGCTCTCCATCCGGGAGGCGACGTTGACGGCGTCGCCCCAGACGTCGTAGAAAAACCGGCGTGCCCCGACCACCCCGGCCACCACCGGTCCGGCGGCCATGCCCATCCGTAACGGCACCGGCCGTCCGTTGGGGTCGCGCAGGTCGCGCACCGATTTGGCCATGTCCAGGGCAAGGTTCGCCAGCGCCTCGGCGTGGTCATCCCGGGGCTGGGGAACCCCGCTGACCACCATGTAGGAGTCGCCGGTGGTCTTGATTTTCTCCAAGCCGTGCTTGTCGACCAGACGGTCGAAGGTCGTGTACAGCCGGTCGAGGAATCGCACCAGTTCGGCGGGCGGAATTTGGCTGGCCCGCTCGGTGAACCCGGCGATATCGGCGAACAGGATCGAGGCGTCGTCGAAGCGGTCGGCGATCACACCGCGGCCCGGATCCTTCAGCCGGGCAGCGATACTGGCAGGCAGGATGTTGGCCAGCAGCGCCTCAGAACGCAGATATTCGAATTCCATCGCCGCCTCGGCCCGGGACACCTCGCGCATCGCGTACCAAACCGTCGCGAACACCATCACGCACGCGGACACCGTGGTGATGACAAAGCCGGCATTGACCAGCCAGCGCGGCTGGATCCCGGTATCGCCGGGCACCAGGAACTGGGACGCGATGGTCAGCCCGGCGCCGATCGCGACGACCGTCGACGCCAAGACGACGTGTTCGACGCCGAGCACCAGGACCGCCAGCGACGCTGACACCAGGTAGTAAAACTGGACGCCGGAATCCGTGCCGACCTGCCAGCCGACGATCGTCAACGACAGGAAGGCGAAGAACACGAACGCCAGCGCGGCCAGGATCTCGCCGAAGCGATGCAGCAGCGGAATCGCGCCGAAGATGGCTGCGGTGCCCAGGTTGACCAGCCCGATGGCCACCAAGCGCTCGCCGGTGACGAACTGCAGGACCCCGACCACGGCGGTGACGACGGCAGCCATGGCGGCCGCGATGTTGAGCACCCGCTGGCGGCGATTGATGGACTCGGCCCAATGCAGGTTTCGGGCCGGGGCGCGGCGCTGCATGCGCTCACAGTCCGCACGCTGATTTGGCCCGTCCGACGGCACCGAACCAGCGCATTTCCGCAGGCTGCCCACAATCGCAGCCTATCGGTTGGCGGCCAGCACCGAGAGAAGTTCGAATCCGACGTGGGCGGCGGCGATGCCGGTGATCTCCGCGTGGTCGTAGGCCGGGGCCACCTCGACGATGTCGGCGCCGACGATGTCGAGGCCCACCAGCCCACGCAAGGTGTTGAGCAATTCGCGGGAGGTCAACCCGCCGGCCTCAGGTGTTCCGGTGCCCGGTGCGTGCGCCGGATCGAGCACGTCGATGTCGATCGACACATACACCGGACCGCCATCGAGCCGCTTGCGCATCCGCTCGACAATGCTTGCGACACCATCGAATTCGTAATCGTCGGAGCGGATGACCTGAAAGCCCAACACCGAATCCTGCTCCAGGTCGGTCTTGCTGTACAGCGGGCCGCGGATGCCCATGTGCAGTGAGCGCTCCATGTCGATCAGCCCTTCCTCGCTGGCCCGCCGGAACGGGGTGCCGTGGGTGTACGGCGACCCGAAGTAGGTGTCCCAGGTGTCGAGATGGGCGTCGAAATGCAGGACGGCCACCCGGCCGTGGTCGCGGGCCAGCGAGCGCAGGATCGGCAGCGCGATGGTGTGGTCACCGCCGATCGTCAGTACGGTCGATCCGTCCTTGCGCAGGTCGGTCATCGCGGTGTCGATCGCCGCGATCGCCTCGTCGATGTTGAACGGGTTGACCGCGATGTCGCCGCAATCGGCCACCTGCTGGGCGGCGAACGGCGCGACACCGAGTGCGGGGTTGAACGGCCGCAGCAGCTTGGAAGCCGCCCGCACGTGCGAGGGCCCGAACCGCGCGCCCGGCCGGTAGGACACCCCGCTGTCGAACGGCACGCCGACGATCCGGACGTCGGCACCGGGCACCTCGGAGATCCGCGGCAGCCGTGCGAACGTCGACGGTTCGGTGTAGCGGGGGTACTCGGTCGCGTCGACCGGGCCGACGATGCCGGCGTCCCCCGGCAAGAACCCGTTGTCAGATGCCATGTTTTCTCCTCTGCCAAGCCGTTGCGGCGAGGCTAACCTGCAGGGGTGACCCGCATTGCCTGCGCGCAGATCGCGCCCACTCTCGGGGCCGTGTCCGCGAATGTCGAGTTATCCGCGGGCGCCATCGCCGATGCCGTCGCGCAGGGTGCCGATGTCGTGGTGCTGCCCGAACTGGCGACCTCCGGCTATATGTTCGCCGATGCCGACGAAGCCCGCTCGGCGGCGTTGCGCCCCAGTGATCCCGCGTTCGACGCCTGGCGTTCGGCCGCCGGTGAGGCCGTCGTCGTCGGCGGGTTCTGCGAGCGGGGGGATGACGGCCTGCTCTACAACAGCGCGGTGGCGCTGGACCGTGACGGGGTGATCGCCACCTACCGCAAGACGCATCTGTGGGACCGGGAGAAGCTGATCTTCACTCGTGGTGCCGATCTGCCCTCGGTGCTGCGGACCCGGCATGGGGCGATCGCGGTGATGGTCTGCTACGACCTCGAGTTCGGCGAGGTGACCCGGCGGGTCGCACTCGACGGCGCGGAACTGATCGCGGCGCCGGTGAACTGGCCGTTGTTCCCGCGGCCGGACGGCGAACGGCCCGGCGAGGTGATCACCGCGATGTCCACCGGTCGGCTGAACCGGGTTTTCGTCGCGGTGTGTGATCGTGCAGGCGTCGAGCGCGGGCAGCCGTGGACGGAGGGGAGTGTGATCGTCGATCCCGACGGCTGGGTGATCGCTGACGTCGGTTCGGGATCTGGGCTGGCGATCACCGATGTCGACCTGTCCCTCACGCACGACAAGACGCTGACGGAGTATGTCGATTTGCTTTCCGACCGGCGTGTCGACCTGTACTGAGAGAGCTACCGCTATGACAACTCGAGGTGTTCGGCTCTGGCAGGTTGTGGCGGGAACCGTGCTGTTCTTCGGTGCCGTGCTGGCGGCCGGCCTAGGGATAGCCGCCATCGCTTCCGGTGCCCCAACGTGCACGAACGTCAGCCCCAACACCACGATCTGTCAGAGCCCAGGCAATGCGCAGATCACCACGTCACCCGGAACCATCGCCACGCCGAACTGGGGCTGGCCGTTCTGGGGCGGTGGGCTGATCATCTCGATCGGCTGAGGGCCTCGAATGAAGGTGACTTTTTACCCTTACGAAGGTTTGCCTGAACGGTATCCTTCCTTCATCGGACGGTGTTAGGCCGGTCACGCAACCATGGGGGATCGGTATGTGCTGCGACGCCGCTTCGGTCTTTGAGGCTAATCGCCGCGTGGAGCGCTTTAGTCGTATGCTCTCAGCAAATCGCGAGGTAAGTACTCACAGTGATTGTCCAGCCTCTCGGGGCCGCTGGCACATCAGCCGAGCCGGCAACTAGGACGATTCGGACCTTTCGCACACACAGATAGGAAACGCTATGAGCTATGGTCGCCTGACTCGCCAGATCGCACTCTTTGCTGGCGGAGCCGCGATTGTCGGGATGGGGGCGTTGACCGCCTGCAGTTCGAATGCGAAGGACAGCCCGTCGACGACCACCACTCCGTCGTCTGCCGTGACGCCGTCGCCCACCGAAAAAGCGGTGGGGCCGGGTGATCCCAACTCGTTCTCGCCGACGGTCAACCCGGCACCCCCGGGCGCGGTCTGCAAGGAAATCGTCGGCAACAACTGCGTCCGCTGACCTGGTAAGCCGCCCAGCCAAGGCCGGGCGGCTTAGCCGACGGTCAGAACCGCACGAGTCTTGGGTGTCGACTTTGCTATGTCATTTGTGCGCGCCGAGCCGATTACTTCTGGTGCCCTCGGTGAGATTCGAACTCACACTGCACGGGTTTTGAACTTCTTTCTCTCGACGTTTGTACCTGCAGCGATGTTGACGACGGGTTGAGAACTTGCAGGTCAGAGTGTGTATTGATGATGACTGATGAGTATAGGTTGGCATGAAAGTGCGTAGCGTATGCGTAGGGCCCGCGGGTCTGGTGCTGACAGCAGGGAAACGGATTTCGTGTCCGTTTTGTGCGCCACGGCCGTACGAGCGGAGAAACGAGCCACACGGGGCCTGCAGGCCTGGTTGAAGATCCCGCTGGTCAGCGGGTCGCGCCGGTCCCACTGCACCCCTCAGTTCTAGCGTCACTGCCATGACAAACGGAACTGAGCTCTGGGGCACGCTGGCCGGCCTGAACGTGACCCTCGTGCAACGTTGGGCCTCAGCGTGGGCCGACCTTCAAGCCGCTGGCATGGCTTTATACGAACGAGGGAAGTCGGATGACAAGAAAGCGGCGAATATGTTCCTCCGCCGAGCCCTGTGGGAGTCTGCCATCGCTTCGTACGGGCGGTGTGCGGTCAGCGCCAAAAAGCGCAATATTCCATTCGTAGACTTCGTGCAAGACACGGTGGGCGAGGACGGCATGGCCGTTCACCGGCAGATCATGGACTGGCGACACGGCCACGTAGCACACCGAAACCGGGCCGAGTTCGAGTCAATCGAGACCGTTCTCACTTACGGGAAGGGCGCCGCCCAAGGTCCAACGTCGTTCAACGTGGTGCTGAAAATTGATGCGGGACCACCGAACGACTCAGAGTTTGTCGCGGCATTCGATAGCCATGTCACGACATTGCGCGACACCCTGTGGGAACAGAAGTTGTTCGGGCTTACCCAGGACATCGTCGCAGACCTGAACGCGGGTCGAATTCCTTGGCCGTCGCAACTCCGCGCGGCGGATGACAAGTTAGAGGCTGGCTGGTATTCGATTAACCAGAACATCACAACACTCGACGCTAGCGGGAAAGCCCCTTGAGTACGGCGTGTCTCGTTCTAGCTAATCGCTGCCGGTGCGAACATCCCGTAATGGCGGACCGAATGCAGGAAACCTTCGATGGATCGCTGGGTCACTTCTGGACGGAACTCGCCGACGTTTACAACCTGAGCAAGGCCAGCGACGGCTATGTCCGTCTCGCCGACGACAACCTTTTCCATGTCGGCACATTGCGTACGCGAGAATTCAACAACGAGTTCGGCCAGAACCGCGAGCGGCTGCCGATGCCAAAGGCCGTCTACGGGATGACGAATAGCACGCGGGCGATCTTCTTCGACATCGCTGGTGTTTCTCAATCGAACGTCATGGGTCAGCGAGCCTCGACGCAGACAGTGCGTACGCGAGGCGTCGTCGTCAACGTGCCCTTCGCGGTACTCAAGGACGACAGGTTCCTCGCTGTAGAGCTTGAGATCCCACAGGTAACCAGATGGGCAGGGCTAACTAGCATTCGCGAAACACTCACCAAGCCCTCGAGTGACGGAACCAAGCAATACAAGGCCGAAACCGTCGATGTGGAACCTATTGAGTTGGAGATCCGACGCGGATTCAAGCTCAAGCTCGACTCAACGTGGCACGTGGACGGCCCGGACGACAAGCGAACGATAAACGCCCCCCTGGTGGTCGGGACATCAGGCCGAAGACCACGACACTGGCACGACCACCTCGTCCCCCTGCTATCCGTGCAAGACTTGATCAGTCTGGCGCATGAGGGATTTGTTCCAGCAGAACGCGCGACCGTCGAATTCAAGATCGAAGACGACGGGCGGCCCCGTGAAAGCGCCGAACTTTGGAACTCGCGGCTGATGACACTGCCTCGCCAAGGTGGAGTAGCAAGGCCGAAGTCGATGACCGAGATTCCGTTGTTTTACCTCAGCCATATTGGAGGACTCAAGGGCCTCCGAAATTGGATACGGGTGGACCAAAAATATCCGCGAGCCACAGGCCCGCTTACGAGCGCCTATCGTTACGGCCAGAGTGGAGTTGAGGTTCGTCTCACGGAGATCGCTCTCGGCTTGGAATATTGGACCAGACTGCACAACGAGCATTTCCAACGCGCGTGGGCCAAACCTCTAAAAATCGGTGGGAAGAAGGAACCACTCCCCATGGCCATCGGCCGCCACGTTGGGCCGGCCTTCACTGAGTTCGTGGGCGGCAACCTGTACGACTGGGCATATCTCTTTTGGGGCACCTACAACAACTTGAAACATGCCCCCAGCTTCGAATACGACCCGTACGAGGTCGACACTCTTGGCGATACCGGAGCGCTCCTTCTGCTGGGCGAACTACTCAATCGAGTTGCAGGAAACAGAACCCCGATGAAGGTGCTCACCGACAGCGTCCGCACCTACCAGCTCAAGGAGCGCATCCAGAAGCTGCTCGCAAAAACTACGTCGCCCGCCGGAGCGGTATGACGTTGCTCGACGTCGCAGATTCGGCGGTCTGCGCTGGCCGAGGTGGATCGGGCAATGGGTTGGCGATGGTTGGGGTTCGGAATTCCGGAACGAAATCCGTTCAGTACGCCTCTCGCCGGCTGTTCGGCACCCGGAAAACCCGGAGCCGGATCGTGGATGGGATCGAACCCGATGCCCACCCGACTCGACTTCGATTCCCTCGATCCCGAGCGATTGCCTCGCTGTTAGGTTGGCGGTTCGGTCGGCCCCGTAAGGTTACGAGGCTGGCGCGCGGCGCGAAGGTCGGCCGCGGTGCCGACAATTTAGAAAGATGAAGCGACCGTAGTCGACGATGACGGCGAGTGCTGGCATGGCCATCCGGGATTGCAACGTCAAGCCAAATGAAGACCCGAGGGCCATGTCGGTCGTGCGGCTTACGCTCGGGTCAACTAGTTCGTCTCGGGGTTTGACGGAACTGCTGTGGCTGTCGAGTCGTCGCCCCACACGCCAGCGTCCACAAATCCCTTCACCCATTCGTCGTAGTACGGCTGCGCTTCCCGCATTTGCTTAAGGCCACCCAGGATCGCCGTTGATGGCCGACGCATATGCTTGCTCAGCTCTGCCACGTCCTTGAAGCTCTCGCCAAGACCGCTGGCCACAGACTCAACCGCGCGAGCACTGGCATCGCGCAATGTCCGCACCGATTCGGCCAGGAACAGATACTGCGCTTGGTCCTCGACCGACATCTCGTCGAATGACTGCAGATGTATGAGTGCGTTCATTCCTTGGTTGAGTTCGACCATTTGGGCCGTGTAATCGTTGGCCAAGTCAAGGAATCTCTGCGTCGGCAGATCAAGTTCTTGTCCAATCTCCTTGAGCACCAAAAGACGACCTGCCATATTGGTGACCCTGGCGGCCCGATCAAGCTTGGGCTTGTAAGCGGTTGTAATGGCACCGACTTCGCTGAGGCAGTCGGTCATCTCGCCGATGACGGCCTGAAGTCTCGGCATACCTTCTTCTGCCACAGCGATCAGATCCAACGTCCCAGGCCGCTCGTCATCCTGGAGGGCACTTCCGGCGCCCTCCGCTGACGTAGCCGGCTGCAAATACGAACGCTGCTCGGCCCGATCCAGGGCGCGCATCAGCAGGCTCGCAAGCGCGAGCATTTCGCGCGCCTCTCCCTCCCCTGTATCCAAGTCGGGTCCGTGACCGCGAGGGTTCCGCAATCCGAGTGTCGCGCCCATGAATAAGAACTTGAAGCCCTCACGTTCATCGGCTTTTTGGTCATCGTCACAGTTCGGCGACGTGATATCGAGAACCGGCATCTGTTCGTTGAACACGCCGCTCATCAAGCGTTTCCCGATATCGGAATTGCCGCTCAATTTCTTGGTGCGGTCCTCGACAGCCCTGAAGGCGTTGAAGACCGCATCGTCGTAGTGACCGTTGGCGAATTGAGGTCCACCAGCAGCCTGTACGAGCGGATGCAAATCGCCCAATCCACCGGTCATTTTCTCCATGCGTAGATTTCACCACCGCTGTCTGACAAGATTCGGCGCGCCACGCCAGGCGAATTGCTAAGAGTCCGATGAGACGTGGTGTATAAGTCTCGCCCGTCACAGCGATAACACCATCCCGCTAGCTAACTATTCTCACTCCGCGGGCGAGCAGGGCGGATTGAGCGGATTCCTCCGGTTTCGAGCGGACCCGAGTCGACGCCCCAGCCGAGGCTGTGGGCTGCTTCGGGAGTCTGCCAACCCGCGAGATCCAAAGTGGAGCCGGCATGCTGGACCGCAACGCCTTTACGATGCTGCGCGGCAGCGGAATGCTGTTGCCAGACGGGGAGCCACGCACCGCAGGTGTCGTCAGCCAGGATCGCTCTCGCGCATGGCTGCTCCGACGACGGAGAGGGAGAATCCAGCCTCCTGATTCATGCAGGTGGGTTAGCAACGCGCCCAACGAGATTCCTCATTGCTGCCTGACTGGAAGCAGATTCAACAGCGTCGGAGCGTCCTGCGACAGTGATATCGCGGTTTCTGCAGGTCAGGACCCTCGAATGCCAACGCCTGCACGGATTGCGCAATCCGTGCACCTAAAAAGTGCGCGCTGACCTGCGCGGATGCTGTGCATAGGAAATGCGTACGCTACGCGCAATTTAGAACGCATATGCAATTACTAGCTAGCCTAGTTATAGGCATCTACCTGGCCTTTCTGGTGCCCTCGGTGAGATTCGAACTCACACTGCACGGGTTTTGAATCCGTTTCCTCTGCCAGTTGGGATACGAGGGCCAGCCGCTGCGGCGGTGTTCCACCATAGTTGATCGCCCGGGCAGCGCCGCCAACCGGTGGGTCGCGGCGGCTGCGGTTCGCTGTTTGCGCCCAGCCACGCCACAATGACTGCATGACCGGGCCCACCGACGCGCAAGACCGCTCATCCCGCCGGGTGCTGATCGCCGAAGACGAGGCGCTGATCCGGATGGATCTGGCCGAGATGCTTCGTGAGGAGGGGTACGACGTCGTCGGCGAGGCCGGTGACGGCCAGGAGGCCGTCGAGCTGGCCGAGCAACTGCATCCCGACCTGGTGATCATGGACGTCAAGATGCCCCGCCGTGACGGCATCGATGCCGCCGCCGAGATCGCGAGCAAGCGCATCGCGCCGATCGTGGTGCTGACCGCCTTCAGCCAGCGTGACCTGGTGGAGAAGGCGCGCGATGCCGGGGCGATGGCCTACCTCGTCAAGCCGTTCTCGATCAGCGACCTGATCCCGGCGATCGAGGTCGCGGTCAGCCGATTCAGTGAGATCACCGAACTCGAGCGCGAAGTGGCCAACCTGTCGGACCGGCTGGAAACCCGCAAGCTGGTCGAGCGGGCCAAGGGTCTCCTGCAAACCAATCAGGGCATGACCGAGCCCGAGGCGTTCAAGTGGATTCAGCGCGCCGCCATGGACCGGCGCACCACCATGAAGCGGGTCGCCGAGGTCGTGTTGGAGACCCTCGACACGCCCAACGACCCTTCGCCGTCGAATTGATCCGTTAACTTTGCGTTTCCTCTGACCGCGCCGTTTGTCGCCATACGGAATATGCTCACGGCCAGGCGTTGGCCAAGATCACGCGCTGCGGCCACGGGTTGACTATGTTCAACCGCAGTGTCGAGGGGCGGGCCCAGACCGTGGCTTGCGATGTCGGCGCCGAGAAACAACTGACCCGGAGGTGAAACGTGCGCGGACGCGCGACACGCAGTGCAATCGCCGCAAGCTCGGCGCTGCTGGCGGTGTTGGGAATCGCCGGCTGCAATCAGCAGTCCCCGTCGAATGGTGGGAGCTCCTCCCAAGCCGACCTGAAGATCGTCGAGCAGGTGCAGATCGACCAGAACGGTGCGGAGGTCAAGGCCGATTCGGGCGCGACTCCGGCCGACCCTGCCGGTGACGGCAAGGCCACCTGCCCGCCGGTGTCCATCGCGATGGCCGGGGCGCTCAACGGGCCCGACGCCGCACTGGGCATCAATATCAAATACGGCGTACAGCTGGCCATCGACAAGCACAACGCGGCCAATCCCGGCTGCCAGGTGCAGCTGAAGCCCTTTGATACCGAGGGCGATCCCCAGAAGGCCACCGCGATCGCGCCGCAGATCATCAACGACGCCTTCACCATCGGCCTGGTGGGCCCGGCATTCTCGGGCGAGACCAAGGCCACCGGCGCGGTATTCGATCAAGCCGGTCTGGTCGCGGCCACCGCGTCGGCCACCAACGTCACGCTGTCCGAGCAGGGGTGGAAGACCTTCTTCCGCGGCCTGGCCAACGACGGCGTGCAGGGCCCCTCGGTCGCCAACTATCTGAAGAACACGTTGGGGCAGAAGAAGGTCTGTGTCGTCGACGACAGCACCGACTACGGCACCGGCCTCGCTCAGGCGGTCCGGGAGACCCTCGGCCCGGTGGCGGTCTCCGCCTGCAACATCTCGGTCAAGAAGGGCGACAAGGACTTCTCGGCCGCGGTGACCCAGGTCAAGGGCCAGTCGCCGGACTCGGTGTTCTACAGCGGCTACTACGCCGAGGCCGCTCCGTTCGTGCAGCAGCTGCGCGACGGTGGGTACACCGGCAAGTTTGTCAGCGCCGACGGCACCAAGGATCCGGAGTTCGTCAAGGCGGCCGGCCAGGCCTCCAAGGACGCCCTCCTGTCCTGCCCGTGTGGCCCGGCCACCGGCAGCTTCGCCGACGAGTACACCAAGAAGTTCGGTCAGGCTCCCGGCACCTACAGCACCGAGGGCTACGACCTCGGGACCGTTCTGCTGAAGGGCATCGACGCGGGCAAGATCACCCGTCCGGACCTGCTCGACTGGGTCAAGAACTACAACGGACAGGGCGTTGCCCGTAAGTACCAGTGGACCGACAAGGGTGAGCTCACCACCACCCTGATCTGGATCTACAAGGTTCAGTAGCCGATTCGCGAGACGCGTCCGGGACCGTAAGGCTCGGACGCGTTCTTGTTTAGACACCAAGGAGGCCGCCCCTAGATGGTCTATCAGTGCCTCGGCCAGTTCTCATGTCTCGCTAGTGACATCGGTTTCAATATCGATAACCTGCGAGACGGCTTCTGGCAGTTGACCATCGATGGGCTGTCCTGGGGCGCCATCTATGCCTTGGTCGCCGTCGGCTACACCTTGGTGTTCGGCGTGCTGCGGTTGATCAACTTCGCGCATTCCGAGATATTCATGCTGGGGATGTTCGGCGCGTACTTCTGCCTGGACATGATCCTGGGGTTCTCGCCCAGCGGCAACGCCTACAACAAGGGTGTGCTGCTGACGGTGCTCTACCTCGGCATCGCCATGTTGTTCGCCATGCTGGTATCCGGCACGGCTGCAATGGGTTTGGAGGCAGTCGCCTATCGGCCACTGCGGCGGCGCAACGCGCGGCCGCTGACCTTCCTGATCACCGCGATCGGTATGTCGTTCGTGCTGCAGGAGTTCGTGCATTTCGTCTTGCCCAAGATCATCAAGGGCTACGGCGGCAGTAATGCCCAGCAGCCGATCATCCTGGTACAGCCCAAGACGCAGTTCGAGGTGTTCGGCGCGACCGTCTCCAACGTCACGATCGTGGTTGTGGCCGCCGCACTGCTGCTGGCAGCGCTGACCGATATCGCGATCAACCGGACGAAGTTCGGCCGCGGAATCCGCGCGGTCGCCCAGGACCCGACTACCGCGACCCTGATGGGGGTATCCCGAGAACGAATCATCATGACCACGTTCCTGATCGGTGGCCTGCTGGCCGGTGCGGCAGCACTGCTCTACACGCTGAAGGTGCCGCAGGGCATCATCTACTCCGGCGGCTTCTTGCTGGGCATCAAGGCGTTCTCGGCGGCAGTGCTCGGTGGGATCGGCAACCTGCGCGGGGCGCTGCTCGGCGGCTTGATCCTGGGCGTCATGGAGAACTACGGCCAGGCGGTCTTCGGCACCCAGTGGCGTGACGTCGTCGCCTTCGTGCTGCTCGTTCTCGTGCTGCTGATCCGGCCCACCGGAATACTCGGGGAAAGCCTCGGAAAGGCGCGCGCATGACGCATCAGGCACCGCCAGGGAAGTGGAGCGGTCGGGTGCTGGCTCCCGGGGACCGGCTGCGGGAGTGGTGGTCGGGCCTGAGCCGGGCGCAGAAGTGGGGCATCGGTGTGCTGGGCTTCGGGCTGCTGGCACTGTCGCCGCTGTTTCCGCCCCCGTTCTTCGACACCCCGGGAATCAGCTTCGGCGGCACCATGGCTCAGTTCGCCATGGTCGCGATCATCGCGATCGGCCTCAACGTCGTCGTTGGCCAGGCCGGCTTGCTCGACCTGGGCTACGTGGGCTTCTACGCCGTCGGGGCCTATACGGTCGCTCTGCTCACCAGCCCCGACAGCCCGTGGAACAAATTGACCGCCAGCGGTGCGCTCAGCGACAAGTGGGCCTGGCTGGCGTGCGTGCCGCTCGCCATGGCCGCCACCGCGCTCGCCGGGTTGATCCTCGGCATCCCGACGTTGCGGTTGCGCGGTGACTATTTGGCCATCGTCACATTGGGTTTCGGCGAGATCATCCGGCTGCTGGCGGACAACCTGTCCGATATCACCAACGGCTCCCGCGGCCTCAACAAGGTGGCCTACCCCCACGTCCTGGAGACCGCGAAGTTCCCGGACGGTGTCTTCTCCAGCGGCAACTCCTCGGGACATGCGAACTACGGGACGTGGTGGTTCTGGCTCGGCTTGATCCTCATGGTCGGCATCCTGCTACTGGTCGGCAACCTCGAGCGCAGCCGCGCGGGTCGGGCCTGGGTGGCCATCCGGGAGGACGAGGACGCCGCGGAAGTCATGGGCGTCAACACGTTCCGGTTCAAGCTGTGGGCGTTCGTCATCGGCGCCGCGATCGGCGGGCTGTCCGGTGCGCTCTATGCCGGCCAGGTACAGTACGTCGCGCCGCCGACGTTCAACATCATCAACTCGATGCTGTTCCTGTGCGCGGTCGTGCTGGGCGGGCAGGGCAACAAGCTCGGTGTCATCTTCGGCGCGTTCATCATCGTCTACCTGCCCAACCGGCTGCTCGGTGTGCATCTCATGGGAATCAACCTCGGCGACCTGAAGTATCTGTTCTTCGGCCTCGCGCTGGTGGTGCTGATGATCTTCCGTCCGCAAGGCCTGTTCCCGGTGCGCCAGCAGCTGCTGACCTACGGCAAACGAGCGCGCTACCTGTTGCGCAACGCCGACGATTCCAAGGCGGCCGTATGACCCGGCCTGCAGGCGGTCGCACCCAGGACGACCCGGACACCCCGATCGACGAGAGCCTGGCCGCACTGGGCCGCGAAGTCGAGGTCGCCGAAGGCGAAACCCTGTTGGAGACCAAGGATCTGACCGTAAAGTTCGGCGGCCTGACCGCGCTGGATTCGGTCAGCTTTGACATCAAGCGCGGCGAGATCCTCGGGCTGATCGGGCCCAACGGGGCCGGCAAGACCACCNGCTTCAACGCGATCACCGGTGTGTACCGGCCCAGTTCGGGTTCGGTGACCTTCGACGGGGCGCCGCTGGGGCGGATCAAGCGTCATCAGATCACCCGGCGGGGGATCGCCCGCACCTTCCAGAACATCCGGTTGTGGGGCGAGATGACCGCCCTGGAGAACGTGGTGGTCGGCACCGACGCCCGGCACAAGACCTCGGTGCCCGGAGCCCTGGTGCGTACTCCCCGGCATCGTCGCGAGGAGCGATCGGCCATCGAAAAGGCTGCCGCGCTTTTGCAATTCGTCGGCATCGCGCACCGCGGCGACGAGAAGGCCAAGAACCTGCCGTACGGGGATCAGCGCCGGCTCGAGATCGCCCGCGCGCTGGCCACCGAACCCAAACTGCTGTGCCTGGACGAACCGGCTGCCGGCTTCAACCCCAGTGAGAAGGCCGCGCTGATCGAGCTGATCCGCGCGATCCGCGACGACGGGTACACGGTGCTGCTGATCGAGCACGATATGCGGCTGGTCATGGGTGTCACCGACCGGATCGTGGTGCTGGAATTCGGTCGCAAGATCGCCGACGGCCTACCCGCCGAGATTCGCGACGACCCGGCCGTCATCGCGGCCTACCTGGGGGTGCCCGATGACCAACTCTGAGGCCGAGGTACTGCTCGAGATCCGCGACGCCGTGGTGCACTACGGCAGGATCGAAGCGCTGCACGGCGTTTCGCTCCAGGTGCGCTCACGCGAACTCGTGACGCTGCTGGGATCCAACGGCGCGGGAAAGACCACGATGATGCGGGCCATCTCCGGTCTGCGGCCGCTGACGTCCGGATCGATTTGGTTCGAGGGCCGCGACATCAGCCGGGTCAAGGCTCACCAGCGCGCGATCGACGGCCTGATTCAGGCGCCGGAGGGGCGTGGCGTTTTTCCAGGCATGAGCGTCACGGAGAACCTCGAAATGGGTTGCTACGGGCGCAAATTCGATAGCAAGGCGGCCCGTCGCGAGCGGCTGGACTGGGTGTTCGAGACGTTCCCCCGGCTGGCCGAGCGGCGGACCCAGGTCGGCGGCACGCTGTCGGGCGGCGAGCAGCAGATGCTGGCCATCGGGCGGGCACTGATGGCGCGTCCGCGGGTGCTGCTGCTCGACGAGCCGTCGATGGGGCTGGCGCCGATGATCATCTCGCAGATCTTCAAGATCATCTCCGAGATCAACGCGCAGGGCACCACCGTGTTGCTGGTGGAGCAGAACGCCCAGCAGGCACTGAGCCGGTCCGACCGCGCCTACATTCTGGAGACCGGGTCGGTGACCCGTAGCGGGCCCGCCCGAGAGTTGTTGGCCGACGACAGTATTCGCGCGGCCTACCTTGGCGTCGCCTAGCCCGTCGCCGTGAGCACGCGCGGGCCGTCTTCGGTGATCGCGATGGTGTGTTCGGAGTGTGCGGTGTTGGAGCCGTCGGCGGAGCGCAGGGTCCAGCCGTCCGGGTCGACCGTCAACCGGTTGGTTCCGCGTCCCCACCACGGTTCCAGCGCCAGGGTCAGCCCGGGTCGCAACACCAGGCCGCGTCCCGGCCGGCCGCGATTGGGGACGTGCGGATCCTCGTGCATGGTGCGGCCCAAGCCGTGGCCGCCAAAGTCGGTGTTGACGGCGTAACCCGCCGCGGCGGCGACGTCGCCGATGGCCGCGGAAATGTCACCGAGGTGACCGTCAGGGACTGCGGCGGCGATACCGGCGGCCAGTGCCTGCCGGGTGGAATCGATCAGCGCGGTGTCCGCCGGGTCGGTGCTGTCGCCGACGACCACGGTGACGGCGGAGTCGGCCACCCAGCCGTCGATCGACACGGCGAAGTCCATCTTGAGCAGGTCGCCGTCACGCAGCACGTAATCCCACGGAAGTCCATGCAGCACAGCATCATTGACCGATAGGCAGATGACATTACGGAAGGGGCCGCGGCCGAACGAGGGTGCGTAGTCCCAGTAGCACGACGTCGCACCACGATCGGCGACGAGCTGTCGAGCCTGGTGCTCCAGCTGCATCAGGTTCACGCCCGGCTCGGCGCTCTTCGTCAGCGCGGCCAGTGTCTGTGCCACGAATTGGCCGGTGACTGCCATCTTGTCGATTTCCTTGGCGGTCTTGATTTCGATCATCCCGGGCGGTTCCTTCCGTCGGTATTTTTATACCGTATGCTGAGTCGCATGGTCCGCGTACCGCTGAGTCCCGAACAGATCCGGGCCGGCCAGCGCCTCGGCGCATTGATCAGGACGGCACGCGCCGGCCGCGCCCCCGAGGTCGTCGCCCGGGACGCCGGAATCTCGCCGGAGACACTGCGCAAGATCGAAGTCGGCAGACTGCCCAGCCCGAGCTTCGGGACAGTGGTAAGCCTCTGCGATGCACTGGGTTTGCCGCTGCAGAACGCCGTCGAGGTCTGGCGCGGGATCAGTCGACGCGAAAGCGCTTGATTCGAGACGTCGCTCCCGACACCAAGGTCACGGCGGTGCGGGGGACGCCAAGATGCTGGGCGAGCAGCTGGGCCGCAGCCGCGGTGGCCTTGCCCTCGATGGCGGGCTCCCGCACATAGATCGTCAGCGCGCCGTCGGCAGCGGTCTCGACCAGCGGGCCTTTGCGGCTGCCCGGCTTGACGGTGACGACGACGTGCTCGGCCACCTATCTGGCGACGACCACCGAGGAGCCATGGCCGAACAGGCCCTGGTTGGCCGTCACGCCGACCTTGGCGCCCTCGACCTGACGGCCGGTGGCCTGGCCCTTGAGCTGCCAGCTCAGTTCGCAGACTTGAGCAATGGCCTGGGCGGGAATCGCCTCGCCGAAGCTCGCCAGACCACCTGAGGCGTTGACCGGAATCCGGCCGCCGATCGTGGTGGCGCCGCTGCGCAGCAGCTGCTCGGCCTCGCCCTTGGCGCACAACCCGAGATGTTCGTACCAGTCGAGCTCCAGTGCCGTGGACAGGTCGTATACCTCAGCCAGGGACAGGTCCTCGGGGCCGATACCGGCCTCGGCGTAGGCCGCGTCCAGAATCTGGTCCTTGAACACCCGCTCCGGGCCGGGCACCACTGCGGTGGAATCCGTTGCGATGTCCGGCAATTCGGGGAGGTGTTGCGGGTACTGCGGGCTCTGCAGGCTCACCGCGCGCACCGACGGCACACCCTCGACCGATCCGAGGTGCTTCTCAGCGAACGCCTTGCTGGCCACGATCACTGCTGCCGCACCGTCGGAGGTCGCGCAAATATCCAGCAGCCGAAGCGGATCCGACACCACCGGACTGGCCAGCACATCCTCGACGCTGGCTTCCTTGCGGTAGCGGGCATACGGGTTGTTCAACCCGTGCCGGGCGTTCTTGACCTTTACCTGAGCGAAATCCTCGAGCGTGGCGCCGTAGAGGTCCATCCGCCGGCGGGCCAGCAGCGCGAAGTACACCGTGTTGGTTGCGCCGATCAGGTGGAAGCGCTGCCAGTCCGGATCGTCACGGCGCTCACCGCCGACCGGGGCGAAGAATCCCTTCGGCGTGGTGTCGGCGCCGATGACCAAGGCGACGTCGCAGAATCCGGCCAGGATCTGCGCTCGCGCGCTCTGCAGGGCCTGCGAGCCGCTGGCGCAGGCCGCGTAGCTCGAGGTGACCGGGATGCCGTTCCAGCCGAGTTTCTGCGCGAACGTCGCGCCGGCCACGAAACCGGGGTAGCCGTTGCGGATGGTGTCGGCGCCGGCGACCAGCTGGATCTGCCGCCAGTCCAACCCGGCCTCGGCCAGCGCGGCACGAGCGGCCACCACGCCGTACTCGGTGAAGTCGCGGCCCCACTTGCCCCACGGGTGCATGCCCGCGCCGAGGATGTAGACCGGGTCAGGAGTTCCAGCACTCATTTGGCGATCCTCCACGCGTAGGTGACTCGTTCGACGCCCTCGTCATCGGTGTAGAGCGGCATCGTGGTGAGTTCGACCTCCATGCCGACCTTGAGGTCGGCCGCGAGGGTGCCCTCCACGACCTTGCCCAGCACGATCAGGCCCTCGTCGGCCAGTTCGACGGCGGCGACGGCGAACGGTTCGAACTCGTCGGGCGACGGGTAGGGCGGCGGCGGCTTGTACCGGTTCTCGGTGTAGCTCCACACCGTGCCGCGGCGCGACAGGGCGACGGCATCGAGCACGTCGCTGTCGCAGGCCGGGTTGGGGCAGTTGTTGGCCCGCGGCGGGAAAACATAGGTGCCGCAGAGCGGGCACTTGCTGCCGGTCAGATGCGGAACACCGGCGTCGTCGTGGTCCCACCATCCGTCGATCGCCGGTAGTTGGGTGGGGGCGTCTGGAGAAGCTGGCACGGAGCCCATCGTATGCGATGGGCACCATCGAACTGAAACGTGTTCCAGTTCGGTGGCGTGCTCGAAGTTGGGATCGGTAGCGAGCTGTCGCGAGTGGACTCGCCCGTACCGAGTGGCCGGCATCAGGTCTGGCCGCGCACGCAGATCGGAGACGTCGATGGGACTGTTCAAGAAGCTGTCAGATCCGGCGCTGTTGGGCGGCCCGTCGAATCGAGATGTGGCGGCCGATGACCCGATCTGGGTCCCGATCAACGGGATTTCGTTGGAGGACTACGCGCAGCTCGCACTTGCCGCGCAGGCCCGCGGTGTCACCGACGAGGCCGGCATGATCGCCCTCGGGCAGGAGCGCGGGTGGGATGCGGCTGATACGAAGGCGGCGCTCGACGGGTGGGTGCAGCGCATGGGCCAGTCGATGGCCGTCGGGCAGCGGTTCCGCAAGCTCCTCGGGTACTGACCCGCAGCCGACCGCGTGTCGGCCGCGGTGCCTAGAGTGTGTGGCGTGACCGCGAGCGCTACCGACCAGAAGCCCACGCTGTTGCTCTTGGACGGCAATTCGCTGGCGTTCCGGGCCTTCTATGCGCTACCGGCCGAGAACTTCAAGACCAAGAACGGGCTGACCACCAACGCGGTGTACGGATTCACCGCCATGCTGATCAACCTGTTGCGCGACGAGCAGCCCACCCACATCGCGGCGGCGTTCGACGTGTCCCGGCAGACCTTCCGTTCCGAGCGTTACCCCGAGTACAAGGCCAATCGCTCGGCGACACCCGACGAGTTCCGCGGCCAGATCGACATCACCAAAGAAGTGCTCGTCGCACTCGGCATCACCGTGCTGGCCGAGCCCGGGTTCGAGGCCGACGACATCATCGCCACCCTGGCCACCCAGGCCGAGCAGGAGGCTTTCCGGGTGCTGGTCGTCACCGGCGACCGGGATGCCCTGCAGCTCGTCAGCCCGGACGTGACCGTCCTCTACCCCCGCAAGGGCGTCAGCGACCTGACCCGGTTCACCCCGGATGCGGTGGTGGAGAAATACGGCCTGACCCCGACCCAATACCCTGATTTCGCGGCCCTGCGCGGCGACCCGAGCGACAACCTGCCTGGGATTCCCGGGGTGGGCGAGAAGACCGCCGCCAAGTGGATCGTGGAATACGGCTCGCTGCAGGGGCTGGTCGACAATGTCGACTCGGTGCGGGGCAAGGTCGGAGACTCGTTGCGCGACAACCTGTCCAGCGTTGTGCTCAACCGGGAACTCACCGATCTGGTCAAGGACGTCCCACTGGCCCAGACCCCCGACACGCTGCGGCTGCAGCCGTGGGACCGCGACCAGATCCACCGCCTGTTCGACGACCTCGAATTCCGGGTGCTGCGCGACCGCCTGTTCGACACGCTGACCGCGGTCGAACCCGAGGTGGACGAGGGCTTCGACGTCCGCGGCGGGGCTCTGGAACCCGGTGCGGTGGCAGCGTGGCTGGCCGAGCACGCCACCGGCGGCGCACGCTCCGGTCTCGCGGTGGTCGGCACCCATCAGGTCTACGACGGCGACGCCACCGCGCTGGCGATCGCCACCGCCGACGGCGAGGGCGCCTATATCGACACCGCCAGCCTGACGCCGGACGACGAGGCCGCGTTGGGGGCATGGTTGGCCGATACCGGCGCGCCGAAGGCGCTGCACGAGGCCAAGATCGCCATGCACGACCTGACCGGTCGGGGCTGGCAGCTGGCCGGCGTCACCTCCGATACCGCGCTCGCGGCGTACCTGGTGCGCCCCGGGCAACGCAGCTTCGCACTCGACGACCTGTCGCTGCGCTACCTGCGCCGTGAGCTGCGCGCCGACAACCCTGAGCAACAACAACTTTCGCTACTCGACGACAGCGACGGCGTCGACGAACAGGCGGTCCAGACCGTCATCCTGCGGGCCCGCGCGGTCGCCGACCTGGCCGATGCGCTGGACCTGGAGCTGGATCGCATCGACTCGTCGTCGCTGCTGGGCCAGATGGAGCTGCCAGTGCAGGCGGTGCTGGCTGGAATGGAAAACGTCGGCATCGCAGTGGATCTGGACAAGCTCGACACCCTGCAGCGCGAATTCGGTGAGCAGATCCGGGTGGCCGCCGACGCGGCCTACGAGGTGATCGGCAAGCAGATCAACCTCGGCTCGCCCAAACAGCTGCAGGTCGTTTTGTTCGACGAGCTCGGTATGCCCAAGACCAAGCGCACCAAGACCGGCTACACCACCGATGCCGATGCGCTGCAGTCACTGTTCGACAAGACCGCTCACCCGTTCCTCGAACACCTGCTGGCCCACCGCGACGCCACTCGGCTCAAGGTCACCGTCGACGGACTGCTGAAGTCCGCGGCCGCCGACGGGCGGATCCACACCACGTTCAACCAGACCATCGCGGCCACCGGACGTCTCTCATCGACCGAGCCGAACCTGCAGAACATCCCGATCCGCACCGATGCGGGCCGGGAGATTCGCGACACGTTCATCGTGGGCGACGGCTACGCCGAACTGATGACCGCCGACTACAGCCAGATCGAGATGCGGATCATGGCCCACCTGTCCAAGGACGAGGGGCTCATCGAAGCGTTCAACACCGGGGAGGACCTGCACTCCTTCGTCGCTTCGCGCGCATTCGACGTCCCGATCGACGAAGTGACAGCCGAGCTCAGGCGCCGGGTCAAGGCCATGTCGTACGGGTTGGCGTACGGGCTGAGTGCCTATGGACTGTCGTCGCAGCTGAAGATCAGCACCGAAGAGGCCAAGGTCCAGATGGACCAGTACTTCGCGCGGTTCGGTGGTATCCGCGACTATCTGCGCGACATCGTCGACCAGGCCCGCAAGGACGGCTACACGTCGACGGTGCTGGGCCGTCGGCGGTATCTGCCGGAGTTGGACAGCAGCAATCGCCAGCTGCGTGAGTCCGCCGAGCGCGCCGCGCTGAACGCGCCGATCCAGGGCAGCGCGGCCGACATCATCAAGGTCGCGATGATCCAGGTCGACGAGGCGCTGCGCAGCTCCGGGCTGAACTCCCGGATGCTGCTGCAGGTGCACGACGAGTTGCTCCTCGAAGTCGCCGAGGGGGAGCGGGATGCGGTCGAGGAGCTGGTGCGGGACAAGATGGGCAGTGCGTACCCGCTCGATGTCGCGCTAGAGGTGTCGGTCGGCTACGGCCGCAGCTGGGATGCGGCTGCGCATTAGGCGACGGGCGGGCGATAGCCGTTCAGCCAGTGCAGGGCCGGCCCGGCCGCGCCGCGCGCCGCGACGACGCCGTCGACCTCGAGCTGCTGCAGCGCCAGCACCCGGGCGTCACCGAAACCGCGGTCGATGCGGTCGCGCACGAACGCCAGCTCGACGACCTGGATGGCGAATTTCTTGACCCCGCGGCCCGCCGGTCGCCCGCCGAATCCGGTGGCGGCGGCGACCACCTGCTTGCGGGTCCGAATCGTCCCCAGCCAGCCGGCTTCGGCCGGCGTGATCAATCCCGCGGCGACCATGCCAGGTAGCTTCTCGGCCACGATGCGCTGTTCACGCCGGCGGCTACGCACGGCCAGCGTGATCGCCAGGATGAACACCGGCATCATCCACACGAAGTACAGCCCGAAGTAGGCGCCGGGGCCGAGCAGCGCCGAGCCGTTCCACAACCCGTGCATGATCACCGCGCCGAGATAGCCGATCAGTACGCAGCCAGCCTTGGTCAGCCAGTTGCGTTGCTGCAGGGCGAAATACACGCCGATCGCGGTGAACGTCGTAAACAGCGGGTGGGCAAACGGCCCCATCACAAGGCGCATCCCCGCGGTGAGCAGCGAATCCGAAAGCGACGTGCCGTCGGCGATGTAGAAGATGTTCTCCAGCCAGGCGAACCCGACCGCCGTCACCCCGGCATAGACCAGGCAGTCGGTCAGCGAATTGAGTTCGTTGCGCCGCACCCCGGTCATCATGATCAGGAGGAACAGGCCCTTGGCGGCCTCCTCGACCAGCGGAGCGCCCAACGCAATGGTGATCGGGCTGGAGTCCGTACCGCCGGTGTTCATCGCCGCGTCGACGACCATTTCCAGCGCCACCGAGACCACCACGGCCACCGAAGCGCCCCACAGGAAGGCCAGGATCAGCAGCCGGGGCGGCTCGGGTTCCCAGCGGTCCAGCCAGAGATAGGCCAGCAGCACCAGGACCAGCGCCACCGTGGCCAAAACGAACCCGATGGTCGTGCCGACCGGGTTCACCGCGGTCAGCAGGACCAGGATCAGCCCGGCGACGGTGCCGAGAATGATGATGACCGCCAGCGGCGCGCCGACTTTGCGGATCGCTCGGGGCAGCGGTGGGGCGATCGCGAAGGGCGGTGGCGGCATCGCTGGGCTGTTCACCCCTGCAGATTAACGGTGGCAAGGCGGCTTCGAACGGCTGTCCCACAGCGGGCTCACAGACCCGGGTTTGTCCAGCGTGTGCCTAGTCGAGTAGGCTCGGACAGTACCTGTGTGCACTTTGCGGGTACATCACCACAGGCACCAACAAACCGTCCCTACGATTGAAGCTGTCCGGAGCAACCCAACAATATGCCAAGTCCCGTCGCCACCTCGCCGCAAGTAGCCCTCAATGACATCGGCTCAGCGGAAGATTTTCTCGCCGCCATCGACAAGACCATCAAATACTTCAACGATGGCGACATCGTCGAAGGGACCATCGTCAAGGTTGACCGTGACGAAGTCTTGCTCGACATCGGCTACAAGACCGAAGGTGTCATCCCCTCCCGCGAACTCTCCATCAAGCACGACGTCGACCCCAATGAGGTTGTGTCCGTCGGCGATGAGGTGGAAGCCCTGGTTCTCACCAAAGAGGACAAAGAAGGCCGCCTGATCCTGTCCAAGAAGCGCGCTCAGTACGAGCGTGCCTGGGGCACCATCGAGGCTCTTAAGGAGAAGGACGAGGCCGTCAAGGGCACCGTCATCGAGGTTGTCAAGGGCGGCCTGATCCTCGATATCGGCCTGCGCGGCTTCCTGCCCGCGTCGCTGGTCGAGATGCGCCGGGTCCGCGATCTGCAGCCGTACATCGGCAAGGAGATCGAGGCCAAGATCATCGAGCTGGACAAGAACCGCAACAACGTGGTCCTGTCCCGCCGTGCGTGGCTGGAGCAGACCCAGTCCGAGGTGCGCAGCGAGTTCCTCAACCAGCTGCAGAAGGGCGCCATCCGCAAGGGTGTCGTGTCCTCGATCGTCAACTTCGGCGCGTTCGTCGATCTCGGCGGCGTTGACGGCCTGGTGCACGTTTCCGAGCTGTCCTGGAAGCACATCGATCACCCGTCCGAGGTCGTCCAGGTGGGTGACGAGGTCACCGTCGAGGTGCTGGACGTCGACATGGACCGCGAGCGGGTTTCCCTGTCGCTCAAGGCGACTCAGGAAGATCCGTGGCGTCACTTCGCCCGCACCCATGCGATCGGCCAGATCGTTCCGGGCAAGGTCACCAAGCTGGTGCCGTTCGGTGCGTTCGTCCGCGTCGAAGAGGGCATCGAGGGTCTGGTGCACATCTCCGAGCTGGCTGAGCGCCACGTCGAGGTGCCGGATCAGGTTGTGCAGGTCGGCGACGACGCCATGGTCAAGGTCATCGATATCGACCTGGAGCGCCGCCGCATCTCGCTGAGCCTCAAGCAGGCCAACGAGGACTACACCGAGGAGTTCGACCCCTCGAAGTACGGCATGGCCGACAGCTACGACGAGGCCGGGAACTACATCTTCCCGGAGGGCTTCGATCCCGACACCAACGAATGGCTCGAGGGCTTCGACAAGCAGCGCACCGAGTGGGAGGCCCGCTACGCGGAGGCCGAGCGCCGGCACAAGATGCACACCACGCAGATGGAGAAGTTCGCCGCTGCCGAGGCCGAAGCAGCCAGCCGGCCGGCAACGGCCAACGGCGCGTCGTCTTCATCGTCGTCGAGCTCGGGTGAGTCGGCCGGCGGTTCGCTGGCCAGCGATGCCCAGCTCGCGGCTCTGCGCGAGAAGCTCGCCGGGAACGCGTAACACAAGACACTCATTCGCCGAGTGAAGCCGCGCAGCACGTCTCAGACGTGCTGCGCGGTTCTTTTTCACCCACTTGTTCACGTAAGGGCGGGGCATTGCTGCGAATCGGTTTGACCGGCGGTATCGGCGCCGGAAAGTCGACGGTGTCCGCCACATTCTCCGAATGTGGCGGGATCGTCGTCGATGGGGATGTCATCTCCCGTGAAGTCGTCGAGCCCGGCACCGAAGGCCTGGCCAAGCTCGTCGATGCGTTCGGATCGCAGATCCTGCTGCCCGACGGCGCCCTGGATCGGCCGGCGCTGGCCACGATCGCGTTCAGCGACGAGGAGAAACGGCAGACCCTGAACGGCATCGTGCACCCGCTCGTCGCGACCCGGCGGTCGGAGCTGATCGCGGCGGCGGCTGAGTCCGTCGAAAGCCCCGTGATCGTCGAGGACATCCCACTGCTGGTCGAGTCGCAGATGGCGCCGATGTTCCCGCTGGTCATCATCGTGAACGCCGATCCCGAGGTTCGGGTCAAGCGGCTCATCGAATACCGCGGATTCAGCGAGGCCGACGCCAGGGCCCGCATCGGCGCGCAGGCCACCGAGGAGCAACGACGGCTGGTCGCCGACGTCTGGCTGGACAACTCCGGCACGTCGGGGCACCTCGTCGAGCAGGCCCGTGAGCTCTGGTACCAGCGCATCCTGCCGTTTGCGCACAACCTCACCACCCGCACCCCGGCGGCCGGTGCGCCCGAACTCGTCGGGGCCGATCCGACCTGGGCCGACCAGGCCCGGCGGATCCTGGCGCGACTCAACACCACCTGCGGGCACCGGGCCGTGCGGATCGACCACATCGGATCGACGGCGGTGCCCGGCATGGACGCCAAGGACGTCATCGACGTCCAGGTCACGGTCGCCTCCCTCGAGGTCGCCGACGAACTCGCCGAGGACCTGCTGCGGGCCGGCTATCCGCGAGTCGAGTCGATCACCTCCGATGTGCCCAAGGCCGGCACTGGTGCGTCGCCGTCCGGCGTCAATACAGCCCTGTGGCACAAGCGTTTTCATGCTTCGGGGGATCCGGGCCGACCCACCAACGTGCACATCCGGGTGGACGGGTGGCCCAATCAGCAGTTCGCGCTGCTGTTCGTGGACTGGTTGACCGCCAACCCCGGCGTGCAGGCCGACTATCTGGCGGTCAAGCGCTCGGCTGCCCGACACTCCGATATCGGCGCCTATGCCGACGCCAAGGAGCCGTGGTTCCTCGATGCGTACCGGCGGGCCTGGGCGTGGGCCGACACCACCGGCTGGACGCCGGGAAACTGACGTCGCCCCCGGGGACGATCAGCGGCGTTCCAGGATCAGCAACGGGATTTCCCGGGATGTGTTGCGCTGATAGCCCGCATATCCCTTGTAGGCCTTGACCACTTGGGGCCACAACTCGGCTCGTTCTTCCGGGCTGGCACAGCGGGCCAGCATCGGCACCGTCGCGCCGTCAACGGTCACCGTGACATCTGGGGTGGCGATCGCATTCTTGTACCAGTCGGGGTGGTCTTGGTGCCCACCCTTGGACGCGACGACGACGATACGGTCGCCGTCGTGGATCGGGGACGTCAACAGGTTGGCGAACGGTTTACCGGATTTGCGGCCGACGGTGTGCAACTCGACGGGCAACATACCCATCACGGTGCGCGGGTAGCGGCCGCCGGTGAGCGTGAGGATCAGCCGGTGACCGTTTTCCAGCAGCCAGGCACCGGCCTCGGCGACGCGATTGGGCGTGTGCATGTACCGAGAGTATCGGCGATCAGGTCGTGGGTGCCGGCAGTGGCGCCACGGCGGGTGCTTCGGTCGGGGCGGGTGCGTCCAAGGGTGCGCCGCATTGCAACGTGCCGTAGAGCGGGTCATCTTTGGGGCGGAACAGCCGCGGCGCGATGAATTGGTCTGCCTGCGCCACGATCTCGTCGTCCACCAGGATCTCGCAGTGCAGGTTCGATCCGTACGGCCACTGGATCGAGATTTCCATCCCGGCCTTCTTGGGATCGTGGAGAACCGTGTTGACCTCGAACGTCATACCCGGCAGCAGTGTCGGCTGGTCGCTGTTGACGTTGTTGTCATCGATCTTGTACGCGACCACGGCGCCGCGCGAGGTGCCGTCCGCTCGGGCCCGGTAGGTGATGTTGTGCAGCAGCTGCGGGTCGGGATCGCTGTTGGCCGCCGGTGTCGGCGTGGGCGGTGGCGCCGGTACCGGGTCGGCCAGCGCGGTAGCCGGGGTTAACTGAGAACCCACGGCCAGGACGGTCGCGGCGGTGAACCACAACCATCCGCGCTTGATGGGAGTCATAGGCAGCGAGACTACTCGTTCGGTACGGGAGTGCCGATTAGTTGCCCGTCACGAGCGGCTCAGCGCCAGGTCAGGTTCATCCCGGCGGTGGCGAGCCAGGCATTGAGGTCATGGCGGTGGCGGGCCAGTCCCTGGACGGCGACGACGACACGCTGCAACGCAGCCTCGGCGGTCTCGGTGGTCACCAGACCGTCGCGGTGGGCGGCGAACAGTTCGTCGGTGTCGATGAGGTCGGTGCGGTCCCCGGTGTAAACGACCAGGTCGAGGTAATGGTCCTCGGCGTGCCAGGCGGCGTCGCCCACCTCGATGCGCCCGATGTCGAGGTAGTAATCCTGCGGACGCTCGTAGCCGGGGTTGAAGTGGAAGACGTTGGCCCGCAGCCCCAGCGACGGCAGCAGCCAGGACTCGAGGTAGTGAAACTGCGTGCGGCCCGGGGTTGGGCGGGCCATGTACAGCCCCCACGGCGTGACCAGGTATTCGTCGACCGCTCGAACGATGCCCTTCGGATCGGTGTTGGTGTAACCGACCAGGTCGAACGTCTCCTGTTTGGGCGGATGGACGGCCACGGGTGTCAGCGTAACGGGGAATGAATGTGTCGGTGGGGGCGCTTAACCTGGACGCTATGGCATTCGCTACCGAACATCCGGTGCTCGCGCACTCGGAGCATCGCCCTGTCGAGGACATGGTGCGTTCAAATGGACGCTTCGAGGTGGTCAGCGAGTATTCGCCCGCGGGGGACCAGCCGGCCGCCATCGAAGAGCTCGAACGCCGGATCCGGGCGGGGGAGCGCGATGTCGTCCTGCTCGGCGCTACAGGTACCGGCAAGTCGGCCACCACGGCCTGGCTCATCGAGAAGCTGCAGCGACCGACACTGGTGATGGCTCCGAACAAGACGCTGGCCGCTCAGCTGGCCAACGAATTGCGGGAGATGCTGCCGCACAACGCGGTTGAATATTTCGTCTCGTACTACGACTACTACCAGCCTGAGGCATACATCGCCCAGACCGACACCTACATCGAGAAGGACAGCTCGATCAACGACGATGTCGAGCGGCTGCGCCACTCGGCCACGTCGAGCCTGCTGTCGCGGCGCGACGTGGTGGTGGTGGCCTCGGTGTCGTGCATCTACGGCCTGGGCACCCCGCAGTCCTACCTGGACCGTTCAGTGGAACTCCAGGTCGGCACCGAGGTGCCGCGGGACGCGCTGCTGCGGCTGCTGGTCGACGTGCAGTACACCCGCAACGACATGTCCTTCACCCGCGGCTCGTTCCGGGTGCGCGGCGACACCGTAGAGATCATCCCGTCGTACGAGGAACTGGCGGTGCGCATCGAGTACTTCGGCGACGAGATCGAAGCGCTGTACTACATGCACCCGCTGACCGGTGACGTCGTCCGAAAGGTCGACTCGCTGCGCATTTTCCCGGCCACGCACTATGTGGCGGGGCCGGAGCGGATGGCGATGGCCATCTCGAGCATCGAGGAGGAGCTGACCGAGCGGCTGGCCGAGCTGGAGAATCAGGGCAAACTGCTGGAGGCCCAGCGCCTGCGAATGCGGACCAACTACGACGTCGAGATGATGCGTCAGGTCGGGTTCTGCTCGGGTATCGAGAACTACTCGCGGCATATCGACGGCCGGGCAGCCGGGTCCGCACCCGCCACCCTGATCGACTATTTCCCCGAAGACTTCCTCATGGTGATCGATGAGTCGCACGTCACCGTTCCGCAGATCGGTGGCATGTACGAAGGCGACATGTCCCGTAAGCGCAACCTCGTCGACTTCGGCTTCCGATTGCCGTCCGCGGTCGACAATCGCCCGCTGACCTGGGAAGAGTTCGCCGACCGCATCGGGCAGACGGTGTACCTGTCGGCAACGCCGGGTCCCTATGAGCTCAGCCAGGCCGGCGGCGAGTTCGTCGAACAGGTCATCCGGCCCACCGGGCTGGTCGATCCGAAGGTCATCGTCAAACCGACCAAGGGCCAGATCGACGACCTGATCGGGGAGATCCGGGCCCGCGCGGAACGTGACGAGCGGGTGCTGGTCACCACGCTGACGAAGAAGATGGCCGAGGACCTCACCGATTACCTCCTCGAACTGGGCATCCGGGTTCGCTACCTGCACTCAGAGGTGGACACTCTGCGCCGGGTCGAGCTGCTGCGTCAGCTCCGGCTCGGTGAGTTCGACGTGCTGATCGGCATCAACCTGCTGCGGGAGGGACTGGATCTGCCAGAAGTGTCACTGGTCTCGATTCTCGACGCCGACAAGGAAGGGTTCCTGCGGTCCGCCCGCAGCCTGATCCAGACCATCGGCCGCGCCGCCCGCAACGTGTCGGGTGAGGTGCATCTCTACGCCGACAAGATGACCGACTCGATGAAGCAGGCGATCGACGAAACCGACCGCCGCCGCGCCAAGCAGGTCGCCTACAACGAGGCGCACGGGGTTGATCCGCAGCCGCTGCGCAAGAAGATCGCCGACATCCTCGATCAGGTGTATCGGGAGGCCGACGACACCGAAGCGGTGGAGATCGGCGGGTCAGGGCGCAACGCGTCGCGCGGCAGGCGTGCGCAGGGTGAGCCGGGCCGGGCGGTGAGTGCAGGCATCATCGAGGGCCGCGACACGTCGAACATGCCGCGAGCCGAATTGGCCGACCTGATCAAGGATTTGACCGCTCAGATGATGGCGGCGGCACGCGATCTCCAATTCGAGTTGGCCGCGCGGATCCGCGACGAGGTCGCCGACCTGAAGAAGGAGTTGCGCGGTATGGACGCCGCGGGCTTGAAGTAGGTCAGGCGCGCTTGAGCTCAACCGAGGTTGAGCCTTTACGGTGATGCGATGACCGAGACGACGGCATCGGCCGCTGGCAGCTGGCGCGAGCTGCTGGGGGACTATCTCGGAGCCACCGTCGTCCTGGCCGGCGGTGTGGCGATCTACGCCACCAACGAATTCATCACGATCAGCCTGCTGCCCAGCGCGGTCGCCGATATCGGCGGTGAGCGGCTGTACGCGTGGGTGACGACGGTATATCTGGTGGCGTCGGTGATGGCCGCGACGACGGTCGGGCCGGTGTTGACCCGGTTCGGCCCACGGACGGCGTATCTGGGTGCGCTGCTGTCCTTCGCGGCCGGCAGCGTGCTGTGTACCTTGGCGCCGACGATGCAACTGCTGCTGGTCGGCCGAGTGGTGCAGGGTCTGGCCGGTGGTGTGCTGGCCGGCCTGGGTTATGCGGTGATCAGTGCGGCGTTGCCCAACCGGCTCTGGACCCGTGCGTCGGCCGTGGTGTCGGCGATGTGGGGGATCGGCACGTTGGTGGGTCCGGCGACTGGGGGATTGTTCGCCCAATTCGGTTTCTGGCGTGGCGGATTCGGCCTGCTCGCGATTCTGGCTGTGGCGATGAGTCTGCTGGTTCCGCTGGCCTTGCCGGCACGGACGCAGTCGGCCCAGGAAATGCCCCGGACGCAGATCCCGGTGCGGTCGCTACTGCTGCTCGGTACGGCGGCACTCGCGGTCAGTGTCGCGGTGATACCGCACAGTGTCGCCGCCATCGCGGGATTGCTCGCGGTGGGTGTGACGTTGGGTCTGGTGTTCATTGTCGTCGATCGCCGAGTGTCGGCTGCGGTCCTGCCGCGCAAGGCTTTTGAGCCCGGACCGCTGAAGTGGATCTACCTCACGCTCGGCCTGCTGATGGCGGCCACGATGGTGGACATGTACGTCCCGTTGTTCGGGCAGCGGTTAGGCGCACTGGCGCCGGTGGCGGCGGGATTCCTGGGTGCGGCGCTGTCGGTGGGCTGGACCGTCAGTGAGATCGCGAGTGCGTCGATCACCAACGTGCGGGTCACCGTGCGGGTGGTGGCCATCGCTCCGCTGGTGATGGCCACGGGTCTGGCCTTGGCGGCATTCACCCAAACCGATTCCGCCTCAATCGGAATCGTGGTCGTGTGGGCTGTCGCGTTGGTCATCACCGGAGCGGGCATCGGGATGGCGTGGCCACATCTGTCGGCGTGGGCAATGGGCTCGGTCGTCGACGACCCGGCCCAACAGGCGGTGGCCGCCGCCGCGATCAACACCGTCCAGTTGATGTGCGGCGCGTTCGGCGCCGGGCTGGCCGGGGTTGTGGTGAACCTGCGTGCCGCGCCCGACGCAACGGCGAGTTCGCTGATGTTCGGGGTGTTCGCGGTGCTGGCGGCCGTCGGCTGCGTGGCGTCCTACCGGTCCGGCCGCGGCCAGGTGCGCTAAGGCTATTCGTGGCTGTCGTCGAGTCGGCGCACGCCGGTAACCCCGGCCACGCAGGCGATGGTGTTGGGTGCGTTCCGGATCCGTGAGCCCGAGAGGGTCAGCAGGACTCCGCCATCAGGGGCGCTACTCAGTTCGGTCAGGCTCCACTGGTGTTTGTCGCAGAGGGCCAGAATGTGGCTGAGCACGCCGCCGTCGGCTTCGTACGTGATGCGCAAGCGCACCGAGCCGGCCAGCCGACCGATGAGGCGCTTACTCAGCGGATTGAAGCCGAGGACGATCACGAAGTGCAGGATCGTGACGATGATGGCGAGCTTGACCAGGCCGGCGGCAGCAGCCATACCGATCGCCGCGCATTCCCAGATCGCTGCTGCGGTGGTCAGCCCGTGTACCGCGCCCTGGCGGGTGATGATCAGGCCCGCGCCGAGGAAGCCGATCCCGGACACGATCTGGGCCGCGACCCGGGACGGGTCGACCTCGACGGTGCCCGCGGAGAGCACATCGAAGAAGCCGTACTTGCTGACGATCAGGATCAGGGCTGACGCCGTGCCGACGATCGCCTGGGTACGCAGGCCTGCGCTTTTGCCGTGGATCTCGCGCTCAAGGCCGATCAGGGCTGTCAGACCAAAAGCGATCAGCAGTTCGAGGATCTGCCGCGTGCCCTGTCCGGGACCGCCGAGCAGCGGGGGATCGGCCAACCAGGTCTGCATATCGCCACCGTATGTGCCGCAGGCCGCTCCGGTCAGCAATCACGCTGAGCCAAACGATGGGCGCGTCGGCGCCGCGAGGGAAGAGTCATGGACCGACACGCGGGTGTGGCTGAGTGGCTAGGCACCGGCCTGCAAAGCCGTTCACACGGGTTCGAATCCCGTCACTCGCTCAAGTGTGATGATTTGGGATTGTTGTTTCCGGTGGGGATCTCTGACGTTCTTTGCGTTCATCAGCCACACCGCGGCGCAGGCGTGCGGACAGCCGCAGGGCGACCAGGATTGCGTCCAGCGACCAGTCCGGCGCTTACAGCGATGACGCCTTCGGCGATGTTGTAGGCGATGGTGAATCGCGCTAGGCGTAGGGCCTCGCGGGTGAGCCGCGTGATTTGAGCGTCGATGGGTGGGCCGCTGACGTTGGTCATGGCGTTTCGTTGGCGCAGCCGTCTATGCCGTAGGTCGGGCAGACGGCCACGGCCTCACCGGTCGCCTCCAGCACGATCTGGGCCGAGGCGAGTACGTCGATCAGTGCCGGCTGGGTGAGCCGGAACAGCGAGGCCCGCCCGACCGGCTCGGAGTCCACCAGACCGCACTCCCGCAGGCAGGCAAGGTGTTTGGAGACGGTGGACTGAGCCAACCCCACCGCCTGTACCAGCTCCACAACCCGCGCTGGGCCAGCGACCAGTCTGCGCACAATGGCTAGGCGGGTGGGGTCCCCGAGGGAGCGAAACAGTGCCGCTGCCGGGGCGAGCTCGACCCGCTGTAGTTCCGCCGGGACGGCCATCATCTCCATTCGGCGATGTTATAGCAGCAGGGTAGAGATAGGGACTATCGGCCCTACTGCCTTAGCGCGCGGCCCGCGCATGCTGACCTCACAAACAGGCAGGACAGGCGTGGCCCTTGGGAGGCAGCGATGTGTGGATATGGGTGGGGCAGTGGCTGGCACAGCGGCTGGGGCTGGGGCGGCGTTGTGATGAGTGTGCTGATGGTGCTGCTGGTTGTAGCCGTGGCGGTGGCGATCATCTTCGCCGTGCGTTACCTGTCGGGCAGTGCGAGCCTTCACCATCGGGGCAGTGCCGGCCCAGAGGGCGTGCGTGCCGAAGACCGACTGGCCGACCGTTTCGCGCGAGGCGAGATCGACGGTGACGAGTTCCGGCAGCGCATGGCGTTGCTGCGCGAACACCGTTGACCGCCATGAAGACTCCTCGCAGATCACGGGATTTGACTATCGCCCTCGGTGCGTTGGTCGTCGCCATCGGCTGTGGAGTGGCACTGAGCATCGGAATTGTCTTGCGGCACAACCAACTAGCCGCGAGCTTTCCGTATCCGGCCGGCGTCGGAATGGGTCCAGGGATGGTGGGCACCGGACAACCAGGGACGGGGATGATGGGGCCTGGGCGGTCGCCGGCCGTCCCGTCATGCTCCGCGCCTGCGTTGGCAGGCACCGTTGTCGACGTGACCCTCACCGATATGCACGGGATGATGGGACCGGGCGGCATGATGGGGCCGGGCCAAACCGGCTATGAAGGTTGGCCGATGGGCATGGTTGGGATGATGCGCATCGTCATCAGTCCGGCTACCGTCCCGCCGGGCCAGGTGTCATTTCGCGCGACCAATGCCGGTGCCTTGAATCACGAATTGGTGGTCCTTCCTCTCGCGAAGGGCCAGTACCCCGGCCAGCGGGCCATGGGTCCAGACGGCAAGGTCGATGAGGAAGGCAGCCTTGGTGAAGCCTCACGCTCCTGCGGTGCCGACAAAGGTGACGAGAACGCGACCAACACCGGCATCGCCCCAGGGGCCAGCGGGTGGACCACGGTGAACCTCACGCCGGGCCGCTACGAGTTGATCTGCAACATCACCGGTCACTACTGGACCGGCATGTACGCCGAATTGGATGTCAGCCCAACCAGATAACTCTTCATAACGAATTCGCACGGACGAGAAGGGGTGAACGATGTGGTCACCGCAACAACATGGACGATCACCAGGGCGGCGATCCTTGCGCTCACCGGATCGGTGGTCTGGGCCGCGCCTGGTGGCGGCACCGCCAGAAGTGACATGTTGGCACTTGCGCCGGTCTCCGTCCCTGCAAGTCCCTATCCGGCCGAAGGTCCAAACCCGCTAAACCCGCCGGGATGTTGGGACGTGGACGGCATCTGGCATCCCGACTGCTGGGGTCCCGGACAATGGGGGCCTGGGCAGTACGGCCCTGGACAGTGGGGACCGGGGATGATGGGGCCGGGCCAGTGGGGGCCTGGAACGGGACCCGGCATGATGGGTCCCGGTCAGTGGGGCTACTGAGGCCAGGGACATAGCGCCGCAGCGCGTCCCGATAATCCACAATCGGCGGAAGCCCCGGCAACGACAGCCCAATCACTTTCATTGGCCTGCGTGGCAAGCACGCGATAGACCGTCGCGCGGCTGACGCCCAGAGTGTCAGCCCGGCCTTGGAATGGTCCTGATCGCGCTCAACGTGGGGTGACGTTGATTTCACGCGTGGACGCCCCGAAGTAACCAAGGCAGTGGAGCACAGGCCGCGACTACAAGCTACGGACAACCAAAACCCACGAGACGCTCGGTTCCGGACGTGTTTCGGCGCGGTGCATTCGATCCGGCAGCCGAGAGCATCGGCATTGGCGGCTGGTACCGCATGAGCTTCGGCATACGTGCGCATCGTCGGCGATCAGGTCGCGGGCGTCCATAAACGACGGTTCAACGGCTGCTGGTGTAACTAGCGTCGGCGTGTGTGTACCCGGGTTGGTACCCCGGTCCCGATCTGTCTGGCCGGCGAGCCCCACTTCAGCGCGTATTTGCGGAGTGAAATTGTCGCTGGTGTAACCGCATCAACACTGCTTCGCATCAGTTCGGTAACCCCCTGAATGGCCCCCCGTTTCTGTACTTACACGTCTGTAGTTTGCGCTTCAGGCCTCTCATAGAAACGGGGAAATAATGTCTCGGACCAGCTCTCGCATGGCGGCGGTCACTGCCATGGCGACTGCGGGGTTTTTCTGGACTGCTCCACTGTTCAGCCCCCGTGCGGTTGCCGATATCGGCAGCCCAGGGATTCCGTGCATGGGCATCCTCCATCAAGGCCTGACCTCGCCGCCTGACCTGTCCCAGGGCATCCCCGGCACGTCGAACTCGATCTTCACCAACAATCCGCCCAATGTCGGCGGCCCGATCCCGCCCGCGACCGTGCCGGGCAGTGTCCGGGTGCCGCCGGCGAGCGTCCCCGGCTCGCCGGGAACGCCAGGTACCGGCGGGGTGACCGTCCCGCCGGCGTCTGTTCCTGGCGCTCCCGGCACCTCCGTCACCCGTAACATCCCCACGCCTCCCGCCGCGGTTCCCGGCACTCCGCCCGGTGGTGGTGGCGGTGGTATCCCGACTCCGCCTGCTGGTGTTCCTGGTACTCCGCCCGGTGGTGGTGGCGGTGGCATTCCGACTCCGCCTGCTGGTGTTCCTGGTACTCCGCCCGGTGGTGGTGGCGG
>FLQS01000017.1 GCA_900078375.1 uncultured Mycobacterium sp. | reverse complement strand
TCGATCCCCGGGGTCGGGTTACGCCCGTACTCGACGGCATCGAGCATCGTCATCAGCAGTTGCACGGCGGCATCGTCATCGCGAGTGCGGTCGGTGATGTCGCCGTTGCCCACACGTTCAGCGACCCAGCGCACCACACTGGCCGCTGCGGCCACCGTCAGCTCATGAGGCACTCCGCGGCGCAAGATCAGGCTGCTGACGGCACAGTCGGCTTCGTAGGCCGCGTTCAGCTGCACCTCCGGTTCGAGTTGTTTGTCGACCACGCTCCAACGCTGTGCGCAGTCCAGCAGGTCTAGAACGATGGCGCGCCCCAGGCGCGGCGTGATCGGCTCTTTCGGGTGGTAGCTACCCAGCATGTTGCTCTCCTTCGGGTTGGGTGACGACGCCCGCTATGCCGTCTGGCTGTACGTGCCGGGGCAATTCCCAGCGCATGGACCGCCCACCGGGGCGGGTTACACCGAGCACGCCTGCGGCTAGGCGCACTGACCGGGTTTGCAGCCCAGCCGCTTCGGCGGCGGCGAGGACATCGCGCGGGGCGGTCGGGCCGTGCTCGGACAGATGCTTCGCCAGCCAGGCTCGGGTCTGGCGAGCGACTGTGGGGCGATAGGCAGGCCGCTCGGCCAGGTTTACCGGGTTCGCACCTGGGCGCTCGACCACTCGGCCAGCGACCACGCCGGTCGGGCGCTGTCGGGCCGACAGGCCGTCGAGCCACGTTCGGCAGGCCGTCAGCGCGGGGCAACCGTGACATACCGCGACAGCCCGATGTAGCCGCTCTTCTCGCGCCTCGGGCGGCTCGCCATCGCAGTCGTGATCGATGTCGTGGTCGACACTGCCCCGGCAGGCCGCGCCATCCAGCCGGGGTACGGCGGCGATGGCGTCGAGCCAGCTAGCCATCAGGTCGGTCGCGGTGCGGGTGTGCCAGATGCGAGCCATCGTTCTTTTGACGTTCGGGTCGGTCGTCATGTCAGCCACCCATGGGTTGAATCAACCGGGCGGAAATACCGCCGCCCGGTGAGCTTCGAGCTCGTAGGGCAGTCCGGGCGGTGGCGGCAGTTTTCTACTAGCCGCCGCCCGGTCGCCCGGTTGTAGTTTTCGACCGGGCGGAAACGGCTTCGCCCGGTCCCGCCCGGTAGTTGGAAAGTGCCGATCATGAGCTCGCCTTCCAGGTCAACTGGTGTGCCTTTTTCGGACCGATACTGGCCAGATATGGGCGGCCTTCCGGCGCAGCAACTGCCTCTTCGAACATCGCTTCGAACACCTGGCGCGCCGGATCGCGCTTGGCCTTGCCGGTGCCGACCAAGTGCTCGACCGCCTCGTTGCGACACACGCCATGGGGAGCGCTGTTCTTCACGAATGCCTCGATCAGTGGCCGGATGTGCGCCGAGTGCGCCTCCTCGGCGGTGGGCTTTTTGACGTACCGCAGACGCCGGGACGCCGACTCGTACTCCAGCAACCCCTCCGGCACGAAGACATCGCGCCCGTAGGCGGAGTAATACCGCGGACCACCGTCGCCTTCATCGAGCGGGGTGAACTCGTCGACGTTCTGCTTCTGGCTGTCCTTGCGGATCTTCCAGTTGACGTCGGCCCAGTCGATGAGGCGACTGTCGCCGCGAGCGCGAACGCTGGTATGACCCATGTGGTGCACGACGATCGTCTCGTCGGCACCGGCCTCGACCTTCAGCGCGTCCCACGCCTGCAGAAATCGGCCGGCCTCCTTGTCCTCGCTCAGGCCTAGGGCATCGAGCACCGGGCGCAGCGGATCGAGGATGAGAACCTGTGCACCAGAGAGTCGTTCAGCCCAGCGGGCGCGGTTCGCGTCTTCGAGAATGCGGAAGGTGGAGAGCTTGCCCTTCAGTGGAATGAGTTCCACCTGGTCGGTGTGTTTAATACCCTGCTCGCGCCACCAGCGACGCAGCATGCGTTCATCCAACTCGTTGTCCAATACAACGACTCGTCCGGTGATCGGTTCCACCTTGTACTTGCCGAGGAACAACTCGTCGTCCACCAGCGACCCGACTGTGTTGTGCATCAGGGTGGTCTTGCCTGCCTTATTCTGTGCGGCCACAAGCGCATTCCCACCGATAGGCAGGTTTCCGTCGATGCGGAAACTCGCCGGTTCATCGGGCGTCTCGAGGAACTCGGTCAGGCCATATCCAGGGGGCAGTACGAGATCCTCGGCCCGCTGCTGTTGTAGACGCTGCGCGGCGGCATCGCGGACAATCATCCGCTCCATGTGTTCGGTAACCGCAGACTCGAGATATGGCGGGATGGCGCTCACTGCTCATCACCACCGATCTGGTAAGCGCTCGGGAGATCGTTTGTGTTGTCGGGGATCTCGGTATGCAGATCCTTGGCATCTGCACCACTGAAGGCGCTTCGAATCGTCGCCTCGATCTCCCTGTCGGACAGCCCGATAGCCGCCGCGGTATCGCGCAGCGGCCCGATTACCTCGTCGTAGGACAGCAGTCCGTCTCGCACGAATCGGGCGACCTTGAAGGCTGTCCGGTTCAGCTGATCGTTGCGGCTACCCTCGGTGGTATAGGCCAGTATCCGCAGCTCCTTGGAAAGCCCGTGCAGCGCGTAACTGCGGGCGCGGCCAGCACCAACGACATTGACGGGTAGCGCCGGTCGACGCGGCTGGGGCTTGGGCGGCAGCAGCCCGCCCCGGCGCATCTTCTCGATGAGCGGGTTGGGCAGATCATCTGGCTCTTCGGGGTAGTCCCACTCGACGCCCAGGCCGTGTGTACGCCCCTGCCGAGCGGCCTCGGCGGCGTACCTACTGATCCGAGTACCGCTCTGCCCCTTCGCTTCTGGCGAGGTATGATCGGCTACAGCCGCCGCGGGTTGATCACTCGGGTGGTCGGTGCATTGAAAGTGGGACACCGCCCGGGTCTGGTCGCCCGGGCGGTTTTCTTCGTCGGGGTGCATTGCGTTCTCCTTCTGGTCGTGGCGTGCCGTGGGACCGGGCGGACACGCCAGAAGTGTTGGTGTGTAGTGGTATTCAGCTGTACTGATTACAGGCCGCGAGTGTTCACGCGACACCACCCATGGCCATGGCGTCGAGGTCCGCTAGCCGGATGCGAATGAGGCGTGGACCGACGCGGTGGGCAGGTAAACGCCCAGCGGCGATCCAGCGGCGGATGGTCTGCTCGTGCACGCCGATGTGGTCAGCTGCACCAGCGATTGTGGTCCAAGTGCGACGTTGTGTGTGCATGGACAGAAAAGTACACCTGTTGTCGCACAAGTATTTTGCACATAAAAAGTTATAACTTCACGCCGCTCCGCTGCACTTTGGCCATGCCTTTGGCTACGCCTTAGGCGTGTCGCTTGCACCGTTCGACTGCTGCGCCAGCTGCGACAGCGCGGCAGCCACCTCGGCGTCCCGACCGCTGACGGCCTGCTGATAGATCAGGCTGGCACGCACGGTCGAGTGCCCCAGGCGAGCCATGGACTCGGCCAGGTTCGCGCCCACCCGAGCAGCTTGGGTTCCGGCGAAGTGGCGAAGATCGTGAATGCGGATGCGGTCCACGCCCGCAGCCTCCTGCGCGGCGGTGTAGTAGTCGAGGAAGACGCGATCGTTGAGGTGGCACCCGCCCTGGGCTGCCGGGAACAGTTGGGCGTCAGGGTCTTCGGCAACATATGTATTGAGATGATGCTTGAGCTCTTCTCGAATATGCGGCGGCACAACGACTGTGCGACCCTTGCCAGATTTTGGCGTGTCGATGTTGCACACCCCCGAGCGGTGGGTGGCACCGCGGGCGATGGTCAGCACTGAACAGTCCGCGCTGATGTCTTTGCGCCGCAACTCGGCGGCCTCGCCCCAGCGCGGGCCGCACCACGCCATCAGAAGCACCAGCATTCGCAGCCGCTTCGGTTCGATGGCGTCGGCCAGCGCGTCGAGCTGCTGCGGGTCCAGCACTTTGGCCTGCCGCTTAGTGACCGTGTGCATGGCCTTCGGGATGTTGCACGGGTTCGACGGCAGCAGCCCGTCAGACACCGCGGTCCCGCAGACGGCGTGCAGGAATTGGTAGGCGTGAGCACGGGCGGTGGGCTTGGTCTTGTCGAATCCGGCGTACCACGTGCGCACCGCTTCGGGAGTGAGCTGGCCGAGCGGCACCGGCCCAAGCGTCGACTCTTTGAGCCGCGCCACGTGCGCCTCATACCCGGCTTTGGTCCGCGGCTTGAGGTTGCGCTGCTCGACCCAGGTCGCGGCGAACGAGGCGACCGTCACGCCCTGGGCCTTCTTCTGCGCTGCCCGTTGCGCCGGTGGTGTCCAGTTGCCCCACTCGACCAGGCGGCGCTCGTCAGCCAGCCAGCCCTCGCCGTCGAGCTTGGAGGTGAACGTGTGCGGTGCCCGATGCCGGATGCCGTCCGGGCCGATGTACGAGGCCGACCACTTCTTGCCCTGCAGCCGCAGCCAGCCCCACCCGCGGCGACCCGTCTTGCCCGCCATGGCTACCTCCCTGACCTAGCTATCTGTCAGCTATCCGTGTGCGTATTTATGCTGACTGAAGCTAACTCGTGCACTGTAGAGGTGTCTACAGTCACCGCAGCTCAGAGGCATAAATGCTCAGCTGAAGGGTAGCTCAGCAATCACCGCAACGGCTAATTCGAATCCTGCCGGGGGCACTCAAGTTTGAACTGGTGAAACCGCGCACGGGACCGTCGCTTACCTATTGGACAATTACTCGGAACGGTGTCGCCTGCACGGACTCTCGACATGTGTGGCATCCACGGCCATGGCAGCTCTGCTCGCCGTACCGGCGGCGACGCCCTGGTGCGGGGCCGATTCATTGAGCCTCAGCAGCACTCCGCCCATCTACCCCACCCCGGATCCCTGGCCCTGTATCCATTTTTCCGTGCTGTTGACCAATACCTCCGCACAGACCTGCACGCTGCAGGGCTGTCCCGGCGTGGACCTCGTCGGCACCACCGACCGCCACCTGGGCGCCGCCCCCGATCCCGCCGACCCGCCGTTCAGCGGGATCGTCAGCGCGTCGAGAACGGGCGGCGATGGTCAACCCGTCGTGTTGATGCCGGGAGCGACCGCCAGCAGTCGTCTGGGCTTCCAGCCGAAAACAACCGATATCGGGCTGGCGCGCCTGGCCGCCCACCACGATCGTCGTGACCCCTCGGATTCCACCACCCAGCCAGAGACTCCGTGGCCGTTCGGTGGCTTCACCGTTCTCCTCATCAACAACGGGACACAACCGGTCGTCACGATCGACGCGCTTCAGCCCTACGCGTGAGTACGCGCACCTTGCAGTGACATAGCGCAACGTGTTCGCCTCCGCGAGTAACCGCCCGCGCCGCCAGCAACGAAATCCGTGGCAATAATCAATTAGAAGACTGTCAGTAGCAGGTGACGTCCGGTACGGTCCAAACCAGCAAAGATGCACACGAGCTACAGGGGACATCGATGGGTCGGGTTGGAGCTAAAGGCAGCAAAGCGTTGCTCGGCGCATTGGTTTCGAGTGCGCTCGCAGCCGGGGCGTTCACCGCGCCGCCCCCCGCCCAGGCATCGTGCTTCTCGGCCTTCGGGTTGAACAACCGCAACGGCTGTATCAGCAACCTCACCACCTACGCGATTGCGATCGGCCCCGGCGCTTCGGCCAATGCCGTCAGCGGACTGTTCAGCGGTGCCATCGCGCTCGGCGCCAACGCACACGCGGAGACCAGCGTCAGTGCCTTTATGTTAGCGCTGGCCGCCGGCGACAATGCGGTGGCAGAGACGCTCAGTTCGTTTCTCGGATGGAACCTGCAATTCGGGCCCGGTACCGCATCGACTCTCGGGGGCCTCTTCAATTTCGTCCTCGGCATCTCGCCAGATGGCATAACGCCGAATACCACCGGCGCCATCGGCCTCGGCAATATCGCGGTGAAAATTGGGGCGGGCACAGCACAAGCGCTCGGCGCCTTCAACGTCGCCCTGGGACTGATGAGCGGCAACGCCAACACTCAGTCAGCGGGCGCCTCCGGCATCGCCAACCTCGTCATACAGGCCGGGGCAGGCACCGCGGCAGCGGTCGGCTTCCTCAATGCCGCCCTTAGCGTCGTGATCGTGAACACCGGGCTGCAAACCGTCTCAGCAGGCATCCTCGGCACCCTCGCGCTCAACTTTCTCGGCGACAGCGGCACCGCGGCAACGCAGGCCTACTTCAGCTCCGCCCTGAATTTCCTGGGCACCAACATCGTGACCACCGGCGGCATCTTCAGTACCGCGCTGAACTGGCTGGGTACCGGCAACAACATTTCAGTGACGGGCTCGTTCCCCTTCGCCACGTTTGGCACGGCGTTGAACTTCTTCGGCTCCAATAACGTCCTCGGCACTGTCGGTGGTCCGCTGGCAATCGTGGCGTCGTTCTTCCAAGAGGCTGCGAACGTCATCCAAAACGGGCCCGGCATCAGAATCACCGGGCCGTTCCACTTCGACGTTCCACCCCTTGGCGGCCAGAGCGCTGCCAGCGCGAGAAGGGTGCCCGCCGCGGCGGATTCCGACCGCAGCTCGCAAGCAGCGGCGCACACCGACTCCGATGACAGCGGCAATACGGCGACGCCACCCGCTTCCGAGGACACCACCACGAGCCCTGCCGACGACAACACCACGACTGCTGCCGCGCACTCCGCCCGCGCCGGCAGCCACCGGAAAGTCAACGCCCCGAGTGTCTCTGACGCAGATAGCAAGAAAAGTGGCGACCTGTCGGCAGCTCCCGACAACAACAACAAGAACGCCGCAGCCTCGCGCAGCGGTGGCGGCAAACACCGAAAGCGCTAACCGCGCTACCATCCACGCTACCCCTCGCGCCCTGGGCACGATCGCAAGTTCCTCGTTGCGCGAACGGCGAATAATGGTTCGCCATCCGTCGGAGCCGGCTCGGCAATTCGACGATCGACGCCGACGTGATCAGGGCACTTGAATCGCGCTAACGACAACCGCACGGATGTCTGACCTTCCAACCCCTGCGTTCCATGTGGTCAAAGAGTGGAAAGTGGCGCCAGTGGTCCACCAGCTGGGAAACCTGGGAGAAGATCCATCGGAAAAGCTGTCAATGGAATGCGGGTCCGGTACGGTCCAATCCAGCAAAGACCCCTAAGGTAACGGGCTATGTCGATGATTCAGGTACGCGCCAAAGGTGGCATGTTGCTCGGTGTGTTGGTGTCCAGTGCGATTGTAGCCGGGGGCGTCAGCGAAGTACCGACAGCACATGCCAGCTGCTTTTCGGCCTTTGGTATCGGCAATGGCAACGGCTGCACAAGCAACTTGACCACTATTGCGATCGGGATCGGCAACGGCGCAATAGCGAACTCCAGTACCACCTTCTTCGGCGGTGCCATTGCGGTCGGCAACGATGCCAGCGCGGCCGCGGCCGCCTCGACGGCCTTCAGTGCGCTGTCCTTCACGATCGCGCTCGGCAACAACGCGAAAGCCTCAGCGCTGCCGTCTGTTCTCAGCATGGCAGTGCAGATCGGTGAAGGCATGACCACGACCCTGGGCGCGCTCAATTACGCCCTCGGCATCTCCACCGGAACCGGATCGCAGACAACCGGCGCCGCCGGCGTCGGCAATGTCTCCGTGCAATATGGGCCGGGCACCATCGTCAACATCGGCAGCCTCAACTTTGCCTTCGGTATCAATCCCGATGGCACAACACAATCGATCACCGTCGGCGGCATGGCTGCTCTTGCGCTCAACTGGTTCGGCGACGCAAGCACCCTCGTCGCGCAAGGAATCTTGAGTAGCGCGGTCAACGTCATGGGCAAGAACGTGACGGCGGTCGCCGAAGGCGTGTTGAGCAACGCATTGAATTTCGTGGGCAACAACAATGCGATCACGGTGTGGGGTTCGCTTCCTAACACCACGTTGAGCTGGGCATTGAACTTCTTCGGCAGCGGCAACACGATAAAGGCCGGCCCCGGCCCGTTCGCGGTCGCGGTGTCGTTCCTTCGGGACCTCGCGACGGTCGTCAAATCCAGCCCGGGCATCAACATCAATGGGTTTTCCCCTTTCACGGGGGCATCGGTCGGTGCTGGCAAGCGAACCGCCGCCGCGGCGGCGGTCTCCGACGACAGCAGCTCGGATGCCAAAGCGCCGTCTGCCTCCGGTGCCCGCGGTAAGAAGACCACTGCGCAATCGGCGCGCCCCACCACTCAGAAGCCAGCCGGCCCGCCGTCTGCCTCGAGCGCCAACAGCAAAAAATCAGCCAACTCGTCGGCATCCGGCGTTGGTGGCAAGAAAGCCGCGCACCAGCGCTAAATCAGCCAACGTAACTCGGCGGCCATCTGCTTGCCGCTGCATATCAATGGGCAGGTCACCAGATAGCGGTGGCGGCGGCAAAGTCGGCGCAAATGCCGGCACGAGCGGCGGAACGGCAGTACCGGCCGCGGCCTGAGCGGTGTCAACGGTGGCACCGGAGGGACTGGCGGCACGGCCGGTACCGGTGGTGCCGGCGGTACCTGACCGTAGTGACCCGGTAGCTCGACACCTCCGAAGACAGCTCTACTCAACTCTTCGCACCACCACCTCGACACGAGGAGTCGACCAGGAATCGCGACCCGACGCAAGGCGCAGACAACGGCTGCGCCATCCAATTGCGGGCCGCTATTTCCTCATGACCCAAACGTCAAGGGCGATACCCGCTTATCCACCCGAATTGCTGAAACAGGCGGATCAAGAGTTTGCCACGGCCCGGTATTCGCATTGCTACCATGTGGGACTTAGAAGCACTCGCGAACCTGGGAGCTAACCATGGCTGCAAGGCACCGTGCGGCAAGCCGGGCGAAAAGTTCGTCCGCCCGCCACCGCGCTCCTCAGCAGCCCAGCAAAGTCTCTACCTGGGTAGGAACCGGTGCTCTCACTGTTGGTGTTTGCGCTTCACTGGCCGGCGCTGCGGGAGTTGCCCATGCCGACTCGTCCACCGGCGACTCCCCATCAACGAGCCACAGCAGCAGCGGCCCCAAAGCGAACTCCGGTCGCACCACGTCGTCGAAACCGAGCACCGGCGCGGCCAAGGCAACCACCGGCAAAACCACTTCGCCGAAGTCGGCAGACGACACCGCCCTGAACAACGTGGCGAACCCGGGCGGAGCCACCGGGGCTAACCGGGCCCGCAACGCCCGTGCCCTTTCGGTGCCCGCCGCGGCCGCCCAAAACAATGCCGCCCAAGACAATCGGGCCACCAACGACGCACCTGACGATACCGCAGCCCAAAGCCCGGCAACCCCGCGCGCGCACTCGGCCAGGCCCTTGACCGTGGCGACCGCCGCCCCGAGCGCCTCAGCCGAGTCCGCCGCCGCGAAGGTAGGCGCATCGGATATCACCGCGTCAGACCTCGGTGTCCTGTCCCCGTTGCAACAGCTGACGTGCGCCATCCTCGCCTCGGTGCTCAACGCCACCGGCCCGACGCTGCTGAACATCTTCGTCACCCCGCAACAAATCAGCGTTGAGGACGTCATCGTCGCGCTCGCCACCAATTCGTGGAAGGGACGGGCGCTCTGGGGCAACGGTGCGGACGGCACCGCCGACAGCCCGGACGGCAAGCCGGGTGGCTGGTTCATCGGCAACGGCGGCAACGGCTACTCCCAGCCCGACGGCTCCGGCCTGAACGGCGGTAACGGGGGCGCCTCGGGCCTGGTCGGCAACGGCGGCACGGGCGGGGCAGGCGGGTCTAGTGCGACGCTGCCGGGCACCGGAGGGAACGGTGGCGCGGCACAGTTATTCGGCACCGGCGGCACCGGCGGTGTGGGCGGCGCCGGTCTGGGTATCACCGGTGGCACCGGTGGCACCGGCGGCACTGGCGGACTGTTCAGTGGCAACGGCGGAACCGGCGGGGCCGGCGGTACGGGCCTGATCGGCGGAGCCGGCGGCGCGGGCGGCTATGTGCTCAGCCTCGGATTCGGCTACTTCGCCCCCGGCGGGAAGTACCACGCCGGCACAGTCACCGGCGGGACCGGCGGAGTCGGTGGCGCCGGAACCGGCATCACTGGCGTCGGCGGAATCGGCGGCGCGGGCGGTGTCGCGATCCTCTGGGGGCTCGACCAAACGAACTACTACTTGTCGGTGATCACACAGTTCACCGGCATCACCAACAATGCCGCCATCGCCGTCGGCGGCACCGGCGGGGCCGGCGGGACCGGCACCGTCGGCGGCCTCGGCGGGGTCGGCGGCGACGCGTACAACTTCCTGCCCGCCGGATCAGTCCCCGAAGGTGTCGCCATCGGCGGACAGGGCGGCGACGGCGGCGACTCCACTGATACCAACCCATTGGACATGGGGATCGTGGGCGGAGCCGGCGGCCACGGCGGCAACGGCTACGCCGTCGAGCTGTTCAACTCCCAGGGCGGCGCCGGCGGCAGTGGCGGAGAGGGTCTGTTCGGGCTGCCGGGCGCACCCGGCCTGCCCGGCCTCGGACTACTGCTGCCCGACATCTCCGCAGCGGGCAGCTGCATTATCGGCGTCTGCCTCTCGACATAACGCCGAACAGCAGCCCGTCCCTATGCGTCCAACCGCGCGAACGCCTTGCGCTGGTAGAGGTCCCCACACGAGGACCTCCTGACCTTGCCGCTGGTGGTGATCGGAATCGAACCCGGCGACACCAGCACGAGGTCGGCGACCGCAAGGCCGTGCGATTTCGAGATCGCCGCGGTGACCTCACCCCTGAGCGTCGCGAGCTGCTGCTTCACGTCCTCGGCTTCGCCGCGCGTCCTGACCTCAAGGATCACCGCCAGCTGCTCCACGCCGTCGTCGGCGATGGCGATCGCCGCGGACCGGCCGCCGGTGATCTCCGAAATCGTCGCCTCGATGTCGTCGGGGGCGTGGTTGCGCCCGTAGACGATCAGCAGGTCCTTCAACCGGCCGACCATGAACAGCTCGCCCTCGGAGATGAAGCCGAGGTCGCCGGTCTTGAGCCAGGGACCTGCCGGGGTACCGGCCGACGGCTCGACGATCCGGCCGCCGAACGTGCGCTCGGTCTCCTCCGGCTTCTGCCAGTAGCCCGCACTGACGTTGTCACCGTGTGCCCAGATCTCGCCGGTCGTGCCGTCCGGGCACTCGAGGCCGGTTTCCGGGTCGACGATGCGCAGTGTCGGTGACTGCGGGGTGATCGGGCCGCCGTAACTGATCAGCGGCGTTCCGCCGTGCCCGTCAACGCGCTGGGCGCGACCACCGGACAGCGCCTCGGAGTCGAAATGGACGACCTTCGTCAGCTGGCCCGGCCTGGGTGTCGCCAGGTACAACGTCGCTTCGGCGAGGCCGTAGGACGGCTGAATCACCGTGGGCCGCAGATTGAACCGCGCGAACCGGTCGGTGAACCGCTTGATCGTCACCGGCTGGACCCGCTCGGCACCACTTTGGATGGTGAGCACACCGCTCAGATCGAGTCCGGCCATGTCGTCGTCCGAGGTCTTCTTGGCAGCCACGTCGAAGGCGAAGTTGGGCGCCGAGGTGAAGACCCGCGGGTAACTGGCCGCCAGCTGCATCCAGCGGGCCGGCCGCTGCAGGAAGGACACCGGGCTGGTCAGCACCGCGCTGGTGCCCAGCACGACCGGTGAGCAAACTCCCATGATCAAGCCCAAGTCGTGGAAGAACGGCAGCCAGGAGACGAACGTCAGGTCCGGCGGAGCAACGCCGCCGAAGTCGATCAGGAAGTCCGAGGTGATCTGCTGCAGGTTGGTCAGCAGGTTCGTGTAGGACATCATCACGCCGGCCGGTGACCGAGTAGACCCGGAGGTGTACTGCAGGTAGGCGGTGTCGTGGCTGTCCGACTCGTCGTAGTCCCCTGCGCTCCCCCGGACCGGCGCGTCCAGCTCCAGCCGATCGACCTCGATGATCGCCGGTGCCAACTGGCCGGGCTGCGGAGTGATGCTCCTCGCGACCTCGGCAACCACTGAGGACGTCGTGAGCACCGCGGTGGGCAGCGCATCGCGCAACACCGATTCAACACGCTCGTCGGCCACGCCACCCATCGGCACTGACAGCGGAACCGGGATCACGCGAGCCTGCAACGCACCCAGCAAACCGAAGATGTAGTCCAGTCCCTGCGGCGCGATCAGCATCACGCGATCCCCGGGCGACGCCACCACACTGAGCTCGCGTGCCACGTTGAGCACCCGCCGATGCAATTGCGGCCACGTCAGGCTGATGGGCACCCCGGCCCAGTCCTCGTCGTAATCAATGAACGTGTATGCCGTGTCATCCGGCTGCAGACTGGCGCGCTCGCGCAGCAGAGCAGGAAGGGACGTCTCAACCACCTGTGTCACATGTGGCAAAGTACCGTAGCCTCCTGAGCTACATCCCCGAAGTGGGTCAGATCGGCGCGCACGCGATCAAATCCCGGCGCCTGGTCGCCGGTGGCCGCCCCAATTTTCTTCCGAACGAGACCAAATCCCAACACTCGCCCCGGTGTCGCTACGGTGGCTGCTAAATTGACGCACATGAAGGCATCCCGCGTGGTTGAGGGGTGGCCAGGGCGTGCATGAAGCAATGGGCACGTCGTTGCTGTGAGGAGTCTGGATGGTGTCATTCGTTGGGGCGATGATCGGGCAGATCGCTCCGGTTCAGCCAATTCGTCGCCTCCGATGAGCGCCAGCGCGACCGTTCCGGTCGCTGTCATCGGTATGGCGTGCCGGCTTCCGGGCGGCATCACGTCGCCGGAGCAGCTCTGGGATGCGTTGGTGCGGGGTGACGACCTGGTCACCGAGGTGCCACGGGACCGCTGGGATAACGACGAGTACTACGATCCCGACGCGGGCGTGCCCGGTCGGACGACGTCCAAATGGGGTGCGTTCATCGATGACGTCACCGGCTTCGATCCCGAGTTCTTCGGGCTGAGCGAACGCGAGGCAGCCGCGCTCGATCCGCAACACCGACTGTTGCTGGAAACGTCATGGGAGGCGATGGAGCATGCCGGACTGCCCCCCGAGGAGGTCCAGGACTCGCTGACCGGTGTGTTCACCGGACTGACGCACTACGACTACCAGATGGTGTCCACCGACTCCGACGCGATGGAGGGACCGTACGGCTTCTCGGGCAACACCTTCAGCATGGCGTCCGGGCGCATCGCCTACACGCTGGGCCTGCACGGCCCGGCGATGGCAGTCGACACGGCGTGCTCGTCGGGTCTGCTCGCCGTGCACTTGGCGTGCCGCAGCCTGAACGAAGGCGAAAGCGATCTGGCGCTGGCTGGTGGCGCCTACGTCATGCTGGATCCGCGTAAGTACGTCGCGGGAACCGCGGCCGGCCACCTCTCCCCGACCGGACGCTGCCGCGCGTTCGACGTCGCTGCCGACGGCTACGTCAGCGGCGAGGCGTGCGCGATGGTGTTGCTCAAGCGCCTGCCTGACGCACTGCGCGACGGTGACCGCATCCTGGCGGTCGTGCGCGGTACCGCCGCCAACCAGGACGGCCACACCGTCAACATCTCGACACCGTCGGTGAGCGCGCAAACAGCGGTCTACCGCGCGGCGCTGGCCGCGGCGGGTGTCGATGCCGGCAGCGTCGGCATGATCGAGGCACACGGCCCCGGCACCCCGGTGGGTGATCCCATCGAATACGCCAGCCTCAGCGAGGTTTACGGCATCGACAGCCCCTGCGCACTGGGGTCGGCGAAGACGAACTTCGGCCACGCCCAATCCGCCTCCGGCGCCCTCGGGTTCATCAAGACGGTTCTCGCGCTGCAGCACCGCGCGATCCCCCGGAACCTGCATTTCACTCGTCTGCCCGATCAGATGGCCCGCATCTCCACGAATCTCTTTGTGCCACAGGAGACCACCGAGTGGCCCACCGAGGCGGCGGCACCGTGCCGCGCGGCCGTCTCCTCATACGGGGTGTCCGGAACCAACGTCCACGCAATTCTGGAGCAGGCTCCCCAAGCCGCAGGCGCGCCCGGGCAGCCGGACCCGAATGCCGGAACATCACTGTTGTTCCCGCTGTCGTCCACCTCCGCCGAGGAATTGCGCCGCAGTGCCGGCCAGCTGGCCGACTGGGTGCAGACGCACGAGGACGTCGTGTTACCCGACCTTGCCTACACGCTGGCCCGTCGGCGTGGGCATCGCCCAGTCCGCACCGCGGTATCGGCAAGCGACCGGCCAGGACTCACCGCAGCGCTACGCGAGGTTGCCGACGGCGACGCCCTGTATGAGGCCGCCGTCGGACGCGACGACCGCGGCCCGGTGTGGGTGTTCTCCGGGCAGGGCTCGCAGTGGGCTCAGATGGGTGCCGAACTGCTCGCGACCGAGCCGGTATTCGCGGCGAAGATCGCCGAACTCGAGCCGCTGATCGCGCACGAGTCCGGCTTTTCGGTGACCGAGGCGATGTCGGCACCCGATGTGGTGACCGGGATCGACCGGGTCCAGCCGACCATCTTCGCCATGCAGGTCGCGTTGGCGTCGGCCATGGCAGCCCACGGGGCGCGCCCCGGCGCGGTGATCGGGCATTCGATGGGCGAGACCGCGGCCGCGGTCGTCGCCGGCGCGCTGACTCTCGAAGATGGCGTGCGCGTCATCTGCCGCCGCTCCCGGCTGATGGCTGGCATCGCGGGCTCCGGGGCTATGGGATCGGTCGAATTGCCGGCCAAACAAGTGCTTTCGGAGTTGACGATGCGCGGCGTCAAGGACGTCGTGGTGGCCGTCGTCGCCTCACCGCAGTCCACGGTCATCGGCGGTGCCACCGAGACCGTCCAGGAACTGATCGCGGCCTGGGAAGAGCGCGATGTGATGGCCCGGCAGGTCGCCGTCGACGTCGCGTCACATTCGCCTCAGGTCGACCCGATCCTCGCCGAGCTGGCCGACGTCCTCGCGGACCTCAAACCCATGACTCCGACGGTTCCCTACTACTCGGCGACCGGGTTCGACCCGCGTGAAGAACCGTTGTGCGACAACAAGTATTGGGTGCGCAATCTGCGCAACACGGTACGCTTCGCCGCCGCCGTGCGCGCCGCCCTCGAGGACGGTTTCCGGGTCTTCGCCGAATTGGCGCCGCATCCGCTGCTGACCCACGCCGTCGAACAGAACGCCGACAATCTGGACGTACCGCTGGCCGCGTTGGCCGCGATGCGCCGCGGCCAGGAACTCCCCAGCGGTCTGTCCGGTCTGTTGGCGGACCTGCACAGCGCGGGCGCCACGATCGACTTCGCCGTGCCCTATCCGCAAGGGCGGCTCGTGGATGCACCGCTGCCGACCTGGACACACCACCGGCTGTGGTTGGAGCACAGCGGCACCGAATCCCCGGCACACGGATACACCGTCGCGGTCCACCCACTGCTCGGCCCGCACGTGCGCTTGCAGGAGGAGCCCGAGCGCCACGTGTGGCAGGCCGAGGTCGGCACCGCCGCGCAGCCCTGGCTGGCCGAGCACACGGTGCGCAATGTGGGGGTACTGCCGGGCGCGGCCTACTGCGAGATGGCGCTGGCGGCCGCCCGCACGGTGCTGGGCGAGGCTGCCGAGGTCCGCGACATCCAGTTCGAACAGGCCCTGCTGCTCGACGAGCAGACCACCATCGGCGCCTCGGCGTCATTGTCGGCCCCGGGCGTCGTCGACTTCGTTGTGGAATCGGACGAGGGCGGTCGACAAGCACGTCAGGCCAGCGCGATCCTGCACGCCGCCGACGGTCAGCAACCCGCCGCCTACGACGTCGCGGCACTGCTTGCGGCGCATCCGGATCGCATCGACGGCGCCGACGTGCGCAAGGGTCTGGACGAGCGTGGTATCCAGTACGGCCCGGCATTCGCTGGCCTCGGCGCCATCCATGCCGGCGGGAACGACGCCCGTACGGTGCTGGCCGAAGTCGCGCTGCCCCGCCAGATTCGCACGCAGGAAGGTTCCTACGGCGTGCACCCGGCACTGCTGGACGCCTGCTTCCAGGCCGTCGCGGGCAGCCCGCAGATCCAGGACCTCAACGAGGGCGTGCTGGGGTTGCCGCTGGGCGCCCGGCGCGTGCGGTCCTTCGGCTCGGCCCGCACCGCCCACTACTGCTACGCCCGGGTCACCGAAGTCGATGCGTCCGGCATGGAGGCTGACCTCGACGTACTGGACCAGCACGGCAGCGTCCTGCTCAGCGTGCATGGGTTACGTTGCGGCACAGGCGAATCCGAGGATGCTCAGCAGGAGCGAATCCTCAACGAGCGGCTGCTGACCGTCGAGTGGCAGCAGCGGCAGCTGCCGGAGGCGCCGCATGCCGACCCGGGAACCTGGCTGCTGATCAGCACCACCGCCAACGCAGACCTGATCGGCAGCGCATTGACCGACACCTTGAAAAGCCAAGGTGCGCAATGCAGCACGATGTGCTGGCCGCCGAATGCCGACCACGTCTCCAACTGCGAGCACCTGGCCGAGCAGCTGCGCTCCAGCCAGATCGCCGGTGCGGTGATCCTGACCGGACCCAAGACCGGCGACTCCGACGACCAGTCGCCACGGGTGGGCCGCGAATATGTGCAGCACCTGACCCGCATCACCCGCGAGTTGGCCGCGACTTCGGGGCACCTGCCACACCTGTTTGTGGTGACCCGCCGCGCGCAGACCGTGCTGGCCGGCGACGTGGCCAACCTGGAGCAGGGCGGACTACGGGGCTTGGTACGGGTGATCGCCGCCGAACATCCGCATCTGCGCACCGCCCAGATCGACATCGACGACAACACCGACGCCGAGCAGCTGGCTCGGCATCTGCTCAGCGAGTCCGAGGAGGACGAGACCGCCTGGCGTGACGGCGCGTGGTACACCGCACGCATGCTGCCCGGCCCTCTGCGGCCCGACGAACGCCACACCGCTCTCGCCGACAACGGCTCCGAGAAGATGCGTCTGCAGATCCGCACCCCCGGCGATCTGCAGACCTTGGAACTGGTTTCCTTCGAACGGGATACCCCCGGCCCGGGCCAGATCGAAGTCGCCGTCAGTGTGTCCAGCATCAACTTCGCCGACGTCCTCGTCGCGATGGGGCTGTTCCCGGCCATTGACGGCGGTCTGCCGCAGCTGGGCATGGATTTCGCCGGGGTGGTCACCGCGGTCGGTCCCGACGTCACCGACCACCGCGTCGGTGACCGCGTCGGCGGGTTCTCCGCCAGCGGCTGCTGGGGCACGTTCGTCACCTGCGATGCCCGGCTGGCCGTCACCCTGCCGGACGTTCTGACCGATCTCCAGGCGGCGGCCACTGCGACAGCGACGGCAACCGCGTGGTGCGGCCTGCACGATCAGGCCGGTATCGCCGCAGGCGACCGGGTGCTGATTCATTCCGCAACGGGCGGTGTCGGCCAGGCCGCGATCGGGGTCGCGCGAGCCGCAGGCGCCGAGATCTTTGCCACCGCGGGCAGTGAAGAGCGCCGACAAATGCTGCGCGACATGGGGATCAAGCATGTCTACGACTCCCGCAGCACCGACTTCGCCGAGCAGATAAGGCACGACACCGATGGCTACGGCGTCGATATCGTGCTCAACTCCCTGACCGGAGCGGCCCAACGCGCCGGGTTCGAGCTGCTGGCCATCGGCGGACGGTTCGTCGAAATCGGGAAGCGCGACGTGTACGGCAACACCCGGCTCGGCATGTTCCCGTTCCGGCGAAACCTCACGTTCTACTACCTTGACCTCGCGTTGATGTCGCTCAGCCACCCGCAACAGGTCGGCGAGTTGCTGCGCACCGTGTATCAGCGGGTGGCCGACGGCGAGTTGCCACCCGCGCGGCACACCGAATATCCGTTGGCCGACGCCGCCACCGCGATCCGGGTGATGAGCGCCGCCCAGCACACCGGCAAGCTGCTGCTCGAGGTCCCCCGCACCGGCAGCAGCAGTGTGGTGGTGCCGCCCGAGCAGGCTAAGTCGTTCCGCCGCGACGGCGCCTATCTGGTGACCGGCGGTCTGGGCGGCCTTGGGTTGTTCCTCGCCGAGAAGATGGCTATCGCCGGCGCCGGGCGCATCGTGCTGACCTCCCGCTCGCAGCCGACGCTCAAGGCGCTGCAGACAATTGAACTGATCCGCGCGATGGGCGCTGAAGTCGTGGTGCACTGTGGCGATATCGCCGACCCGGTCACCGCGCAGAAGATGGTGGAGGCCGCGACCGCCACCGGCCTGCCGGTGCGCGGCGTGCTGCATGCCGCGGCGGTGGTCGAGGATGCCACGTTGGCCAACATCACCGATGAACTCATCGAGCGCGACTGGGCGCCAAAGGTTGGCGGTGTGTGGAATCTGCACGGCGCGACCGCCGATCAGCCGCTGGACTGGTTCTGCTCGTTCTCCTCGGCGGCCGCATTGGTGGGTTCACCGGGGCAGGGTGCCTACGCCGCGGCCAACAGCTGGCTGGATGCGTTCACCCAGTGGCGACGGGCCCAGGACCTGCCGGGCACCTCGATCGCGTGGGGTGCATGGGGCCAGATCGGACGCGCAACCGACTTCGCCGAGAATGCCGGTGCCGCCATCGCTCCCGACGAGGGCGCGTACGCGGTCAATGTGCTGCTGCGCTACGACCGCGGGTACGCCGGATATGCGCCGATCATCGGCGCCCCCTGGCTGACCGCCTTCGCCCAGCGCAGTCCCTTCGCGGAAGCGTTCAATGCCGTCGGGGAAAGCCAAACGGGCACAAGCAGATTGCGTGCCGAGCTCAGTGAGCTGCCGCGGGAACAGTGGCCCACCCGACTGCGGCGGCTGATCTCCGACCAGGTCAGCCTGATCCTGCGTCGCAGCGTCGATCCGGACCGGCCGCTCTCCGAGTACGGCGTCGACTCGCTGGGCGCGTTGGAGCTGCGCACCCGTATCGAGGCCGAAACTGGAGTGCGCCTGACATCCAGCGACCTCGCCGTCGGCACGGTTCGCGGGTTGTCGGAGCTGCTGTGCGAGAAGTTGTCGCCGTCCAACAGCGACGTATCGGCGTAGCCGAATCAGTGACAGGGGCGCCGACAGCCGGCCCGGACCAAAGGAAGATCCGTGACAGCCGTTCTTAAAGTGTTGGTATCGGGGCTTATTCAGCTTGTCGTGATCGGCACCGTGTTGTTCGCGACGGCCGGCACACTGGACTACTGGCAGGCCTGGGTGTTCCTGGCCGTGTTCGCCGCGTCGGCGTGGCTGCCCAGCGTGTACCTACAGCTGACGAATCCGGCGGCGATGCAGCGGCGGATGCGCGGCGGTCCGGTCGCCGAAGCGCGGCCGGTGCAGAAGATCGTGATGGCCGGGCTGTACCTGTCACTGGCGGCGATGTGCGTGGTCGGCGGACTCGACCACCGCTTCGGCTGGTCGTCGGTGCCGGCGGCACTGTGCCTGGCCGGCAACGTTCTGGTTGCCGCCGGTCTGGCTGTAGTGGTCTTGGTGGTCGTTCAGAACAACTACGCGTCGACCACCGTCCAGGTGGCCGCGGATCAGAAAGTGGTCTCCAGCGGGCTCTACGGGCTGGTTCGCCACCCCATGTACACCGGCAATATGATCATGCTGGTGGGCCTGCCCCTCGCGCTGGGTTCCTATTGGGGGCTGGTTTTCGTCCTGCCCGGCGTCGCAGTCCTGGCCTCCCGGATCCGCGATGAGGAGAAGCTGCTCGCCGATGAGTTGAGGGGCTACCGCGACTACACGCAGACGGTCCGCTCTCGGCTGGTGCCAGGTGTGTGGTGATGACACGTCCGAGATGTTCGGGAAAGGTGGAGTGCGACGCAGATGACTGATCTCGAAGTACGGAAGATGCGATTCGCGTTCTCCGACTACGACGTTCCGTTCCTGTGGAACGAGTCCGACCCGGCCTTCTCTGCCGCAGCCAATGCGATGTCGTTTCTGTTTCTCGCCGTCGAGAAGATGATCAGCGCCGCGGTGCACGAGGCGATGCCACTGATCACCGACCCCGACGTCGCCGAAGAAGCATTGGCGTTCGTGCGCCAAGAGGGTCAGCACAGCATGGCGCACCGGCAGCACGCGAAGGCCTTGCTCAAGACCCATCCAGAGCTCAAAGAGACTCTCGACGAAGTGATCGCCGCGTATGACGGGCTGACGGCCACCAAGTCGCTGGAATACCGGTTGGCCTATATCGCCGATCTGGAAGCGACGTTCACGCCGTCGTTCAAGATGATGCTCGACAACGCCGATACGTTGTTCGCCCCCGGGGACGATCGCGTGGCGTCACTGTTCCTGTGGCACTTCGTCGAAGAGATGGAACACCGCAGTTCGGCGCTGATCATCTACAACGCTGTGGTCGCCAACCCCTGGTATCGCATGCGGATGGCGCCGTCGGTGTTCCAGCACGCCGGCGAGGTCGTCGTTGCGGCAGCCGACGGTTTCAACAAGAACGTCCCGCTCAAGGATCGCGGAGTCGACGCCCGGTCGATGTTCGGCCACACCAAGCCGAAAACCCCCAAGTCACCGGGCCTTCCATTCCGGCGCAAACCGCAGCCGGTGGATACCACCGACTACGGCCCGTTCGCCAAGATCTATCCGCACGTGTCGCGCCGCGAGAAAGTGGCCGTCGTGTACGGCGTTGTGCGCAGCCAGATTCCCGGGCACAACCCGGCCCACCAGACGCTGCCCGCGCTGGCCACCGAGTGGCTGGCCCGCTACGACGCCGGCGATGACGTCACCCGCTGGTACACCTCGAAGCGCAGCCCAGCCGTAACCGACTGAGCGACCGGAATTAGCGGCCGTCCAGGCGCCGGCCGAGGCCGCTCACCGATGGTGTATCGAGCAGCGCGGTCACATCGAGCTGCACATCGAAGGCGGCATTGATCGCGGCGACCGCCCGCATGGCGGCCAGCGAGTCCCCACCCAGCTGGAAAAACGACTCATCGGCGCTCACCCGGTCCACGCCCAGCACGCGGGCGTAGATCTCGGCCAGCGCCGTCTCGGCGTCGGTGGCCGGTTCCCGATAATCACCTGCGCCACTGCGGCTTCCGGCCACCGGGGTGATCGGCTCCACCGGATTGCGCAGTTCTGCGGATGTCAACGGCGTCCCCGGATCGGTAGTCATCGCCACCAACACCTGGTTCAGCTGTTCCATGACGGCCTGAATCTCGCCGTCACCGAACACATCCGAGCGATATTGGATGCGAAGCTCCAACTCGCTTCCCGGCACTGCCTGGATCGTGAGCGGGTAGTGGTAGTAGTCGCGGTTGGCGATGTCGGTGATCGCAAGCCCGTCCGCACCCGACAACGTGGCCATGTCGATCGGATAGTTCTCGTAGACGAAGACGGTGTCGAAGAGCCTGTCCCGGCCGACGATGCGGTGGATCTCGCTGAGCCCCAGGTGCTCATGCTCGAGTGTGCGGGCGCGGTGGTCTTGCAGCTGATCGAGCAGGTCCGCGGTGGGGGTCGTCGCCGTGACGATCGCCCGGACCGGCACCGTGTTGATGAACAAGCCCACCATCGCGTCGACGCCGGCCACCTCGGCCGCGCGGCCCGACACCACGGTCCCGAACGTGACATCGTGCCGGCCGGTCAGCCGCATCAGCAGCTGCGCGAAGGCACCCTGCAGCACGGTGCTGACCGTCGTGTGATGTGAGCGCGCCAGTTCGTTGAGTGCGGTCGTCAGTTGTTCGGAAACCCGCAGCGAAGCAACGCTTCTCGGGCCTGGCTCAACACCGATCTGCGAGCCCACCAGTGTCGGGCCGTCCAGATCAGCCAGTACCTCGCGCCAGGACGCGCGAGCGGCGCCCTGGTCGCGGTCGGCCAGCCAGCTGACAAACCTGCGATACGGCACGGGCGCCGGCAGCCGATGGCCGTAGTAGCCGGCGAACACCTCTTGAAGCAACACCGGCAGCGACCAGCCGTCCAGCACGATGTGATGGTTGGTCAGCACGAGCCGGTGCCGATTAGGTGCAGTGCGAACCAGCGCTACCCGGAAGGCCGTCTGTCCCCTCAGATCGCAGACTGCGGCGCGCTCGGCGACGCAGAGCCGGGCGATCTGCTCGTCGCGGTCGGCGGCGTTGCTGAGGTCGAGGTACTGCCACGGCGCCGCGGCATATGCCGGGATGACCTGGACCGGCTCGCCGAAATCGTTGCGGAATCGCGCCGCCAGGTTGGGGTTTCGCTGAACCGCTGCCTGCAGGGCGTCACGCAGCCGATGGTGATCGAGCCGGCCGGTCAATGTGACATCGAGCTGCACCGCGTACACGTCGTCGACGCGGCCGTGCGCAACATCGGCGTGGAACAGCAGTCCCTGCTGCAAGGGCGTCAACGGCAAGATGTCGGCGACGTCTTCTGTCCGGCACAGTTCGTCGATCTGCTGCTGGGTAAGCCGGGCGGGCGCGATATCGGAGGGGGTGAATCCACCGCCACCGTCGCGCACATGAGCGCAGATGCCGGCGAGCGCGTCAAACCACAACCCGCTCAACCGGTGGACCTGGGCGTGGTCCAGCGCCGAGAGCGCCCACGTCCAGCCGGCACGCAGACGCGGCCCGGCCTCGGTTTCGATTGTGCCGGCATTGAGTTCGACGGTGTGCATCAACGGCATGGGAACCGCCGCGGCCGGGCCGGTCACCTTCCAGCCGTCCTCACGTATCTCCCAGATGTCGCCGGAGACCACACCACCACCGGCGCCGAGGCGCCCCAGGTAGTTGAACCCGATCGCCGGATCGGATCCCTCCAGTTCGACGTCGGAGTTCAGGTAACGCAGCACCCCGTAGGTCAATCCATCCGGCATGGTCCGGAGCTGCTCTTTGACGTCCTTGATGACCGCCCCCAGGCCGGCGTCACCGGCGACCACCTGGGCCCAGTCCAGGCCGCCCACAGCAAGCGACACCGGGTATTTGGTGGTGAACCACCCCACCGTTCGGGACAGGTCAATATCGGGCGCAAGCTCCTCCTCGCGCCCGTGGCCCTCCGCGTCGATGACGATGGGCGCCGCACCGGTGCCGAGGAATTCAGCCAGCGCCAGCCCGAATGCGATCAGCAGAATGTCGTTGATCCCGGCGTGGAACGCCATGGGCACCTCGCCGAGCAGCATCCGGGTGGTCGCGGTATCCAGCTCGACCGACAAACTTCCGGCGTTGGCATAGGTATCCACCGCCGGCTGCACCGCGGGCAGGGGCGCCGGGGTCGCCGCGATCTGGCGCCACGAATCCGCCTGCGCCACGACCGACGGGTCGTGTGCGTATTCGGCCAGCACCGTCGCCCACCGGGCGAACGACGTCCCCGGCGCGGGCAGAGCGACCCCTTGCCCGCCCCGGTGCTGTGCCCAGGCAAGGTTGAAGTCCTCCACCAGGATTCGCCACGAGACCCCGTCGACCGCAAGGTGATGAACGATCACCAACAGTTGGCTCGCCGGGGCGACCCACAGCGCACTCAGCATCAGCCCGGCCGCCGGATCCAACCGCGACCGGGCGGCCGCGACCGCATCCTCGGACAGCACGTCGACGGTGCGCAGGCACGACCGGGCGTCCACCGAGCCGGGTTCGGGCACCTGCAGCGACCAGCCGCCCGCACCGTCGTCCTCGACCCGCAACCGCAACATCGCATGCCGGTCGAGCACGGCCTGCATCATCACCAACACGTCAGCTTCGGTCACCCCGACCGGGGCTTGTACCAACACCGTCTGGTTGAACTGGTCGACCGGGCCGGGAACATCGTGCAGCCAACGGATGATCGGCGTCGCCAGCAGCGCACCGACACCCTCGTCGATCTCGCCGTCGTCACCGTCGGACAGCGTGACCACCCGGGCGAGCCCGGCCACGGTCTGTTCAACGAAGATATCGCGCGGCCGGCACAGCACCCCCGCGGCGCGAGCCCGCGCGACCACCTGCATCGACAGGATGCTGTCGCCGCCGAGCTCGAAGAACGATTCGTCGACGCCGACCCGTTCCAGCCCCAGCACCTGCGCGAAGATCCCGGCCAGGATCTCCTCGACCGCATCGGTGGGGGCACGGTAGGAATCGACGTCCTGGTACTCCGGAGCCGGCAGGGCCTTGGTGTCGAGCTTGCCGTTGACGGTCAGCGGCAGTGCGTCGATGCTGACGATCGCCGAGGGCACCATGTAGGTGGGCAGCCGCTCACCGAGCGCGGCGCGGGCGGCGGCCGGATCGACACTCCCGGTCACATAGCCGACCAGGCGCTTATCACCGGGGCGGTCCTCGCGAGCGATGACCACCGCCTGCGTGACACCCTCCAATTCGCTTAGCGCGGCCTGGATTTCGCCGAGCTCGATGCGGTAGCCGCGGATCTTGACCTGCTCGTCGGCACGCCCCATGTAGCGAAGTTCACCGTCGGCGCCCCACGCCATCAGGTCGCCGGTGCGGTACATCCGCGTGCCGGGTTCCCCGTACGGGCATGCCACGAACCGGGTCGCCGATAGACCAGCCCGGCCGATATAACCGTCGGCCACTCCGGCGCCGGCCACATACAGCTCACCGACCACACCCGCCGGGACCGGACGCAGCAGGCGGTCCAGGACAAAGAATCCGAGGTGACCCAACGGCACCCCGATCGGGCTGACCGCGGCGTCGAGGTCGGCGGCGACGATCTCCCGGAACGACGCGTGCACCGTCGTCTCGGTGATGCCGTACATATTGATCAGGCGCGGGGCACCGGGATGATTGTCCAGCCACGCCCGCAGCCGCGGGGGTTCCAGCGCCTCCCCGCCGAACACCACGGCCCCGAGCTTCAACTGCTTGCCGAGTTCGGGCTGGGCGGTGTCGGCGGCCTGCAGCGCATAGAACGCCGACGGCGTCTGGCTGAGCACGGTGATCTGCTCCGAAACCAGCAGGGCGTGCAGATCTTCCGCCGAGCGGACCACGGGGTCGGGCACCACCACAACGCGACCGCCGTAGAGCAGCGCGCCCCAGATTTCCCACACCGAGAAGTCGAAGGCCAGTGAATGGCACTGCGACCAGACCTGGCCGGCCAGCTCCATGTCGGCGTCCAGCGTCGCCAGTAGCCGAATCACGTTGCGATGCGGGATCGCCACGCCCTTGGGCGTGCCCGTGGTACCCGAGGTGTAGATGATGTAGGCCACGTCATCGGGGCTGGGGCCGGCTACCATGGGTTGGCTCGCCGCAGAAGCGTTCTCAAGGTCCCGGATGTCGACGACCGACAGGCCCTGCCCGTCGAGCCGGCTCGCCAGCTCGGTCGTGGTTATCGCCACGACCGGTGCGGCATCGCCGAGCACGAACTGCATACGCGCTTCGGGCACCGATGGGTCGATCGGCACGTATGCGGCTCCGGTCTTCACCACCGCGACCATTGCCACGATTGCCTCAGCCGACCGCGGCAACAGCAGTGCCACCCGCTTCCCTGCGCCAACGCCGTTGGCGGCCAGAACATTAGCCGCTCGGCCCGCCGCCTCGTCCAGCTCGCGGTACGTCATGGACCGGCCCTCGAAGGTGACCGCCGCCGCATCGGGGGTGAGCGCCACCTGTACGGCGAACCTCGCCGCTATCGATTCCGGACTACTCGCCGAGTCGGTGAGTGCGGCACGGTTGCCCACCTCGTCGAGGCGAGTGTGTTCGGCCTCGTCCAGCACATCGACCACAGACAACGACCGGTTCGGGTCGGCCGTCATCGCCACCAGAACCCGACGCAGCCGGTCGACCATCGTCTCGATGCTGGCCGCGTCGAAAACGTCCGTGCGGTACTCCACCGCTCCGGCGATCCCGGCGGATTCGCCTGCCTCAGTCCAGCGTTCGGCCAGAGTGAACGTCAGATCCATCCTGGCGGTCTGCGTGTCCACCGGCAGCGGCTCGACCTGCAGGTCGCCCAGTGTCAAGCCGGCGGCGTCGCTGTCCTGCCAGGCGAAGTTCTGCCAGGCCAGCAAGACCTGCACCAGCGGGTGATGGGCCATGCTCCGAGTCGGCTTGAGGCGCTCGACGAGCAGCTCGAACGGCACGTCCTGGTGTTCGTAGGCCGCCAGGCTGCGCCGCCGTACCTGAGCCAGCAGATCAGCGAAGGTCGGATTGCCTGCCAGGTCGACCCGCAACACCAGGGTGTTGACGAAGAAGCCCACCAGCTCGTCGAGTGCGGCTTGACCGCGTCCGGCGATCGGGAAGCCCACCGCCACTTCACTACTCGAACTCAGGTTCGACAGCAGCACCGCCAGAGCAGTCTGGATCACCATGAAGTTGGTGGCGTTGTGCTCGCGGGCCAGCATGGTGATCTGCTGTTGCAGTTCAGCCGGCCATTCCAATTCCAGGCGTGCACCGCGATAGTCGGCCACCAGCGGGTAGGGCCGATCGGTTGGCAGTTGCAGCCGCTCTGGCATGTCGGCCAGCGCATCTTCCCAGTACGCCAGTTCACCGGCGATGCGGCTGTCCGCATCAGCCAGATCACCCAGCTCCGCGCGTTGCCACAGCGTGTAATCGACGTACTGGACTGCGAGTTCGCCCCAGCGTGGGGACTCGCCCGCGCTCCGGCTGGCGTATGCCACACCCAGATCACTCACCAGCGGGGTGATCGACCAGCCGTCGGCGGCGATGTGATGTACAACCGCCACCAGCAGGTGCTCGTCGTCGGAAATGCGGAAAAGCTTTGCCTGCATGGGTATTTCGGCGGCGAGATCGAAGGTATAGCGCGCCACGGAGTCAATGGCCGCGCTCACCTGGTCCGCCGACCACGTGGTGGCATCGACGACGTCCCAACCAAAGTCGACCAGCTCGCCAGAGACGACGAACTGCCGTGGCACACCCTCTACGGCTGGGAACCGGGTGCGCAGGCTCTCCTGACGGTCCACGACGTCGGCCAGTGCCACGCCCAGGGCGTCAGCGTCCAGCTGTCCGTGAAGTTGCAGTGCCACCGCGATGTTGTAAATCGGTGAAGGACCCTGGAATTGGTCGATGAACCACAACCGGCTCTGCGCGAACGACAGCGGGATGATCGCAGGTCGCTCCACCGCGACCAGCGGCTCCGCACCGCCCTCATCGCCCTCGATGCGAGGCGCCAACTGCGCGATCGTGGGAGCCTCGAACAGCGCCCGGACCGCGATGCCGGCGTCCAGGCTGGCATTGACCGCGGCGATCAGACGCATCGCCGACAGCGAATCTCCACCCAGGTCGAAGAACGAATCATCGACACCGACCCGCTCGACACCCAGTACCTGGGCGAAGATCCCGACCAGGATCTCCTCGGTGAGAGATGTCGGGGCGCGGTAGTTGTCGATGCCCTGGTAGTCGGGCGTAGGCAGGGCTCGCCTGTCGAGCTTGCCGCTGACCGTCAAGGGCAGTGCCGGCAATGCCAGCACCGCAACCGGAACCATGTATGCGGGGAGCCGTTCGGCCAGCGCGGCCCGCGCTTTCGCGGGATCCGCCGTGCCGGTGATGTAGCCAACCAGTCGTTGATCGCCGGGGCGGTCCTCGCTGGCAATCACCACCGCCTGCTCGACACCATCCAATTCGTGGAGCGCTGCCTGGATTTCGCCGAGCTCAATGCGGTACCCGCGGATCTTGACCTGCTCGTCAGCACGCCCCACATAGTCGAGCTGCCCGTCGGCGCGCCAGCGCACCAAGTCGCCGGTGCGATACATCCGGGTCCCGGGCTGGCCGAACGGACAGGCCACAAACCGCGATGCGGTCAACGCGGTGCGCACGATATACCCGACGGCTACACCGCGCCCGGCCACATACAACTCGCCGACCACGTTCTCCGGCACAGGCCGGAGCCGCTCGTCGAGCACGAACAGTGCGGAGGTTGCCACCGGCGCACCGATCGGTGCCACCCCGGATCCCGTTGTCCCGGTTGATCCGCCGCGTTCTAACGGCGCGCTCATCGACGCGTACACGGTGGCCTCGGTCGGGCCGTAGGCGTTGATCACGACCCGCCCGGGCGCCCATTGATCGACGACCTCAGCCGGGCAAGCCTCACCGCCGAGCAGCAGCGCCACCGACTCCAGACCTTCTGGGCGCAGTGCGCTGACCGCGGACGGGGTTTGGGTGAGGACGTTGATCTGCTGGCTGACGAGCAGATCGTGGAAGTCATCGGGTGAACGAGTCACCGAATCAGGCACCACGACCAGTCGCCCACCACCGAGCAGCGCAGCCCAGATCTCCCACACCGAGAAGTCGAAGGCGTACGAATGGCATTGCGTCCATACCTGGTGCGCGGCAAGGCCAGTCGGCGAGGAATCGGCGAGATGAGCCAAGTTGCGGTGGGCGACCGCCACCCCCTTGGGAGTTCCGGTGGTGCCCGAGGTGTAGATCAAGTAGGCCGTGCAGTCCGGGTCGGGGTACGCAAGTGCGTTGCTGGGCTGGCTATTGATGGCCGGATCCGCGATGTCGATGACGGTCACGTCGTGCCCGGCCAACCGCGACCGCAGGTCAGCCGTGGTGACGACGGCGGCCGGTGCCGCGTCGGCCAACATGAACGCGATTCGGTTCTGCGGCAACGCCGGATCGATCGCCAGATACGCCGCGCCGGCCTTCAATGCCGCCAGCATGACCGCGACGGCCTGGGCCGAGCGGTCCAGCAGCAGCGCCACACAGTCACCGGCGACGACACCGCGGCTGCGCAACAGGTGCGCATACCGGTTGGCGGTCTCGTCGAGTTCGCGGTAGGTCATCGATGCATCGCCGGCGCTGAGCGCGACCGCCAGCGGCGCGTGAGCCACCTGCTCGGCAAACAGTTCCGGAACGGACACCGGAGCCGCAGCCGGCTGCGTCAACAGCGCGCGGTTGCCCACCTCGTCGAGGCGGACGTGCTCGGCGGGTTGGAGGACATCCACCGATGACAGCCGGCGGGACGGGTCGGCCAGCATCGCGACCAGCACTCGCCGCCACCGCTCGACCAAGGTCTCGATGCTGGCCGCATCGAACACGTCGGTGCGGAACTCGACCAGACCAGCGATCCCACCCGGCTCGCCGGCCTTGCTCCAGCGTTCGTTGAACGCGAAGGCCAGGTCGATGCGCGCAGTATGAGTGTCCAGCGGAAGCTGGCTGATCTGCAGATCACCGAGGGCCAGCGCGATTTCGTCGCTGGTCTCGGCGGGCAGGTTGCGCCAGCCCAGCATCACCTGGACCAGGGGATGGTGGGTTAGCGAACGAGTCGGGTTGAGCCGCTCGACGACGACCTCGAACGGCACGTCTTGATGTTCGTACGCAGCCAGGCTACGGGTACGCACCTGGGCCAGCACTTCGGCGACAGTGGGGTCGCCACTGACATCGACCCGCAACACCAGCGTGTTGACGAAGAATCCGACCAGGTCGTCAAGCGCCGGGTCGCGCCGACCGCCGATCGGGAAGCCAACCGCCACATCAGAACTCGCGCTGAGCTTGGCCAACAGCACCGCCAGGGCCGCCTGCACCAGCATGAAGCTGGTCGCATTGTGCTCGCGGGCGACCTGCGCGATCCGCTCCTGCAGCTCGATCGGCCACTGCACCTCGATGCTGGCGCCTTGTTGATCGGCCACCGGTGGATAGGGCCGGCCGGTGGGCAACTGCAACCGCTCGGGCATGCCGTCGAGCGCGTCCCGCCAATACGCGAGCTGCGCGGCGATCAGGCTGTTCTGGTCGTCCAGCTCACCGAACTGCACTCGCTGCCACAGCGTGTAATCGACGTACTGAACCGGCAATTCGGCCCACATCGGGTTGATCCCCGCGCATCGGCAGAGATACGCCACCCCTAGATCGTTGACCATCGGGCCCATCGAGAGGCCATCGGCGGCGATGTGATGCGCCACCGACACCACGACATGCTGGTCGTCACTGAGCCGGAATAGCCGCGCCTGCATGGGGATTTCGGTCGCGAGATCGAATGAGTGGTGCGCCACGGCTTCGATGGCCTCGTCCAGCTGAGCTTCCGACCATGAAGTCGCGTCGACGACGTCCCAACCGATGTCGGCATTCTCGGCGGGCACCACAACCTGCTGCGGTACCCCGTTGAGCGCCGCGAACCGGGTGCGCAGACTCTCGTGACGGCCGACAACGTCGGCCAGCGCCGCACCGAGGGCGCCGGCATTGAGCGGACCGTTCAGTCGCAGGCCCACCGCCATGTTGTAAGTCGGTGAGGGGCCTTGCAATTGGTCGAGGAACCACAATCTGTTCTGGGAGAACGACAGCGGGACCACCGCGGGCCGCTCCATCGGCACCAACGGCTCGAGACGGTTCTCACCGCCACCGATACGGGGCGCCAATTGGGCGACCGAAGGCGATTCGAACAACGTCCGCACCGAAAGACCGGCATCCAGGCCGGTATTGACCGCCGCGATCAGACGCATCGCCGACAGCGAGTCACCGCCCATGTCGAAGAACGAGTCATCGATGCCGACCCGCTCCACCCCCAACACCTGTGCATAGATGCCGGCCAGGATCTCCTCGACCGCGGTGGACGGGGCGCGGTAGCTGTCGGCGTCCTGGAACTCCGGTGCCGGCAGGGCCCGCTTGTCCAGTTTTCCGTTGACCGTCAACGGCATTGCGTCGATAACGATGATCGCCGACGGGACCATGTATTCGGGCAGGCGCTGAGCCAGCGCGGCGCGCAGCGAAGCCTGCTCCACCGCCCCGGTGACATATCCGACCAGGCGCTTGTCGCCCGGGCGGTCCTCGCGGGCGATCACCACCGCTTCGCGGACGCCGTCGAACGCGGCCAACGCCGCACGCACCTCACCCAATTCGATGCGGTATCCGCGGATCTTGACCTGATCGTCGGCACGTCCGACGTAGCGCAGCTGTCCGTCCGGACCCCACGACATCACGTCGCCGGTGCGGTACATCCGCTGACCCGGGCTGCCGAACGGGCACGCGACAAAACGCGATGCGCTCAAGCCTGCCCGGCCGAGGTAGCCGTACGCCAATGCACCGCCGGCCACATACAGCTCCCCCACCACGCCGACCGGCACCGGTCGCAACCACGCATCGAGGACGAAGAAGCCGAGGTGCGCGAGCGGCACCCCGATCGGGCTGATGGCAGTGTCGGTATCGGCGGCGTGGATCTCCCGGAACGAGGCGTGCACCGTCGTCTCGGTGATGCCGTACATATTGATCAGGCGCGGGGTGCCCGGATGGTTACGCAGCCACGTCCGCAGCCGCTGCGGCTCCAGCGCCTCCCCACCAAAGACCACCGCCTCGAGCGCGAGCGACGGTTCCGACGCGGGCAGGAGTGCGTCCGCGCTCTGCAGGGCATAGAACGCCGACGGGGTCTGGCTCAACACATTGACTTGTTCGGAAACCAGTAGGGCCAGCAAGTCTTCGGCGGAGCGGACCACCGCGTCGGGCACCACGACCAGACGGCCGCCGTAGAGCAGCGCACCCCAGATCTCCCACACCGAGAAATCGAAAGCCAGCGAATGACATTGCGACCACACCTGTCCCGACAGCGTGAGGTCGGCGTCCAACGCCTCCAACAACCGGGTCACATTGCGATGCGGGATCGCCACACCCTTGGGCGTGCCCGTCGTACCCGACGTGTAGATGATGTAGGCGACGTCGTCGGGGCCCGAACCCGGCACCGTCGAGCCGATGGCGCCGTCACCGGCTGTGATCTCCTCGATATCGAAGACGACGAGGTCTTGACCGCTGAGCCGGTCTGCCAACGCACCGGTGGTGATCGCGGCAACGGGAGCGGAATCCCCCAGCACGAACTCCATGCGCGCCGGCGGCACCGACGGATCGATCGGCACATATGCCGCACCCGTCTTGACCACCGCCACCATCGCGACCACAGCATCAGCCGACCGCGGCAATAGCAGCGCCACCCGGTGGCCCGGGCCCACCCCGCGGCCAATCAGCAAGCGCGCCAACCGGGTTGACGCGTCGTCCAACTCCCGATAGGTCATCGACAGACCCTCGAAGGTCACCGCCGCCGCATCCGGCGCACGACCCACCTGGGAGGCGAACAAGTCCGGAATCGACACCGGTGCGCTGAGGGCTTCGGTCAACGCGACCAGCTCACCCCGGCTATCGGACTGTGCGCTGGTGTCCACGAGGTCCATGAAGGAGGCATGCACCGTCGTCTCGGTGGTGCCGTACAGGTTGAGCAACCGCGGCGACGCCGGGTGGTTGCGCAGCCATGTCTGCAGCCGCTCGGGTTCCAGTGCCTCACCGGCGAATACGACGGCCTCGAGCTTCAGCCGGCGGCCAACCTCGGGTTGGAGATCATCGGCGGTCTGCAACGCGTAGAACGCCGACGGGGTCTGGCTCAGGACGGTGACCTCTTCGTGGGCCAACAACGCGTGGAAGTCTTCCGGCGAGCGCGCCACTGTCTCGGGCACCACCACCAGGCGGCCACCGAAAAGCAGGGCGCCCCAGATTTCGCAGACCGAGACGTCGAACGCCAGCGAATGCCATTGCGACCACACCTGGCCTGCCAGCCGCAGATCGGCGTCCATGGACTCCAGCAGCCGCATCACATTGTTGTGCGGGATGGCCACGCCCTTGGGGGTGCCGGTCGTGCCTGACGTGTAGATGATGTAGGCGATCTCATCGGGCGCCGGCGCAGGCAACGCCGAATTCGCTTGGCCGCCAACGGCGGGGTCGTTGATATCGATGACGGTCAGGTCGCGGCCCTGCAGGCGCTCGGCCAATTCGGCGTTGGTGATCGCGGCGACCGGCGCGGCGTCGTCGAGCATGAACTGCATCCGGGCCGCGGGCACCACCGGATCGATCGGCACATACGCCGCACCGGTCTTCAGGACCGCAAGGATCGCCATAATCGCTTCGGCCGACCGCGGCAGCAGCAGCGCCACTCGCTGGCCGGGACCCGCACCGCGGCTGACGAGCAGGTGTGCGAATCGGTTGGCGGCCTGGTCGAGCTCGCCGTACGTCCACGACCGCTCACCCCAGGTGAGCGCCAACGCTTCTGGGGCGCGGGCCACCTGCGCGGCGAACATCGCGGGAATCGAAACCGGCGTGGGCTCGGTTTGGCTGAGGACGGCTCGGTTGCTCCAGCGATCGAGCCGGGCCAGCTCCGCTCCGTCGAGCAGCTCGATCGACGACAGCGGCCGAGTGGGATCTTTGATCATCGACACCAGGACCCGCTTGAACCGCTCGATCAGCGTCTGGATGCCGGCGCTGTCGAATACATCGGTGTCGTATTCGACGCGCAGGGTCAGCTCGTCGCCCGGCAGGGCCTGGATCGCAATCGGGTAGTGGTTGTATTCGCGATGCGCGAAGTCGGTGACGACCAGCCCGTCGGCGCCGGACAGTCGCGCGGCATCGATCGGATAGTTCTCGTAGACGAAGAACGTGTCGAACAGGTGGTCCTGACCGATGACCCGGTGAATCTCGCTCAGGGCGAGGTGCTGGTGATCCAGGGTCTGGGTGTAGGCACTCTGCAGCTGATCGAGGAGGTCTTCGGTGGTGGTGGTGGCATTGACGGTCGCCCGGACCGGCACCGTATTGATCAGCAGGCCCACCATCGCGTCGGCGCCGAACACCTCGTCCGGCCGGCCGGAGACCGTCGTACCGAAGGCCACGTCCTGCTGACCCGTCATCGACATGAGCAGCTGTGCGAACGCGCCCTGCAGCACTGTGCTGACCGTGGTCTTGCACGACCGCGCGAGCTCGCCGAGCGCGCGAGTGGTCTGCTCGGACACCGGGAATGACGCGACCTCGCGCCGCCCCAGCCCGACCTGACCCGACACACCGACCAGGGTCGGGGTGTCGAAACCGGCCAACACCTCACCCCAGGCCAAGCGCGCGGCATCGAGGTCGCGGGCACCCAGCCAGCTGACGAACCTGCGATACGGCGGAGCCGGCGGCAGCCGCTGACCGTAGTAGCTGGCGAACACCTCACCGAGCAACAGCGGCAGCGACCAACCGTCCAGAACGATGTGGTGGTTGGTCAGCACAAGCTGATATTCGTCTGCCCCAGTACGGATCAGGGCCGCCCGGAAGGCCGGCTGATCGGCGAGCTCGCAGACGGCGACCCGCTCTTGGGTGTGCAGCTGCCCCAGTTGTGCATCGAGGTCTTCGACGCCGCTGAGATCGACGTAGCGCCACGGCACCACGGCATCGGCCGGGATGATCTGAACCGGCTCGGCGAACTGCTGGGAGAACCGGGCGGCGAGGTGCGGATGCCGCGTCGCCACCGTCTGGATCGCCTGGCTCAGCCGGTCGTGATCAAGCTGACCGGTCAGCGTGATGTACAGCTGAACGGCGTACACATCGTCGCCGGCGTTCTGCGCCGTGCTGGCATGGAACAACAGCCCCCGCTGCAAGGGGGTCAGAGGTAAGACGTCAGCTATCCGCATATTGCCTTTGGAGCTCGTCGATCTGCTGCTGGCTGAGGCCGGCCCCGATATCCGATGGCGTCAATCCGCCGCCGCCGCTTTGGACATGCGCGCAGATGCCGGCCAGAGCGTCGAACCACAACTGACTCAGTCGGCTGACCTGTGCTTGGTTCAGGACCGAGGGAGCCCAGGTCCATCCGGCCCGCAGGAACGGGCCGCTGTCGGTGTCCACCGTGCCGGCGTTGAGCTCGACGGTGTGCGTCAATGGCATGACCAACCGCACGCTCGGGCTCAGATGCGCCAAGCCGTCCCAGCAGATCTCCCACGCATCCCCGGATGTCTCGGCCGACGTCGCACCCTGGCGGCCCAGGTAGTTGAACCCGATCGGCGGATCCGACCCATCGAGGTCGACGTCCTCGTTCAGGTAACGCAGCATGCCGTAGGTCAGGCCGTCCGGCAGGGTTCGAAGCTGTTCTTTCGCGTCCTTGAGGACCGCGCCCAGCCCCACGTCGCCGGCTGCCACGCGGTTCCAGTCCAGCCCACCCAGCGTGAGCGCCACCGGGTACTTGGCGGTGAACCAGCCCACTGTGCGCGACAAATCGACGTCGGGAGCCCACTCCTCTTCGCGACCGTGGCCCTCGACGTCGATGGCGATCGGTTCGCCGCCGGTCCCCAAGAACTCGGCCACCGCCATCGCGAAGGCGATCAACATGATGTCGTGCACGCCGGCGTGGAACGCGGCCGGTACGTCACCCAGAAGCAGCTTGGTCGTCTCAATGTCCAAGTCCACCGACAGGTTTCCGGCGGTGGCGAGGGTATCCAGCTCGGGGTCGGCTGCGGGCAGTGCCGCGGGGACGGCAGAGATATGCCGCCATGCCGGCGCCTGATCCACGACCTCCGGCCGGTGCGCATGCTCGGCCAGCAGCGACGCCCACCGGGCGAAGGACGTCCCGGGCGCAGGCAACTCCACCGGCTGGCCGGTGCGGTGCTGAGCCCACGCCAGGTTGAGGTCTTCCAGCAAGATCCGCCACGACACCCCGTCGACGACCAGGTGATGCAAGATCGCCACCAGCCGGCCGGTGGGGGCCACCCAGATCGCGCTCAGCATCGCCCCGGCCGCCGGGTTCAGCCGGGAGCGGGCCTCGACCAGAACGTCGTCGGACAAGACGTCGACGGTCTGCACACACGCGTGCGCGTCGACCGAGCCGGCTTCGGGCACCGTCAGCGACCAACCGCCCGCGCCGTCATCGTCGACGCGCATCCGCAGCGCGGCGTGCCGGTCTAGCACGGCCTGCAGGATCGTCACCACATCGGCCTCGGTCGTGCCCACCGGAGCCTGCACCACGACCGTCTGGTTGAACTGATCGACCGGGCCTTGTACTTCCTGCAACCAGTGGACGATCGGCGTCGCCACGACGGATCCGACACCCGCGTCGAGCAACTCGGTGTCACCGTCGACGATCTTGACCACCCGGGCCAACCGCGCGACGGTCTGTTCGACGAACAGATCGCGTGGCCGGCACAGCACTCCCGCGGCCCGCGCCCGTGCGACCACCTGCATCGACAGGATGCTGTCGCCGCCGAGCTCGAAGAACGATTCGTCGACGCCAACCCGCTCCAGGCCCAATACCTGGGCGTAGATGGCAGCCAGGATCTCCTCGACGGCATCGGCCGGGGCCCGGTAGGACTCGGCGTCCTGGTACTCCGGTGCCGGCAGGGCCCGGGTGTCGAGCTTGCCGTTGACTGTCAGCGGCAGGGCATCCATCACGACGATGGCGGTCGGCACCATGTAGGCCGGCAGTCGCTCGCTCAGCGCGCTACGCAGGACGGTCGGGTCGACGGCCCCGGTCGCATAGCCGACCAGGCGCTTGTCGCCCGGGCGGTCCTCGCGGGCGATCACCGCGGCTTCCCGGACGCCGTCGAGCTCGCTGAGCGCCGCCTGGATTTCGCCTGGTTCGATGCGATAGCCACGGATTTTGACCTGCTTGTCGGCCCGGCCCACATACCGCAGTTGTCCGTCGGTGCCCCAGTACATCAGGTCGCCGGTGCGGTACATGCGCGCTCCGGGCCCACCGAACGGGCATGCCACAAAGCGGGTCGCGGCCAGGCTGGGCCGGCCCACGTAGCCGTCCGCCAACCCGGCGCCGGCCACGTACAGCTCGCCGACGACACCGGTCGGCACCGGCTGCAGCCAGGTATCGAGGACGAAGAAGCCGAGGTGGGCCAGCGGCACGCCGATCGGGCTGACGGCACTGTCGAGGTCCTCGGCGTGGATCTCCCGGAACGAGGCGTGCACTGTCGTCTCGGTGATGCCGTACATGTTGATCAGGCGCGGCCGCTGCGGGTGATGGTCCAGCCAGGTCCGTAACCGGGACGGTTCCAGTGCCTCGCCGCCGAACACCACCGCCTCGAGCTTCAGCTGGTCGCCGGCCTCGCGGTGTTCGGCATCGGCGGCTTGCAGGGCATAGAACGCCGACGGCGTCTGGCTCAGGACGCTGACCCCTTCGGCGGCCAGCAGCGCGTGGAAATCCTCGGCCGAGCGGACCACCGCGTCGGGCACCACGACCAGTCGGCCACCGTAGAGCAGCGCACCCCAGATCTCCCATACCGAGAAATCGAAGGCCAGCGAGTGGCATTGCGACCAGACCTGTCCCGACAGGTTCATCTCGGCGTCGAGGGTCTGCAGCAACCGGGTCACATTGCGATGCGGGATCGGTACGCCCTTGGGTGTGCCCGTCGTTCCCGATGTGTAGATGATGTAGGCGACGTCGTCGGGGCCCGGTCCCGGCAATGCCGCGTCGGTGGCGTCGCCAGCGGCGGCGACATCGATCACCAGCAGGTCTTGCCCACCGAGGCGGTCCGCCAACGCACCGGTGGTGATCGCGGCGACCGGAGCGGAATCGGCGAGCACGAACTCCATGCGCGCCGCCGGCACCGACGGGTCGATCGGCACATACGCCGCACCCGTCTTCACCACTGCCACCATCGCCACCACAGCATCAGCCGACCGCGGCAACAGCAACGCCACCCGATGACCCGGGCCCACGCCCCGGCCAACCAGCATGCGCGCCAACCGGGTCGACGCGTCATCCAACTCCCGATAGGTCGGCGACTGACCCTCGAAGGTCACCGCCGCGCTGTCGGGTGTGCGGGCGGCCTGGACGGCAAACACCTCGGCGATCGACGCCGGGGGGTCGACGGGCGGGGTCAACGCCGCCCGATTACCCCAGTCCTCCTGCCGGGCGTTCTCGCCGGCATCGAGCACCTCGATCGACGACAACCGGCGCGCCGGGTCGGCGGCCATCGCCGCCAGCACCCGCTGCAACCGCCGCGCCAGGTCGGCGACGTCGAACTTGGCGAACAGGTGCCCGGCACCCAGGGTGCCAAGGAAGAGATCCTCCCCGACGCCGGAGAAGATCAGCCCGAAGTCGCCGACGAAACCGGAGTTGGTCATCGTGGCGGTGGCGGCGACACCACCGAAGTCCAGTGAGAACGCATTGGGGAAGAAATCGACGACGACCCGATCAGCGGACTGGCCGGGGTTGCGCAGCTGCGCCTTGCGTTCCAGGGCTTTCACCGGGAACCGCTGATGCTGCAACGCTTCCCGGATTCGCGCGTCGACGTGGGCGCAGAAGTCGGTGACCGTCGATCCCGCGGCAACGCTCAGTACCAGCGGCACGAGCCCGGCGACCATGCCCGGCAGCGTCTTCGACTCCGGGCTCACCCGCCTACCGACCGGGAAGTCGAACACCACTTCGGAGCCCTCGCCGCACCAGCTGCGCATCAGCAGCGCCGACGCCGCGGTGATGATCGAGGCCCGGGGAATGTCCCAGCGCTGCGATAGGTCTTGAATCTGCCGAAGGATCGCCGGGTCCAGCCGCACCGGCGCGGAGCGGAAGTTCGCGTCGTGCTCGTCGTCGGCGTGCGATGCCCGATAGTTCGATTCGGTTTCGGCCGGCAGATTCGCCAGCCAGTAGGCCTCATCGTCGGTGTAGTCGCGAGACGCCTCGTACTCGGATTCGAAAGCGACCAGATCCTGCAACGAGCCGAAGAACGCCGGCGGAATCGGTTCGCCGGAGACCAGCGCCGAGTAGACCGACGCAACCCGGTTGCCGAACAGGCCGATCCCCGCGGCATCCATGACGATGTGGTGGAAGCAGCCCAACACGAAGAACTCATCGAATCGGGTCTGGAACATCGCGTACTTGAACAACGGGCCGGAGAACGGCATCGGGGTGCGCTGGATGGCGAGCGCCATCTCCTTGGCTTCCCGGACGGGATCCGCCGAGCCGGTCAGGTCGTAGAAGTCGATGTCGATTTCCGAGTAGTCGACCGCCCGCTGGAAGACTTGACCGTCTTCCTCGAAGCAGGTGACGCGCAGCGGTTCGGCTTCTTTCATCACGCGGCTGATCGCCCATTCGAGGGCGTCGCGATCGATCGCGCTTTCGATGTGCACCAACAGACCGACCTGCCACTCCGTGCCGGAGTGACCCATTTCCTGATCAAGCCAAATATCGAGCTGTGCGCGCGTCAGCGGCAGCGCACGGTCGTCACGTTGCATCGGATCTCCCGACTTCAGATCCACTTATCCAGATGCTCCGCCCAGAGCCAATCTTTCGCGCAGACTCTTCGGCCGGATGTCGGTCCAGTTCTGCTCGATGTAATCCATGCACGCGGCGCGATCAGCTTCACCGAAGGCCACTCGCCACCCTGCTGGCAAATCAGCGAATGTTGGCCACAGGCTGTGCTGTTCCTCGTCGTTGACCAAGACGAAGAAGCTGCCCTCGTCATCGTCGAACGGATTGATGGCCACCGCGTCTCCAGACCGTGAAGTCGATTGGGTAGAACAAGTTCTAGACCATACTTCCCGGGTATGACCCATGTCACGGAGTTGAGTGTGACCCCCATCACCCAATTTGTCCCGATGTGCCCGGCGATCCTCTATCGATAGAAGTGACCTGAGGTTTCTCTCATATCTTGCGCCGACGTCAACTTCGCGACGGTTAGCTGCGGCGACGTTTCAGCCGTCGGAAAAGACGACGGCCGTTAGTGACGGAGGTCCTCCACGGGCTAGCGGCGGGCGAACTTCTCCAGCAGATCGGCGGCGGCTGAGGCGCTCTGCGCGGGTTCGGTGATCCGGGTGGCCAGCGCCTTGGCCCTGGCGATGTAGTCCGGCGCCAGGATGGTGCGCAGGTCAGCCACCAGCGAGTCCTCGGTCGCGGTGGAGAACCGCCGCGCGGTGCCCACCTTCAGTCGCTTGACGGCCGCCCCATAGATCGCGTGCACCATGTCCCAGTACAGGATCAGCTGCGGAACTCCGGCCCGCATGACGATCGGTGTGGTGCTCGAACCACCGTGGTGAACGACGGCGCGGCAGGCGGGAAAGACCGTCGCATAGTTCAACGTGCCGACGACTTTGACGTGGTCGAACTGCGGGCCGTTGCTGAAATCGGTGCCGGCCGCGCCGATGAGTGCGCGCTCGCCCAGGCGGGAGCAGGCAGCCGCGATCATCGCGATGGTGTCGCGCGGGGATTCGACGGGGATGCTGCCGAACCCGAAGAAGATCGGCGGTGTTCCCGCCGCGATCCAGTCCGCGACCTCGTCGTCGTCCGCGGTCGCCAGCTCCAGCGTCAGTGTGCCGACGAAGGGCCGCTGCTGCGCTGATTGCGCCCATTCGTCCGCCAGCCCGGGAAAGCACGCCTCGTCGTAGGCCTGGATCTCGAGCGATCCGCGCTCGGTGATCCGCCGCGGCGCCGAACCCTTCGACTGCCCTAAGCCCAGGTTGCCGCGCTGGGCATCCTCGACTTTCTTCGTCCCGCGCCAGGACACCCACCAGAACGCGGCCACGGCCGCGCGACCCAATCGGGGAGGCAGAAACGGCAGCACCTGGCCGTTGGGCCGCAGCGGAAAGTAGTGCAGCGTGGCCATCGGGATGCCGTAGTGCTCCGCGACATTGGCGGCGGCATCTTCGAAGTTGATGCCGGTGAAGATCAGGTCCGCCCCGTCGGCCATCGACATCAGCGTTGTGCTCATGTCCTGCCATCCCCGAAGGAGCGGTCCGGCGATCTCGACGCGCGACCTGAGCATGTCCCGCAATTTCCAGGGGTTGCGGAAGAAGCAGGTCCAGAAGTCACGATGCGCGTCGAGGATCGATTTGGATTCGGGCCCGAACGCGACCGCCTCGGGGCCCGCCGCCTCGGTGAAAGCCACCAGGTCGGGCGGCACAGCCATGCGCACGTCGTGCCCGCGACGGACCAACTCGCGACCGACTGCGAGGGTGGGTTCGATATCGCCGCGACTGCCCCAGGTTGCCAGCACAAATTTCATCGCGGGTGTTCGACCCTTCGCTTCCCGTGCGGGTTCGGTGACTGACAGCGGGCAGCCCGCCCGGAACTAGTTTGCGACGCTGTCGCGGAGGAATTGCTCGACGTAGCGGGGTGGCCGCAAGTTCAGCAAGCGCTTGCGATCAGCCTTGAGGTCCGCGTAGGTGAGCGCGGCGATCTGCTCCGGGGTGTAGGACAGGGTCGACTCCGGCTTTCCTTTTCGCACGAACCCGACGCCCTGATCGCACTTCAGCACGCCGATCACCAGGTCGTCACGAGTGCTGCGCAGGTGAACGATGGCCTTCCAGACATCCCCGTTCCAAATTCCGATCGCCAATGGCCGGCCTTTTTGCGATGCCATGAATTCGTCCCAGGACTCTGCGCGGCGGCCGGCCAATTCGAACGGCGGGTTGCAGTCGTGCAGGAAGATCACACCGTCGTCCCGCAGGTAGCGCACGGTGTACTCGACGTCGCGCACCACCTGCTCGTAGGTGTGCAGCCCGTCGATGAGCGCGACGTCGATCGGGTGTTGCTCGAGGAAGGCGGCCTCGGTCTCGAAGAAAGCGTCGCTCGTCGTTTCGAAGTAGTGGGTTTCGCGCGCCTTGGCGTCGGCAAGCTCGCGTGAGCGCTGCGGGATCTTGAACGCCGGGTCGACGGCGATCTTCACGTCCGCGCTGATCCGCTGGAATGCCTGCCCCCGGGATACCCCGATTTCCAGGTAGACGGGGTTGGGTCGTGCAGCAAGTGCCTGTTGCACGGCTCGGATCCGGTTGACCCCGGGCAAGGCGTCCGCCAACATCACCAGGCCGTTGTTGATGTTCACGGCACGATCCTCTCCATTGACACCGCTGTCTGACAAGGGCACTGCGCAAAGTTCCGAGCCGTTGCGGTCAAACAGCTCAGGTTTGGTAAGAATGGTCTGCTATGGCGCGTTCATTCGACATCTTGGCCGAATCAGTCGCCAACGTTGACCAAATTCATGCAGCGTTCGGCCGCGAAGACTACTGGTTGGATCGGCTGGCCGGCGACGTTTCGGCCAGCTTGGATTCGCTGGTCGTGGAGACCGACGGAACAGTGGCCGTTCAGCTCACCCAGTACCTCGGCCGTCAGTTGCTGCCCGGGGCGGTTGCCAAGCTGATTCCCGGGGACCTGAAACTTCTGTACCGGGAGGCGTGGCGGCCGCCCGCTGACGACGGCCACGTACACGGGAAGGCCACCGTCGCCGTCGGCGAGCTGGGATCGAGTGAGGCAACGAATCTGTTGGCTCCGACGGCCAACGGTTCGCAGCTGCGCGCAGCCCTGACCGTTCAGGTGAAAATCCCGTTCGTGGGTGGTGCGCTGGAGAAGACCATCGGCGCCGGTTTGACCCAGAGCATCCCGTCGGTGCTTCGCTTCACGACCACGTGGATCGCCGAGCACGCCTAGATTCCCCCGCGTTCCCCGCGTCCACGAGCGCGATGCACACCGAGGCCGTCACATCCACTCGAAATTGACACTGCCGACAGCGCTAACGGTGTAGGTTCCTCGATTCGAAACAGGTATCCCGGATACACGAGTGCTGAGTAGGTGACGGTGCAGCAGGCCGATAGTTTGAGTCCTCTCGAAAGGCTGCAGGATCGGCGCTCGGCAAAGCCGGGATTTCGCCCGGACATCGAAGGCTTGCGCGCCATCGCGGTGCTGGCTGTCGTGCTGTTCCACGCTGAAGTCCCCGGCATCGGCGGCGGGTATGTCGGCGTCGACGTCTTCTTCGTCATCTCCGGCTTTTTGATCACCGGCCTGCTGTGGCGTGAGGTCAACAGTTCCGGCACCGTTCGGCTGCGCAGTTTCTATGGCGCCCGCGCCCGCCGGCTCCTCCCTGCGTCGGCCTTCGTCGGCATCGTCACGATGATCGCGTGCGTGCTGTTGCTGCCCCCGGGCGGCGCGGTCGCCCCGATCATCGACGGCATCGCCAGCGCGTTGTACGTCAGCAACTACTGGTTCGTCCTCCAAGACGTCAGCTACTTCAACATCGCCAGCCACATGCCGCCGTCGCCGTTCCTGCACTACTGGTCGTTGGGCGTCGAGGAGCAGTTCTACCTGGTGTGGGCCCCGCTGATTCTCGGCACGATGTGGCTCATCCGGCTGGTGGGCCGACGCAGCCGCGCGCAGGCGACCGCCTCACAACGGCCCTACCTGATCGTCCTGACGTTGGTCGCCGTCTTCTCGTTCGCACTGTCACTGATGGTCACCTACGTGATGCCCGCGGTGGCGTTCTTCTCGCTACCGACCCGCGCCTGGCAGTTGGCCCTGGGCGGACTGGTCGCGCTGACCGCGATCCATTGGCAACGCCTTTCGGCACGGCTCGCCACGATCATCGGCTGGGTCGGATTGTCCATGATCGTGCTGGCCTGCACCTGGTTGACGGCGACCACCATCTATCCGGGTGTCGCCGCATTGCTGCCCACCGTGGGTGCGGTGCTGGTGATCGGCGCCGGCTGCGCCGCCCCCACCCAGGGCGCCGGCCTGCTGCTGAGCCAGTCACCCCTGCAGGCCATCGGCCGGATCTCCTACTCGTGGTACCTATGGCACTGGCCGATTCTGATCCTCGGGCCGGCCCTGCTCGGCCACCCCCTTGGGCTTATCGCACGGATTCTCGCGGCCCTGCTGTCTGCCGGACTGGCATGGCTGACGTTGCGCTTCCTGGAAAACCCGCTGCGCTTCGCCCCCAAGATCCGCGCCTCGGCCTGGCGCAGTCTCGGGCTGGGTGCCGTTGCCACCCTGTTGGCTGTCGGTGTCGGTATAGCACTGGTGTTCACCGCCCCGGCGGCGGTTGGGCACGGAACCGCGGCCACCCCGGTGACCATCACCGCTCCGCCGCTACCGCCCGGCTCCCCCAAGGCCGCCTATGACGCCGCGGTCCAAAGCACGTTCGCCCAGGTGCAGGCCGCGCTCGCACAATCGCTCGAGCTGAAGGCCGTCCCCACCAACCTGACTCCCTCACTCGTCGCCGGCCCGGCTGAGAAAAATGACATGGGCTTCAACGGCTGCATCCGCAATTTCTTTGAAGCCGGACAGCCGGATTGCGCGTTCGGCGACACCTCGTCGCCAACCAGGGTGGCGCTGATCGGCGACTCGCACGCGGCGATGCTGGTTCCGGGATTCCAGGAGCTGGGCACCCAGCGCCACTGGCGGATCGACACCTGGGGTAAGGCCGGGTGCCCGTCGATCGACGTGCCGATCAACAACCGGTTCCAGCGCCTGGCGGAAATGCTCCAACACTGCGAAGAGTGGCGAGCGGCGGTTCTCGACAAGGCCCGCACCGAGCGCCCGCAACTGGTGGTGGTCAGCATCTGGCGGCAGTACGGCGCCGGCAGCGCACGCAACTGGCAGCCCGGTTTCAGTGCCTACGACCCAGCCTGGCTCGATGCCCTGACCCGGCTCGTCCAGCAGCTGCGCGACACCGGCGCCAAGGTGTTGGTACTCGGGCCGGTCGCGGATCCGCAATCGGTGGTACCGAGCTGCCTGGCCGCGCACCTCAACGACCCGATCGCTTGCGCGCCAACAAGATCCGCGGCGGTGAACCAGGCGGGGATCAAAGCTGAGGCCGCAGCCACGGCAGCGGGTGGTGGGCACTATGCGGACCTCACCGATCTGTTCTGCGCAGCCGATCGTTGCCCGGTGATCGTCGGCAACACGTTGGTCTACCTGGACTGGAGTCACATCACGTTCGAGTACGCCCGACTGCTGGCGCCCGCATTCGCGGCGCTGGCCGATCGCGAACTCGCGCATGAGTGAGATGTCGACACTCACGCCAAAGCCCTCCTGAAACCCCTCGTAGCGAGTTAGGTGACCGTGCACAAAACCGAAAACGTGAGCCCTACCGAAGGACTGCAGGATCGGCGGTCGGCACGTCCGGGATTTCGCCCCGATATCGAGGGGTTGCGCGCCGTCGCGGTCCTGGCGGTTGTCCTCTTCCACGCTGAGGTACCAGGCATTAGCGGCGGATATGTCGGTGTCGACGTCTTCTTCGTCATCTCCGGCTTTTTGATCACCGGCCTGCTGTGGCGCGAGACCAACACGACCGGCACCGTCCGGCTGCGTAACTTCTACGGCGCCCGCGCCCGCCGATTACTTCCGGCGTCGGCCTTCGTCGGCATCGTCACCATGGTTGCCTCGGTGCTGCTGCTACCCCCGCTGCGCATCCCGACCGTCATTTACGACGGCATCGCCAGCGCACTGTATGTCGGCAACTACTGGTTCATTCTCGACAACGTCAACTACTTCGCCGACCTTCTGACGCCCTCGCCGTTCCTGCACTACTGGTCATTGGGTGTCGAGGAGCAGTTCTACCTGGTGTGGGCACCGCTGATCCTGGGCACGATGTGGCTGATCCGACTGCTACGCCGACGCACTCGGACCCAGGCCACCTCCTCTCAACGCCCGTATCTGGCGGTCCTGGTGGTGGTCGCCGTCGTGTCGTTCGCGCTGTCGCTGCTCATCACCTACGCGATGCCCGCGATGGCGTTTTTCTCGCTGCCGACCCGGGCCTGGCAGTTGGCCCTCGGCGGACTCGTGGCCCTCACCGCAATCCACTGGCAGCGCCTCTCCTCACGGCTCGCCGCGATCACTGGCTGGGCCGGGCTGGGGATGATCCTGCTTGCCTGCTTCTGGTTCGTCCCGACCACACCCTTCCCCGGCACCGCTGCGCTGCTCCCCACCGTCGGCGCGGTGCTGCTCATCGGCGCCGGCTGCGCTGCACCCGCTTCAGGCTGCGGGCAGTTGCTCGGATGGGCACCGATGCAGGCCATCGGCCGGATCTCCTACTCCCTGTACCTCTGGCACTGGCCGGTGCTGGTGCTCGCACCAGCACTGCTGGGGCACCCATTGGGACTGGCCGCCAGGATGGCAGCCGTCCTGCTCTCCGGCGGACTGGCGTGGCTGACCCTGAAGTTCCTGGAGAACCCGCTGCGTTTCGCCCCAGCCATCCGCAATTCCGCCTGGCGCAGCCTGGGACTGGGCGCTCTGGCCACCACCATCGCAGTCTGCGCCGGTCTCGCCCTACTCAGAGCGGCGCCCATCCCGATCGGGCACGGCGCCCCCGCTACGCCGCTGACCATCACCGCCGCACCCGTCCCCCCCGGCTCAAACATTGCCGCGTACGACGCGGCAGTTGAACAAACCTTCGCCCAGGTCCAAGCGGCCGTCGCGGCATCCCTCGATCTCAAAGCCGTCCCCGCCAACCTGGACCCACCGCTGGCGGCCTTGGAAGCCGAGCACAACAACTTTGCGTTCAACGGCTGCGTGCGCTCGCCTTACGAAGAGGGGCAACCGGAATGCGCAACCGGCGACACGTCCTCGGCAACCACAGTGGCCCTGATCGGCGATTCGCACGCCGCACAGTGGATTCCCGGCTTCCAGCGGATCGCCACGCAGCGCCAGTGGCGACTGGAGACACTGGCCAAGGAGGGCTGCCCATTCGTAGACGTGCATCTCACCACCGGATCCCGGCGCCTGATTGAGCGTCTTCAGCACTGTGAGCAATGGCGCGCCAACATCTTGGAGCGGCTACGTCTCGAGCGCCCGAAGCTGGTCGTATTGAGTGTGTGGCGGAGCTACGGTACCGACGAATCACTGACAGGTTTCACCTCGTATGACCCCGTATGGCTCGATGGCCTGAGTCGCACCGTCCAGCAGCTGCGCGACGCCGGCGCCCAGGTGCTGGTGCTCGGACCGATCCCGGCCTCGCACAAATCTGTGCCGAACTGCCTGTCCGGTCACCTCGATGACGCGAGAGCGTGTGTCTTACAGAAATCGGCCTCGGTCAACCAATCCGGTATCGACGCCGAAGCCGCCGTCGCCCAAGCCGCTGGCGGACACTATGCCGATCTCACCGACTTGTTTTGCACCACCGACCGGTGCCCGGTGATCGTCGGCAATACCCAGGTGTATTTGGACGTCAGTCACCTGACGTTCGAATACGCTCGGGTCCTGGCTCCCGCCATCGGAGCGCTGGCCGACCGTGCACTCGCCCACAGCTGACAAACCCGCGTCAGACCGGAGGGCAAATTCAGGCGCCAAGCGAGCTTGCACCACCTGGCCTGTGCGAGAATCCTGGGGGCCAACGGGCAGGGAAGGTAATGGACGGACCGGCGGTGGACAATACAACGCTTCACCGAGTATGGCGGATACTTCTCATTGTCACCGCCCTCGCGGTGGCAACGGCGGCTTACCTCGCGCCGGTTATTTTGATCATTATTGGCGGACTCATACTCATCATTATCATCGGCCGCCTGTTTTATCGAGGCCGCGACCGCTACATTCCGAACCTATACTCCCGAGACATCCGAATTTATGATGATGCGTATCGAAATTTTATCGTTGACTCGCTTCACGCCATGCGTCAATGTCGGATCCCCGGCCACACGCTGGTGTGGGAGGCTTCGCATCTAAAAGGATCGCCCCCCGACGATTCCGACGAACTACTGCTCGACCTCGGCGTCTGGATGGGCTGGTCCACCCGTGCGGCGTCGGACGCGTCCGGCCGCATGGTTTATGGCTTCGATACGTTTGAGGGCCTGGTTGAAGATTGGCCAATCGAAGACGAAATGGTCGTCAAGCGCGGAACGTTTTCGCTATCGGACCCAAATACGCAACGGTTGATGCGGGACACCGGCGTGACCTTGAGCGATGGCATTCCAAACGCATTGGGCCGAAAAGTGCACTTCACCAAAGGCGGCACATACGAGACGTTGGTCCCATTCCTGGCCGAGCACCCCGGCGCCCCGATCAAGCTTTTCCATATGGATCTGGATGTATACGAGAGCTGCCTCCATGCGCTCGAGACGTGCAAGGACCGCTTTGTAATCGGATCAATCCTGGTCTTCGACGAGTATCTCGTCACCAATGGCGAATTGCTCGCCTTCTACGAATTTCAGAAACGTTATGAGCTAGAATGGCGTTATCGGGCCTGGGGCCTGGAGACCTGGGAAATGAATTTCGCGAGAGTCACGTCGCCATGGAAGCGTGCGATGTACTACGCATTCGCGATCGCAATGTATTTGCTTGACGGTCGCTTCATCTGGCGGATTCTCACGAAGCGGTTTTGGCACTTTTGGCTGGGCGCCCACCCGAGAGACATTCTCTTCGTTCTCGGCGCCGCCGGGCAGCGGAAGTCGGTCAGCCTGGAAATCACCGGTCTGGGCAAGTTGGCCGGGGACCCATAACGTCGTCGGTCAGTCGTGCGGGACGGTTCTCAGCAAATCAGACCGCGCCCGGCGCCCGCGAATGTGATAATGCCTCGTTCGACTAACCATTCCTCGTATTGCTAGGTGGGAATTTTGCGCCAGGCCGACAGTGCGAGCCCTGCCGAAGGGCTCAAGGATCGGCGTTCTGCACGCGCAGGGTTTCGCCCCGATATCGAGGGTTTGCGAGCCGTCGCCGTGCTGGCGGTGGTCCTGTTCCACGCACAAATCCCCGGGTTCGATGGCGGATTCGTCGGGGTGGACGTTTTTTTCGTCATCTCCGGCTTCTTGATCACCGGACTGCTCTGGCGGGAGGCCAAGACCACCGGCACCATGCGGCTGGGCAACTTCTACGGGGCTCGCGCGCGCCGACTATTACCCGCATCAGCACTCGTCGGTGTCTTCATCATGGTCTGCGCGGCAGTCCTGGTGCCCCCGCTGCAAGCGCGCAAGGTCATCGTCGACGGCATCGCCAGCGCGTTGTATGTCAGCAACTACCGGTTCGCCTTGGATGGCGTGAACTACCTGGCTTCACTCAGTGCCCCATCGCCGTTTCAGCACTACTGGTCGTTGGGTGTTGAGGAACAGTTCTACCTCGTCTGGGCCCCGCTTTTTCTGGGCACTGCCTGGTTGATTCGCCGGGCTCGCCGGACCGCTACCGGCCCGGCCAGGTCGTCACAACGCCCCTTTGTGATTGCCTTGGCGGTGGTTGCCGCGGTGTCATTGGCACTGTCAATCGCGATCACCTATGTGGCGCCTCCGTTGGCATTTTTTTCATTGCCCACCAGAGCCTGGCAGCTGGCCCTCGGCGGGCTGGTCGCGCTCACCGCAGATCACTGGCGCCAACTGCCACCACGCGCCGCAGCGGTCACCGGATGGACCGGGCTGGCGCTGATACTGCTGGCTTGTGTCCAGTTCAGCCCAACCACGCTGTATCCGGGCACCGCCGCGTTGCTACCGACCGCGGGCACGGTGCTGGTGATCGGCGCCGGCTGCACCACCGCCACACAGGGCTGCGGACGCCTGCTGAGCGTGGCGCCGATGCAGGCGATCGGCCGCATCTCCTACTCGCTGTACTTGTGGCATTGGCCGATACTGCTGTTGGCGCTGTGGTCGATCGCGCCCGTCACAGGCCACGGCCTCTGGTTGGGGCTGGGCGGGATCTTGCTCTCCGTCGCACTGGCCGCGCTGACCCTGCGCTTCGTCGAGAATCCGCTGCGCTACTCCCCCAAGATCCGCAACTCGCCCTCGCGCAGTCTAGCCCTTGGCGGCGCCGTCACCGCGATCGCGGTCTGCGTGGGTTTCGCGCTGCACGCGCCGGCTCCGGTCGGTCACGGCGCCCCGGCTACCCCGCTTACGGTCATCGCCGCGCCGGTCCCAGCCAGCGCGGGCATGGCCGCCCACGACGCCGCCGTGGCGCACGCGTTTGCCCAGGTGCAGGCCGCGGTTTCGGCGTCGGCCAATCTCAAAGCCGTGCCGTCCAACCTGGAACCCTCGCTTGCGAACGCGGCACCCGGTAAATCCGACGGCAACCCTGCTGGCTGTGTACTCGGCTTTTTCGATGTCGCGCAACCCGAGTGTGCGGTGGGTGACACCTCCTCGGCGACGACGGTGGCCCTGGTCGGCGATTCGAATGCGGCGATGTTGATTCCGAGCTTCCAGCAGGCCGCCGAACAGCGGCACTGGCGACTGGAGACTCTGACCAAAGTCGGCTGCCCATTCCTCGGTCTGCCCGTCCGCAATCCCGTTGCGAGCCGCGAGTACACCGAGTGCCAACAGTGGCGCGCGCAAACGGTCACCAGGCTCCGGGCTGAGCACCCGAAACTCGTTGTGCTGAGCATGATGCGGAGATACGGCGCCGCGCACGGGTGGGCGGCCGGCTTCACCTCCTATGACTCCGCATGGCTCGACAGCCTGACCCGCCTCATGGCGGAACTACGCGCCACCGGTGCGCAGGTTCTGCTGCTCGGTCCGATTCCCGATCCGGGCTCGGTGGTACCGGACTGCCTTTCTGAGCATCTCGATGACGCGACGGCCTGCTCACCGCCACGAGCGTCCGCCGTCAATCATGTGGGTATCGCAGCTGAAACCGCGGCCACCAACGCTGGCGCCGGACAGTACGCCGATTTGACCGAGCTGTTCTGCACCAGAGAACGGTGCCCGGTGATCATCGGCAACTCCCTGGTCTACTTCGACGAGAACCACCTGACAAGCAACTACGCCAAGGTGTTAGGACCGGTGATGGGGACGCTCGCCGATCGCGCTCTCGCCCACAGGTGAAGTCCCTGATCACCAATGCGCGAGAGCATTTTTCACAGAACCCAGGATGGCCGGATGCCTCCCGATACGATCACCCAGTCTGCATAGAAGAAGCGGAAGGTTCAGGCATTGTCAACATCGGTGCTCATCACTGGCGGAGCGGGATTCATTGGTTCCGCACTCGCGCGCCGTCTCGTCTGCGCAGGTTACGACGTCGCCGTGATGGACGTCCTGCACCCGCAAGTGCATGGCGAAAATGCCGCGGTCGACCTGCCATCGTCGGTGCGGCTGTTCACCGGTGATGTCACTCATGCGCCGGATATGGATGCCATTCTTCGACTGTGCCGGCCTTCCCAGATCGTCCATCTGGCAGCCGAGACGGGAACGGCTCAGTCGCTGTCCGAAGCGACGCGGCACGGCTCGGTGAATGTGGTCGGCACGACTCAACTTCTCGATGCACTCAGCCGCAGCGCTCATGTTCCCGATCAGCTCGTGCTGGCGTCATCGCGAGCTGTATACGGTGAAGGCGCCTGGCAATCCGGCGACCAGATCTTCTACCCGCAGCCACGCAGCCATGCTCAGCTCGTCGCCAATATCTGGGATCCGCAGGGCCCCACCGGCGATCCCGCGATTCCGCTTGCCAGCCGGGCCGGCCGAACCGAGCCCCGCCCCACCAACATCTACGCCGCGACCAAGCTCGCCCAAGAACACATCCTGGCCGGATGGTCGGCCGCCCACGACACCAATCTCAGCGTGTTGCGTCTGCAGAATGTCTACGGCCCTGGGCAGTCACTGACCAATTCGTACACCGGAATCGTCGCGCTCTTTGCCCGCTTCGCCCGTGCCAAGCACGCACTGGAGATCTACGAAGACGGCCGAATACTGCGCGATTTCGTCTTCATCGACGACGTCGCCGATGCCTTGTTCGCGGCGATCGACCGGCCCGTGGCCGGGTCGCGTTGCGTCGATATCGGGTCGGGCGTACCGACCACCATTGACGAGTTGGCTCGTCAGATCGCCACCATCTGCGAGGCGCCCGAACCGGTCATCGTGGGCAAATTCCGCGACGGTGACGTGCGCGCTGCGAGGTGTGATATCGAGGCTGCGACAAACGAACTCGAATGGAAGCCCCAGTGGACCCTCGAACCGGGTCTGGGGCAATTGCTGGAATGGATCGCCAAACAGGACGAATGACGTTGCACATCAGACGATCTGACACGGATGTCAGATCAGGTGGTCAGCCGACTTGCCGCAGACTGGCGAACGTTTCCACGACATCGGCGGCCGCCGCCACACTTTCGGTCGAAGTCTTCATTCGGCCAGCCAATTCCTTTGCCCGAACGGCATATTCGGGCGTCAAGATCTGGCGCAGGTCCTCGACCAGAGTCTTCTCGGTGACCGTCGCAAACCGACGCGAAGCACCCACTTTGAGCCGATCGACCTGAACACCCCAGACCCTCTGGTCAATGCCCGACCAGAGAACCAACGTCGGGATCCCGGCACGCAGGCTCGCCGCAGTGGTGCCCGCGCCGCCATGGTGTGCGACGGCACGGCAGGCCGGAAAAACCGTCGCATAGTTCATCGTTCCGACGATCTTGACGTGTTCGGAAAGCGGTAGGCCGCTGAAATCAGTCGCGCCGGCACACACCAGTGCCCGCTCCCCCAACTGTGTGCATGCCGTGCTGATCATGGCGATCGTCGCCGATGGCGACTCCACCGGAATGCTGCCGAAGCTGAAACAAATCGGCGGTGTTCCCGCGGCAATCCAGTCCACCACCTCGGCGTCGGCGACTGTGGCCAATTCCATGGTCAGGGTGCCGACAAACGGCCGCTGCGCGGGCTGCCGCGCATTCCAGTCCGCCCACTCGGCAGCCAGTCCCGGAAAACATCTCTCGTCATAGGCCTGCACCTCCAGCGAACCGCGGTCGACGATCCGCTGCGCCCAGGACGTGGTCGCGGTGGGCAGGCCGAGTTCACGCCGCTCCTCGTCCTCGACCTTCTTGGGCCCGCGCCACGACATCCACCAGAAGACCCTCATCACGAGTCGGCCGAGCTGCGGCGGCAGAAAGGACAGGAGCTGGCCGTTGGTGCGCATCGGAAAGTAGTGCAGCGCAATGAAGGGAACGTCGCACGCCTCGGCGACATTGGCCGCCACTTCCTCGTAGTTCATCCCGGTCACCAGCACGTCGGCATCTTTGGCTACCGACTTCAGCGTGGCGATGACTTGTTTGCGGCATTCGATGAGGGGCGCCTGCACCTCGGCCCACATCTTGTTCAGCTTGCGGAACTGCCAGAAATTGCGGAAGAAGTACGTCCAGAAGTCGCGGTATCCACCGTGCACCAACTGATAATCCAAGCCGTAGGCAACCGCGGTCAGCCCCGCCGCCTCGATAAAGCCCACCAGATCGGGTGGGACCACAAGGCACACTTCGTGCCCCCGGCGCTGCAACTCCCGGCCGATCGCCGCGCAAGGCTCGATTTCACCGCGACTACCCCAGTTTGCCAGCACGAATTTCATCGCGAACCTTCGATTTTGACGTGTTGTGGCTAGTTCCCGGCCGGTCCTTCGAGGTACCACGGATTGGCTCGGGCCCACTCGATCGTGCGTCGGATGCCTTCCTCGACATCGACCTCCAGGCGCCAGCCGAGCTCCCGCTGCGCCTTGGTCGAGTCGGGGATACGGCGTGGGATGTCCTCATAGCGCGCGCCGTAGCTCGCGGCGGTGTCGACGGCTTCGGCACTGGACACCGAGTCGACGCTGGCGAGTTTGATCGCCAGGTCCACCGCGTCGCGCATCGTCGTCTCGGTCATACTCCCGATATTGAAGGCCTCACCGATTGCCGCAGTGCTGTCGGCCGCAAGCAGCGTGCCCACGATGGCGTCATCGACATAGGTGAAACACCGTGACTGGTCACCCGAGTCATAGAGCAACGGCTGGTGGCCGTTGAGAATCCGGTGAACGCTCTGCGATATCACGAAGATCGGATTCTGCCGCGGCCCATACACATTGAAGTAACGTACGACCGTCACCGGCAGTCCATAGGCATCGTGCATCGCGAAGACCAGATGCTCGGCCATGGCCTTGCTGGTGCTGTAACTCCACCGCGCGGTCCGCGTCGATCCGACGACGCGGTCGTCGTCTTCAGCGAACGGCGGATTCGGGTTCTTCCCGAACACCTCAGATGTGCTGGCGAACAACACTCGCGTGCCGCGCCGTTGCGCAAGCTCCAGGACGTTGCGGGTGCCGATCACGTTGACGTCGAGAACCTGCAGCGGGTTACTCATGTAGTTCTTGACACCGACGACGGCGGCGAGGTGAAAGACCGTGTCGACACCGGGCGTCAACGCCTGTTCAAGCGCGCCTTTATCGGTGACGTCGCCTTGGACGAACCGGAAATTGGGATGCTGATCGAAATCGATGCTGGTGTCGCGGATGTTCTTCGCGAAGTCGAAAACCGTGACCGAGTCGCCTCGATCGAGCAGTGCCGACACCAAATGCGATCCGATGAAGCCGTAGCCGCCCGTGACGACAACATTGGCCATATTTACTCTTTCACCTCTGTAGATAGCGGTTGACGCTGAGCGGGCTGGCCGATTACCGGCCGATACCCTTGTAGATGAAGCCGGCGGCGCGCGCTGCCGCCGGATCGAAGCTGTTTCTGCCGTCCAGGAACACACACCCGGTGGCGGCCAGGTCGGCGAGGCTGGCCAACGGAATCTGGTGGAACTCCCGGTGTCCGGCCAGAACGACCAGAGCATCGGCGTCCTTGACCGCTGACTCGATGTCCGGCGTCAGCGGGATCTTGGTCACCGTATGGGCTTCCTCGTCCGGTACCCACGGGTCATGCACGGACAGCTGGCAACCGGACTGTTCGAGCAGCTCGACCACATACTTGGTGGGCGTCAGCCGGCAATCGCCGGTGTTGTTCTTGAACGCGATGCCCAGCACGGCGATCTTGCTGGTCTCGATAGCCTTGCCCTGGTCGGCGAGCAACTGCGTGAGCAGCCCGTAGGTGTAGGTGGGCATGGTGTCGTTCACGGTTCGAGATGTCTTCGGAACAGACAGGTCCAAGCCGAGGGTCTCCCCTAGGTGGTTGACGAACCACGGATCCTTGGTGAGGCAGTACCCACCGACGCCCATGCTGGGCATCAAGATGTTGACGTTGTGGCTGCCCTTGGGCATCGAGTTGGCCGCGGCAATGACCTGGAGCACGTCCATGCCGAGTCGGTCGCACACCTTCGCCATCTCGTTGGCCATCGCGATGTTGAGGTCGATCCAGAGGTTGTCGGCGAGTTTGACCATCTCCGCCGTGCGCGGGTCGTCGACGACGATCGATTCCACACCTAATGCGTGCCGCCACAACGTCGCGCACGCACGGGCACTGCGCTCGTCGACGGCGCCGACCACGACGGGAATCGATGTCAGCTCGTGAATGGCCTGGCCTTCGGCGAGCCGCTCCGGGCAGAACGCCAACCCGAAGTCCACCCCGGCCCTCAGCCCCGAGGCCTCTTCCAGGATCGGCTTGACCAGAGTCTCCGTGGTGTCGGGCGGCACCGTGCTCTTGAGGATGACCAGGTGGCCGGGCCGCAGGTGCTCGCCGACCGCCCGCGCCGCGGCCGTGATGTCGTCGACGATGGGTTCGTAGTCCGGCCCGAGCGGGGTCCCGACCGTCACCACGATGAAGTCGTTGTCGGCGATGGCGCCGAAATCCGTTGTCGCGCGCAGCCGGCCGACTCCGACGTTGGTCGCGACCAATTCACCAAGGCCCGGTTCGGGCACATGGCTTCTGCCCTGGTTGATCTCGTCGACGACATTCTGCCGGACGTCGATCCCAGTGACCGGCCAGCCACGATCAGCCAACACCGCGCCGATCACCGTGCCGATATAGCCGAAGCCGACAACCGCGATTCCCGAGCGCATACCACGCACCAAGAGGTCGATCTCGGCATCCGTGCGCCCGAACGCGCCTCGAGTCATTGCGCTTCCTCACTTCTCACGGTCTGTGCGCGCCTGCGGAGTTTGCCGAAGTCGCACTTCCACGGCCGGTCCGCTGGGCAGCCTAATCCAAACACCAGTGCTGGTGATCTGAAATTCGAAGGTTCGAACGACTAACGGGAATTGGCTGACCAAACTGATTTGGCGGCGCCGTCGCCGCTATCAAACGGCGCAGTTGAACCGAGCGAACTCTTCTACCCGGTCGGCGGCGGCAGCGACACTCTCGGCGGGCTTCGTCATCTGCGGAGCGAGCTCACGTGCCCGTGCCGAGCACTCCGGGGCCAGGATCCGCCGCAAGTCTGCGACCAGTGACTTCTCGGTCGTGGTCGCAAACCGCCGCCCGGCACCCACCTTCATTCGCCGCAGCTGAGCTGCGAAGAACGGCTGGTCCGGCAACGTCCAGAGAATCAATTGCGGGACGCCGGCCCGTAGGCAGGCAGCCAGGGTTCCGGCCCCACCGTGGTGCACGACAGCGCGGCAGGTCGGGAAGATCGTCGCGTAGTTGACCTGGCCCACCACCTTCACGTGATCGGACTGCGGGACACCGCTGTAGTCGGTCCCGCCAGCACCGATGATTGCCCGCTCGCCCAGCTGCGCGCAGGCCGAGGAGATCATCGCGATGGTGTCGGCCGGAGACCCAATCGGCACGCTTCCGAATCCGAAGAAAATCGGTGGCTTTCCCTGTGCGATCCATGCCGCCACTTCCTCGTCGGCGTCGGTTGGTGACGCCATCGCTAGCGCGCCGACGAAGGGCCGCTGCGGCGGCCGGAGGTCGTTCCACTTCGCCCATTCGCCTACGAGTCCGGGAAAGCACACCTGGTCGTAGGCCTGGATTTCCAATGAGCCGCGATCCGCGATCCGACGGGGTGCCGGGGACGTTGCGTCCGCTAGACCCAGCCCGCGGCGCTGCGCGTTTTCAGCTTTGCGAGTCCCACGCCACGCCAGCCAGTCATTGAGTGTGATCCCGAAGCGGCTCAGCGCCGCCGGAGCGAACGGCAACAGCTGGCCGTGCGCCCGCGACGGGAAATAATGCAGCGTGACCAGCGGGATGTCGTAGTACTCGGCGACATTGGCGGCGGGTTGTTCGAAAATCAGGCCGGTGAGCAGCAGATCAGCGTCGCGGGCAGCCGAAGCGAGCGTGGTGGTCATCTCCTGCCAGCACCGGTTGGCGAACTCTGCGGTTTCACGGCTCATCCGGCCCAGCTCCTTGAGCTTCCAGGGCGTACGCGAGTAGCAGGTGAAGTACTGACGTTGCAGATCCAGGATCGGGGTCGAATCCAGCCCGTACGCGATGGCCGAAAGGCCCGCCGCTTGGGCAAAACCGACCAGGTTGGGCGGGACGGCTATGGTTATCTCGTGCCCTCGGCGTTGCAGCTCACGGCCGACAACCACGGCGGGCTCGATATCGCCGCGGCCACCATAGCTTGACAACAGAAATCTCATCGCGGGGCTGTTGGCCTTTCCGTCCTCGTGCGCGTGCGCCAACGTCGGGAGCACCGGCCATTATTGCTGGTTCCGCGAACACCGCGTGTGCATTCGGCAGTTCGGCGTGAGTGCGGCGGCTCCCCGGCAAGCGTCGGTCGAGATAAGAACTCAGCCTCGGTCCACGGGTTGTGTCACGGAAAAGGCCAGTGCCATCGGCGTAGTGCCAACGAGTTCGCAACCAATTGACGGCAGGACAGCTTCGTCTAGCAGGCGCCGCTCGTCCTGATCCATCGCTTCATCGAAGTAAATGGCATCTCCGGGCAGCAGGTGTGGACTGATCGTCTCCCACGCGTAGGCCGTCGGTTCGTAAATATCCATATCGAAGAGGACCAGCCATTGCGCACCCCGCGCTCTGACCAAATCGACTGCGCCGAGGGTGTCCTCCACATCACCGACGTGCCAGCACACTCGCTCGTCTTCGATTGCGGGCGGCTGACCACCGGCATCGAATGCACCTTCATCGAGCCCCCGCCACGCACGAGGCAGCCCCGTAAAACGATCGAAACCATGCCACGTCACGTCCCGCCCGCGTAATCGGCGCAGCCACCAGTGAGTCGCGTAGCCCCAAGCCACTCCGAACTCCAGCACGAACAAGGAGCGATTTGGATCTAGCCGCTGCGCTACCTGTTCCCATAACTTTTCCCGACGTCCGTAGACCTCGGGGCGATAGCCAAATGTCCGTCGCTGCCAGTCAACGAAGTCGGCGATTTCCCAGAGGGGATGGTCTCGGCCGGCGTCGATGGTTTTTGTACGGAGCGCGGATGAGACTCCCAAGAGGCGTGCGGCGGTGGGCTCTATGGAGGAATTCCAGAAGTTGTACTCGGCGGCGTCCGGGAATGCACCGGGCAGGCCACCTTGGCTGAATAGACGGCCCATTATCAATCCCCTTTATTGGCGGATCCGCCACCTTCGGTCAGTCACCCAACGGGTCAACCGGGGCCGACGATGCCGCGTTCCCAAACTTAGTCGGGTCGAGGGTAGCCGGAGCAGACCTGGAATAGGAGCCAAATTTAAGGTGGACGGAATTTCTGATAGCTCAGTCAGTCAATTCGTAGTGGTCGCATACCGCGTGAACCGGCGGTGGAATCGACCGAACCAACCTGCCGATCGCCAGCTCAGTCGAGGCTGTAATGGCCAGTGGTACGATCTCGAACCGCCCAGATCAGGCCATTTCTTGGGCCATCACGCTGAGGAGCTCGATTGGCTGACGGCGAACTGAGTGCGAGCGAAGCCGAACGCGTGATGTGGGACGTCATCGTGATCGGCGCAGGCATGAGCGGCGGCATGCTGGGCTACCGGCTGGCCAGCTCGGGTCGCCGCGTGCTGTTCGTCGAGAAGGGCCACTCGACACTGCCGGGAGTACCGGGAACCATCCGCGGTGCGGTGCCCGAACAGGCCGAACCGCAGGCCTACCGTTCCGAGCAGAGTTTCTACGACGCCCTCGCCCGCGCCGGACGCACCACCGACGAGATCGAAGACATCAGCGCCCGCTCCGCCAAAAGATTCGTGCCGTTCATCGGTGCCGGGACCGGCGGATCGTCCGCGCTCTACGGCATGGTCTGCGAACGGTTCTTCGCGCGCGATTTCACCCCGCGGCAAAACTTCGCCGACCCCGGCGAATCGACGGTCCCCGAAGCCTGGCCGGTCAGCTATGACCAGATGGTCCCCTGGTACAGCGAGGCCGAGAAGCTGCTCGGCGTGCGCGGCCAGCCCGATCCCCTGCGGCCAGAGGCCGCCGACCTCAACATCCCCGCGGCACCGCCGTTTTCGATGGACAACCAGCCGCTCGTCAACTACCTGGCCGGTCGCGGACTGCACCCCTATCACCTGCCGATGGCCTGCGACTACACCGACGATTGCGCTACCTGCCAGACGTTCCTCTGCGCGCGCTCGTGCAAGAACGACGGTGCCCGCAACGGCGTGCTTCCCGCGATCACCGAGCACGGCGCCCAGCTACTCGCGCGCTGCCGGGTCCTGCACCTGGAGGCCGACCGCAGCCGGGTCCGACGCGTAGTGTGCGAGCAGGACGGCGCCAGACTGACCCTGGATGCGAAAGTTGTGGTGCTGGCCGCCGGCGCGTTGTCCACGCCTGTGCTGCTGCTCAATTCCCGCTCGGGTGATTGGCCCAACGGGCTGGCCAACGGCTCAGACATGGTGGGCCGCAACCTCATGCGTCACCTGCTCGAGCCGATGGAGATATGGCAGCAGACCGGCACGCGTACCTCCACGGCGAGCAAGGAGATCGGGTTCAACGATTTCTATTTCTGGGAGGGGCAGAAATATGGCACGGTCCAGTCATTCGGCGCCGTGCCCCCCGTGGAGTGGATGACCAATCGGCCTGGCGGGCAAGGAAAAGCACTACGTCTGGTGAGCCCGGCGATCCGGCAGGTCTACAAGCGGTTCCTCAACGGCGGGCTGGTCCTGGCGGCGATCATGGAAGACCTCCCCTACCTGGACAACCGCGTGCTGCCCTCAGAGCAGCCCGGCACTGATGGTCGACAGCGACTGCGAATGCAGTATCGCTTGCGCCCGAATGAGATCGAACGCCGCACCACCTTCTTGCGGCAATTGAAAGAGGTATTCCAGCCGTTTCGCAAGCTGCAACTTGGCAGCGGCAAGGACAATTCGAACCTGGGCCACGTCTGCGGCACCTGTCGTTTCGGCACCGACCCCAAAAGCAGTGTGTTGGATGGAAATAACCGTGCCCATGAGGTGGACAACCTCTATGTGGTGGACACCTCGTACTTCCCCTCCAGCGCCGGCCTGAACCCGAGCCTGACGGTGGCAGCCAACGCATTACGCGTCGCCGAGCACATCGGCCAGGCACATTTTGAACAATAGGGCCGCCCCGGTGGATCTGTTTGTGCGGGAGTCCGGCCCAACCGATGCGCCCGCCATCGTGTTCCTTCACGGCGGGTGGATGAGCGGCTGGTCCTGGGAGCCCGTAGTCCAACGAATGCAGCGATACCACTGCCTGGTACCCGACCTTCCCCAGTACGGCGGCAGTTTCGGGCAGGGACCATTCGATATGAGCCGGGCAACCGAGGCCGTGGCAGATCTCATCCGCTCGCGGGTGAGTACCGGTCCGGCACATATTGTGGGCTTCTCCCTGGGCGCCCAGGTGGGGCTGCGGCTGCTGGCGACCGAGCCCGAGCTCGTCGATCGGGCGGTGCTGTGCGGGGCTGTCGTCAATACGCTTCCGGGCGCGCACCTGACGAAATTTCTGCCTGCACTGTCGGTTCGCAGCGCGTTGTTTCGGCGCTGGGTGAAGCACCAGATGGATTCCCACCAATTAGGCGTGCTCTCGCCCTGGGCTGACGATTACCACGAGGATGTGCGGCTGCTGACGACTGAGCAGCTACCCCACATCGTGATGGCCTCCGCCGGGTTCACCGCGCCCGAAGGACTCAACGAATCCGATACGCCGGCGCTGTTCCTCGCCGGCGGGAGCGAGATGTGGGTGGTCCGGAGCTGGGCCGCCACGCTCGCGCGACCGATGCCCAACGGTGTCGCCGGGGTGGCAGCCGGCATGCGCCACGACTGGCCGGTGCGCAATCCCGAGCTGTTCTCCCGAACGGTTGACGGCTGGCTTTCCGGCGCGGGTCTGCCGGCCGAGATCGTGTTGTCGACGCGCGAGTAACGTGCCCGCGTGCCAATCGGCCTCGAACGCCGAACTGTCGTCCAGCACTGCGAGATGACGTAATAATGACCGGTGCCCCCACACTGCGCGCACGACGACCGAAAGCCAGGATCCGCAATGAAGTTTGTACTGGCGAGCTATGGCGGCCGCGGCGATATCGAACCCTCGGTCGTCGTCGGTCGTGAGCTGCTGCGGCGAGGGCACGACGTACAAATAGCCGTCCCTCCTAACCTGGTTGGTTTTGCCGAGGCGGCCGGACTCAGCGCGGTCAGCTACGGCCTGGACTCGCGAGCTATCGCAGACCTCCAGCGCAAGTACTGGACATGCTTCTTCCGAACACCGTGGAAGCTCAAGGAGCTCGGCGCACTGGGGCGGGAGATCGGGGAGTTCGTCACCCAGTGTTGGGGCACGGCGGACAACGCGACCCTGACGGCGCTGGCAGACGGGGCCGACCTGCTCATTGCTGGCCTGGGCTTCGAACAGCTCACCGCCAATGTCGCGGAATACTATGACATTCCGTTGGCCACACTGCAGTTCTATCCCGTGCGCGCCAACAGCCAACTCCTACGATTCCTGCCGGCCTGCTTGGGACGGCGGGCGATGACCGCCTATGAGCGGATGTCGTGGAGTGGCCCGGTGAAGGACATCGAGGATGCTCAGCGTCGGGAACTGGGCCTGCCGAAGGCGACGACGCCCTGGCCGCAAAGGATCGCCGAACGTGGGTCGCTCGAGATCCAGGGCTACGACGAGGTGTACTTTCCGGGACTGTCGGCGGAATGGGCGAAATTCGGTCACCCGCGGCCTTTTGTCGGCACGTTGACGCTGGATTCGCCAACGGAAGCGGACCAGCCTGTGTTGTCGTGGATCTCCGAGGGCACTGCGCCGATTTTCTTCGGTTTCGGCACCATACCGATCGGATCGACAGCCGATACCTTCGCCATGATCAGCGCGGCATGCGCGCAGTTGGGTGAGCGAGCACTGGTGGGCTGTGGCGGAACTGATTTCAGTAGCGTCCCGCATTCCGATCATGTCAAGGTCGTGCGCGAGATGAATTACGGTGCCGTCTTTCCTAGCTGCCGGGCGGTGGTGCACCACGGCGGCGCGGGCACCACGGCAGCGGGCCTGCGCGCCGGCGCTCCCACACTGATTCTCTGGACGTTCCCCGATCAACCGTTCTTCGGCTCTGCAGTAAAACGACTGAAAGTGGGAACTGCCCGGCGCTTTTCGACGACAACCGAGAAGACTCTGGTCGCAGACCTGCGCAAAATACTGGATCCGCAATACCGCACCCGGGCCCGTGAAATTGCCCACAACATCACCGCTCCAGCCGTCAGCACGACGGCCGCAGCCGATCAGATCGAGAATTTCGCCCAGCTTCGACAGCGTCGTCGAACGTCTTGACTTCTATGGACGCCAACAACATCACGCGTGCGCACGAACTCGGGCCGAATTGGCTGTTCCACCATGCCGATTCACCGTGGTTGGTTGACCAGCCTTCGGTGCGGCAGGTCGGGCACCTGATGGCTTCTTCGGTGACGAGGCCGATGCGGTGATCGCCGAATCGCTGGCTGGCGCAGCAGCATCGGCTACCTGAGAGGCTTGTCGCCGGGACCGTCCCATCGTCACCGGCGCGGTGGTCAATTCCGACGCTGCAGAGCTGGTGGGCGACGTCGCATCTGCCGTGGCATCAGAATTGAGGTAGCTAACGTCCGGGCCGCCAACGCCGTAAGGGCCGGGCCGTTGCGTGCCGAATGGACGAATTCCGAGCAAGTCCTGTAGCCCGTTGTCCCACCCGGTGGGTATTGCCACCAAGAAGTTCCTGGCCAAGACCGCTGGGTCAGGGAAATACCCGTAGTCCCAGCCAGTGGCTTCACCGGGGCTGATCGTCCGGTCGTAGCCGGCCTCCACCAGAACCCGCAGCGGCGCATCCAATACGTCAGCCAGGACGGGGCCGATGAGTGGCACCTGCTGAAGTGGCACCAACAGGGGCAGGACCGACGCCGAGATCAGGTAATTAGGTGGTGTCACCGTACTGGCCCTGATCAACTACCCCTGCTTCGCTGAGACTGTGGCTCATGTAATTCGGATGAACCATGAGCATGCCCATGTAGGCGTTCAAATCGGCGAGCAGGTTCATGGGATTGAGCGGAGCATCCGCGATGCCGTCGTACTGGACCGCGATATCGACGGTCGCGTATTGGGTGTTCGTCAGTGGGGCGGAGCTGGGCGCTATCCGCGAAGATAATCCGCCATTGGGACGATTGCCGGCGCCGATGAGAACGAACGAAACGTCAGGCCCCTCGCCTACCCCGTACTGGGCGGCTAGCGCAGCCTTCTCGAGCGTCGAAATCGTCGCACTCTGCGAATATCCGAAGACCACGAACGTGTCAGACGCCGAAGGCGTCGCCGATCCGACGACCTGGTTGATATCGCAGGCGTTGGAACCAAGGCAACTGTCGAGCGCCGCGAGACCCTGGGCAATCGACTCCTCAATCGGCAAAGTTCCGTAATCGGGCGCATGTTCTTCGGGGGTGATGAGAGCGACGCCGTTGTATGGCCCAGCTGGGATACCCGTCGGGCGCAGTGTCGTCGAGGACGGCGAAACGTAGGTGCCGACTGCCGCGCTGACGAATTGTTGGACGTAGGACACGGTGTCCGCGGACGACAGCGAATGTCCGGTACCACCCATGACCAGAACAGTTGTGGCAGCTCCCGCGACAAACGCGAAGACCGAGGAGACTGTCGAGACAATGGCAACGACCACAGCGACGATCAGGGCGGAAACAGCGCACACCGTTGTGCGCAACGTCGCGTTCACTCACCCTCCGTACCGCTCTCGCACAGCACTCAGCCAGCGCTGATCTCCGCCTTCCGCAAACAATATGAACTGGATTACGGTTGACCTGTCAAGCGTTTTGCGCAGCCTGAGCTAAGGATGGTTCCGACGCTGTCGCCGGAGACGATCTGAAAGCGCGGGCTACGCAGCGAACTCGAGCAGGGTCAGCGTCGCGAGCGTCGGCCAGGTGATCCCCACCCATCGGCGCACCAGGCGACCCACCGGGCGGCCCTGGGTCTGCGACAGCAGCCGGTCGAACACCGGACCCCGGCCGCGCGGTATCGGCAGGTTATGCACCGCACGAACGCCCGGCACGGTGTTCGACAAGTCGGCAAGCTCAGGCACGGTCAGACTGAACGGCGTCCGCGGCCAATTACCCCGCAGCGCCGTCCACATCGGGTTGCGAGCCAGCACCGCCTGCGACTTCGGCGGCAAATCGAACATCATCTGGCCGCCGGGGAACCGGCGAGCGCACTCGCCGATCACGCGCAGCGCCTCGTCGGGCAGCAGGTACGGCAACAGGCCCTCGGCGGTGATGAACACACCCTCCTCGGGGTTGATCTGATCCATCCACGAGAAATCCAATACCGACTGGGCGCGGAGCGAGACTCGCGGTGACTGCGGAAGCAGACGTTCGCGAAGAGCGATGTTCGGGGGGAGATCCACCGTGAGCCAACGGAATCCATCACCGACGCCGGCGGCGTCGAGGCGCCAGAAGCTGGTCTGCAACCCTTCGCCCAGAGCGACGACCGTGGCGTGCGGGTGTTTGGCCAGATAGCCGCGGGCACTGTTGTCAAAGGCGAGCGCGCGCAGGGCAAGGTCCTGGTGATCGCCGCGAAGCTTGAACTTGCTGAAGTCGTAGTCGATCGAGTCCAGCAGGCCAACAGCCATCGGATCGTCGATGATCCCGTCGGGGCGGCGCGCCTCGTTCGCCCGGCAGAACAACGTCACGAGCGCCGTCTCCGGTAGCGAAACGGCGTCGGCCTTGGTCATCGGACAGACACTACACAGAGTCTTCAGCCCGAGGTTCGAGAATGGCCCCGTGCCACGAACTCACGCTGACCAGTGTTGTCTCCGCAGATCTCGGCCACAAACGCGCAGAATCACGCACTGGAAATGGTCACCGCTGATACGTTGCGCGGCGTGAGAACCCGCCCTGCGGCCCGAGTGGTGGTCGTCTCGAACGTGGGTAGCTTCGGCGGTGGCGGTGTCGTCGGATTCCGAGAGATGCTCTCCGCGCTGCGGCACAAACGCCCGGACCTGGATCTGGTCGCGGTTCTGCCACAGAAGGGAGCCGTGGCCGAAGCCTGCGCGAGCGACGGTTACCACCCCAAGGTCGCCTGGGTGCCGTGGTGGGCGTTCGGCAAGTGGTCGCGGTCGCCGCGCTTCGATTGGCACGCGGTGATCGGCGCGCTTCCATACTGCATGATCCTTATCCCAGGCATTGTTCAGGCAGTAGTACTGCTCCGTCGGCTGCGGCCGGTGGCGGTGCTCAGCAACACGATGACCATCCCGTCACACGCGATCGCCGCGCGACTCCTCGGCATCCCGCACTACTGGGTAGTCCGCGAATTCGGCCGTGACGATCACCGGCTATGGTTCTTGTTCGGGTATCGCCGGACAGTCCGCATGATCGGCCGGCTGTCGAACGCGGTGATCTGCAATTCCCACGCGGTGGAAAAGGCCATGCTCGCAATCGATCCGACGATGACGACGCACGTCCTCTACCCGGTGGTCGATACGCCGCTCTGCGCACCGCCGCAGCGGCAGCCCGGCGAGGCGATGCGAGTCGTGCTTGCCGGGTATCTCTCGGTAGCCAAGGGACAAGACTTGGCCGTCGAGGCGGTCGCGATTGCCCGCGAGGCGGGTGCCGATATCGAGTTGACGCTGATCGGAGCGGGCAGCCACCAACCACTTCTACGCCTTGCCCGACGCCTCGGAGTCGAGGATCTGGTGAGCATTCACGAACCGACCCGCAACCTCTCCCCATATTGGTCAGCGGCGCACGTCGGCCTGATGTGCAGCCAATCTGAGGCCTTCGGCCGGGTAACGGTCGAGGCGATGAGGGCCGGGCTGCCCGTGTGCGGGACCGACTCAGGCGGCACCCCGGAGATCATCGACGACGGAGTCAACGGTCTGCTCAGCCCCGCCGGCGACGCGAAGGCACTCGCAGCCAACCTGATGACCCTGGAGGCCGACGAGGGTCTTCGGCGCCAGCTGGCCGACGGTGCTGTGCAATCCTCACAGCGCTTCCAACGGTCACGTCACGACGACGAACTCGCCGCGATTCTCGGCCTGGGCTGACGCTTTTCAGATCAGGTCATATCGGCACCCAGCGGCGAGCCGGGGCGTTACTATCGCGCCCGTAGATTCCAATATCGTCCTGGCCGCGTCCTGACCAGCCGGCGATGACCGTGATAAGAGAGCCATGGTTTTCATCCCAAGCAAAGCGCGACCCGCCTACCATCGAGCCCTCATCCAGCGCCTTTTGGGTCGGCGCAAGAATGCGGCAGAGTTGTGTAAGGCCGCCTTGCAGACTGAGGACTATTCGGTAGCGCATCTGCGGGCGCACCACATGCTCGCGGAGTTGGAGTTCCCCGGCGATGATTACTTCCGGATTCTGGCGCGCATTCACGAGTACCTGAAGCCGGCCACCTACCTGGAGATCGGCATCGATCAGGGTGACTCCTTCGAGATCGTGATGCCCGAGACATTGGCGCTGGGAGTCGATCCCAATCCGCGTCCGCAGAAGCCTCTCGGCCCAAACCAGCGGGTGTTCGCACAGACCAGCGACGACTTCTTCGAGCGCCGCGATGTGGTTTCCGAGCTGGGCGGCATGACTCTGGATCTCGCGTTCATCGACGGGATGCACTTGTTCGAGTTCGCTTTACGCGACTTCATCAACCTGGAGAAGTACTGCGCCCCTGACTCCATCATTCTAATTCACGACGTCTACCCGATCGACGCCACCAGCGCCGCGCGCGACCGTGCTTCGTGGTTCTGGAGTGGCGATATCTGGCGGTTGATTCTGGCCTTGAAGAAGTACCGGCCAGAACTTTCGGTCAACGTGATCGGCACTCGCCCAACGGGCCTGGGGGTCATCCAAAACCTCGATCCACAGTCTCGGGTCCTTGCCGATCATCTGGACGAAATCATCGATGAGTTTATGGCGCTCGATATTTCAGTGCTTGACGGCCGTAAGGATGAACTCCTCAATCGCGTCCCAAACGATTGGAACTCGGTGGCCCGCCTGATCGATACGCGCGGCCGCGCCTAGTCACATCCGACGCGAACGAGCCAGCTCTTCCACAAGATCTGCAGTGTAAGAGGCACTTTCGGCTGGCTTTGACATCCGCGTGGCGATCTCACGGGACCTCGCGACGCACTGCGGATCGAGAACCGTACGCAGATCCTCGGTCAGCGATTCCCTGGTGGTGCTCGAAAAACACCGCTCAGTGCCCACTTTCAGTCGCTTGATGGCATTCCCCCAGAGCCGCTGTTCGGGGATCTTCCAGAGAACCAAGGTGGGAACCCCCGCGCGCAACCCGGCAGCCGTGGCGCTCGTGCCATGGTGCACAACCGCACGGCAGGCCGGGAAGACCGCCGCGTAGTTCACTCCGCGCACCACCTTGACGTGCTCGAAATTGGGGATGTCATCGAGCTGAGTCACCCCAGCGGAAATCAGCGCCCGCTCCCCCAACCGTGCGCACGCATCGGCGATCATGGTGAGCGTGTCGGCGCCCGACTCGACCAACATGCTGCCGAAGCCAAAGCAGATCGGCGGTGTCCCAGCGGCAATCCAGGACAGGACATCCTCGTCGGCTTGCGTTGGCATCTCGATTGTCAACGTTCCGACAAAGGGCCGTCGCCTGCCCCAGGTCGCCCATTCTTCCGCCAGCCCTGGGAAGCAGACATCGTCATAGGCCTGGATCTCGAGCGACCCACGCTCTGCCATCCGGTGCGGCAACGGACCGGTCGCACTCGGCAGGCCCAATTCTCTGCGTTGGGCATCCTCGAGTTTCTTGGAACCGATGCGCCACAACACCCATTCACGCACAGCCATGGCATATCGACCCAGCGTCGGAGGCAGGATCGGCACGACCTGACTGTTGACCCGGATCGGGCTGAAGTGCATCGTGGCGAGTGGAATGTCGTGGTATTCAGCGACATTGGCAGCTGGATGCTCGAAGTTGACGCCGGTGAGCAACAGGTCGACACCGTCTGCCAACGACATCAGGGTTTCGCTGGTCTCTGCCAGGGCTCGGGTACCGATCACCTGGCCCTCCCGCGAAAACTTGATCAGATCCCGCTTCTTCCAAAGGCCGCCGTAGTAACTCGCCCAATAGTTGACGTAGGACTCAATGAGCGTCTGCGAATCCAGCTGGTAAGCGACGGCCGTGATCCCGGCTGATTCGACGAAGCCAACCAGGTCGGGCGGCACGGCCATGCACACCTCATGCCCTCGCTGCAGCAATTCACGCCCAACCGCGACACAGGGCTCGACCTCGCCTCGAGTTCCGTAGCTCGACAACACAAACTTCATCGACAATTCTGGCCTTTCACTACTCGCGCACGTGGACTATCTCCGAGGTCCCGGTGATTATGTCTGGTCGTTCTCGTCAAGGCTGGGCATTCGCCACGCCCAGAATCGCTGTGCCGCGCTACCTTTCTGGCGCTAGACCAATCCATGGCAATCAGGAGTACGCCGGGTTACCCGTAGGCGAGCGCGCGGTCGGATAGCGCTCCGAAAACCGGCGCCAACAGTCGGGAGTACGCAGACGTCAGATGATTCCCGTCCATGAAAACCTGGGTGTTGCCGACGATGACCGGGCACCGATCGGCGGTACAAAACAGGTCGGTGAGATCCGTATAGCGCCCACCTGCAGCTTCGGTAGCAGCGGCCTCCGCGGTGATGCCACGCTCGTTGACCGCCGTCGACCTTGCCGGTGAGCAGGCCGTCACATCGTCGAGGTGCGCGGACAGACAGATCGGCACCATGCGGTGGGGGTCTGGGACGGGGCCGAGCACCAGAACCCTGGCACCGGTGCTGCGGAGCTGATGGACGAGCCGGGTCAGGCCGTCAAGCCACGCCGTGTCGTATGGCACAAGGCCGAACGGCCGCTCGTTCGGGGCGTCATAGCCCCGGAACATGCTCACCACGACAAGCCGCGGGCGTTCTGCGCTCAACCGGGTCAGGATCTGCGAGCGCCACTGCTGACAGTGTGCGTTTTGTTCGACCACGCTGCGGAATGGGTTGGTACTGGGCACTTCCATCAACGGGCAGCCCCCTTTCGCCAGCATTTCCAGCCGCCAGTGACGTTCGGTGGCAATCTGTTTGAATGCTGGATTCCACATGGCGGCATGCGAGTCGCCGACGAGCGCCACTGTCGTGGACGAGGTGACGTCACCGGCTGCGCAGTCCGGTTGACCAGGTTCAGCCACCTCTCGCAAGCACCCGTCCGTCCTCAAAGCCGTCTGTTCGATCTTCGGATCCCCCAGTGGCGGATCGAGATTCGACGGGACGGCCTTGAGGTCGACGGATGCGGAAACGGCGGCTTGCACCTGGCCGAAAAGCCGTTGGACGACTGCGTCGTACGCGGCTTTGGACGAACCGGCGGGCACCGGGGTGGCAGTGAGTTTCACCGGCGAAGCCGGTGCGCCATGCCCGGCAGTCGATGGCGCAACAGCCAACAGCGCCATGCCCACACAGACAGCGAGCGCGCTGGCCAGGCCACCGAGCCCGAGGCTGCGCCAAGCCGAATTGCGGATCGTGGGGGCGAATCGGAGTGGGTTTTCCAACAGCCGCAGGGTGAGCCACGCGAGCCCGCCGGAAATCAGGGCCGCAAACAACCTGGCGGGCAGCCCCAGCGGATGCCCCACAAGCGCCGGCGCGAGCACCAGCACCGGCCAATGCCAGAGATACCACGAGTAGGAAATCCGGCCGATCGCCTGCAACGGTGCCCAACCCAGAAGACGGCCGCAACCTTGGGTCGGTGCAGCGCAGCCCGCGCCGATAACCAGTACCGCGCCGACAGTGGGCAGCAGGGCCGCGGCACCAGGAGAAGGGGTGGCCGATGTGAACCAAATGTAGGACAACACAATCAAGCCGAGCCCGGTCCAACCGGTGATGGCGGCTGTTCGTTGTGAGCGGCGCCGCCAACGAATCGCGGTCAGCGCGACGAGACCGCCGAGGGCCAATTGCCAAGCCCGGGTGGGTAACGAAAAAAACGCCTCGATCGGCGACACATAGGTCAATACCAGCGACATCGCGAACGACATGACGGCAACCAGCACCAGCACCAGCAGGTATGGCCCTTGCGAGGCGGCGGCCTGCACTCTGGTACGCCGACGCACCAACCTGACCACCCACATCGTGCCCAAGATCAGCGGCGCCCACACCAGGTAGAACTGCTCCTCCACGCCCAACGACCAGTAATGCTGAAACGGCGAGAGGGTCTGCAGATCGGCGAAGTAGTTGACGTTTTCGAAGATGAACCAGTAGTTGCCGACATAGAGGGCGCTGGCGATGCCGTCCTTGAGTGCGGTAGGGACTTGCAACGCCGGCAGTAGTAGCGCCGAGGCCACCATGGTTACGATGCCGACGAAGGCCGATGCTGGTAACAGCCGGCGGGCCCGAGCCCCATAGAAACTGCGCATCCGCACGGTTCCGGTGGCGTTGATCTCACGCCATAACAGTCCGGTGATCAAGAAGCCTGAGATAACGAAAAACACGTCCACGCCGAGATAGCCGCCGCGCAGGCCTGGCAAGTCAGCGTGGAATAGGACGACTGCCAGCACCGCAACCGCGCGCAGACCTTCAATATCTGGGCGGAACTTTGACTGTGCCGAGGTCCGAACCTGCAGTCCTTCGGTAGGGCTCACACTGTCGGCCTGGCGCAAGATCACCTACTTGTTAGTGGAGACGTTCTTCGACGAATCGAGGAAGTATCACACACGTCAATTGGTATGTTGGCGAAACCGTTACGATCCCGGCCAATCTCTGGGCCACCACGCTTGAGGAGCTCGATTGGCTGGCCGCGACCTGAGTGCGCGCGAGGCGGAACGCATTTGCTGGGACGTAATCATCGTGGGCACCGGCATGGGCGGAGGGATGCTGGGCCAACGGTTGGCCCGCTCCGGCCGCAAGGTGCTGTTCGTCGAAAAGGGCCGCTCGACGCTTCCTGGTACAGCAGGAACGATCCGCGCCGGGATGCCCGAGCTGGCCGAGCCGCGCGCAGTCCGATCCGCCACGACCTACTACGACGCCCTGGCCCGAGCCGGTCGCTCAACCGACGAAATCACTGATATCAGCGGACGCTTCGCCAAGCGGTTCGTGCCGTTCATCGGTAGTGGCACCGGTGGATCCTCGGCGCTGTACGGCATGGTCTGCGAACGCTTCTTTGTTCAGGACTTCACTCCGCGCCAAAACTTCTCTGACCCCGGCGATTCCACCGTGCCCGAGTCCTGGCCGATCAGCTACGAGCAGCTGAACCCCTGGTATGCCGAGGCCGAAAAGCTGCTGGGAGTCCGCGGGCAGCCCGATCCGCTGCGTCCCGAAGCCGCCACGGTCGGACTTCCTGCCGCACCGCCGTTTTCAGCGGACAACCAGCCGTTGGTCAACTATCTGGCAGGCCGCGGCCTGCACCCCTATCACTTGCCCATGGCGTGTGACTACACCGACGACTGCGTGATCTGTCAGGCCTATCTGTGTGCCAAGTCGTGCAAGAACGACGGCGGCCGCAACGGGGTGCTGCCCGCGGTCACCGAACACGGTGCCCACCTGCTGGCCGAGTGCCGGGTTGTACGCCTGGAGGCCGATCATTCCCGGGTTCAGCAGGTGATCTGTCAGCACCACTCGGACATGCTGGCCCTCAAAGCCAAGGTGGTCGTGCTGGCCGCCGGCGCACTGGCCACCCCGGTGCTGTTGCTCAACTCCCGCTCAGGCCAGTGGCCGCGGGGGCTGGCCAACGGATCGGACATGGTGGGCCGCAATCTCATGCGGCATGTTCTCGACTGGATCGAGGTCTGGCCACAGGCCGGCTGCAACATCACCGCCGAGAACAAGGAGATCGGGCTCAACGACTTCTATTTCTGGGAGGGCCAGAAGCTCGGCACCGTCCAGTCCGCTGGCGCCATGGCCTCGTTGGCGCCGATGGAGATGCTGATGAACAATCCAAGTGGGCTGGCCAAAGCGCTGCGTCTGGTGTCCCCGGCGGCTCGACCGATCTATGAACGGTTCATCAGTGGCGGTCTCGTGCTGGCAGCGATCATGGAAGACCTTCCCTATCTGGGCAATCGCGTCCTGCCCTATGACCGGCCCAGCTCCGACGGCCGCCAGCGGTTGCGCCTGACGTATCGCCTGCACTCCAGCGAGATCGACCGGCGCGAGGTGTTTCTGCGACAGCTCAAAGACGTGTTGAAGCCGTTTCGCACACTCACGCTGCGGACCGGTGAAAGCAACACCACGCTGGGTCACGTCTGTGGCACCTGCCGCTTCGGCACCGATCCGGCAACCAGCGTGCTCGACGCGGATAACCGGGCACACGAAGTTGAGAACCTCTACGTCGTGGACACGTCGTTCTTCCCGTCCAGCGCCGGCCTCAACCCGAGCCTGACGGTCGCAGCCAACGCGCTACGAGTCGCCGACAACCTCAACCAGGTGCATTTCACCAATTGACCCGCCCGAAAAGCCAATCGGACGAGGCAATTTGGCGGTCAGCTCGCTGGGCGGACCGACAGACCCGCGGCTCGATAGAGACCGTCGATAACGGTCATGTTCTGGACCGCCTCCTCCGGCGTTGTCTTCACCGGTTCCCCGCGTAGCACCGCCGCGGCGAACGCATCCAGTTGATAGGCGTAGGTGGCGCGCGCCGGAAAGCGCTCCACCCGCTTTCCATCGGCGGAGCGGACCGAGAACCGCTGGAACGGGATCAGCGGATTGAGCCGCAACTCGCCGCGGGTACCAACCACATTGGCAGTGAAGTGCGGGAGGTCTTTCGCCCACATCGCGCAATGCACCCGGCCGGTGTGCCCTTCGGGAAATTTCACCTCTGCCGTCATCGCCCGGTCGATCTCGCTGCCGCGCAATTTTGCTTGCGCTGAAACAACTTCCGGAGTCGAGCCGCCGAACGTGCGAATCATGTCCACCGCGTAGCAGCCCAGATCCATCAGCGAACCACCGCCGAGGGCGTAGTTGTAGCGGAAGTCGGAGAATTTCGGCAGCCAGAAACACGAGGCCGCCTCGACCCGTTCCAGCGTGCCCAACTCCCCCGACGCGATGATCTGCTCTACCCGGGCCGCAAACGGGTGGTAGCGGTAGTGAAATGCCTCCATCACCACGCGGTCGGACGTGGCGGCCAGATCGGCGATTTCGCGAGCCTCGACGGCATTGGCCGTGAACGGCTTCTCACACAGCACATGCTTGCCTGCGTTGAGTGCGGCGCGAGTCCATTTGCCGTGCAGGCTGTTCGGCAGCGGGTTGTAGACCGCGTCCACATTGGGGTCTTCGATCAGCGCTTCGTAACTGTCATGCACCCCGGCGATGCCATGTTTGGCCGCGAACGCTTGCGCGCGCGACACGTCGCGGGCGGCGACCGCGGCTACCACGACTTCGCTGTTGTCTTTCGCGGGTTTGATGAGCGCATTCGGTGCAACGCGCGCCGCACCCAGGATGCCGATCCGCACCGGCCTGCCAGCTTCGGCCATCACGATCTAGCGCTCGACCACGTATCCCTCGGTCGCGGCTATTTGCGCCACATGGCACCGGTTCCGTCGATGTCGGTGATCTCCGCGGTGATGCCGTGCTTGGCGCGGTAGTCGGTGACGGCCTGCTCGCACGCCTTCACCGCGTAGTAGTCATCGACGATGCAGAACCCGCCCGGCGACAACCGCGGGTAAAGCGCATCGAGCGCCTGGATCGTGGACTCGTAGAGGTCACCGTCGAGACGCAACAGCGAGATCTGCTCGATCGGGGCGTCCTGCAGCGTGTCCTTGAACCAGCCGGGCAGAAAACGGACCCGCTCGTCCAGCAGACCGTAACGCTCAAAGTTGGCCCTGACGTCGGCCTCCGACACCCCAAGGATGCCCGCGGCGAACTCAGCCCTAATTCCTTTGTCCGCCTTGTAGTTCGCCGGATCCGAGCGCGGTACGCCCTGGAACGAATCGGCCAGCCACACGCTTCGCGTGTGATCTCCGTAGGCCGCCAACGTCGCGCGCATCAAGATGCATGCCCCACCGCGCCAGACGCCGCATTCGATGAGATCACCGGGGATATCGTCGGCGATCACCGTTTCCACACAATGCTGCAGGCTGGTGAGCCGCTGCATGCCGATCATCGTCTCGGCCTCAGCCGGCCAGTCCAGGCCGAGATCGCGGGCGCGGTGATCGCGCGGGCCCGAGCCGCGAACCATCGGGATGAAGGTGTTGACGGCCTTCAAGAGGATGCGGCGCCGCAGGGGCCAGTCCGAGGGAACCTTCTCGTGCATCCCGTACCTGGTGAGGTTCCGGCGGAGGAGGTCAAGATATAGCGACCGAACATCGTGATCGGTGATGGTCAAGGTTTCCTCTAATCTCACTTGCGGTTACCAGCGGCGCTGAGTCTAGACAACCATCGACAATGCGTTCTTAACTTTGCCAAGATCGGCTGGCCGAGGTTCATTCCACGCCGCGTCCTGTCTGTCGGCACGTCAACGCGGCGACGCGGCCGCGGCACGGTAGCCGCTGATCGCCAGTGGCGCGAAGACCGCGGTCAAGCCGATCGCCCACATCGAGCTGAGCAGGAACGGCCACAACAACGGTCCGCCTTGGGCGAGTGCCCGCATGAACCCGATCGTCGGTGCCATCGGCTGGAACTCGATCAACGGCCGCAGCCACGCCGGCAACATTTCAACGGGCGGAGATCCCGAGCTCGCGAACACCGCACTCACCGACGGCACTCCCAGCCACATGAGTACGGTCCCTTGCCGGGAGCGCACCGAAATCGCGATGACGATCATCGAGTACACGATGACCACCCCTACTGGGACCAAGGTAAACGGGATCACCGCCAGCCAGCCGGCGTCGAAACGGAGTCCGAGCCCAATACCCACCGCAGTGATCAGCGTGGAGCCCACGAGTGTCCGCACCGCCTCGGCCAGCAGCCTGCCCGTCAGTGCGCTGGCCCGGTGCACCGGTAACACCCACAACTGGGAGAGCAATCCGCCGTCGCGCTCGAAGGGAATGGCCATACCGGCGGCAAGCGCCCCCAGCATCGCACCGGCCACCGCGCACGTCGGCACCAAGCCGTAGAGGCTGCCTGTACCGGTCAGCCGCACGATCGACTTTCCGACTAGAAGGTAGTAAGTGATCAGCAGTACCGTCGGGAACACCAGCGCCTGGATCGGCACGACGGGTTCGCGGCGCCAATGCTTGAGAAGCTGACCCGCGAAAAGCCAACTTTCCACGGCCAGTGACCGGCGCTGAGGCGACACATCTGCAGTCATTCCGTCCGCCTCTGCATCCGCGCCGCGAGTGCGGCGAACACCACCAGCAACCCGATGCACCATGCGACGCTGGTCGCGAGATTGGTCCCGTCCACGTGGCCGGTGGCGAATCCGCGCAGAGTTTCCGTCACCTGTGAGACGGGCTGATACTGCACGAACGGGTGCAGCCAGTCGGGGAACGACTCGGCCGGTGCCATCCCGGTGGACAGCATGGTCAGCAACAGCTGGGGCACGATGAGCACCTGGCTGGCCGCGCCGGTTCGCCCGATTTTGCCCCCGGCAAGCCGGAGCCCGATGGCATCGGCTCCCAGCGACAGCGCCAGCGTCAGTACCAGGAAAAGAACCACCGAGGCCACTCCGTAGCCGAATCCACCGACAATGCGGAAGCCGAACGCATACCCGACGGCGACTGCGGCGACTAAGGCGACGACGCCGCGAAACAGGCAATACAACATGCGCGCTGTCAGCGGTGTGAACGCCGGCATGGGCAGGGTGGAGATCCGCACCCCGAAGTCGGAGCCCTCGTCTCGGGCCGCACGATCGGTGGTCGTCAGTGCGCCGAGCAACATCACCTGCACGACGATCACCGGGAGAACGTACTGGGGGTAACTCATGTCACCGGTGTCGATCACGTTGCGTAGCGCGAAGTTGAAGACGATGAAGCTACCGATGGACGCCACAACCGCGAACGGCAGATCGTCGCGCAACGCGCCGCGCACAATGCGCTCGGTCAGCGCAGCAACGGCGCTCATGCAGTGACGCCGCCGGTAAGGCGAAGAAATACCTCGTCCAACGACGGTTTGCGCAGTGAGATGTCGAGCAGTTCGACACCCAACTGGTCGACCCGTCGGAAGACCTCGCTCAGTGTCGCAACGCCATTGGACGCCAACACCGACACGGTGTTGGCGTCCTGATCGATCTGGGCCTCCTCGAGGTCGGCCACGGCGGCCAAGATCTTGGGCAGTTCACCGGGGTCCAGAGGACTGACCGTGCAGTAGCTGACGCCCACCCGGCTCTTCAGGTCATCGGCCGTCCCGCTGGCGACTATGCGACCGTGATCGATCACCACGATCGAATCGCTGAGCACATCGGCTTCCTCGAGGTACTGCGTCGTGAGCAGCACCGTGACACCTTGAGTCGACAACGATGACACCAGGCCCCACACGTCGCGGCGGCTACGCGGGTCCAAACCGGTCGTCGGTTCGTCGAGGAACAGGACTTTGGGCGGAACCACCAGTGCAGCAGCGATATCGATGCGCCGGCGCATGCCACCGGAATAGGTCAGCACCGGTCGATCAGCGGCGTGCACCATGTCGAACTGCTCGATCAGGGCCTCGGCCCGCAGCTGTGCATGTTTGCGCAGCATGCCCCGCAGCCGGCAGAACAGCACCAGGTTTTCCCGTCCGGTGAGCTGCCAGTCGAGCGCGGCATGCTGGCCGGTCATCGCGATACTTGACCGCACTTGACCCGGTTGAGCGACGACGTCGTAGCCGGCGACTATCGCGGTGCCCGTGGTGGGCCGCAGCAGCGTGGACAAGATTTTGATCAGGGTCGTCTTGCCGGCTCCGTTATGTCCCAGCAAAGCGCAGATCGATCCCGCGGGGACCGAAAAGCTCACGTCCTGTAACGCGCGTATGCCACCGTCAAACGTTTTAGCTACGCGTTCCAGCTCAATCACGCAGTCATAGTAGCGGGCACCGAAGGCGTTCGAACCAGAAACTGACGCAGGCGACAGGACCGCCTGTCACGGGCGCCGGCTGCGATCAACCAACACGTCGCCGGGCAAAATCTGCCAAGAGATCCCCGGCGGCCACGGCGCTTTCGGCGGGTTTACTCATCTGACTGGCGACCGCACGAGCCCGCACAGCGCAGTCCGGTTCGAGGATGGCACGCAAGTCGGCGACCATCGTCTTCTCGGTGGTCGCCGAGAAGCGACGGGCCGTGCCGACTTTCAGCCGTTTGACCGCGGCGCCCCACATCAGCTGAACGTCCGCCATCCAGAGAATCAGGGTGGGCACCCCCGCACGCAGCCCGGCCGCGGTGGTACCCGCGCCACCGTGATGCACGACAGCGCGGCAGGCCGGAAAGATCGTCGCGTAATTCACCGCACCCACCACCTTGACGTGGTCGAGGCCGGACTGCTCACTGAAGTCGCTCCACCCGGCTCCGATCAATGCCCGCTCCCCCAGCTGCGCGCACGCCGCACCAATCATCGCCAGGGTCTCGGCCGGCGATTCCACCGGGATGCTGCCGAACCCGAAGAAGATCGGCGGCTTTCCCGCGGCGATCCACGCCTGCACCTCCTTGTCGGCGTCCGTCGGAGACTCCAGCGTCAGCGTCCCGACGAATGGTCGCCGATCGCCCCAGCGGGCCCACTCCTCGGCCAGCCCGGGGAAGCACACTTCGTCATAGGCCTGGATTTCCAGAGATCCGCGGTCGATGATGCGCCGGGGCCCCGACGCCGTCGCCGTCGGCAAGCCCAGTTCACGACGCTGGACACCGTCGACCTTTCTGACTCCGCGCCACACCACCCACTCATAGGCCGTCATCGCCGCGCGAACCACCGGCGCGGGCAGCTTGGGCACGAGGTGGCCGTTGACCCGAATCGGAAACCAGAGCAGCGTCGCCAACGGAATGCGGCGATACTCGGCCACGCTGACCGCGAGTTCCTGGTAGGCCACGCCCGTCACCAGGAGGTCAGCACCCTCCGTCACCGATGCGAGTGTCGTGCTCATCTGCGCCCACGCCTGGGTACCGGGCTCCCGGGATTCCTGCAGCAGCTTCTTCAACTCCTGGAGGTTCCAGAAGTTTCGGAAGAATCGCTTCCAGAAGTCGCGCGTCGCTTCCAGCCATTCCTGCGTATCCGGCCCGTACCCGACCGCGCCAAGCCCGACGGATTCGGCGGCCGCAATCAGATCCGGCGGCACCGCCATACACACATCGTGTCCCCGACGCGCCAGTTCACGGCCAGCGGCGATGCCGGGCTCGACATCACCTCGGGTTCCATAGAAAGCGAGCACGAATTTCATCGCCGTATGTGGCCCTTCACCTTCAGCACTTGGTCCGCGCAATGAAAGCAGGAGCCGCGGGCCCCTGCTCAGCGGCCCAGCGTAACGCGATACCTGCGCAACTCAGTCGAATTCCCGAACTGGGACTAGGCCCACGTACCTCTGCGTCGATGAAGCAGTGCGAGGGCCTCGAGGCCTAGCTTGACGAGGAACGGAGACATCAACCGACTTAGCGTGCCGAAACGGCGGTCGTTCTCGAACGCTGCGCGGAAGCCTCGTTCGCTCAACCGGTATGCCTCGTAGACGCGATCCAGCTCGGACCGGTCCAACGGCTCGTCGCCAGCGGCGCAGCGCATCGCGTCGTAAACGGCGGCGACCCAATCGCCGCCGAATGGCTCCTCCACGGCACCAAAGTGCCGGTGGTGCTGAAGGTCCGGGCTGAGGAACCTTTCGATCGCGCCCTCGTCCTGGGTGCTGAGATCGACTCCGAGTGCCACCGAGACCCGCTTGACTTCCTGGCGCCAATCCTCGAGGAGGTTGGCGTACTCGACGAACACACGTGGCACATCGCGGGTGTTTCGCTCGGCCAACAGCGAGTATTTGAGCCACCAGGCCATCGTGAGCTCCGGTGAGTCTCGAACGTAGTGCTGGTAGTCAGCACGTTTGGCCAGCGACCCGATGATCTCCTGCGGGTGGCGCACTGAGATCACGGCTGCGATGTCGAACCCGGCCTGACTCGCGGCCTCGAACCACAAGCCGGGCATCATCGTCATCTTCGGTTCCTTGATGATCACCAGTGGCGCGGTCGGCAGCGTAGTGAGGTAGGCCCTGATTTTGTCGACATACGCGGTATTGCTCTCGACGTCGAACGCGCCTTCCTCCTGCGCGCGCAACGACATGTCGTATCCCGAACTGCCATGGCCGCGCAGGATTTCCTGGTTCAGATGGATGGCCCTGCGGGGCTCCCAATAGCCACGGCGATTCTCCCGGGTCGCACCTAACAGACCCGACGGAAGAGCCGCCCCGCTCAACGAGAGCACCCGGGTCAGCGCCGATGTTCCAGATCGCCCGAAGCCGAGAACAAAGAGAATGACCGGGCGGCCCGGCGCACCCCTTGGCGCCAACCCCGGGCCATCCACCTGCAGAACCCGCGAATTGAAGCCCGCAGTGCGCTTGCTGGCGCTGCGACGACTTCCGATCACAGCGATACAATAGGGTGACCTTTTTGCATCAGCAAGGTACAACCCGCCACCCACAGCTATTCATAGTGAGCGGTTCGGCGCGTTTCTGTGGCTACCCTGACGTGGTGAATCGGTTCGATCGCAGCAAGACCCGCGCCCGCACATCAACTGACCATGCGGTGCCGGACAACCGACTCGCATTGATGGACCAGGCGTTTTACGCCGGTCATCGTGCTGCCGGCCAGAACGAAGTCATGCAGGTCGTGTGGGTTTACGACCGACCAATCGACCACGACGGTATCCGGCGGTTGCACCGCAATCTCGCCAGCGGCGCGTTGGGACGACGGATCGAACGTTCACCCCTACCGTTCGGCCGTTACCGGTGGGTCGCCGATGTCCAACCACCAGCACTCGACGTCACCGAAACTCCTCGTCCCCGTGCTGAATTCGCCGACTGGCTAGACGAGCGCGTGCGGATGCCCATCGATCCCGAGTCAGGTCCCGGTTGGCGTCTGAGCGTCGTCCCGTTTACCGACGGCACCTCCGCACTCACGATCGTGCTCTCCCACTACGTCGTCGACGGCATCGGCGCCGTCGGCGCGATCACGCTTGCGATCATGGGCGACACCAGCGGTTACGACTACCCGCCACCACAGTCGCGGTCCCGACTAAAAGGCTCGGTTCAGGATCTCGGCGACACCCTGCGGGAAACACCCGTGACGGCCCGGGCGCTTGTTGCGGCGCTCAAGGAGGCTCGGCGTCGCCGTAACGATGTTGCCCGCCCGCAGGCACCACAACAGGTCGCGATAACCGCGGGTGACGCCGATGAGCTCGTCACCATCCCCGGTATCTGGATCCGGCTGAACCTGTCTGACTGGACCGCCCGCGCCGAGGCTCTCGGCGGAACGACCGGCGCGTTCGCGGCGGCGATGACGGCGAAATTCGACGAGCTCATGGGACGCGACCACGGCGATGCCCCCGACGTCAAGGTTCTGCTTCTCGTGAACGACCGCACCCAAGGCGACGCACGCGCTGTCGCCGTGTCGTTCGCTCGGGTCGGCATCGAGCCGAGTGGGGTGACGTCGGATCTCAGCGGTGTCCGGGCCGCGATCAAAGACGCCGTCAAGACCCTCCGCGAAACACCGGACGAGTCAGAGCAATTCGTGGCGCTGGCACCTTTCACCACGAAGCGGACGTGGAAACAGCTGATCGACTATGCGCTCAGTGACCCCGAGCGGCCGGCTGTCTGCTCCAATCTCGGCGAAGTCGGACCGGTGGTGAGCCGCCCGGACGGCACCCTCTGCGATCACGCCTTCATCCGCGGGTCGAGCCAGCACCTCACCAGGGAGTGGCGGGACCGGATGGGCAGCCAATTACAACTCTTTTGCGGGCTTGGGGCCGAAGTCAACAAGGTCGGCATCCACGTTCGCGCCTACCAACCAGGCAGCCTGACCACGACGGACGACCTACGCGAGCTGGCTGTGAAGGTGTTGGCTGAGTTCGGCCTGGCCGGCGAAATCGAGTGACGATCCAGCGTCGAGGCTAGAGGCTCACCGGGCCCTCTTCGGCCAACGTCTTCTGGATCTTCTGCGCGTGCGCCACCTGCCGCGAGGTGTATCCGATGAACAGCGCTGCCACTGCGAGCAGGACGACTACGCCGCCGATCCAGAGCAGCCCATACGTATAGCCGTGATCCAGCGCATTCAGCTGGCCGGGGTTCATGGCAGTGGCCGGCCCGGTGGTGCCGCCCAGCTGCAAGGTGCGCGTAGTGATGACAACCTGGATGACGACCAGCACCAGCGGGCCGCCAAGGCTCTGCAACATCACGGCAATTGCAGATGTCGGTCCGATGCGGTCGACGCCGACGCTGGCGATCAGCGACAGCCCCAGCGGGACATTGATCAAACCGATGCCGATCGAACCGATCACGATCGGCACCACCAGATTCGGGAAGTACGGCATGTGGGGGTTGATCGTCAGGCCGCCGTAGATCATCGAGCCCAGTACCAGCGTGGACCCTGCCACCACGATCAGCCGCGGCGCAAACCATGTCACCAGCCGCGTCGATATGGCCACTCCGACCGCCATGGCCAGCGCCAGCGGGATGTAGCTGATCCCGGCGTGGAACGGGCTGTAGCCCATGATGTCCTGCACATACATTGCAACCGTCACGGTCAGGCTGAATCCCACCCCGGTGAGCAGAAACATGGCGGCAAAGGTGGCCAGCCGACTGCGGTCGAAGAACAGAGTCAGCGGCACGATCGGGTTCTCAGCCCCACGCTCCACCACGATGAACGCGATGAACGCGATCAGGACCACCACACCGAGCCCAATCGTGGCGGGTGACGCCCAGCCTTGCTCCGGCGCCATCGACAGACCGAAAACCGCAGCAGTACACAACAATGTGGCGAGGACCGCCCCCATCACGTCGAGCTTCATCCGCTCTTTCTGGGTTTCCTGCAGCATCGTGCGGGCCAGGTAGATCAACAGCAGCCCGATCGGCACGTTGATCAAGAACGCCAGCCGCCAGGAGACCCCGGTCAGCAGACCGCCCACCACCAAGCCCATGACCGAACCGATGCTCGCGGTCGCACCGAATACCGCCGTCGCCACGTTGCGCGCCGGGCCCCTCGGGAATGTGGTCGCCACTAGCGCCATACACGTGGGAGCGACGACCGCGCCGGCCACGCCGTGCAGCAGCCGGGCCACCACGAGGGACCCGCCGTTCCACGCAATGCCACACATCGCTGAGGCGGCGATGAACAGGCCGATCCCGAGAATGAAGGCGCGTTTGCGGCCGATGGCGTCGCCGAGGCGCCCACCCAACAGGATCAGACCACCGAAGGTCAGCATGTAGGCGGTCACCACCCAGCTCCGTGCGGCATCCGACAGGCCAAGCTCGTTCTGGATCTTCGGAAGTGCGAAGACTGCGACGGGGCCGTCCATCGCCGCCATCAGCTGAACGCCGCCGATCGCGATGATCGGGCCGATGAACTGGCGCGATCGCAGCAAAGCCGAGAAGTGACCCTTGGTATCGCCCGTCTCGTTCAGCGTGGTCGGTTCCACTGACATCGGGGTTTGCTCATTCCGCATTGTGTCGTCAACTGGGTGCTACCCGACCATATGTCGAGCTAGCCGCCGTAGCCGATCACGCTAGCAGCACGTGTGTGCATCGTGACCCCTGTTTCGACGCGAACGATAAATACCGGCATCGATCCTCACGGCGTATTCACAGGCCAGGCGACGCAGCGCAACCTCGACTACCCGCCGCATGCACTACCATCCCCGTTGCTCTCTGAAAATGCCCCTACGGAGGCCGACGACATGGTTAACTTCCGTCACGATCTGGTCGCCCTGGACAAGGCGTTGCTCGTTTGCGATGTTTGCCGAACGACCAGCCGGTGACGCCCCGTCATACAAGCCGTACCGTACGGGCGCCGGGGCCGAACGAGTAGTTGGATGTCAAAACGGCTGGCGCAGCGTCAGCCGTCTGCGGTGAAAGGTGGAAAGGGTGGGTGCGGTGGTCGAAGGCGGTCTGCCTGACATTGAGCCAACCCACCCCGATGCCACCACCGCCGGCCCTGCGAACGCTGATACCGAGCAGCAGCAGCTGCCGCCCGAACCCCGCGGACGCCAGTCCCGCCCCAATCTGGGCACCGGGGGCTTTCGGCTTCTGGGCAAGCTGTGGATTCCGTTGGTCGTCTTGGCAGTCGTCGGAGCTGGGGGCTTCACGGTGTCGCGACTGCACGGCATCTTCGGAAACGAGAAGTCCATTACCTACGGCGATACCAGGGTTGATGACGCGAAGCCCTTCAACCCCAAACACATGCAGTACGAAGTTTTCGGGCCCCCCGGGACCGTCGCCCAGATCAGCTTCTTCAACGGCGAAGGCAGTCCGCAATATATTGAGGCGGCCCCCTTGCCCTGGACGTTGAACTTCCCCATCGTCGGTGCCGCTAGCGTCGGAAGCGTGGCTGCACAGGGTGATAGCGACAGCATCGGCTGCCGCATCTTGATCGACGGCGTGGTCAAATCCGAGAAGACCTCGAATGAAGTCAATGCATTCGCCGCGTGCATGTTGAAGGCCGCATGAGCACTGAGTTGCGTGCCGAACCGCCGCCCACCAAGCGGCCGTTCATACCGCGGACGATCCACCGCTATTCAGTGGTGGTCATCTTGGGGTGGCTTGCGCTCATCGGCATCGTGAACTTCACGATCCCCCCGCTGGCGCAGGTCGCTGCCGAGCACTCGGTATCGATGAATGCGACCGACGCTCCGTCGTTCAAAGCCAGCGAGCGCATGTATGACGACTTCAAGGAGAACGCCTCCGCCAACGTCGCGGTCATCGTCTTGGAGGGGCAACAGATCCTCGGCGAGGAAGCCCACCGCTACTACCAAAGCTTGCTACGTCAGCTCCAAGCGGACACGAAACATGTGCAACACATCCAGGATTTCTGGGGTGACGAGCTCACCAGGGGCGCCGCGCAGAGTGCGGACGGCAAGGCCGCCTACGTCCAGTTCACCCTCGCCGGAAAAATGGGCGAGCCCTTGGGCAATGAATCCGTCATGGCCGTCCAGCACATCGTGGCGCAAACACCGGCACCCGCCGGAATAAAGGCGTACGTGACCGGCCCCGGCGCCGTCGTCGCGGATATGGGCAATAGCGGCGACCGAACAGTCAACACCATCACGATGCTGAGCATCGCGGTCGTCTTCATCACCTTGCTGATCGTCTACCGCTCGTTCGTCACCGTCATTCTGCTGCTGATAGTGGTGGGAATCGAACTGCAGGTTGCACGGGAAATCGTGGCATTGCTGGGCCATCTTGGGCTCATTGGTCTCACCACCTTCGCCGTCAATCTGCTTGTGGCACTGGCCATCGCGGCCGGCACCGACTACGGCATCTTCTTCATCGGGCGATATCAAGAGGAACGTCAGCGCGGCCAGGACCGGTTCGACTCCTTCTACACCACCTACCGCGGAGTCGCCCCGGTCGTCTTGGGCTCTGGTTTGACCATCGCGGGTGCGGTGCTCTGCCTGAGCTTCACCCGATTGCCGTTCTTCAAAGTCCTTGGCATTCCCTGTGCGGTGGGCATCACGGTGTCGGTTGCCGTCGCACTCACCCTGTTTCCCGCCGTACTTGCTCTAGGCAGCCGGTTCCGGCTGTTCGACCCGAAGCGGAAGCTGTCGACCCGCAGCTGGCGGCGGATCGGAACGGCGATCGTTCGGTGGCCGGGCCCGATTCTCGTCGCGTCGTTGGCCATCTCGCTTGTCGGCTTGTTGACTTTGCCTGGCTTCAAGCCCGGCTACAACGATCAGAACTATCTGCCTCGTAATATCGCGGCCACCCAGGGCCTGGACGCCGCTGCACGGCACTTCCCCCAGGCAGCCATGCTGTCGCCCGAGATCTTGCTGATCGAAGCCGATCACGATCTCCGGAATCCGGCCGACTTTTTGATACTGAATAAAGTGGCAAAGGCCGTGCTGGCCGTTCCCGGGATTTCGAAGGTGCAAGCCCCGACCAGGCCCGAGGGAACACCGGTTCAGCACTCGACCATTCCGTACCTGCTCAGTATGCAACAGGCTTCCCAGAAGCAATTCATGGTCTTCCAAAACTCGCGTATGGACGACCTGCTCAAACAAGGAGAAATGCTAGGTCAGACCATCGGCATCATGGAGAACATGTATAGCCTGATGCAACAAATGGTCGCCACCATGAGAAGCATGACCCAGACAACACACGAAATGCAGGAGATCACCAACGAGCTGCGGAATCATATTGCGGATTTCGAAGATTTCTGGCGCCCGATACGGAACTACTTCTATTGGGAACCGCACTGCGACGGCATTCCGCTTTGTTGGTCCCTGAGGTCCATTTTCGAAACCCTTGACGGTGTTGACGGCGTCACCGACAAGCTGGGCGAAATGGTGAAAGACCTCGACCAGATGAACATCATCATGCCGCAGCTGCTGGCTCAGTTCCCCGAGATGCTCGCGATCATGAAAAGCATGCGGACCATGCTGCTGACGATGCACAGCACCATGTCCGGCGTGCTCGGCCAGATGAACGACGGAACCGGCAGCGATCCGACGGCAATGGCAAAAGCCTTCGATAATGCCCAGAACGATGATTCGTTCTACGCACCGCCGGAATTGTTCAAAAACGAAGACTTCAAGCGGATCATGAAGACGTTCATATCGCCAGACGGAAAAGCCGTCCGGATGTTCGTCAGCCAAAAGGGCGATCCCGCATCCCCCGAGGGCATGGGCCGAGTCGACTCGATACAGAATGCTGCCGAAGAAGCGCTGAAGGGGACCCCGCTGGAAAATTCCCAGGTCTTCTTGATGGGCACCGCCGCTATGACGAAAGACCTGGTCGTGGGCTCGCGATACGATCTCTTGATCGCGGTGATCGCCGCCCTGTGCCTGATTTTCATCGTCATGTTGCTCATGACGAAGAGCCTTATTGCTGCACTAACCATTGTCGGTACAGTGGTGATGTCACTTGGCGCCTCATTCGGCTTGTCAGTATTGGTGTGGCAGCATTTATTAGGCCAACAAATACACTGGGCCGTTTTGGTGATGTCGGTGATCATCCTGTTGGCCGTGGGGTCGGACTACAACCTCCTACTGGTCGCCCGCATGAAAGAAGAACTCGCGGCTGGCCTCAATACCGGCATCATTCGGGCGATGGCGGGCACCGGCAAGGTCGTGACGAATGCCGGATTGGTGTTCGCATTCACGATGATGACGATGATCGTCTCCGACCTGGCGAGCATCGGACAGGTCGGCACGACCATCGGCCTGGGTCTGCTGTTCGACACCCTGATCGTGCGCGCGTTCATGACGCCGTCGATCGCGGCGCTGTTGGGCCGCTGGTTCTGGTGGCCACAGCAGGTGCGGCCACGTCCGGCCAGCTCAATGCTCCGGCCGACCGGACCCCGCCCGCTGGTGCGCGCACTACTACAGAATCAACAGTTGTAAGTGACGGACGTGAACACCGAGCGTTCTCGGCCCTTTGTCGCACGGTCGGTCCGCACGCTTTCGCCGCTGATCATCCTGGCGTGGCTGGCCCTGACTGCGGTCGCAGCCCTCGGTGTTCCCTGGTTGGAGACGGTCGGCCGGCAACACTCCGTGCCGATGGCCCCCCAGGATGCGCCCTCGGTAGAGGCGATGAAGCGCATCGGGTCGGACTTCAAAGAGTCGGACTCAGACAGCTTCGCGATGCTGGTGGTCGAAGGTCAACAGCCGCTGGGCGACGATGCCCACGCTTACTACGACGATCTCATCCGCCAGCTAAAGGACGACACCAAGCATGTCCAGCACGTGCAGGATTTGTGGGGTGATCGGCTCACGGCATCCGGCGCGCTGAGCTCGGACGGCAAAGCCGTATACGCGCAGTTAAACCTCGCCGGCAACCAGGGCACAACCCTGGGGCAAGACTCCATTGCAGCGGTCCGGAGCATCGTGGGACGAGCGCCGCCGCCGCCAGGAGTGCAGGCATTCGTCACCGGTCCAGCGGCACTTGTGACCGACCTGCAGCACGCCGGCGACAGCTCGATGCTGAAGATGACCGCGATCGCCGGAATTATCATCTTTGTCGTTCTGCTCTTCGTCTACCGTTCGATTTTCACGGTCCTCGGTTTGTTGCTGACGGTTGGCGTTGAAGTTCTTGCGGCCCGGCAGATCGTGGCTTTCCTGGCCGATCACAACGTTTTCACGCTGTCGACTTTTGCCATCAGTCTGTTGACGGCGCTCGCGATGGCGGCCGGCACCGACTACGGAATCTTCTTCTTCGGCCGCTATCAGGAGGCGCGCCAGGTAGGCGAGGATCGCGAAGACGCGTTCTACATCACCTATCACAGTGTTGCGCCGGTGGTCCTGGGCTCGGGTCTGACCATCGCCGGGGCGATGTTGTGCCTGAGCGTGACCCGGCTGCCCATCTTCCAGACCATTGGAGTTCCGTGCGCGATCGGGATGGTCGCGGCCGTTCTGATCGCGCTCACCTTGGTGCCCGCAGTTCTCGCTCTCGGCGGTCGCATGGGACTCTTCGACCCCGTACGCAGGATCAAGGTCGGCCGCTGGCGACGAATCGGCACCGCTATCGTCCGCTGGCCGGGGCCGATTCTCGCGGCGACGATGGCGATCACGGTGGTCGGCTTGGTGACGCTGCCGGGCTACGAGACGAGCTACAACGATCGGCTCTACCTCAAGGGCGATGTAGCCTCCAACGTTGGATTCGCCGCGGCTGACCGCCACTTCTCGCAGGCTCGAATGGCGCCTGAGATTCTCCTGGTCGAGGCCGACCATGACATGCGTAACCCCGCGGATATTCTCATCTTGCATCGGCTGGCAAAGGGCATTTTCCGGGTCCCTGGTATTTCCCGGGTTCAGGGAATAACCCGCCCCGAGGGCACACCCATCGAACACTCGTCCATACCATTCCTGATCAGCATGCAAAATGCCGGCCAGTCTCAAATGATGAAGTACATCAAGGAGCGTGTCAACGACATGCGCATGATGGACGAGCTCATGGGACACCAAATCGCGCTGATGAAGCACATGTACGAACTGCAGTCGAAGTTGACCGATATCACCCACCATTCCGTCGGAATAACCAGGGATATGTCGAACCTTCTCAATGCGATTCGTAATAGCGCCGCGAATTTTGATGACTTCTTCAGGCCGATCCGCAATTATCTATATTGGGAGCCGCACTGCTTCAGCATTCCGCTCTGCTGGTCGATGAAGAGCATCTTCGAAACGCTCGACGGCCTGGATGTTCTCAGCGACAAGGTGCAGGGCCTTCTCGTCAACATGAATGACCTGGACCGGCTCATGCCGCAGATACTCCAGCAGCTGCCACCCCTGATCTCCATCATGGAGGGCATGCGGGACATGACATCGAAGATGACCAGCACCATGGCAGGGTCCATGAGCGTGGCCGACGACAATAATCAGAATTCCGCAGTTATGGGGCAGGTATTCGACGCGGCCAAAGACGACGATTCTTTTTATCTGCCGCCTGAAGTTTTCGAAAACGAAGACTTCAAACGGGCGATGACTAGCTTCTTTTCACCCGACGGCAAGGCCGTTCGGTTCATCATCTCCCACAAGGGCGATCCCGCGACGCCTGAAGGTATTGCGCGTATCAGCCAAATCAAAACAGCCGCCGAGGAAGCACTGAAAACGACGCCCCTCGAAGGCGCCAGAATCTACTTGGCCGGCACGGCATCGACATTCAAGGATTTCAGCGACGGATCCCGATACGACTTATTGATCGCGGGCGTCGGAGCGCTCTGCCTCATTTTCATTATCATGCTCATCATCACGAGAAGCTTCATCGCCGCTCTGGTCATCGTGGGTACGGTCGCGCTGTCGTTGGGCGCATCGTTCGGCTTGTCGGTACTGATCTGGCAATACATCCTGGGCATCAAGCTGCACTGGATGGTGCTTCCGATGTCGGTGATCGTGCTTTTGGCCGTCGGCTCCGACTACAACCTGCTGTTGGTGTCCCGGATTAAGGAAGAAATCGGCGCCGGCATCAAGACCGGCATCATCCGGGCCATGGGCGGCACCGGCAAGGTCGTGACCAACGCGGGCTTGGTGTTTGCCTTCACCATGGCGGCGATGGTGTCCAGCGATCTGCAGATCATCGGTCAGGTTGGCACCACCATCGGCCTGGGCCTGCTGTTCGATACCCTGGTCGTGCGATCGTTCATGACGCCCTCGATAGCCGCGCTGCTGGGCCGGTGGTTCTGGTGGCCGCAGGTCGTCCGCCCGCGTCCTGCCAGCTTCATGCTTCGTGACTCCGGACCTCGTCCTGCGGTGCGCGCCCTGCTGTCACCCCCGCAAGACCGCGACGACGACGCGGTCACCGCTGAAATGCCAAGGACAACAGTCTGATTCGCGTGGGTTAGCCGGCCCCGGACGTCGCCCGGGTCTCCAGCCGCACGTAATTCTGCAGCGTCTCATCGGCAGCAGCCGGCACGAATCCGGTTGCCTCGATTTTCGTCAGATCGAGAACACCGCTGGCCGGACGCGGCGAGACGGGATTGGTGGCCGACGCGAAGTACTCCGCCGTGGAGACCCCGCTCACCCGGTTCGGATCGTGGCCCGCGAGTTCGAACGTGCGTCGCGCCACATCCGCCCATGAGGTGGCCGGGCCGGACCCGGTGATGTTGTAGGTCCCGTACGGCACGTGGTTCTCGGTCAGGTGCCGGATCGCCCTGGCCAGCTCCGAGGTGAACGTCAGGCGCCCGATCTGGTCGTCGACCACCGCCGGGTCAACGCCCCGATCGGCGAGAGAAAGCATGGTGCGCACGAAGTTTCGCCCCTCGCCGATCACCCATGAGGTGCGCAGGATGTAGTGCCGGTCCAGCGTGCTGATGATCTGATCGCCGGCCGCCTTCGTTTGTCCGTAAACGCCGAGCGGGGTCATCGGATCGTCCTCGCGGTGGGGCCGCGTCGCGGTGCCGTCGAACACGTAGTCACTCGAAATGTGGACAACAGTCAGTCGGTGCGCCGACGCGACACGTGCCAGATTTGCGATGCCGGTGACGTTCGCGGCCCACGCCGCAGCACGGCCTTCCGCGGTCTCGGCCGCGTCCACCGCCGTGTAGGCCGCGGCGTTGATGATCGTGTCGTACTCGCGCCAGGGTCGCGCCGAACCGAGATCACCGGACGTGAGATCGAAGTCGGGAAGGTCGACAAACTCGACGTGCGAAGCACTTTCGTAAGCCGCTTGCAGTGCGCGGCCCAGTTGGCCACCGGAGCCGATCACCAAAGTCTTGCGCGGCGCGACGGGGACAACTTCCGACAACGGCCCCTGGGCCCGGTCTTTAGCAGACAATTCGGCTTGGTCCAGCGGGATCGGCCAGTCGATGGCGATGGTCGCATCGGCCGGGTTCAGCGAGGTGTAGACACCGTCCGGTGAGTAGTGGTCGTTGACGAGGTAGGTGTAGGCGGTGTTCGGCTCCAGCGTCTGAAATCCGTTGCCAACACCCTGCGGCACGAACACGGCGCGCGACGGATCGATCTCAGCGGTCACCACCGTGCCGAACGTCGGCCCGTCCCGCAGGTCAACCCACGCGCAGAAGATCCGTCCGGTGGCCACCGAGATGTACTTGTCCCACGGTTCGGCGTGGATACCGCGCGTCGTGCCTGCCGACTCGTTGAACGAGACATTGTTCTGGACCGGCCCGAAATCGGGCATGCCGGCGGCGACCATCTTCTCGCGTTGCCAGTTCTCCTTGAACCACCCGCGATTGTCGCCATGAACAGGAAGGTCCCAGATGACAAGTCCTGGAATGGCGGTGCTCACCGCGCGCAGTGCCTTGCCCAGTTCCGTCATTACTTGCGCTCTCCTGTCATTGCCCGAGACGGGCGTAGAACGCCTCAGTGGCGTCTTTGGCGGGCGCCCACCAGCTTTCGTGATCGCGATACCATTCGATCGTCGCCGTCAGCCCGTGCTCGAAGTCTGGATATCGCGGCCGCCACCCCAGCTCATCACGCAGTTTGGTGGCATCGATGGCGTACCGCAGATCGTGGCCGGTGCGGTCCGGGACGTTCTCGTATGCGTCGGCGTCCTGACCCATGATCGTCAGGATCAGTTCGACGACGGTCTTGTTGTCTTTTTCACCGTTGGCGCCGATCAGGTACGTCTCCCCGATCCGGCCTTTCTCGAGGATCTCCAGCACTGCCGACGAGTGATCGTCGGCGTGGATCCAGTCTCGGACGTTGAGCCCGTCGCCGTATAGCTTGGGACGAGTGCCACGGAGGACGTTCGTGATCTGGCGCGGAATGAACTTCTCGACGTGTTGGTAGGGGCCATAGTTGTTGGAGCAGTTCGAGATTGTCGCCTGCAAACCGTACGAGCGCATCCAGGCTCGCACCAACATGTCGCTGCCGGCCTTGGTCGACGAATAGGGGGACGACGGGTTGTAGGGGCTGGCTTCGGTGAACCGGCCCGGGTCGTCCAGCGCTAGGTCACCATATACCTCGTCGGTCGAGATGTGGTGATAGCGGACGCCGTATTTGCGGACGGCCTCGAGCAACGTGAACGTGCCGATCACATTCGTATGCAGGAACGGCTGTGGGTCGTTCAGTGAATTGTCGTTGTGCGTCTCCGCGGCATAATGCACGACAGCATCTGCAGATGCCACCAGCTTTTCCACAATGCCCGCGTCCGCGACATCACCGTGAACGAAGTCGACCCGACTGTCCGGTAATTCAGACAGTGACGCGAGATTGCCGGCGTAGGTGAGTTTGTCCAGCACGGTGATGTGGTGGTCGGTGTGCTCGACGACGTAGTGCACGAAGTTGGATCCGATGAACCCCGCACCGCCGGTGACGAGAAGCTGCGTCACTAGAAACCTCTCTCCAGCAGCCCCAGCAGGTAGGAGCCGTAGCCCGACTTCACCAGCTTCTCGGCGCGCTCGCGCAACTCGTCCTCGCTGAGAAAGCCCTGCCGCCAAGCGATTTCCTCGGGCACGCCGATCTTTAAGCCGGTGCGCCGTTCCATCGTACGGACGAAGTCGGCCGCATCGGTCATCTGGTCGAACGTCCCGGTGTCCAGCCAAGCGGTGCCGCGGGGCAGCACCTGCACGCGCAACCGACCCTGCTCAAGATAGGCGCGATTGACGTCGGTGATCTCGTACTCACCACGATCGCTCGGGGACAGACCGCGTGCGATCTCCACGACGTCGTTGTCGTAAAAGTACAGGCCCGGTACCGCGAAGTTGCTACGCGGTCGCTTAGGCTTTTCCTCCAGCGATACCACCACTCCGCTGGGGTCGAACTCCACAACACCGTACGCGGAGGGCTCCGCCACCCAGTACGCGAAGATCACCCCGCCATCGACAGTGGTGAAGCTCTTGAGCTGAGTGCCCAGCCCCGGCCCGTAGAGCAGGTTGTCACCCAGAATCAGCGCGACCTTGTCGGACCCGATGAAATCGGAGCCGATCGTGAAGGCCTGCGCCAGCCCGTCGGGCGACGACTGCTGAGCGAAGGTGATCGACACCCCGAACCGCGATCCGTCACCCAGCAGACGTTCGAAACTGTCCGCATCGTGCGGTGTGGTGATCACCAGGATGTCGCGGATACCCGCCAGCATCAGCGTGGACAGCGGGTAGTACGCCATCGGCTTGTCGTAGACCGGGATCAGCTGCTTGGAGACCCCGAGAGTGATCGGGTGCAGTCGCGTACCCGATCCCCCTGCCAGGATGATTCCCCTCATAGCAACATCATGACCGAACGACGACGCGTACGCCCATCCCGCGTGTCTCGTAGATGCACAGATCGTCGACCCAGAACCGGCCGTCGAACACAATCAGCACACCCCGCTCATCTCGCTCGGTGGACAGGATCTCAATTTCGGATCGGGTGCGCTTGTTGGTCGGCGTCACCTGACCGCGGAACTTCCAGCTGAATGTCTGGTCCAAAGCGACAGGCTCGAATGCGGTTCCTCCGTCGGCCAATCCCGACAACTTGGCCGCCGCGCGAGCCGCCTGTTGCATGGCCTCCAGGCCGAGCGAACCGGGCTGCACCGGGTCCTGGAAGAAGTGGGCCTTGAAGAACCATGCCTCGGGGGTGACGTCGTACTCGGCGACCAGTCGACCCAGACCTGCTTCTCCCCCGCCCGGCCAGAAATTGACGCGGTCGAGAACCTGAAGACGGCCCTGGTCCAGCCAAGGGGCGCCGGTGAGTTCCGGGGAATTGTAGGACAGTGCGACCGGAGCCGGCTCGGAAAGCGCCTCCAGCACACCCGGCTTCGTCCGCAGGCCGACCTGGTTCTTCAGTGCTTCCGGACTGAAGAACCCGAAGGCCGTTTTCATCGTCATCACGACGGCGTCGCCTTGGGTGCAGATGACGTCGAAGAATACGATCGTCGAGCCGGCCCCGTCGGCGAACCGCTCCAGAGTCGACGTCACCCGCAGCGTCCCGACCCGGGCCGGCGTGTGTTGGACGACTTCCCCACCGTCGAGGTTGCGGAACACCACGTCGTCAGGGCGATTGGCGGCGAACCCGTTGTACGACGACAGCCAGCCGCAGGGCTGCAGCAGGATTTCGATCAGGACCGGCATCGGGACCGCGTCGGTCTTGCCGTCCTCGAAATACCATTCGCCGGCCGGGACGTCGTATTCCGCGACGACGGTGCCGCCCTTGGTCGGCACCCCCGGCGGGCTGGACACGCTGAGCACCCGCGACATGAAGTGATACGGCTCGTCGGGCAGACGCGGCGCCCGGCGAGCGCCGTCGAACGGTGCGTACAAGGCGCCGAACGCATCCGAGGGCATGCCACGCCCGCAGGCCAGCAGTGCGCCCTGATCACCGCGAACATCGTTGGTACCGGCCAGGATCTGCACCGGGCCGGGCGCACCGGGCGGCATCGGCCAGTCCGGAACCAGGCGCATGCCGAAGCGCCGGGCGTGGAAGACCTTGAAACCGTCACTGCGGCAAAGCAATGCGGCGAAGACCGTGGGTGTCGGCCCGTCGATGATCTCTTCGATGAACACCTCGTAATCGAGCATGTGGTCGGCGTCCGGGGTCACCTGACCGCGGCACACGAACCGCGCCATGTCATCCGGGACGGGCTCAAACCGCCAACCATCCTTCTCGATGGTGAAACCGTAGGCAGCCATCGCGAAGGACAGGGCCTGGGTGGCCGCGTCGGCCATCAACGTCCCCGGCATGCAGGGATCGTTCTTGAAATGCCCGTCGTAGAACCACATGTCCTTGGGCACCGCGGCGGTCGCACGCAGATAACCACGTCCCCACGGCCCGCCAGTCGGATCGAACTCGGCGATCTCGTCGATCAGCCGAAGCTTCCCCTTGGGAAGCGACGGGGTCCGGGTGTGCGCGGCGGCACGCTCGAAACCGGCGCCGAAGCAGGAGTAGGCGTGCCCTTCGACGAATGCGTCCAGCTCATCGCGGCTGAAGGAACGCTTCTGCGTGACAACGGGCGGCTCGTCGCGAACTGCGCCCTCACGCGGTGCGTCGTCGGCGGCGTCCCACAACACCCCGTCGGACTCGGCGAGCTCCGCGTCGGAGAAGAACCCGGCCTGTCCGTTGCGCACCGAGATCATCAGCCGGTCGCCGATGTAGCAGTCGTAATGGAAGAAGAACAGCCGGGTATCACCGGTTTTCGCGTGGCCGTCGATGTGAATCTCATAGTGCAGCGTGTCGCCACCCTTGGGCAGTTCACCCATGAACGTCAGATCACACCCGAGCAGACGGTAGACGCGCTCACTGCGGTTGGTGAAATCCGCGCCCAGATACGAGGCGAGCAGCAGGTCGGCCTGACCACTCTCGATCACCACACCCGGCGACATCCGGCCGTTGTGGATGTACCAGGCGTCAGGGTCGACATCGGTTTCGGTGACGATGAGGCCGGTGCCCATCGCGCCGGGCTCACCCTCGATGCTCATCACCCGATCGGCCAGCAGCAGCGGCGGCTCGGGCATCCGCACCAGACGCTCGTACTGGTCGTACTCGGCAAACTTCGGTCCCATCACCTCCGAGACCTTGCCGCCGGCAAGGATTTCCAGCTGCGCACGGTTCCACAGCGGTTCTTTGACCGGTGCCGGTCGCCTGCTCGGTACCGGAGCCGGTGCCGGCGTGCTTGGCGCGGGTGCGGGCGCCGGCGTGGATGTCACCGGCGGAGGTGGCGGCGGCGCGCTCGGTGCCGGCGCCGGCGCGGTCGCTGCGGGTGCGGCCGTCACCGGTGCAGGTGCAGGTGCAGGTGCGTACCGCGCAGGCGCACTAGCCGTCGGCGTAGGTGCCGATCCCCGTCGTCCCGATACCAAGGCGAGCAGATCACCGCGTGACTTCAGGAACGACGTATGAGCCTGGGCTTGCCGCTCGAGGAACGCCGAATGCGCATCACTCACGGAGGTAACCAGATTCAGCGCTGCGGCCGTCTGATCGCTGACCGTTGCGGCCGCGGGGGCGACGGGCCTGGCGACGGCAGTCCTGGTGTCCGGGACGGATTGGACGACGATCTCCTGGGCTACTACCAGCGGCGAGGGATGGACCGGCGCGGGCGGCATGACTTGAACACTTCCGTGGTCCACTTCTGGCATGGGCATGGGAGCACTCTCGATCGGGGACGCCTCCGGCGTCGTAACAGTCTTGCTCGCCTCGGGGGTCGAGACGATAGCGGGCCAATGGGCGGCCAGTGTGAGCGTGCGGGTGTTCTCCGGCGGCGCTGCCCGACCCTGTTCATGCAGTTGCTGAATGCGCGCGTCGAATGCGCCGATATCGACTGGCAGCCCGTGCACCCATAGCCTGCCCACGCTCTCGGCGAGAGCGCGCAGCCCGCGGCGTTCCTGGGGGTCCAGGGCGACGGCCAGATGTGGCCGATCGCCAAGGATTTTCGAGACCGCTGCGGTCAGGATGGCGCGAGGCCCGTGCTCCACGAAGACGCGGACGCCGTCCTCCCATGCTTGGAGCACCGTCGCGGGGAAATCGATCGGCTCGAGGGCTTGCCGGGTGATCGCCTCGGCAGCCGCTTCCCGGGTCGGCACATAGGCACGGTTGACCGCGTTGGTGTAGAACCGGATGTCCGGCACCTCGTGCGTCTCCCGGGTGTGGATGTTGCGCCAGGTGTCGGCGAACGGTGCCATCGCTTCGCAGTGGATGACCATATCCAGACCGAGCGGTATCGCCGTCGCACCGTCAACAGCGTCGATCACCCGTCGGCACGCTGCGGGATCCCCGCCGATCACGCAATCGTCTGGTGCTTGAACGATGGTCATATAGGCGCGTGGCTCGACAGCGAGCGCCGCGTCGACCAATGGCCGGGGTGCGGTGATACGCCAGCACTCCCACGGGGCCGGTTGGTCACCCAGCCCCCAGTCGGCGGCCGCCACCCGGCATTCGCCGGTCAGCTCGTCGCCGTACATGCCCGACGCCTCGATCTCATCGAGCATCGGTTCCAGGTCGCTCCAGACCCCAAAGGCCATCAGCGAGTTCGTCTCGCCCGAGGAAAGGCCAATAGCAGCAGTGGGTTTGAGGCCAAGAACGGTCCGGGAGAACTCGGCCTGCGACTGACAGACCAGCGCACAGCCGGTCAGCTGGGTGCGTGGGTCCAGGGTGGTGATCCCCGCACCGTGCAGAGCGCGGGCCAAATCGCCAACGCCGGAGAAGCGTTGGGTGAGTGCATCGCCGATCTCGGGCCACGCGAACAACAGTTCACGCCCGGCACCCGGGTAGGCCGCGGCCGCACCGGTGAAGGTGAACGCAAGTTCTCCGGTCACTGGGGCGTCGGCGAACGCGATGCCAGGGATGACCGGTATCTCGCCACGTTCCAGGCGTTGCACGGCCTGCTGCCGAAGGGCGTCCACTCCTGCCTGGCTGTCCCCCACCAACGAACACCGCACGGGTCCGCTGCCGCCCGGTTCGCCGCGTTGCAGCCGGCTCAGCAGATCGGCTCGGTCACCGCCGGCATAGCGCTCGGACAGCGGAACAACGCCGACAGCCAACGGTTTCGGTGCACCGCCCGCCGCAGAGACGGTAATACCGTCGGCATGTCCGCCCAGCGCCTCTATCCACACCGCAGCAGTTGTGCCCCCCGGTGCGGGCTGCGCACCGGCCTTGTCCACCCGCACCCGCGCTCGCACCGCCTCCGCGCGCGCCGCGATCTCCACGGCGGCGCTGGCCGCGTGGGTGCGGCCGAATCGTCCGGCAGCGAAATTCGGTTCGGTCGCGATCGGCTCATCGTCGCTGTCGATGACGGCGATGATCTCATCGCCCGCGGCTTCCGCATCGGCGCGCCGCTTGAGGACAAAAGCCACAGCGGCATCGCCGTGCAACAGGCTGGTATCTGCGTCGAGTGCGTCGGCTGCTCGCGAATGCGCTGGCTCACAACACATGTCGACCGCACCGGCGACGACAGTGTCGAGTTCCCGGTGCCGCAAGGCCCGGATCCCGATCTGCAGCGCGGTGATCGCCGAGAGCTCTTCGGTGGAGACGGTGAAGCCGAACCCGCGGAAGTCGCGCTGCGCATGAATGCGGTTGGCGGGAATGTTCGGCATGGTTCCGATCACGCCGTCGGCGGTCAGTTTCGGCGCGGCCTCTTTGTTCGCCGTCAACCACTGGTCATTGTCGGTGTTCAGCACTCGCAACCGTTGCCGGGCAATAGTGGCATCGCAGCCCATGCCCACGAAGACACCGGTCCGCTCCGGATCGGCGTTCACGTTGTGCAGCGCCTCGCCCGCCGCGGCCAGCATCACTGTCTGCTGGCTGAGGCTCCCGGCGAGCTCGTTGGGCGGAAAGCCAAGTCCGGCAAGCTCAAGCGCGACAACATCGAGCGGGGTGGGTTGCGCCTCAGGACCCAGCACCCGGCGACGGAACGCGTCGGCGTCGCGTGCGTCGCCGGTGACCACACCGATTCCGCAGATCACGATCTCGTCGGTGGGCGGCTGCTTCCGGGCGACCGAACCGCGTGGCCCCCGGTAATTCTCGACGATCAGGTGCGCGTTGTTACCGCCGAAGCCGAAGTTGCTGACCGCGGCGCGCTTGACCGGGCCGTCCCACGGCGTTGGCGTGGTGACCAACGTGAACGGCGTATCGCTCAGCTTGTTCGTCGGCTTCTCACACAACGTCGGCGGGATGGTCGAGGCCTGCATGGCGGACAGCACATTCACCAGGCTCGCCGCGCCGGACACCGTGATGGTGTGGCCCAGATTGCCTTTCAGTGCGCCCAACTTCAGCGGAACGTCACCGTAGGCGGCGGCGATGCTCTGCAGTTCGGTGGCGTCGCCCAGCGGTGTGCCGGTCGCGTGGCAGTCCACATAGTCGATATCGGCCGGTGTCAGCCCAGCCTGCTCGAGTGCCGACGTCATCGCGCGGGTCTGGCCGCCCACCGCGGGCGCCAAGAAGCCGCTCTGGCGTCCGTCGTTCGAGAGCCCAACGCCCACGATCACGCCGAGGATATGGTCACCGGCGCGTTCGGCGTCGTCGAGGCGTTTCAGTGCGACCAGAGCCGCACCTTGCGCGGGAACCAGGCCATCGGCTTCCGCGTGGAAGGGACGGGACTGGCCCGACGGGCTGAGTGCTTGCAACGAGGTGAAACCCAGATGCAGGAAGAGGTCGTCCGAGCCGTTGACACCGCCCGCGAGCATCAGGTCGGCATCGCCGTCGTGCAGGGCGTCGCAGGCCAGTTTGATGGCATAGAGCGACGATGCGCACGCCGCGTCGAGCGCGTAGACCGGCCCGTTCATCTCCATCGCCCCGGCAACCAGGTGCACCGGCAGGCCGGACGAGAACCGGTTGCGCGGATCGTCGTTTCCCTCACCGGTCCACACGGCCTCGACGAACGCGGTGCCCATGGTGCTCGGATACGACAGGTTGCCGACGATCAGACCGGTCCGCGGCGCCGCGAGCGGCCCGCCCAGCGCCTGCTGCGCGCACTGGGCAAGCCAGGCAACGATCGGATCCAGCTGGTCAAAATCGGGCATCCGCGAAGCGAATTGGCTCAGATCGAACGATGTCTCGACATAGCCACCGGTGGCAGACGAAACCCGCAGCCCCTGTTTGTCGCTGGCCAACAACTTTCCGGGATCCACCCCACGCCACCGATCGCGCGGGGTGGGCGTCAGCAGGCAGCGTCCGCCCAGGGAGGCGTCGAACAGCTCCTCAGGCGTGACTACACCCGGCAGTACACAACTGCGTCCGACGATCGCGACGGGGTCGAACCCGCTCACGCCGACGTGTCCGCGGCGGTACCCGCAGCGTAGAACTCCACACCTTCGAGCGTTGCGACGAGCGCACCGTCGGAGGTCTCGTACGCGATATCGAAGTCGACGCGCTTGTCGTTCACCGGATGCGCGGCCAGCCGGCACCGCCCGATACTGCCGTCGCCGAACGCGCGATGCAGCACAACACGCCCGATCCGCACCGGCAGGACCAGGGGACGTCCCTGGGCACTCGCCCACACGATGCCCAGCTGCAGCCCACCATCGATGCTGGCGGCGTCGATCGCCCAGCCGCTCTGCGGCCAGTCGAGGTCACCCAGGCTCTTGAGAGTCGCTGTGCCACCGGCAGTTCCGAAAGCGTCGAGTTGCTCGATAACGGAGAACTGCGGCCCATGGAACAGCGGGCCGGCGTATGCCTCGTCGACACCCAGGGGCCAAGCCGACCCCGATACCTGCGGAACCGACAGTTCCGGCGAGGCAACGGCCGCGGTGTCCACCGTGGCGCGGTACCGCGCCCGCCCATCAGCGTCACTGATCGAGACTGTGTACGACGAACCGGCCGGTTCGAAATCGATGGTCAGAGATTGCCGTTCGTGTTCGGCGAAGGTGACTCCCGACAGCACCTGGAAGTCACGGACCACCGGGCACGCATCGGCGAGCAGCCCCCGCGCGGCCCGCAGTATCGCGTCCAGCGCGATCACCACCGGCACCACCACCCGGCCGCGGACCTGGTGATCGGTCAGCACCGGCAGGTTTTCCGCCGATACCTCCCAGTCCAGGCGTGCCGCGCGAAGCCGCGGCTCCGCGGGTGCGGCCACCACGACCGCGCTTGCCGACGAGCGGCACAACGCGTGCTCGGCGAAGAACTGTGCACCCTCGGCGATCGGGATGACGCCGACGCCACCGGCGAGGAACCGGCTCTTCAGCGTCGCGTCGACCATCCCACCGTCCCACGGGCCCCAACCGAATGCGCGAACCACGCACTCGCCGTTGCGGCGTGCGGACTCACGGGCCGCGATGGCCTCCAGTGCCGCGTTAGCCGACGCGTACGCGGCCTGCCCGGGATTCCCGGCCCGCGCCGCGATCGAGGAGAACAGCGAAATGAAGCGCAGTTCGTCGGTCGATGTCGCATCCAGGAGTGCTTCTGCACCAATCAGTTTGGTGGTGAACACCTTGACGAACCCATCGTCGTCGAGATCTTCCAGTCGCTTGTCGGCCAGCACGCCGGCACCATGGACCACACCGACGATCGGCCCGAAGTTCTGCCGAACCTCGTTCAGCACGCTGCGCAATGCGGCTTCGTCCGTGATGCTCGCGGCGAAGTAGCGCGCCGGGGTTCCCTGATTCTCGGCAGACGCCAGCGTGGTGCGGACTTCCCGCGTGGCCAGCAGGCTTTCGGCTTGTGCCCTCGCCTGCGGCAGGCTCAGCTGCTCGCCACGAGCCCGCGCCGATGCCGCCAGTGCGGTGGCGATCTCGGCGGAGGTGGCGCCCGACGGCTCGTCGGCGGTGACCTCACGCAGCGGCGTGCGGCCAAGAAGAGCCAGCCGCAGCCCGTGCTGCTTGGCCAGCGCCAGAGCCGACTCTGCCGTCACGCCGCGCGCGCCACCGGTGACCACGACAACGCCGCCCGGGGCAACGCTGATCGTCTCACCCTCTCCGACCGAGGATTCGATGTCGTCGACGGCAACCAGCCGGGTGCCGTCAGCGCGCAGGGCGACCTCGATACCGCTACCGCCTTCCAGCAGCTCGGCCGCCAGCCGTTCGGCGTCGAGGGTTTCCATGTCGACGGCCCGCACCGAAGCATTCGGCCACTCCCAGCCGGCGGTTTTCACCAGGCTCGCAACTCCCAGCGGGACGTCCGCGGCGACGAAACGGGCACCCGTCGACTGCACGGTGACGAAAAGCCGTGTTCGCGCACTGCTCTTGGCGACGCTGCGCGCGGCGTGGAATGCCCGCACATGCACCGCGACACAGTCGTCGGGTGTGCAGGCCGGCGCCAGCGCCGCGAGGCTGATGACAGCACCCGCTTCGGCGGGCGCCTCCTCGACGGTCTTCGCCTGGAGCCCGCGGGCATTCAACGCACGCTCAAGGGCATCGGCGAAGGCAGGGTCTTCGCGGGTGATGAAGACGACGCCGTCGCGCAGGCCGGCCATCGCCAACCCGCTGGGCGGCGCAGCCCGAAGCTCCGCCTCGGTGCAGGACAGGCCGACCGGCGCCACTGACTCCGGAGCCGACTGCTGCACTGCGGCACCCTGTTCGGTGCGACCGCCGGCGGCGAAGCCGGAGACGGTGTCGACGACGTCTTGCAGGGTGCGCAGGTTGGCCAACTCAGACGCCGGAATCTCCGGAGCACCAGGGAACTTCGCCTGCAACGCCGCCAAAATCTCGACCTGCTTGATCGAATCAATACCCAGCTCGG
>FLQS01000051.1 GCA_900078375.1 uncultured Mycobacterium sp. | reverse complement strand
CCCCACTGCCCGGGTCCCATCATTCCGGGCCCCCACTGCCCGGGTCCCCAGCAGTCGGGATACCAAATGCCGTCTGCTCCCCAACAACCCGGGGGGTCCAACGGGTTTGGGCCCTGTGCCGAATAGGGATATGCAGAGATGGAGGCAGGCGCACCTGCTGGTTGGGCATTGGCGGTGGTGCCGCCGCTGGGCCCGGCAAGAATCACTGAACTGCCCAGCGCAAGCATTGCCAGACTGGTGGTCGTCAAGTGTTTGGCGGTGAACATAGTTTTTCACCCCTTCTAATCTTGCCTGCCACCTTCATGAGCGGCTACTTGGGTGGGCTGACGTCGAGTTCGGCATACATTCCGGTCCAGTAGTGACCGGTGATGTTGCAGATCAACTCGTAGCGTCCGGGTGTGAGGGTGACCGTGGTCCAGCCACTTGCCCCAGCGGCAATGCCGGTGTTGCTCGGATTGTCGTCACCACGGTCAGCACCGCATGTCCGTGAGGCTTCGCCAAGGCTGCCGGCCTCATCGACCTTGCCGTCCGGACCGATGGCCCTCTGGCCGGGATACTGGCCCTTCGCGAGAGGCAAGATCACCAATTCGTGGTTCAGCACACCGGCATTGGTCACTCGGAACGACACCTGCCCCGGCGGGACGGTGGCCGGATAGATGAGGATGCGCATCATCCCCATCATTCCCATCCCCATCCCGGGGCCTCGGTAGCCGTTTTGCCCGGGGCCATACTGGCCGTTCCAACCCGGCCCCATCATCCCGGGGCCCATCATGCCGCGGGGTCCCATCATGCCGCGCATATCGGTGAGGGTGACGTCGACAACGGTGCCCGGCAGCGCCGGTGCCGCGCACGATGGGGCAGCCGCAGACCGCCCAGGCCCCATCATTCCGGGTCCCATCATTCCCGGTCCCCACTGCCCGGGGCCCCATTGTCCGGGTCCCATCATTCCTGGGCCAGTCGGGTACGGCGCGTTGGCGGCGACGCGGCTATGGCGGATAGCTAGTCCGACGCTCAATGCCACGGCGCATGCGATTGCGACCACCACCGCGCCGAGCGCGATAGCCAAGTCACGCGATCCCCGATGGGAACTCATCGCTGTCAGCGGTGTTCCCGCAGCAGCGTCATGCGCTGCCGAAATTCGTCTTCGTCGACCTCACCTCGGGCGAAGCGGTCGGCCAGCCGATCTTCGGCGCGCATCCCTTCGGGGCCCGGACCGCCTCGGTGGTGGGGGCTGGCGCTACCCGACAGATGGCGGACGGCGAAGATGATCGCCACGATCACCGCGACCAGCAGCACGAACATCAAGACCGTCATCAGGATGCCGCCCCCGCCCCAGCCGTTACCCCAGCCATATCCGTATCCACACATCGCTGCCTCCCAAACACCAGCACTGACCTGAGCATTCGTGAGGTCAGCATGCGCGGGTGCTGCGGCGGGGAGTAGGGCCGATGGTCCTTTCCCCTACCGAACCGCTATAACATTGCCGAATGGAGATGACGACCGGGTCGGGAGAATTGCAGCGAGTCGAGCTGGCACCGGCGGCGGCATTGTTTCGTTCTCTCGGGGACCCAACCCGGCTGGCGATTGTGCGCCGACTGGCGGCCGGGCCAGCGCGTGTCGTCGAACTGGTGCAGGCGGTGGGGCTGGCGCAGTCCACCGTGTCCAAACACCTTGCCTGCCTGCGGGACTGCGGGCTGGTGGACTCCGAGCCGGTGGGGCGCGCCTCGCTGTTTCGGCTGACCCAACCCGCACTGATCGATGTGCTCGCCTCTGCCCAGGCCGTGTTGGATGCGACCGGTCAGGCAGTGGCCGTCTGCCCGACATACGGCGTAGACAGCCATCCACCCGGAACAACGTGACAAACAGCGGCGGTGCACCCACCGACCGCGTTGTCCGACCCGGTGGCGAACTTCGCTTCAACGAGCACGTTGCCTCAGCTCATTCGCTTCGGAAGGCGCTGCAGCGGACAGCCGCTGCGACCGTGTGGCCGACGATCTCCGGCGGCTGCCATATGGGGCGCGACACCGGAAAAGCATTCGAGGACAGCGGTTTTCGCATCGATGGAGTCGGCCGATTCGTGTTCAGCGTGTCAGCGCTCGATCCGCCAAAGAGTCACATACCCGGGACAGCCCGCCGGATCTGAGCTAATCGGAAGCCTGTTCGGCTTCAGTTTTGATTCGGTTCAAGGTCTCTTCGATGCCGCGCCGGAGTTGCTTGTCGCGCGGGATGGGCAGTTCGGCGATGCGGTTCGCGATCGGGCACCACAGAAAACGGTACGACTCGATCACCTCGACGCCGGCCCGAACTAGCCTAATTTGATAGCGCCACACCGTTTCTTCCCGGCAGCGAACGCGAAGAACGCTCGGCGGGGGTGACCCACGCCCGCAAACGGCGCACCAGCGCCGCGACCGAGCACCCCCGTTCCTGAAACAGGCCGTAGCACCACGCGGCAGCTACAGTGACCAAGTCATGTTGGTCGCCGATCTGCACCACTTCCTCGACGTGGGTCCCGAGACTCCGGGGCCGGCACGCAAGCTCGCCGAGCACCTGAGCGCTATCGTGGCCGCGGCCAGCGCCGGGGATGCCCACATCCGGTGGGAAACCGCTCTGCCGTGCCGCCGCCGACCCGCCAACCGCGCCTGCCTGGGCCGCATCACGGTGGCGTGCGCCCAACCAGAGCAGCCCATCGACTGGTGCTGCAGTCACTGCGGGGATCACGGCACCATCAGCAACTGGGCCGCATCGATCTACGACCTGCGTCGCCAGCAGTTGAGCGCCACCGAACCGGTACGCGACATCGTGGTCGACGCCGCCACCGCAGCGGTCCTGCGCTCCCTTCCGTTCCTCGACAAGGACTGCCAGAGAGCAGTTTTCGCGATTCGCGCCTACGACGAATCGCTGCACCTCGCGCTGACCGACACCGAACTCGACGAACTGATCGATGCGCTGGCCGCCGAAGCCAACCATGAGCCCAACCGGCGCCGCCAACGACAACTCGACTCTGCCTACGACCACCTCGCCGCCGCCACCGGCCAACCCCGCTGGTGACCAGTGATGACACTGCCTGACCTTGATGTCGCACGCGTGCAACGATGGTGCGCCGCAAGAGTTCTCGACGAGGCGCGCCACGAAGTACGCGTTGAATGCGACATTGCCACCAGGCATTTGACCATCACCGAGCACCGCCCGCCCTGGCGTGAAGACCTCGGCCCGGACTGGATCAGCTTCCCGATCGCCCGCCTGCGCTACACCGCCACCACCAAAATCTGGACCCTCTACTGGCGTGACCGCAACCAGCGATTCCACCGCTACGACCTACTCGACCCCTCGACCCACGTCCAGGACCTGCTCACCGAGATCGACAAAGACCCCACCGGCATCTTCTGGGGCTAACAGCCACCCTCGCACATTCCGAGCCCACCACCTGGGGCCAAATCCGACCGCGTCATGCCGGGGCCATTTCAGGTTGACATTGCCAGGAACCATTTCCGGCAGAAATACGACCCGTCTTGATACCGTCGATATCCAGTGCGCAGTTAGTATGTCGCACTGCAGCATACTTCAATCCAGAGCATCTGTCCGGTCTCAATGAAGTTGTCATTTTTCGCATTGAAGTTGTCCTTTTGCGGATTGCGGCCGGTTGTCTCAGTGTTGGGTTTCACCGCCCAGCCATGGTCGCAGTACGCAACCTAGTGTTTGCGACCACCGCGAAAGTTGGCGGTGCCGCAACGGCGTCAGTCTTGATCCGTCGCCGATATCGCCTATGGTGCAGGAAGTTTCGCCACTGTCAGCAAGACCGTGGATGTCTCGATGGCTTCGAGTGCATGGCGTGAACCGGGCACGATGATCAGATCGCCGGGCGATCCTTCCCAGGCGTCGCTGCCAGCGGTGAGCCGGACGCGTCCGTGCAGAACTTGGAGGGTCGCTTCGCCGGGATTCTCGTGCTCGTCGAGCGTCTGACCCGCCATGAGCGCGATCAACGTTTGACGCAGAACGTGCTTCGTCTGAGCTGGATCATGATTTCTGTTCTCCTTCGTTGTTCGTCGAATCCACGCGGCGAATGCGAGCGCGAGATGCCAGGCCAGCTACTCTCGGCCCACCCGACGCTCCGCCACTCAGGTCCACGAACTCGACTTGCTCGGGCCATGAGATGTCTCACCGTGTCGTTGGGCGGCGCAAGGGGGCCGTGTTGCGCCGGAAAGTCATGAGCGTGCGAGCGCTGCCAGGGCGCTTATGCAGAAGGAATCGCGCTGTCGTGGGCTCCAATCCAGCCGCTCTGTGCAGAGTGCTGCTCAGGAGCGGGTCGGGGCACCGCTGCGCAATGGACACCCACCCCTGGGGCAGACCGTCTGGCTGCGATGGGGATACGGCCAGCACCTCGCGGACAGCGACAAGGTCGGCGAACTCGGCGTTGTCGTGCGCTGTTGTCAGCAGAATCGCGGCCAGTGGAGAGACCGAATAGGACTGCCAGAAGTCGGCACCACCGGCGCCGGTCTGGGCGTCGAGCAGCCGCTGCGCGGCAGTGAGGGCTTCTGTGGCCGTGTGGATTTCGATCATGGCGGGGTGAGCCCTTTCGTCTACGGTGCAAACTGTGAGGACGCTGACCCGGCGCCGGGCCCAGGCCCGGAAGGGAACGACGAAAGCATGTCGGTGGTCATGGCGAACACCCCGCCGATTACCTGCCCGACCATCCAAACCAGGACAGCCATCGCGACGAGGAGCCCACTGAGCCACGGGCCACGCCGGGGCTTCACCAGTCACCGGCCGTGGGCGTAGGAACGGTTGCGCCCGTGCAGGACGACCAAGGAAACAGGGCCAACACCAGCATCCAGCCGACATCGGCGAACTGGCGATCGTCCAGCCGGGATACCGAGCGCAGACTCTCATGCAGCTGCTCGTCGTGCGTGATGTCGCGAGCGGCGCGCGCCCATCGCTCCCGGTGAGCCAGGGCCCTGATAATCCAGTCCACCCGGCTACTGACATCAGCTCGGCGTGCGGTGTAGAGCCAGCCTGCCAGTGGTGCGCTCGCCAGCGGCTTCCAGCGCTGCCAGGCGCCGCTTTCCCAGGGGTCCAGGAGGACCTCGGCCACGTCGCGTGCCTGCGCCGGAGTTTCGATCCGGGCGATGCGATCCTCGAGTGTCGGAGCGGTCAGGGCCGCGGCGGCGCGCGGCGGTGCGGGGGTGCAGTGCATGGTGTCTGACCTCGTTGTGTCGATGGCTGCCGGTGGTGGGCCCAGCTCCCACACCGGCCGGGTGCCCACGGATTTGGCGCGCCGATACACCAGTCCTTTGCGTTCCAGTGCGACCAGCACGGCGTAGACGCGCTCGATAACGACGGGTTGACAGCCGGGCCGGTCAAGAGCAGCCCGCAGCTCCGTCGTCGTCGACGGGCCGGTCTGGCGGGCGAGCTCGTCGAGAACCCGCGCCTGCAGCGTCGGCGTTGCAGCCGGCCTGATGCCAAGGGCGTGTTTCGTGTCCGGTTGGGTGCTCAGCAGCGCCGGGGAGGTCATCGGCTCCTCCGAGTCGACTCCATCGCTTTCTGGTGACGCACCGCCAGGCGCTCCCACACTGACTGTCGCCCCGCGGTGCTTGCGCGGCCGCGACCGTAGCGGGCGGCGATGAGCTTCTGGACTTCTGCGTCGTACAGGGGAATGAATTCCGACCAGTCGAGAAGTTCAGTTTCGACCCCCGGCGTTCCTCTGACGAGCAGGCGTCCCTTGTCCTTGTTGGCGGGCAGCAGCCTTCGGTAATCGAGGGTGCTATCGGTATGCGACGACAGTGTTTTGGACCCTGTTGCCTGATCGAAGGACTCCGTGCGACGGGTGGTCTGCAAGCTCCACTCCTCAGCGCGGCGCAGCATCTCCATTTCTGGAGCACCGAACAAGATCAGCGCAGCCGGAAAGATGTCACGCAGTTCGTTGGCATAGGCGCTGCCGTAGACGGTGTCGAACTGACTCGATGCCTGCACCGCCAGAAGGAGATTCACACCGAGGCCGCGGCCCTCTCCTACGTGCCGCCGCAGGGCCGGCATCGGGGCGACGTTGGCAGCCTCGTCGATGACGACGAGTAATCGATGCATCATTTCCTTGCGTGCGGTCTTGGCGCGCCACAGCTTCACCAGGTTCTCCAGCAGGGTGACTGCGGCCCCGGCGATTGCACCCTCCGGGGAAGACAGCACGTACAGCGTCGCGTCAGGATCGTCGAGGAAATCCGCGCTGAACGCGTCGGGCTGATTGCCGCGGAGTGACAGTCGCATCCACGGCATGACCGCTTTGCGCATCGTCAGAGCGATACTGTCGCGCTGTTTGGGATCCATGTTCAGGGTGCGGCGTAGCGCGTTGTAGAACAGCGGAAACTCCTGCACCGCAACAGCTGCCATCTGCCAACCAGGCTCGACGGGCAGTTTCTCGTCTTCCCACTCCATGTTGTCGACAGCGAGCAGAACCCAGTCCATTCCCTGGCCATTGAGAGATGCCGCGAACAGCATCGCCGCCAGCGGACCCTCGGTGTTGGACTCCCAGATACCGGCATCAGAGACAGAATCGGCACCCGAGCCCATGCCGACGGCCGACATCTGCATCATCGTGTTGGCCGCTGTCACCGCCTGATCAGGGGTGGTGATCATCTTGGTGGGGTCAAACGACATCGACGTCACGCCGGGATAGGTGGCGTCATAGTCCGGTCGCAGGTCGATCAGCGCGGACGGTCCGTAACGACGTTGTGCCACAAGCTGAAACAGGTCGTCTTTGGAACTGACAACCACGGCCGGGCCACCCCACAAGACGGCCGCCGGGGCGAGCACGCTGCGGGTCTTGCCGGTGCCGGTGGGGGCGGAGACCAGCACCATCGGCCCGGATTCGGCGACCTTGCGTTGGCCGGTGGCCGGCTCGCGCACGAAACCGCAGAACGGGGTGGGTGGCGGCTTGTAGGTCATCGGTTCTTCCTCTCGTTGTGTTCCCGCGCGATCGGGGTCCGTTCGCCGACATCGGGGGTGGGGTAAATGCCGAAGATCCCGGGTGCGGTCAGATCGTCGGGCTGCAGGCCGAAGTCGACGCTTTCGGTGGCCGCCGGCGGCCGCATCGGCCACCAGTCGCGTGACCCGTCCACAGCGAGCCAGCCTTCGAGAATCCCGTAGACACCTGCCGCAAGCGCGGTGGCCGGTAACTGGCCGAGCACCCACGGCAGCAGCACCGTCTGAGCGAGCGTGGTGTCCGGGTAGTACAACAAGACCAGGGGCAGTCCGGTAACCACCGCCGCCCACATGAAGGCCGCAATCGGGTAGGACCGCAGGGTGTGTGGGATTAGCTGTATGAAGCCCTTATAGACCGCGCGGCCGGCGGGCCAGCCGATCGGCGCTAGCACCGCGGCGACCACAGCAATGGCGAAATCCAACGCCGCATACGGCGTCTTATTAGGCCGCATCCACAGCGGATGAATAACGTTATCGTCGGCAGGATCAACCCGCGCACCGGTCAATATTTCCGCGCGGATGCGAATTTGTTGGGCTAGAAGTTCAGCCCGCCGTTTTTGAAATATGAACGTGTGCTGATGCAGCGCGATCCACCTGCGGCGGACCTCGTCAAAACGATCAACCGGCGCTGACATCGAAGACCTCCGCACCGGTGTGCTCCGCTCCAGCATAGAAGCGCTCCAGCCCTTGAGCGACGCCCAAAAGAAACTCGCGCAACTCTTTCGCCGTGCGCGTGACACCCAGTGATTCACCGCGCGCTAACTCTCGGTCGATCCGCGCGGCGATGGTCGCGACCTCCTGCGTTATCGAGATCGACGGGGCGCCACCCTCTAAGGCGCGGTGCGCCGACCCGGCCTGCCAACCCAGCGCCAACTCCAGGCGCGCCAAGGTGCGCTCGGTCGGTCGCCGGCCCCCGGCCAGCGTCTTGTACACCGTGGACGGTGACGGGCCACCCTGGGCGGCCAGCTCTTCACGGGACCAGCGCAGCTGCGCCAAACGCTGCGTGAGAAAAAACAGCAGGCGCTCGGGTCCATCGGTCGGTATTGCACTCACAACGCTGACGCTAACAATCACCGAAACCTTTTAGCTATGGACCTAGAGAACGAGTATTTGACGCCCTTACGCTCAGAATCAGTACCGCAAAGGAGTCCCCATGATCAGCAATTCGGCGAGGCGAACCGCCGCGTCCGCCACGATGACGACCCCGATGTCCGCCGGTTGGTGGCCCACACACCGTCATGTTTGCTACACGCGCAGCGCTGTTGCGCTGTGCGCGGTGCGGCCCGGCTGCGCGGCGGTGGTGTCGTGACGACCAGCCCCGCGGGCCGCTACAGCAGCACCGAGCACTTCCTGGCCCACATCGACGAAGCCGAATACGCACCGGCGCCCGCCGACGAGGAGGCTTTCGAGCCGTTCGAGGTCGATGAACACCCAGAAGCCGACCGTGAGCCGGACTCCGAGATGCCGGCGGCACCCCGTACCGCGGTAGCGCCCTGGGCTGACTCTGAACCCGACCGCGCCGAGTTCGGCGAACCGGGTGAGCCTGCGTGGTCGACCAGCGACCGTGGCGACCACGCGACCCCAGAAGATGAGCAGTACGACCGCGATGAACCGGAGATGGACTACGCGCACGGTGACGGTTACGGCCCCGACGCCGCCTACCCCGGCGGCGGCTGCGACGACGATCCCGAGTACGGCGGTGATTACGGACCCATCGACGCCGATGGGCACCCGACCGCCGACCTAACCCCCTTCGGCGGCGAGGAACCAGGCGACGGAGACGACGAAACGCCCTCGACCCCACCGCGATTCAGCAAGCCGGTGGTAATCGGCTTCCTCGGCGCCGTCGGCGTGGTCACGATCGGCGTGGCAGCCGCGATGGTCGGCATGCAATCAAGCTCAATCGAGCCGAGTCCCTCGGCCGCACCGGCATCCTCCGTCAGCGCCGTGCCCGCTCCGCCGCCACCACCGGCGGCGGCACCGATCAACGACCCGTCTCAAGACGTGCTGATTCCGTTCCAGGCGTCCTCACCCTGCCCGCAGGCCGGCTCCGGTTCGGCGCAGAACGTGGCCAGCGACGATCCCACGAGGGCGTGGGTGTGCATGCGCGACTCCGACGGCCAGGTCATGACCCTCGATCTCGGGAAGCCGATGAAGGTCACCGCCATCGAACTCACCCCAGGGTGGGTTGGCACCGACGCCAGCGGCGCCGATCAGTGGATGCAACACCGCGTGGTCACCCGTGTGCAATGGATTCTCATCAACGGCGCCGACCGCACCGTGGTCACCCAGGACACCAAGAACGCCCACGGTCCTGTTCCGCAGGCGATGCCGTCCAACGGCCCCGACCAAGGCGTGCTGGCCTCCCAAATCCAAATGGTGATCCTGCAGACGTCGCGCCCCCCGGCCGACAGCCCCGTCGCGGGCACCCCCACGCCGGGGGCGGACCCGTCCAACGGCGGCGGCATCCTGCCCGGCATCCTCGGCGCCCCACTCGGCGGCGAGCCCAGCACCGCGCCGAGTCAAGACCCCAACTTCGGCACCCCCGAAACCGGCTCCGATCCGGTCGACAACACCGTCGCGATCTCCTCGATCACGATCCACGGCCACCCCCCACTGTGAGAAAGGCCCACCACACCATGTCCTCGTCCACACCCGCGCTGCTGACCAACACCTGGCGCCGCCGCCTCGACAGCGGCGGCTCAGCAGTCCGAAACGTCCTCGCTGTCATCGCTTTTGCCGCATGCACCATCGTCGCAATCAACACCATCTGGGGCTGGCTCACCGACGAACCGATCGACATCGACGGCCCGGCCCGCGCGGCGGTCAACCGCACCGACTACATCGGCGGATACGCGGTCAACTGCGTACGCCTGCTGCTCACCGTCACCGAAGCGCAACGCTCAGCGCTGAACACCTGCTGGGCACCCGACGACCTGCGCTCCCTACCCACCACCCCACCGGTCGTCGTCGACTCCACGACCATCGCCAAGATCGTGCGGACCGCCGCCTACGACGGCGTCGAACAATGGCAAGTCGTCGTGCGGGTCAACCAACGCGCCTACACCAGCGCCACCCCCGAAACCACACTGCGCCAAATCAACGTGCTCATCAGCAGCTACGGCCTGCGCGCCTCTGGACTACTGGCCACCATCAACGACACCGGCAGCGGCGCCACCCTGCCGCTGAACTACTCGGCCTCCCTGCCCGTCGGTGCACCCGACGACAAGGGCCGCAACCGCCCCACCGGAAATCCCGTCTCCGACACCGTGACCGGCTTCCTCAACAGCTACCTCACCCCGGTCGGTGGGCTGGAACGCTACGTCAGCACCGACTCGGGCATCACCGCCGTCAACACCAGTCAGCGGGCACTGATGACCGCACTTGTGGCCACCTGCATGGTCGACGCCGGGCAGCAGCCCCCCGACGGCACCACCGTCCAGGTGCTGGCCACCGTCAACGAGCTGACCAACCGATACGCGCCGCAGACCGAGCAATACCCGCTGACCCTGACGCTGCGCTCGGGCAGCTGGACGATCACCCGCATCGATCCCGGCCCCCTGCTCAACGGGGACGCACAACTGACTCCCGTGGCACCTAGCCCCGGCCAACCCGCCCGATAACCCACCGCAGAAAAGGAATCCATCATGACCGCAATCACCGAGGCCACCGCCGACACCCGCATCCTGGCGATCGCCGACCTCGTCCAAGGCAGCCAAGGCCTCTACACCATGGGCGTGGCCATCCTGGCCATCCTGTTCCTCATCGCCGGCGGCGCGCGGGGCCTGGCCGCCTTCGGTGGTGGTCGCATCGGCTCAGCGATCGGCTGGGTTGCCGCCGGCATCATCTGCGCCGTCGTCATCGGCAGCGCCTACGCCATCTACGTCTCCACCAAGCAGACCGTCGACCGGCACACCGGCGTCACTTCCGGACAGTTCGGCTGACCATGACCGACACCGCCCAACTGTTCACCGGTGTCCACGACACCCCCGTGTACACCAACGTCCTGTTCGACAAGCCGCTGCGGATCTGGGTGGCCGTTCCCGCCGTCGTGGGAGCGGTCACCACCATCCTGCTCGCCGTGCTCAACCTGTCCTCCGGGCACGCGCTGGCCATCCTGATCGCCGGGGCCCTGGTCACCGCCGCTCTCACCGGACTCGGCGCCCTCGTCCCCCGCACCCGGCCCAGCCTCGCCTTTCGCCTCAAGGCTCTGCGGGCAGCGGTCCGGCCCACCGTGCAGACCAGCACCGACACCGCCATCCTGTCCCGCCCCCAACTGGTCGACAATCTGTGGTTCGGCGCCGACGGCTCGGTGTACGCCGGATTCTTGCTCTCTGGGCTGCCCTATCACCTGCAGTCGATCCGGCGAAAGACCGGTGTCGCCGACTTGCACATGCTGCTCGGGCGCGAACTGCCTGCCGACAGTTGGCTTTACGGTCTCGGTGTCGCCCAGGACCAACGCCAGCTGCTGCGCGCCATGGTGCACGGCTATCGCGATCGCAGCGACTGGCTGGCCAGCTGCGCCCAGGTCGCCGAGCAGCTCGCCGAGCAGGCTCCCAAGACGCGGCTGTACTGGCTGATGGTGCCCGTCGACGCCGGCCGCGCCGGTCACAACGTGGTCGGGTCGGCCACCAAGCTGAAAGACTGGTTCGCCGGCCGGGACAAGGAGTCCGATTCCTCCTTGCGCGCCTACGCCGAGCTGGCGTTCGACATCGCCAACTCGCTTCCCCCGGAGTTCGCGCCGATGCCGGTGACCCCGGCCATGTCCGCGTGGTTCTGGCAGCACAACACGTGGCTAGGCACCTACACAGAACCTCTGCCGCGGCGGCGCTACACCACGAGCATCGCCGCCGACCAACTCCCCGCCGCGGCGTTCGACGAAGGCGATCAACACAACCGCCCGCGCCGGCCCAGCATCTTCAATGCCCTGCCGTCCTGGAAGAAGTACATGCGCGTCTCGCCCGCAGACGGTGGGCTCGCCGTCGCGGACAGCTACCAGGCGATCCTGCCTGTGGTCGACGCACCGGAAGGCGGGATCGTGTTCCCCGGTTCGGAATTCCTCTCTGCTGTCGACGATCTGGACACCGGTGCTGTGTTCGATTTCGCGATCAATCTCACCGCCCGTCCGCGTGAGCTGGAGTTCCGGCGCAACGACCGGGCCCGCGGCAACATCGATGACCAGTACGACCACCGCGGCGACGTCCGCAACGGCTACATCGAGCTGCACGCCACCGAACGCAAGATCGCCGAGTACAACCGTCTCCTGTCGGCCAACATCGACGAACAACCCCTGTCGTCGGGGTTTTTTGTGCACGTCGGCGCCGCCGATGCTCGCACCCTCGACCACAGCATCAAACGGCTTCGCGAGGAAATGACCCAGTCCGGCCAAATCGTCATCCGCCACTACCGTGGCGTCCACACCCGCCTGTGGTCAGTGTTCAACCCCGGTGTCCCCCAACATAAGAGCGGCGCCGACCAGTTCAGTCATGCCACCACCGCTAGCAAGTGGTCACGCTTCGTCCCGCTGATCTCCTCCCAGCTGGGCAACGCCACCGGCATGCTGCTGGGCTTCAACAAGAGCAACGCCAACAACAGCGCCGTGCTCCTGGACCTGCCCGGCACGGCGCGCCGCAACCACAACCCGTGCCTCATCTGCGCCGGGGCACCCGGCTACGGAAAGTCCTACACGGCCAAGCGCATCGTCAAAGCTGAACTGCAGCGCGGCGCCCAAGCTTTCATCGTTGAACCCGACGAATACGGCGAATGGGCAACAGCATTGGCCGACGTCCCTAACAAAGCGGTCATCGACATGGCCGGCGGTGACTTCGGCTGTGACGCCCTGCGCATCTTCCCCGAACGGGTCGCCGGGTCCTACTGGCTGGACTACATGATCCCCATGTTGGGACTCGACGTGCGCAGCGTCGCGGTCGGACGCCTGCGCACCCTGCTCACCCCGGCCGCGCGCCGCGCTCTTGGGATCACGAGCACCGCGGCGCTCATGCGCTACATCCGCGATATCCAAGCCCCCGCTGGGGAAGCTGACACCCGCTCAACGCAAGTTGGGCAACTGGCTGAGGACCTGCGCCCCGTCCTGCTGGCTCTGGATTCCTGGGCCACCTATGAATTCACCCGTGCCATCTTCGACGACACCCTGCCCATTCCCGACCTCGCCGCACTCGACGTCACGATCTGGCAGACCGGCAGCCTCGACCTTCCCGACGCCGAAGAGATGGCCAACCCGCACCTGTACGCCGCCCTCAGTGACCGCCAGCGTGCCTCCATCGCCATCTACGGCATGCTGGTGCGCCTCGCACGTGTCAGTTTCTTCAACAACACCAAGCGCTTTGGGCTTCTGGTCCTCGAAGAAGCAGGCCCGCTGCTCAACTCGCGGACCGGAGCCCGCGACGCTCATCTCATCAGCCGCCGTGCTCGCAAGCACTACACCGGGATGCTCATCATCACCCAAAACCCGATCAAGGACCTGGCGCTGATGGGCGACGAATTCATCACTCAGCAGATCATCGTGCCTTTCGAAAAGGAAGGCATTGCCCGCGCCGTCGGGTCCAGCGTCGGGCTGCCGCTCGACGAGTACCCCGAGTTCCATGATTTCTTCCTCGCCAAGGCGGCCACCAACCAGATGCGCGATCCCACCGCCTTCGACGACGACCTTGACGGCACCGGCCGCGCTAGCGTGCAGGGGCGCGGAGACCTCGAAGGGCGCGCCTTCTTCGTCGACGAATTCCGCCGCCTCGGTGCGATCCAGGTGGCACGTGAACCCGACGACGCCCTGCACCGCGCCTTCGACACCACACCTGACCAAGGGGCCGCCTGATGACCACCGCAGTCCTGTCCGCGCGTCCGCTGCGCGACATCGCCGCCGAGCGCCTCGGCTATGAGCTTGCCCTGCACCCTCGGCTGCGGCGCGTCCTGATCTTCGTCCTGGCGACTCACACCCTGGCACTGTGGGCGCTGATCACCGCCCCCCGGGCCACCGCCGCGACCATGGCCGCCGCGCTGAACTGGACCGGTATAACCGACAGCTACGGCGTGCCGATCGGCGCGTACTTCCTGTCCACCGTCGACACCATGGAAGCGCTCACCGAAGGTGGCCCCGACGTCAGCGTGGTCGACCCCGGCTCCTGGGTGAAGTGGGGCGCTCACGCGCTGACCACCGGTCTCACCCACGAAACCGTCGCCAGCTGGGTCCAAGCCCAGGCGTCCTGCTACATCTTCCTCATTGCTGCGGTGCTGTGGTTGCTCAAATTCGCCATGTCGAGCACCTGGATGTCCTGGCTGGCCATCTGGTTCAAACCGATCCTGGAGGCGCTGCGGCAGCTGCTCGTCGAGCTGCACGTCTTCCCGATCTGCCTGGCCCTGGGCATCGGCGTCGGTGCCTTCCACATCCTCTGGCACGGGCGCCGCGGCCACGGAGCAGCCATCATCCTGTCCGCCTTCGCCATCGGCATGCTCGGCCTGTGGCTCACCCGCGACCCCTTGGGCGAACTCACTGGTAACGACGGACTGATCAACCAAGCCCGCACCCTGGGATTCAGTGTCGCCCAGGCGGCCACCAACAACGGACCCATCGCCGGTGGCGGTGCCACCGGCCAGCTCAGTCACCTCACCAGCGTGCTGGCCGACGCCTTACTGCGCGCGCCGCTGCAGATCTGGAATTTCGGCACCACCGTCGACTCCATCGGCAGCTGCGGCAACGCCTGGTCGACCGCCATCATGAGCGGGGTGCGCGACGCCCCCGCCCACGCCATGTCCTCCTGCGGCGCCCCCCAGGCGCTGCATTACGCCCAGAGCATCGACGGCAGTGTCTTCGCCCTCGGCATCGGATTCTGCTTGCTGGGACTGGTTTTCGCGGTGTTCGTCACCTACGTCACCTACAGCTACATCATGGTGTGCGGTGCCGCGCTGCTCAACGCGGTCATGGCCATCTTCGCCGTGGGCCCGGCCATGATCCACGGTGCCCCGCGCCGCCGTGCCCGGCGCCGCCTCGAACAGTTCTTCCGCCACGCCTTCCTGGTGTTCGTCTACGTGCTCTACACCTGCGTGTCCGCCCTGCTGATCCTCAAAACCGTCGCCCCCGGAGGCCTAGCCTCCCAGGTCGGCATGACCAGCCCCGTCGCCATGCTCGTCCTGGTCGCGCTGTGGTCGGTGGTGGCCACCGGCGTGTTCTGGTACCTCAAACGCGAGATCCTGCACGACCACACCCGCCAGGACCTCGTCCAAACCGTCCGGCAAGCAATCCACCTCGGCAACAGCGGATACCAACGCGCACAAGACAAACTGACCCAGGGTCGCGACCTGGCAGACAAGGCGCGCCAACGGTTTTCGCGCTCACCCGGAGCCGAAGACACCTCCACATCCAGCACAACAATCACCCAGCCCGCCGTGCCCGGCCGTCCGCCGGCCGGGAGAACACGAGTCGGGTCCGCCGGGCGCACACCAGGAGCACCAACCTCGCCCCCCACCACCGCCATTGGTCAGCCCGGCAGCTCGGCCGCCGCGACGTCGGCCTCACGGGCCGGTGCCGGCGCGGCAACGAGCGCGTCCGGAGCTGCCGGTGCCGCAGAGGCCGGCGCGGCAGTCCTGGCCCCCGAAGTCGCCATCCCCGCTGCGATCGCGGTCGGCGCAGCCTCCAAGATCAGAGCTGGCCACCGACAGTCGTCGGCCCCCGCACAGCCACCCAACGGCAGCCGGAGCCGCGAACGGGGCGCTGAACCCGCACCAGCACCGGCACTTCCGGCCGCTCGTCAGTCAGGACTGCCTTCGCCGGCTAAGCCCGCCTCCGGTCCCGCAGCCGGTGATCCGGCCGGGACGTCGGCACGCCCGACACGGTCGATGCCGCCCCAGGAAGCCCCGCAGCCCGTACCGGGGCGCAACCGATCATGACCGTCGTCCACGCCGCAGCCCTGTCCACCAGCACGGCCCCCGCATCCGCGCGAAACGACCCACACAGCGCCGTTCAAGCCGGCGACGAACACCGCCGCCAGCAGTACGCCCTCTGTCGGCACGCGACAACGCCGCAGCGGTCCTCCTGGAGCCCACGAGCACGCCGCTCGAGCTGGACTACGCCAGAAGGTACTTCGACGACGCTGACGCCCTGATCACTACGGTTACGAAGTCGGATTCTGGTTGCCGCCCAGGGTGTTTTGCTGCGCGCCATCAGTCGAGCCGATCAGTCACTACTGACGGAGCCTTGCTGACACGCGCCGCCGATGTCATGGCGCTGGGGTCCGGTCGGATTCGGCATCCGATACCGCCGCGGCCACTCCCTCCGCGATGTCTTCGGCGATGAGCTGCTGGAAGGGCAGCAGCTGCGCCTCGGTCAGCAGGTCGTCCTGGGCCAGCAGTGCGTCCAGATCCTCATTGTCGACGCGGTTGTTGCGGTGATCGCGGGCCTTCTCGATGATGTTGCGCACGAACCCAGCGTTGCCGAGCCAGTCCGTTCCGCGGATCAAGTCACCTTCAGGAGACCTGTTCTCCTGAACGTAATACCGCTCGAACACCGGCCGTAGCGTCGCCTCGACATCGCCGGCCAGGACATCCTTGTACTCGGCGGCCATCAGCTCTGTGAGCTGCCACAGTTCATCGGGGGTGTAGGACTCGAACCGGATCACGGTCGGAAACCGCCGCCGCAGACCCTGATTCGCGGTCAGCATCCGTTCCATCGCGTTCGGATAGCCCGCACCGAACACCACCAGTTCGGCGCGATCGTTTTCCAGATAGGGCAGCAATGTCTCCAAAATCGCTGTGCCATAAGCGTCGCCGCCGGAGTAGCCGGTCTCGTAGAGGTTGTGCATCTCGTCAATGAACAGCGCCCCGCCCATCGCGCCTTCCACGGTGGCTTCGGTGTTCTTCTCGGCATCACCCATGTGTCGGCCGAGCAGCTTGGAGCGCCGGGTCTCCACGACGGTGGGCCGGCGCAGCACACCGAGCCCGCACAGCTGCTTGGTGAGCGACCGCGCGACCGTCGTCTTGCCGGTTCCCGGCGGTCCCAGCAAGAGGGTGTGGCGCGAGCTCACCGGCACCGGCAGACCGGCTTTGGTGCGCAGCTGATTGACTTTGGTGGTGGAGCGAATCCGCTTCACTTCCCGTTTGGCGGCCTCCATACCGAGCATGGCGTTGAGCTCCGCGTCGCCCTCGGCGAGCAACTTGCTGGCTTGCGCTGAGTGCTTGGCCGCCTCAGCGGCTTCCTTGGAGGGGGCGCTGTCGGGGTCCCACGGGTTGGTGCGCGATTCGATGGCCTCGGGGCTGGTGAGAGTCAGCCGGATGGTCTGGTCGTCGAGTGCTTCACGGGCCGGAGAGAACTGAGCGTCGCGCGAATAGGCCCGCCGCAGAAGCTGATTGGCGTCATCAGCTTTGTCTAGGTGGCGTAGGCACATCGCCTGGGTGTAGAGCGCGACCGTCGCCGCAGCCGGAAGTAGATCACTTTCGACGGACTTCTGCGCACGGCGGAACGCGTCTTCAAAGACCCCAAGTGATGCCAGTGCAGTCGCGGCCATCGCCGAGGCCGCCGCGCCGAAGATCGGCATGCGCCATACCCGGTCGGTGGAGAAGGCGGCGAGCACATCGGGCCAGCGTCTGGTCTGGAAGTGCAGCAGGCCCCGTGCATAGACGTGGGAGTCGGCATCGAACGGGTCTGCGGGGTCGGCTTCCGACAGCAGTGCATGGGCCTGCGCGTAGCGCTTCTCCCGGATCAGCGCCACGGCCAGGGCGTTGCGCAGCGCATCGCGGGAGGTGATCTCCAGCTTGAGGAACACGCCATCGGAGACCATGGGGCGAAAAGCAGTGCCGCGCAGGCCGAGACGGTGGATTTCCCAGCCGTAGGATTCGCGGGCATCCCAGGCGGCCTGTACGACCTCCACGCTGTCATCGCCGGCGACGATGCGGGCCAGCCACGCGTCACAGATGCCGGGGTCGAGTTGGGTGGCCTTCTTGAACTGCTCGGTGGCCACCGCCGGGTTGTGGCCGGCCATGACGCCATCGACGTTGATGCCCGAGGCGAGCAGGCCCCGGGTCATCGCGGCGCGGGCTGGATCGCTGGCTTGCGTGGTGGTCATCGCCGTTAGCTCCCTCTCGAAGTCGTTGGTGGTGTCAGCTCGCCCGATCAGGCCACGCGCCGGGCCGCGGCGGCGATGTCGTTGCGTTCGGATTGCACGTCGATGTGTAGCCGGTAGCGGAACTCCGCGGTGCGGATGACCGCGGTGCTGTTGGAGTCTTGCTCCAGGTGCACATCGGCCACACTGGCCGTCCCCGGGTTGACGGCGCGCACGGTGACCGCGGCGGTGGGATGGTTGCCCGTGGTGCCGGTGTGGTCATAGACGACCATCATGGCGCGCCCGTTGTCGGGCAGTTCGTCAGGCACCTCGCGGACCACGCGCAGGCCGGGTGCCAGTGCAGCTCGCCAGTGTTCCGGGCGGCTGGACACGACGGCCACGCGGTAGCCGGTAGCCGCCGCGCGGCGGGCGATCTGGAACAGCAGCGCCAGCTCCCCGGCAACCGTCACCGACGCGTGCCGGCCGGGGCGTGCGTTGCCAAGGGGAACCAGCATCGGATGGTGCTTGGCGGTGGTGCCGATCAGGATGCCGGTAGCGCCGATCGGCGCGCGCAGCTTCTCCCCGGTACTCAACGCCCGGTGCGGCAGCTGCAGCTCCGGCACCGCAGGCTCCAGCAGGGTGGCGCGCAGCGCTTGTTCCTGCTGCCCCGACAGCGGGTTCAGCCCGCGCAGCGGGGGCTCTTTGAGCAGGCCCGCCGTGCAGTACCGCACCAACATGCCCACCGACACTGTTCCGCCGGCCTGGGGACGCAGCTGAATGCTGGTCATGGTGGCGTCGGTATCGGGAGCCCACAACCGGTCCAAGGTCTCGGTGGTGATGTCCTGCGGGGACACCCAGTAGTTCGTCGCCGCACCGGCGGGGTGCACGAGCCCCGACCACTGCGCGTGGGCGCCGCGGGCAAGCGGGCCGGCGATCGCCGTGTCCAGCTCGGCCAGCTCGGCCGCATCCACCAGTCGCGACGGGCACCCGTGCGCGCCCAGTTCGACGGCCAACCGCCGCGCACACGCCGCCAGCGTCGCCGCCACCGAGTCACGGGCCGCGAGGGCTCCGGCGTTGTCACCGCCGCGCATCCGCAGCACGCACCAGGTGCTGCGCTCCCCGACCGCTCCGTAATCGGCGATGACGCCTGAGTAGGTGGCCGCGTAGTGATGATGGTCCTCGCCTGCTCGGCGCCGTCCGACGCTGTGAATGTCGATCCCGGCCAACCGCACGTCGAACTGCTGCACCGCGCGTGCCACCACCTTGACGGGGAGCAGAACCCCGGAATGCACGCGATGCTGATCGAGCACCGAAGGGCTGTGCGACGGGCCGTCCACGGCGACCACCGCCAGGGCTTCGAAGTCGTCGCCGCGGATCGCCAGCTCATCGGTGGTCCAGCGCGGCCGGTGCGAGGACACCGGCGAATCGACGGTCGTGTCTGCGTCCCGGCGGCGCACCCGACCCCACGCCAGGGCCGCCAGAGTCTCCTGACGCCACGTGATCAGCAGGGCCGCGTCGAGCAGCACCGCGACGGTAATCGGAACGGCGAGCGCGACCGGCCCATGCCACAGGTGGGTACCGGCTCCCAGTAATGCCACGGTCACCAGGAAGGCGAGGATGACCCGCCACCAGGTGAGCCGCAGCCCGATCGGGAAGGTCGACTTCACGCTGTCCCCCTGTTGTTGCGAATGATGGCCGCCACACCCACCGCCGCGGCCGCCAGCAGCGCTACGCCGCCGATTGAACCGAGCGCAATCCACACCGGCGACATGTCCCGCCCCGGATGAGGTGGCGGCAGCACCAGCGGATCAGCAATACGCTCGGGTGGCCGCGGATCGCCATCAGGCAGGTCGTAGGTCAAGGCCGCGACCGGATCGACGATCCCGAACCCCACCTGATTGTCGACCCCGCGAGCGGGCGGGCGTGCCGTGCGGATGAGCCGGTTGATGATCTGATGCGACGTCAATGTCGGGTACTTCTCGCGCACCAGTGCGGCGACCCCGGAGACGATCGCAGCCGAAAACGACGTTCCCGCAGGGGAAACCAGCTGCTTGTCCTGGCCCTCCACGGCGTTCATGAGACCGTCGTCGCGGGCGGACAGGCTCTCGACGTTGGTCCCTGGCGCGGCGATCGACACCCACGGGCCCGCCATGCTGAGGTCGGTTAGCGGATTACCGTCCGCGTCGACAGCGCCCACGGTCAGCACGTAGTCCGAAAACCAGGCCGGGGTGACAACGGTGGTCACGCCAGCCCAATCGCGAGGATCATTGGGGCTCAACGGGTTATAGATGGGATTCTGCTTGCAGTCCTTATTGCTGGTGTTGCCGGCGGCGGCCACGATCACCGCGTCCTTGTCGACGGCCGCATAGCGGATTGCCGCGCCCAGTGCTTTCTGGTCGATCACGTCTAGGGCGCTCATGCACGACACCTCGGAGATGTTGATGACCTTGGCGCCCATGTTGGCGGCGTGCACGATGGCCCGCGCCATCGACTCGATGTCCCCGGCCTTGCGGCGAGTGACGGGATCTTCGTTGCCGAACGAGTTCTCCGGGCTGAACGCCTGAGAGGACTGCCGGATCGAAATGATCTGCGCGTCCGGTGCGATCCCGGTGTACGCGTCGGGCGGGGGGATCACCGGCGGGGGCGGCGGCGGTGGCGGGTCATCGGCTGGCAATGGACCCGGGAAGTCGACCGGCTGCACGTGCAGCGCGCCGCCGTCGCTGCGCCAGGCCGCCGGCGGAACGTCCGGTGGCGGTGGCGGAGGTGGTGGCGGCGGGGCTTGAATGATCACCGTCTGCGTGGGCGGCGGGGGTGGTGGCGGCGGGGCTTCCGACGTCGGAACGGTGTCGGGCCGCCGCGTTTGGCGTTGCGGGGTAAGGGGTGTTTTGCCGTCAGCGGGTGCCGCAGCGATGATCGACGCAACAATGGTTCCGTGTGCGTCGCAGTCCTGTAGGCCGTCCCCGTCAGAGACGTAATCGCCGCCCGGGATGAGGTTGGGCAGGCGGGGGTGCGGGTTGACGCCGGTGTCGATCACGGCAATGCTGACTCCGGCTCCGCGGCCGAATTGCCAAGCCTCCGACAGATTCAGCATGTCAAGGTAGCGGGCCTGCACGCGGTAATCGGTTCCCGGAAGTGTGCCCACGCGCGGGCAGTAGGCCCCCTGCTTCATCGGTTCGGGCGGCGTGGGCGGCCCGTCCGGCGGAACAGCCGCCGGATCAATTGTCGGTGGGGCGAGGGCCGCCGCGGTGGGCGCGCTGGCCAGCGCCGGTGCCAGCGCCATCAGGGCTGCGCCGAGCAGGCATGACGTGCTGCGCACAACGTTCGCGGTTTTCACGAGCGGTACCGGATCGCCGAGAACACACCCATCAGCCAGAACGTCAACGGGAATGGCGCAATCAGCAGCAGGTAGCCCACCCACTCCACGATCTGTTTGAACATCGGGCTGTAGACGTGTGTCGGGATGATCGCTGCCAGGGCCAGACCCGCGGCCGTGAGGACCAGCATGGTCGCGCAACCGATCAGTAGCGCTGCCGGTGACCACAGACCGACCGCGTAGCGCAGCGGCACCGCGAGCGCGATCGCCACCGGCGCAACGGCCAGCAGGGTGGACTGTCGCCGATCGGTGTAGGAACGGGCGTGCAGCAGGACGGCTCCAGCGCTGGTGGCGGCAACGACCAGGGGGAGCCACCGCCGATCGGTGTGCGGATCGCACAGCGCCGTCGCGGTGATCACCAGCAGGGCGGAGAAACCCGCGAGCACGCCCGTCAGGAAGCCGTGGGCACGGTCAACGGAGATGACCACATTGCGGACCGACTGGGGTCCCTCCAGCGTGGGGGTGTCGCCACTGGGCACCACCACGGCACTCGGCAGATCGGGGCGGGTCTCGAAGATCCATCGCCCGCTGGCCGACGGGAACACTGGAAGCCGCAGGTTGGCCAGCATGCGTGCAAAGCCCGGAGCGAGCTTGATGCAGATGATGGACACCAGCAACACGATGCCCAACAGCGTCACGGCCGAGGTCACCAACAGCATGCGGGCAACGCCGGCGGCAAGGGTGGCGGCGCTGATGACGACCAGCGCCGTGCACAGGGCGACATGGCGGCCGGTGAATCGCAAGATCAACACTGCGGCTGCCAACACGACCGCCGCGCCCAACCCGACATGCACAGCACCGAGCGGCCCGGGAATCGCCAGCGCGGCTGCCACCGCTGTCGCCGCCGCCGCCAGCAGCAGGAACGTGTCAGCGACGAACAGCTCGGCGCGTAGGACCTCGGCCCGATCGGGCTCGGCGCGTAGGACCTCGGCCCGATCGGGCTCGATACTGCGGACGTCGCCAGCCGCGCGACGGTTGCGCGCCGACCGGATGCCGGTCACCACGGCGGTGACGATCAGCGCCAGCGCGCACACGCCGGCAGCGGCACTAGCGATCAAGTCGTCGTGTCCGTAGCGCCAGCGCAGCAGCAATGTGGCCACCAACAGCATGGCGACGGCCACCAGGACAACGCCCACTCGGGCCGCCCACGGCGGTGTCACCGAAGGCCAGTGCTTGCGCAGTTCGGCGGGGATGGCGCTGGTGACGTGCTCGATCACCGGGATACGCGTTTCGGCGTCGTCGATGAAGCGCAGCCACAGAGTGGTGCCGTCGAGGACACCCTGCTCGCTCAGAGAGCGCTTGGGCTTCAACGGTGTCCCGTCAACCCAGCACAGTGCCCAGCGACCGCGGCCAGCGACAGCGTCACCTGGGCGGACCGACAGTCGGGGTTTGCCGATCTCACTGAGGCGGCTGTTGAGCACGTCGACCAGGGCCGGGGTCTGAATGCCGATCGCCGCGGCGGCATCCAAACGCAACCCGATTGACACATCGTTGACCATGACTGCGACCAGGACCTGGCGCAGCTGCTCGGATTCTTCCCCTGCCCCGGTGCTCACCGCGGCCTCACGGACGGAGGTCACCGCAGTGCCGTCCGTCCGCTGCGGAAGCCTTGGGCCAGCCACGCGGCCACATCCAGGTAGGCGTACTGCGTTTCGCGGCGCAGAGCATCCCAGTCCAACTGGGGGCTGTCGCGCAGGTGCTTGTCCCACGGAATGGAGGTGACGCCGCCGACCCGCTGACCGATCGTTTCCCGCACCTTGGCCATGAAATCCTTATCGACGCAGTTGTATACGTCGTTGAGGACCAGCACCGAGCGGCGTAACAGGGCCTGGTACTCGCTGCGTGCTGCGAGCCACTTGATGGTGGTTTCCGCTGCGGCGGCACCGTCGAAGTTCATCGTGCCCACGATGATCAGTGAATCGACTTGGGACAGCACCGCCTGCATGACCGGGTGCTCGATCTCCGGGCCGCAGTCCACCAGCGCCAGCTGGTAGAAGCGGCGCACCCGGCCGAGCACCGCCTTGAAGGCCTCCGGCGACAAATCAAAGGGATTGGCGACGTTCTGATTGGCGCCCAGGACTTCCAGGCCTGGCTTGTTCTTGCCGGTGTAGTGCCGTGCCATCGGATAGCTGTGAAGGTTGTTGTCGGCGAGGAATTCTCGGATCGATGCGGTGGCGGTCGGGTCGATGAGCCGACCCAGCGCGCCGTAGGTGGGATTGGCGTCGATCGCCAGGACGGGCTCGTTCTTGCGGTGGATGGCGTAGGCGGTGCCCACCCCGGCCGTGGTGCGGGTCTTGCCCACTCCCCCTCGAACGCACACCACGCCGATGAGGTAGTTACCCGGGATGTTGGTTTTGATCAGATCGATCTGTTCGCGCAGCCGCTGCTCGGCCGGCCCGGCACCAAAGTTGACCGTTTTGGCCGAACCGAGATAGACCGCCTTGCGCCATCCCATTTCCGGCGGCAGCTTGCGGGCAGCCACGACATCCTCGGCCCGCAAGGCCGGGGCGTTGGAGGCGTCGGCAAAGCTGGAGCCGCTGGCATCCCAGACCGGAGCGGACTCACTGCGGGCCAGTTCATTGCTCGGCGCCGACGGTGCCCGCGGCGGCGCCGACGCGAAGGGCTGTGACCGCGGTCGCTGGCCTGCCACGGGGCCTTGTGAGTAATCGACGAATTCGTTTGGAACCCGCACCATCGGCCCCGAGAGGGCCTGTCCGACATCGGCAGAACCGGGGCCGGCGAAACCGCGGGGCGGCGTGGCCGGGGCTTGATGCTCTCGGCGGCCCTCGGTGTACTCAGAGCTGGGGTCGCGGTGGCGCGCACCGGCCTCCCGGTAATCCCCAACGCCCTCGGCGGGGCGAGCGGGTGCGCTCGGCGCTCGGCGCTGCTCGTCGACGCGCGGCGCCGGCGGCGGCACCGCGATCGGTGATACTGCTACGACCTGCGTAGTTTCTGCCCAGTTGTCCGGCATCGCCTGATACGGCGGGGCTTCGGGCTCAGGCAGCGACGGTGCGTCGGGCACCTGCGGCTCGGCGCCGATGCCGGCTTCCCGGTCCAGGCCGTGACCGGGCGGGCTTTCGTCAGGGTCCTGTTCGTTCAGGTACCGCGCGGTGAATTCCGGGTCCATGCTCATAACCACCCCAATGGCTTGATGAAAGACGTGATGATGCAATCGTAGGGCCGCCAAATACCGGTTAACTACGCCCAAGCGAGAAAGTTCGGTACATCCGTTGCTGGCGCGGTCTGCCATTACGAAAATCGTTGATGGTTTTCCCAGTCGCGGGCATTAACGCTGCTCAGAACGGTTTGGATGCCTTGCAGGATTTGGCTGGGAGATCCCGGCGCAATCACCATCCAGTCTTGCGTGGAGCCGCGCGGGGCCAGCATCTGATACAGCGCCACACGTCCGTCTTCGGTGTCGCGGATATTGAGCGCCGTGGCGCTGGTGTCGCGGCGGGCGTCGGTGTGGGCGCGGGCATACAGGACTGCCTCGATGACCGGCTCGTCGAGCAGCGCGCCGAGTTCGGCCACGGCCGCCGGCGGAACACCCAGCGCCCGCAGCGGAACCTCACGCTGCGGGTCGTCGGTTGCAGCGGCGCGTTGAGCAGCCGCACTCAGGATGTCCTCGTAGGGCAGATTCATCGGCTCGATCCGCGAGGGCTCGACCGGATGCAAGGCGTTGAGTTGATCAACGATGATGTCGCACAACCAGACTGCCGATCCGCCATCGAAACCCACATCGTCGACGGTGATGTCATCGCCGGCGCGGGCGGCCGATACCCACCGGCCGTCGCGGCGGGCCAGCACGATCTGCAGCTGGTTCTGCGGAATGTCGCGCCGCCAGGTTGAGGGATCAGTGACGTCGATGCGGCCCTTCCACGAAAGGGCGCCGCGCGCAATGAGAATGGCTACTTCGACATCGGGGGCGGCCAGTACCCGCATGCGGGTGGCCACTGCAGGAATCACGTGCCCGTCGGCGCCCACGACACCGGCCTCCTGAAGCTGCTCGATGCGCGGGTCCCCAGAGATCCACGTGCTATCGCGGGGGGCCCCGTAGGGCACCGCGCTGAGTTCCGGTGGCATGGTGGCGATGTCGAGCATCGCTTGCAGCATCCACATGCCATGCAGATTGACTGTCACATCGGCGACCGGTTCGGCGCTGTGGGCGGAAAACATGATGCGCACGTCCTTCTTGTTCTGGGGAGCTTCTGTCGTGGGGCTAAAACCGAAAGCGGCGGCACCCTCGGGTGAGGGTGCCGCCGCATGCTCAGGCGGTTAAGCGAGAAGCTAGGCGCCCTGGGGTGTCGGGGAGCAGTACGTCCACGGCGCTGCGTGGCGGCGCACCCCGTCGCTGACCCTGATCAGAGCGACCAGGTACCGCCGACACCGCTGTCGGTGTGCATGGTGTTGCCGGCAACGGTCCCGATCTTTCCGCCGTGCTCGCCGAGCTGCTCGAAGATCACCCGGAAGTTGCGGTTGAGTTCGTTGACGAATTCCTGGAAGCCGGTGCTACCGGTCCCGCCCCAGAAGTCGGCCACGTTGTTGAGGTCGTGGAGGATCGCCTGGTGTTCGGCTTCCAGCGAGCCGGCCTGGGCCTGCAGGAGTTTGCCGTGGCCCTCGACGTCTGTGTAGTGGTAGCTGATGGGTGAGCCCATGATGTGAGTTTCCTTGTCTGCGAAGGGATGTTGGTGGTCGTCGGGAATCCGGTCAGGACTTGAGCGCGGCGCTGCTGGCCTGTTCCTGCTGCTCGTAGGTGTCAGCCGAGGTGCGCAGGTTGTCGCTGACGAAGTGCATCTGGTTCTCGATGTTGCGGAACGCGCGCATCATCTCCTCCACGGTGGCCGACGACGTCTTGTTGGCGTGGCCGTCCCAACCAGCCCCCGCGATGCCCTGGGACGAGGCGTAGGCCTTTTGTGCGTCAGCCTGAATGTTGGTGGCGTGATTGGCGAAACGGCCCGAGTAGTCGCGCATCGCATCCGGGTCGGTCATGAAATCGGACATCTATTTGCTCCTGGATTTGTTGGTGGAAGTGCTGGCCATTTGCTTGGACTCGTTAATCGTGTCCTGGCGGCGCTGCGTATAGCAATGCGCCAAAAAACTTTTCATGAAATTGAGTTCCCGACCCCCTTCGGTATCCTCCGGTCGCCCGCTCAGCGCGGCCTTGGAAGGACGCGCACCGGCGCGCCGTAAGACGGGCCATTGCCCGAGGAGTTCTCTTTGCCCTGCATGGCTGCCATGGGCGCGGCTCCGCCGACGCCGCCGCTGGCGGTAGATGGTGCGGCGGCGCCGCTGGCCCCGCCGGTAGCCGAGATCGGCGCAACGCTGCCCCCACCGGATTGGGCGCTGGCTGCCCAGGTGGCCGGAACCGACAGCCCGCCCAGACTGCGGGCCCCGCCCATGCCTGCGGACAGGGCACCCATGCCGCCGCCGCCAAAGCCGCCTGCGAGCCCACCTGCAGGGCCCAACGCCGATGCCGCTGAGGTCAGCGCGCCGGTACCACCGATGCCGCCCATCGCAGGGGTCATCATGCTCATGAACGGAGACAGCAGGCCCTGGAACGCGCCCAGGCTTTGCAGCGGGTTGCCCCCGCCACCCATCAACGGCGATGCCAGGCCCTGCAAGGCCTGCGGAACAGCGCTCATGAATTGCGGGGCCATGGACATGATGGAGCTGGCGTCGCTGCCGCCCATGCTGGCCGTTGACTGTCCGGCCGTGGCCGCGTTCTGACCAGCCTGGCCTGCCGCTGTCCCGCCGGCTTGAGCCACTGAGGCTGCCTGGCTGGCGAATCCGCCGGGGTTGACCGTCGGTGCGGGCGGCATGAACGGCACCAGCATCCCGGTGATGCCAGCGGCGTCGGCGCTGAACCCGTACATCGTGGACGCGTCCTGAGTCCACATCTCGTCGTACGCGGCGACACAAGCGGCGATGGGCCCGGCGTTCACGCCCATGAAGTTGGACGCGATGAGGGCTTGGAGCAAATTGCGGTTCGCCTCAATGACGGGCGGAGGCACCGAGCCGGCATGCGCGGCCTCGATTGCTAGCGCGGCTTGCTCGGCCGCCAGGGCGGTTTCCTGGGCCTGGGTGGCTGCCTGGAAGAGCCAGCGAACGTTCTCTGCGCCGCCCGCAGCCATCATCGCCGAGGAGGGCCCCTGCCAACCCCCGCCGAGCAGCGCCATGATCGCCGAGTTCAAGGCGGCGGCGTTGCTCGCGAGGTTGGCCGCCAGCGCCTGCCACGCAGCCGCCGCCGCGGTCAGCGGCGCTGACTGCGGTCCGGCGTAAGCGCGCGCGGAGTTGATCTCCGGCGGCAGGGCTCCGTACTCAACCATGGGGGTCGGCTACAGCGATGCGGCGGCGTTGAACGCCTCGGTGGCGGCGTAGCTGGCGCCAGAAGTGCCGAGCGCTCCGGCAAACATCGCATGCCAGGCTGACGCCATCCCCGCCATCGCCTGGTACAGCGATCCGTGGGTGCCGAAGGCCGCTGAGAGCAGCATCGCCGTCTCGTTGGCCTGTCCGGGCGCCACAGCGGTTGTCGGAGCCGCAGCGGAGGCGTTTCCGCTGGTGAAGGCCGACGTCAGCGCCGTCAAAGTACCGGCAGTGCAACCCATTTCCAAAGGTTCAGCAGTGACAAACATGAAACGTAACCCCCTCGTGTCGCGTCGAATTTCCAATATGAATGTACCGGGCGTTTTGGGTGAGTGCAGTGCCCCAAATCAATTCACACCACCCTCCGGCGAACTGTCATGGCCTACTTGAACGTAAAGTCCCGATTCACCGGTATCCATCAGGAATCCGCGGCCGGCCGGCATGGGGTGGCCCTTCCACCGGCCGCGCACGAAACCCTCTTCGCCGTCAGAATCCATCACCAACAGGGGCGCATTGGCCTGCTTCATCGCACCCAGCAGTGGATCGGCACGGTCCGATCCGGCCCATCCGCCGAAGCGGCGGGCGTACACGATGCGCAGGCCCACATCGGCGGCGGCGTTCGCGCTGGGCACCAGCTCGCGCAGTGGCGCGTCATAACCGAACGGCAGGCGATCCGCGTCGTCGACGATCAGGAAGATCTCCGGACCCGACCAGCGCTGCTCCAGGCTCGCGTCCACGTCGAGGCCCGCATCGGGAAGCCGGGCGGTCAGGATGCGGTTGAGTTCGGCCGCCCAAGGCCCGACCTCGTCGTTGCGGTAGGTGAAGCGTTCCAGGTAGTCCTTGCCCAGCACGCGCAGCAGTTCGCGGCGCGGGCTTAGCAGCCACACCTGGGCGCGGGGACGGGTGTCGCGCGGATCCGGTACGGCCGAGCTGGCCCCCGGCGCGTACACCCGGGCGATCTCGCGCATGATGGCCGAGAGCGCATTGGTGCGTCCGGAGTCCTCGCGGCCGGTGATGACCAGGAACGGCGAGTCTTTCTCAAGGCCGACCAGCTGATCGCGCTCGTTGATCGCCCAGGCGATGCCGGCGTGCCGTTCGCGCTGGGCGCGCGCCTGCAGCTCGGCCAGAGTGATCTCGGTGGGCAGCTGGCGTACGGGCGGCGCGGGCCGGTACTTGGCCGCTACGCGGCGGACCGCCTCAACCACGCTGTCGGACCGGAATTCCGAATCCGGGGTGCCTCGCATCGCCGGCCGCGCGATCAGGGTGTGCAGGCCCTCCTCTTCGGCGCCCAGGCGTACGTAGTTCTGGGCCACCATGCCCCGGCCTGGCTTGCCCGACGGAACCGCGTCGGTGAGTTTGCCCCGCAGCAGTTTGGCGTCCTCGGGGCCCTGCAGTTTGAGTTCCACGCGCTGCGGCCAGGACCCGCGCATCCGCGGCGGCAGGTCGATGTCGCGGCCCACGGAAATGATCACATGGATACCGAAGCTGGTGCCTTCGCCGACGAGCTTCTGAATCTGCGCCGACAGGAGATCCTTGTTGCGGATCGTCGAGGCTTCGGCGGTCAGAGCGGCGTAGTTGTCCACCACCAGATACACATCACCGAACGGGTCATCGGGAACCGCGCCAGGAGCGCCCCGGAACTTGCGGTCACGCAGGTCCTGCATCGAGCTGATACCGCACGCAGGGAAGCTGCGCTGCCGACGTTCCAGCAGCTCCAGCATTTCCGAGATGGTCCGACGGATGCCATCCTCGTCCAGGGCGCCAGCCACACCACCGACGTGAGGCAGGCCGGCAACGGTGTCCAGGGCCCGCGACGACAGCGCCAGGCAGTAGAACTGGACCTGCTCGGGGGTGTGCGTCATCGCCGCAGCGCAGATCAAAGTCTGCAACGCGGTGGTCTTGCCTGCCGAGCGCACACCCACGATGAGCTGGTTGGCGCCATCGGCAGTGGTGTTGACCAGCAGCGGGTGCTGATCCTGCTTGTAGGGCCGGTCGACGATGCCGATCGGGAAGATCAAATCCGCTGTGGCGCCATAGTTCTCGTCCCATCGCCGCCCGAGATACATGTTGACGATGTGGTCGATGGTGTGGGGCACGTCCAGCGGAGGCTGCCAGAGCACCTGCGGCTTGAAGTTGTAGCTCCGCAGCTGATCGAGAATGACCGGACCGATCTTCGGCTTGCGCAGCGCGTCGTCCTCATCGTCTTCCTCCACCGACTCGACCACTGTGGTCGTCTCCGCCGGCGCCTGCTCACTCAGGTGCTCCGGCAGCGGAACCCACGATGTCGTGAACAACTGCGGCTCAAGGTATTTCTCCGACGAGGACGTAGCTTCAATGACGTCGTCGTTGTCCGCGCCCGGCCGGCGGTAGTCGCGCCACAACGACTCGGCCCGAAACCGGGTGAGTTCGTCGGCTGATCCGGTGCGCATGTACCCCACACCGACCTCGCGGGGCAGGTTGACGGCCTGCGGGACGCCGGCCGCCGACGCGCTGGCCGAGGTGTTCTGACGCAGCACCAGCCGGTAGCCGACGTTCTCCAGCAGCTTCTCGGCGCGGGCGTCGATGTCCTGGCTGGCCAGCAGCTGATGCACCCACAGGGAACGTCCCTGGCGTCCGATCTGGTCGAGCACCTCGGGCAGATCCGGTTTGATCCGGAAGGCTTCTTTGAACTCGTCGAGCACGACCAGCAGCCGCGGCAACGGCTCCAGATATTCACCGCGCGCCGCACGTTCGGCGCGGATCTGGTTGTACTCGTAGGCATCATCGGCGCCCACCGAGTTGCAGAGCTGCTTGCGGCGAGCGATCTCACCCCACATCGCGGTGATGAACCGGTCCATCAGCACCTGGTCGTCTTCCAGGTCGGTAATGATGTGCGGAACATGTGGGGTGCCCTCGAACGGTTTGACGCCCGCGCCGCCCTTGCAGTCGGCGAGGATCATCTGCAAGTTCTCTGGCGGGTGCCCCAGGATCGCCGAGAGCAGCACGGTGCGAATCGCCGTGGTCTTACCGGACCCCGTTGTGCCCGACATCATCCCGTGCGGGCCGTCACCGCCCTGGTTCATATCTTTGATGTCGACGAACACCAGTTCGCCGTTGTCCGCGCGCACGCCGAACGGGATGCGCAGCGTCTCTGGGGAGTTGATGTCGCGTCGCGATCCCCACAGCGCCTCGAAGTTAACGGACGCCGCGTCGTTGACGCCGAAGTAGGACAGGATGTCGCGCGGGCGCTTGAAATCGCTCGCATCGTCACCGATGTCTTCGTACGGCTCGGCGATACGCGACCGCGCAATCAGCTGGGCCAGCTGCTCGGCCTCGAACCGCTCCAGCTGATCAGCGATGGCGAAGAACTGAAAGCCTTCCTCGGCATCGGCTGCCCAGGTCCCGTCGCGGGGCACCGCGTCAATGACGCCGTCCTCGTTGAGGCGAAGCGTGCGCGCCCCGCGCTCATCCTGACAGGCGGGCACCCCTCCGCGGACGTCGAAGAATGTCCAGCCCTGCACCCCGGTCGAGGTCATCACCGAATACCAGCCACCGGAAGCGATGTCACTGACTACCACGGTGTGCGGCATGGGCGCCACCGCGTCCCGGCTGGCGGCGTGCCGAGGCACGAAAGCACCACCGCGGCGCACGGCATCAGTGAGCTGACTGTTCGCGAACTCGGCCACCGACGTGTACACCATGCGCGCCGGACCCGCGCCGTCGAGCTGGTGCGGATTACCGTTGTGCGGCAACCACTTCACCCACTCCCACTCGTCGACGTCATCGGTCACCACGACCAGCTGCAGATGATCCGGACCGTGCGAGAACACCAGCTGGGCGATGATCGCCCGCATCAGCCCCAAAGAGGCCTCACGTTCACCGGTGATGCGGTAGCCCGGCTCGACCAGAAGCGAAATCAGTGCCGGGGTGCCATAAGCGACGCTCTGATAGCGGACGAACTCCTGCAGCGCCTTACCAGTGGCCGGTTCGAGCTCGATCTCAGTCGGCATGTCATCAGGCTCACTAAACGTGATCGCCCCGCCCTCGGTCAGCGACGTCATCCCCACCCCCACCCGAGCGACACCGAACCAGGTGTCCTTTCCGTTCGGGTTGCGCTCCCACATCCGCGGCCCGCCCGCCTGGGCGATAAGCGTGTCCACCGGCGGGTGATACCAGCGATAGTTGCCGTCGAGCTTGTCGGCCGAATCGGACACCCGGTCGCGCATCTCATCGAGAACCAGCAGGAACCGCGCCCGCATCGCATCGAGCTTGCCGCGGCTCATCTGCTGAGCACCACCGCTGAACCGACCACCGAAGAGCATCGCGCCAATACCGAGGATGCTGAACACCGGGAAGATCGCCCCCACACCGTTGAAGGTGCGGGCGCCGGAGGCGAACGACACGGCCACCATGCCGACGACCAGGCCGATGACCAGGATGCCGACCACGATCAGCCACGGCGACTTGCCCTCTGGCGGCGGGACTTTCAGCGGCGTCAGTAGCTTGATTGGCTCCGGTTTCAGGTCACTTCCCGGCGGCGGTGTGGGCTTGGGCCGGACGAATCCTTGCTTCACTTCGGTTGCTCCAATGCTCCGGGGTTGCGATCCAGCGGCAGCGTGTTGTGACGCAGCAAGGCATCAGCTTTCGACAATGTCGGGCCGGCGACGAACAAGCGCAGCACCGACCACGGGGCAGGCTGAGGCTCCACGTTCAAGCCCAGCGCGGTCAACGTCTCCCGGTCGCGGAGCACACCGAACCGGATGCCCGACTCCGAGAGCCACCACGCCGACTCCTTGGTCGACGCGCTTGGCCCATTCCCGGTGCTGACAACGTAGTTCGCGTAATCCGGCCCAAAGTAGACCTGATCGGCGACCTGACCGCCCGTCGACTCCGACGGCACCAGCTTCACGATGTCGCCGCTACGGTCGGCCGGCACCGGAATGGTCGCACCCGACACCACCGAGGTGGTGGTGCGGTTCTCCCCCGCCCCCTTCTCCCACCACCAGCACGTCGCCGGATTAGCTTGGTTGTCCACCACTTTCAGCGGTTCGTCCGGGTAGATCGAGGTGTCGATCCGGTTGACCGACGGCAGCTGGGACAGCGCCGACCCGGCGATCACCGGCACTGCGCCCGTGGGATTGCCGCCGGCGTTCTGCAAGATCTGCGCCACAATCGGTGAAATCGTCTGCATTCCCGACTGCAGCACCACTGAATAGGTCGTGTTGCCTTCGACCTGCGGGGTCGACACCACGGTGCCGACCGGGCCCGGAGCGCCGGGGAAGGGAGCAGGATTACCCAGACCCGGGATCACCGGCACGGTCAGCGGCGGCGCCACCGGAATGGCGTTGAGCAGCGCTTGGCTCATCGGCCGGGCCGCCGCGAGATCCTCGGCGGTAACCCCCAACGCCAGGAGCACCGGACGCTGGCTCGCGTCCACCAGAGACCGGCGACCATCGCGAATCAGCCACACGTCGGTGCCGAAGCGCAGGAGCACACCATCGGACTTATCGAGCACCCGCCGACGATCCGACAGGTCAGGTTGGCCGTCGATCACCGTCACGGTGACCGGCTCCGGTGCCCCCGTGCCGAACGCCTTGGTCACCGCGTCACAGACCAGCCACGACGAACCTGACGGGGCGGTCGCGTTCATGACGTTCGGCGCCCCCGGAATGCCGACCATCACTCCGCGAGGCCGAGAGTCAATCTCGGTGCGGCGCACCCGGACCGGGTTCTCAGCCTGCCCGGCGATCAACCGGGCTGAGGACAAGTTCAGCGCCGGGTAGAGCACGTCGCCGACGTTGACGTAGAGCGCCCCGCTGTCCTGGTCGGCAATGATCTTGGACCCGCCCACCGAGCCCGCCGGCCGGATGAACGACCAGAACAGCGCGCCCACACAAATCACGACGACGATCGAGAGCCCGGCCAGCACGGCCATCCACTCCCGGCGGCCCGGCTCCGCTTCCATGCGCACCTGGCGGCGCGTCATGCCCAGCGCAGCGCGCCGCGCCATGAACTGGTGCGCGGTGACCTGGACTCGCGTTGCATAGCCCAAGCCGCGACCCAGACGCCGACGCGTGACCTCTTTGTCCTCGACGGCGCTACCTCGTTCGCCTGCCATCTACTCCGCCCCCGGATTCCCGCGATGTACGAAACGTCGGTCAACTTCGGTCACCGATTCAACATAAACCGGCCCACTGTCGCGCTGCGACGCCCGAAGCTCCGCACTTTCAACTCCCATGATGCCTGGTCCGCGCACCTGCGAAGTGCACCAAATAGGCCCCGCGGGGCCTGCGGGGCTCGCCACGATTCCGAGCGGCTGATCGCCTCAGGCGACCCGTGTAGGTTCCCGATTCCGCTGTCACTCGACGAAGCTGTGACCTGCCGTGATGCGCGGCGTCCCAAACTTTGCCCAGGCGAATCCGTCCCGGAGTTTTGTCATTCTTGAGCGAAGGCCTCGACTCGTGCACTGCCGGGACCGGGCGCGTGCCGTGAGCGGGCAGATCGACGGTTGTACGCAACCCGCACCTCGCGGTGAGGGTTGTGCATCGGCATTGGCATCAGGTTGGGGGGACGAGTTCAGCAGATCGGCTTTGCAACCCTCTTCGTACCCTCCTTCATGACACCCTTCCTGCGTGGACAAGAACGACAACACCCGCTGGGCCATCGATGTGATGACGGAATGGGCGACTGGGGATCCGGCTGACACGACTGCCTCGGGTAAGCGGCTGATGGAGTACGTGAGCGAAGCGCCCGATCCCGACGGCGTCGACGGAGAGATGAAGTTGATGTCCGGGCTCCTGAACCTCTGCGGGGTTCTGCTGGTGCGACTCGAAAAAGAGACCGGCAAGTCCATGCAGTGGCACCTCCAAGACATCGCCCGGAAAAGCCTCTGATGACCTTGCCCGGACACCCGATGGCGGCTAGGCGTCGATGTCGGACGTCTGAGGTTCAATGTCAGCAGACGGAGGTGACGTTCTGAATGGACATGTGGGAGAAACTCGCGGCCGCTCAAGCGAAGCTTGATCGGGCGCTTGTCCTTCGCCGAATTCTGGATCGGGCGGCCCGCGGAAGCGCGCTCACCGATTGGAGCGCACTGACGGACTGGAGCTTGAAGCGGCAGGTGCCCGATGCCGGTAGCAGCCTGGCCATCGATGATGGTGGATACCTACCAGCGCTCGGTGGGATGTTCGTCAGCGAGACAGCGGTCTATCCGGCCATGAGCGCGGCTGGCAACATCGCTTCGGCGGCCGAGATCGTCAATGGGTGGGAATACCCCGATGATCGAGGTCGGCTCCACATGCGCACCGTTGCAGTGCTGACTGGCTGTCGGGTCGCATTAGAGACCGCGGCGCTTACGGTCTGGGCACTTGGTCCCCGCGACCGAGATCTCCGCCGAAAGCGTTGCGCCGGAATAGTGTTCAAAGAGAATCAGAACCAGCGGGGGTTCATCAGTTGTGAGAAGAAGATTCACGAGATCGCCGGCGACGCAGCGCTGTTGACGAGCCTAAACGAGTCGACCGCTCTCTTCGAGACAGAGGACGCGGTCGTCAGACAGGCACCCAAAGCGAATGCCCCCAACTCAACACAACTTGTAGTTGATGCTGGTCAATGGATTCAGGAAAACCCTCCCGCGCACGCTGCCGACTTGCTCGGCGGCAACGTCGGCTACGCCGTTCTCGCCGATCGGATGTACAACCTGACGTCAGGCTTCGTACATGGATTCAAGTGGGCAACGTGGTACGTCCGCAAGGAACGCGAACTGCTAGGTGTTGTCGCTGACAGTTTCGCGGCTGCCCTCATCATGACCGAAGCAGCCGTGGCGCTCTTTGAGGCACAGGCACAGAGCACGAGCGGATCGCAGCGGGAAGTGCTCTACCCGGACCTGTTGTCGCCCACGATCGACGAGTGGTTGCCGGTGTATGCGGCTACGTAGGCTGCACCGATGCCACAGAAAGGATCTCCGTCGTGGTTGTCGTTCCTGACGGGCGAGTCGACTACGACAAGCTCCTCGAACTGCTGGCTGACGTCGAGGGAAACCATCTCGACTTCAAAGCCACTGTCGACATGGACGAAAAAGCCGACCAGCTGAAGCTCATTAAGGACATGATCACGATGTCCAACCGCCCACCCGGCGGCTACATCCTGATCGGCGTAAGCGATCGCGGAACTCCATGCATGCCCGAGGGATCTATCACCGATCGCCGCCGCTATGACGGCGCCAGGTTGGGTGATCTCGTCAGACCGTACATCGAAGGGCAGATCCACATCCGCTCTCAGATCCACGATCACGAGAACAAACGAGATTGTTGTGATATGGGCTGAAAACAGCGGTCTACCAGTGCCTTTTAGCAGGCTGGGCGAGTACGAGGATGCTAAAGCGAAAAAAGTGCCTGTGTTTCGGCCAGGTGAGATTTTCGTGCGCGAGGGCGCGCAGAACGTTCCTATCCGCAACGCGCACTGGCAAGACGTGCTGTCGGCCTACACAAGGCGGATTCGCGAGGAAGCTGGCGACCTTGCTGAAACTGTGATGCGTGAGTTCATACAGCAGTCGCGCATTCATCCACCGGGCGCGCCCGCCGAGATCCCTCTGCTAATGGAAATGGACGACGAAACGTTCGCTGCGGCGGTGGTGGCTCTCATTGAAGCCCAGAACGACGTACGGCTGCGCCACTTCCTCCGCACTCTTCGGAAATACATCAACGCCAGCAGCAGCGTTGAGGACTGCGCGATGGCACTCGACAAATGGGCGATTTTCTGCGCTCAGGCAACGGTTTTCGAACGGGACGACCTAGCACTGAACGCCGCAGACACGCTCTTCGCCGCCTATCGTGAAATCGGATCGGGTTACGACGCGACACAAAAGCGCTTGGCAGTGGTCACTCGGATCTATGCGATTGGCAGTCTGGCGGTGCGTATGGAGGCGTGGGAGACGGTACATTCCCTGGTACTTCGGCCCACGGAAGATGCCGCGGGCAGCCCGGATTGGGTGAACTCATCGTGGATTCGACACGCGCAGGTAGACGCCAGCCGTGCCAATCTCACCAACGACGACCGCGGCGGCTACCTAATTTCGGCAGCACGCGAGCTTCTAGCCAATCACTCCGTGATGCGACCGGACATCGGTGACGATGAGATACCCCCGCCAGATGCGGTCACAAATAGCGATGTGCTGCTAAACACGCTGTGCCAGTTTGATTTTGCATACTGTCTAATCGTCGCTGCCGAAGGCACTGGCCGGGGCGGCTTCTATCCAAGCTCAGCCGCGTTTGACGAGAACCGCGTCAAACCTCTTGTGCTAAAGGTTGTCGCCGAAGATCCCACCGTCCGACGACGCCTTCTTCCGAATTCCGACGATCTCCGGGTCACCGATGCCCTGGCGTTCGTTTACGATCGCACCATCAAGCAATCAGCCACCAACCCAGGCAATCGGTGGTGGAGTACGCCGAGCGCTGTTACGGCTTTTGACGCTAAACATGGTCCGAACCTGCCACGAATGTTCGGTTCTGGCGATCAGATGTGACACTGCCCGTACACGGTCGTGCCGACTATCGCACTCGGTGGCACCGGCAAGAGACGAACCAGCTTGTGTACCGATAACGGCCACTTACGTCAGATCAGCGAAAAGATCTGTGCCGCAGCGCAATCACGATCCGCCCCTTAGCGGCGTTGGCTTTTCCACACACGTAGGCACCCGGGACATTCCACTGGCCGCCGAGCAGCACGCGTCCCACGATTTTGTCCAATTGGGCCGAAAAAGGACACACAGTGGACCACCATCTGGGATCAGGACAAATCTACTGGGATCCTACAACCCGCCGGATCACCAGGTGCCCGGACGGGATCGACGACAGCTTGACTCGCTCGTGCCGGTTAGGTGCCTCGATCACCATGTCCGGCGACACCGCCATCACGACATGCTCTGGCCGACCGCTCTGCCAGTTGCACAAGATCAGATCCCCCGCGCGGATGTTCGCCCGACTCACCGGCGTCCCCGAATTCACCAGGTCATACGTAGTGCGAGGCAGGCCCACCCCGGCCTTGCCGTAGGCCCACTGGACTAGGCCCGAGCAGTCGAACGCGTTCGGACCGGTAGCGCCCCACACATACGGTGCGCCCAGCTTCGACTTCGCGAAGGCCACCGCACGGTTGGCGCGATCGCTACCGTTGCCATCCTTGCCAAACAAACCTTCGGTCAGCTGGTCCGTGGCGTTGCGCGAGTTTTGGCCGTTGAGCATGCCGGGCAGTTTGGAGAACATGCCCATGCCGGGGAACCCGCCCCCGCTCATCCCCATCAAGGGCATCCCGCCGCCGCCACCCATGCCGCCGCCCATCCCGCGGAACACGCCGGCCTGAGAGGCCTGCCCGGCTTGGCGGTAGGCCATCGCCATCTGGCGCATTCGGGTGGCCAGCAGTTGGTTTTGTGCCTTGGTCGTGTCGAGTTGGCGCTGCATCGCGGCCAGGCGGTCGTCCATGTTGGTCACCAGCGTTTTCACCCCGGCCGGTGAACCGGCGGCCGGTGCGATCGCGGCCGCGGCGCTCGCGGCGCTCTGGCGCACTCCGGTGGCCCCGGCGCGACCGTTCTGGCCTTCGGCGGCCCCGGCGGCCGAGGTGCCGTTGGTTTGGGCGTCCAGGCCGGTCACGGTGCCCCAGGTGCGCTTATAGCCGTCTCCGGCGTTGCCGGCCCCGGTACTTAGTGCCGAATCGGCGGGAGCGGCCGGAACGCCGGGGCCCTGGCTGCCGACCGAGCCCGGACCACCGGCAGCGGGGAAAACGCCTTGGGCAGAGGCCAACACCCGGTCAACCTGCGCGATATACGCGCCCACACCCGAGCCGCCCACCCGCTCAAACTAAAACCGCCACCACCCCTACAGCACCGCCCCAAAAAACAGATTCTGGACGGGCCTACGTGTGCTGCGTGATCTCCGCCCGATGCGCAGCGATCTTCTGGGCCGACTCTTGTAACCGCTGACGGGACTGCTTGATGTGCTCCTGCATTGCCGCAAGGCGGTCGTCCATCTGCGACACCAGCAGCACAAGGTTGTGCGGGTCGGTCCCCTCGGCCAACACCGCCCGCGCACCCGTCGCTGTGGTCTGCGAGATCGCCCGGGCCGATACGTTCGCCTCCCGGGCATGCGTGACCGCTTCCATCGCCGAGCTGTGCAGGGCGTCGCTCAGCGCCACCGCCCGCGCATCATCACGGCGATACCGAGTCGACGCCTCCCCCGCCGCCGCGGCCAGCCCGCTCTCACCGTCAGGAAGAGTCCCGCCCGTCGGAGCCGGACTGCGCTGCAGCTCCGCGTCGTGACTCTCGGCAGGAAACAGCGACGCAGCAGCGGCCAAGATGCGGTCCACCTGCGCGAGGTAGCTTTGCGCGGCGAAATCCATACCCGCCAGGATAGAAGTTCCCCGCCCCCGCGCTGCGACGCCCACGCAGTCCGCGGGAAACTAACTAATTAGAATAGCTACATAACGCGTCTGGTGTAGGTTCCGATTCCACATTGCGGATGCCATCGTCTCTACCTGGTCTTTTCCGAAATTCCGCCCAAGATGGTGGACGCCAAATTCCATTTTCCGTGGCGGATTATAGAACCACACGGTTGTCCAGATCTTGATCGCATGCCCTGCAGGGAAATACGTTCGAGGCTGAGCTTGAAATCAGGGCCAGCTGTACCAACGGTTCTGCTGGCTCTTCTCGACCTCGGCCCGGCAGTGGGCACAGCCGACGCAGAAGTTCGACGGGCTAACACCAGGCGGGACGATCCTGACGTGGATTCCGGGGTGGCGGCAATAACCGCATGTGATGAGAGCCATCACCGGCCTCCAATCGGTTGAAGGTTGGAAGCCGCGGTCGCGGACCTCCACCTTTTCCCGGTGGAACTCGGCTGAAAAACATCATCCGCGACACGTGATCTACATCACATCGACAGGCTGGCTGACTGCGGCTGGGGTGTCGCTGGTCTCCGAAACCCCTCGACTCGCTGGGTATTCGCCTCGATCTGGCTCGCCTGGTCACGTTTCATCACGTGACGTACTGCGGCTAGCGACGTTGTGGCTTGGCCCTGTATTCGGGGATGGTTCACACCGGAATTGGTGTTAACCTAGCTATAGCAAGGAACCGGCCCTCCGGGCGTTACGCCTCGACAGTCGGTCTGGCCCCCGGTGTAGCTACGGCAGCCGGGGGTTGCTTCTTTTCTTGGGCCGCCCCCTATCTGACGACGGATCAGGTCAGCGCAACGAAGTGCGACTGATCCTTGATGACGTCGAAGAGGCTGCGATCATTGTGCGTGACTGTGCGCCTGTACGCCGATGCCGTGAGGTCGGGAAGCCAAAGTAGGTGCTCGCATGATGGCGACGTCTGCAACAGCCGCGTCTGCCGGGGCACCAGCTTCGTCGAGACTAGCTCCTTATGGTTGGCCTGATCCTTGTTCTTGAAGTTGCGCTGATTCCGCTCTTCCAGGATGAGCAGGTCAACCGGGTCCCACACGCCGGTTCGGCCTGTCGCCAGTGCGACGGCGAGCGCCTTGTAGCACTGCTTGCGGGCTTCCTCAGCGTCAGAGTCATCCGCGTCGACGGTGACCTGGTGTGTGATCACACAGGGCTCGATACCCTCGGCAAGGTAATCGAGCATCTCCCGCGTCAGCGCCCACCCATGGTCGCTCTGCAATGCTTCGCGCGTGTGCCAGTAGTCGCTGCCGGCGATCTCATCAAGGCCCGACCGCAGCGTGTCCATATCCTTCACGGCCACCAGAACGGCGGTGAACAGATAGAAGGAACCTTGGTGGGAGCTGTCGGCTGGCGCTTGATAGGACTCGTCGAGGTAGGCCACAGGTCCCTTGGTGCGCCGATATGCATCTTCAACGGCGCGGCGTGCCGGGTGGATGAAGCCACCCATCGTCAGCTCGCCTCAGTCGCGCGGGTGGGAGCGTCCGCCGAATCTTCGGCCCGGGCTAGGCGACGGACCTTACGTCGGAGTCGATCACCCTCGGCTGCGGTGCCACCGCAGGCGACCGCCGCCGCCGGCCATGTGACCCTGGGCTGGCTCTTCTCGCGCAGGATCTGGCGTTCGCGGTCAGTGAACTTCCACCACACCCGCAGTATCCGCGGATCGGTGATCTCGTCTTCGACGGCGGCCGGATCCGGAGCGGCTCGATCGGCCACGAGGTCCCGCAACACAGCCGGAGCGCCGTCACCGTCGGACACCGTGACCGGCTGATCGAGGGACAGCAGCGGCTTGCCCCGGAAGCTGAGGTCGGAATCTGTGCTCAACCGGGTGACGGCCCGATGCTCCTTCAAGGTGAGCGCGCGAAGGCGCGGACGAGGATCGAAGTTCAGCGAGAACAGGCCGTCGGGCAACCACGACCCTACGTTCATCAACACCAACGTGGCCGAGCACACCAAATCCCACGACACATGCTGGAAGTCCAGCCAATCGAGCAGGAATTTCCGCACAGCTTCGCGAGCATGCGGTTCGCTGCGTTCGAGCATGCGAACGAGATTCAGCGCGGTCCGCAGCGCCAGCTGCGCGGCGCGCATCCCCCGATCAGCGAGCGGCCACAACGACCGCATCATCTCGGTGATGGACTCCGCTGGCTCGCGCAAAGCATCGTTCATCCACGACAGCGGATCTGGGAACCGGGACGACCCGTACATGAAGTCGTGGATTGAACGCTGGCTGCGGCGCATGATCTCGTCGATATGCGAGCCGTATGCGCCCATGGCTGCTTCGCGCAGGTGATCGGCGACCCCACCAATATGTCCACCGAACACGCCACCGACATCCCACCGCTGCGAGCCGGCCATCGCCGCGTCCATCACAGACCGCATCCCGGAAAACTGGCCCACGCTGTGCAAGCCCACCATGTCGCTCACCCGCTGGCCGATCCCACCCAAGCCTGCCTGCGC
>FLQS01000034.1 GCA_900078375.1 uncultured Mycobacterium sp. | reverse complement strand
GCGATGCGCTGGTACCACTGGGACCCGTTCACGCATATCTCCAAGGAGCAGGCAACGATCGGCGCTCTGCGCAAATCCGCTGAGGGACATGATGTTTCCATCCAGGCGCTGTCGAAGCACGAGCACGTCAAGTCCGATCCAAACGCTCAACTCAACGCGGCCACCACATCGCAACGCTGACCTGCAGGCTGGTTCCGATGTTGATTGTCAGTCGCCGATGAAGGTCACCGTCTCGTCGAGCGGTGCCCGTCCGGTGCGGATGTAGGTCACGGTGGGATCCTCGTAGCCGATTGACATGCCGCAGAACAACATCAGCTCCTCCGGCGGGGATACGGCATCCGCGACGGTCTCCCGAACTTGGGACCAGGCCATTTGCGGGCAGCTGTGCAGCCCTTCCGCGCGCAGCAACAGCATGACGGTCTGCAGGTACATGCCAAGATCCGCCCACTGCGGACGGCCCAGATCGCGGTCGATGTAGCAGAAGAGTGCCGCAGGAGCGCCGAAGCAATCCCAGTTTCCGATCGCGGCTCGCTGGCGCGCCTCCCAGTCATCGCGGGTGATCCCCAGCGAGCTGTAGCGTTCCCTTCCGAATCGAGAACGGCGCTCGCCGTAGGGCGACTTCAGTGTGCGCGGGTACATCTCGAACTCTCGCTGGTCCCACGGGTCACCCGCGGCGACCCGTTCCACCGCGATCTTCTTGAGCCGCGCCAGCGGGGTGCCGGTCACGGCGTAGATGCGCCACGGTTGCAGATTCGATCCGGACGGTGCCCATGCCGCGGCGGACAGAACCCGCTGCAGCACCTCCATCGGGACGGGCTCGTCGGAGAACCCGCGCACGGCTCGTCGGCTTGTCACTGCCTCGTATACGTTCACCACTTCAGCCTGGCAATTAGGGACTGCGAGCGAACCCTTGGAAACCCGTAGTTGTGGCGAACGGCCTGTCAGCTGTCCGGGTCTTTCGGCTGTCTTCTCACACCCCACCATGCTCCACCGCCGATCATCGCGATAGCTGCCGCAAGGAAGGGCCACATCGGAATGCCTTGGGGGGCGGGAGAACCTGCGGCTGCGGATGGACCAGGCGTGCCCGTACCGGCGACGCTCAGGTGGAATGGCCATGACCCGGAGACGACGTGTCCGTCAGCGGACGTGACGCGATAGTTGACTGTGTAGGTTCCGGCCGGGCCGAGCGGCAGGACGTCCAGCGAAATGATGGCGCCTTGCAGGTGGGGTTCTCCGGCTGACCAAAGGTTTCCGTCCGGGCCGACGACTGTCATCGCCGCGAACGTTGTTTGTAGCTAGCGCGATGAGCACCAGTAGTGGTCCTAGCAGTGTCGCCACCGCCGACTTCATGACCGTCGCCGTGCCACCAATGCGATGGCCACGCTGGCCGCCGCGACGACGAGGGCTGCTCCGGAAAGCCAGCGTGAGGTTTTGTCCGATGCAAGCGCCGCCGACGTCGACGACGCCGGTGCCGCGGGTGCGGTGCTCGCGGACACGGTGGCAGACGGCTGGGCCGCGGCCTCGTGCGGTGCTGCCCCGAGCGTCAACGTAGGGATGGGGTGTTCGGGTTCGGCGCCACCAGCCGGGGTGGACTGGTCCCACCGCACGATGGTGCCGTCGCTGTACGTCTGGGTGGTGGGGAAGCTGGCGCTGTCACCGGTGGGGAGCATGGCTGCTACGCGGAACAGCGCGAACTCGTCGGGTGGTATGCCGGCGCCGGGTGCTGCGGTCCAGCTGATGGACTTGACGGTGCCTGCCGCGACGTCGCGGTCCAGGCGGGCGGTCCAGCCCGGGATCTGCTCGGCGCTTACCTCGGTCAGATCGGGAAGGGCGACCGTGACCTCGGTCGTGGCCGCCCCCTTATCAGATTCGTTAGGGACCGAAAAGGTTAGGACGGCGTCATCACCCGGGGTGGTGTGGTCGGCATCGACATGGACGTGTGCCCACGCCGGTGCCGCAGCCAGGGCGGCGACGACGCTCAGAGCCGAGATGCCGGCGACCATGTGCGCTGCCTTGCGGGTAATGCTGTTGGTTCTCATTGCGGTGCGCGACCTTTCCCTGGGGCGGTGGAAGTTTGGGTCCCACATCCAATGGTCGGCGCAACGACTCGCATGGTTCCCTGGGAATTCGCTGTGAGGATCGCGCGCCCGTGCTGCCCGCCGAGGTTTGATGTTGGCGAACGCCCCGAGGGCGCCGGACTCGATGTGCAGTCGGTCGGCGATTAGGCCGACGAGTTCGATGGTGCCGATGATGCCGTCGCTGATCATCCTGGAGCTGGTTCGTATGGAATAGTCGGCTCGGAACTCCCTAGAGTTCCCAGCGTGAAGTCAAGGACTCCCGAGACGTTAAAGTGCTCTGCCGCAGCAACATTAGTGAAATCGACGTTGAGCACGACCCGTGCCACTGTTCTGTGTTTAACTTCGTTGAAAGTCTGGGTTTCTACGCGGAAGAGGCGGGTGCGCCGTGCACATCGAACCGGGAATCGTCGAGGGCCCTAAGCTCGTTTTGAGCTATGTAAGCGCAACGGGAGCAGGTGGCTACGGCCTATACGTGGCAGCCAAGCTGGTCAAGGATCGAGGACTGGCCGCGCTACTATTCCGCACTGTCGTGACCACTGCGCTGGTGTTCGTGTTCTTTCAGGTGTTCCCGCACTACCCGGTCGGCATTTCGGAAGTGCACCTCATCCTCGGCTCCACACTGTTCCTGCTTTTCGGTGCCGCGCCCGCCGCGTTCGGCTTGGCGGGTGGACTGCTGCTGCAGGGCGTCTTCTTCGCGCCGTTTGATCTCCCGCAGTTCGGGATGAACGTCACGACGCTGCTGGTGCCGCTATTCGCTCTGCAATTCGTCGCGCACAAGGTGATCGCCACGGAAACGCCGTATGTGCAGCTGAAATACCGCCAGGCGCTGGCTCTTTCGGCGACGTACCAGGCTGGAATCGTGTCCTGGGTGGCGTTCTGGGCGTTGTACGGCGAAGGGTTCGCAGCGCAGACGGTCGGCGACATCCTGGCCTTTGGTGCCGCGTATATGGCAGTCATCACCGTCGAGCCGCTTGCCGACCTCGGTGTACTCGCCGCGGCGAAGGGGCTGCACCAACTCAAGAACAGCCCGATCCTCGAACGCCGGCTGTTCAGCCCCGCCTAGGTATCCGGGCAAGCAGCTTCAGCCGCTCGGCGGCCGACTGGCCGCCCCAGACCCCAAACCGTTCGCCGGCGTTGAGGGCGTGCCGACGACAATCGTCGATGACGGGACAATGCGCGCATAGGGCTTTTGCGCGGGCTTCACGCTCGCGACGCTGTTGCCTTTCTTCGCCGTCGGATCCGAAGAACATCGACGGATCAAGCCCACGGCACTGCGCGGCTGCCTGCCATTGCCAGGCATGCACGGCAGGTTTCAAGACCCGCTTCAGTTCTACCGCTGTTTCGGATGCCATACCTGTATCTGTCGTCGGTTCGAGCGGATCGGTTCCGTGCGGCACGCGGGAACTACTTTGCGACTCCAACCGACCATGTCGGTGAGGTGCACTGATGATGGCGAGTGGGAGGTCTTGGGTGAGTGGTCCGCGTACCGACAGCATCGAAGAGACCCTCACCGGTATCGAAAGCCGCGTGCTGGAGGAGGTCTGGATCGGTACCGGCCGTTCGGTCAGCTATGGAGTGCTGGCGGCGGTCTCAGCAGTGGCGGTGATGGTGTGGTGGCTTGACATGGCCGATGAGGTGTCGGCCTACGGCTCGAATCGTTTGCCGGCGATGAGCATGGTCGGGCTTGCGCTTGCGGCCATCGCATCAGCTGTGGCGTTGTGGCGACGGCGTTTTCGCGGATGCTGTGTCGCTGCCTGCATCTGCGGCTTGGCGGCCGTCATCGGGATTGGCACCTTCTGGTGGCTTCATACCGGCAGGCCTGGTGCAGCGCTGACCTGGTTGCTGGTCGCGGACGTCGCTGCCGGCTTACTGACCATGGGTTGGCTGTCGCTCGTCGTGACACCGATGGAATGCTCGCAACCGCAGATGCGTGCGTACCACGAGGGGGTACGACGGCCGAGCTAGTTTGGCCGTCGCGGCAACTCCCGCTCATCTGTTCAGATGGCAGGCTCAAGCCGTGGGCCGGCCGCGCACCGCAGTCGATGCAGCACATCACTAGCCACCGTCTGGTGGGGAATAGCGTCGCGGCCGCCCACGCCAAGCTCGAAGTGCCTCTGGCGCAGCAGTTTTTTTGCGGAGATAGAGCCGGCTGGCTCAGTAGTCCCAGGTAGCCGGTACGCACCGGAAGGCGTCGCCGGCGGTCGCCACGTGGCACACCGACGGGAACGGCAGGTGGGTGGCCACCAGTGCTCCGCCGGTCGCGGCCAGTTCACGCAGAAGTTCCACCCGGACGCGCGTCGCTTCTGCGGGGTCATGCTCGAAACCGTTCTGCCACTCGGGATTATCGAATCCGACAGCGAAGACCGCGTCGCCGGCGAACGTCAGCTGATCACCGCGAGACTCGAGTCGAACGATGCTGTGCCCGGGTGTGTGGCCGCCGGTGCGGCTGATGAGCACGCCCGGTGCCACCTCGTACTCGCTCTCGAACGGCCGCAGCTGGCCACGGTAATCGTTCAGGAACTGAGTGGCTGTCCGTCGCAAGACATCCGGGATCGGTTGTGGCATGACGGTCTGGGAGAAATCGGGCTTCTCCCAGAACTCCGCCTCCGCGGTGGCGAGGTGGACTCGCAGGTCCGGACGTAGCCGGGCCTTCAGCCCGTCGGTGAGCAGTCCGCCGATGTGATCCATGTGCAGGTGGGTGAGCACGACGTCGGTCACCGATCCTGGATCGATGCCTGCGGCCTCGAGTCGGTGCACGGTCTGACCGGCCCGCGGGAAATCCGGGAACTCCATCCCGAGACCGGCGTCGACCAGAATGGTCCGGCCACCGGTGCGCACCACGACCACATTGAGCGGCCAGTCGACCACGTCGCGCGGGAGGAACATGTCATCCAGCCAGCTGCCCAACTCGGCCGACCCGGCGTTGGTGGCCAGCGTCGAGGATGTTATCGGCAGCACCCCATCGCTGATCACCAGCACTTCAATATCGCCGACCTGGACCGCGTAGCGCGACGGAACCAACTCGCCCAGCTGTGAAATGTTGTCCACGCTCATGTCTGTTCTCCTGACCGCCTTGTGAAAGTGCTTTCCGAGTGCCTGAACGCAAGGTGGTTCGAAAACTCATCCCGGGACCCCAAACGGGGTGGAGTCAGTACTCGCTTCGTCCGGTGATGTGCTTGAACGAGTGGTCCAAGCGTCGCGTCATGCGTCTCGGATCGTCGAGATCCCGATCGGGTTCGGTATCTGCGGCATCATTGATTCCCGCTGCGTAGGTTCCCGATACGACTGCCGACCCGACCCTGACCGTTCGGGGTATCAAGGGGTCGTGAGGATCCGTGCGGTGGTGATCGGCGAGCGCGAGTGGCAGCGTCTGCTTGCGTCGTTCTGAGACGGCGGCCGCCAAGGTGGGTGAGGCCACCGCCAGCAACCACATCTGTTGCATCCGGTGCAGGGGGACTGCCCCGGCGCCGCCAATAATCCCGCCCAACATCTCCTTGTGGGCCCGGCTCAGTGCGTCGACGACGCAGAGGACGAATGATTCCCTGGTGGGGAAGACCTGACTGATGGTCCCGACGGAAACGCCGCTGGCTTCGGCGATGTCGTCCACCGTCGTCGAGCCGAATCCGCGAGACAGGAACAATGCGAGCGCGGTATCGATCACCGCACCGCGATCACACTCTGCTGTCGAATACCTGGCTAGAGGATCGTAGGCCTGCCAGCGCACTCTCGCCGGTCCTGCGCGTCAAATCGAGTAAAGCCGACCCGTGGAATCCGGCGCGATGCGAAGGTAGATCCGATGTGTCACCGAATGTTGGGCGTCGTGCTCACGGCCGCCGCGGCCACGTTGTGCTTGGCTGCCGCGCCCGTCGCGGGTGCCGGCGATGACGACTGCAATCTCCTTCTCCCGGCAGCTGATCGGTTGGAGGCCGTGTTCAACGCGATCGCCCCTACCGGCACTCCGCCATGGGTCGCAGCCCAAGTGCGGGCCCCGCTGAGTCCGCTGCACAACTTGAGCAGCCCGCCCGGGATCGATCTGCGGATCCGGTCGAACATGGTGGCATCGCAAATCGACAACGGCGACCCGTACCGGCCTGCGACTCCGGAACGCCTTGCCAGCGATCTCGCCAAGGCCAGAGACCTGTTGGTCGCGGTCCGCGACTACTGCGCGCCGTAGAACTCAGTTTCCGCCCAGGCCCCAGCGCTTGATCTGAACGCGTTCTGCGTCAGGCCAAATGGCTCTGGCCGCAGGTGAATTGCAGAAGTAGTCCTCGGCCTGGCGGATGCTCATGTCGACCGCGTGTAGGCCATCCTCCTGGTGGGCGCGGCAATTGACGGTCAACACCCGGTTGGTGGCCGGATCGACCTCCAAGACTTCGATCGTCAATACCGTGACGAGCGTGTACCCCGCTCCGGTTGGCAGGTAGAAGGTGAGGTCCCGGCTGGCAAGGCCGCCGCCGTTGGTCACCAGATACCCGTCGCCGCTGGGATATGCGGCCTGCCCGACCATCTGGGTGCGTTCGTAGTGCCGGCTGTCGTCGTGGGCGCGCCACACCGCGAAGCGGGTGTTCGGGTTCGCGCCGTTGAGCAGATTCTGTGAGATCGGGATGATCAGCTCGTCGCGGCCGTCGCCGTCGACATCCTGCAGCCCGACGCCGCCCGGGGTCGACGGCTCCAGAAGTTCATCGATGGTCTGCACCACCGCTCCCGACGGGTCGGTCACGGTGACCTTCACCGCCCTGGGCCGGGGCAACTCGGGCACACTCCAGTACTGGACGGCGAAATCGAGATCACCGGAATGCAGCGTGCAGTCCGCCTGCGGTGACTTCCCTGTCGGGGTGATCACCGGGTTCGATTGCGGACAGGGCGGCAGCGAGGTGTCCGCACCGGCCACCGGGGACAGCGTGCTCGTTGCCGCCATCGTCACGACGGCGACGAGTAGCGACAGCCGATTCACGGACGGGGTGCCGGTTTGGCCGGAGCCGGAGCGGGCGCGGGACCGGCGCCGGGTGCGGGACCTGGAGGAGCACCGGGCGCCGGGGGAGCAACAGGGGCTCCAGCACCCGGGATCTGTTGCTCTTCGGGTGCCTTGGTGCCGGTCTTGGGGCCGATATCGGTGACCTGCCAGGCATTGCCGACGTTGTTCACCGTCACTCGCAACAGGATGATCGACACCTTCGGCGTCGGGTTCTGCAGATTGCGGGTGGTTTGGTGTGCCGAGACCACCACTTCGTAGGACCCGTCGGGTTGAAGGACGGGATCGGTGGCCAGCACCTCACCGGTGGAGCTGACCTGCGCCTGCAGCATGACAGCTTTGAGCAGGTCCGTGGCGTTGACGTACTTGTCTTTAAGCTGCTGTGACACACCGTCTTCGACAGCGTGGAAGAAGGCGTCGGGGTCCTCGAAGCTGTAGGTCAGTGACTTCATCGCATAGTCCCTGGCGAGTTGTGCCGCCGCCGCGCGATCCGCCTCACTCTGGCGCAGCTGGGCCAGTTGGTCGCTCACCTGCCGGTATTTGATGAACCCGAACGCGCCCCCGCCGAGGACCAGTACCACCAAAACGACTGCCACCCAAAGCCCACGGCTCTTCGACCACTGGCGCGGTGCGGGGGACGGGTCAGCCGGCACAGCATCGTCGGCTTTGGCCTCGACTGTTGCCGCGGTCTCGGTGTCGTCGACTGTTGCTTCTTCGCCGGCGGTTGGCTCGGTCATGTAGAGATCTTCCCTTGCTATTGCGTCGTTCGTGGTCACTCGTGCCACGCGGGTACGTTGAGCTGAACCCGGACGCCACCGGTGTCGTTGAACGTCGATTCCCAGAAGTCGAGCCAGTGCCCGGCGTCCACCTTAATGTCGTGCAGTGGTGCCATCGCAGGCTGCAGGATGGTGGCGAAGGTACCCAGCGGGCCGGCCAGCATGTCGAGCCATTCGCCGAGCTTGGCTACCAGGATCCCGGCCGGGTCCTGAGGGCCGATCACTCCGATACCGGTGTGCGAGAGGATCTCGATCTGGTGGATCAGCTGCAAGAAGGCCGGCACCGATTTCGGCAGTATTTTGCCGGTCTCGCTGATGATTTCGCCGGCATGGAGCTCACCGAGGTTGGTGGTGAACGTCGAGACGTTGCTGAACAACGTGCCGAGCAGTTCCTTGTCGTCGCGGATCACCTTGGCCGTCAAACCGGCAGTGACAGCCAGCGAATCGATGGTCTCGTCGTTGCCCTTGAACGCCGCGGACATGTCGTTGATGATGCCGTGGATCTGGTCGAGATTGAGCGCTGTGAACAGCACGTTTGCCTTGGTGAGCAGGTCGCTGGCGGTCACGATCGGCGCGACCCGCTCCGCGGGAATCACCGCCCCGTCGGTGAAGTACGGCGGCGCAATCATTTTCGGCCGGAAATCGATGTACTGCTCGCCGGCGGCCGAGAGGTTCTCCACGCTGACCATGCTGTCGGCGGGGACCGGATACTTGCGGTCGACGTCCATCGAGACCGCCAGACCGCTGTTGGTGGTCTGGATCCCGGTCACCCGGCCGACTTTGATGCCGCGCATCGTGACTTCCGAGGTCGGCATCAGGCCACCGGAACTGTTGAGCAGCAGGGTGAGTCGGTTGACCTGCTTGGTCGGGCCCATGTCGAGCACGCCGAACGACATGTAGGCCGCGCCGGCCAGCGTCATCACCACCAGGATGGCCAGCGTGGTGCGCGCACTGAATTTCATGGCACCAGTCCCATCGTCTGCATCGCCTGCACCGCCGCGTCGGCCTTGTCCGCGGGATCGACGCCCTCCTGCCCGGTGGGTGCGTGTAGTTCGGTGATGGTGTATTTCGGGCCGCCGTCGCGGAAGAACCCGAGGAGCTTGTAGCGCAGCAGGGCGACGAACTTATCGGCGATCACCGGAATCGTGGTGTCTGCGGTTGCCATCGTGTGGATCATCGGCGTGATGTAGGACAGGATCTGCATCAAGTCACCGGCAATGGGGTTGATGAGGTCGCCGCCGAGCTTGCCGACATCGCGTGAGGCGCCGACCACGTTGAGGATGGCCATGGTGACCGCCGAGAGGCCTTGGAGTTTCGCCGGGCCTTCGGCCAACAGCCGGTTGAATACTTGGGTGTTGGCCGCGAAGCCCGAGGTGATGTTCCCCATGCCGTCGAGCATCTGGTCGATGGTGTCTTGATTGGCGGCCAGGTCGTTGAGTACGCCGGCGACGGTGTGCTGCATTCGGGTCAGCTCGCCGGGGTCTTGTGGGAACGCCTTGTTGACGCTGACCACGGTATTTTGCAGTGTGCCAATCGCGCCGCCGGCCACCAGGTTCGACATCGACCGCAACAGGTCCTCGACGTTGTCGGCTGGTGCGGTGTTGTGCAACGGGATGGTGTCGCCGTTGCGCAGTATCGGCCCGGACTTGTCATCCGGCGGTAGCAGCGCGATATAGATGTCACCGAGCGGAGTGGCCTGGCGAAGCTCGGCACGGGTATTTGCGGGAAGCTTTGTATCACCGGCTATTTCGACATAGGTGACTGCCGTTGTGCCCTGGAGCTGGACCCGATCGAGCACGCCGATCTGCACCCCGCCGGAGTCAACCTTGGCCCGGGCGGGCAGGTTGAGCACACTGGCGAACTCGATCTTGATGTTGTAGGCGTGCCGCGGGGTATAGGCGCCCGGAACCGGAAGCCGGGTCGGATCCAGTGAGCACGATGCGGTGAGACTGAGGGCCAGCGCGGCCATCAGTGCACACAGCGTGCGTATCGATCGTCGGATCATGGTGACAGCGCCGCCCCCAGAACGAGATTGGTCAGGCCGAGCGTGATCGGGTCGGTCGGGGTGCCCGATGTGCACGCCGCGGCAGCGCCGGGGATATTGCGCTCCTTGAGTCCCTGGCAGATGGCGCCGGCCTGCGTCGGGGCGATCGACACCTGCGGCGGGATGTAGGTGACGTTGTGGGTGCCCCACGACGGTTCGTAGATGTCGGCAATCCAGTGGCTGAACTGCGGCCACGAATTGATCATTGCCGTGATAGCCGGGATGTGCCTGTTCAGCAGATCCCGCAGTCCGCCGAAGCGGGCATCGAACTTGTCGTAAAACCGCGGCCCGAAACGGTTTAACGCCTCGATCAAGGTCGGTAGCAGGTGCGAGACATAGGCCATCGCCGCTCCGAAGTTGTCCGATAGGCCTTCCATCAATTGGGTGGTGACCGGAAGGGTTCTGATCACCGAGGCGAAGCTGTCCCAGTTTTTGAGGAAGTCCGAGGTGAGGATCTCGCTGTTCTCGAACAGCTGGCGGTAGTCGGCGTCGGCCTTGTAGGGGTCGGCGAGCATGGTGACCAGATTGCGCATCGTCTTGTTGATGCCGGGTCCGGTGCCCTTCAGTGAATTGCTGGCCGCGGACAAGCTGTCGTTGATGGCTTGCACACCCGGCGCCTTCGACGGGTCCTGACCCGGTTCGGATCCCAGGATGGCGTCGGTGAGATTTCCGATGGCGGAGAATGTTTCGCTGACACTGATCGGGGTCTTCGTGGACTTGAGCTTGATGCACCCTGGACCGGTGAATTTCGGGCCGCCGGTGTAGGGCTTGGTCAGTTCGATATGGCGATCGGTGACGATCGATTGTGAATAGGTGACCGCACCGACATCGGCCGGCAGGACGAGGTCGGCGGGCACGGTGAAGTCCACCTCGACGTGGTCGGTCTTGTTGACGATTGCGTTCATCGAGCCGACCTCGATACCCAGCAGCGCCACCTTGTTACCCGGATACAGCCCTACCGCGTCGGTGAATTCGGCGCACATCGCCCGGGTGGGGTTGATCTTGGGTGTCAGGACCTTGATGCCCACGAACACCGCGACCGCGATGACGGCGAGGATGGCCACCGCTATTGCGATACCCCGTCGCGACCGTAGCCGCGGGCCGATACCCGACTCTCTGGCCATCTCAGCAGGTCTTCATGATGTTGGGCAGACACAGGTCTTGGCCGGGGACCAGCCGGTTGTGCTGGTCGAAGGTGACGCCGTTGCCGCTGAGCATCGGCCCGACGATGTTGAGCGTCTGGCCCAGCCCGTCCAGCGCCATACCCCAACGCTCGGGATGGGCCGCGAGCGTGTCGCTGATGTCTTCGAGACCTTCGGCGATGGGCATGACATCTTTGCCGTACCACATCGTGAGGCGGTCGAGGACGCGGGTCAATTCCTTTATCAGGCCGAAGAACTCGACGATATCGACTGCTTTCGAGGTGTACATCTGGCCGAGGATGTCGAACTGCTCGAACAGCGAGATGAGCTGTGCACGCCCGGCTGTCATGGCGCGCAGTCCGTCGTTGATGAAGTCCAGGCCGCGGTGAAAGTCGGCGGTGGACTTGCTCATCGATTCGGTCAACGTATCCGCGGATTGCAGCAGGTTGCGCACCGCGTCGGGATATCTGTTGGCGGCATTGGCGACCGCGGCGAAGGTGTCGTGGATGACCTGGCCGTCCACTTCTTTGACCACCGGGGTCGCGGCTTGGATGATGTCGTTGACCTCGAACGGCAGGGTCACGCGCTGCGGCGGAATTCCGTTGTGGCCCAGCGGCATCGTCCCCTTGGGGTCGAGTGCCACATAATGGCCGCCCAGCGGGGTCAGCAGCTTGATGTCCAGCGTGGAGTCCGAGCCGACCTTCACCGCGTTGTCGACGTCGAACTTCATTTCGACCAGGGCGCCGTCGAGACGAACGCTGGTGACCTTGCCGACCGCGATGCCCGCCACCCGAACCTGATCGCCGGCGCGCAGGCCGGCGGAGTTGGGCATGTGCGCGGTATAGCCCGCTTCGTCGGCCGGATTCAGGTAGGCCATCGCGGTGCCGGCGAGCGAGGCGATGATGACGGCGACGCCGATGATGCCGTTGCGGCGATTGCGGCTTGCGGTGGCACGTTCGTCTCGCGAACCGTGCCGTCCGCCGATTCTCGCGCTCAACGCGCTGAGGCGATTGCCACGTTCCGTCACTGGCACACCACCAGATTCTGTTGGGCAAACGAAACTTCGCCGATCCCCGGCAGGGTGACTTCACCGCGTGAGCAGGAAAACGTTGGTGTCGCCGGCTGTTCGTCGACCAGCCAGTCCCGCATGCCCTGGACCAACGACGGGGCCAGCGACAGGCCCGCGATGATCGTCGGAGTCTGCGGCCACATTCGGCTGGACAGGTCGTAGAGCGGACCGGTCGTCCCGTCGAACGTGCGCTCGAAATATTGCATGACGTGGGTGGTGTTGCGCAGCACCGGCAGCCCGCTGTCCAGGGCAGCGCGGAATTCCTCGGCCTTGGAGCCGAACTTCGCCAGCACGTCGTTGAGCTGGGCGATGAGGTCGAAAAGCTGTCCCGATTTCCCGCCCAGATCTTGCGAGATCGCACTGAGATTGCGGATCATGGTGGTGATCACGACCTGGCGGTCCACCGCCAATTTGGAAATTTCGTCGAGGTCGTGAAGGAACGGGCCGATGCCGGATTCGTCGCCCTGAATCAGTCGCAGCAGGTTCTCGCCCAACAGGTTGAACTGGGCGGGGTCGAGCGTTTCGAACATCGGCTGAAATCCGTTGAACAGCTTCGCGACATCGAATGACGGGATCGTCTGTCCGATCGGAATGGTTCCGCTGTCCGGGAGCCGATTATCCGGCTTGGCCGGTTGGACGAGTTCCACGTAGCGCTGACCGATCAGGGTCTGATAGCGCACCGCGGCAACGGTGTTGGTGTACAGCGGGTGGTCGGCTTGGGCGGTGAAATCCACCTTGGCGACCCGCCCGTCGAGCCGGATGGTCTGCACCTTGCCGACCTGGACGCCGGAGATGCGAACATCGTCACCGACGTAGAGACCCGACACGTCGGAGAACGTTGCGGTATAGCGGGACAGCGCCCCGGTGACCGGACTCCGCAGGGCCGTCAGCACGACCAGCGTGCACACCACGGCGACCGCGGTGAAGATCGTCAGCCAAATCACCGATTTGGTCACGCTTCTCATCGGCCACCACCTTGCGCCGGCGCGGGGGCCGAAGAGGAAGCGGGGGCTACTGAGTCTGCGGCGGGCAGCGCCGCCGCCAGTCCCGGCATGGTGTCCAGGGTGAGTTCGAGATTCAGCCGGACCTTGCCGTTGATGATCGGAAACGCCGTACTCGTACGGTCCAGCAAGCCGGATATCCGGTCATAGGCCGGTGACATGCTCCCGTACATGTACGAGTACGGCAGCAACACGCTCATCATCCCGCCGAACAGCGGGACGAGCCACGTGAGGTGCTTGGCGAAGATCCCGTCGGTGGTGAAGAGCAGCTGGGAGAGCTGGTCCATGATCAGATTCATCCGATCCACCCCGTCGGGATGTGCCAGGAATTCCATGCCGTTGAGCAGGTCATAGGCCAAGCTGACCAGCGGGACCGCGTCGCTAACGCCGTTCACTACCGAGGCGAGCACCGAAAGTGACTGCGAGAAGGGCACTTTCTGGGAGTCCGTCAGCATCTTGATCAGGTCGAAATAGGACCGGGTGACCGGCTCGGTGAGATCGGAGTGCTTGCGCACGATTCCGATGATGTGGTCGATATCGGGCGAGTCCATGATCCGGCCGAATTTCTGGCCCTGTCGCAGCAGTCCGGTGATGGATGCCGACTTGACATTGGTGTCGACCATCAGCGTCTGATTTGAGCCCAGCCGGGGGCCCGTTCCGCTGCTGACGAGTTCGACCGCCGCGAGGCCAAAGGTGTTGGAGGACGTGAAGTTCGCCGTGGTGTCGGCAGCCAGGGCAGCGGCCTGGCGCGGCTCGAGCTCGAGGGTGATCTTCTGCTTGTTGAAGCCGGCCGACTGCAGTGTCTTGACCGAACCGATGGTCAGGCCACGGAACTTGACCTCCGCGCCCGGTGTCAGTCCCTCGCCGAGTTTGTCGGCCATCACCGTCAGTTTGAACGTGTCGGCGTAGCCCCCGGTGCCGAGTTGATAGAGCACGGTGCCGGCGACAGCCAACACCACCGCGGCAATGAGGCCCCGGATGCGCAACGCGCGCGAACTGGGCGTCCGCCCTCCTTGGTCGGCAGATACAGGCATGCCCTATCCCGAAATCCGAATCCCGGGACTGTTACCCCAGAACAACAGCGTCAGCACCATATCGGCGGCGACGACGGTGACGATGCTGGCCCGGATCGCGCGACCCGAGGCCCGCCCGACACCTTCGGGACCGCCGACTGCGTAATAACCCTGATAGCCGTGGATGGCGATGATCAGCGTCACGAAGATGACCGCCTTGAGCACCGAGAACACCACGTCGGAGGGCTGGATGAATGAGTCGAAGTAGTGGTAGTAGGTGCCCGACGACTGCCCGTGCAACACGTTGACCACCAGTGCGCACGACACATAGCTCAGCGCCAGCGTCACCACGTAGAGCGGAATGATGGTCAGCATCCCGGCGATCACCCGGGTGGTGACCACGAACGGGATCGACCGGATGCCCAGTGCTTCCAGTGCATCGATTTCCTCGGAAATCCGCATGGCACCGATCTCGGCGGTCATGCGGCAGCCGGCCTGGGCGGCGAAACCGATCCCGGCGATCATCGGCGCCATCTCCCGGGTGTTGGCGTAGGCGGAGACGAATCCGGTCAGCGGGCCCATCCCGACCATGTCCAGGGCGCCGTACCCTTCGATGCCCACCGAGCCGCCCACGGCGGCGCCCATGAACACCAGCACGCCGATGGTGCCGCCGCCGACGATCAGCGACCCATTGCCCCACATCACGTCGACCAACAGCACTCCGGTCTGGTTCCGGTAATGCTTCAGCGTGTGCGGGATCGCGCCGATCACCTGGGCCAGGAAGCTGACCTGATGCCCGAGGCGCTGGAACACCGAGTCACCGCGGTCGGCGATCCACAGCGGCGCCTGAAGGACCCCCGGAGTGTGGCGCGAGGGTGCTGAAATTCGGGCCATCAACCCATCCTCAGCGGCATGGACATCGACACGCCCTGCGTGATGATGAGGTTGAGAATGAACACCGCGAGCACACCGATGACGACCGAGGCGTTGACTGCGTCGGCCACACCCCGTGCGCCGCCCCTGGCCTCCAGGCCGCGCTGGCAGGCGACCAGGATCACGACCACCCCGAACAGCCAGGTTTTGAGCATGGCAACCACCACGTCGCTGACGCTCGCGAACGACGCGAACGACGCGATGTAGCTGCCCGGCGTGCCGGACTGGAAGCCGACGTTGATCGCGTAGCCCGCCGCCAGCCCCATGAAGATGATGAAGGCGCACAGCACCGGTGCCACGAACACGATCGCGGCCAGTCGCGGGGTGACCAGTCGCTGCACCGGGTCGACGCCCATGACGCGCAGCGCGTCGACCTCCTCGCGGATGGTGCGGGCCCCGAGATCGGTGGCCACGGCCGAACCAGCCGCGCCGCCCAGCAACAACGCCGCCACCATCGGTGCACCCTGCCGGATCACTCCGAGGCCGCCCGCCGCACCCGAGACCGACGATGCGCCGACCTGCTGGATGAAGTTGCCCACCTGCACCGCCACGATCACCCCGAACGGGATGGACACCAGTAGTGCCGGGATCGCCGTCACACTGATGATGAACCAGGCCTGGTTGATGGTGTCCCGCCACGGGTGGCGCAACCGGATCAGGTCCGTGATCAGGAAGCCGAACGCCTGCGCGCCGAGGCTGAAGAAACGGCCCAGCGTCTGCAGTGACGAATCCGTTTGGGCGAGCACGTGTCTAAGCGGTCTGCCTAGGATCGTGATGACCTCACGGCCGGTCGACTCCGGCGCGACGGGCTCGGTCACCTGCTGCGTATCAGGCGTCGCCGGTGCGTGAGCAGGGACGATTTCGCCGTTGGTGGGGGAGCTCGCGCCGACATCGACGCAGGCAAGATCGATGCCTTGTGGTTCGGTCGCTGCTTGGGCCGCAGTCGCGTCATCGACACCTGCGGTCAACGGCAGGCACCTCCTTAATTGCTGGCAGAACTACTTCCCCCCAGCAAAGTTCGAGCGCGGTTGTCGTGCGTTTACCAGCGGTACAGGTACGTGCGTTGTACCAGCGGCACAGTGCGCGTGTTCACGGAAAGAAGATCAGTGTGATGTACGCCACAATCGAACGTCAAGGGCTGTCGGCGCTCCGCCACGCCGGCCGTTACGGGCCGAGAGTTGCGGCAGGGTCAATAATGTGCGCAGACGGGCAAAATGTCCGCGGATCGTCGTAAGTTCCCTGGGTCGGCGATGCTTCGCGTCCCTTGGCGCATGCTCTGGTCGTCCGTTGCGGGTCACACATGGGTGCGGGACGCACAGGAAATTGACAGGGTGACCAATTGGCGGTGAGCCAACATTTGGCGCCCTGCCGGAACGCGGCTCCGAGGGTCGAGGACGGGTCAGTCACCGGTTTGTCTTACCGGACACCGCCGTGTTCACATTTCGCGCACGCCGGGTCGGCGCCCGGTGCGGGCAAATACCGCTACGACCCGGCGCGTTTGTTTGTCAGATCGCCAAAGCTCGGCGAAGAACTGGGCACCTGCACTAGGGTTCGTGCAAGTTAGACAGACTAGGCGGGGGTCATGGCGAGCGCTGTTTCTGGGCAGGTGCCGGGGGCTACTGCGCTCGAACGTCATGCCGGTCAGCTCTGAGCCCAACGGCGCAGGGGACGGGCGCACGCGAGTAGTCGACTACATCGTCGAACACCTGGCACGGCGCCGTATCCGGCATGTGTTCGGCGTCGACGGCGCCAACATCGAGGACCTCTACGACGCCGCCCACTCCCGCCCCGACGTGACCGCGGTGGTGGCCAAACACGAGTTTTCCGCGGCAGCCATGGCGGACGCCTACAGCCGCGCCGGCGGCGGTACCGGCATCGTCGCCGCGACCTCGGGCGGTGGCGCACTCAACACCATCCCCGGGCTGGGAGAGTCATTCGCCAGCCGCGTTCCGGTCCTGGCACTGATCGGCCAGCCACCGGCGACGACGGACGGTCGCGGGTCGTTCCAGGACACCAGCGGCCGGGGCGGCGCCCTGGACGGGGAGGCGTTGTTCTCAGCGGTATCGGTCTTCTGCCGGCGGGTGCTGATCCCGGCCGACATCGTGACCGCGTTGCCCCAGGCGCTGGATGCCGCGACGGCTCAATGCGGCCCCGCGGTGTTGTTGCTGCCCAAGAATATTCAGCAGGCCCTCATTGAGGCACCGGCGGACGAGGTCACCGAGGGAGCGGCGCGCCGGGTCGAGGACGTCGGCGCCCTGGTCGAGCTGCTCGGCCGCGTCGACGGCCCGGTGACGATCATCGCCGGCGACCAGGTCGCACGCGACGATGCCCGCGCCGAACTGGAGAAGCTACGAACGGTGCTGCAGGCGCGCATCGCCACCGTGCCTGACGCGAAGGACGTCGCCACGGCCGCGACGTCGCTCGGGGTGACCGGCGTGATGGGCCATCCCGGGGTGGGCCTCGCGTTGGCCGACAGCGGGCTGTGCATCCTGGTGGGCACCCGGCTGCCGCTGATGGCGCGCGCCGGCCTGGAGGAGACACTGCAATCTCTGCCGATCGCGTCGATCGGCTCGGCGCCGCCATATCTGCCGGGAACGCACGTGGACAGCGACGACCTGCGCGCCTCGCTGACCCTGCTCGCCGACGCGTTGGCCGGTACCACGCATCGTGCGCCGATCGCTGAACCGGTCACGCGCGGCGAGCTGACACCACCGGCGCATGCCGGGTCCGGGGTGCGCTACCGGGAGGCGATGCTCACGCTGGATGCGCTGCTGCCGCAGGACACCGACATCGTCGTCGACGCGGGCAATATCGGCGCGGCCGCCATTCACTGGCTTCCGGCGCGCCGCGACGGCCGATTCCTGGTGGCGCTCGGGATGGGCGGCATGGGGTACAGCTTCGGCGCCGGCATCGGGATGGCCTTCGCGCGCGAACGCCGCACGGTGGTCATCGCCGGCGACGGAGCATTCTTCATGCACGGCATGGACATTCACACCGCGCTGCACTACCGGCTTCCGGTCACGTTCGTGCTGTTCGACAACCACGCACACGCGATGTGCGTGACCCGCGAGCAGATGTTTTTTCGCGACCGCTACAGCTACAACCGGTTCGGCCCCAGCCGGCTCGGAGCCGGCCTGGCCGCAATGTTCCCCGCCCTGCCGTCGATCGACGTCACCGAGATCGGCGAACTGCCGGTGGCGATCAAGGCCGCACTGGACATCGAGGGTCCGTCCGTGGTGGCCGTAGAGTGCTCAGCCGACGAAATCCCACCGTTCACAGCCTTCTTGGACGAATCACTACCGAGGGAACACTGATGACACTGCCCGCGCTCGAGGACATCACCACCCACCACGGCGGCGCCGATCCGATTCCCGGGCTGATGCGCATCGAGACATCGCCCAGGGAGAAGGCCACCCCGATCCTGATGGAGATGATCCACGCGGTCTATCCGCATGACGACGTGTTCGGCGAGTATTGCACCGTCAACGATTTCATCGACTGCCCGCCCGACGAGCTGTTCGACTACCTCGCCGACACTCGCTCACTGGAAGAGTGGACGTACAGCCTGCGCGGGTTCACTCCCACCGAGGAGGACGGGCTCTGGCTTGCCTATGACCGGCTCGGCAGTGAGACCGAGATCTACACCCGCACCGTCGCCAACCGCGAGGCCCGCACCGTCGACTATCACTGTGCCTGGGATCAGGGCCGGCACCTGTGGATGGTCTACCTGATGCGCGTGGTGGATGCGCAGGTGGTGTTCAACAAGCCCGGTTCGGTTGTGCTGTGGACCAACTGCCACCATCCGTTCTACGACGACAATCCCTATCCCGAGACCGCCCCGCCGGAACGCCCGGTCTGGGTGGGTGACTTCTGGGAGATGTTCGGCGCGGGTCACGAGCTGGAACTGAGGAACCTCAAGGCAATTGCCGAGTACCGGCACCACAACGGGCTCCCGATCACCCCGGACTGGATGCGGACAGCATGAGCCCCACCCAGCCCACGATCAGCCTGATCGACGTCGCCACCTATCTGCCCGAAAACCGGGTTCCCGCAGAGTGGTACACGCAATACAGCGACAATGACGACTTGCGGGACAACCCGATGTTCCGGCCGCCGGACTTCCGTCACCACGCGGCCGATGACGAGTCCAACGTGGACATGATCGAGCGGGCCGTGGCGGAATTGCTGACCCGCCACGGGTCTGATGTGCTGGGCGAGGTCGATGTCCTGCTCACGCACTCCCAGCTGCCCGATCTGCCCATTCTCGGGGCAGGTGGCGAGGTCGCGAAGCGCTTGGGCATCAACCCCGAGTGGATCATCGACGTGCACAACGGCGGCTGCGCGGCGTTCGTGTTGATGCTCAAGCTGGCGCGCCAGCTACTGACCAGCGGCGCCGGCCGCACCGCGCTGATCGCCGTCGCGCAGAACGCCGCAGGCAAGATCTTCGAACAAGACCAGGTGCGCAAGTTGGCCCAGGCATCGGTCCCCGGCGACGGCGCGGCGGTCGGCTTGGTCACGCTGTCGGACAGCTCGCCGGTGCTCGACATCGAATGCCGCTACTTCGGCGAGAACGCCGCCGACATGACCCTGGCCGCCGACCCGGCGCGGCGGTGGTGGGAGGCCGGGCCTGGACAGGGCTATGTCGGGTTCAACGAGGGCAAGATCATCAAGGTGCTCGCCCGCGGTAACCGCCAGGTGCCCCAGGTTGTGCGCGCGGTGTGCGACCGCATCGGGGTGAAACCGGGCGACCTCGATCTGCTGGTCACCAACCAGCCGAACCGACTGCTGCTGCGCAACTGGAATGAGGCGCTGGGGCTTTCGCCCGAGCGGCACCGCGACACGTTCCACGAGTGCGGCAACCTGTTCGCGGTCGCCATCCCGGTCAACTTCGAGGCCGCGCTCCGCGACGGTCACATCGGCGCCGGCGACATCGTCATGATGGCGGGGTTCGCGCACGCCGGAGACTTCGCCGGCGCCGCCGCCATCCAATGGGGTGGAACCCGGAAATGACGGCAGCCGGCGGACAACCGACGTTGCGCGTAGTCACCCAGGACATCATCGGGCTCATCGAATCCGAAACCGATAGCGCTGCAGGCACTCTCACAGCCGACTCCGGCCTGCAAGATGCCGGAATGGATTCGGCCAGGGTGTTGTCGCTGGTCTTCCGCATCGAAGCGCGCTACGACATCGATCTCGACGCCGAGGACGGCGATGACCTGCGCACTGTTGGTGAGCTGGCCCAGTTGGTACTGCGCCGCATTCGGGAGCGCGGATGAACGGCGCGCAGGCTGTCCGGCCCACGTTCGATACGCTGACCGAAATGCTGGACAGCGCAGCGCAAAGCGGTCAGAGCCTGTTCTTCGTCGACCGCAACGAGAACGACACCGAAGTCCCTTTTGCCCAGATTCGCCGACGCGCGCGGGAACTCGCCGCCGGCCTGGGCGCCGCCGGCGTGCGCACCGGCGACCGCGTCGCACTGGTGCTGCCGACCGGGCCGGACTTCGTCGCCAGCTTCTTCGGCGTGCTCTATGCCGGCGCCATACCCGTGCCGCTGTATCCGCCGGTGCGCCTGGGCAAGCTCGACGAGTATCGCCACCGGACCGCGGCGATGCTGCGGGCGGTTCAGGCGGCCCTGGTGGTCACCGAGGACCGGATCCGTCCGCTACTGGAGTCCGCTGAGACGCGCTGCATCACGGCAGCCGAACTGAACGGCGCCGATTGCGGTGACATCGAGCTGGCTGCAACCGATCTCGCGTTGATTCAATTCTCCTCAGGCACCACGCACGACCCAAAACCCGTCGCCCTCACTCACGACAACCTGCTGCACAACCTTGCTGCGATCGCCGACTACTTCGTCAGCGCAGGCCTGCCCGAACAGGTGGGCGTCACGTGGCTGCCCCTGTACCACGACATGGGGTTGATCGGAAACCTGTTGATGGCGTTCTACCTTCCGCGCCCGTTGGTGTTACTGCCGCCTGAACTGTTCCTTGCCGTGCCTGCCGCGTGGCTGCGCGCCATCTCGCGACACCGCGGCACCATCACCGCGGCGCCCAATTTCGCTTTCGGTCTGTGCCTGAAGCGGATTCGCGACGAAGACCTGGCCGGTGTCGACCTGAGTTCGTGGCGGTTGTGCCTGAACGGTGCCGAGTTGACCAGCGCCGACGTTCAACGCCGATTCAGCGAGCACTTCGGGCGCTGGGGATTTGACGCCTCGGCTTTCACTCCGGTCTACGGATTGGCCGAGGCATCGCTGGCGGTGACATTCAAACCGGCCGGCGAAACGTTCGGAGTCTTCGAGCTCGACAACAAGGAGCTGGTGAGCACCGGTCGACCGTTGGCAGGGGTCGAGGTCGAAATCCGCGGAGACGATTCGCAGCCGTTGCCCGAGGACCAGGTGGGGCGCATCTTCGTCCGGGGACCCAGCGTGATGGCCGGCTACTTCGGCCGGGCCGATCTCACCGGTCAAGTGTTACATGACAGATGGCTGGATTGTGGCGACCTCGGATTCGTCCATGACGGTGAGCTTTTCGTCTGTGGGCGCAGCAAGGAGACCGTGATCATCCGCGGTGCGAACCACGCACCCCAGGACTTCGAGACGGCACTCGACGGGCTGGCCGGGGTTCGCGCCGGCTGTGCGGTGGCCGTCGGCTACCTGCCCGTCGACGCGGACGACGAGGCGCTGGCCATGCTCGTCGAGACCACCGCCGACGCGCCCGACGACTTGGCGGTCGACGTGGCGGCTCGGGTGCTGCAGCGCACCGGTATCGCCGTCGGACACGTCGAGCTGTTGGCGCCGGGCACGTTGCCGCGGACGTCCAGCGGAAAGCTGCGCCGGCTCGAAGCGCGTACTCAGTGGCTGGCGGGAACGCTGTCGCCGTGTTAGCGGGTATCGCGCGGCTCGCGACTCGTGCTCCCCGCCGGATGATCGCGGTCGCGGTGCTCGTCCTGCTCGGCACCGCGGCATTCGGGATTCCGGTGGCCGGCCGGCTTTCTGCGGGCGGACTCACCGACCCCGGCGCACAGTCGTCACTGGCAAGAACGTTGCTGGCCCGCACCTTTGGGCAGGGTGACATGCCGCTGCTGATCACCGTCAGCTCGACCGCCGGCGCGAATTCCGGCGCTGCGCGGATGGTGGGGACCGAGATCGTGCAGACGCTCACCGGGTCGCCGAACGTGGCGACCGTGACCTCGCCGTGGACCGCGCCACCGTCCGCGGCCGCATCGCTGCTCAGCAAGGACGGCACGATCGGCGTCATCGTGGCCGGCATCACCGGCGGAGACAACGGTGCGCCCAAGAACGCCGGTGTGCTGATCAACGAACTGGTGCACGATCGTGACGGTGTGACGGTGCGGGCCGGCGGTGAAGCGGCCATGATGCTTCAGATCACCCAGCAGAGCGAAAATGATCTGAAGATCATGGAAGGCGTTGCGATTCCGCTGAGCTTTCTGGTTCTGGTCTGGGTGTTCGGCGGCCTGGTGGCGGCTTCGCTCCCGCTGGCGGTCGGTGCCGTCGCGATCTTCGGTGCGATGGCCGTATTGCATGTGGTCACTTTCGCCACCGACGTTTCGATCTTCGCGCTCAATCTCGCTGTGGCACTCGGGCTGGCGTTGGCCATCGACTACACGCTGCTCCTACTGAGCCGGTTCCGCGACGAACTGGCATCTGGTGCGGAGCGTGACGATGCGCTGATGCGCACCATGGTCTCTGCGGGCAGGACGGTGTTGTTCTCCGCGATGACGGTCGCGTTGTCGATGTCGGCGATGGTGCTGTTCCCGATCTATGCGCTCAAGTCATTCGGCTATGCGGGCGTCGCCGTGGTCGCGTTCGCTTGTCTCACCGCGGTATTCGTGTCACCGGCGGCGATCGTGTTGCTCGGTGACCGCCTCGACTCGCTGGATCTGCGCCGGTGGCTGCGGCGACCGGTGGCGGTAGTCCGCCCGGTGGAGGAGAGCCCGTGGTATCGGCTGGCGATGTTCTCGATGCGCAGGGCGGTACCGGTCACCGTAGCGATCGTCGCGGTGTTGGTGGCGCTCGGCGCTCCATTCCTGGGCGTCAAATGGGGGGTGCCCGACGACCGGGTCCTGCCGACGTCGAGTTCGTCGCACGTCGTCGGCGACCAGCTGCGTACCCAGTTCAGCGCTGACCTGGCCAAGAACCTGACCATCGTCCTACCGGACGCCAATGGCGTCAGCCCGGCACAGCTCGACGGTTACGCTGCCGCGCTGTCGCAGGTGTCCGACGTGTCGTCGGTCTCGTCGCCCGGTGTCACCTTCGTCGGCGGCGTCTCCGTGGGTCCTCCGACGGCGGCGACGGCGATCACGAACGGCAGTGTCTTCCTCACCGTCACCAGCACCGCACCGCTGTATTCACGGGCATCGGAGTTGCAGCTCGCTGCGCTGCAAGCCGTTCCCACTCCGGCGGGCCGGCAGGTGCTGATCGGTGGGACACCCCAGGTCAATCGGGACACCGCCAACGCCATCGCATCCCGGCTGGGTCTGGTTCTGGCGATCATCGCCGGCATCACCTTCGTGCTGCTGTTCCTGATGACCGGCAGCGTCGTGGTGCCGCTGAAGGCGTTGATACTCAATGTCTTATCGCTGACCGCTGCATTTGGCGCGCTGGTGTGGATCTTCCAGGACGGCAACCTCGGCGCCTTGGGTACCACCTCAACCGGGACGCTGGCGATCAGCATCCCCGTGCTGCTGTTCTGCATCGCCTTCGGGCTGTCGATGGACTACGAGGTGTTCCTGGTGTCGCGGATCCGCGAATTCTGTCTGGCGAGCGGCAAATCCGCCGCCGACAACGACAGAAGCGTCGCACTGGGGCTGGCGCACACCGCGCGGGTCATCACGGCCGCGGCGCTCATCATGGCCATCACCTTCGCGGCGCTGTCCGGCGCGCAGGTGTCATTTCTGCGGATGCTGGGAGTCGGCCTCACGTTGGCGATCCTGGCGGACGCCACCCTGGTGCGGGTCCTGCTCGTGCCGGCCTTCATGCACCTGATGGGCCGATTCAACTGGTGGGCGCCGAGATCGCTGGTGTGGCTCCACCAACGAGTCGGAATCCAGGAGGCACCCCATGCCTAAGCCCGCGAAGGTGCCGCCCGCCTGGCTCGCCCGCGGCGTCGAGTGGACACGCCATCATCTCCTTCTGCTGCATCAACGGATGCTGCCCGCGCCGATGGCGATGATGGAGCTGGTGGTGTCGGGGTGGCCCGCGCAGGCGATCACCACCGCCGCACAACTGGGTATCGCCGATGCGCTGGCGGACGGGCCGATGACGATCGACGAGCTGGCCGCCCGGGTGGGCGCCGACGCCGATGCGCTGCGCCGGCTGATGCGGGCACTGATCGGCCGGGGCATCTTCCGTCGCCGACGCGACAACCGTTACGCGCTGAATTCGCTTGCCGCCACCCTGCGTTCCGACGCGCCGATCTCGCTGAAGGGGGCAGCCCTGTTCCAGGGCTCCCAAGAGCAGCGCGAACGCTGGACCCTGCTCACCGACTCGGTACGAACGGGTGAGTCCATCGTCCCGGCATTACGTGGCATGGATGGCTTCGACTACCTCGTCGAGATACCAGACCACGCCGAACTTTTCGATCAGACGATGACCAGCCTTGCCCAGATGACGTTGGCCGTGGTGGTGGCTTGCTATGACTTTGCGGCCCATCACACCATCGTCGACGTCGGCGGGGGACAGGGCGCGATGCTGGCCGCCATCCTGGGCTCGACGCCCACATCGAGGGGTGTTCTCTACGACGTACCGCGGGTTGTCGCGGGCGCCCCAGAGTTGTTGAACGCCAAACATGTCGCCGACCGTGTGCAGATCGTGGAGGGATCCTTCTTCGACCACGTTCCCGCCGGGGGCGATGCCTACCTGCTGAAGAACATCATCCATGACTGGGCGGACGACAAGGCATTGCAGATCCTGCGCAATGTCCGGGCGGCGGCCAAGCCGGGAGCCACTGTGCTGCTGGTCGAGATGGTCGTTCGCGAGAATGGCCGAGACGGCCCGGAGAACTGGGTGGATCTGGAGATGCTCCTGAATTTGGGATCCCGCGAGCGAACCGCAGATGAGTACCGGAATCTGCTGCAGCAAGCTGGGTTCTGGATGACCCGGGTGGTGCCGACCGCCTCGCCGCTCAGTGTGGTCGAGGCTGTCGTCGACGATGCGTCACCGGGCTAACTGGTGGCCCGGATGGACATCGCAACCATGCCGCGCGGCGGGTTCGACGCCTCGTGGCTGGATCGGCGCCTGCAAACCGACCGTCCCGAATACCTGGACCGCGACGACGTCGACGACCGCATCAAGCGACAGGTGATCTGGTCGCTCGACTGGATGGGCCGGATCCTGCGCGATCACGACCATCTCGCCGCCCGGGCCCTGCCGCTGGTCGCCGGCATCGGTGACCCGAAGATTCTGGAACTGGGGGCCGGCCACGGCGCGTTATCCCGCACGGTGCTGAAAATGCACTCCACCGCGCACGTTACCGTGACCGACATCGATCCGGTCTCGGTGTCGACCATCGCTGCCGGCGATCTGGGCCGCCATCCGCGTGCCACCGTGCGCCGGGTCGACGCCACCGACATCGATGCCCCCGATGGCTCCTACGACCTTGCCCTGTTCGCCCTGTCGTTTCATCACCTGCGGCCCGCCCAGGCGGCCCGGGTGCTGACCGAAGGAACCCGGGTGGCGGACAAGCTGGTGGTGTGCGACCTGCGCCGGCCACCGGCCCCGGCGCACGTGGCGCGGCTGGCGTCGATGCTGCCCTTCGTGTTCCTGCCGTTCGCCCATGACGGATTGATCAGCTCGTTGCGCGCGTACAGCCCCTCGGCATTTCGGGCGTTGGCCGCGCACGCCGACCCGGCGATCAGCCTCGAGTTCAGCCGGCTGGGCCGAAATCAGGTCGTCGTGGCGTCGAGGGTGACGTGAGGGCGGCCTCGACGGTGGCGGCGCTGGGCCGTGCCGCCTGGGCCGGTGTGGACCCGGAAGGATTCTTCCGCCGTCACGCATCCGACACGAAGCCGTTCCCGGTGCGGTTCCCCGGACTCGGCGAGGTTCTGTTCTTTTCGACCGCCGACGGTGCGCGGGACATCCTGACCGCGCCCGGCACCCGGTGCCGGGCACCACTGCCCAACCCGATCGAACCCGTCGTCGGAGCGAACTCGGTGATCCTGCTGTCCGGTGAGGCGCACCGACTGGCCAGAAGCGTCCTGACGCCGGCGTTTCGCGGTGAACTCATGCGCTGCTACGCCGACGTGATCGCCGAGGTGGCGAACGAAGAGATCGCGGCGCTGCGGCCCGGCGAGCACCTGATGGTCGGCCAAGCGGCCCAGCGCATCACCCTGGACGTGGTGATCCGCGTGGTGTTCGGCGTGACGGACCGCGCCCGCCGCAGTGAGTATGCCCGGGTGACAACGCAATTGCTGCGATCCGGCAGCGCGGCACTGATGCTGGTGCCCTGGCTGCGCCGAGATATCGCCGGGCGAGGTCCGTGGGCCCGCCTGGTTGCCTTTCGCGCCCAGCTCGACCGGTTGCTGTCCGTGCAGATCGAAGAGCGAAGGGGCAGCGGCGAACACGGCAGCGACGTGCTCGGGCTCATCCTCGGCGCCACCGACGACGAGGGCAACATGCTCGTCGACGACGTGCTACGTGACCAATTGCGGACGATGCTCGCCGCCGGGCACGAGACCAGCTCGACCTCATTGGCGTGGGCGCTGTTTCACATCCATCGTGACGAGAACATTCGCTCGCGCGTCGTCGAAGAGTTGGCGACCGCGGCCACGCCGGCGGCGATCGCCACGCTGCCGTATCTCGGTGCGGTGATTCACGAGACGCTGCGCATGCATCCGACGGTGCCGATCGTATTGCGTCGGCTCACTGCACCGCTGACCGTCGACGGCGTTGTCTGCTCGGCCGATGATATCGTTGGAATCGCCTTGCCCGCCTTGCATTTCAACCCAGGGGCGTGGGACGAGCCGAAGGCTTTCATCCCCGAACGATTCCTGAACGCCAAGCCGTCACCGTTTCAGTACGCGCCATTCGGCGGAGGGTATCGTCGCTGCATCGGTGCGGCCTTCGCGCACAACGAGTTGGCCGTGGCGATCGGCACCATCATGAAGACACTCGACTTGCGGGTGCCGGTGCGCGAACGCGGTAGACCGCCCCGCGCGGTGCCCCGCGGTATTGCCACCAAGCCCAGTCGCGAGATCGCATTGGAAGTGATCGCGCGTCGGTGATCACTGGCGATAGGTCGCCAGGAACACCCCGATTCGTTCGATGGTGGATTCCAGTTCGTCGGCCTGCGGCAGAGTCACGATCCGGATGTGGTCGGGCTCAGGCCAACTGAGGCCTGTCCCGGGGATGATGTGGATCTTCTCCTGCAGCAACAGATCGAGGACGAACTGCTCGTCGTCGCGGATCGGGTACACACTCAGGTCGATCTTCGGGAAGGCGTACAGCGCTCCTCTGGGCTTGACGCACGAGACGCCTGGAATCGCGTTCAGAGCGACCCACGCGCGATCGCGCTGTTCGTGCAATCTGCCGGTGGGGAGGGTGAGATCGAGGTCTGCTTGATCGCCTTCCAGCGCAACCCGAATTGCCTGTTGGGCAGGTACGTTCGCGCAGCGACGCAGCCCGGCCACGGTCGCGAGGCCCCCGAGGTAGCTCGTGGCATGGTCGGTCGGTCCGGACACGGCAAGCCAACCGGCGCGAAATCCCGCACAGCGGTAGGCCTTGGACAGACCGTTGANCGTCAGGCAGAGCAGATCCGGCGCCAGTGACGCTGTCACGGTGTGCGTGGCGTCGTCGTAGAGGATTTTGTCGTAGATCTCGTCCGAGCAGACGATGAGGTTGTGCTCGCGTGCGAGCTCGAGGATCTCGGTCAGCACGTCGGGCGGGTACACCGCGCCAGTCGGATTGTTGGGGTTGATGATCACGATCGCCCGCGTTCGCGCGGTAACCTTCGCCGCGATATCGGCGACATCGGGGTACCAGTCCGATGACTCGTCGCATCGATAGTGAACGGCGCGGCCACCGTTGACGTTGACCGCGGCGGTCCAGACCGGGAAGTCGGGCGCGGGCACCAGGACTTCGTCGCGGTCTTCGAGCAGCGCGGTCATCGCCATCGTGATCAATTCGGAGGCGCCGTTACCGAGGAACACATTCTCGACGTGGACATCCGGAACGGCGCGGGCCGCGTAGTACTGCACGACGGCATGCCTGGCCGACGGCAGTCCCTTGGGCCCGGTGTAGCCGGCCGAGGCCGCCAACGTGCCGGCGATCTCGCGAAGCAGTTCGGCGGGTGCCTCGAAACCGAATGGATGCGGATCACCCGCATCCAGTCGCATGACGTGGTGTCCCGCCGCCTCCAGCCGGGCCACCTCTTCGGCGATCGGCCCCGGAGTTTCGTGCGACAGGTTGGACAGCCTGCTCGACTGCGCGAACTTCATCCGGTTCCTTTCACCGCACGAAGCATCGCAGACAGCTGTGCGCTCAGTGCGGTTAAGCGATGGCCGATGTGCTCGCCGGTTGTCTACCGGTCAAATTTGCAGGTCATCTGGGGTGGTAAACCTATTAACGAGGGCGTCAGAAGCCTAACGCCCGGCCACTTGCCTGATCAATTAATCAGTAGGGGGTCGGCCCGTCCCGCGAGCAGGGGTGGGTTTGCAGTTCCCCCGTCGGGGTAAGGAACAAGGCATGACCGGCCACGAAATGCTCGTGGACCGCTACGAGCTACGCGGGATTCTGGGTCGCGGCGGCATGGCCGAAGTCCGCGATGGTTGGGATAGTCGGCTCAACCGGCCGGTAGCCGTGAAACTGCTGCATCCGGCGCTTGGGGCGATGCCCGATATTCGGCGCCGGTTCGAAGACGAGGCCCGGTCGGTGGCGCGGTTGACGCACCAGAACATCGTCGTCGTGTTCGACTTCGGTGTACACGAAGGCACCCCCTTCATCGTGCTGGAACGGCTACCCGGGCGGACACTGGCCGATGTCATCGCGGCGGGTCCCATGCCACCCGTTGGGGTCCGTGCGATGCTCGACGACGTTCTGGCGGGCCTGCAGGCAGCTCACGGCGCAGGAATACTGCATCGGGATATCAAACCGGGCAACATCCTCGTGTCGGCATCCGGTGACTCCATGAAGGTCGCCGACTTTGGCATCGCGAAAACCGGAGGCGGGGCAGCCACGTCGACCGGCCAGATCCTCGGGACCATGAGCTACCTGAGCCCTGAACGCATCAGCGGTGCGCCCGCCACAGTGGCCGACGATCTTTACGCGGTCGGCCTGATGGCTTACGAGGCATTGCTCGGCCGGCGCCTTTTCCCGCAGGACAATCCAGCCGTGCTGGCCCACGCGATCATGGACACTCCGCCACCGCCGGTGGCCGCGATCCGACCCGATGCGGATCCGTTTCTGGCAGCAGTCATCGAGCGGGCGATATCGCGAAACCCGTTGCAGCGCTTCGGCAGTGCCACACAGATGCGGGTAGCGCTGGCCGGTGACCGCCGGGCGTTGCTTGACGTCACCGCCCCGGTCCCGGCCCCACCCCGGCCGGCAACCAAAGTCCTTCCGGGACCGCCGATTCCGCCCGCCCCTGTTCCCGGTCGGCCGCGGCCTCGACGTGGCAGGGGTCGGATGTATGCGGCCGCGGCCGCGGTCCTGATCGCCCTGGCCGTCTCGGTGGTGGCATTGGCGCTGGAACCATCATCGTCGACACCGCCGCCGCAACCGGTGGGTACCAGCGCGCCCGTGGTGCCACCGACCAGCGTCGCGCCACCGCCGAGTCCCGTCGTCCCACCGCCGGCCCCGAATACGGACGGCGGCCCAGCCGGCCGGGGGCATGGCAAGGGCGACAAAAAACGCGGGTAGGGCCGGCGCGCTTTCGAGTCCCGTTGATCAGTAAGCCCCGGTCAGCGGCCATCCGGCGCTAATATCTACTCGCTATGCAGGGACCGTGCGCCGCACGGGAAGAGCCCTACCCGAGGGAAGGTGGCCTGCCATTGGAGTGGCCGTTCGTTGCCCGCTCGGCAGAGATCCATCAGGCGATGGACGCCGTCGACAACTCGTCGTTCAGCGGCGTCGTATTCGTCGGAGAGGCCGGCGTCGGTAAGACCGCGCTGGCGCGTCAGGTAGCTGAACGGCTCAGCGGCCGCGGAATGAGGACCCATTTCGTCCTGGGGACTCAGACATCTCGGGACGTGCCGCTGGCGGCCTTTGCCGGCATCGTGCAGATCCCGGGTGCGCTTGAGCCGATCCGCCTGCTCGCCGCGGCGCACGACGCGCTCGATGACGTGGACAACCTGCTGCTGGTCGTCGATGACGCGCATTTGCTCGATCCGCTTTCCGCGATCGTCGTGCACCAGCTTGCCGTGCGCGGGGTGGCGACGCTGATCGTCACCATACGCACGGAAGCCGAGGTCCCCGACGCCATCACCGCGTTGTGGAAAGACCAGTACCTTCGCCGCATCGAGGTCGGCGCGTTCTCGCACGCCGACACCGGGCGGCTGCTCACCGAGACGTTGGGTGGCCTCGTCTCCGGTACCGTCGTCGACGAGCTTCACGAACTGTCGGCAGGCAGCCCGCTGCTTTTGCGTGGCCTGATGGACACCGCCGTGGACGACGGTGCGCTCACCGATGACACCGGCCGGTGGCGGCTCACCCATTCCCCGCGGCTGGGCTCCGACATCGAGCAGCTATTGGAATCGCGGGTTCGCGGGCTGCCGCCTAACGAGCGCGATGTTCTCGAAATCGTTGCAGCCGCAGAAATTCTGGATTGGAATGCGCTTCGCTCGATGTGCGATATCGACGCGATCAGCGATGCCGAACGTCATGCCGTCATCCACGTGATCAGCGACCCGCTGCGCATGCGGGTTCAGGTGGCACACCCGGTCCTGGCAGACGTTGTGCGCAAGAGTTGCGGTGTGGGCCGACTTCGGCAGATCAATACCTCTCTCGCGCAGAAGTTTTGGACACTGGTCGGCGATCAGGGCCCGAACTCGGCTCGGGACCCGCGGCTGGTCATCGAGCTCGCCCGGCTGATGATGAACAGTGATGCGACACCGGACGTCAACCTGGTGATCGATGCCGCCGAGAGTGCGATGACGATGTCCAGCCTGACGCTCGCCGAGCAGCTGGCGCGGTTCGCCTACGACCATGGCGGGGGATTGCGCGCTGCCATCGCGCTCGCTGATGCGCTGGCCTGGCAGGGTTTCAACGAGCAGGCCGAGGAGCTGTTGGCGCCCTTCGATCCGCGCGACGAAGTCACGCTCGTTCGTTGGGGGTGCCTGCGGGCCACCAACCTGTTCTTCGGGTGCGGGCTGCGAGCAGAGGCCGAGGAGGTGCTGGGCACGGTCCGGTCACGCGTCACGCTTCCGGCCCTGCGCAGCTATGCCCTGGCGGTCGAGGCGTCCATCGCCTACTTCGCCGCCGACCTCGACACCGCCGATGCCGCAAGCGCAGCCGTCATCGCTGATCCGGATGCGATGCCGATGGCGGTTCTGTGGGCTGCTGTCCCGGCCGCTGGGTCCGCGAACCTGCGGGGTCGCCCCGAGGTGCTGGCGGCCGCCGCCAGCCGTGGCGCAGACGCGGCGCTGCACTGTGCCTCCGGGCCACAGCAGTACGCCATCTCGTTGTCGGAGGCGTTGTCCGCGCTCAACCGCGGTGATATCGCCGCCGCTCAGGCGATCGTCGACCGGCAGCAGGCTCAGGCTCACGGGGCGCCGCACGCCGAGGCCATCGTCGCCGCTATGGCCGGCCGCGTGCAGCTCGCGGCCGGCCACCCGCAGGCCGCCTGCGACTGGCTTCAGCGTGCGTTGTCGGCGATGGTGTCAACCCTGTCCGGCGGCTGGGTGCCCCTGGTTGCGGCCTGGACCGTCCAGGCCGAGGTATTGCGCGGCGACAGCGGCGCGGCCGCCCGGGCGCTGAGTATGGCCGAAGGCGCGTGGGGACCTGCGGTGGAGGTATTCCGGCCATTGCTCGAGTTGGCCAGGGCCTATCACAGCGCTGCCATCGGCGCGACCATCGACGCTCACAGCGCGATCGAGCGGGCCGCGGAAGCCGCCCACCGCTCCGGTGCCACCACCGGCGAGCTGGAGGCACTCTACACCGGCTTGCGGTTCGGGATGGAGCCCGACGTGGCTCGCTTCAAAGCCCTTGCCGAACAACTGGATACGCCCATCGCAACGCTTGCGGCCGGACATGCCGAAGCGGTCGCGGCCGGCGACGGTGACGGCCTTGACCGGGTGGCCAGTGAATGGGAATCCCTCGGGATGGCTGCGCACGCGGCGGACGCCTTCGCTGCGGCGGCGCTGGCACACCGGCGGGCGGGCACACGGCTGCCGGGCCTTCAATCCTCGACCCGGGCGCACTGGCTGGTCAGCACGTTCGGGCTGCACACTCCCGCGACGGCAACCGGCGGAGTTCCGTTGCCGCTCAGCGGTCGTGAGCGTGAGATCGCCACCCTGGTCGCCAACGGGCTGACCAACAGGCAGATCGCCGAGCGTCTGGTGGTATCGGTTCGCACCGTTGAGGGTCACCTCTACCGAGTGTTCAAACAGCTCGGAATCAACGAACGCGAGCAGCTGATCCGTCTGATGCGCAACGCCGATCCCGACACACCGGCAAACGGCTAGCGGTGGGAAAACTCCGGATTCTCAACGGGTGTCGGTGGTTGGTCATCGTCTGACGACGTGGCGGTTTGGGCTTGGACGGGATGGGAAAATAGCGGGTCCATGAAGTGTCCCCTTTCAGGCACAGACTGATTCGAACTTGCCACCATTGGACATCGGCAGTTCGTTGAACGGATCGCAGATATCCACGACGCGCGACATGCACGGCGCGGGTTGGATCATCCAGGTGACGTTTGCGCGGCGGCACCGCTCGTCGATATCGGCCAGCGCCGAAAAGCCCGCGCAGTCAAAGAATGTCACCCGGGTCATATCGAGGGTCAGTAGCTTGCAGTTGCCCGCACGGCGGAAGACGTAGTCACTGAATTGCTGGGCCGTGCACATGTCGACACTGCCGGCGACGGTGATCCGAACGTCGGTGGTGGTGAGCCATTCGGTGACGAGCTGCAGTGGGCTTCGGGTTTCACCGTCTATCGGCGCTTCGGAACGAGAAGTAAGCATTGGGGCGGCTCCGGTGAGCACTAGGAGGAAAACAAAGTTTCTGTGGAACGCGCCTGAGAGGCTCGCATTGCGGGTGCGAGGCACACCGCTCGCCTGCGACGAATACCGCGGCTGGAAATTCAACCTCGGCTCAGCTTACACGTAGGGGACCGGTCCTGGCACTTCTCAGGTGCAGGGGGCGTCGCCTGGGGTGTAGTAAGTCGAGCCGTCGGGGGCGAAGCAAGGCTCGCGCCCGGCAGCGGCTTGGGCCGCCGCCTCAAGGGGGTCGGCGAACGTTATGCCAGGACCGACCTGGACATTGGGGCCGACGACCACGTTCGGGCCGAACACGTCATCTGCGTGTGCCGATGCGGGGGCCAGCAGTAGCGCTGCGGCGGTCATCCCAGCGGCGAACAGTGTCTTCATCTGCCTAGTTGTAGTCGAAAGTGCGGTCGGATCTGTCCTTCTTGGCATCAATTCGGGTTAACTGTGCGCATGGCATTGACGAAAATGTCCCTCACCGCGGTTTTCCTCACCGGTGCTGCAGCCGCGGCAATCGTGGCCGCCCCCGTGGCGGCCGCGGAGCCGGGTTGCGTCAACGCCGATGGCAGCCAGTGCGGAGTCTCGGGCAGCATTCCCGGTGGCCCGGGTGGTACGGCAGGCTGGGGTGGTGCCAGCGGCGGTGTCCCGAACGGGCCCAGCGGTTCGGCATGGCCGGGCGGGGCCACCGGTTGCATTCCATACGTGGGTTGCTACACCGTCGGCCGCTAGCCCGGAAACCCGGTTAGCCCCAACGGTTCTCGCTGACGAACTCGGCCAGCGGGCGGCCGAACGTCCACTCCTCGATCTCCAAGGCCGGCCGGTCGGGGAAATCGGGCACCGGACCGAGGCACAGGATCGCCACCGGCTCGGCGTCGGCCGGCATCTCGAGCAGTTCGCGGAGGCGCGCTGGATCGAAGATCGACACCCAACCCATGCCCAGGCCTTCGGCGCGGGCGGCCAGCCACATGTTCTGGATGGCGCATGACACCGAGGCAAGATCCATGTGCGGCATCGTTCGCCGCCCGAAGACGTGGCCGTCGCGATCGTCGCCGAGGGCGACGACCAGCAGTTCGGCGCAGTCGAGGATGCCTTCGACCTTCAGCGCCAGGAACTCTGCGGCCCGCGTACCCAAGGCAACCGCGGTCTGCTGGCGTTCCTCGTCGACCAACGCGTGGATCTTCTGCCGCAGCCCGTCGTCGGTGATCCGCAGGAACCGCCAGGGCTGCATGAGACCAACACTGGGTGCGGCGTGTGCGGCCGCCAGAAGCCGGGCCAGCACCGCCTCGGGCACCGTGGCGCCCGGGCTGAACCTGCGCATGTCCCGGCGTTCGTTGATCACGCGGTAGACGGCGCGACGCTCCTCGGCGGTGAACGCGTGGTCGGTCACCGGGTCATCTTAGAGAGCGGCACGCAGCGGTAACGACAGGCGTGGTCTACCAGTTCAGCGGGGCTGTGACAGCTACTCTGATAACCCCGGTGGGGCAGCGTCGCCGCGCCGAGCAAGGGGAAATCATGTCGACGTCCCATGCCGCCGTTCTCGGCGGCCCCACGTTGCCGCCCAGCCGAACCGTCGAGGTCAAGGCCGCCGACGGCACCCACCTGCACACCGAGGTCTTCGGCCCCGAGGACGGCTACCCGATCGTGCTGGCGCACGGCATCACCTGCGCCATCCGCGTCTGGCACGAGCAGATCAACGATCTCGCCCGCGACCACCGGGTGATCGCCTACGACCACCGCGGGCACGGCCGCAGCGGACTGGCTAATCGGTCGGCGTACAGCCTCGGCCACCTGGCGGGCGATCTGGATGCCGTGCTGTCGGCCACCCTGCGACCAGGGGAGCGGGCCGTCATCGCCGGGCATTCGATGGGCGGGATCGCGATCAGCGCCTGGTCCGACCGCTACCGGCACCGCGTTGCGCACCGCGCCGAAGCCGTCGCCCTGATCAACACCACCACCGGTGACCTGCTGGAGGAGATCAACTTGCTACGGGTGCCGCCGATGCTGGCCGGCGGCAGGTCCGCGGCCGCGCGCGGGATGATCAGGACGTTCGGCGGGGCTCCGCTGGTCCGCGGTGCTCAGCCTGGCAGCCGCTGGTTCGTCGCGATGATGGCCGTCGGTGCCGGGGCCGACCCGGCTGTCGCCGACCTCATCCACGAGCTGTTCGCCGCCACCCCGGCCGCGGGGCGCGGGGCCTGGGCGCGGACGCTCGTCGACGAGCTGGGGCCGCGCCACATCGACCTTTCCGGTCTGACCGTGCCGACCCTGGTCATCGGAAGCAGCAACGATCGGCTGCTGCCAATGTGCCAGGCCCGCAAGATCGCCGCCGCCGCCCCGAACCTGGTCGAACTGGTCGAGATCCCGGGCGGGCACTGCGCCATCCTGGAACACCCCGAGGCGGTCAACGCACGTCTGCGGGCGCTGGTCGACTCGGTGTCCGCACAGCGGCGCATCAGCTCCTGAGGGTTGCGCCGACTTCGGCCGCCGCGCGCTGCCCGGAACGAACCGCGCCGTCCAGGAAGCCCGTCCACTCGTCGGCGGTCTCGGTGCCGGCCCAATGCAGCGGACCGACCGGCTGACGCAGTAGCGGGCCGAACTCCGTCCACGCGCCCGGCGGCACCGCAGCCGTCGGCCCGCCGGGTGCGAAAGTTTCTGCGCCCCAACAGTGGTCGAGGTATTCGATCGGGTTCTCGGCGTCGGGACCGAACAACGCGGCGAATCCTTTCAGCGCGGCTTGGCGGCGCTGCTCGGGGGCGAGCGCATCGAACCCTCGGGAGTCGACGAAGCCGAGCAGTACTCCCGGGCCGTCGTCGCCGGGGCTGACGTCGAACGTGATGAAGACCGGCCCCTGGTCGGACAGCGCCTGACCGGACAGGTCCTTGTCCCGCCAGAACGGTCGGGAATAGGCGGCGTAGGCCTTGCTCAGGGCGCCCTGGGGCCAGCGTTGGGCCAGCTGCTGATAGCCGAGTGGCGGGGCAGGGGCGATGTCGATGCCCTGGCGGTGGGCCGGGGGAATCGCCAGGATCGCGCGTCGTCCCTCGACGACACCACCCGAGGACATCACCGCCACCGCGTTGTCGGACCATTCGATTCGGGACACGACACAGTCGAGCCGGACCCGGTCACCCAGCTCGGCAGCCATCTTGTGGGCGATCTGTTGAGTACCGCCGGGGAAGTGGTCCTGCTGGGCGCCGCCAACCACGTCCAGCATGCGATCCAGACCGCCGGCGGCCTTGACGTAGCGCACGGCGTGCAGCATCGACACGTCGTCGGGCTCGGCGCCCCACGTCACCCGCGCCATGATGGCCAACAGGTCCCGGGAGGAGGCGCTGGCACCCACCGCGTGCAACCAGCCGCCCAGCGTCGTGCCGTCGAGCTTCTTGGCGCTGGGGGCCGCCCACGGCTTGGTGATGTCGACGTCGCGGCCGAGCCGCTCGACCTGCCATTGGATCCGGGCGATATCGACCAGCTGAAGCAGCGACAGCCTGGGGATCGTGCCGCGGTAGGACCGCACCTTGCCGCGCCAGCGGATGAGGTTGGCGCCCTGGTTGTAGGTCGGTTCGGTGGCGCAGTCGAGCTCCTTGGCCAGCGCCAGGACCTCGTCCTGGGTGGGGCCGACGAAGGTGCCGCCGAGGTCGACGGGAACTCCGGCCAGCGTCGTCGTGCTCGAGCGTCCGCCGACGCGGTCGCGGCCCTCCAGCACCACGACGTCGAACCCGTCTTTTACCAGCTCACGTGCCGCCACCAGGCCTGCGAAGCCTGCGCCGACGACCACAACGTCATAACCCACCCCACCAGTGTTGCCCGTCCCTCTCGTCCAAACCGACGTTTGGCCGCGAAAGTGCGAGTAGAGCCCGACAAAACGTCGATCTCGACGCGTCAGTCGGACAGTTCGTCGACGATCTCGGCCAGCGTGTCGATCGCAATCGGGCCGGGCTGGTAGAGGCAGACGGTGTCGCCGACGCCGTCGACTCGCTCACGGATATGCGCGGCGATCTGCTTGGGTGTGCCGCACGCCGCGATGGTGTGCAGCACCTCATCGCTGATCAGTCCGGCCATCTCCAGCCATTTGCCTTGTTTGGACATCGAATTCAGCTCGGGCTGCAGATCGCCCCAGCCGTGGATGTCCAGCACCGGACGGTAGGCCGGGGTGGACCCGTAAAACGACAGCAGCCGCCGGGTCGCCTCGTGATCCTCGCCCGCCGACAGGATGATCTCGGGCACCACCGCGAACGACGACTCGTCCCGCCCCGCGGATGCCAGGCCGTCACGCACCGCGGGCATCGTCGACTCGCGCAGGAACTTCGCCGAGCCGAACGGCATCACCAGCAGCCCGTCGGCCACCTCCGCGGTGGCGCGGGTCAGCCGAGGGCCGAGCGCGCCCACGTAAATCGGTGGTGGCCCAAAGGGATTCGGACCGGGGTTGAACATCGGCGTCATCAGCGTGTGGCGGTAGTACTCGCCCCGAAAGTCCAGGCGCTCACCGGTCTCCCAGGTGTTGTAGATCGCCCGCAGCGCGCGGACGAGTTCGCTCATCCGCGCGACCGGTTTGTCGAACGCCGCACCGTAGTGCTTCTCGATTTGCGCTCGCACCTGGGTGCCCAGCCCGAGGATGAACCGGCCCTGCGCAAGCAGCTGGTGATCGTAGGCCTGGTGGGCCAACTGGATCGGATTGCGCGGGAACGCGATCGCCACGTTGGTCATCAGGTCCAGCCCGCCGACGCCGGAGGCCAGCGTCAGCGGGGCGAACACATCGTGCGGTCCTTCGAATGTGAAGACACCGCTGGCGCCGGCCTCACGCAGCGCACGCGCGCGGTCGACGGCATCGGTCGGCCCATAGAGGGCAGTCATGACTTTCACGGCGTATAACGCCTTTCGGGATCGAAAGCGCTACGGCGCGACTGTCAACCAGTCGGCGAAGCCGGACGGGTCGTGGCGGCCCAGCGCGCCGTGCTCGAACAGGCCCCAGCCTTCGACCGACGAGTTGCCGTCGTGGCAGACCGCGCGGCCGACGTGGTCGATCACCCCGAAGGCGGTACGCCCGACGACCGCTGGGTCGTTCATGTCGTACGTGAGCCGCTCGGCGAACTTCTCGCCCTTCCACACGCCGTGTATCCAGTCCGAGTCGCCGCCGTAGCCGCCGCCGACGTGGATCGGAACTGGCAACTTGGACTCGACGTCGAAACGGAGCACCGCCCCTTTACTGTCGGTGGCCTCGATGGTCGCTCCCGTGGGAATTCTTGTCCCCGAACGGTAATGGATCTTCACCCGCGGCCAGCCCAGCTGCTCGACCCGGCCGTCACGCCAGATCCGGGTGCAGTCGTTGAGTGAGCGGAAGCCGTCCGGCGCCTCCTGAATGATGAGCACGATCGCGAAGTCGTCGAAGGCCATCGGCACGTACAGCCACCACATGCCCTCGAAGGGCGGATCGGCAGGCCGGCCCGCAGGCTCGGCCTCGCCGATCGGACGAATGCCCCACGACCGGTCCCGGCTGCCGATCCAGACCGACGGGTCGACGGTGATTTCCTCGCCGTCAATGGCGATATGCCCTGTCCACGAACCCAATTGGGCGAAACGCTGCGCGTCCAGCGTCACCCGGTTGCCCTGGCGCATGATGTGCGGCTGCTCCTGGACGACCGGGAACAGGCCTTCCCAGGTGAGGTCGAGGGCCATGCCCTCGGTCTCGTCCATCACGATCCTGATCTTCTGCAGCGGCTCGACGACCTCGAGGCGGTAGCTGTTGACGTGCTGGTTGAGGCGATCCTGGTCGATCGCGTCGGACAGATGCACCGCGGTCTGCGTGTCACCGCGGCGTACCAGCACGTAGGCGTCCTTCACCCCGAGGTTGGGGTAGTAGCCCATGCCGGTGATCAAGAAGATGTCCCCGGTGCGGTCGTGGGCGTTGAAATAGTTGCGGTCGTAGAAGTTTCGGTCAGAAGAGTTCGGCCAGGCGACCGGCAGCGGCGCCTGGTGGACGGGATATTCGTCGAGCGGTCCGAGCATTCGGGCTAAGCCTCCTCGATGAGCCGACGCAGCAGGCCGGCGTGGTAGAACGTCGACTCGACGTCTTCAGGTTTCTCGATCTCGCCGAAGTGCACGCGCCGCGCGCCGGTGCGCATGAACACGCAACACCAGATCACTGCGGAGTACACGTAGAACCACCTCAGGTCGCCGAGCTCGAGGCCGGTCAGCTTCTCGTACGTGGCGCGAACGTCCTCCTCGCGCATCACATCCGGCAGGCCGGGCATCCCGGCCAGCCCGGAAAGCTCTTGGAACACCATGTGCGCGAAGATGATCCACGCCACATCCAATTCGCGCGGACCCAGCGTCGCCATCTCCCAGTCCAGCACTGCGACCGGGCGGAAGTCCTCGTAAAGGACGTTGCCGACCCGCGAGTCGCCCCATGCCAGGACCGTCTCCCCTGCTGCGACGTCGGTGGGGAAGTTGTCCTCGAGCCACTGCAGAGCGGTCTCGACCAGTGGTGAACGGCCGATGTCGGGGACGGCGAACTCATACCAGCCCTTGAGCCAGTTCAATTGACGGCGCAGTGGGGTGTCACCCTCGGGTACCGCATCGGCGAGGAAGCCGAATGTGTCGGCCGCGTTGGGGATTGAGTGCAGCTTGGCCAGCACCTCGACCGTCGCATCCTGCAGCGCGCGCTGCTGCTCGACGGGTGCGTCGGCAAACCAGTTGCCGCCGAAGGTATACGGCATCACGTCGGGCGGAACGATGCCCGAGACATGGTCCATCAGGAAGAAGGGGGCGCCGAGGACCTTGCCAGTCGAATCGATCCAGCGCACCTTCGGCACCGGCACATCGGTCAGTTCCTCGACCAGCCGGATGACCTCGAACTGATGGTCCATCCGATAGGTGATGAACACCGGAACGTCTTCCTCGGTGGGCGCCACCCGGGCCACCCACTTCTGCTCGACCTTCTCGCCGTTCTCTTCCCAGCGGCCGGTCAGGATGATCGTCTCCGAGGACATGCCGTTGGAGTCGATGCCGCTCTCGACGGTCACCTCCGGCTTCACACCGCCGGGCATCACGGTGGACAGCCATTCCGACAGCACGGCGGGAACGGTGCTGATGTCACGACCAGAACGCTGTAACCGATCAAGGTCGGTTTCTACGGTCGGTTGGTTGGTCACCTTTGTCCTCTCCAACCCTATTACGATACGGTGGGTAGCGTTATGAAAGCAGACGCGTCTTCGCTTGACAAGACCGCGGTCCCAGGGCGGCCCCGCGATCCGCGTATCGACGCTGCCATATTGCGTGCTACCGCGGAGCTGCTTGTCGAAATCGGTTATCCGAATCTGACTTTGGCCGCGGTCGCCGAGCGGGCGGGCACGACGAAGACCGCCCTGTACCGCCGCTGGTCCAGTAAGGCGGAGCTGGTTCACGAAGCCGCCTTCCCGACCGCGCCCACCGCGCTGGCGACACCGGCGGGGGATATCGCCGCCGACGTGCGCGCCATGCTGGCCGCCACCCGCGACGTCTTCACCAGCCCCGTGGTGCGTGCCGCGCTGCCCGGCCTGATCGCCGACATGAGCGCGGACGCCGAACTGAACGCGCGGGTGATGGCCAGGTTCACCGACGTGTTCGCGGCGGTGCGGGATCGCCTGGTGGAGGCGGTGCACTGCCGCGAAGTTCACGCCGACGTCGACCCGGAACGCCTCATCGAATTGATCGGTGGTGCGACGATGATGCGGTTGTTACTGCGCCCCGAGGACGTGCTGGACGCGAGCTGGGTCGACCAGACGGCGGCGATCCTGGTGCACGGCGTGGCGCTCTGACCGGAGGAGGTATGCGATGACTGGACGACTGGCCGGCCGAACCACCATCGTCACCGGGGCCAGCCGTGGACTCGGCCGCGCGACCGCGCTGGCACTGGCCGCCGAAGGTGCCGCGGTAGCAGTGGTGGCCAGAACCGAACAACAGTGGGACGAACGGCTGCCGGGCACCATCGGCGAGACCGTCGCCGCCATCGAAGCCGCGGGCGGGCATGCCGTCGCCATCGCCGCCGACCTGCTCGAGCGCGATGACCTGCCCCGGCTGGTCGCCGAAGCCCGCGCGGCACTGGGGCCCGTCACGATCCTGGTCAACAACGCCGCGTTCACCGCTCCGGGCCGCCCGCCCAAGCCGGATGCCGCACCGAAACAGGCGAAACCCAAGGGCGCAGCGGGCGTGGCCAGCTCCGACTGGCCCGGCTTCTTGGCCATCCCGCCGAACGCGTATCGCCGGCATTTCGAGATCGGCGTGTTCGCTTCCTACGAGCTGATTCAGTTGGTCTGCCCGGACATGTTCGCCGCGGGCGTCGGCTCGATCATCAACGTGACGTCCGTGGCCTCCCGGGTGCCGGGGGACGGACCATATGAGAACTTCGCGGGCGGCGTGCTGCCCGGCTACGGCGGATCGAAGGCGGCGCTGGAGCACCTGACCTGGTGTGCGGCTTACGATCTGCAACGGCACAACATCGCGGTCAACGCGCTGGCGCCGTCGCGGCCGATTCCCACGCCGGGCCTGTCGTACTACCGCAATGAGTTCGCGAGTGTGTCCCCGGAGGACGAATTCGCTCGTGCAGCAGTCGAATTGGCGGTGGTCGATGCCAATGTCGTCACGGGTCGCACCATCGGGCACCTCGAAGTGCTCGACGGTAGCTTCGCGCCGTTCACGAACACCAAGTCCGCACTGGGCTAGCGGTGAGCGACCACGTGAGCCCGTTCCGGGCCGATCTGCTGGCCGGGAAGGTCGCGCTCGTCACCGGCGGTGCGACCGGCCTCGGTCTCCAGCTCGCCGGCTTGCTGGGCGCCCACGGTGCTCGGGTCGCCATCTGCAGCAGAAAAGAACCCAATCTCGAAGCGGCCGTGGCCCAGTTGCGCGGCGACGGCGTCGACGCGATCTATGGCGTGTGCGACGTCCGCCGGCCCGACGAGGTCGACGCCACCGTCGAGAAGGTCTTGGAGCAGTTCGGGCGTCTCGACATCGTCGTCAACAACGCCGCCGGAAACTTCCCGGCCCCGATCTCGGGGTTGAGCGCCAACGGGTTCAAAGCAGTTGTCGACATCGATCTGCTCGGCACCTACAACGTATCGAAGGCCGCCTACGAAGCGTGGTTGCGCCAGCACGGTGGCGCGATTGTGAACATCAGTGCCGCAACCCAATACCGGGGTATGGCACTGCAGGCGCATGTCGTGTCGGCGAAAGCGGGTGTCGACGCGTTGAGCAGGGCGTGTGCCATCGAATGGGGTGCCGACGGTGTGCGGGTCAATGTCGTCGCTCCCGGAGCGATGGCGGGAACTGAAGGCGTCGCTCGGATCGCAGGCGAAGAGTTGGCGGCCATGCCGCACATCCCACTGCAGCGCGCGGGGACGACCACCGAGGTCGCCCAGGCGGTGCTATTCCTGGCTAGCGACGCCGCGTCCTACGTGACCGGGGCGATCGTCGTGGTCGATGGTGGCGCGTGGCTCACGGCGGGCGAGGTGCCCGACCTGCCGCGCTACCGGGCTTAGTTGGCGGCGCCGAGATCGACGTAACGCAGACCTTCACTCGCACTTTCGCGGCCAAATGTCGGTTTGGGCGTGGGATGTGATTGCTTTGGGCACTAGAGAATCTGGCGCTTGTTGCGCTCGGCGACCTCACGCTGGCGGGCGGCGAGCTGTCCGGTGTCCACCGAAGTCGCACCAGCCACCGCGCGTTCGGCTTTCAGCGCCGGCCCCGTGACCGCTGCGGTTCCGGTGCGATAGATCTCCTTGAGGCCCGCCATGGTCGGTGTGGGCACCTCGGCGATCTGGGTTGCGAGTTCGAGCGCCCGGGGCAGAAGCTGTTCGTGGGCAACCACTTCGGTGACCAGTCCGATCCGCTCGGCGCGTTGAGCGTCGACCACCTCGCCGGTCATCGACAGGCGCCGGGCCATCCCGGAACCGACCAGTCGCGGCAGCCGCGCCGTCATCCCGCCGCCGGGCAGGATCCCGACGCGGGCGTGGGTGTCGGCGAAAACCGCGCGCTCCGAGGCGATCAGGAAGTCACACGCCAGCGCGATCTCCAGCCCGCCGGTGAACGTCGCACCGTTGACCGCGCCGACGACGGGCTTGCTCAGCTCGACGATGGCGTTCATGCAGTTCATCTTGTCGAACCGGCCGAAGTAGTCCATGCCCAGGCTCTGCGCCTGCTTGAGGTCGACACCCGCGCAGAACGCCGGATCGGTGCCCGTGAGCACCACGGCGCGGACCGAGTCGTCGGCCTCGGCCTCGCCGAGTGCGGCGTAGAGCGCCTCGAACAGCTCGGTGCTCAACGCGTTGCGCACTTCGGGCCGGTTCATCGTCAAGACCCGGACGGCGCCGTGGTCATCGCTGAGAAGGATCATCAATCCAGGAATCTAGCCGCATGGTCGACGAGGTCAAGCAGCGGCTGGGGTAGCGCACCGAGCGCGAAAGTGATGGCCGCCGTCAGCGTGATCGTCGCGACACTCAACGAACTCGGCGTGATGACCTCCGGTGCGTCCTCGGGCGGATCGGTGAAGAACATCAGCACGATCACCCGAACGTAGAAGTAGGCGGCGATCGCCGACGCGATGACACCCACCACCACCAGCGGGATGGCCCCACCCTGTCCGGCAGCCTTGAACACGGCGAACTTGCTGACGAATCCGCTGGTGAGCGGGATGCCGGCAAAGGCGAGCAAGAATAGTGAGAACACCACGCCGACAAGGGGATAACGGCGACCCAGTCCCGCCCAGCGGGCCATATCGGTCGCTTCGACACCGCTGGCATCGCGGACCACGCTGACCACCGCGAAGGCGCCCAGGGTGGAGAACCCGTAGGCGAACAGATAGAAGAGCGTGCCCGATAGTCCGGCAGGGTTGGCGGCGATCACCCCGGTCAGGATGAAACCGGCGTGCGCCACAGCCGAATACGCGAGCATCCGCTTCACATCGGTCTGGGTCACGGCGGTGATGGTGCCGACCGCCATGGTGAGGATGGCCACCGCCCACAGCACAGGCCGCCAGTCGTGGTTGAGGCCGGGCAGCGCGACGTAGAAGATCCGCAGCATGGCGCCGAAGGCGGCGACCTTGGTGGCCGCGGCCATGAAGGCGGTGATGGGCGTCGGTGCACCCTGGTAGACGTCGGGGATCCAGGAGTGGAAAGGGACGGCGCCGACCTTGAAGAGCAGGCCGACGGCGACCAGGGAGCCGCCGATGAGGGCCAGCGTGGTGTTATCGGCGGTGGTGTCGATGGCGCGGGCGATACCGGGCAGGCTCAGGGTGCCGGCATAGCCGTAGAGCAGCGCGATGCCGTAGAGGAAGAATGCCGACGAGAAGGCGCCGAGCAGAAAGTATTTCAGGGCGGCTTCCTGGGACAGCAGCCGCCTGCGGCGGGCCAACCCACACATCAGGTACAGCGGCAGCGAGAACACTTCCAGCGCAATGAACATCGTCAACAGGTCGTTTGCGGAGGGGAAGATCATCATGCCGGCGATGGCGAACATCGTCAGCGGGAACACCTCGGTGTGCACCAATGCGGCCTTGGTGGCGATCTTCTCCGCGACGCTGCCCGGAACCGCCGACGCATCGGGGGTGAACGCGTCCAAACTCGCTGTGCTTTCCTCGGATTCGGCGGGCACTCGTCGTTCCGCGATCAGCAAGACGCCCAGCACGCCGATCAGCAGGATCGTGCCCTGCAAAAACAGTGCCGGCGCGTCGACCGCGACAGCACCGACCACGACGGCCTGGCCGACCCCTTGTAAATCGCGGGCTAGCAGTACCACCGCGACGAAGGCTGCCGCGAGCCCGGCCAGGCTCAGGGCGACCTGCGTGGGATAGCGGCTCTTGCGGGGCAGGAACGCTTCGACGAGCACCCCGGCGACGGCCACCCCGAGGACGATCAGTAGCGGTGAGAGCTGACCGTATTCGACGCTGGGCGCGTTCATGGGCGTGTTCCCTCCGCGACGGTGGGTGCCGGGTCGGGTTCATGAATCGACGTCAAGGTCGCGGTCACCGCTGGATTGATGACGTCCAGGGCGATCTTGGGATACACCCCGAGCCCGATCAATAGCGCGATGAGCGGTGCCACCACCAGTAGCTCCCGCGGCAGCAGATCCCGTATCTTCTCGTTGCCGTCGGTCACCGAGCCGGTCATCATCCGCTGATACAGCCAGAGTATGTAGATCGCCGAGAGCACCAGTGCGGCGGACGCGATGACGGCGAAGGCCGGGTAGCGGGTGAATGTGCCGATGAGAACCAGGAATTCACTGATGAACGGTGCCAGCCCGGGCAGCGACAGCGTCGCCAGGCCCGCCACCAGGAAGGTGCCCGCCAGGACGGGTGCGACTTTCTGGATTCCGCCGTAGTCGGCGATGAGCCGGCTGCCGCGGCGGCTGACCAGGAACCCGGCGATCAAGAACAGCGCGGCCGTGGAGATGCCGTGGTTGACCATGTAGAGAGTCGAACCCGCTTGCCCCTGGCTGGTCATGACGAAGATGCCAAGAATGATGAAACCGAAGTGGCTGATCGAGGTGTAGGCGATGAGCCGCATCACGTCGGTCTGGCCGATGGCCAGGATGGCACCGTAGACGATCCCGATGACCGCCAGCGCAATGATCAACGGCCGGAACAGCGTTGCCGAGTCGGGGAACAGCGGCAGGCAGTAGCGCAGCATGCCGAACGTCCCGACCTTGTCCATCACGGCCATCATCAGCACCGCCGACGCCGGCGTGGCCTGCACCGCGGCGTCCGGCAGCCACCGATGGAACGGCCACAGCGGGGCTTTCACCGCGAAGGCGAACATGAACCCGAGGAACAATGCGTTGGCGATGCCGGGACTCATGGTGAATTTCCCGGTGGCGACGGCGTCGACGATGAGGCGGAAGTCGAACGTGCCGGCGTCGAATGCCTTGCTGGCGGAGGTGACCACGTAAAGACCGATGACAGCGGCCAGCATGATCAACCCGCCGAACAGGTTGTACAGCAGGAACTTCACCGCCGCCTTGGACTTGTTCTCGCCGCCGAACCCGCCGATGAGGAAGTACATCGGGATCAGCATGGCTTCGAAGAAGACGTAGAACAGCAGGATGTCGAGGGCGACCAGCGACATCATCACCATGCCCTCGACGGCCAGCATCAGCGCGATGTAGCTGTGCGATGCGCGGCCGGACAGCCCGGGCCGGTCGTCGGCGTCGTTCCAGCCGGCGATCAGCAGCAGCGGCATCAGGACGGCGGTGAGCACCACCAGCGCCAGGGCGATGCCGTCAAGACCGAGGATGTAGCCGGTGCCGAATGACGGTATCCACGGGTGGTTTTCGACGAACTGGAACTGCGCGCCCGCCGGGTCGAACCGCACGGCCAGCAGAAGCGACAGCGCCAGGACCGCGAGCGAGACGACGACACCGGCGTACTTCGCGAATCGCCGCAGTGAGGCGGGCAGCACGATGATCACGGCGGCGCCGACCACGGGGATCGCCCACAGCACGGTCAGCCAAGGGACATTCGTCATGGTGCTCACCTCCACGCCGTGAACAGGACTACGGCGACCACCAGCGCCGTACCGGCCAGCATGGACAGCGCATAGGAGCGGGCGAACCCGGTCTGCACCTGACGCAACCCCTGCGAGGTTCGCGCGACCATAGCCGCGAGCCCCTGCGTCACACCGTCGATGCCCTTCTCGTCCACGACCACAAGGCCTTTCGTCAGCTCCTGGCCGGTGCGCATGAGCGCCACCTCGTTGAAGGCGTCGCCGTAGAGGTCGTTACGCGCCGCGGCGGTCAGTGCGGACACCTCGAGCGGGGCGGTCTCGGGCACGTTGTGCATCGCGTACAGCCGGTAGGCGACCGCGATGCCGATCGCGACGACGCCGAGTGCGGTGACGGTGATGATCCAGGCGGGGACGAGGTGTTCGGCCTCGTGGCTGCCGACGACCGGCGCGAGCCAGTGTTGCAACGTATTGCCCAGGGCCAGAAGGGCGCCGGCGCCGACGGAGCCGACCGCCAGGACGATCATCGGCCCGGTCATCACGGCGGACGATTCGTGCGGGTGCGTAGCTTCTTCTTTTTTAGTCCAGCGTTGCCGCCCGAAGAACGTCAGCAGCATCACGCGGGTCATGTAGAAGGCGGTGATACCCGCACCGAGAAGCGCGGCGCCGCCGAGCAGTACGCCCTTGATTCCGCCGCTGTTGAACGCGGCTTCGATGATGGCGTCCTTGGAGAAATACCCGGCGAACGGGGGCACGCCGATGATGGCGAGATAGCCGAGCCCGAACGTGACGAAGGTGATGGGCAACAGGGTGCGTAGGCCGCCGTAGCGGCGCATATCGGTCTCGTCGTCCATGGCGTGCATGACCGAGCCGGCCCCCAGGAACAGGCCGGCTTTGAAGAAGCCGTGGGTGAGCAGATGCATGATCGCTACCGCGTAGCCGGCCGGCCCGAGCCCGGCGGCCAGCACCATGTAGCCGATCTGGGACATCGTCGAGGCGGCGAGCGCCTTCTTGATGTCGTCTTTGGCGCAGCCGATGATCGCCCCGAACAGCAGGGTGACGGCACCCACGATCACGACTGCGGTCTGGGCGCCCGGCGCGGCGTTGAAGATCGGGCCCGATCGGACGATGAGGTAGACGCCGGCGGTGACCATGGTGGCGGCGTGGATCAACGCCGAGACGGGGGTGGGGCCTTCCATGGCGTCACCGAGCCAGGACTGCAGTGGCACCTGTGCGCTCTTGCCGCAGGCGCCGAGCAGAAGCAGCAAACCGACGGCGGTCAATGTCCCCTGGCTCATGGCCGGCACCGAGGCGAACACGGTGTCGAAGGTGACGGAGCCGAGGCTGGCGAACAGCACCATGAGCGCGATCGCCAGGCCCATGTCGCCGACGCGGTTGACCACGAAGGCTTTCTTGGCCGCGGTGGCCGCCGACGGTTTATGCGACCAGAACCCGATCAGCAGATACGACGCCAGACCCACACCTTCCCAACCCATATAGAGGCCCAGGTAGTTGTCGGCCAGCACCAGCAGCAGCATCGCGGCGACGAACAGGTTGAGGTAGGCGAAAAATCGCCGCCGGCCGGGGTCTTCCTTCATGTAGCCGATCGAGTAGATGTGGATGAGCGCACCCACTCCGCTGATCAGCAGCACGAAGCACATCGACAGGGCATCGAGTTGCAGGCCGAAGTCCACCCGCAGGACGCCGACCGGCACCCAGGAGAACAGCACCTCGTGGACCACGCGGTCTTCGCCCGGCCGCCCGAGCAGGTGGGTGAACAGCACTGCCCCACAGGCGAAGGCGCCGATCACGGCGGCACACCCCAGAAGGTGTCCCCAGGCGTTGGTGGCCCGCCCGCCCAGCAGCAGGATCACCGCCCCGGCCAAGGGCAGCGCGATGGTCAACCACAGCAGTGTCTGCATCAGTGCCGCAACAAGTGGGCGTCGTCGACGTTGGCGCTTCGTCGGGTGCGGAAGATCGTCATGATGATCGCCAGGCCGACCACCACCTCGCACGCGGCCACCACCATGGTGAAGAACGCCACCACCTGACCGTCCAGGTGGCCGTGCATGCGGGAAAACGTCACAAACGCCAGGTTCGCGGCGTTGAGCATCAGCTCCACGCACATGAACATCACGATCGCGTTGCGCCGCAACAACACCCCCGAAGCGCCGATCGTGAACAACAACGCCGACAGGTACAGGTAGTTGTCCGGATTCATCGTTGACCGTTCCCGTTGTCGGGCCGCGCAAGGATCGTGCTCACCGACGATTCCTCCTTCGTGCCGTCGGGCAGTCGGGCGAGGGTGTTGAGGGCGTTGTGCCGGGCGTAGACCCCCGGGTTGGGTAGCGGGGTGGCGCGGGCACCGGTCTGGAACCGTTCGATGACCAACTCGCGCTGGGTCTTTCGCCGCTCAAACCGCTCCCGGTGCGCCAGCACCATCGCACCAAGCGCCGCCGTGATCAGCAGCGCACTGGTCAACTCGAAGGCCCACAAATCCCGGGTGAAGATCAGCATCGCCAGCCCCTGCACATTGCCGCCCGCGTTGGCTTGTGCCAGCCCGACGAAACCGGTTGTGGTCACCGTGCCGAGCCCGGCGATCAGCAGGATGCCGAATCCCACGCCGGCCACGACGGCCGCAACACGTTGGCCCCGAATGGTTTCCACCAGCGACTCGGACGAGTCGACACCGATGAGCATCAACACGAACAGGAACAACATCATCACCGCACCGGTGTATACGACCACCTGCACGACCCCGAGGAACAGCGCGTCCTGCGCGACGTAGAGCATCGCCAGCGAGATCATCGTGGTGGCGAGAAAGATCGCCGCGTAGACGGCCTTGGGTGCGGCGACCACGCCGATCGCACCGACGATTGCGATGACGGCCAGGATCCAGAACACCACCGCCTCCGTTGTGGATGTGCGGGTGAGGGTTTCGGCTGCCAGCAGGGTCACAGTCACCCGGCCACCCCCTTGCCCACGGGTTCGATCCCCAAGTTGCGTCCAGTGATCCGCCCCTGGTAATAGTCCTCGTCGGTGGTTCCCGGCGCCATGTCGTGTGGTGGGGGTTGCATGCCGGGTTGCAGTGGGGCCAGCAGTTTGTCCTTGCCGTAGATCAGGTCGGAGCGGTTGTCGTCGGCCATTTCGTAGACGTTGGTCATGGTCAGTGCGCGGGTGGGGCAGGCCTCGATGCACAGGCCGCAGCCGATGCAGCGCAGGTAGTTGATCTGGTAGACCCGCCCATAGCGTTCGCCGGGGGAGAAGCGTTCGCTTTCGGTGTTGTCCGCACCTTCGACGTAGATGGCGTCAGCGGGACATGCCCAGGCGCACAGTTCGCAGCCGATGCATTTCTCCAGCCCGTCCGGGTAGCGGTTGAGTTGATGGCGGCCGTGATAGCGCGGTGCGACCGGGCCGGGCTTTTCCGGATACTCCTCGGTGATGGGACGTTTGAACATCGTCGAAAACGTCACGCCGAAACCCTTGACCGCGTCGAGGAACTTAGGCATCTGCTGTCTCCTTGCGTGATTCCGCCGCGCCGGGCATCGGCGGGATCGGGAACGCCCGGGCGTCCGCCGGCGGCGGTGGTGGCACGGGCTTGCGCTGGATGATCTTCTGCCGCAGGGAGTTCGCCGCCAGCAGGACGAGCAGCAGCACAGCGGCGGCGATGAGGTTGACGATGACGCCGGCGTGGCCGGTGCTGTGCAGGACGGCCACGATCATGATCCAGACCAGTGAGATCGGGATGAGCAGTTTCCAGCCCAGGGCCATGAACTGGTCGTAGCGCAGCCGCGGCAGGGTGGCGCGCAACCACATGAAGACGAACAGGAACGTCCACACCTTCGCCACGAACCAGATCAACGGCCACCATCCGGTGTTGGCGCCGTCGATGAGGCTGATCGGCCATGGGGCATGCCAGCCGCCGAGGAACAAGGTGGTGGCCAGGGCCGAGACGGTGGTCATGTTCACGTATTCGGCGAGCATGAACATCGCGAACTTCAATGAGGAGTACTCGGTGTGAAACCCGCCCACCAGTTCACCTTCGGCCTCGGGCAGGTCGAAGGGGGCCCGGTTGGTTTCCCCGACCATCGAGGTCACATACACCGCGAACGACGGCAGCAACAGGAAGACGTACCAGGTGTGTTCCTGGGCGGCCACGATCCCCGAGGTCGACATGGTGCCGGCGTAGAGGAACACCGCCGCGAACGACAGTGCCATGGCGATCTCGTAGGAGATCACCTGCGCACTGGAGCGCAACCCACCCAGCAACGGGTAGGTGGAGCCCGAGGACCAGCCCGCCAGGACGATGCCGTACACCCCGATTGAGGTGACCGCCAAGATGTAGAGCACCGCGACCGGGAGATCGGTGAGCTGCAACGGAGTCCGGTGCCCGAAGACCGAGACCACCGGACCCAGCGGAATGACCGCGAACGCCAAGATCGCCGGGATCACCGAAATGACCGGGGCCATCAAATAGATGGGTTTGTCCACCCCCGCCGGCGTCAGCCCCTCTTTGAGGGCGAGTTTGATGCCGTCGACCAGGGATTGCAGAATGCCCCACGGGCCGACCCGGTTGGGCCCGTATCGCATCTGCATGCGGCCCAGAATCTTGCGTTCCAGCAGGATCGCCACCAACACGGTCAACAGGAGAAAAGCGAAGACCGCGATCGCTTTGACCACGATCAGCCACCACGGATCAAGGCCGAACACCGTCAAATCCGGGTAGCTCATGCTTCGGCCTCCCTCTCGATGCACACCACGGCACCGGTGGTGACTCCGAGTTGCTCGTGCACCGCGCTACCGGGTGAGTTCAGCGGCAGCCACACCACGCCATCGGGCATGTCGGTGACCACCAGCGGCAGGCTGATCGCACCCCGGCCGGTCGACACCGTCACCACATCCCCGTCGGCAGTCCCGATCCCGGCTGCGGTCGTCGCCGACAACCGCACCACGGCTGGCCTCGCCGTCCCCGCCAGGTACGGCTCACCGTCCTGTAATCGGCCGGAATCCAACAACAATCGCCAACCCGCCAAAACCGCTTCGCCGCGCTCCAACGGCGGCAGCTCCTTCGGCGCGACAGATGGGGGAGCGGCGCGCTCCCCGTCCCACCGTCCGAGCGCCGCGATCTCGGCGCGAGCGTCCGCTGCGGTGCGGAATCCCAGGTCCACACCGAGTTCGTCGGCCATGATCTGCAGCACCCGCAGGTCGGGGAAGGAGTTGGCGAGCAATGCGGGTTCGAAGGGGCGAATCCGCCCTTCCCAGTTCAGGAATGACCCGGCCTTCTCGACGACGGGCGCGATCGGGAACACCACGTCGGCCAGCGCTGTCACCGCGGACTCCCGCAATTCGAGGCTCACGACGAAGCCGGTCGACTCGATGGCCGCCAACGTGGCGTGCGGCTCGGGCAGGTCGGTGGGGTCCACTCCGCCGATGAGCAGTGAGTCGAGTTCGCCGTCGGCTGCGGCGGCCAGGATCGCGGTGGTATCGCGGCCCGGCTCCGCGGGAAGATCGTCGACATGCCATGCGGTCATGAGTTGTTGGCGCGCAGAAGCATCGGCGACGGGGCGTGCACCCGGCAGCAGGTTGGGCAGACAACCGGTATCCAGGGCGCCGCGATCGCCGGCGCGGCGGGGAATCCAGGCCAACCGCGCACCACTGCGTTGGGCGAGCCGGGCCACCGCCGACAGTGCGCCGCGGCTGGTCGCCAGTCGTTCCCCGGCAAGGATGATCGCTGCGGGCGGCAGCTCGGCGGCCAGGCCGTCCAGGGCGGACGCCTCCTGGCCGGGTTCGGTCAGCACCATCCGGGCGGCCAGCTTGGTGGATCCCGGCGAGGCGAACGGTGCGATCGTGACGACGCGCAGGCCGTGCTTGCGGACCGCCTTGCGCAGTCGCAGGAACACGATCGGTGACTCGTCCTCGGGCTCGAATCCGACCAGCACCACCACTGGGGCGGTCTGCAGATCGGCGTAGCTCACATCATGGCGGCCGGCCACCGCGGCGGCCAGGAACTCCTGCTCCTCCACCGAGTGCGGCCGAGAACGGAAGTCGATGTCATTGGTGCCCAAGGCGATCCGGGCGAATTTGGCGTAGGCGTAGGCATCCTCGACCCCGACCCGGCCGCCCACCAGCACACCGGCTCGACCCGATGTCAGCCCCGCGGCAGCCACCGCGATGGCCTCCGACCAGGACGCCGCGCGCAGCGCACCGTTCTCGTCACGCACCAGCGGGGTGGTAAGGCGATCGCCGACGCGGGTGTAGGTGAACGCCCAGCGGCCCTTGTCGCAGTTCCACTCCTCGTTGACTTCAGGGTCGTCACCGGCCAGCCGGCGTAGCACCACGCCGCGACGATGATCGGTGCGCTGGGCACACCCCGACGCGCAGTGCTCGCAGACGCTGGGGCTCGACACCAGATCGAACGGGCGGGCCCGAAAGCGGTACGCAGCACCGGTCAAGGCCCCGACCGGGCAGATCTGCACGGTGTTACCGCTGTAGTAGGAATCGAACGGCTCACCCGGGGCGATGCCCACCTGCTGCTGTGCCCCCCGCTCCAGCAGCGAGATGAACGGATCGCCGGCGATCTGCTCGGAAAACCTTGTGCAGCGGGCACACAACACGCAGCGTTCCCGGTCCAGCAGGACCTCGGTGGACAGGTTGATCGGTTTGGGGAAGGTTCGTTTGATGTCGGTGAAGCGGGTTTCGACCCGGCCGTTGGACATCGCCTGGTTCTGCAGCGGGCATTCCCCGCCCTTGTCGCACACCGGGCAGTCCAGCGGATGGTTGATCAGCAGCAGCTCCATCACTCCGTGCTGAGCCTTGTCGGCGGCCTCGGAGGTGTACTGGGTGTGCACCACCATGTCCGGCGTGCAGGTGATCGTGCACGACGCCATCGGCTTGCGCTGGCCCTCCACCTCGACCAGGCATTGCCGACACGCGCCGACCGGCTCCAGGAGTGGATGGTCGCAGAACCGTGGAATCTGCACGCCGATCAGCTCGGCGGCCCGAATCACCAAGGTGCCCTTGGGCACACTGAGCCGGTGATCGTCGATGGTCAGGCTGACCATCTCGACGGCGGGCTTGCTCTCGATCTCGTCCTTCGCGGTCGTCATCAGGCTCTCACTCCCGTCTCGCCGCGAGCAGACACAAACTCCCCTGTTTTCCCGGCGTGTCGGGGAATTTTATGTCTGCTCGCGAGAGAAACCGTCACGCTCCCACCCCTTCCGGTGTGGCCAGCATCGAGGCATACGGGTCGAACGGGCAGCTGCCGTTCAGGTGCGCTTCGTATTCGGGGCGGAAGTACTTGATCGACGAGATGACCGGCGTGGCTGCGCCATCGCCCAACGCGCAGAACGACTTTCCGAAGATGGTGTCGGAGATGTCGAGTAGCTTGCCGATGTCCTCTTCGGTGCCGCGCCCGGTCTCGAGCCGTTCGTAGATCTGGCGGAGCCAGTACGTCCCCTCGCGGCAGGGCGTGCACTTGCCACACGATTCGTGGGCGTAGAACTCGGTCCAGCGCCGCACCGCGCGCACCACACAGGTGGTCTCGTCGAAGATCTGCAACGCCTTGGTGCCCAACATCGACCCGACCGAGGCCATGCCCTCGTAATCCAGTGGCACGTCGAGATGTTCGGCCGTCAACAACGGGGTCGACGACCCGCCGGGGGTCCAGAACTTCAGTTCGTGACCCGCGCGCACCCCGCCGGCGTACTCCAGCAATTCGCGCAGGGTGATGCCTAGCGGTGCCTCGTACTGCCCGGGGGTGGTGACATGTCCCGACAGTGAATACAGCGTGAAGCCGGGGGATTTCTCCGAACCCATTGACTTGAACCAGTCCACACCACCCAGCAGGATCGGCGGCACGCTGGCGATGGACTCGACGTTGTTGACCACGGTCGGGCAGGCATACAGTCCGGCGACGGCGGGAAACGGCGGCCGCAGCCGCGGTTGGCCGCGGCGGCCTTCCAGCGAGTCCAGCAGCGCGGTTTCCTCGCCGCAGATGTAGGCGCCCGCCCCGGCGTGCACGATGAGGTCGAGATCGAACCCCGAGCCCTGGATATCGGTGCCCAGATAACCCGCCGCGTACGCCTCGGCCACCGCCGCTTGCAGTCGGCGCAACACCGGCACCACCTCGCCGCGCACGTAGATGAAGGCGTGGCGCGCCCGGATCGCGTACGCGGCAATGATCGCGCCCTCGACCAGGAAATGCGGTGTGGTCAACATCAGCGGAATGTCTTTACACGTACCGGGTTCCGACTCATCGGCGTTGACCACCAGATACTTCGGCTTCGCGCCCGCGCCGGTCGCATCCTGGGGAATGAACGACCACTTGGTGCCGGTCGGGAAACCCGCACCGCCGCGCCCGCGCAACCCGGACTCCTTGACCGTCGCGATGACGTCGTCGGGTTTCATGCTCAGCGCCGTACGCAACGCCTGATAACCGTCATGGCGCATATAGGTTTCCAGCGTCCACGGCTCGGGTTCATCCCAGAACCGGCTCAGCACCGGCGTCAGCGGTGTTGCAGGCGTCATCACACCTCGCTTTCGGGAACCGGTGGCGCCGACATACCGAGTTCGCGTGCCACTCGCAGACCGGCCAGTGTCGCCCCGCCCGGTGCGCCGCCACCGGACTCGCCGTCCCTGGACAGCCCGGCCAGTGTTCGGGCGGTGTCCCGGAACGCGCAGACTGGCGTGCCGCGAGTGGGTTGCGGGGCTTGGCCGGCGCGGATGTCGTCGATGAGTTGGCGTGCGGTGGTGGGGGTTTGGTTGTCGAAGAATTCCCAGTTGACCATGACGACGGGGGCGTAGTCGCAGGCGGCGTTGCACTCGATGTGCTCGAGGGTGATCCGGCCGTCGCTGGTGGTGTCCCCGGCACGCACACCCAGTTCGGTCTCCAGGGTGTCCAGGATGGCGTCACCGCCCATGATCGCGCACAGGGTGTTGGTGCACACGCCGACCAGATACTCGCCAGTGGGGGTGCGGCGATACATCGAGTAGAAGGTGGCCACGGCAGCCACCTCGGCGTCGGTCAGATCGAGTTGCCTTGCGCAGAAAGCGACTCCCGCTCCCGTGACGTACCCGTCTTCGGATTGCACCAGATGCAGCAGGGGCAGCAGTGCCGAGCGCGGCTGGGGGTAGCGGGCGATGATCATGGCCGCGTCCGCCGCCAGTCGCTGGTGGACCTCGGCGGGATAGCGGGTCGGCCCGCCGATGGGCGGCCCGGGTTCGTCGGGCCGTGGCCCCAACACCAGGTCGATGCTCACCTGTCGACACCTCCCATGACCGGGTCGATAGAGGCGACGGCGGCGATGACGTCGGCGACCATCGCGCCCTCGCTCATCGCGGCCACGGCCTGCAGATTGGTGAAGCTCGGGTCGCGGTAGTGGACCCGATACGGGCGGGTGCCCCCGTCGGAGACCATGTGCACCCCGAGTTCGCCGCGGGGGGACTCCACCGCGATGTACACCTGCCCGGCGGGCACCCGGAAACCCTCGGTGACCAGCTTGAAGTGGTGGATCAGACCCTCCATCGAGGTGCCCATGATCTTGGCGATATGGGCCGGGGAGTTACCGAGCCCATCTGGGCCCATCTGGAGGTCGGCGGGCCAGGCCAGCTTCTTGTCACTGATCATCACCGGACCCGGTTCCAGCCGCGCCAAACACTGTTCGACGATGCGTAGGGATTGGTGCATTTCGCCGACCCGGATCAGATACCGGCCGTAGCAGTCCGCTCCGGTGGCGGTGACGACGTCGAAGTCGTAGGTTTCGTAGCCGCAATAGGGTTGCGTCTTGCGCAGATCATGCGGCAACCCGGTGGAGCGCAGCACCGGGCCGGTGATACCCAGTGCCATACAGCCGGTCAGATCCAGATAGCCGATCCCCTGAGTGCGGGCCTTCCAGATGTAGTTCTCGGTCAACAGGTCTTCGAGTTCGCGCAGCCGCCCGGGGAGAATCTTGAGCAGATCCCTGACCCGTTGGGGTCCGTCGTCGGGAAGGTCACTGGCCAGCCCGCCCGGGCGGATGTAGGCGTTGTTCATCCGCAGACCCGTGATCGCCTCGAACACGTTCAAGATGAGTTCGCGTTCCCGGAAGCCGAAGAACATCGGCGTCATCGCCCCCAACTCCATCCCACCGGTGGCCAACGCCACCAGATGACTGGAGATCCGGTTGAGTTCCATCAACATCACCCGAACCACGCTCGCCCGCGCCGGGATGTCGTCGGTGATGTCCAGAAGTCGTTCCACGCCAAGGCAGTAGGCGGTCTCGTTGAAGAACGGTGACAGGTAATCCATCCGGGTCACGAACGTCACACCCTGGGTCCAGGTGCGGTACTCCAGGTTCTTCTCGATCCCGGTGTGCAAATACCCGATCCCACAACGGGCTTCAGTGACCGTCTCGCCTTCGATCTCCAGGATCAACCGCAACACCCCATGCGTGGAGGGATGCTGCGGCCCCATGTTCACCACGATCCGTTCGCCGGCCTCGCCCTTGCGGGCGGCGGCGGCGATGTCCTCCCAGTCCTGGCCGCCCAGGACGATCACATTCTCGTCGGTACTCATCAGTGATACGACCTGCGCTCGTCGGGCGGGGGGATCTGGGCGCCGTGGTACTCGATCGGAACGCCACCCAGCGGGTAGTCCTTGCGCTGCGGATGGCCCACCCAGTCATCGGGCATCTCGATGCGGGTCAAACCCGGATGGCCGTCGAAGATGATGCCGAAGAAGTCGTAGGTCTCCCGCTCATGCCAATCAGAAGTCGGATACACCGAAAACAACGACGGCACATGCGGATCGGCATCCGCACACGCCACTTCGACCTGCACCCGCCGATTGTGCGTGATCGACATCAACGGATAAAACGCGTGCAGTTCCCGGCCGCTGTCGTCCGGATAATGCACACCCGAAACCCCACAACACAATTCGAACCGCAAGAGCTCATCGTCGCGCAGGGCCTGCGCGACCGCCGGTAGGTGTTCACGGCGGACCTCCAGGGTCAGCTGGCCGCGGAAGACGACAACGCGTTCGACGGCGGCACCGAACGCATCGGCGCCCAACACGTCGGCCAGCCGGTCGACGAGCTCGTCGAAATAGCCGCCGTAGGGCCGGGGTGTGCTGCCGGGCAATGCGACCTCACGGACCAGCCGGCCGTACCCGGAGGTATCGCCACTGCCGTTGATACCGAACATGCCGTGCCGGACACCGATGTGTTCCTGGTCGGTGGGGTCTTCGCCGGCTCCAATTCCGGGGTCGCTTCGCTCTTGCCCGCCGTTCACCGCAGCAGCCCCTTCAGCTCGAGGGTCGTGGGAGCAGCCAGTGCGGCTTTTTCGGCCGCCGCGATGACCTCGGCGCGGTGCACCCCCAGCGGCATCTCGGCGATCTTGGCGTGCAACGCCAGAATCGCGTTCAGCAACATCTCCGGACGCGGGGGACAACCAGGCAGATAAATGTCCACCGGCACCACGTGATCGACGCCCTGCACCACCGCGTAGTTGTTGAACATCCCGCCGCTGGAAGCGCACACGCCCATGGCCAGCACCCACTTCGGCTCGGCCATCTGGTCATAGACCTGCCGCAACACCGGGGCCATCTTCTGGCTCACCCGGCCGGCCACGATCATCAGATCCGCCTGCCGCGGAGTGGCCGAAAACCGTTCCATGCCAAACCGGGCGATATCGAACCGGGGCGAGGCCGTGGCCATCATCTCGATCGCACAGCAGGCCAACCCGAACGTCGCCGGCCACAGCGACCCCTTACGCACAAACCCGGCGACCTTCTCCACCGTCGACAACAGGATGCCGCCCGGCAGCTGCTCCTCTAATCCCATTCCAGGCCGCCCCGGCGCCACACATACCCGTACGCCACGAACACCGTGCCCATGAAGATCAGCATCTCCACCAGTGCGAACGTTCCCAACGCGTCAAACGTGACCGCCCACGGATAGAGGAACACGATCTCGATGTCGAACACGATGAACAACATCGCGGTCAGGTAGTACTTGATCGGGAACCGCTGACTCGTCGGCTCCCCGGCCACCGGCTCGATCCCGCACTCATAGGCCTCCAGCTTGGCTCGGTTGTATCGCCGGGGGCCGATCACCAACGCAATCACCACCGACACGATCGCGAACCCCGCCGCGATCACCCCCAACACCAAGATGGGTGTGTAGAGACTCATAGGGCTGTGCCACTCCTCGCTTGGGCTGGAGATGTGAGCTATGACACAGCCTAGCGATCTTGAGACCTGCTGTCGCGATTTCGTTAGGATGGCTCGAAGAGCTGAGCGCGGCCCGTCTCCTCCCGAGAGGGCAAGGGCGACAGCGTATTTGGCATTTACATCACTGCGCTGGTGCGCGCAGCAAACCAACGACCGCGTCGCCCAGCCGGATCGGGTCGATCGGATGCGGCACCGCGGCCTCCGCGCGCGACCAGTTGGCCAGCCACGCGTCGTCGGGCCGGCCGGTCAGGACCAGTACCGGCGGGCAGTCGTCGATCTCGTCTTTGAGCTGTTTGGCAATGCCCATCCCGCCGACCGGGGCGGCCTCACCGTCGAGGATCACCAGATCGAATCCGCCCGCGTCCATCAGCTGGATCACCATGGGGCCGGTGGCGACGTCGGTATAGGTCAGCTCCGGGAGTTCGGGGTGGACGCGCTTGCCCAGCGCCAGGCGCACCTGCTCCCGGGTGCGGGCATTGCTGCTGTACACCAAAATATGCAGGGGCCGTGCACCGGGGCGAGACACGCCGCCGATGCTACTGCGAAAACCCCTGCCGCCTAGCGCGTTCGGCAGGTTCTATCCGGCCTTGGCAAAGACGACGTCGGCCAGCAGTGTGGTGGTCGCCGGCATCATGCCGACCATATTGCCGCTGACACCAAGTTTCGTGCGATCGATCGTCGTCTGCGCCGTCAGTTGCACCATGCCGTCGGCCAGCAGCTCAACGGTGACCGGCAACGGCAGTGGCTTGGTGGTGCCCCGCACGGTCAGGGTGGCATGCAAGTCACCGTTGGGCTCCGCCCCCTTAACCTCGACGCGGATTACCGGATGCTTCTCGACGTCGAAGAAGTCGGCCGAGCGCAGGTGTTCGTCGCGTTTCCTGATACCGGTCTTCAGCGAAGCCGCCCCGATGGCCAGCTCGCCGGAGAGCGCGCCATTCGCGGTGACCTCGCCGGCACCGCGCACCTCGGTGAATTCGCCGGTGACGGTGGCCAGGCCCCAGAAGGTCTTGTTCTTGAACCGCACTGAGGACCGCGCGGGCACCAGTTGCCATCGCCAGGCCGAGTTGGGGTCGTCGAGTAACGTCTGCAGCGCGGACATTGCGATCTCCTTTTCACAGAACCCTCAGGACAGAAGCGGAGCCAACTCGGCGGGATCGAGGTATTCGTCGATCCGCCGGATGAGGCCATCGTCGCCCAATTTCACGACCAGGCATACCCGCAGGGCGAGTTCTTCACCGCCAAGGGTGGTGCAATGCAGGATGTGCTGCTGCACGAAGCCGCCGTCGAATACCTGGCGGTCGAGCACTTCGTAGCGCCGATAGGTGGTGGCGCCGACGTACCACCGGATCACCTTCAGCGCGCGTGCCTTGTCGTTGTCGCGCTCGTCGCCCGTGTGCCACACCGTGACATCGTCGGACCACAGTGCGGTCACCGTCTCGGCGTCGCCTTCTTCGATGGCGGCGAACAGTCGGTCGGCAGCGTCGATGATCTGGTCCGGGGTGGGCATCAGCGCATCCCTTCTTCGGGTCGGTCGTATCCGGGGTGGGCGATGGCCAGGCGGTGGCGGACCAGGGTGCGCAGGCTGCCCATGATGTCGCCGGCGCGGTCGTCGAGGTCGCCGGTGCGGATCGCGGCGGCCAGGGCGTCTTCGTCGGGGTAGCCGAGCTGCTCCAGTGCGGCCAGCGGTTCGGCGGCGGTCTGGTCGAGCAGTTCGCGTTCGACGGTGCGCAACACGTTGGCAGCGACGAGGGCGTGGAAATTGACCGACCCGGTGGTGTTGGCCCGGACGTCGCCCTCGAGGAATTCGGCGACGGCGGCGACTAGCTCGGCGGCGGTGGGCCGGCCGTTCAGCCCGGTCATGACACCCCCTCCAGCAGGTCGAGGAGATCCCATTCGGTCTCGCAGACCCGCCGCCCGATCGCGGCGAGTTCGACCGAGCGGGTTTGGCCGCTCAGGTGGCGTTCGGCCTGGAACCGGCAGATCACCCCCCAGCGCAAGGTGGCCACCACCAGCCACCAGCGCAGTGCCGCGCGGTCGACGGCGGCGCCGCCGGCGTCCTCGTAGGCCGCGACGAAGTCGTCGATGCTGCCCAACCCGCCGGCGGTCATGCTGGCCGGGGCGCCGAAACGCCAGGCCCGGATGCAGAACCATGCGAGGTCTTCATAGATTTCGCCGATATGGACCAGTTCCCAGTCCAACACCGCCGCCAGGTCCGAGCCGTCGATGATCAGGTTGCCCATCCGGAAGTCTCCATGCACCAGCCGCAAGGGTGACGGTGGCGGCCGATGCTCGGTCAGCCACCGAAACGCCCACTCGAATGTCGCTGTGGTGTCAGCCATTTCGTCGAGACGTTGTCGCCATTCCACCAGGTCGTCCTGCTTGGCGAGGCCGGGGGCGTCGGCCGCGCCACGGTGGATCGCGGCGAGTGCCTGGGCGCACTGGCGCAGCAGCTTGGCCCGGCCATCGTCGTCGAGTTGCCGCTGAATGCGCCGGACGATGGTCTCGCCGGCGATCTCGCCGCAGATCAGAAACGGGTTACCCAGTGTCTCAACGGAATCCGACGCTATCAGCACGTCGGGCACCGGGGCGCCGGCCGCGGCGGCGGCCTTCTGGACAGCGGCTTCCAGCTCCATACCGGCGTGCACGTCGTCGGGCGGCCCGGTGCGCAGGATCAGCGCACGCCGCTGTGAACCGGTCACCGCGTCGAAGGCCCACGTGGTGCGGCTGGCGCCACCGGTCAGTGCGCGCAGGTTATCGATCTCGGTGGCCGAACCGAGGATGGGGCGCAGCACCCCGGCCAAATCGGCGGATAGTTTCTCGGTGGCCACGTCAGCGGGCCGGCTTGCCGAACTTGAACATCCGTTGGGCCACCCGGCGCATCTGGATCTCCTCGGCGCCCTCGGTGATCCGGTAGCGGCGGTGATGGCGATAGATGTGCTCGAAGGGCTCGTGGCGGCTGTAGCCGATGCCACCGTGCACCTGCATCGCCCGGTCGGCGGCCTCACACACCAGCCGATTGGCGCGGTAGTTCGCCATCGACACCTTGTCGGACACTTCCAGGTGATGGTTGCGGTCGAGCTCCCACGCCGCGTAGCGGACCAGTAGGCGAACCATCTGCGCCTCGGTCTGCAGCTCGACCAGCGGCCATTGCACCGCCTGATTGACCGACAGTGGCTTGCCGAATGTCACCCGCTTGCCGGCGTATTCCACCGCGCGGTCGATACAGTGTTGGGCGGCGCCCAGACTGCTGGCCGCCTGCCGAATCCTGTTCTCGTGCAGGAACGTCTGGGCCACCTCCAGCCCGTGATCGAGTTCACCGAGCACCGCGTCCGCGGGCACCCGCACGTCGCGCAGTTCCACCTCGCCGTGGTCAGTGGGCATGTTGAAGGTCCACCAGTAGAACGGCACCGTGAATCCCTCGGCGTCGCAGGGGACCAGGAAGGCGGTGATGCCGCGGGCCTGGCCGGGTTCACCGGAGGTGCGGGCGAATACCAGATCGTGGGTGGCCCGGTGGACGCCGGTGTTCCAGCGTTTGGCTCCGTTGATCACCCAGTCGTCACCGTCGCGCTCGGCGTGGGTCTCCAGCCAGGTGGCGTCCGAGCCGTGGTCGGGTTCGGTGAGACCGAATGCCATCGACCGCTTGCCGGTCAGCATCGCTTCGATCCATTCGCTCTTCTGTTGGTCGGTGCCGAACCGGTCCATCATGATGACCTGCGGGAAGTTCCCGACGATCGACGACTCGTCCTGAAGGTCGTTGTGCAGTCCAAGGCCCTTGTGGGCCAGGTGTTCCCGGATGACCGCCATGTCCACATTGGTGCCGTCGCGGCCGCCGAACTTCGACGGCAGCCCGTAGCGCAGCCAGCCCGCCTTGTCGGCACGGCGGCGCATCTCGTCGAGCAGGTCCTCCCATTCCCGGCGGGGGATACCGCCATTCTCGACGTCCGTGCGGGCGAACTCGCGGCGCTGGTCGAAGTACTGCATGTGCTCGCGCTCGAGCGGTTTGATCTCGGCCTCGATGAACGCGTCCATCTCCGCCAGCAGTGGCGGAAGGTGTTCGGGCAGAGTGAAATCCACGTTGATCTCCTTGCTTGTTAGAAGCCGTAGAGCGTTTTCTTCCAGATGGTGGACAGGGTCGTGATGGCGTCGCTGTCCGACAGCCGCAGGCCAAGGCCGGTGCTGTCGGGGCGCAGGCACACGGTGGTGAATTGCTCGAACAGCAGCGCGATCGCCAATGCGGTGTGTTCGGGTTGCAGGCCGGCCGCGTAGCCATGTTCCTGGGCGCGCAGCACCGACGCGGAGACGATGTCGATACCGAACTGGCGGAACTGATTCTGCAGGGCGGCGAAGCGTGGCTCGGTGGCGGCGAGCTGATCCACCGCGACCATGACCCCGATGCTCTGCTTGAACATGTCCCAGTAGGCCGTGACGACGGTGACGAAGAATCTGGTGTCGTCCGGGGATGCGGCCAGATGCAGCCGTAGGCCCGACGGCAGCACGACGTCATGCAGGAACGAATCGGCCAGCGCGGCCAGCAAGTCTTCTTTGTCGTTGTAATAGCGGTAGAACACCGCCGGTGACCTGCCGGCTGCCGAGGTGATGTCGACCAGCGTGGTGCCATGAAAGCCCCGTTCGGCGAACAGCTTGCGGGCCGCGTCTTCGATGGCCTGACGGGTCTGACGACCCTTGGAACTCAGTGCGCGCGAGCCGTCACCGGCTCCGTCCGCTTTGTCCGGACGGCTGGACGGTTCCATGGTTGCCCCCGTGCTCGCCGGTGAGAAAACTAAACCTGACGTTACTTTTTGTTCGCGTGGTTGGCAAGAGTGTCATTGCCGTCGGGATTTCGTCCTGACCTGCCTCAACGTGCGTGGCGCGGCATTCCTGGCAACGATTCTCAACTTGAGACCGTAAACTTTCCATGGGTCGGGGAGGCTCTTGAGCAAATGGAGCTGCGCGCATAAGAAGCCCCAACGTCAAAGGCCGTTCCCTTGTCACAAGCCATCAGCTACACAGCCCCCTTGAAGCCACACTTCGAGGACGTCCAGTCGCACTACGACCTGTCGGACGACTTCTTCCAACTGTTTCTCGACCCGACGCAGACCTACAGCTGCGCCTATTTCGAGCGCGACGATATGACGCTGCAGGAAGCGCAGCTCGCGAAGATCGACTTGTCGCTGGGCAAACTGGGCCTACAGCCCGGAATGACATTGCTCGATGTCGGCTGCGGGTGGGGCGCCACGATGCGTCGGGCGATCGAGAAGTACGACGTCAACGTCGTTGGGCTGACGCTGAGCCGCAATCAGCAGGCACATGTGCAACGAAGCTTCGCGGAGATGGATACGAGGCGCGGCCGCCGGGTGCTGCTACAGGGCTGGGAGCAGTTCACCGAACCGGTGGACCGCATCGTGTCGATCGGAGCCTTCGAACACTTCGGAGCGGATCGCTACGACGCGTTCTTCGACTTCGCCTACGACGCATTGCCCGCCGACGGCGTGATGATGCTGCACAGCATCATGCAGATCCGGCGGGCCGACATGGAGGCGCGCGGACTGCCCATCACGATGAGCCTGTTGAGGTTCTTCAAGTTCCTCTCGGTGGAGATCTTTCCCGGCGGGCACCTGCCGACAGCCGACCTGGTTGAGGAACTCTCCGGAAAGGCCGGCTTTACAACCGATCTCGTCCAATCGCTGCAGCCGCACTACGCCAAGACCCTTGATTTCTGGGCGGCGGCGCTTGAGTCGCGCAGGGATGAGGCGATTGCGCTTCAGTCTGAAGAAGTCTATGACCGCTATATCCGGTACCTGACCGGGTGCGCTGACCTGTTCCGCAACGGCTATACCGACGTCTGTCAGTTCACTTTGGCGAAGTAGGGCCGGCGGCTCACCACTGGCTCGCGCGCCACTTGTCCAGCGCCCGGCGCTCGCGTTTGGTCGGACGGCCCGCGCCGCGATCGCGGGCCGCTACCGGTACTGCCGACGTCGGCGGCGGCGCGGGTGTCCGGTCCAGGTAACACGTCACGGCGTCGGCTGCGGCAACCCGCTTCTGGATGACCCGGACGACCTCAACGATCCGCGTTGTGTCGCCAACCCGGGCGCGCACTTCGTCACCGGGTGACACCGTCGCTGCGGGCTTGGCCAATCGATCGTTGATTCGTACGTGCCCACCCCGGCATGCTGCTGCCGCGTCCGGTCGGGTCTTCGTCAGCCGGACCGCCCATAACCACCGATCTACGCGGGTCGAGTCCATGAAACTCCTCGGCTCAGTTCAGGATCCGGTCGCCGGCCCGCAGCAGCGCGCTTGGCAGTTCGTGACCGATCACCGATCGCGCAACGGCTGCGGCGCGGATCGCGGCGTCCAGATCGATGTCGACACCAATCCCGCTGTCGCGCAACAGGTACACGAGGTCCTCCGTGGCGATGTTGCCACTGGCGCCGGGAGCGAACGGGCAACCGCCCAGGCCGCCGACCGACGAGTCGAGCCGCGTCACTCCGGCTGCCACCGCGGCGTACGCGCTGGCCAGCCCGGAGCCTCGGGTGTTATGGAAGTGAGCGCCCAGCGGCAGGTCACCGATGCGGGGTTTCACCTGGTTCATCAGCGAGGTGACCCGCCCCGGAGTGGTGGTGCCGATGGTGTCGGCGATCGCCAGCCGGTCGGCACCGGATTCGCATGCGGCGTCGACGATGTCGAGCACCCGCTGGGCGGGAGTGGGGCCGTCGAACGGGCAATCCCAGGCGGTGGCGATGATCACCTCGACGCTGACGCCGGAGTCGTGGGCGATCGCCGCGATCTCGGCGATCTGGGCGGTGGCTTCGGCGCTATTGCGACCGACGTTGGCCTGGCTGTGCGCGTCGGCGGCGGACACCACGTATTCGAGCGAATGCAGACCGGCCGCGATGGCCCGCTTGGCCCCGTTGGGGCTGGCCACCAGCGCGGAGAATTCGATGTCGGGGTAGTCGGCCAACCGGGCCGCGAACTCCGGCGCATCGGCCAGCGCGGGAACTTTCGAGGGGGAGACGAACGCCGTCGCCTCCACTTCGCGGACCCCGGTGACGGCGATGGCGGCCAGCAGTTCGAGCTTGGCCGACAACGGAATTGGCTCTTCGATCTGCAGGCCGTCGCGCAGGGCGACTTCGCGGATCGTGACGTGTGCGGGTAGCTCGCTCACAGCACCCCCTTGGACTCGAGGTCGGCGATTTCATCTGCTGCCAGGCCCAGCAGATCGGCATAGATCTCGGTGTTGTGCTGACCGGGTCGCGACGATCCCGCCGACCGGATGGTTCCCGGCGACTCGGACAGCACCGGGACCACGCCCGGGCCCTTGACGTTACGGCCGATCCGCTCGTCCCAGTGATCGGCGATCATGCCGCGCGACACCAGCTGCGGGTCGGTGACGACCTCGGCCACGGTGTTGATCGGACCGCTGATGACACCGGCCTCACTCAGTGTGCTGATGATGTCCGTGGGTTCGCGTGCGGCCGCCCAGTCACCGATGATCTTGTCGATCTCGTCCTGATTACGGCCGCGGGCAACGTGATTGACGAACCGGTCGTCGTCGGCGAGCTCGGGTTGTCCCATGGCCGCGCACAACCGGCGGAACACGGTGTCCTGGTTGGCGGCGATGACGACCCAGCTGCCGTCGGCGCTGCGGTAGATATTGGACGGGGCGATACCTTCCAGCCGGGTGCCCGACGGTCCGCGGACCACGCCACCGATGTCGTAGTCGGGGATCGTCGACTCCTGTACTGCCAGGCAGGATTCGGTCAGCGCCGCATCGACGATCTGACCCTCACCGGTGACGGTGCGCCGGTAGAGCGCAGCCAGGGCACCCTGTGCCGCGAACATGCCGGCCAGGCTGTCACCGAGCGACAGGGCCAGCCGCGGCGGGGGACCGCCGGGGAAGCCGTTCATATGGCGCAGCCCGCTGGCGGCTTCGGCGACCGAGGCGTACCCGGCCTTCTTGGCCTCCGGCCCGGTCTGCCCGTAGCCGGACACCCGGACGAGGATGATGCCCCGATTGCGTTCGCGCAGAACGTCGTAACCCAGACCCCACTTCTCCAGCGTGCCGGGCCGGAAGTTCTCGACGATGACGTCGGAGTGCTCGACCAGGTCGAGGAACAGGTCGCGGCCGCGGGCTTCGCGCAGGTTGAGGGTGACGGCCTTCTTGTTGCGCGCGTGCACGGTCCAGAAGAAGTGGTGGCCGTCCAGCTCGGCCTGCCCCCAGGTGCGCAACGGGTCCGGCGCGCCCGGCGGCTCGATCTTGATCACCTCGGCGCCCATATCGCCGAGCAGCCGGCCCGCGAACGGTCCCGAGATCAGCGTGCCGACCTCGATCACCCGAATGCCGTCCAGCGGGCCTGTAGGGGACATCAATCCGCCTTTGCGAAGTCGTGCCGCACCAGCCAGTCGGTGACGATTCCGACTGCCTGACGCAACGTCTCCTTCTGGTCGGGCCCGGAGTAGTAGTGGTTGGCGCCGGGGATCTCGTGCATCTCCTTGTCAGGATGCCCGATCGACTCGAACAGCCGCCGGGTGTGGCTGGGTGTGCACGCATCATCGGCCAGGTTGCCGATCACCAGCGCGGGCACCGCGATGTCGGGACCGGCCTTCACGGCGTCACCGTTCGCATCGTCATAGCTCCACTGTGACAGCCAGCTGCGCAGCGTGCAGAAACGTGCCAGTCCGACCGGACTCATGTTGACCACCTGAGGATCACCGAGGTAGCAGGTGCCAGGTGTGCGCTCGTTGGGGTCGACGGTGGGGTCCAGCCAGCGCGGGTCGGCCATCGTGCCGTGCACGACGAACGAGAACTCGTCATCGGGCCGCCCGGCCGCTTTCAGTTCGGACAATTTTTCCTTGACCCACTTGGTGATCCGCCGGTTCCGGGCGACCTGCGCCTCGTGATAGCGCTCCAGGAACTCCGGGGTGTAGGGCGGCTGGTTGGGGTTGTCCGGGTTGTACAGGTCGAGTTCGGGATCCCGCTTGGTCGGATCGCTCTCGTCCAGGATCGAAGCGTCCATCCACTCGGTCATGGTGCCGTGCCTGCTGATGTGGGCGGCCAGCAGCATGATGCCGTCGGCGGGCAGCAGGCCGAGCGTGGTGAGATCTGGGCCGTCACCCGACGGGCTGGCGGTGATCGTCGGGTTCTGCGCCTGCTGCTGGTAGAACACCGACAGCGAGCCGCCGCCGCTCCAGCCGGCCAGGACCACCTTGTCGTAGCCCAGCCGGTTCTTGGCGTCCTTGATGCACTCGCCGAGATCCTCGACCACCTTCTCCATCAGCAGCGCGGAGTCGGTGCCGCGGAAGCGGCTGTTGCAGTAGATGACGTGATGGCCGGCTCGCGCCAGGGCATTGATCATCGGCAGGTAGGCGCCACCGCCGATCGGGTGCATGAACACCAGCACGGTATCCGACGGGGTCGTCGGTTTGAGTAGGTAGCTTTCCAGCACGACCAGCTCCGCCACCCCGCCGTAGACGTCGCGGACGGCCGAATTGTTCTGGTAGGCAATCAGATACGGGATGCGTTCGTAGGCGCGCTTGACCGCAGTGACCATCAGTGTTGCCCCAGATCGTTGGCCAGAACTTCCGGTGACGGAACCAGTCGCCGTCGGGTGTCGATGGCGATCACCTGCCAATCCACGCTTGTGAAGTCGTCGAACTTGCGCCGGGCCCGTTCGCGCGCCTTCTCCGGCGCGCCATGGTGCACGCCCTGCGGGGCGTGGCTGATCAGCCCCGGTGGCATCGGAATGCCGTACAGCGAGCCGCCGTGGAAGAACGCGATCTCGTCGAAGTCCACGTTGCGGTGATACCAGGGCGTGCGTTCGGTGCCGGGTACCGACTCGGCCGGCTTGGGCAGGAAGTTGCAGACGTATACGCCCGTCGCCTCCATGAACAGATGAACCATCGGCGGCAGGTGCACGCTGTCGGAGGTGATCACGTTGTAGTCGTCGACGTTGAAGGTGAACGCATAGTTGTCGCCGCGCCAGCCCTCGACGTCGATCGGATTGTGCGGATAGATCAGGGTCGTGGTCTCGACACCGCCGATCGGCCGGTGATACAGCCGCACCTCATACTCACCGTCGTTGTGCGGACCGTCGCCGTCGTCGATGGCCACCGGGTCGGGGACGACAGCCTGCGACGGGTCGAAGGGCCAGTGCCGGCCGAGTGGACCTGCCGGCGGCACCCGGAACTCGTCGGTCGCCTCGATGATCAGCCAGGTGCTCTGTGAGTTCGGCACCTGCCGCCACGTACAGGCCTTCGGGAGGTAGATCCAGTCGCCGGTGCGGTAGGACAGTGGGCCGAACTCGGTCTCCAGGTGTCCAGTGCCCTCGTGGACGAAGCACAGCAGGTCGCCGTCTACGTAGCGCACGTAGAACGGCATCTCCGCCTCGCGCCGGCTCAGCGAGATGCGGCAGTCAGGGTTGGTGAACAGCACCAGCGGCGCACCGGCGGCGTCGGTCAGATCGCCCGGTTTGAGCTCACTGGACAGCACGTCGAGCGGCCGCAACGGGCCGCTGGCCCGAAATGTGGTCGGATCGTTGCGTCGGTAGATATTGGCGGTCCGACCGGTGAATCCACCCCGGCCCAACTCGTCGTCTTTCAGACCGTCCAGGTCGGCGTGCAGCCGCCGTGGGGTTGTGCCTTTGCGCAGGTGAGTGAAGGATTCCATGGAATCTCCCGAGATCAACGTCGAGGTACGGGTGTGCGGAAAACTAAAAGTGACATTAGTTTTTGTTTGACCCGCTGACAAGAGTCGAATCACGAACGCGTAACGTGGCGGACTTTCACAGGTTCGAGACGACATGTTTTACTCAACCTTGAAATCCGAGTACCGGGGTCCATAGAAAGCTGGGTGGGTTTGTGAAGTCCGTGTTTGACAAGGTTCGCGGCTGGCCGCGCCGATTCGCGGTCGCCGCAATCGTGACGGCGGCCCTTCCGGGCCTGATCGGCCTGGTCGGTGGGTCCGCAACTGCGGGCGCATTCTCACGCCCTGGCCTGCCCGTGGAATACCTCCAGGTGCCATCGCCCTCGATGGGGCACGACATCAAGATCCAGTTCCAGAGCGGTGGGGCCAACTCTCCGGCGGTCTACCTGCTCGACGGCCTGCGGGCCCAGGACGACTTCAACGGCTGGGATATCAACACCCAGGCGTTCGAGTGGTACTACCAGTCCGGTCTGTCGATCGTCATGCCGGTCGGCGGACAGTCCAGCTTCTATGCCGACTGGTACTCGCCGGCCTGTGGCAAGACCGGTTGCCAGACCTATAAGTGGGAGACGTTCCTGACCTCCGAGCTGCCGCAGTGGCTGGCCGCGAATCGTGACGTCAAGCCCACCGGCAGCGCCGCGATCGGTCTGTCGATGGCCGGCTCGGCGTCGCTGATCCTGTCGGTTTACCACCCGAACCAGTTCATCTACGCCGGTTCGATGTCCGGCTTCCTGAACCCCTCCGAGGGGCAGTGGCCGTTCCTGATCAACCTGTCCATGGGTGACGCGGGTGGCTTCAAGGCCAACGACATGTGGGGCCCGACGCAGGACCCCAACAGCGGCTGGAAGCGCAACGACCCGATGGTGCAAATCCCGGCCATCGTCGCCAACAACACCCGCATCTGGATCTACTGCGGCAACGGCCAGCCCAACGAGCTGGGCGGCGGCGACCTGCCTGCCACCTTCCTTGAGGGCCTGACCATTCGCACCAACATCACCTTCCGCGACAACTACCTCGCCGCGGGCGGTAAGAACGGTGTGTTCAACTTCCCCGACAACGGCACCCACAACTGGGCCTACTGGGGTCGCGAGCTTCAGGCGATGAAGCCCGACCTGCAGAAGTACCTGGGCGCTGCCTAACAGTTCAACGAAAAGCGGGTCGCCGGTCTCAGTGCCGGCGGCCCGCTTTCGTTATTGGCGGGGTTCATCGGGTCAAAAGGCGCCGGCGACCCGCACCACCGCGCGGCCGGAGTACTTCCCGGCGCGCACCTGGTCGATGACCGCGACGACGTCCTTGACGTCGACCTCGTGGGTGACGTCGTCCAGGTGACGTGGTTTCAGGTCACCGCCGAGGCGCTCCCACAGCGCCCGGCGCGGGCCGATCGGCAGCAGCACCGAGTCGATGCCCAGTAGGGAGACACCGCGCAGGATGAAGGGCATCACGGTGGTGCTGAGGCCCGGGCCGCCCGTCAGTCCGCTGGCTGCCACGGCGCCGCCGTATTTCAGGGTGCTGATGACATCGGCCAGGGTGGCCCCGCCCACGCAGTCCACCGCACCGGCCCAGCGCGTCTTGCCCAGTGGACGTGGCTTGGCGTCGGGGTCTTCAGGCAGGCGGCTGATCACGTCGGTGGCGCCCAGTGCCTTGAGGTGCTCGGTGGCCTCCGCCTTACCGGTGGAGGCCACCACTTCGTAGCCGGCCGCGGCGAGGATGTCGACGCTGATGGATCCGACGCCACCGGTCGCGCCGGTCACCACGATCGGGCCGTCCTGCGGAGTGATGCCGTGAGCGATCAGTGCCTCGACGCTCATCGCGGCGGTGAATCCGGCGGTGCCGATCGCCGCGCCCTCCCGCGGCGTCAACGCGCCCAGGGCGACAACCTGCTGGGCGGGCAACCGGGCGTATTCGGCGTAGCCGCCGTGGTGTCCGGTGCCGATGTCGTAGCCGTGCGCCAAAACCCGGTCCCCGACCGCGAATTCGGGGGATTGGGATTCCACGACCTCGCCCGTGAGGTCGATGCCGGGGACGATCGGATACTGCCGGACCACCCCGCCTCGCGGGGTCAGCGCCAGCGCGTCCTTGTAGTTGACGCTGGAATAGGCGACCCGGATGGTGACGTTGCCGGGTGGCAGTTCAGCCGCGTCGAGAGTCTCGATCGCAGCGGTGATCTGATCGCCGTCCTGACGTGCCAGCAGTGCTGTGAAGGAATCCATAGCCAAGACGGTAGCGCCCGGCCCCGCCTCCACGTCGCGTTGCGTCGTGGCCGGCTCAGGCCGTGGGCGTCCGTTCGGAGGAGGCGAACGGGTTCAGGAAGCGATCGACGAGTTTCCGCAGGTCGTCGTGCCCCTGCGTCATCCCGATAGCGCTCTCGTTGCACAGACTGCGGGCCGTCTGCGTGACGAGCATCGAGATCGCGACGGGTGGATACGCATCGAGATCCACGCCGTGGGCGCGCAGGGCGACTGCCGCGGCAGTGGTTTCGATGTCTCGGACGCGTTCGGCATAGGACTTGAGTTCGGCGCCGATCGCCTTGCGGTGGTTGGCGAGCGCAACGAACTCCGCGTACAGGCCCGTCCAGCGTGGGTCGGTATTGATGGACCACAACGCCCGCAGCGGTTCGTCGGCGGTGATTGCCTGACGCATCCGCGACAGCGATGCTTCGGCGCCAGCCCGCAGCACCGCCACGAACAGGTCATCCATCGCCGGGAAGTAGTAATACACCAGGGCCGGCCTGACCCCGGCACGCGCTGCGACGCGCCGCGACGTTGCGGCGGCGTACCCTTCGTCACGCATGATGTGGGCTGTTGCCTCCATGAGGCGGCCACGCGCGCCGACATCTTTGTCTCCGGTCTTCGGTGTCGACGCCATAGCGGCCATCCTCTCAGGCGCGAGCGTCGTTACCGCCAACAAACCCGTTGCGCGAGCGGTCACGCGCGGGAAGCATTGACCGGCATGCTCATCCATCCTTGGGACGCCGCACGTGACGCCGACGAATGGCGGGACTGGCTGGCGACGACCGGCCGGTTCGGCGTGCTCGCGGTCAACAACGTCGACCCCGCCCACGCCCCCCTGCTGCTGCCCACCCACTTCACGCTGGCCGGCGAGGAGCTGCTGATCCATCTGGCGCGGCCCAATCCGGTCTGGCCGCATCTGGAAGCCGCCGCCGAGGTGCGGCTTGCGGTGATCGGTGACTACGCCTACATCCCGACCTACTGGCGGGCCAAGGCGGGCGGTCCCGACGAAGACGGTGTGCCCACGAGCTACTACTCGTCGGTGCAATTCGTCTGCCGTCCGACGATTATCGACGATCCGCAGGGCAAGGTCGACATCCTGGTGGCCCAGCTCGACGACTTCCAGCCCGAGGGTCGGCATGCCGAGGTCGCCGTCGGGCAAGACCCGTACGGCCGGATGCTGCCGGGGATCCGCGGCGTGCGGCTGGCGGTGGTGCACGTGGAGGCCAAGTTCAAATACGACGACGCCAATCCTGTCGAGCATCGGCAGCGGGTCATCGGCAATCTCGAGGAGCGTGATCGCGGGCTCGATGCCGGGGCCGCCACCCAGCAGCGACGACGCCTTTCGACCATCGGCGACTGGCGCACCGGTCGGGACCAGCCCTGACCATTGTGTTGGCCGCCGCGGCGTGCCTAATATGGACAGGTGTCCAGACAGGCGTCGGATAGTGCTGGTCGCGTCGCTCACCGTGTGACGTGCCCGCTGTGCGAGGCCATGTGCGGGCTCCGGGTAACGGTCGACGAAGGCCGGGTCACCGACATCCGCGGCAATCCCGACGACGTCTGGTCGGCAGGGCATCTGTGTCCCAAGGGCACGGCCCTCGGTCAGATCCACGACGACCCGGATCGCTTGCGGTCACCGATGATCAAGCAGGCCAACGGAACCCACATCGAAGTTTCCTGGGACGAAGCGTTCGCCGAGGCGGAGCGGGTCTTGCGGCCGGTGCTCGACAGCGACGGCGCCCAGGCGATCACGGTGTACGTGGGCAATCCGGTAGCGCACAACCTGGGCCTCAGTTCCTATATCGGTGCCCTGGTCGGAATGGCGTCCGCGGCCGGGATGGGTGCGTATTACTCGCCGGGCACCGTCGACCAATGGCCGCTCAACGTGATCGGAACCTTGGTGTTCGGCGGGATGTGGAACGCGCCGATTCCCGACCTCGCGCGTACCGATCATCTGGTGATCATCGGGGCCAACCCGGCGGCCTCGCAGGGCTCGATGCTCTCGGCGCCCAATGTCACGGGCCATCTCACTGACATCCGCAAGCGCGGCGGCCGCGTGGTGGTCATCGACCCCCGGCGCACCGAGACCGCTCAACGAGCAGGCGTTTGGGTGCCGATCCGGCCGGGAACCGACGCGCTGGTGTTGTTCGCGCTGCTGCGGACACTTGCCGCGGACGGGCTCCTGCGTGCCCATCCGCACTTGGACGGCCGGGTCCAGGGCCTCGATGACGTGATCGCCCTGGCCGAACCGTTCACCCCAGAGGTGGTCGAAGGGCCAAGCGGAATACCGGCCGCGGCGATCCGCCAACTGGCTCACGATCTCGCGTCGGCGTCGAATCCCGTGCTCTACAGCCGAATCGGGGCCTGCACCCAGGAGTTCGGCACGCTGACAACCTGGCTGGTGTTCGTCCTGAACACCGCGCTGGGCGCGGTCGACCGCCTCGGCGGTGCCGTGTTCCCCACCCCGGCGGTGTACTCGCCGATGTTCATGAAGCCGCCGGACCAGACCGGCCCGCGCTGGGAATTCGGCCGCTTCACCTCACGCGTGCGGGGCGTCGGTGAGGTGCTCAGTCAGTTTCCGGTGAGCTGCCTGGCCGAGGAGATTCTCACCCCGGGGGAGGGGCGGATTCGCGCGATGATCGCGGTCGCCGGAAATCCGGCGATCTCGGCGCCCGCAGCGGGCCGTCTCGACGAAGCGCTGGCATCCTTGGATGCGCTTATCTGCGTGGATAATTGGCTCAACGAGACGACCAGGCACGCCCACGTCATTTTTCCCGGGCTCTCGCCGCTGGAGCGCCCGCACGCCGACGACCTGTACTGGATGTACGCCATCGCATCATGCCTGAAGTGGTCGGAGCCCGTCTTCCCGGCTGACTCGGGCCGCCCGACCGAATGGGAAGTGCTCCTGCGGCTTTCGGGTGCCGTCTTGGGCACGCCGGTGCCCGATGTCGACCTCGTTGCGATGGACGACCTGTACACCGGCGGTCTGGTCGCCACCATGTGCGCTCAGCCGGGCACGCCGCTGAGCGGGCGGGATCCGGCCGAGGTCATGGGTGCGCTGAAAGGCCAAGGGCCCGAGCGCATCTTCGATCTCTATGTTCGATTGGGGCCCTGGGGTGACGGTTTGGGTGCCAACCCGGGCGGGCTGACCCTTGACGACGTCCGTGCTCAGCCCGATGGCCTGCGGCTGGGGGAGCTGCAGGGCGGGCGGCTCGACTCAGCCGTCACGACGCCGTCGGGGACCATCGAACTGGTGCATGACCTCTTCGTCGACGATGTGCCGCGGCTGTTGGCGCGACTGGACCGCGTGGGCGAGTCGCTGCTGCTGACCAGCCGGCGACATCTGCGGTCGAACAATTCGTGGTTGCACAACGTGCCGTCGCTGATGCGTGGCCGCGACCGGTGCACCCTGCTCGTCCATCCCGACGATGCCCTGCGGATCGGGGTGGGCGACGGCGATACCGCTGAGGTCAGCACGTCGGAGGGGAAGGTCTCGGTACCGGTGGAAGTCAGCGACGAGATGATGCCCGGCGTGGTGTCGCTGCCGCACGGCTGGGGCCACGGTGTGCCGGGCAGCCGCCTGGGCGTCGCCAACGCGCATCCGGGCGTCAATTCGAACCTGCTCAATCCGCCGGATCTGCTTGACGTGCCCAGTAATACCCAGGTGGTCAACGGAGTGCCGTGTCAGGTCCGTCCGACGGGCTGAGCCTTAGTCGCCGACCGAGTCGGCCAGGCGGTGCAGCAACTCGGTGAGGACCAGTTGTTCTTTGCCGGACAGGATCGAAAACAACTCGTGGGCGGCGGCGGTGTAGGCGATCGCCCAGGTTTCGGCCTGGCGGCGCCCTGTGGCGGTCGTCTGCAGCAGGGTGACCCGGCGATCGGAGTCGTCCGCGAAGCGCTCCACGAGGCCCTCGCGGACGAGCGCGTCGATCAGCGTCGACGCGGTGCCCTGGGTGATTCCGACCGCCCGGGCCAGGTCGGTGAGCCGGACCGGACCGCAGCGGTTCACCTCGAAGAGGACCTTCGAGCGGGGGGTAGATACCCCGTGGTCACCGAGTCGTTCGTCGAGGGCGCGGACGAGCGTCTTGCCCGCGCGGCCGAACGCATCGGCGAGTTCGACGGCCTGCTGACGGGAATCGGTGCTGTGTGCGGAGCTTGAAATCTGGCTTCACCTCCCAGGGTTGACAGGAGCCTATCGCGCCCGCAATATAGTTTGATATCGAACAATTCGATCTCAACCTATTTCACGGTGACTGGAGGATTTCCATGCAACGCTTTCCGCTGGCCGGATACAACGTCCATCGGGTCGGATTCGGTGCCATGCAGCTTCCCGGTCCTGGGGTGTTCGGGCCGCCACGCGACCGCGAGCAGGCGCTGGCCGTCCTGCGCCGGGCTGTCGATGCCGGCGTCGACCACATCGACACCTCGCAGTTCTACGGCCCTGACGTGGCCAACGAGCTGATCCGCGAGGCGTTGCACCCCTACGCCGACATCCTGGCGCTGGTGAGCAAGGTCGGCGCCCGCCGCGACGCCCAGGGGGCGTGGCTGCCCGACAGCGAGCCCCACCGGTTGCGCGCGNGCATCGAGGAGAACCTGCGCACCCTCGGCGTCGATCAGCTGGCCGCGGTCAACCTGCGGGTGATGGAGAACGAGGCCGACGCGCTGTTCACCGATCAGCTCGGCGCGATGATCACAGCCCGCGACGAGGGCCTGATCGCCGGGATCGGGCTGAGCAACGTCAGCCATGAACAACTCCTGCATGCCCTGGAGCTCACCGACATTGTGTGTGTGCAGAACCCGTTCAACCTCGTGGACCGCACGTCGCAGCCTGTGCTCGATGAGTGCATCGCCCGCGATATCGCGTTCGTGCCGTTCTTCCCGCTCGGCTCGGCGTTCCACGAGGTGAATCCGGTGCTCACGCACCACCTCATCGAAGGCGCCGCCGACCGGCTCGGTTACACCCCCGCGCAGATCGCGCTGGCGTGGACGCTCGGTGTCGCCGACAACGTCCTGCTCATCCCGGGCACGTCGTCGTTGGGCCACCTGGAGGAGAACCTCGCGGTCGCCGACATCGAACTCGACGAGGAGACTCAGCGCGAGCTGACCGCCGTTGCCTGACTACTTCAGCTCGGTCGACGACAGCCCGAGCAGCCGACGGGCGACCACCAGCTGCTGGATCTGTTGCGTGCCTTCGAAGATGTCCAGGATCTTCGAGTCGCGGGCCCACTTCTCCAGCAGGGTCTGCTCGGAATAGCCGGCCGTACCGGCCAATTCGACGGCCTTGAGGGTGATGTCGCTGGCCACCCGGGCGGCCTTGGCCTTGCCCATCGACGCTTCCTTGGAGTTCGGGATCGTGTTGTCGGCCTGCCATGCCGACCGCACGGTCAGCAGGTAGCCGGCTTCCCAATCCGCCTCCATGCGAAGGAATTCCGCGGCGGCAGCGTTCTGGGCGTGGGCGGGTTTGTCGTAGGAGATCTCCACACCGGCGTCGGTCAGGATCGTCCGCAGCTCTTCGAGCGCGGCCCGGGCCACCCCGACGGCCATCGCCGCCACGATCGGACGGGTGTTGTCGAAGGTCTCCATCACCCCGGCAAAACCCTTCTCCACGTGGATCTCCGGGTCGCCGAGCAGGTTCTCCTTGAGGATGCGCGCGTTGTCGAACCGGATCACCGCGGTGTCGGAGGCCTTGATGCCGAGCTTGTGTTCGAGACGCTCGACGGTGACCCCGGGGTGCTCGCGCGGAACGATGAACGACTTGATCGCTGCGCGGCCTTTGGACTTGTCCAGTGTCGCCCACACCACGATATGGGTGGCCCGGGATCCGGCGGTGACGAAGATCTTCTCACCGTTGATGACGTATTCGTCGCCGTCGAGGACCGCGGTGGTGGACACCGCCGCCGAGTCGGAGCCGAACGACGGCTCGGTGATCGCCATTGCGGCCCAGACGTTTTTGCCCAGCCGCTCCAGTTGCTCGTCGGTGGCCACCCCGGAGATGGCGGCATTGCCCAGGCCCTGACGGGGTACCGACAACAGCAGCGCGATGTCACCCCAGGAGATCTCGAGCGCATTGAGCAACGCGGACATGTTGCCGCCGTTGATGTTTCCCTTCGGGCCATCATCGCTGTCGCGGAAGGCCTCCGTGCCTGCGAACGAAATCGTGTTGGCCTCCGAGATGCCCTCGAACAGCGTGGCCAGGGTGTCCAGCTCGACGGGGTAGGCGTGCTCGGTGACGTCGTACTTGCGCGAGATCGGCCGCAACATCTCCGCGGCACCCTGGTGCGCCTTCTCGATCACGGCTTCCAGCTTGCGCGGCAGTTCGAGATTGATTGCCATGACAGTCTTTTCCGTTCGTTCGCCGATGACGCTTACAGGACGACAACACCCTCGGCGACGCCGATGGCCCGCAGATCGCGGTACCAGCGCTCCACCGGGTGTTCCTTGGTATAGCCGTGACCGCCGAGCAACTGCACACCGTCCAAGCCGATCTGCATGCCCTTGTCGGTGCCCAGCTTCTTGGCCAGCGCGGCCTCGCGCGCGAACGGCAGGCCACGCTCCGCGCGGGCGGCGCCGCGCCAGGTGATCAGCCGTAGGCCGTCGAGCTCGATGGCGATGTTGGCGCACATGAACGCCACGGCCTGCCGGCGGGCGATGGGTTCACCGAATGCTTCGCGTTCCTTGATGTAAGGAATCACGTAGTCAAGTACTGCGTGCGAGGTGCCGACTGCCAGTGCGGCCCAACCCAAGCGCGCCAACGCGATTGCTTCGGAATAGTCGGCGTCGCTGGCGCCGTCCTCACCCAGGCGTGCCGACAGCGGCACCGCTACCTTGGCCAGTTCCACCTGGCCGAGTGCGGCGGCGCGGATCCCCATGCTGGGATCGGCTTTCACCGACACGCCGGGCGTGGACGCCTCGACGATGAACAGAGCCGGCATGCCGTTGAGTTGCGCTGCGATGATGAATAATTCGGCGTCGGCAGCAGCCGGCACCAGCGATTTGACCCCGTCGAGGCGATAGCCGCTGGGAGTGCGCACCGCGGTGGTCTTCAGCGCGGTCGGGTCGAACAAGGCGTGCGGTTCGGCGATCGCCACGCAGGCCTGCGGCACGTTGTCGCCGGCGAAGTCATTCAGATAGGTGGCCTGCTGGTCGGCGCTGCCCCAGTGCGTCAGTGCCGACGCGACGCCGCCGGGAGCCAGGATCGGCAGCGCCAGACCCATGTCGCCGTAGGCGAGCGCCTCGGCCACCAGGGCGTTGGTGACAGTGCTGCGGTGCTCGGCGATACCGTCGAAGTCCTCGGGGACATTGATCGCGGTGATCCCGAGTTCGGCGGCCTTGGCGATCAGATCCGGGGGATAGGTCGCCGCCTCGTCGGCGTCGTGAGCGGCCGGGCGCAGGATCTCCTCGGCGAACTCGTCGACCGTCGCGACGATCATCTTCTGATCGTCATCGGGGGTGAGATCGAAATAGTCGGCGCCGCTTGGCCGCAGCCGGGTCGGGGCCTTGCCGACGCCTTGGACCTTCTTGAACTGCCGGGTGGCGGCACCGGCGGTTGAGAATGCTTGCTTGACACCGTATTTCAGGCCGCGGTTGAACGGATCACGCAGGCGGTAGCGGTCCAGGAAATCCTGGCCGACCAGCGGTGTGATGATCGCCAGTCCGATGTCGGTGATGGATCGCTTGTGCTTGAACTGCCCGACCGCGCTATCGCGGGCCCGGGCGCTCGTTGATGTGGGCGGAAGAGTCTTCGTCATTTTCGTCAGCCTCGTCGACGGTGGGCGGTGCTGGTCAGATCTCGATGAACCTATCTTACTCCGAAGTAAGGTCGATCTCGGAGCCAGTTCGCGCTCCGGGTTTTGTTGGGTGGGTCACAGGTCCGCTCAAAGGACTGAGTGGGCGCCCGACGCTGCCTGTCGAATTCGCCGCCGGGTATCAGCGCGCCAGACGTGCCAGCGTCTCGTCGTGCAGCAATCCGTTGGTGGCGACGGCGTGGCTGCCATGGGGACCGGGCTGCCCATTGAGGTTCGTGAAGGTGCCGCCGGCCTCGCGAACCAGGATGTCGAGTGGGGCCAGGTCCCACAGCTTGACCTCCGGTTCGGCGGCGATGTCGACGGCCCCCTCGGCGACCAGGCAGTAGCTGAAGAAGTCGCCGTAGCCCCGCACCCGCCACACGTTGTCGGTCAGCTCGATGAACCGGTCGCGCAGCCCGACGTCGGCCCACCCTGACAGGCTGGAAAACGACAGGCTGGCAGATCCCAGGTCGGCGACGCGCGACACCGCCAGTCTGCGTGCCGGTCCGCTGCCGGTGCTGGCGAAGGCGCCGAGCCCGCGGCCGGCCCACCAGCGCCGGTTCAATGCCGGGGCGCTGACCACACCGACGATCGGCACGCCGTCCTCGAGCAGCGCGATCAGGCTCGCCCACACCGGCACACCGCGCACGAAGTTCTTGGTTCCGTCGATCGGGTCGATCACCCACTGCCTGCCGCCGAAGGCGGCCGTCCCGCCGTACTCCTCGCCGAGAACGGCGTCGTCGGGGCGCTCACGAGACAGGATCTCGCGCAATTCGGCCTCGACGGCTTCGTCGGCGTCGGTGACCGGGGTCAGGTCGGGTTTGGTCTCGACGCGCAGATCCAGCGCCCCAAACCGGTCGAGGGTGATCGCGTCAGCCCGGTCGGCGAGTTCCATCGCCACCGAGAGGTCTGCCTGTACACCGTGGCCGCTCATGCGGCCCCCCCGCAGGCTCGGGTGCCGCATGTCTGCTGTTGATTCGCTCCGCAAGCGTCGCTCATGGCAGCAGTCCTACCATGGCCGCATGTGGGAATTCGCGGTGATACTGCTGATCGTCGGTGCGCTGGTCCTCGTTCTGGCCCCGCGCTTCATGCGCCGCGGCCCACGCGGTGAGGTGGCGCAGGGCACGCTGCTGGTGACTGGGGTGAGCCCGCGCCCGGGCGCGAGCGGGGACCAGTACGTCACGATCAGTGGCGTCATCAACGGTCCCACGGTCAACGAGCACGTGGTCTATACGCGGATGGCGGTCGACGTGAACAACTGGCCGACGATGGGGCAACTCATTCCGGTGGCGTACTCGCCGAAAAATCCAGACAACTGGTCTTTCGCGCCCGCCGCGCCGCACTAAGTTCGCGGCGCGTCCGCGCACTGGTCGATGATGCGGTCGATCACCGCGAGCAGTCCCTCGTCGAGTTCGGTTCGCGGCTGGCCGCCGAGTGCGCTGAACAGTGCGTGGTGATAGAGGCCGTCGCCGATCAGCTTGATCGTGCGCGCGACGTCGCGGTCGCCGAGTGCCTCGGTCAGCACGCTCAACCATTGGTCGGAAATCATCTCGATCGCCGCACGGGCCTGGGGATCGCCGGCCTGCTGTAGCCGGGCGACCGCGACCAGGGTGCGGTCCAGCGGTGTGTTCGCGTAGTGCGACGTGCGGATGTAATGCCGGGCGGGTCCGTCGGGCGCGTTGCGCATCTTCTCGACATCGTCGGCGGCCAGGGCGATCAATCGATCACAGAGCGCCTCGGCGAGCTGATCCTTGGCCGGGAAGTGGTAGAGCAGGCCGCCCTTGGACACCCCGGCACGTGCTGCCACCGCGTCCAGCGTGGCGTGGCGCTCCCCGTCGACGGCCAGTGCGTCGGCGTAGGCATCGAGAATGCGCTCACGCGAGGTCGTCATCCGCCGAGTTTATCCGTTTTCCACTATACCGTCTGGACGGTACAGTGGTAGGGAACTAGAACCGATTGAGGAAGTGATAACCGTGCGTGCCTACGTTGAGCTCGTTCGGGTTCCGGGCGTGGTCAATGTGACTGCCTCACAGCTGTTCGCAAGGCTGCCGCTGGGCATGCTCTCGTTGGCGATCCTGCTGCACGTGCAGGCCCGCACCGGGTCGTACGCGGTGGCGGGCGCGGTCGTCGCGTTCACCAGCATCGGTGAAGCGGTGGCCATGCCGATGACGGCGCGCTTGCTCGGCCGGATCGGGATGCTGCCGACCCTGGTGTCGGCCGCCTTGATCAACGGCATCAGCATGCTGGCGCTGGCCTTCATCCACGTCCCCACGATGTACCTCGCGGTGTTGGGATTCCTGATCGGCGCCTCGGTGCCGCCGCTGTTGCCTGCGGTTCGTGCGCTGTACCCGCAGATGGTGCCCGGCCAGGGGCTGCGTGCGCTGTTTGCGCTCGATACCACTGCACAGGAACTCATTTGGGTGATCGGCCCGGTGGCCGCAACCTTCCTCGCGTCTGCGATATCGACCGCGATCCCGCTGCTGTTTTCCGCGGCGGTCACGGTGGTGGGGACCGTCTGGTTCCTGCTCAGTGCTCGTAAGTTCCGGCCGACGATCGTCAACAGCAGGGTCGCGTTCGGCAAGGTCCTGGCCAACCGTGCGGTGATTCTGGCCATGGTCGCCAGCCTCGCGCTGGTCGCGTCGTTCACGGCCCTGGAAGTCGGCGTGCTCGCCCTGTTCGGCAACCACAACCTCTCGGCCGGCGTGGCGCTCGCGGCGACCGGCCTCGGCTCGCTGCTCGGCGGCGTGTTGTTCGGGCATCGCCACCTGGGTGTGCGCGGTCTTGCTCTGTCGATGGCGGTCGTCGCCGCCGGTACGGCGCTGTTCGGGGTGGTCGACGGCTATGGTCTGCAACTTGCCGCGTTGTTCGCGTCCGGGCTGGGCTTCGCGCCCGCACTCGCGGCGCTGTACGTGATGGTGTCGCACCAGATCGCCGAACACTCGACCGCAGAGGCGTTCGGGTGGCTCAATAGTGGCGCGCTGGCTGGTGGTGCCCTGGGCACCGCGCTCGGTGGCGTGATCGCAGACAGTTACAGCCCGTTCGCTGTCGTCATGGCCTCGGCTGCCCTGGCCCTGGCCGCCGCGTGTACGCCGCTCATCGCTCGCACCGCCGGTCCGGTTGGTGGTCTGTCCCGCGAGCCGGAGGCGTGCGAGGTCTGATCGCTACCCGTGGCCGATGCGGAGTAGCTCGGCGACGTTGGCGACCTTCACCCGCGGCCGGCCGTGCGGTTCGCCGGACGAGCGTTCGTAGGCGTCGATGAGCTGCCAATGGTCGTCGGTCACCAGCTTCGGCTGCCGGTCCACCAGCCACCGGACCAGTTCGTCGGCGTAATCCGGCCCGACCTCGGCCAGCTGCGCGCGGCCAAGGTCGGCGAGCAGGGTGTCGACGGTGTCCTGGGAGTCCTTCTTGTTGGTGCCGATGATTCCCGACGGGCCTCGCTTGATCCAGCCGACAACGTATTCGTTGGCGCTGCCGGCGATGCGGCCGTCCTCATGCGGGATGGTGCCCGAACTCTCGTCGAAGGGCACGCCGGGGACCGGGACGCCCTTGTAGCCGACCGCGCGCACGACGAGCTGGACGGGCAGCGACTCGCGCTCGCCGGTGTCCTTGGCGACGACGCGTCCGCTCTCGTCGGAGACCAGCTCGTTGCGGCCCAAGACGATTTCTTCGACCCGCTCGGTGCCATGGATCTCGATCGGCGACGTCCGGAAGCGGAACACGATGCGCCGATGCCCCTCGGTGTGCGGTCGCTCGGCGTAAGCCCGCAGCACCTTGATGTTGGCCTTGGCGATCTTGCCTGCCGCCTCGGCGTCCTCGTCGGTGATGTCAGCCAGGTCCGCCGGATCTATCACCACGTCGACGCCCTCGAGCTCGCCGAGCTCGCGCATCTCCAGTGTGGTGATCGCGGACTGCAGCGGACCGCGCCGACCCAGGATGATCACCTCCTCGACACCCCGGTCGTGCAGTGACTGCAGCGCGTGGTCCGCGATATCGGTATTGGCCAATACGTCGGGATCGGTGACCAGGATGCGCGCGACGTCGATGGCGACGTTGCCGTTGCCGACCACGACGGCGCGGCCGCCGGTGATGTCGGGCTTCATCTCCTCGAAGTGCGGGTGCGCGTTGTACCAGCCGACGAAGTCGACGGCAGCCACACTGCCGGCCAACTCCTCGCCGGGGATGCGCAGCGCCCGATCGGACTGGGCGCCGACGGCGTAGACCACCGCGTCGTAGTGTTCGGTCAGCTCGGCGGCCTGGACGTCCTTGCCGACGGTGATGTTGCCGAAGAAACGGAACCGCGGGTCATTCGCCGTCTTCTCGAAGGTGTTGCTGATCGATTTGATCTTCGGATGATCCGGCGCCACCCCGGAGCGCACCAGACCCCACGGGGTGGGCAGCATCTCGAGCATGTCGACGTGCACATCCGGTCCACCGGCGGTGGCAGAGCCGTCGGCGAACTTCAGCAGCGACGCCGCCGCGAAGTATCCCGAGGGTCCCGCACCGACGATCGCGACATAGTAAGGACGCATTCTCGCGCTTTCTGTCCGGACTCGGCTGCGCGCATGGGGCTGCGCGGCGCACACTCCTGGTTACGAATGTGATGTTAGACGCGCGATCGGCTCAACCACCCCAGAAGTCCCAGCAGCCGCCGTGGATCACAACGTGTCGCGACGCCGGTACCCTGAGAACCCGTGGACCTCGATCGTCAGTCAGATATCGCCGCCCTCGATTCCACCTTGACGACGGTGGAACGAGTGCTGGACGTCGATGGTCTGCGCGCGAAGATCGAGAAGCTCGAGCACGAGGCCGCCGACCCGAATCTGTGGAACGACCAGAGCCACGCCCAGAGCGTCACCAGTGAGCTGTCCCATGCCCAGGGTGAGTTGCGTCGTGTCGAGGGCCTGCGTGGGCGCCTCGACGACCTGCCGGTGCTCTATGAGATGGCCGCCGAAGAAGAAGGCGCTGGCGCCGCGGATGCCCTGGCCGAGGCCGACGCCGAGCTGAAGTCGTTGCAGGCCGACGTCGAGGCGATGGAGGTCCGGACGCTGCTGTCCGGTGAGTACGACGAGCGCGAGGCGCTGGTGACCATCCGCTCCGGCGCCGGCGGGGTGGACGCCGCCGATTGGGCCGAGATGCTGATGCGGATGTATATCCGGTGGGCCGAGCAGCACAACTACTCGGTCGAGGTCTTCGACACCTCCTACGCCGAAGAGGCCGGCATCAAGAGCGCGACGTTCGCGGTGCACGCCCCGTACGCCTACGGCACGCTATCGGTCGAACAGGGCACCCACCGACTGGTGCGGATCAGCCCGTTCGACAACCAGAACCGCCGTCAGACGTCGTTCGCCGATGTTGAGGTGCTTCCCGTGACCGAGACCACCGACCACATCGACATTCCCGAGCAGGATGTGCGCGTGGACGTCTACCGCTCCAGTGGCCCGGGCGGCCAGTCGGTCAACACCACCGACTCGGCGGTCCGGCTCACCCATATTCCCACCGGCATCGTCGTCACCTGCCAGAACGAGAAGTCGCAGCTGCAGAACAAGGTGTCGGCGATGCGCGTCCTGCAGGCCAAACTCCTGGAACGCAAGCGCAAGGAAGAGCGTGCCGAGATGGACGCGCTCAAGGGCGACGGCGGCAGCTCCTGGGGCAATCAGATGCGCTCCTACGTTCTGCACCCCTACCAAATGGTCAAGGATCTGCGCACCGAGTACGAGGTCGGCAGTCCTTCGGCGGTACTGGATGGGGACATCGACGGATTCCTCGAGGCGGGGATCCGCTGGCGCAACCGACGAGATGACGAAGACGACTAGCTACCTGGCGTTCCCGTTCGCTGATCGCTGGCATGACTTCTGGCATGGCACCATCGGCGAGTGGATCCTGACCAGGGGTCTCCGGATCACCCTGCTGGTCCTCGGCGGTCTGCTGGCGGCCCGGTTCATCAACTGGTCGGCACAGAAGATCTCCCGGCGCATCGACGCCGACTTCCAGGAGAGCGACGCACTGGTCCGCTCGGAAAGCGCCAAGCATCGTCAGGCCGTGGCCTCGGTCATCTCCTACGTGGCGATCGCACTGTTGGGCGTCGTGGTGGTGGTGGATGCCACCGACATACTCGCGATTCCGGTCAGCTCACTGGTCGCCCCCGCGGCGGTTCTGGGTGCGGCCCTGGGCTTCGGCGCTCAGCGCATCGTGCAGGACCTGCTGTCCGGGTTCTTCATCATCACCGAAAAGCAGTACGGCTTCGGTGATTTGGTGTCGCTGACGGTGGCCGGCATCGCCAAGGAGGCGACGGGCACCGTCGAGGACGTCACGCTGCGGGTGACCAAACTGCGGTCGTCGGAAGGCGAAGTGCTCACCATCCCCAACGGGCAGATCGTCAAGACCCAGAACTTGTCCAAGGACTGGGCGCGGGCCGTCATCGACATCCCGGTGCCGACCACCGCAGACCTCAATCGGGTCAACGACGTGCTGCATGGGGTGTCGGAAAAGGCGATCGCCGATCCCGGGCTGAGGGATCTTCTCCTGGACGCCCCGCAGCTGATGGGGGTGGAAAGCATCGAACTCGACACCGTGAATCTGCGCATGGTGGCGCGCACGCTGCCCGGCAAGCAGTTCGAGGTCGGCCGCAAGCTTCGCGTGCTGTTGATCGCCGCGTTGATGCGTGCCGGCATCGCCAGCCCGTCCGATGGCTCGCCGATGGTCGAGGCCATCGTGCACCCGGCCACCGCGGGCGGTGCCGAGGAGACCCAGGGCGCGGGGACGCCGAAGTGAAGTTGACGCCGACGCGCAGAGAGGGCCGCGGCTGGCCGCACTACATCCTGTGGGGACGGGTGCGCACCTCCACCGCCGCGCTGCTGGCTGCGTTCATCGCGGTCTGGTGGCTGTATGTGACCTACCAGCCCGCGCCGCCAGCTCCGGAACCGGCCAACCAGGTGGTGCCGCCGGGCTTCATCCCCGACCCCTCCTATACCTGGGTGCCGCGCACCGAGGTACGGACGACCATCAGGACGACGACGACGCCGCCGACGACCACGACCACGACCACGACGGAGACGACGGAGCCGACCACCTCGGAGACGTCGCCGACCCCACCGACCTCGCCGACTACGACCACGTCGGTGGCGCCGCCGCCGTTCCAAATACCGGGGCTGCCGACGCCGACACCCACGCCGATTCCGTCGCCGGCGCCGGGGCAGGGCCCGATGCTCACGCCCGCGGCTCCGACGCAGTAATCAGCCGGACGGCTACACTGGCGTGCCGTGATGATCACCCTTGACCATGTCAGCAAGCAGTACAAGTCGTCGGCACGGCCAGCGCTGGACAATGTCAGCGTCAAGATCGACAAGGGTGAGTTCGTCTTCCTCATCGGCCCGTCGGGTTCGGGCAAGTCGACTTTCATGCGGTTGCTGCTGGCCGAGGAGACCCCCACCTCGGGTGAGCTTCAGGTGTCGAAGTTCCACGTCAACAAGCTCTCGGGCCGGCACGTCCCCAAGCTGCGCCAGGTGATCGGTTGCGTGTTCCAGGACTTCCGGCTGCTGCAGCAGAAGACCGTGTTCGAGAACGTGGCCTTCGCGCTCGAGGTGATCGGCAAGAAGCCCGACACCATCAACCGGGTGGTGCCCGACGTGCTCGAAATGGTGGGTCTGTCAGGAAAGGCCAACCGGCTGCCGGCTGAGCTGTCCGGTGGTGAGCAGCAGCGCGTGGCGATCGCCCGGGCCTTCGTCAACCGGCCGCTGGTGCTGCTGGCCGACGAGCCCACCGGCAACCTGGACCCGGAAACCAGCAAGGACATCATGGACCTGCTCGAACGGATCAACCGGACGGGCACCACAGTTGTGATGGCCACCCACGACCACCACATCGTCGACTCCATGCGTCAGCGTGTGGTGGAGCTGTCCTTGGGCAGGCTCGTCCGCGATGAGAAGCGTGGTATCTACGGAATGGATCGTTAAGTGCGCTTCGGCTTCCTGATCAACGAGGTCCTCACCGGACTTCGCCGCAACGTCACCATGACCGTGGCGATGATCCTGACCACGGCGATCTCGCTCGGTTTGTTTGGCGGTGGTCTGCTGGTGCTGCGCATGGCCGAGCAGTCGCGTCACATCTATCTCGACCGCGTCGAGAGCCAGGTGTTTCTGACCGACGACATCTCGTCCAACGACCAGACGTGCGACGGCGATTTGTGTAAGGCGTTGCGCGCCAAGATCGAAGCGCGTAACGACGTCAAGTCGGTGCGATTCCTCAATCAGACGGACGCGTACAACTTCGCGTTGGTGAAGCTGCCGCAGCTCGCCAAGGACGCGACGAAGGACAAGTTCCCGGCGTCGTTCGTCGTCAAGCTCGACAATCCGGACGAGCACGAGGATTTCGACAAGGCGATGCAAGGTCAGCCCGGCGTGCGCGGGATCCTCAACCAGAAGGATTTGATCGACCGGCTGTTCGCTGTGCTCGACGCGTTGTCCGCCGTCACATTCGCGGTCGCCGTGGTGCAGGCTGTCGGCGCGGTTCTGTTGATCGCCAACATGGTTCAAGTGGCGGCCTACACCCGGCGTACCGAGATCGGCATCATGCGGATGGTGGGTGCGACACGCTGGTACACCCAGCTGCCGTTCCTGTTGGAGGCCATGCTGGCGGCGTTTATCGGTGTCGTCATCGCGGTTGTCGGGCTGGTCGTGGTGCAAGCGTTCTTCTTGGATGACGCCCTCAAGCAGTTCTATGCGGCGAATCTGGTCGCCCGCGTCGACTGGCGGGACATTGCCGTCTATGTCGCGCCGTGGATGACCGGTGTTGGTCTGGCGATGTCGGGTCTCACCGCCTATGTCACGTTGCGCCTGTATGTGCGGAAGTAGCCGTGGCCAAGAAAGCTGACGGCAACCCGGATCGTAAGATCGTCGCGACCAATCGCAAGGCGCGGCACAATTATTCGATCCTCGACACCTACGAGGCCGGCATCGTGTTGCAGGGCACCGAGGTCAAGAGCCTGCGCGAGGGCCACGCGTCGCTCGCCGATGCGTTCGCGACCGTCGACGACGGCGAGATCTGGCTACGCAACCTGCACATCCCGGAATATCACCACGGCACGTGGACCAACCACACGCCGCGGCGCAATCGCAAGCTCCTGCTACACCGGAGCCAGATCGACACGTTGGTGGGCAAGATCCGCGACGGCAACCTGACGTTGGTGCCGCTGTCGCTGTACTTCACCGACGGCAAGGTCAAGGTCGAGTTGGCGTTGGCGCGCGGTAAACAGGCTCACGACAAGCGGCAGGATCTGGCACGCCGCGACGCGGAGCGTGAGGTGATCCGAGAGCTCGGCCGCCGGGCCAAGGGCAAGCTCTGATCGGGGTCGTGCTCGCGCTGGCATCCGCAATCGGCTACGGGGTCAGCGATTTCGTCGGGGGGATCGCGTCGCGACGGGTGGCCGCACTGCGGGTGGTACTGGTCTCCTACCCGCTGGCGATGGTCCTGCTCGGAATCCTGGCGGTCGTCGTCGGCGGCACGATATCCACCCCGGCGGTGGTGTGGGGTGCGCTGTGCGGTGTGAGCCAGGCGTTCGGTGTGTGGTGGTTCTACGCCGCGCTGGGTTCGGGCCCGATCTCGGTGGTCTCGCCCTTGACGGCGGTGCTCGTGGCGGGCGTGCCCGTCAGCGCGGGGCTTGTGATGGGGGAGCGGCCCGGCCTGATCGCGGGAGTCGGAACCGTGCTGGCCCTGCTCGCCGTCGTGCTGGTCAGCCGCGAAGCCACTGACGAGGATGTACGGCTGCACCGGTTCACTGCGACAGTCGCGTGGCTGACCGTCGGCTCGGGCCTGGCGTTCGGACTCAACTTCGTCCTGATCCATCAGGCCCCGGTCGAGGCCCACCTCTGGCCGTTGTTCTTTGCGCGGGTGTCGGCGACGGCGGTCGTGCTGGTGGTCGCCGCGTTCACCGGTAACTTCCATGCGCCACGCGGCTTTCCGCTGACGATGGCGGTGGCGGCCGCGCTGCTGGACACCGGCGCCAACGTGGCGATGCTGCTCGCGTTGCAGGCCTCGATGCTCTCGCTGGCGAGCGTGCTGATGTCGCTCTACCCGGCGGCGACGGTGGTGCTGGCCATCGTGGTGCTGCGTGAGCGGGTCACCCGCTGGCAGGTGGTGGGCATGGTGCTGGCGCTCGTCGCCGTCGGGTTGATTTCGATCCGCTAGCGCAGCGGCTCGCTCGGCACGTCGTAACGCTCCTGGTAGGCGCGGACCTTCTCGCGCAGCTCGGCGGCGTCCAGTCCGGTGTCGGCCCACATGTAGCGGTTGCCGCCGCCGTCACCGGGGTTAGCCGAAAGGTGTTCGCGCATGCGCTGTTCGGCGACCAGTGTCAGCTCGCGGCCCAGCCGTTCGTAGATCGTGCTGATGGTGTCGAACGGGTCGCGCATGAAATCGGCAAACCGCACATTGATGATCCGATTCGGTCCGACCACCCCGTCGTCGATCATCTGCATCGACCGCTCGAGTCCCAGCAGGATCTCGTCGCTACACAATCCGGCAGCGCGCTGAACGGACGCTCCGTCGCTGGCCAGTTTCTGCAGGTGGGCGATCAGCGCGCTGATTGAGGAGATCACCACCAGCGGATCACGGTGTGTTTGAACCAGTATCGCGTCCGGATACTCGGCCAGCAGCTTGTCGAGCTGCCACAGGTGTGCCGGCGTCTTGAGCAACCATTGTCCCGGCACACCGGACTGTAGGTGCTGCAGAAACTTGCGGTGATACCGGTAGGCGGCGGTGTGATCAGCCTCGTGCATCAACCAGTGGGCGTAGTTCGGCAGCCGGTATTGCGTGCTGTAGATCATGCTGCAGAAGGTTCCGGCGGTGATCCGCACGCACTCTTGGCCGAATCGCGCGCTCATCGGATGCCACTTCATGAATCCGGGCATCAGCTGTTCGGTCATCTCCAGCTGCGCTTGGATCTCGTCGATCCGCGGATCGGTCTCGTAGGTCTCGGGCTGGGGGACGGGGAACGGTCGGTCGACCTCCCAGGTCAGGGGAGCCCGCAGATCGGGGTCCTCGGTGAGCAGGTCGTAGAGGATCGTGGTGCCGGTGCGCGGCTGGCCCATGATGATGATCGGCCGTTCGATCCGCTCCTCGGCCACCTCGGGATGGACGTTGCGCCAGCCGGTGATGTGCAGCCGGTTGCACAGCGGCACAAGGATGTCGGCCGCGGCGATCTCTGTGCCCAGCAGCGACAGGTCGGCTTCGGCGACGAAGTCGGCGACCAGTCGGTCCAGGTTCGAACGCCAGCCATCGTCCTCGCCGAAGTCGTCGAGCCCGGTGAGCTCACACGCCTGCTCGATCATCTTGTCCGGGTCGAGCCGGGCTTGCACGGCACTGGTCATCGCTGAGACTCCTTCTCCAGCAGGCGAACTGTCACATCGGGGGCGTTCGGGTTGTCCAGCCAGCGCACGATCATGAAACCGCGTCCACGTCCGCCGGTGTCCAGCCAGTAGCCGTCACCGATGTCTTCTGCGCCGATCGTCAAGCGTACGTAGCCTTCCGGGTCGGCGCTGACGCCCTTGTTCGTCACCGAGCTGGTGCGCACCAGCGGCTCGAGGCATTCGTGCCAGATACTCTCCAACGTGACTGACCAATAGCGGGTTTCGGGCGGTTGGAAGGTCAATTGCAGGCTCTGGTGCGGCTCGAGGTCGAACATGCCGAGCATGTAGAGGTTGTCCGGGGTGGTGTTCTCGCCGCCCAGATTTTCCGCGCCGGAGGTGATCAGGACGTTAGGGGTGTCCAGCAGGTCGGGCCGAACGGTGCGGTGCAAGGTGGTGAGCTTGACGATGGTCCAGCCCATTGCGGTGAGCTGGCCGGCCAGCACCTCGTCGGTCAGTGGTGCAGGTGGCGGCGCCTCGCCGATGAGCGAGATATCAAGCTGCGCGGGGATTTCAGTGGTCGGGTCGCCGACATAGTCGCGCACCACGATCGACGTGGCATCGTCGGGGATCTCGATCCACTGGGCGTCGGCTAGGTCGCCGTCGGCCGGGCGGGCGGCGGAGAAGACGACGTTGAACCGGCCGCCGTCGTCGACTACCAGATCACGGTCGGACAGGTAATTGCTCATCTGGCGCGGGTTCATCCCGGTGCCCGCCAGCACCTGCAGGCCAAGATAGGCCGAGGTGCCTCTGGTGCCGGTCACGCGGTAGGCCCGGTCGCCGCTGATCATGGCCAGCGGGTAGGAGCCGTGCGGATTGGGTCCGCCGACGAGGCGGACCGGGCTGCTCATGTCGACGAAATGCGGATGATCGGGGTCGACGTCCACCGACAGTTCGGTGCACAGCGCCATCACGCGGTTGAGCACGCGCAGCCCCTCGAGCAGCTCGCGTTCGTCGCGGGCATCCGTGGTGATCTGGCCGGTCAGGTCGTCGAGGACCTTGCGGACGAATCCCCATGCCTCCAGCGACTTTTCGACACTCATGTGCTCCTCATTCCTTGATTGGGCACGCGGCCATGGAGTTGACCGCGCGGGAGATCCGATCGGACAGCGATCCGCCGTCCCGTAGCCAGTCGTCGATGGAGATCCGGACCGACGCCATCGCCAGCGCGCCGATCAACCGTGGGCGCGGATCGTCGACGATCAGGTCGGGCAGCCGGGGCGCGATCACGTCGGCGATGGCGGTCTCGAAGTTCAGGTAGCACAGCAATGTCCAGGCGCGCAGGCTCAGCGAGTCGCGGGTTTGGCGCTCGATCTCGGCGATGTTCTGCTCGACGAGGGCGAAGCCGGGAGTGAGCTCGGCGAATGCCGCTGTCAGCGCCTCGTTGACGGACAGCTCCGGGGGCTGGCGGCGCAGTGCGTCGGTGATCGCGGCGATCCAGGTCGAGGTGAAGCCCTCGGCGACGGCGTACTCCTTGGACTCGAAGTACCGGAAGAACGTCGCGCGGGCAACGTCGGCTGCTTCGGCGATCTGGTCGGCGGTGGTGGCGTTCAGCCCGTTTTGGCTGACCAGCTGGGCCGCCGCGGTGGCGATGCGCTCGCGTGTTCGCTGCCGTTTGCGGACCCGGAGACTTTCAGACACCGTCTCACTATAGACAAAGTCTCATTTTCCTGAGGTGCTTTTGCGCCCAGTTGAGGTGCTTTGCGCCCAAACCGACAAACGGGTGGAGAGTCCCAGGAAGCGCACGTCAGAACGTCGATCTCGACGCGGGGATTAAAGCACTTCAGTCTGCGGTTGTAACTCGCGTAGCATTGGATGTCCGGCCGTACCTCGGCCGGGGTGCGAGGGGCTGAACGGTTTCGACTTCGCGCATCGAATCAAGGGAAGCGTGCCGGTGCAGGCAAAGACCACCGTAAGCGTCGTTGCAAACCAATTAAGCGCCGATTCCAATCAGCGCGACTACGCTCTCGCTGCCTAAGCGATAGCTGGTCCGTCAGACCGGGAGAGCCCTCGACCCGGACCCTGGCGTCATCTAGAGGGACAAACCGTTAAGCCCGGTCGCGGGACTCAGCGGGACATCAAACAGCGACTGGGATCGTCATCCTGACTTGTTCGCGTGAGCAGGAGATCCAAGTAGAGACATAGCGAACTGCGCACGGAGAAGCCTTGAGGGAATGCCGTAGGACCCGGGTTCAATTCCCGGCAGCTCCACCGAAGTAAGAAAGGCCCCCAGCAATGGGGGCCTTTCTTACGTCAGCCGTCACCTAGGCGCTGTCGCGGGCCCGCTCGAAGAGCGTCGTGTCGTGAGCGTTGACGATGAACAGGTCCGGATCCTGGCGTCGGTAGAGCTCGGCAAGCCGGTCGTGGTTGTCCCGCACCTTCCTCAGGTCCCACGCAACCGCCGACTCCATGGCCGTCAAGACGCGAGGCACGCGCGCCCGGCCGTCGAGGGTGGCCCAGTGATAGAAGGAATCCCCGCAGTGCAGTATCCAGCGGTGGCCGGCGTCGACGGCGACGCACGCATGACCGCGGGTGTGACCGGGTAGCGCTACGAGCGCGATGCCGGGCGACACCTCGTCGAGTTCCTTGGCCACGGCAAATCCGCGCCACTTCTCGCCGTCCGGTTCGTGTTCGACGATGCGGGGTTGGTGCGCCCACTGTGCTGGGCGGTAGCGCAGCTTCTCCCGCCACGACGGCGACCTCATCGAGCCGAGCGCTTCGGCTGCCGTGACGTGGATCTGCGCCGCGGGAAAATCCGACAGGCCGCCGATGTGATCGAGGTCGAAGTGCGTGATGATGATGTGGCGCACATCGTCTGGCTGGAAGCCGAGGCGTTCGATTTGGTGCGCAGCGGTTTCCCGCTGATCGAGGATCGGCCGCACGACGTGGCGGGTGGGCCCGAGACGTTTCGCCGGCTCGAGACAGTCGTGTGAACCGAACCCGGAGTCGACCAGGACGAGGCCGTTGGCGGTTTCGACGAGCAGCACGTGACACACCATGGGTGCGCTGGGCGTGTTTATGGTGCCGCAGTTGAGGTGATGCACCTTCATGATGAAAACCGTTCAGCCATAAGTGGGTTCGCCTTCGGTGGTCACATCGAACGTATTGAGGAAGTTGCAGACTAGTTGGTAGAAGCCAACGGTCATCACCAGGTCGGCCAGCTGGGTGACCGTCAGCAATGTGAGTGCCTCGTCGCGGTCGTTGCCGCGCAGCGTGTGGTCGTCCAGGATTCGGTCGGTCCACGCGAGGATGCCCACCTCGTCGGCGGGCAGCCCGTCGGTGTCACCGCTGGCTGCGGCGGCGATGGCCTCGGCCGACAGTCCGGCGTAGCCGGCGATCATCTTGTGTTGGTGTGTTTCGTACGGTGCGGCGTAGCGGTATCCGACCCGCAGGATCGCCAGCTCGCGCAGATGCGGCGGAAGCGAATTCGCTTGAAACATCGCGTCGGCCATGACGAAGAACCCTGGCGCCAGGCCCGGTGAATGCATGACCATGCGATACACATTGACCGGCGCGTGCCGCGCGAGGATGTCCTTGAGATTGTGGGGCAGGGCCTCGACGTCCGGGTAGTCCATGGCGCTCACTCCCGACCGCGGATCGGGTCGGAGCCGTCCCACGTGGCGGCGACCTGGCGAATGTATTGGAAGAATTGGCCTTTGGGCCCGCTGATGTCGGAGATTTCGATGACGGTGCCCTGTGTGGTTTCGGTGTCGAGGTAGGCGAAGCGGCCCTTTTCGCCACCGATGCTGCCTTCCTGTCCGATGGTGTAGCCGTCGCGGAGCGCGGCATCGAGCAGGTTCTGATAGTCGTTGGACCAGTAGGCGATGTGTTGCATGCCTTCTCGTCCGGAGTCGAGGAAGTCCTTGTACATCGATGGTGCGTCGTTGCGCGGCTGGATCAACTCGAGTTGGACATCACCGGAGTTGGCCAGTGCCACGCTCATCTGCATGTCCGAGTCGACGCCGCGGTAGCGGAAGTAGTCAGTTTGGACGCGGTCGACGTAAAACCACGGTCCGACACCGTGTTTCACCCACTCGTCCATCGCGGTGTCGATGTCGCGCACGACGTAGCCGATCTGGGCGATGTTGCCGAAGAGTCGGCTCATGATCGATCTTCTTCCTGTTCGGTGCTGAAGCGGTGGGTGAGGAGGGCTTCGACTTCGCGCCGGGCGGCGTCGAGGTTGACGTCGTCGTCGATGAGCGATTGCAACGCCACGCCGCGCAGCAGGGCGACGACCACGGTGGCCAGCCCTTGCGGATCGATGGTCTTCGGTGCCCGGCCGGCGCTCACCGCGACCGCGATGCGTTTCTTGATCTCTTCCCGGAACTCTCGGTCCGCCGCGATCATCGTCGTGCGGGTGTCTCCGGTGGGGTTGGCCACCGCGTCGGCCCAGAGCACGAGACGTGCCCGGTTGACCGGTTGAAGGTCGGCGATGACGTCGAAGTAGATGCCGATCAGCGTCCGCAGTTCGGTGACGGGATCGGTGGACTCACCTCGATCGAACATGGCGGTGCGGAACTGGTGCGTCACGGTCTCCACCAGGCGTTGCATCAACGCGCCTTTGGAGCCGAAGTGGTGGGTCGCGAGGCCACGGCTGTAGCCGGCGCGCTCACCGACGTTGGCCAGGGTGACGTTGGCCGGTCCGACCTCGCCGACCAGGTCGGCGGCCGCCGCGATGAGCCGGCTCTCGGCCTCGGCTCGGCGCACCTCTTGAGTGCGCGCGGCGCCGCCGATCAGCGCTGACGTCGTGTTAGCCACCAGAAGCCCTCTCGACAATAACTAACTTGTTGACCAACAAGTTAGGGTACTGCGCTGTACCGCGTCAAGACCGTCAGCAGCGACCAGCTAGCCGTACTTCACGAACAAGGCCAGCGCGTCGTCGATCTTCTGTTGGACGAACCCGTTGTCGCGACCGCGCATGGCCAGGCCAGCGCTGTAACCGGTCAACCGAACGACCAGGTCGACGGGATCGTCAACCTCGTCAATCGCGGCGCGCAGCCGCGTCTCCCACGGCCCATCGAGCTTGACGCCGTCAAGGCGGCTCTTGACCTCGTCGTAGAGCGTGTTCCAGGCCCGATCGCGATCATTTGTGGCTGTCACCGCAGTCTCTCCTCGCGCTCGGCTCTGATCCATTCCGTGAGGTCTGACTCGAGCGAGGAGTTCGTCTCGACTTCCGGGATGCGTGTAGTCCACCCGTGGCGGCGGCGTTCCATTTGGCGGTGGTGCCGGCGGTTGGAACGGATCATCCAGACGTACATCGCCGCGATCAGGCACAGTGCACCAACGATCAACATGGCGGCGTCGGGTGCGGTCACGGGCCGAGCGTAGGTAGCGCAGGTTCACCTGTCGCGCGTAGTCGGCCACTCGAAAACTCGCGAACTCGACCCAGTGGAACTCGTCACAGTTGTTTGCCCGCGCTGAATACGGGGCACAGTCAAGCATGTTGTCTAGCGGCATCCATGGCTCTCGCGCGGTCAGCGGCCGGTCAGCCGGTCGTTGGGTCGGGCTTGGCGGTTCGGCGCTGTTATCCGTCGGTGCCCTGCTCGTCGTCCCAGCCGCCCTGCCGATGGCGTCGGCCGCCGACTGCCCGGACGCTGAGGTCATCTTCGCGCGCGGCACCGATGAGCCAGCCGGTATGGGTCGTGTCGGCGATGCGTTCGTCGACGCGCTGCGCAAGCAGACCAACGGCCTGAACATCGATACCTACGCGGTGAACTACAAGGCCGGCAAGCTCCAGCTACACGGTGGCGACGGCGCGAACGACGTGATTTCGCACATCAAATCGACGGTGTCGTCGTGCCCCGACACCAAGATCATCCTGGGCGGCTTCTCCCAAGGCGCGAGCGTGATCGACATCGTGGCCGGCGTTCCGATGGGCGGCATCACGTGGGGGAGTTCGCTCCCGCCCGAATACGCGGACAACATCGCGGCGGTCGCTACGTTCGGCAATGTAGCTACTCGGACGAACCAAGCGCTGCCGACCGCGAGCGCACTGCTGGGATCGAAGGCGATCGACCTGTGTAACCCCGCCGACCCGATCTGCCACGCGGGTCCGGGTAACGAGTGGAGCGGGCATACCCAGGGCTACGTCCCCGGCTACACCGACCAGGCAGCGTCATTCGCCGCAGCCAAGCTGCTGGCGGGCTACACCCAGCACATGCCCGGTTACGGGCCGCCGCCGGGATACGGCTCGGCTACGACGGGATATGGTCCCGCGACCATGGGGTACGACCCGGACACCGCGATGCACGGTCCGTCGACCGGGTACACCGCTGAGACGCCGGCATCCGGTGCGCAGGCTCCGGGGCCCAGTTCACCGGCAATCGGGCCTGGACCGTCGCTAGCCACAACTACCCCTTCGACAGTCGCGCCGGCCTCGCCGTCGCCTCAAACCCCGTTGGCCGCTGAGGTCCACTGACCTCGGCCGTCTATCGCGGGGTCTTCTTGGCTTCCTGCTCGGCAGCGTGGTCTTCGATGGCTTTGCCGATGGCGTGGGCGGCTCGGTCCACGAATTCCGTCCCGCTTCCGATCACCCAGTCGCGGGAGGCCTCTGGCCCCTCGACCTGGCCGGTGAAATGTGGCATCACGTACTGCGCAAACAATTCGTAGCTGTGCAGCTTGGCCGCCGGCGGTGCCCAGTCGTGATCGAAGAGCAGGAACGCACCGAAGCCTCCGTTACTCGCCTCGACCAGTTCGGAGATCTTGGCGATGGCGTCGTCGGGCGTGCCGATGACCGCGAATCCCGATTCGCGGTTGTTGGCGATGATCTCGGCTGCGGTGTCGCCCTGGACCGGACCCGCGGGCAGGATGTGGCTGAAGTAGCGGGAGAACTCGGCGATGCCGTACTCGACATCACGCTCGGCCTGCTCGCGGGTCTCAGCGAGGTGCATCGGCCCGACGAGCCGCCACTTCGAGCGGTCGGCGACGTGGCCGTTCTCGCGCGCCACCTCCTCCCAGGTGGCCCAGTGGTGGGCGAGAAGGTCCATGCCCTGCTTCGCGGTCGCCGCGATCGACAACATGCCGACGCCATGCTTGCCGGCGCCGCGCGGCCCGGTGGGTGAAAAGGACGCTGCGACAGCGACATCGAAACACGGATCGCTATAGGGCTTCAGCTGCAGGCGCGCGTCTTGAAGGATGAATCCGTCGGTGTGCATAGTCACGATCTCGCCGCGCAATAGCCGCATGATCGCGTCCAGACTCTGCTCCATGCGGGGCCGCTGCTCGTCTGCGGGGATGCCAAGCATGTGCGCGTCTGACGTCAGCTGTCCTGGCCCACAGCCGAGCATCACCCGGCCGCGAGTGAGGTGATCGAGGAGCACCATGCGATCGGCCAGCATCAACGGATTGTGGTACGGCAGCGAGCTCACGCCGGTGCCGAGCTTGATGTGTTTGGTGCGTTCCGCGGCAACGGCGATCACGACCTCGGGTGAGGCAATGATCTCGAATCCTGCGGAGTGATGCTCGCCGATCCAGGCTTCCTCGAACCCTAGGCGGTCCATCGCCACGATCAGGTCGAGGTCCCGCTCTATCGCCAGAGTGGGATTCTGCCCGGCCGGGTGGAACGGGGCCATGAAACTACCGAAGCGCATACGCCCGCACGCTACCGGGTGTGCACCGAGTTCAAGCCCCCGCCGCCGCCCTACGTCTCGATTCGGGACTTGCGTGAATTGCGCTCTATTCTTCCGTGGTGAGCGCGATCGACCCGGACAAGCTCAGCACCTGCCTGCAGGTGCTGGCTGACGTCGAGTCGTTGCCACCCGAGCACCCTGATGCCGTTGCCGTGCGTCGGGCCACGGCGGCCATGTTCAAGTCGGTGAAGAAAGCTCGCCGCACCGCCAAGCGCGACGAGGTGGCGGCCGCCGACCGCGCCGTCATCGCCGCCACGGCCACCGGGGCCCCCGGACGCATCGACGACGAAACTGCGGGTCTGCCTCTCGTGTCCAACGCGGTCGGGGCCAGTGCTGGGACGCTCATTCGCTCGCGCGCCTGTTACATCTGCAAGAACCACCACACGGTGGTCGACGCGTTCTACCACCAACTCTGTCCGGACTGCGCCGCGCTCAACCGCGCCAAGCGCGACGTTCGCACCGATCTCGCCGGTCGGCGGGCGCTGCTCACCGGTGGCCGCGCCAAGATCGGCATGTACATCGCGCTGCGACTGCTCCGCGATGGCGCCTACACCACCATCACCACCCGCTTTCCGAACGACGCCGTGCGCCGCTTCGCAGCGATGCCCGACAGTGCCGACTGGCTGCACCGGCTACGAGTCGTCGGTATTGACCTGCGCGACCCCGCTCAGGTCGTTGCGCTCGCGGACACCGTCGCCGCGCAGGGCCCGCTGGACATCCTCATCAACAACGCCGCACAGACGGTGCGCCGAGCGCCCGGTTCCTACGCCGCGCTCGTCGAGGGTGAGCGCACCCCGCTGTCCGAACTGGCCCACGTGGATGTGGTCACCTTCGACCGCGTCAGCGACGCTCATCCGGCCGCTCTTGCCGGCAGCCTCGCCGAACACCAATCTCCGCACAGGCTGGCCGAACTCGCGCTGACCGCCCGCAGTGCCTCACCGGAACGCATCGCCGCGGGCATCGCCATTGATGCGGGTGGTCTGCTGCCCGACACCGCGTCGATCAACAGCTGGACGCAACGCGTGAACGAGGTCGACGCGATGGAATTGCTTGAGGTTCAGCTGTGCAATCAGACGGCTCCGTTCATTCTGGTGAGCCGTCTGCGCGCAGCGATGGCGGCGTCATCGGCGCGCCGGAAGTACGTTGTGAACGTATCGGCCATGGAGGGTCAGTTCAGTCGCGCGTACAAAGGCCCGGGGCATCCGCACACCAATATGGCCAAGGCTGCGCTGAACATGCTCACCCGCACCAGCGCTGGCGAGATGCTCGAGAAGGACGGCATTCTCATGACGGCCGTCGACACCGGCTGGATCACCGACGAGCGTCCGCACCCGACCAAGTTGCGGCTCGCGGACGAGGGTTTCCATGCCCCCCTCGACCTCGTCGACGGGGCCGCCCGCGTATATGACCCGATCGTCAGGGGCGAGTTGGGCGAAGATCTGAGCGGCTGCTTCCTGAAGGACTACTCACCGAGCCCCTGGTAGCTGCAGCGCCCGCTATCGCGAGATCCCGGTGCGGCTCAAGCCCCGCCGAAGCTGCAACGCCGCGACTGTCAGCGGATTGTCCGATCGCCGGGGGAGGACGAGTCGGCGGGCGACTGGCGCAAAAGCACCGACGCCGCGTCGCCGACCCACGACGGTGGCACCGATGAATCCGGTCACCACGCCGAGCACGAAGTAGCGGCCGGCACGGCGCTTGTTCCGCTGACGCACGACGCCCGCGATGTACCCACCGAGGGCGGCGACGCCGGCGATCGCGATGAGCAGAAAACTCAGCGCTCCGACCGCATCCATGCGTCAACCTCCTCACTCGGCAGTTCGATCACACCACCGTCTGTGCCGATGCGGCAGGGCTGATGAACGGTCGTGACCGAACCGAGCGGGCAGCGTTACCGTCTTACCGGAAGAGACTCCGTCCGAGCCTCGTCCCGACTATTTGCGAATGACTCGTTCCGCCAGGTCATGTTGGCTAGGCTCCGCTTGGCAAGCAACGCCGCCTAACGTCTACGAGTTCGATTCGGAGCAGACGACTGTGGCAAACATTGTCATCATCAATCCCCGGTTCGAGGTGTCCTACTGGGGCCTGGAACACGCACTCCCGCTGCTCGGCAAGAAGTGCAACGTTCCGACGGCCTGCCTTCCGCTGCTGGCCGCGCTCACCCCCGATGAGCATCACGTGACGCTCATCGACGAGAACGTCGAGGACATCGACTTCGAGAAGGTCGCCCAGGCCGACATCGTGGGGCTGACCGGCATGATCGTCCAACGCCAGCGCATGCGCGAGATTCTCAACGAACTCAAAGCCCGTGGTGTCTTCGTCGTCGTCGGCGGCCCCTGGGTCAGCGTGCAGGAGGACTACTTCGGCGGTCTCGCCGACGCGATCTTCGTCGGCGAAGCCGAAACCACCTGGCCGCAGTTCCTCGACGACTGGGCGCACGGCCGGCATCAGTACCGCTACGAGCAAGCCGACCGCACCGATATGACGACGGTTCCGGTACCCCGCTACGACCTACTGAAGACCAAGAACTACGTCTTCGGCAGCATCCAGTTCAGCCGTGGCTGCCCGTTCCAATGCGAGTTCTGCGACATCATCGTCACGTTCGGCCGTAAGCCCAGACTCAAGACCAGCGCTCAAGTGATCGCCGAGCTGGAGGCGATGCGCAAGGCGGGCCTGTCAATCGGCTTCATCGTCGACGACAACCTGATCGGCAACAAAGCCGCCGTGAAGGTGCTGCTGCGGGACGTCCACGCCTGGCAGGAGCGCGAGGGTTATCCCTTGCAGTTCTTCACCGAGGCCTCGCTGAACCTCGCCGAAGACGACGAGCTCATGGAGTTGATGGTCGCCGCCAACATCACCGTGGTCTTCATCGGCATCGAGAGCCCGAACGAAGACTCCCTGAAAGAGGCAAAGAAGTACCAGAACGTGAAAAAGGGCGGGACGATCGTCGATCGCGTCCGCAAGGTGCAGGACGCAGGCCTGGAAGTCTGGTGCGGCATGATCGTCGGTTTCGACAACGACGACGCCCGGATCTTCAAGGAACAAGCCGAATTCATCACCCAGACCGACATCATGCACGCGATGGTCGGCATGCTCGCGGCCATCCCCAAGACGCCGTTGCACGCGCGCTTGAAAAACGAAGGCCGCCTCGATCTCGACGACGATCAAGCCTTCGGCACCAACGTGATTCCGCTCAATTTGAGTCGAGAAGAGTTGCGCGACGGCTACATCAGCCTGATGCACGAGCTGTACGAGCCCGATTCGTACTTTGATCGGCTCGAAAGTCTTTACCTCACACGTAGATTCGATTTCGGCCGAGCGCGCAACGCGTACCTGCGCAACCATCCGTGGCGACGGCGAAAGACGCAGTTACTCGACGGTGGACGGGCGCTCGGTCTGTTCCTGCTGCTGATGAAGAACGTTCCCGACCCACAGCTGCGGAAGGTCTACCGGCGCCGGATGATGAGAATTCTGCGCAGCCGGCCAGACCCGGGTGTCCTGTTCGTCTCTGTGGTCAAATGCGCGACGCACTACCACCACTACACGATGTCGCGGGAGATGTCCGAGCGCCGGACGCTGGTCAATACCTTCTAATTCTGCTCGCTGTTGGCGCCGGTCACCTTGTCCAGGAAGTCGACGGCGAGTACCCGCACCGGGACGTTCGTCTCCTGACTCTGCACACGCAGCACGTCGAACGCCTCGTCGGCGTCGATGCCGCGCATGGCCATGAGCACACCTTTGGCCTGCTCGATCGGCGCCCGGGTCTGCAGCACCCGCTGGATCGACTCCGCGGTGTCCTGCGCCGACTTGAACCGGGCGAAGTCGCCGATGGCTCGGGACACCGCGGTGGTCAACAAATCGAGAATCTCGGCGTCGATGCTGTCGAAGGCGTGCTGCTCCCGTCCGTACAGATTGAACGACCCGAGCGTCTGATCGTCCGTGTACAGGGGTGCGGCCAAGAAGCTGATGATGCCCTCGCTGCGTGCGCCGGCGGCGAACAGCGGCCAGCGCTCCATGGCCTCGTCGGAATCCAGCAGCACGATGCTGCGGGTGCGTGCGGCGTGCAGGCACGGGCCGTCGCCGGCCTGGTACTGCTCGCTGTCGATGCGCAGGGTTCGCTCGTCGGTGTGGACCGCGGTATAGGTCAGACCGCCAAGGTCGATCGTGATTCCCGTGCAGTCGGCGCCGTCGATGGCTTCCTGGGCGATGCCCGCGACGTGCTGCAGCAGGGTGAGGAGGTCATTTTCGTCGGCGATACTGCGGCCGGCGTCGACCAGCATCCGGCCCAGGGCTGCGGGCGACATGGTGTTGCGGATGGCGGCGTCGACGACGATCTCAGCCGCCTTTTCGGTCTCGGTCCCGTCCAGCACCTCGGTCGGGATGGAGTCTTCGACGCGTGGGTCCCTGGTGTCTTCCATACCGCTGAGTGTCCCATTGCTGCGCGGTTGGGGGAGTAATTGGGGCGTTAGGGGAGCACAGTGTGCATGAGCATTACGTTGTAGGCCGACCACAACGACAGGTTGTAGTACAGCTCGCGGCCCGTCGACCAGGGATGCAGGAACGGCGCATAGATGCCGCCGGGGATCTGCATCGAGGACACCAGCATCTGCTCGGGGCCCCACGGCCCCTGCGGTGCTGGCGCTGTCCGCATCACCACGTCGTTGTTGCCGTTGCAGTACAGCACCAGGTACTGCTTCAGATAGTTGTTGAATTGCGCCGACATCTCGCCGACCGGGCCCGGGATGACGGGCGTCGCCGCCGCCGGACTGCCCGGCACCCACGAATTGCTGTCAGCGTTCCAGTACTCGTATTTCGTCAGGTCCGGGATGACCCCCGGGGCTACCCGCGCCACATAGGCCGAGCCGCCGCGGCCGTTGGGAGTTCCGAACGTGTACATGTACGGATCGCCCGGCCCCGGTTTGAGGAACGCGCCCATCTGGAACTTCTCGTTGCCGTTGGTCGGTTGACGCACGGTGCCGGGGTAGACGCCCCACGTCTCGCCGTTGTCGGTCGACGTCGCGATCGCCGAGTAGTTCGTCGTCCAGGAGCCGTAGTTGTCCCAGCTCTTGATCGACATGAAGTTCATGAATTGGTTTTGCCCGACCGCGACACCGGAGGTGGGAATGATGCCGGTCTCTTCCGGTGCGGCATTGATGCTGTTGACGACCTGCTTGGCGATACCGGCCCGCCACACCGGTGACCCGGAGTACTTGTTGCCGACGGCGCCGTCGGGCACCGCCACCGTGTTGGCCAGCGAGCCGTCGGTGCTGCGCATCAGCGTGTTGTAGCGCCACTGCTTGCCGGGGATCTGGCAGAAGCCATTCGTGTCGCCGAACGCCATCAGGACCTGACGATGGGTGGGATCGCCGTTGTCCCACATGATTCCGAGATCGGTACCGGTGATGGCGAATTTCTGAATGGTCTGGTTCGGGCTGTCCGGTCCGGTGACCCAGCCGACGACCGAGGTGCCTGGCGGTGCGGTGGACGGAGCCGGCTGAGCTGCGGCCGGCGCCGGCTGGGCGGGCGCAGGCTTCGGCGACGGCGCGACCGCAGCCTGCTTCTGCACCTGCCCCGTGTTGGGCATCAACGCGTTGATGAGGAGCTTGCCCAACGTCGGAAGTGGCGCTTGGTCATTCGTGCCGACGGGCTTGTGCCCGATCGGGCGGTCGAAGGGTGCGATCGCCGACGGCTGCGGGATCTGGAAGGCCTGGTTCGCGGCGGGTTGCGCTGCGGCAGAAGCGCCCTCGCACGGATCCGCGTTGGCCGCCGGGGCGGCGATGCCGGTGGACGCGCACAACCCGACGACGAGCGCCGACGCCAGCGACAGCGAGGGGATGCGGGGGCGCGGCGACACGACTCACCTTTCGGAGGCGGGACGTCGCTGTGACGTCAGGTAACCAATGTGACGATAGGGATCCGTGCGCCTCTTGTGACCGGCCCTGTATCGATAGGTATGCATCCGTGACCGTGTCGCAACCTGGGACATCCGAGTTGGGCTAATGTGCCCATGACACAAGAGGGGGAATCGATGAGGCGTGGTTTGTGTGTGGCGGCAGCCCTGGCAATGGCAGTCGGACTGACAGGCACGGCCTGTAGTGGTTCCGACTCCAGCAAGTCCTCATCGAGCCCGGCATCGACGACCGCGAGCGCGGCCCCGGTCGCGACGGATCAGCTGCCCGGCCTGGTGCCGACGCCGGAGAACAACCAAGAAACAAAAGGGCCGGACAGCATCGCCAACAACGGGATTCACTTGAATTTCAAAGTCAGCGGGTCACCCATCGACGTGATGGCCGGCTTCAAGGCAGCGCTGAAGGACAAGGGCTGGGAGGTGACCACCATTGTCACCTCGATTGGCGCAGGGGGCGGTGGCGCCACCTATACCGGAACCAACGGCAGCGCCTACGGTGTGTTCGACGGCGGCGGCTTCAACACCACGACCTTCATCAACGTCTGCACGTGGCCGACAAAGCCCGCGGACCCCAACTGCACGCGCAGTTAAGCGCGCGAATTCGGTCTTTGCCGCAGAAGGACTCGTGTGATGCGCCGTGTGATAGCGCTGGTCGCTGCTCTCCTGCTGTTGTTCACTTTTCCTGCCACGCAGGCTCCCGCCAGCCCCGACCCGCCCGGGGTGTTGATGTTCGGTGGGGTGCAACGTACGTATCTGCTTCATGTCCCCGCGGGGCTGGAGCATCCGAATGCGCTGGTGCTCAACCTGCATGGCGGGAGCCAGACCGGGCGCAAGCAAGCCGCGCTGACCAACTACAACGCCGTGGCCGACCGGCATGGCTGGATCGTCGCCTATCCCGACGGCATCGACTTCAGCTGGGCTGACGGGCGCGGCGCGTCGACCCCCGACCGGCGGGGCGTGGACGATGTCGGCTTCCTCGCGACGCTGATCGATCGGCTCACCCGCGAGTACGGCATCGCGCCCGGCCGGGTCTTCGTCACCGGGATGTCCGCGGGTGGGTTCATGGCGAACCGCCTGGCGTGCGACCGCCCCGACCTCGTCGCTGCCATCGTTCCGGTGTCGAGCACGCTGGGTGTCGGGGTGCACTGCAATCCGTCCAAACCTGTTTCAGTGCTTGCGATTCACGGCACTGGTGACTCGGTTGTGCCCTACAACGGCGGCCGCATGATCGGTCGTGGCGGGGCGAGCACTGTCGTCGCCGCACACACGATGACTGATCGGTGGCTCGCCTTCGACCAGTGCCCGCCGGCGGTGGTGGCGCCCATCGCGGGCGGAAAACGTCTCTCCACCACCGGTTGTGCCGACGGCACCGAGGTCGCCTTCGTCACCATCGACGGGTGGGGCCACTTCTGGCCGACCGGGGCTGCTGCGAAATTCGATGCATCGGAGGCCAGCGCGCAGTTCTTCGCCGCTCACGGCGGCTGAGCTACATCAGGGCTGCGGCGGCAACAGCATCGATTGCCACGTGTTGTCTCCCTTGGTGGGCTCGGCCAGATTGGACTGGGTGTACTCACGCCCGTTGGGGGCGACGTACGTTCCGCTGGCGGGATCGTATTCAGCGGCGCCCACCAGGGCGGGCGGCGGCGGAGCGGTCGGCATGCTCAGCGGCGGCGGTGGTGTCCCTGGCGGCAATTGCGGAATGCCCTGACCCGACAGCGTGGCGTTCGGGTCGCCCTTCCAGTTGTAGCCGTCGTTCAGCGGCACGTACTGCTCGTTGCTCTCGCACATCTTCACCGTCGGGGCTCGCTTGCCGGGAACGGTCTCGCACGGAATGTTGCGCGCCCCGCGGACATTGAACGGCGACTCCTGCGGTGTGCGGCAGTACAAGTCGCCTGCAGGACGTTCGGGATAGTCGGTGAAAGTGGGAACCCGAGCCTGCTGGGCCGGCAGGAATCCGGTGGTGCAGGCCGGCGGAAGGTTGACGTTGAGATTGAACGACAGATACTCGCCCCGGTAGGCCTGCTTGGTATTGGCATTGGCCAGGAAGGTTGCCTGCCCCTCGGACACGGCATGAGGAAGCAGCACCAGCAGCTGCTCGATGTCGTTCTGGTAGCTCACCGCGACCTGGCCGACGCTGGAGAGATTGGCCATGATGATCGGCACCGTGGGTTTGAGGCGCTCGATGAGGCGCTTCGCCTCGCCCGAGGTCGCGACGAATCCGCCCTGATCGATGACCCCGGCGACGGCGTCGTTTTCCTTCTGGAGTTCGCCGGTCACGGTCGCGACGTGCGACGCCCAGGCCTGGATGGCGGCTGACGTCTGGACATGGGAATCCAGAACTGGCTTGGAGTTGTCGATCAGATCGATGAGCGGGTCGAGATTCTTGCGGGCATCGATCGCCAAAGCTGTTGAGCCTTTGACGATATCGGACAGCTGCGGTCCCAGGCCGCCGACGGCGGTGTAGGCCTCGTCAATGGCTGTCTTGAGGTTGTCCCGCGGTATCGCGTGCAGACCGGAGTTGGCGGCGTCGAGCAATGAGTTGATATCCGGAGGCACCGACGTCTCGGAGCGCGGAATCACGTCTCCGTCCTTGAGTGGGCGGGAGGTGCCGTTGCGCGGTTTCAGCTCGACGTACTGCTCGCCGATCGCCGACTGGCTGTGCACTTCTGCGCTGAGGTCGGAGGGAATATCGATTCCGGACTTCAGCGAGAGTTGCGCTTCCACACCGGTATCGGTCAGGTTCACCGACTGGACGCGCCCCACCTCGACACCGCGATAGGTGACGTTCCCGGTGCCGTAGAGGCCGCCAGTCTCGGGGAGCTGGACGCTGACGGTATATCGGCCGACGCCGAACATTTTGGCCGGTAGCTTGAGGAAGTGCAGACTCATCAGGGCCACTGCGGACAGCGCGATGACGGTGAAGATGGCTAATTGGAAGAGTATTCGCCGGCTGAGATGCATATCAGGGCCCCTGATCGAAGCTGTACGGCACGGCCAAGGGGTTGACCTTGGTGTACGGACTGGGGAACTGGCCGATCGTGCGGCCCCATTGCATTTCGAGTTCGGTGAGGTTCCCCTCCCAGCGGGTACCGGTGAACAGGCCCTGGTCGATTCGGCTGAGTGTGAGGTCGACGACGGCGGTCATGTTGGCATAGTCGCCGCGCTGCCACTTCTCGATGGTCTCGTTGGGGAACGGGAACGTCAGAATGAGGCTGAGCGCGCGGGTCATGCTCGGGCCGGCGTTGGCCAGTGACTCCAGCACTGGACCAATGTCCTTGAGCTCCTTGACCAGATTCGCCTTGCTCCCGTCGACCGTGGTGATGACGAGGTTGGAGAACCGGCCCAGCTGGTCGGCCGCCTCGGCGAGATTGTCACGTTCGTTGTTGAGGACGGCCAGCGCCTCGGGGACCGTCGCCAGCGCCCTGTCCAGTACGGGCTGGCTGGCGGCGAACGTTCCAGCCAGTGTGTTGAGGCTTTCAGTGGCGGCGATGATGTCGTCGGTCTGGTCGTTGAGATTGGCGGTGAACTTGTCGATCTCGCCGATCAGACTGCGCAGGTCTTGTTCACGGCCGCGGAATGCGGTGCTGAACGCTTCGGTGATGTCCTGGATCTGACCGAGACCACCACCGTTGAGCACCGTGGAGACCGCGGCCAGGGTTTGTTCGACGGTGGGGTAGGACGCCGAATTCGACAGCGGGATCAGTGATCCCTCATGGAGCCGCCCTTGCGCGGGTGTGCCGGTGGGGGCGCTCAGTTCGATGTGCTGGGAGCCGAGTATCGAGGTCAAGCCGATCTTGGCGATTGCGTTGGCTGGCAATGCGACATCGCCGTTGAGACGCATCGTGACCAGCGCATGCCAGCCCTGCAGTTCGATCTTGGTGATGTGACCGACGGTCGCATCACCGACACGAACCCGGGAATTGGGCTGAATGTTGTTGATGTCGGGCATTTCTGCCTGCACGGTGAACGACCCCGGCCCGTTGCCTTCGGTGCCGGGCAGCGGCAGCGAGTTCAGGCCCTGCCAATTCTTCAGTCCGCAACCCGATGCGCCTGCCACCAGGGCGAGAGCCACCGCGACGGCGGTCAGCCCGCGAAAGGTACGTTTCACGAGCCACCGCCAGCGGGGGGAGCCATCATCCCGGTCAATCCGGCAGTGGGATCTGTCGCGACCGTCGTCGCCGGGGGCGTGCCCTCGGCAGCCAGCGGGACCTGGGGGGGCGGCGGTGCCGGTGCGGCCGGCGGAACGTAGTCCGGTCGCAGCCAGTCCTCGCTGTAGGTCACCTCGTTGGGGCGAGCCTGCGCGCCGACCAGAAAGTCCTCGCCGATCGGGGGGAAGTTGAACTGCCGGTTCTTGATGATCGGCGCCAGGTATTGGACACACAGTTTCGACGACTGCTCGGCGTTGAGACGGGAGGCGGCCTGAATTGCGCCGCACAGGAACGAGATCGGGTTGGCGAAGTTGTTGACCGCAAGAGCTCCGGTGAAGGCGCCGTTGGACGCCTCGTAGATGTTGGTGAAGTTACCCACCGTGGTCGGTGCGATGTGCAGGGTCTGCTTGATGTCGTCAAGGCTGTCGTTGAGTGCGGTGCTGATCGAGGCCAGCTTGTCGGTGGTCGTGCCGATCGTCTCGCCGGTGTCGTCGATGAAGGTCTTCACGTCTCCGATGACCGAGTTCATCTGGGCGAAGGCATCACCGATCTTGGTCGGATCATTGGCGAGAAGACCGGTCACCGACGCCAGGTTCTCGTTGAGCGCACCGAGCAGGTCACTGCTCCCGCGCAGCGCCGTCACCAGAATCGAGAGATTCTTGAACGTCGCGAAGATGTCGCCGCTGTGATCGCCGAGGACCGACATCGCCTGGGACAGTTTGATGATCGTGTCCCGGATATTGCCGCCCTCACCGCGCAGGTTGTCTGCGGTGGTGTTGATGAACGAACCGAGCGTGCTCACCCCGCCCGGAGCGGTCGGCTTGAGTAGTTCGGTGAGGCGCTGGAGCTGGACGCGCACCTCATCCCATTCGACCGGAACCACGGTGCGGCTGCGGGGGATGACGGCACCGTCGCGCATGGCCGCACCGCCGGTGTAGACCGGCGTCAACTGAATGGCACGACCGGTGACCAACATTGGCGACAGGATCGCCGCCTTGGCGTCGGCAGGGACCTTGTACTTGCGGTCGAACCAGAATGAGACCTTCACCCCGTCTGGCTGTGGTTCGACGCTGGCTACCTGGCCGACGGGCACACCGAGAATGCGGACGTCGTCGCCGGGGAAGAGTGCTGTGCTGTTGTCGAAGTAGCCGACCACCTCGACTCGGCCGGCTCGGTTGTAGGCGCGCAAAGCCAGAAGCGATCCGCCGATGAGGACCAACACCAGAACGGCGGCCAACACGGTGCGTGGTTTACCCAGCTTCGTCACTGTTGTCCTCCCTGTCCCTCACCGGGTGCCGGTACGAAGAACGGCGCCTGTACCGGATCGGGAACGGACGCGATCCCGGGCGGTGACAGCGCAGGCGGACCCGGTGGCGGCCCGCCCGGCGGTGGCGCCGGAAGGGGTTCGCGATAGGGGTAGCGCGGATCGCCCGGGTTGCCGGTGATCGCATCCGGAAGATTCAGGTGCGGTTCACCGCCCTGGCCGGTCCGCGGGTACGGCACCGGTAGGGCCGGCGTGCCGGGCTGGCCCACCTGAGGATCGGTGCGCTGCGACGGCAGCAGGGTCGCCGGGTCGAGACCGAGATCGGAGAAGGCCGCATCGATGAACGGCTGCACGAATTGCCCGGGGAAGAGGTTGACGAGATAGGCCTTGAAGAACGGGCCCGACGACACCGACTCACCCAGCGACATGGCGTAGGCGTTGAGACGTTTGATGGCGTCCTGCACTTTGGCTTTGCGATCGTCGACGATGGTCAGCACCCCGTTGAGCTTCTCCAAGGCCGGCTTCAAGGTCGCGCGGTTCTCGGCGATGAACGCCTTGAGCTGCCGGGAGATTCCGGAGAGATTGCGCCAGATGCGATCCAGCGACTGGCTTTGGGCTTGCAGGGCGACCAGCAGAGAGTTGGTTTGCCGTACCAGGTCGACGATCTGATCGGTGCGCTTGGCCAAGACATCGGTGGTCTTGGCCGCATTGGCCAACAGGTTGCGTAACTGAGCGTCCTGCCGGTTGAGGATGTCGGCGAATCGGGCCACCCCGGCGACTGCGTTGTGCAGATCCGGTGGGGTATGGGCGAACGTTTCGGCCATCGTGGCAAGCGAATCCGACAACTGGTCCGTGTTCAGACCGCTGATCGTGGTGGTCAGATCGCCGAGAGCATCCGGCAACTGGTAGGGCGAGGTGGTGCGATCGATGGGGATCGGACCCGAGAGCTCGCCGTCTCCGCGGGGGATGACGTCAAGCATCTTGGTGCCGAGCAGGCCCTTGGTCTTGATCGCGGCCACGGTGCGCTCGCCCAGATGCACGTCGCCGCTGATACGAAACGTCACCAAGACGTGCTGACCATCGAGTTCGATGTCGGACACCTTGCCCACCGGAAGGCCCGACACCTCCACGCCGGCGCCGGTGAACAACCCACCAGCGTCGGCGAAGTAGGCGGAGTAGTTGTGGCCAGGGTTGAGGAACGGCAACTTCTGCCAATTCAGCGCGCCCATCACGATGCCGGCGATGACGACAGCGCCAATCACACCGAGAACCAACGGATTACGTTCGGAGAAGGACTTCACTTGGGCGTGCACCGCCCGGTGTCCTGGCCGGCGACCTTCACGAAAACCGGTTGTCCGCCTTTGCCGTTGACCTTGAGGACCAGGTCGCACAGATAGAAGCTGAAGAAGTCGCCATACATGCCCTGGCGACCCAGCGCACGGTATTTGTCGGGCAGTGTGTCGATCAGCCTCTCCAGGTACTCATGGTCGGCCACGGCGATCGAGGAGACCCGATCGGTTTCGTGCACCACCTTCTGGAATGGCCCACGCGCCTGCGTCAGCAGATCGGCGACCGTCGCGGCCGCCGCGCTGGTGTTGGCAAAGGCGTTTGCGATGTCGGTTCGGCGGGCGTTGAGTCCGTCGACCAACCCCGACAGATTCGTGACGGCCTTGTCCAGCTGGGCGCTTTGGCTGCCCAGCGAACCGAGTACCGCGTTCAGGTTGGTGATCACTTCGCTGATCAACTGGTCGCGGTCAGCAAGGGTATTGGTGAATACCGCGGCCTGGCTCAAGAAGGAGCCGATGTTGGCGCCCTGGCCCTGCAGAGCCTGATTGAGCTGGCCGCTCAGGGCATTGACCTGGTCGGGGCTCAACGCCCGGAACAGCGGCTTGAATCCACCGATGACCGAATCCAGATCCAGTGCCGGCGCGGTGCGGTCCACCGGGATCGTCTGGCCGGGTTGCAGGCGCTTGACCCCACCGGTTCCCTCGTCGAGGGCAAGAAACCGGCCGCCGATCACGTTGTCGTAGCGGATGATTGCCCGAGTTCCCTCGGTGAGCACCACTGCGTCGTTGGCCGAGAACTCCACCCGCACCGTCGCATTGCGCTCGATCGCAATGTCTTCGACCTTGCCGACCTCGACCCCCGCGATGCGCACGAAGTCACCCTTCTTCAGGCCGGTGACATTGGTGAACACGGCGTTGTAGTTATTGCCACCGCCGAACCGGAACTGTGCGAAGACGGCGAGCAGGGCGAAGGCGCCGAACAGGCAGACAGTCAGGAAGACACCGAGGCGCCAGACAGTGCCCTTCAGATTGTCTTTCACGGCTGGTCTCCTGTCGGTGGCCCCGGCTGTGGTTGGGCTGCAACGGGATCCGGTGCGGGCGGCACACCCGGCCACAGCGGTACGCCGCCTGGCCCGTACCACGCTGCCCCGTACGGCGGCATTCCTGGGGGCACGACCGGACCGGGCGCCGGGCCGGGCAGGCACTGACGAATGCTCGGCGGCTTCGGGTTTCCTCGGGTGACCGGGAACCAGTCGCCCCAACACGGGTGCCCGAGACCGGGGTTCGGCCGGATGTCCAGGCCGGTGCCCCAGCCGGTGTTCGTCACCAGTTGGCGAACCGGGAAGTTCTTGGTGGGATCAGGCAGCGATCCGCAGCCGGGCTTGCCGCCCGGACCGCCCTTGGCAGCCACGATCGGCAGGTTGTCCGGGTACTGGTAGGGGTCGTTGCCCAGGAGCAGGGCGACGTCGTACACCGCCGACTTGCCATCCTTGCCGCCCCAGGCCTCGTAGCCGCCGTTGTCCAGCGTCCAGGTCGCTCCTTGCAGCCAACAGGTATAGACCGGGTTGTACTTCATCAGCAACGCGGTCGTGGGCTCCAGGGTGTTCACCGCCTGCACCAGTTTGTCGCCGCTGGTCTCGAGAAGGTCCTGGCCGGATTGGGAGAAGCCGACCGTATTGAGCAGCAACGTATCCAGGGCTTGGGCGTGGTCGGCGATTGTGGTGCTCACGGTGCTGCCGGAGTTGAGGATCGCCACGATATCGGGTGCCGCTGCGGCGTAGGTGTCGTTGAAGTTCTTGAACGAGCGCCAGTCCTCGCGGATCGCGTTGCTGCGATCATTGAGAACCTTCAGCACCTGATTGAGGTCGGTGGTGGCCTCGCCCATGCGCGGGCCCTGCCCGCGCACCCCGTCGGCCACTGCAGTCAGCACCGCGTTGAGCTTCGCGGGGTCGACCATGTCGAGGAGGTTGACCACATTCTCGAAGACGGTGTTGACCTCCGTGGTGACGTTGGCCGACTTCAGGACCGCGCCGGCGGACAACCGCTGCGGGCTGGGTTCGGCCGGGTATACGAGGTCGACGAATTTGGCACCGAATGCGGTTGTGGATCTGATCTGAGCGCCGACATTGGCTGGGATGTAGCGGATCTGGTCGGGTTCGATCTCCAGACGCAAGCTGGTGTCGCCCTGGCCGCCGTTGATTCCGCTGACTCGACCGACCTGGACTCCGCGCATCTTTACCTTGGCGCCGGTTTCCATCACCAGCCCGGACCGGTCCGCGGTCAGGGTGACGGGAACGAACGACCGAAACGTACCCGCGAATGCCGTTGTCGTCACAAAGAAGAACGCACCGATGACGACGAGGAGGATGACGGTCCACCATCCATCGCGAAGGCGGTTCTCACCTTGCCGGTCCTCCATCGCTACCCGGCGAGGTTGAAGTTGCCGGATTGGCCGTACACGGCGAGTGAGATCATCACGATCTCGACCGCCGCCACCACCATGGACGTTCGCACCGCGCGGCCCACCGCCTCGCCTACACCCGCAGGTCCACCTTTGGCGGTGAATCCGTAGTAGGTGTGCACCAGCATGATCACGATCGTCATCGCCACCGATTGCATGAACGACCAGATGACGTCGGTCGGGTTGAGGAAGGTGTTGAAGTAGTGGTCGTAGACGCCGGAGCCCTGCCCGTAGATGGCGACCGTCCCGGTCCGCGCGGCGAGGAAGGCCATCATGACGGCGATGCAGTACAGCGGAATGACCACGATCACCCCGGCCAGCACCCGGGTGGAGGCCAGGTAGGTGACGGAACGGATGCCGATGACCTCCAGTGCGTCGATCTCCTCATTGATGCGCATCGCGCCGAGTTGGGCGGTGGCGCCGGCGCCGATGGTGGCCGACAGGGCCACCGACACCGTTCCGGGCACGATCAGGCGGACATTGAAGAACGCTGACGCGAATCCGGTCAGCGCCTCGAAACCGACTGAGGACAGCTGGTTGTAGCCCTGAACGGCGACCAGAGCACCGGTGGTCATGGTCAGGAAGCCCACGATCGCGACGGTGCCGCCGACGACAGCGAGTGCCCCGGCACCCAGTCCCATCTGCGCAATGAGCCGGAGCAGTTCCTTGCGGTAGCGGGTCACCGCTTCCGGGATCGCCGCCAGTGTCTTGGCGTAGAACCGGGTTTGGGCGCCGATACGGTTCCAGCCCCCGATGACCCCCTGCAGGCTGTCGGCCAGCCGAGGGTGCAATCTGCTTGGCGTGTTGACGCTCACCGAATGGCCCTCACGAGACAGTGAACTGGATGCCGACGGCGGTCACGATCACGTTGATCGCGAACAGCACCATGAAGGTGAAAACGACGGTTTCGTTGACGGCGTTGCCGACGCCGGCCGGGCCGCCGCCCACGGAAATGCCTTTGTAGCAGGCGATGAGGCCGGCGGCCAAGCCGAAAAGTGTTGCCTTGGTGAGTGAGACGATGACGTCACCCATGCCGGTCAGCAAGGTCAGACCTGCGGCGAATGCACCCGGTGACACGTGCTGGATGTAGACGCAGAAGATGTAGGCCCCGGTCAGGCCGGCCAGGATCACGGTCGCTGAAAGTGCCAGGGCGACAGTGGTTGCCGCCAACACTCGGGGAACGACCAGGGCCTGGATCGGATTGATTCCCATCACCCGCAGGGCGTCGAGTTCTTCGCGGATGGTGCGCGCACCGAGATCTGCGCACATCGCGGTGGCTCCCGCGCCGGAGACAACCAGCACCGTCACGATAGGGCCGATCTGGTTGACGGTGCCGACCGCGGCGCCGGTTCCGGAGAAGTCGGTGGCACCGAATTCGCCCAGCAGGATGTTGAAGGTGAACACCAGCAACACCGAGTAAGGCAGCGTCAGCATGAGCGCGGGAAGTACCGACACTCGGGCAACGAACCACGTCTGCAGCAGGTATTCGCGCCACGCGAACGGCGGCCGGAACATCCCCACCAGCGTGTCCAGTGACATGCCGATGAACCCGCCGAAGGCCCGTACGGGCTTCGCCAATGGGAGTGTCGCGGTCACGGCTTGCCGCCAGGCGCCGAGGGGGTCGGCGGCCCGGGTTCAACGTTGACGACCGACGGCATGGCGGAACGCTATCGTGAGCGTTGCTACGCCTGCTGCTCCTCGATGGGGGCGAATATCTACCCCCAAAGAGTTAGCGGGGGATCATTTCGGTCGCCTGGCCGGCGTTTGACCAGCACCACGGCGCCGTTCGGCCCCGGGTTGCGTTCGCAACCCGGGGTGGAGCGAACGCATCAGACGCGGACGGTCCGCAACCCTTCGGCAGACAGCCTTTGGGTTTGCTGTACGCAATTACCGCGGCTGTCCGCCGTTCGGCAGCCGGACCACCTGGACGAAGAACTCGTCGATCTGGCGGACAGCTGCCATGAACTGATCGAGGTCGACCGGCTTGGTCACGTAGGCGTTGGCGTGCAGCTTGTAGCTGCGCAGAATGTCCTCTTCCGCCGACGAGGTGGTGAGTACCACCACCGGAATGTGGCACAGGTCGTCATCGGACTTGATCATCTCGAGGAGCTGACGCCCGTCATATTTGGGCAGGTTCAAGTCGAGCAGGATGAGATCGGGCCGTGGTGCGTCCCCGAACGGGCCGCGCCGGTAGAGATAATCCAGGCCCTCTTCGCCGTCGTGAACGACGTGCAGCGTGTTTTTGAGCTTGTTGTGCTCGAACGCCTCCCGGGTGATCAGCTCGTCCCCGGGGTCGTCCTCGATGAGCAGGACGTCGATCGCGCGACCGTTGTCGGTCATGAAGCGGTTCCTTCCAATTGTGGCTCGTGCTGGGGTGCGGCTATGACCGGTAGGGTGAACTGGAAGCGGGTCCCGTCGTTGTAGGACGTGTCGATCCAGATGGTGCCGCCGTGGTGTTCGACGATCTTCTTGACCAGTGCCAGGCCGATTCCGGTGCCGGTGTAGGCGTCCCGGCCGTGCAGCCGCTGGAAGATCACGAACACCTTGTCGACGAATTCGTCGGCGATGCCGATTCCGTTGTCGGAGAAGGTGAACATCCACTGCGCGTCGTGCTCGCCCGAGCCCGATTGACAGGTGATGGCAATGCGAGGGGCCTGGTCGTCACGGCGGAACTTGACGGCGTTGCTCACGAGGTTCTGCCACAGCATGATCAGCAGCGTCGGATCACCCAGCACCCGCGGCAACGATTCCGGACGGGTGATCTCGGTGCCGGTCTCCTCGATCGCCGTGGCGACGTTGGCGATGGCCTCATCCAGCACGGCGTCGAGGTTCACTTTGACCTGAGTGGCGTTGAGCCGACCAACTCGGGAGAATGTCAACAGATCGTTGATCAGGACTTGCATGCGTTTGGCGCCGTCGACGGCGAAATCGATGTACTGGATCCCGCGTTCGTCGAGCTGATCGCCGTAACGCTTCTCCAGCAGCTGGCAGAACGAGGCCACCTTGCGTAGCGGCTCCTGCAGGTCATGGGAGGCGACGTAGGCGAATTGCTCCAGCTCGGCGTTCGACCGGCGTAGCTCGTCGGCCTGTTCGGCCAGTAGTTCACGTGCCGAACGGGAGGCTTCGAGCTCATCGACGATGTGTTGCCTCATATCCTCCACATCGGCGGCGATGGAGCGAATATCTTTGGGGCCCTGGGGAATGATTCGATCGCCGAAGCTACCGCCGGTGATCTGCCGGCAGGCGGAGGCCAGCGCCTCCAGTGGCCGGGTGAGTGCATTGCGAACCAGGATCGCGATGGCGAACCCGGTGATGATGAAGGCTGCGACGATGCCGGCCAGAACGCGGTCACGCCAGGCTTGGGCCGTGTTCAGTTGAGCGAGCGCGTCCGTTCGCGCGGCCGCCAGATGCTGATTCTGAGTATCGAAAAGCGCTCTCAGAGAATCGAATTGCGCCTTTCCTTGCTCGGTGGTCGCCTTCGTCACCACGTTGGGCTCCCCGGGCGTCACGCCGGCGATCAGCGGTTCGGCGTACCTGCTGCGCCAGTCGTTCGCCGTCGTTTCGACCGCGTCGAGGTCCGCGATCATCTCGGGCTGGCCGTCCAGGAGCTTCCGAATGGCTTCCGCCGCAGTCTGTTCGGTGCGTTGTCCGTCGTAGTAGGGCGTCAGGAACTGTGGGTCGGCGGCGATGACATAGCCCCGCACGGCAGTCTCCTGGTCGGTCAGTGCGGCCTGCAGCCGATAGGAGGCGACCCGAGCGGGCTGGATGTCGTCGATGAGTTGCCTGCTGATCTCGTCGGTGCGGTTGAGCAGCACCGCCGCGGCAAGTGCCCCGCCGAGTACCACGACGCCGACCACCAGCAGCACGACGCTGAGCCAGCCCCGCACGGTCAGACCAGCCAGCCGGGTGCCCGCCACCTCCTGCATCAGTGCGTCCGCTCCACGCGCAACACCGCGATGTCATCGCTGATCCCGCCGTGCGAGTGGGCGCGGGCTTCGGCCCCTTCGATGAGGGACTTGACGAACTCGGGGCCTGGCAGCGTCGCGATCGAACGGGCCAGCTCCAGCAGGCCCTCCTCGCCCAGACGCTGGTTGCCGACGCCGGAATACCCCTCGAAGAGGCCATCGGTGAGGAGCACCAGCCCGTGGCCGGCGGGCAATTCCAATTCATTCTGCGGCCACTGCTGTGCACCCAGGCCCAGTGCGGGCCCGGCCGGGGGTTCGAGCCATTCGACGGTGCCCGGTCCGTGTAGCAGCATGCCTGGGTGGCCGGCGCGGACCGCGGTGAAACCCCGCCCGTCGGGCCAGAGCGCCACGCTGAGCACCGTCGCGAAGATTCCCGAGCCGGCCCGCTCGGCCCGCAGGATCTGTTCGAGGCGCCGCATCCGCTCGTTGCCGCGAAGCCCAGCGAAGGTGAAGGCGCGCCACGCAATTCGCAACGCTGCACCGAGAGCTGCTTCGTCGGGGCCGTGGCCGGCCACGTCACCGACCATGACGTGCACGGTGCCGTCCGGTGTTTGGACCATGTCGTAGAAGTCGCCGCCCAGCAGCGCGTTCTCCCGGCTGGGCCGGTACTGGGTGACGATCTCGACGCCGGGGTTTTCATCGAGCAGTGGCAGGGGCAGCAGTGCCCGTTCCAGCCGGGCATTTTCCTGGGCTCTGGCCTGGCTGGTGTGCAGGTCGACCGCGGTCAGCTCCGCCCGCTTGCGTTCGATGGCATAGAGCAGCGAGCGGTGCAAGGTCTCGGGTCCGACATGTCCTTTGACGAGGTAATCCTGGGCACCGGAAGCCATCGCCGACATGCCGAAGTGTTCGTCGTTGAGGCCGGTGAGCACCACAATCGGCAGCGTGGCATCGAGTTTGGTGACGCGGTCGACTGCTGAGATGCCGTTCGCGTCCGGCAGGTTCAGATCCAACAGGACGCAATCGGGCCGGTGAACCGACAGTTTTTCTGCGGCAATCGCGATCGACGACGCCCACTCCACCGTGATCTCCGCGCCTGCGTCGTCGATCAGCTCCTCGACCAGAATGGCGTCGCCTCGATCGTCCTCGATCAGCAGCAGCGAAATCGGTCGGTTGCTGGCCCCGGCAAAGCCGACAGGATTCAGCGTCTGTGGGTCATAGGGTGCGCGCATGGCCATTCAGATCCTTGTGTTCAGATCGGCCGCGCTTTGACCTCGGAATTCGTCAGACAACACACCAACCCTACCGGCTGCACCTATGACGCCCAACCGGAGGCGGCACCGGCGCGCCATCAACGGCGCGCCGAGCCGGTTAGGGGTTGCCCGTCGACGCCCTGCACCAGGCAGATCACCGTGCTCGGGTAGGGGTTGTCGGATGTCCGATCCTGGTCGGAGTCGATGAGGTAGGTGCTCGTGTACCTGCCGGCCGCCGGCGCGGCGCCGGTGTAGTGCTGGAAGCCGGCCGCGCACTCTCTGGTGGCGACTTCGGCTAGGGCGGCATTGACCGGGATCGGCGCGCGCAGATACGCCTCGGCCGAATGTGGCTGGCCACAGTCGACGACGCTGACCATCACCACCGCTGGATCCGTCGGCGGCGGGTCGGCCAGACAGTCACCGGCCTGCAGGTCTACCCACTTCACCGTCCGCGGCTGCGGGGCCGATGCGGTGGCCACTGTGCTGGTTGTTGTCGTCGTGGTGGTCAGCGTGGGTGTGGTGTAGCTGCTCCCGCCGCAGCCCGTCAACGCGGTGACGGCGAGCCCGATCACTGCGCCCCACGCCGTTTTGCGCATCTTGATGTGTTTACCGGACAGTGGCCGCCGGGTACAGAACTACTCACCATGACGATGTTGATGACTGCCAAGGTGGCGTTCGCGGCTTTGGCCGGCGCTGTTGCGTTGGGTGCAGGGGCGGGTCTCGCCCAGGCTGATCCGCAAGGTCCGCCGGGGCCGCCCTGGGTTCCGGGCGGGCCCGGCGTCAACGTCGGCGCGCCCGGTAACCCGCTGCCGCCGGGNCAGGGGTATCTGCCGCCACCTGGACATCGCGCCGACATCGATGATGTCGTCCCGGTCTGGGCACCGCCAGCGCCGCCGCCGCCGCCGTGGGCGCCGTGGCTGCCGGTGGTCTGGAACGCCGACCTGCCCGCCTGGGGCGTCTGGTGGAACGGCGGATTCATCCAGCTTTAGAAGCTGCTGTCGCGATCCCGCACGAAGTCCAGCAGCATCGGGTCGGCTGAGGTGAATCGGTCGACCTCCTCGCCGCCGTCACAGCGGTACAGGCCGATGGTGACCGAGTCGGCGTGACGATCGATCATTGCCCAGTGCGCGCCGGCATCTTCCCACCGCTGCAGCACGGCCACCGGGTCATCGCTCATGGCGACCATTATGACGCGTGCAAAGATGCGCAGTATGCGACTTGGATTGCACGCTCTGGGTATCGGCGCTGGCGCCGAATCCGCGGTGATCCAGGCCGTGGCCGTCGCCGCCGAGCAGTGCGGCTTCGCCACGTTGTGGGCGGGGGAGCACGTCGTGATGGTCGACGATTCCGCATCGCGCTATCCCTACGCCGACGACGGCAAGATCGCCGTGCCCGCCGACGCCGACTGGATCGATCCGATGATCGGCCTGTCGTTCGCCGCGGCGGCCACGACGACGATCGGAATCGCCACCGGCGTTCTGCTGCTGCCCGAGCACAACCCGGTGATCGTGGCCAAGCAGGCCGCGAGCCTGGACAAGCTCAGCGGTGGCCGATTCTCGCTCGGCATCGGAATCGGTTGGTCACGTGAGGAATTCGATGCGATCGGGGTTCCGTTCGAGCGGCGAGCGGCCCGTGCCGCCGATTATGTGGCCGCGATACGGACGATCTGGCGTGACGATATTGCCTCCTACACAGGCGAATTCGCTAGCTTCGCGAACATCCGGGTCAATCCCAAACCGCGGGAGCGCACCATTCCGATCCTGTGCGGTGGCAACAGCGATGCCGCCCTGCGCCGGGTCGCGCACTGGGGTGACGGGTGGTACGGCTTCAATCTGCGTGACGTCGACGACGTCGCGGCCAAGGTAACGACATTGCACAGGCTGTGTGCGGAAGCGGAACGTGATCCGGCCGAACTGCGGTTGGCGGTCGCGCTATGCCAACCGGATCCGGCCGAGATACGGCGTCTGGCACAGTTGGGTGTTGACGAACTGGTTCTGGTCGCGTCGCCGCCGGATGACCCGGCGCAGGCCGGTGCCTGGGTGGCCGAACTCGCCACGGAGTGGCAGTAAGGAGACACGATGCAGCACTGGGCGGCGGTCGCGGTGGCAGCGTTGTTCGTCTGGCTGGGGATGGTGCTGGCCATCTCGTTCCTCGAGGCGCCGCTGAAGTTCCGTGCTCCCGGGGTCACCATCGCACTCGGGTTGGGAATCGGTCGGCTCGTCTTCCGTGCGCTCAACACCTGCGAAGCGGTGCTGGCCGCGGTCATCGTCGTCGCCCTGGTGATCGGCACGCCCAGCATCGGCGTCACTGCTGCCGTCCTGGTCGCCATAGCCGCGCTCCTGATCCAGGTGATCGGCGTGCGTCCGGCCCTGACGCGGCGCTCCGATGCGGTGCTGGCCGACGCGAGCCACGCCGAGGCCGGGCGATCGCGCGCGCACTACGTCTACGTCGTAGTCGAAGTTGTCAAGGTGGTGGCGCTGCTCGTGGGTGGCGTTCTGCTGCTTAACTTTTGAGAATTGGAGTATGCTATGGATTCGGTTTCGCTGTCCCAGATCGCCGACGAACAGCTGGCCGCGGCCCGCTCGTCGAACAGTGGGCGCGCCGCACATACCGTGCACGGCGGCCACGATCACCAGCTGCGCCAGACGCTGATCGCCCTGGCGAGCGGTCGGGACCTCGGCGAGCACCACAGCCCGGGGGAGACCACGCTACAGGTGCTGCGCGGCAATGTCCGGCTGACCACCGCCGACGATGCGTGGGAGGGTCGGGAAGGCGATCTGCTGGTGGTTCCGCGGGAACGGCACGGCCTGCATGCGGTCGACGACTCGGTGATCCTGCTGACGGTGCTGGCCGACAGCTGATCAGTTAGTACAGGTAGTCGGCCAGATCGGTTGCGCCACTGCGCACGTCACCGTCGCGCATCAGCATCGCGGGCACCATCTCGGAGGTGACCAGACCGTGGCGGCCGGTCAGCTCGTCGACGAGGTCGAAGCACCCCGCGATGATCTCTGGGGTGTCGACGACGATCGTGGTCACCGGCACCTGGCGGCCGTATTGAATCAGCTTGTCGCCGTGGGGTTTATGGTCGCCGTGAAAGCCCCAGATGCCGCGCAGCACGGTCGCGCCGCCGACCGTCTCTGATTCCCACAGTCGCCGTACCAGTGCCCGGTGAATGGGCAGCCCGTCGTGGTGGGTGGACTCGTCGGTGTAGATCGTCAACTTTTGGTGCAGCTCGCGGCCGTGCGCGTCGACGGCAGGCAGCCTGGGCGGGCGGGCCAGCAGTTCGCCGTCGCGCTTGCACACCTGGACGCGCTCCATCGTCACCAGCGCCTCGTCCATCAGTGCTTCGAGATCCGGCAGCGCGCGCCGCGCCTGTGCGGCGGAGCCGACGGCGATGACCATGATCGGCACGTCGGCGTTGCCGCTGAAGAACCGGGCACGACGCCGTCGACCGAGCGCGGTGCCATCCACGCCGAGGAACACCGTCGCTCCGGCGAAGTGGTGGCGGTGCAACAGGTCGCACACCGCGTAGAAAGCCGCCGCACCGTTGATCCGGCGGCGTCGGCCGACGTAGACGGTGAGTTTGACCGCGCCGTCGTCCTCGGGCAGCTCACCGGTGTAGAGCCGGGCCCGCTCCAGGGTGATCAGGCCGCGGGTGGTGCTGCCGACGACGTCGTCGATCAGCCCGGCGATGGTCTTTTCGGTGTCGACGGCGGTGATCGCGACCGGCAGATCCTCGGACAACGTCAGCGACTCGTCACTGCGGATGATGTGCCGCGGGCCGAAGCTGGCGATGCCGCGCAGCATCACGCTGTTGGCCACCCCGCGTTCGGCGTAGAGATCGAGCATTGCATCGGCCAGCAAGCGGGAACCGGCGCGCTGACGGTCGCTGAAGAAGGTGGTCAGCTTGAGGTAGGTGTCGCTCACAGCAGGCTCGCAATCCATTGGCCGAGCATCGCCGCGGTGACGCCCAGGACGACGCTGACGACGAGATTGGTGACCGCAGGCCAGATCTGGCGCTCCTCGGTCAGCCGCTGAGTTTCCAGCATCCAGGTCGAGAACGTGGTGTAGGCCCCAACGAAGGCAGTGCCGGCCAGCAGCGCGGCGTGATGGCTCAGTGCCAGCCCGCTGACGAAGCCGAGCAGCACCGCGCCGCTGATGTTGACCGTGAGGGTGCCGAACGGGAACGACCGCGCCGCCCGGCGGGCCACCGCGCGATCGACCATGAACCGGGACACCGACCCCAGTCCGCCGATCACCATTACCCCGGCCCACACCGCGAGGCTCATGCGCGGATCCTGACCCGGCGCACCAGCGCCGTCGCCACATACACCGCCAGCAGGCCCGCGACGATGCTGACCACGGTGTAGCCGGCCGCCAGGCCGTAGTGGTGGTGCTCGATCATCTTCAATGTCTCGACCTGCATGGTGGAGAAGGTGGTCAGGCCCCCGCACAACCCGGTCCCCAGCAGGGGGCGACGGTAGCTCGACAGCGGCAGCCGTTCGAGCAGGCGCGTGGTGAAGTAGCCCAGCAGGAAAGCGCCCACGATGTTGACACCGAACGTCGCCCACGGCCAGCGGGACGGGTCGTCGACGAACACCGTCGCCAGGACGGCGCGCACCAGGGTTCCCACCGCACCGCCGACGAACACGGCCGCCAATTCCCGGTTGTCATGGCCGAACATGGGCAACCCCCTTAACCGTGGATGAATCCGCGAGCAAGTATCGCCCCTAGGGGGGCAGAATTGGCGCCATGGCGGCTAACCCCCGCGCCGGCCAGCCGGCGCTTCCCGAAGACCTCGTCGATCTGCCCCATCTGGTCACCGCGTATTACACGGTGAACCCCGACCCCGACAACATCGACCAGCAGGTCGTGTTCGGCACGTCGGGGCATCGCGGCTCCAGTCTGGACGGGGCGTTCAACGAGGCGCACATCTTGGCCACCACGCAGGCGATTGTCGAATACCGCGCTGCGCAAGGCACCACCGGCCCGCTGTTCATCGGCCGCGACACCCACGGGCTGTCCGAGCCGGCCTGGGTGTCGGCGCTTGAGGTGCTGGCCGCCAATGATGTTGTGGCCATTATCGATTCGGCTGATCGCTACACCCCGACCCCGGCTGTCAGCCACGCCATCCTCGCGTTCAATCGGGGCCTGACTGTCGGTCTGGCCGACGGTATCGTCGTCACCCCGTCACACAATCCACCGCGCGATGGCGGGTTCAAGTACAACCCGCCCAACGGCGGCCCGGCCGATACCGATGCCACGGGCGTGATTGCCAAGCGCGCCAATGAAATTCTGCGCGACGGACTCAGGGGCGTGAAGCGGGTGCCCCTGGCACGCGCATTGCAGAGCGCCCAGCGTCACGATTACCTCGACGCCTATATCTCGGATCTGCCCAACGTGGTCGACATCCACGCGATCCGCGCCGAGAAGATCCGCATCGGCGCCGACCCGCTGGGCGGGGCCAGTGTGGACTACTGGGGGGCTATCGCCGAGCGGCACAACCTCGACCTCACCGTGGTCAATCCGCTGGTCGACGCGACCTGGCGGTTCATGACGCTGGACACCGACGGCAAGATCCGGATGGACTGCAGCTCGCCGAATGCCATGGCCTCGCTGATCGCCAACCGCGACGCGTATCAGATCGCCACCGGCAACGACGCCGACTCCGACCGGCACGGCATCGTCACCCCCGACGCCGGGCTGATGAACCCCAACCACTATCTGGCGGTGGCGATCGACTATCTGTACTCGCACCGGCCGGACTGGCCTGCCAGTGTGGCCGTCGGCAAGACCGCGGTCAGCTCGTCGATCATCGACCGGGTGGTGGCCGGGCTGGGCCGCAAGCTCATCGAGGTGCCCGTCGGCTTCAAGTGGTTCGTCGACGGGTTGATCAGCGGCACAATCGGTTTCGGTGGTGAGGAGTCAGCCGGCGCGTCGTTCCTGCGCCGCGACGGTTCGGTGTGGACCACTGACAAGGACGGGATCATCATGGCGCTGCTGGCCTCGGAGATCCTGGCGGTCACCGGGTCGTCGCCGTCGCAGCGCTATGCCGAGCTGGCCGCCACGTACGGCTCGCCGGCGTATGCCCGCGTCGACGCCCCGGCCAACCGTGAGCAGAAGGCGCGGCTGGCCAAACTCTCGCCAGAGCAGGTCACCGCGACCGAGCTCGCCGGCGAGCCGATCACCGCGAAGCTGACCACCGCGCCGGGCAACGGCGCGCCGCTGGGTGGGCTGAAGGTGACCACCGCCGACGGCTGGTTCGCCGCGCGGCCGTCGGGCACCGAGGACGTCTACAAGATCTACGCCGAGTCGTTCAAAGGCCCCGAGCATCTGGCGGAGGTGCAGGAAGCGGCCCGCGAGGTGGTGAATACAGTCATCTCGTGAGTTCCGTCGCGGAGGGTGACTGTCCCTCGGAAGCCGCGGCCAAGCTTCCGCGGGAAGTCTGGGTTCTGATCGCCGCCAACGCGGTCATCGCCCTCGGCTATGGCGTGGTCGCGCCGGTGCTGCCGCAGTTCGCCCGCAACTTCGGGGTGAGCATCAGCGCCGCGACGTTCGTCATCACCGCCTTCGCGGTCATGCGGCTGTGCTTCGCCCCCGCGTCGGGCCTGTTGGTGCAGCGTCTGGGGGAGCGGCGCATCTACGTCAGCGGCCTGCTGATCGTCGCGGTGTCGACGGGGGCGTGCGCGTTCGCCCACACCTACTGGCAGCTGCTGTTGTTCCGGTCGCTGGGCGGGATCGGCTCGACGATGTTCTTCATCTCGGCGCTGGGGCTGATGATCCGGATCAGCCCGCACGACGCCCGCGGTCGGGTTGCGGGCATGTTCTCCAGCGCGTTCCTGGTCGGCTCGGTGGCCGGCCCGCTGATGGGCAGCCTGACCGCGGGGCTGGGTCTGGCCGCGCCGTTCCTCATCTATGGGGTGGCGCTGCTGATCGCCGCGGCGGTGGTGTTCATCAACCTGCGGCATTCGCATCTAGCGTCACCGGCTCCGGCCGACGAGCTGACGGTGACGCTGCGAGTCGCGCTGCGCCACCGGGCCTACCGGGCGGCGCTGCTGTCCAACTTCGCCACCGGCTGGTCGGCGTTCGGGCTGCGGGTCGCGCTGGTGCCGCTGTTCATCACCGAGGCGCTGCACCGCGGGCCGGGCGTCGCGGGCGCGGCGCTGGCAACGTTCGCGGCCGGCAACGTCGCGGCGGTGATTCCGTCGGGGCGGCTCTCCGACCGAACTGGTCGTCGGCCACTGCTGATTGCCGGTCTGGCGGCGTCCGGGCTGACGACGGCGGTCGTCGGGGCGGCGACGTCGCTGCCGGTGTTCCTGGTAGGCGCGTTCATCGCGGGCGCGGGCACCGGGGTGTTCACCTCGCCGCAGCAGGCCGCGGTGGCCGACATCATCGGTAAGGCTCGCGGAGGGACGGCCGTGGCGACCTTCCAGATGATGTCCGATCTGGGATCGATCGTGGGGTCGCTCGGGGTTGGGGAGATCGCCCAGCACTTCTCGTTCGAGTGGGCGTTCGCGATCAGCGGCGCGATCCTGGTCCTGGCGTCGATCGGGTGGCTGCTGGCGCCGGAAACGCGGGATGCCCCGCCGTTGGAGCACACCCCGCCGCGGCCGCTGGGCCCGGAAGCTGCTGGCGAGCTGCCCTGACCAGCGATTTTGAGGCGCGCGCGTCGGTGGTGTAACTTCGGTGGGCACACCTGGGGCTATGGCGCAGTTGGTAGCGCACCACACTGGCAGTGTGGGGGTCAGGGGTTCGAATCCCCTTAGCTCCACCAGGCACGACAGCATTTTGGGAGTTGGTGGCCCGTTGGGTCGCGTAGGTAATCAGCTCAAGACGCAGCATTTGAACGAAAGCCATCATGTCCGAGGATCAGACCGCAGACGTTCCGCCAAATCACCTCTCCATTGATCCGCGCAGCCCCTTCTATAGCGAAGAGGTGCTCCTCCGCGACGTGGGTATTCGCTTCAATGGTGTCGAGAAGACCAATGTTCACGAGTACAACGTGGCCGAGGGTTGGGTCCGGGTTGAAGTTCCCACCGCGAAGGATCGTCGCGGAAACCCCATGGTTGTCAAGCTCAGCGGCACGGTCGAACCGTACTTCCGCACCGCCGAATAGCAACCGCCATTCAGTACGCCCAGGCAGAGAGCACGTCGATGTTGCGTTGACCTGCCGGCCCGAAAATCCGGATATCTGCCTCCGAGGAGTACGGCTTCCAATCATCAGCGGGCACACCAGTTTTGATGAACCGCACCCAGCTGCCGTGAATCTCGTCGGCGAGTGATTGCAGCGCATCCGGGCCCGCGTATGCAGTAAACCCCGGGGTGTCGACATTATCGAAGGCGAACACGAGAACGCCGGGTTTCCAGACCGTCCTGGACCGGGGAATGAACGAGGGGCGAAGCCAAGTCTCCCTCGGTGCGACGCGATCCGCTGGAAGACCGTCGGGACCAGGCGGTCGCCGCTCACACATCCACACCGTTACGCCGAAGCCTGCCCACGACATTAGGAGACGCCTCGTGGAAGCAAAACCCTCTGGTGCAGAACGGTTTTCAGGTTACAGCGCGCACAAGGATGGCGCAGAACTGCTTCAACTGGAGTCGCAACGGTGTCTCAACCCACCGCGAAGCGGTTCAATCCGCAGGCCGCCCGCCGACGCCGGCATCACCTTTGTCGCGCCGTACCGGTGAACTGGCCGCCCATCGCCGCACGTTAAGCCCCACAAAGATTCATTCAACGATCATTGAAATATCTTCACAGGCCAATTACGCTGATCGCATGATTTCAATCGCCGTTGAAAAAACTGCCGGTGGGCCTCGCAGTAGTCAGATCGCCTCCTGGCTGGGGGCAGGTGCGATCACCGTCGGTGTCTGTGCGGCTATGGCGAGCGGAACCGGACTAGCGCACGCTGATACCACACACCCCGGCGCAGACGGCAACACCTCGGACGGCAACGACCGTCCCACCAAGCCCGCCAGCACCAGCACTGCCGCGTCTGCAACGTCCTCGGTCGGCCGAACACGGCCGTCGTCCGAGCTCGCGAATCCGCCAAAGCCGAGAACTCCCAAAGTGCGGGGGATGACCCGCCGACCGGTCCGCATCGCCGCCGCGGATGCTCCCGGGCCGCCATCGAAAGAGGCGGCACAGTTGTCGGCGCCGGAATCGACCAACAACGTTGTGCGCGGTGCTGTTACAACGGGACCAACTGGCCCGACGGCGGCAACGCGGGAAGCATCGCTGCGACCGACGCCGGCAGATATTCCCCGGCAGTTGATGATCGCGAACGCGGTGTTGGGCTGGGCCTACCGCGAACTGCGCTACACCCTGTTCAATCGACCGCCCAGCATCACCGCGGTTCAACACGCCCAAGACCCCCTCACCGGCGTCGTCACCGGCGAACTCCGTGACGGCGTTCGTCACGCCGGCACGCCGATCTACACGGTCAGCCAGCCTGGCAACGCCCTCGTGCAGGTCAACCCCGACGGAAGCTTCACCGTCACTCCCGACGCGGATGTCGCCCACCACGGTGGAACGGTCAGCTTCACCGTGACCGCGGACAATGGCGCCAGCTACCGGCTGTCGGGTCCGATGGGCCGGCTCCAGTCCGTAATCCATTCCGTTGCTGTCTATCTCGGCCTCAGCGGCCCCGACACGAGTACCACGGTCGTGGTGGTCAACGTTACGGCCACGAACCAACCGCCCGTAATCAATGGCTACACGGCCAGCACGTCTGCCGGCACCGGCACCGTCGCCGGCCAGATACGAGCCGCCGACCCCAACAACGACAACCTTGACTTCAGTGGACCGACGACCAGCGCGCTCGGGGGATCAGTGACCGTCAACCCCGACGGCTCGTTCACGTACGTGCCCACCGCCGACATCCGCCATGCCGCCGCAGCCGTAAATGCACCCGATGCGGTGAAGGCCGACAGCTTCACTGTCACCGTCAGCGACGGCTACGGCGGCACCGCCAGCGCGACGGTGGATGTTGCCGTCAGCCCCGCCAACGGCAATCCCACCGGCGGAACAGTTGCCGACCTGCAAGTCGACGACATCATCGGATTCATCACCGGATCGATCTCGGGTGTCACCGATCCCGATTCGGACCCGTTGACTTACACCGTGAACCCGACCAGTGCGGGCGGCGGCTACGTCGATGTATTCAGCGACGGCTCCTTCACCTACAACCCAACGGCCGAACAACGTCACCTTGCCGCCGCTTTGGGGGCGCCGTTCAGCACCACGCACGACAGCTTCGCCGTCTTCGTCGCGGACGGCCACGGAGGCAGCACGGCAATCACCGTCATCGTCCCGGTACCGCCGGAAGCCGATGAGCCCCCGACCGGCGAAGAGGTGTGACGCGTCCTTGAGAGTCAGGATGCCTGGTGGTGCGGCGGCGACGTTGAGTGCCGCGCCCTGGCGGCTGCCGCGGGGATTGAACGGGTATCAATGCGGCCCGAATCCTGCATGGAGTGGGTGGTACGTCGTCGATGCTTGCCTGGCGGATAGGAAACCCTGCCCTTGAGTCAGTGGATTGTGGCTTCCCGGCGATTACCCAGCCCATTGCTGAGCGCGACTATTGCGACACGGGTGAACGGCCAGGGAACCCGACTACCTCAAGGACAAGAATCATGACAACCATCTACCAGGGCCGTGCCGGTCGGCGCAGCCACACCATCGCCGCGACCCTGCTGGCCGCGGCGGCGACCGTCGCCGGAATGGTCGGCGCAGCCGCGCCAGCGCACGCAGCTGACCAGTACATCGCACTGGCCCTCGGATACATCAACGAGAATCCCCCTGTCACGATGGCCGGCGGCTCCGCGATCAACGGCAGCAGAGACCAGGCCGCCCAGGGGGCGCTCACGAACTGCGTGAACAACGGCGGCAGCCACTGCGTGACCGAGGTCATCGCCACGAACGAGTGTGCTGCGGCCGCCTCGAACGACTACGGAGAAGAGGTCGGGGCATCTGCCCCATCGCTCGCCGCCGCCCAGAGCAAGGCCAAGAGCATGCTCCAGAACCAGCAAGGCGCAAAGGTTATCGTGTCGGGTTGTGCGAACGGGGCCACCCCGCCGCCGCCGAATGACCCGCCGCCACCGCCGCCCGCGCCGAAGCTGGGGCCGACGGTCTCGTTCGACACTGTCTTGGGTGGCATGGTGGCTCACATCACCGACCGCAGTGGAGTGTCGTCGCAGTGCACGTATGCGACGGACAACTACAACCGCGGCTTCGCCTTGCCGGCCAACTCCAAGTACGACCTGAGGATCGTCCCCGCTGTTCCGCGATTCCGGAACTGGACCGTCACGATCACCTGTGACAACGGCACGAGCACGACGGCGACGACGTTCTTCTGAGTCCCGGTGTTGCCGCTGACCCGATCCGCCCGGGCCGTGATGCTACGGCCCGGGCGTTTATCGGGTTTTCTGTTAAGGCCATCAACACCTTTGGCCGCTTTGCGTCCACATCAGTGGCCTACTCCGCGCGAGGTGCCTGACGTGTTCGACTCGGCCGACGTATCGGATCGGGTCGTTGTTCTTGATCCCGACCCGGTGAAATCTCCTTGGGACGAACGGCAACCAGCAGCGCACCAGCACAGAACAACGCCGCCGTCGCCACCGGAAACCGGCCGTCGGGTGCGAAACCGCTGGCGGAGAGGAAGCCGAGCGCGAGTGCACACGCCGCCGTTCCAACGTAAAGCAGTGCTTCAGCAACAACATTGGGTACAGGCACCACGACGGACGGTATCGGCGCCGCGAACGCCCGGCGTTGCCACCACAGCAGGCTCAGCAAGGCAACCGCGACGACCGCCAACACCAGCTCCCATTCGAGGCGGGCAAGCCACCAGTGCCCCGAACCGAGCGGGGGCTGCGGCAGCAAGCCTGTCGGGTACCCGACGAGTGTCACGACGATGACGGGCAGCATGTGCCAGAGGTAGAGGGCCAGCACGTTGTTGTTGGCCATGGACAGCACCCGCGGCCACACGCCCCGCACGAGCACCCGGTTCAGCATGGGCGCCATTGCGAAAAGGACCCCGATCTGGACGAATGCCAGCGCCAGCAATAACACCGACGGAGGAGCGCTGTTCTCCACCCGATCGCCCGGAACACCGATCATGGCGATCGGATACGGTCCCCACACCACAAGCACGAGAAGGGCCGCTGCGGCGACACCGGCCAACGACAGCAGTGTTCGCCTACGCAGAAGTCCGCCGTGCCAAGCAATTCCGAGCTGATAGATCGCGGCCCAGCAGAAGAAGTAGTTCGCCATCCGAATCTCGGGATGGCCGGTACCGATTCCCACCGCGTCGACCAGGACCACACCTGCGGATAGCGCGGCCGGCACTGCGAGCCCCCAGCGCCGGTGCGCGGCCACCGCAAGGGGAGTCAGTGCGACCACCATGAGGTAGACCGCCAGGAACCATAGATGCATGGCCAATGCCCAACCGCCCAGCTCCAGCACCCGTCCGCCGATGCCGGCCACCATCAACGCCATCATCACGGCCAGCACGAACACGGCGTAGACCGCGGTCGGGCCCAGGGTGCGGGCGACACGGTGTCGGATCCATTGCTGTCTCGAAACGGCGCCGCCGGCGGGCAGTCGTGCCCAGGACACCGCGCTCGCGAAACCGGCCACCGCGAAGAACACCGGGACCACCTGGAAGAACCAGGTAACCCACTGGGTCCAGGGCATCAGTACCAGCGGATTGTCCCGGTCGAATGCGCCGTCGTGGTACGTCATCACCGACAGCAGCCAGTGCCCGATGACCACCAGCCCCACCGCCGACGAGCGGTACAGGTCGAGTGCGAGTTCGCGCGGGGGCGATACGGTCATGCGTCCACCCGTCCCCTCGGTTCGATCGCTCTGTTCGGAAAGTCGCGGAGAGCTTCAGCCTCGCGATGACGACACTGGATGGTGTGCTCAAGAAGAAGCCGGCCGAGCAGCAGGTCTAACGACCTACCGGCCCAAGTATGTCGTAGATGACTTGGTCCCCGTTGCAGAGCGGCGCGAAGAACTCGGGGAAGTGGTGGAAGGCCGCTCTGCGCGTGAGCGGCAACGGCGGCAGCGGTGGCGGCGTGTTCGGCAGTCGGCCAGGCGTCGGTGGCAAGGGCGGCACTGGTACCACCACCAATGGCGCGAACGGACAGAACGGCTAACCCGTTGCACTACAGGGCTATTGAACAAATACGTTGCCTGCTTGGCGGGTTTGACCCGGTACAGGATTTGACCCGTGCGGTGTTGACCGTCGCCTCGAGTGGGGCTGATCGTCTAACGGGCCTATGATGATTGATCATCCAACGTGTCGACAGACGAGGCTCGCGCCAACTCGAGTAGTGGACTACGCGTGTTAGCGCCAGGCTCCACGATGAGGCTGCAAGTACCTGGTCCCCGTTGTCGATGCGTCGCGAGAAGATTATGTGAAGCCCCAGGGATCCAGCCCGGGTCAGCGTTGTCCCAACACAGTTGACGGTGTTTGCACAAGGTATTGGGAAGCGCGTGAGAAATGGACATACTCGACACGATCCAGCTCAAAGCCCGTCGTATCCGGAGAAGGTTGCGGCACGCGAAACGCACGGTCTCGGACCACTATTTGTTGGCACAACGGCCGATAGAGTATGCGGTCTTCGGCTTCATCGTCGCCGTAGCCGTTGCAGTCGTCGCGTACCTGGCGATGTGGCCTCACGCGTGAATCAGTCACGGTCGTAGTGACAGACGGCTTCGAGCATCAAGCCGAATGGGTCGAGCCAGAACGTCGCAAAGTGGGGAGGCGGGTATTGCGGAAAGAATTGCGGCTCATGCAGTACGTCCCCGGCCTGTCTGCCGCAGGACGGAAGGCGAACTGGTCATCGTCGTCGAGGAACGGCTCGAACCCGACAAGGGGCATCAGTGCGGCGTAGTAGATCCGTGCTGCTGCGAGATCGGTGACGTTGATCCCCAGATGTCCAAGCATGAGTCATCGTGCAACGCCAGCTGATCGTGCCGCAATGGCGTGCCCTGTCGATGTGCGGCAAATTAGCTTCGCCGCACGGTCGGGTCCCGTATACCAGACCTATGATGGCGTCCGCGTATATCGGTCGGGTAGGTGGTTTGGCCATCGCGCTGGGTATCGGCGCGGCTTTGGCCTCGGCAAATGCGGTGGCGTGGGCAGACACCGATGACTCCGGTGCGGGCCACTCCGCCGCTGCATCCGCCGGGGGACACGCGGGCCCGCGAGCCGCCAAGGCAACTGCCAAGCCGAAGCCCAAGCCCTCGACGTCGACGCAGAAGGTGACGACGCGGCCCGCAACGGCATCGGCGATCGCCGCTCCCCGTGGTCCGGTCAACGTTGCCGAGACTGCGGTCTCAGCGGTGTTCGCGGCGTTGCAAACGTCGTACCCCGGGAACCGGGGGAGAGGCGTGGCGTCGACGCCGAGGGCAGCCGCCGTGGTGACCAACAGCGCCGTGACGCCCACGTCGGCGGCGAGTGCGCAGATCGCGATACCGGCCAACCTGACCGGGTTGGTCCAGCAGGTGATCTACACCCCGCTGCACGCCGTGGTGCAGGCCTGGATCGTCAGCGAGGTCGGCCGCCAGATCGACGGGTTCATCAACGCGGCGGCGGGTTCGTATGTGATCGGCAACGGTGCGGCCGGCACCGAAGATCACCACAACGGTGGCGCCGGCGGGTGGCTTCTCGGTGACGGTGGCACCGGCTGGGACAGCGATCAGGACGGCGTTGTCGGTGGCAACGGCGGAGCGGCCGGACTGTTGGGCAACGGTGGGGCTGGGGGAGCCGGTGGCGTGGGCGCTGCCGGCGGCGCGGGCGGAGCCGGCGGTTCGTTGATGGGCATCGGCGGAACCGGCGGCGCCGGTGGCGCAGGTGCCGCGGGTGCGGTCGGCGGGGCCGGTGGAGCCGGCGGCGACGGGACCGGTGTGGTGTTCGGCATCGGTGGCCACGGTGGGTCCGGCGGTGACGGTTCCGATGGTGGCCGAGGTGGCAACGGAGGTAACGGCGCGGCCTTCCTGGGTAGTGGGGGCGACGGCGGCGACGCCGGTAAGAGCGGTGTCGGGGGTACCGCGACGGGTCTACCGGCACTCGGCGGTGCCGGCGGCACCGCGGGTTGGCTGGGCAGCCACGGCGGGGTCGGCAATTCCGGTGCCACGGCTGCCGCGACCCAGCCCACTGGATCCCTGCCGCCCCTGTCGCATACCGGCACCTGGCTGACAACGAGCGACGGACAGGTCGTCATCGTGCACGGCGTCAATGAGGTGTACAAGCTGGCGCCGTACGAACCGTCCGCCAGTGGGTTCAGCGAAGAGGACGCACAGTTCTTGGCGGACAACGGTTTCAACGTTGTGCGATTGGGTGTCATCTGGGCCGGCGTCGAGCCCCAGCCCGGCGAGATCAACACGGCTTATCTCGACTCGATCAAGGAGACCGTGAATATGCTGGCCGACCACGGGATCTACACGATCATCGATATGCACCAGGACCTTTACAGCAACGAGTTTTACGGTGAAGGTGCCCCGGACTGGGCGTCCGATGGTGGCGGCCGACCCAATAAGAACGCCGGATTCCCGGGGAACTACTACGTCAATCCCGCGCTGAGCCATGCCTGGGACGCCTTCTGGGGCAATGCTGATGCGCCGAATGGCATTGGGCTGCAAGATAATTACGCACTGGTCTGGCAGCACGTCGCGAGTTACTTCAGCGGCAATTCGGCCGTCATCGGCTACGACATCATGAATGAGCCCTTCCCGGGCTCGAATTATCCGGTCGCCCTGTTGGGCGGTTCGTTCTTCGCCGTGCAGCAGTTGACCCCGATGTATGACCAGGTGGCGGCCGCCATCCGTTCCGTCGACGCAACCACCCCGCTCTACCTGGAGCCGCCGAACCCCGCGGTGACCGAAGTTCCCACTCTGTTGGGTCTGCCGGTGGCGCTGCTCGGGCACATCACCGACCCGAATTTCGTTCTGGCATTCCACAATTACTGTGGCCCCATTGGTGGTGTCTTGTGCACCAAGATCGCCAACACGCTTGCCGCGCAGGCGGAAAGCTATTCGAAGCGGCACAACGTCCCGGCGGTGATGAACGAGTTCGGCGCCACCAGTGACGCCTCGACACTGACCAAGGAGATGTCCTCGGGCGACCGGTACCTGATGGGCTGGGCGGAGTGGGCATACACCGGTAAAGGGGACATCACCGGATCACCTGATGTGGAGGGGCTGGTGTACGACCCGACGCTTCCGCCCGTTGGCGACAATGTGAATACCGGCAATTTGGCGATACTGTCCTCGCCGTACCCGCAAATCGTGTCCGGTACCCCAAGCGCCTGGTCGTTCAAGAACGGCACTCTTGACTTCAGCTATTCCACGGCGAAGGTCGACGGATCCGGCACTTTCGATGAAGGCTCGCTGAGCACAATCTCGGTGCCCCCAGTGCAGTATCCGAACGGCTATCAGGTGACGGTCACCGGCGGACATGTCGCCTCGGCGCCCAACGCCGCCCAGCTGGTCATCGCATCAGACCAGGGTGCAACCACCATCAGCGTCGTCGTGAGCCCAGCAGTCTGAGCCACAGCGAGTAGGCCACCAGGCGCAGTTGAAGTGGTGCGCTACTCGTGCGCGACCGCTGGACACGCGCGACGCTTGGTTTGTCCAACACACGGCAGACCGGGGGGTCTAATCATGACAACTGTCGAATCACGAGCCGTTCGCGGGAACAGGGCGTCGCTGCGTGCGCTCTTCATCGCATCCCTCATCAACCCGTTGTACGGCGGCCCCGATCCGCTCGACCCAGCGGGTCCGGGCAGGTACTTGTGGGCAGCGTTGCTCGGCTTGAACGCGGACGACGAAGGCGGCTGGGGCGATCACCTGGGGCCCAATGATGCTCCGCTGCCGCATAATTGGGGTCCACATGGTCCGATCATCCGGGACTCGTTGGCAGCGCTGGCCTTGGTCGGCATCGCCAGCCATCTCGGGGATTCCGTGCAGCAGCGGGCAGTGCTCAGTCAGGCGGCCGAGATTCTGTCAACCCAGAGCCGGCAGCTCCAGGAAACCGTCAGCAGCCACTAGGCTCGGTTTCCGCTACCCGCCGATGCCGGAACGCATCAATCCTGCCGGATCGTACTGCTGGCGAATAGTGTTGAACCGCTGCAGGTTCGGCCCGAGGTACCGCGCAAGTGGATCGCCGGCTTCCGGGTAGTTGATGTAGCCGCCGACCGACGCGGAGCCCAACGCGCGGTGAGCGGCGCTCAGCCAGCTGGTCGCCGCGTCGGAGGCTGCCTCGGTGTACCACTGCACAGACGCCGCCTGCCGCCGCCACGGGAACGCGCTGCCTGCCGGGTCGATATCGTCGACCGCTCCCGATAGCGACTCGACCACGGCGGTCGCCGAACCCGCCGACGGCGGCCATGCCGACATTGCCGCGACGATGGAATCCGCGGCAGCCGAGGTCATCTCATCGACGATGTCCGAGCCGGCGACGAACGCCCGCGGCACCCGTGCGGCGTCACCGCCTTCGAAATAGTGCACGAAGTCGAGGCGGTTCAGCGTGCGGGTATGGGTCGACGACGCCGACAGCCCTGTCGCGGCGAGCATGTCGCCGGCCACCGACGATCCGGTACCCGGCGGTGCCGCCAGGATGACTGTGCAGCGTGCAGGTCCGTCACCGGCGGTGATGTTGACCATGCCCCAGATATCCCGGGCCGCTGCGTTGAGCCAGCTGTGCCAGCCGACCATCACCGCCGCGGCCGACTCCATCGGGAACGTCATGGTGACCACATCGCGGTCGGCGGCGGCAAATGTGCGAAATGTCAGCGACGTCACCACCCCGATGTTGCCGCCGCCACCGCCGCGCAGCGCCCAGAACAGGTCGTCGTGATCGTCGGCCGACGCGGTCACCACCGCACCGGTGGGCAAGACCAGCGAGGCCGACACCAAGGCGTCACACGTCAGGCCGCAGCGTCGTGCGTCCGAACCCAGCCCGCCACCCAACGTCAGCCCCGCGACACCGACTGTCGGGCAGCTGCCGGAGGGGATCGAGCGCCCGCTCGCCGCAAGCTGGGTCTGCACCGAGTCCAGGTCCGTTGCAGGTGGCACCGTCACCAGATTGCGTGCCGCGTCGATGCCGATCCCGCCGGGGAGCCGGCGCAGGTCGATCACCAACGTCGCGTCGAGCACGGACGCACCGATGTACGAGTGGCCGCCGCCGCGGGCGCTGACCCCGATGTTGTTGGTCGCGGCGAACGCCACGGCTTTCTGCACGTCGGCTATCGAGGCCACCGCGACGACCGCCACCGGAGAGGAACCGGCGAAGCGTGAGTTGAAGACCCCTTTGGCCGCGCCGTAGTCCGCGGACGACGGCATGATCAGCCGGCCGTCGAGCTGGCCGCCCAGCGCATTCCAGTCCGGCGGGGACGGGCTCGACACCGCCTGCGGCGTCACCGATCGGCAGGAGCCCAGCAGGGCTGCGCCCGCCAAACCACCGAGTGCTCGTCGTACGAACGCCTGGCGGGAAATCTCCCCCGACATGGGGGGAATGTTAGTGCTACTCCAGGACGAAAACCGGGATCAACCGCGAGGTCTTGGTCTGGTACTCGGCATAAGGCGGGTATGCCTCGACGGCCAGGTCCCACCAGTGCGCCCGCTCTTCGCCGGACACTTCGCGAGCGGTCAAAGTGACCACCTTGTCGCCATCCTGAGCGGTCACGGTCGGATTGTTCTTGACGTTGAAGTACCACGATGGATGGGCGGGGTCGCCACCCTTCGAGGCGACCATGGCGTAGCGGCCGTTCTCCTCGACGCGCATCAACGGCACGTAACGCTTCTTACCGGACTTAGCTCCGGTGGTGGTGAACAGGACGACCGGCCGGTCCAAGATGTGTACCCCGTCGGTGGTGCCCTGTTTCAGAATCTGTTCGGTCTGCTCGCGCACCCAATCGGTGGGGCTCAGTTCGGCATGCTCAGTCATGGACCGCTCAACTCCTCTCGTGTCAGGACTATTCCCGCATCTTTGGCGCGTTAACCGATGCTGAACGACGGAAAACGCGCCAAATCAGATTCACGCCGATCCAATACCTCTGGTCGCGGCGGGTGCCACCGATGCTGACCGCCGCGTTGACTCCAGCGGCGGTCGGATTAGCCTGCGGACATGACCATTGACCCCAAGCGCACCGCCGTGGTGTTGATCGAATACCAGAATGACTTCACCACCGACGGCGGCGTCCTGCACGAGGCGGTATCGGAGGTGATGGCGAAGACGGACATGCTCGCGCATACCCGCGATGTGGTGGCCGCGGCCCGGCGCGCCGGGGCAGCGGTCATGCATGCCCCGATCACATTCGCCGAAGGCTACGGCGAGATCACCAGCCACCCTTACGGGATTCTGAAGGGGGTGGTCGACGGCAACGCCTTCGTCAAAGGGTCATGGGGTGCGGCGATCGTCGACGATCTGTCACCGGCCGACGGTGACATCGTCATCGAAGGCAAGCGCGGCCTGGACACCTTCGCCAGCACCAACCTGGACTTCATCCTGCGCAGCAAGGGCATCACGACCATCGCGCTGGGCGGGTTCCTGACCAACTGTTGCGTCGAATCGACCATGCGCAGCGGCTATGAGAACGGTTATCAGGTCATCACATTGAGCGACTGCGTCGCGGCGACCTCGGTTGAGGAGCACGAGAACGCGCTGAAGTACGACTACTTTATGTTTTCCCGGCCGATGACCGCCGACGAGTTCATCGGGCAGCTCGTGTGACCCGGGTGCAGGTGGCGGTCCTCGATGACTACCAGAACGTTGCCCTCGAGCTGGCCGACTGGTCGGCAGTGACTGATCGTGCCGACATCACGGTGTTCAACGACCACATCTTCGACCCCGACGAACTCGTCGCGCGATTGACTCCCTTCGACGTGATCTTCGTGATGCGGGAGCGAACCCCGCTGCCGCGCAGCATCATCGAACGGCTGCCAAAGCTGAAGATGATCGCCTCCACCGGCCCGTTCAACGCCTCCATCGACATGGCGGCCGCCGAAGAGCGCGGTGTCCACGTGGGGACCACCGGCGGAACCGTGGCATCGACAGTGGAGCTGACCTGGGCGCTGATTCTGGCCGGCGCCCGAAACCTCGTCGCCGAAAGCGTGTCGATCCGGGACGGCGGCTGGCAGGTATCAGTGGGACGCGAACTGTCCGGTCGGGTGCTGGGCGTTCTGGGCTTGGGCCGCATCGGTGCTCGCGTCGCCCGCATCGGCGAGGCATTCGGAATGCAGGTGATCGCGTGGAGCCAGAACCTGACCCCGGAGGCGGCCGCTGAGGCGGGAGCGACCCACGTCGGCAAGGAGGAGCTGTTCGCCCGCTCCGATGTGCTGACCGTCCACATGAAGCTCAGTGAACGCTCGACCGGACTGATCGGCGCCGCCGAATTAGCGTTGATGAAGCCAACTGCGCTGCTGGTCAACACGTCTCGCGGGCCGCTCATCGACGAGGCTGCCCTGGTCGCGGCTCTGGAAGCCAAGACCATCCGGGCGGCCGCGCTGGACGTCTTCGACACCGAGCCGCTGCCGGCCGGCCATCCCTTGCGCACCCTCGACAACGTCATTGCCACACCGCATATCGGCTATGTCGCTGATCGTCCCTACCGCATTTTCTTTTCCGACGGGGTCGCCGCGATCGCGGAGTGGCTTGACCGGCAGTGATCAGAAAGCGTCCGGATTCTGTTGGACGGCTTCCGGGACGGGGTGTTGGTAGAGCCGTGAGGCGTTCTCCCAGGTGACTTTTCGGACGATCTCGTCAGGCAGTCCGTTGATCTGCTCGCGGATGGTCCGCTGGGTGTGCGGCCACGTCGAGTCGCAGTGCGGGTAGTCGGCCTCGAGCAGGATGTTGTCGGCGCCGATCCGCTCGTACTGGATGAACGATGACTGGTCCTCGACCGCGCAGAACCAGAAGTTGCGGGTGAACACCTCCGCCGGGGTCAGCGTCTCGCCGAGCGCCTTCCACGTCCCGTACATCTCGTGATAGCTCAGCATGTGGTCCAGACGATCCAGAAGTCCTGCCACCCAGCCGATCCCGCCCTCAGACAGGCAGATCCTCAGGTCCGGATAGCGGGCGCACACACCCGAGTACAGCCAGTCGACCGCCGCGCTGATGGCGTAGGCGAAGAACAGCACACCCGCCACGTCGGGCGGGGCATCTGCTGTCGTCGACGGCGACGTACCCGAGGAGCCGATGTGCAGGTTGACCACCGTCCCGGTCTCTGCGCACGCGGCCATCATCGGCTCCCAGTAACCGGAGTGGATGGTCGGCAGGCCCAACAGCGCCGGGTTCTCGCTGAAGGTCACCGCATGGAAGCCGCGTTCGGCGTTCTCGTAGATCATCTTTGCGCCGACCTCGGGATCCAGCAGCCACGGCAGCTGGCAGGGAATGATCCGGCCCGGATACGTCCCGGCCCAGGTGTCGATGTGCCAGTCGTTCCAGGCCCTGACCGATGCCATCGCCAGGTCGCGGTCATTGGTCACCTGCTGGAGCCGCTGACCGGCGAACCCCGGCAGGAACGACGGGAAGTTCAGCGAGGCATACACACCGTTGAGGTCCATGTCCGCCACCCGTGCATGGATATCCCAAGCACCGCGGCGCATTTCATCGAACCGTGCCGGTTCGAACCCGTACTCCGACACCGGCCGGCCGACGACGGCGTTGAATCCGACGTTGGGCAGGGACTGGCCGTCGTACATCCAGGTCTGTCCGCCGTCCTCGGTGTCGACCACCCGCGGCGCCCGGTCGGCGAACCTGGCCGGCACCCGCCCTTCGAATGTGTCGGGTGGTTCCACGATGTGATCGTCGACGGAGATGACGGTGTAATAGCGTTCCGCGCGTTCAGGTTCGGGGAGGAAGGTCACCGTCCGATCGGCACCGGTCTTGGCGGTGGTGAAATTCAGATTCGCCTGCAGCTCGTCGATGGAAGCCATGAGTCGAGCTCCTTTCAGTCCAGGACGCCGTGGTCGGCCTTGATGGTCATGCGTGCGGCGCCGGCCCAGTACACGTCGGCGGCACGTTCGATCAGCGAGGCCTGCATGCCGATCATGTCGCCGCGGTTCATCGTCTTTCGTGTGCGGCCGGTGAGCATCACGTCATAGGCAAGACGGCACACCCGCTCGATGGACACCGCCCGATACACCGCTGCGGCCAGATCGTGGCCCGTGGCGATGACACCGTGGTTGGCCAGGATCACCAGATTGGCCGAGCCAATCTGACCGGCGAGTTCCGCTGCACGCCAGGGGGCGTCGATCTCGCCGTCGTATTTCTCGACCAGGTACATGTCATCGAGGAACAACGCGCCGGTCTGATGGACGAGTTCGGGCAGCATTCCCAACGCGGCGATGAGGCTGACGTAGTAGGGGTGATTGTGGATCACCACCCTGGCATCGGGGCGCTGCCGGTGAATCTCGGTGTGGAGGTGGATCGCCGGTGTGACATCCCAGCGGCCGCGGACCACATGCGCGTCCTCGTCGACCACGCAGATGTCGGAGGCGGACAGTTCCTGCCACCACAGCCCCCACGGGTTGACGAACATGTCCGTCTGCCCCTCGGGCTGCCAGGTGATGTGCCCGGCCATGTTCTCGGCGAAGCCGATATCGGCGAGATGACGGAACGCCACTGCCATCTTCTGCTCGTCGGTGAGGTCGACGCCGATCGGTGGTGTCTTGGACGGCGCCCACACGCCCAGGCCGCCCTGGCGCACTTCTGGTGTGGTCATGATTGCTCCAGTATCGATCGGATATTCTCGCGGAGTTGGCCTTTGGCGATCTTGCCGCCGGAGGAGCGCGGAAGCTCATCGAGCACCTCAAGGCGTTCGGGCAACAGCTCCTTGGAGACGCCCTGGGCCAGCAGGTGATCGATGACGGCGGACAGCTCCAGGGTGTCGCCGGCATTGACGAGCTCGGCGAAAACACAGACGCGCTCTCCGAAGAGAGGATCGGGCATGGCCACTGCGGCGGCCACCGCGACGGCGGGATGGGTGTTGACAGCTTCCTCGACGGCCACGGCGCTGATGTTCTTGCCGCCGCGCAGGATGAAGTCGGAGGTTCGTCCGGCCAGGACCAGGTACCCGTCGCTGTCGAGCTCGCAGATGTCGCCCATCCGCATCCAGCCGTTCCTGGTGTACAGCTTGTCGTGGTCGGTGCCGCCCAGGTAGCCCAGGCTGAGCGCCGGCCCGCGGCAAACCGGCTGTCCACGACCGGATTCCGTCACATCGTCGTCGCCGTCGAACAGGCGCACCTGCATCTCGGGGACGATCTGCCCGGCGGTCCGCAGCCGGTGATGCGGCGAATCCTTGACAGTCGTCGCGCTGAGCATGCCGGTTTCGTTCGAGCCGTAGAACTGAAGAATCGTCACCCCGGTCAGCTCTTCGAACTGTGCGGCCTGAGCGTAGGGCAGCGGCTCCCCGCCGGTGAACACGATGCGCAGGCTGGAGAGGTCGTACTCCCGGGAGGCGGCATTGGCCAGAATCATCATCAATTGTGTACTCACACAGCACAAGACCGTGGCACGGTGCCGCTCGATTGCTGCGCACGTCGCGGCCGGGTCGAACCGCTCGATGCGCACGGTCGTCGCGCCCAGATAGATCGGGGTGGTGTGTGAGGTCCAGATTCCGAAGCCGAACGGTGTGGGAATGACCGGAAGGAAGACGTCGTCGGCGCTCAGTTCGCCGTTGGCGACGGCTTTTTGGTGAAAATAGTGCCAGCGGTTCTGGGTGTGCACGACGCATTTGGGCAGCCCCGTGGTACCCGAGGTCGAATTGATCAGAAAGGGGTCATCGGGCCCCACCGACGACAACCCGGCCACAGCGTCCGCTGCTGCGGCGGTGGTGTCGATGGCGAGCCCGCCGGATCCGAGCACCAGAGCGCGCAACGACGTATCGGCAGCAGCCTCGGTCGCCTGCGGGCCCCGCGCGGGGTCGCTGACCACCAGCGAGGGCTGCGCGGTCCGGATGATCTGCGCGGCCTCCCGCACCCCGGTGCGCGATCCGAGTCCTACGCTCACCGCGCCGCAGCGCTCGATGGCGACCAACAGGACGTGAATAGCGACGCTGTCGCCATGCCAGATCGCCACCCGGTCACCGGGCGCCACGCCCAGCCGGCGCAGCTGCACCGCGAGGTTGGTGGCGGCGTTGTTGAACTCCGACCAGGTCAGCCCCCAGCCGGGCCCGTCGAGGGTGAAGTCGACGTACGCGGCCTTGTCGGGTGTGGACAGGGCATTGCGGCGAACGCAGTCGGACAGCGTGGTGTCCGACCACCACCCGGCGGCCCGATAGTGCGCCGCTTCGGCGCTGGTGGTGACGGCAGCGTCGACAGCCATCACCAAATCATATGAAAATAAAGAGCCGCGTCAATGCTCCCAGTGGCGCACCATGGTGGGGTCCACCATTCCCGCTGATCCCGGGTAGTGCTGCGCCTTGACCAGGTGGGCCGCGGCGAGGTCATGGGCCCGGCGGGAATCGCCGGCCTCGATGGCATCGATCACCTGACGGTGTTCCTCCAGGACCGCCAGCCGCTCGTCGACGGGCACGATGCTGTGGTCACTCACCTGCGTTGACCAGCTCTGTTCGTGCGCCGACCAGAGCGTCTCGAGCGCGCCGGCCAGCATGATCATCGTCTGGTTGCCGCAGTAGGCGACCAGGGCCTCGTGGTAACGCCGGCTCGCGGAGATGGCGCTCTGAAAATCGTCGGCGGCATCGACGGCCTCGGCGTGCAGCTGGCGAAGCGCCGGTACCACTGTGCGGTTCCGGTCGCTTCGCTCGGCACACAGGGCCGCACACGCGGGTTCCATCTGCCGCAGTGCGCCACCGACGTCGGACAGGCTCACGTCCTGGGAGCCGAGCACCAGACCGATCGTGTAGGCCACGTTCGCGGCATTGGGCCGACGGACTACCGCGCCGCCGAGCTTGCCGCGCCGGACCCGCAGCAGGCCCTCGGCTTCCAGGATCCGCATGGCCTCCCGCAGCGACGGTTTGCTCACCGGAAACTCGCGGAGCAGCTCGTCTTCTTTGGGAAGGATGCTGCCGTCGGCGAGCTCGCCCAGCAGGATGCGCCGTCGCAGTTGGTCGGCAACCTGCTCGGCGAGACGGCGGAATTGAACGGTTGGCTCTGACACGGACCGGATCTCTATCGCTGGTAAGTGATCTGCATCGTACAAGTGTCGTCCCACGCCAGCGGTGACTCCCCGCCATGTTTCTCCACCCGATCTCCACACAATCGCCAAGCAACGATCCGTGCCGCTGCGAAGCATGGGGGAGGTGCGGCCATCACATCGCGGCCGTGGAAACCATGTCACAGCGCCCAACGTCGCGCGCAGTGATATCGACGAGAACAGGGCCACTTTCATGAGCAATGGCATCGAAGGCAGCGACGCGAGTAAAGCATCTGCGGCAGAACAGAACTCGTGTTCGAGTTTCGAACGCGACATTCTGCCGTTCACCGCCGACTTATATCGACGGGCAGTGGGCTACACCAAGAATGCCACTGACGCAGAGGATTTGGTGCAGGAGACGCTGTTGAAGGCGTACAACGCGTTCGACAGGCTGCGTGAGGATACGTATCTGCGGGCCTGGCTACTGCGCATCATGCGCAACACGTGGATCTCCGATTATCGCGCCCGTCTGCGCCGGCCGGCGGAGAGCCTGGTCGGTGAGGTCGACGAAGGGTCCGAGCGCGCACAGTCCGCAGAAAATCAGGTGTTTCGGCAGCTGTTGGATCCCGATGTCAGAGAGGCGCTGTTCTCGTTGTCGACAGAGATGCGGGAGACGCTCTACTGGGTGGCGATTGAAGGGATGAGCTACCGTGAAGCCGCCGACATCATGGGCGTGCCAGAGGGCACCGTGATGTCGCGGATGCATCGTAGCCGCGCCAGCATGCGCCGATCACTCGGTGACGCCGCGTGACCGCCGCGATGAGCTATCCCGTCCACGAAGGGAATCCGCTGCAGACGTCAGTGGCTCGCGGCGGCCAGCCAGGCCGCTTCTTCGCCGGGCTCAGCCGAGGTGCGGGAGTTCGGGCTGGGTCGGAACCACGATGACGGTGGGTCCGTCGGCCTGCAGCGCTGTCGTGAAGGCATCGGCGAGTTCGTCGGTGCTGGTGACTTCGGCGGTGTGGCAGCCGAATCCCTTTGCCAAGGACGCGATATCGAGGCCCGGCAGGTCCAGCCCCGGCACACCGGGCGTGCTTTCCAATTCGGCGAACGACTTCAAGATCGCGTACGCGCCGTTGCGCAGCACCACGAACACGATGGGCAGCTTGTGTTGCGCGGCGGTCCAGATGGCCTGGATCGAGTACTGGAAGGAGCCGTCCCCGATGGTGGCCACGATGGTGCGTTTCACGCCTCGTTCGCGGTCGCCGAGGGCAACGCCCACCGCTCCCGGTACACCCCAGCCGATCCCGCCGCTACCGGTCGCGAAGAAGCTTCCCGACTTGGTGGTCGGCAGCCACTGCTCCAGTTCGGCCATCGTCGAGGTGGACTCCATGACCACCGCCGAGTCGTCGGGTTTGACGGTGCTCAACGTCGCATAGACCTCGTCGGCGGTCAGCGGTTCCGAGGGCGCCGAGACGCGCACGGCGCGGTTGCGATCCAGCGGGGTGGGGACGGCCCGGTCGACGGGAGCGTCGATCAGATCGACCAGCGTCTCGAGTGCAATCCGCACGTCACCGATCAGGCTGTCACCGACCGGTGCGACCGCTGTTACGCCGGGATCGGAGGTGATCTGCAGCAGGTCGGTGCCCTCCGGCAGGTATTCACCGGCCACGTACGGGTAGTAGCGGAACACCGAAGCGCCGATCACCAGCACCAGGTCGTGGCCGTTCACCGCTTGGTTGACTTCGGCGATCGTCATCGGCAGTGGGCCGCCGAACAGTGGGTGGGTTTCGGGGAACGAGATCCGGTCGGGCAAGGCGCTACCGCGAACCGGGGCCCCGAGTTTCTCGGCGAAGGCGATGCCGGCGTCCCAGGCGCCGGCGCGGTCGACCTCCGGCCCGAGCACCAGCAGTGGGTTGCGCGCCCCGTTGATCCGGTCGGCGAAGGCCGCCAAGCGGGTGGCGTCCGGGGCCACCCGCTCGCTGACGGACCGGATCACCGCCGGGCCCGCCATGGGCTTGTGCCAGTCGTCGAGGGGGATGGACAAGAAAACCGGGCCCCTCGGGGGTTGCATCGCCACCGCATAGGCCTGCATGAAAGCCCCGGGAACATCCTCGGCGCGGGCCGGCTCGTAGGCCCACTTGACCCACGGTTGCGGCATCATCGTCGCGTGCGGGTTGTTCAAATATGGGTCAATCAAGGACATTTCGCGGGTCTGCTGACCGGCGGTCACGATCAGCGGGGTGTTGGCCCGGTAGGCGGCCACCAGGCTGCCCATCGCGTTACCGGTCCCTGCGGCGGTGTGCAGGTTGACCAATGCGGGCTTGCCGGTCGATTGGGCGAAGCCGTCGGCCATCGCCAGCACGGACGCTTCCTGCAACCCCAGCACGTAGGTGAAGTCGTCGGGGAAATCCTGCAGGAACGTTTCCTCGGTCGAACCGGGGTTGCCGAATATCGTTGTGAGTCCGAGGTTTCGGAGCAGATCGTAGGTGACAGCGTGGACGGTCTTGTCATCAGTCATTGGAATCGCCAGCTTTCGTCGTCGGAATACCTTCGGCCTGTGAGCTGTTGCCCGAGTGGCTTAGGAATTACCTTGACGGGTGCGTGGGGGCGTGGACATCGACGCTGACCGCCATTTACCGGTGACGGTGGCCGGGGCGGTGCTGTTACCGCTAGCCGGTAGTCAAAGTTGGGGATTCAGCACGGCTGGTGAGCGAGTCGCCCGCCGATGACGTCCGGGACGGCCGACTCTGCGCAGGGCGCATCGACCTTTGCCGCGGGTAGCGGGACTTACTTGTGCGCGGGGCGCTTCAGCAGGTACTGAAGCCAGCGAACGTCGAGGAGCATGTGATTGACGGTATGGCTCAAAAATAAGGTGGTGGGGTCTTGGCGGTAATACGTCGCTAAGAAAATTTGCCAGAACGCCATTATGTTCCGGGTGCGCGGCACCCCGAACGAGAGGTCCGCGGGCAGCCGTACGTCGCGATCAGGCTGTTCGGCCGTTACTTCCCCGGAACCGCTTCGTGTTCATTCGTTCATGCGTCCTTCGACGCTCGACCAGTAGCTGAGCTCCCTGGCGGTCAGTTTGTTGTCCGTGATCGCGCCGAAGGCGGCCGCCTCGCGGGCGAACGTCGCCGGCGCGGCCGGCAGCGCGTCGGGACCCTCGAGTCGGAAGCAGCTCGGGGCCAGCGGCCCGAACAACAGAGCGCGCCGCAGACCCGGCCAGCGCGCCAGTTGCGGTTCCACTCCGGCGGCGCGCGCGAACGTCACGGCGGCCAGATTCATCCGGGTCTTGCTCGGTCCGCGGGCACGGCCGGCGGCAATCGCCGCGCGCTGGTCGGCTTCGCTCGCGGCCTCGACGACGCCGCCCCACGTGTACGCGATCCACCGAGCTTGCAGTTCCAGCGGGACGAAGTAGCCGCCTGACTGGTCCCACATCCCCATGAACGCCAACCCGGGCAGATCGGGGTGGAAGGTGTGCCGGTCAGCGTCGAAGCCACCCGCGTCCAGGTTGAGGGTCGCGCGCACGTCACCGTCCAGGAACGGCAGGCTCAGTCGAAATCCGGTCCCGAACACGATGCCGTCGAACTCCTCGACCTCTCCGTCGTCGAACGTCACCGCGGTCCCGGCGACCGACTGCAGCCAGGGTCGGACGCTGATCGCCCCTTCGGCGACAGCAGGCAGGTAGTTCTGGCTCAGCGTCACCCCGGCGGCGAAGAGCGACTCGGCAGGGCGTGGGGCACCGTACTGCTCCGGACTGCCGGCGGACTCGATCACGATCTCTTTGAGCTGGCGATCGACTTCGGCGGAAGCCAGCGTCTCGTTGGCGAGGGCTCCGTACCGGGTGAACATCCGGTGATCCGACGGCACGCCGGCGATGAACTTGGGCAGCACGTAGCGCTGCCGCCGCTGCGTGACCACGACCCGGTCGGCACCCCGGGCGGCGAGTTCCGCGGCGATCTCCAGGGCGCTGACCGCGCAGCCCGCGACCAGGACTCGCTTGCCGCGATAGGGCGACGGCCCGCGGTAGTCGTAGGAGCTGATCGCGCCGGCATCGCCGTTGAAACTGTCCAGGCCAGGGACGTGGGGGACTGCGGGGGTGTGGAACCGGCCGGCGGCCACCACGACGCGGTCGAACGTCTCCTGCTTCCCGCCGTGGCACACCAGCCAGCCTTGGTCGCAACGGGTGACGGCTTCGACGCGGGTGTCGCAGCGCAGCCGGGATTCCAAGTCGAACGTCCGGGCATAGCGGTGCAGGTAGTCCAAGACGTCGCGGCCCGATGGGAAGACGAGACCGCCGTGGTGCGGCAGGTCGCTGAAGGCGGTCACGATGCGACTGGTGTTGGTACGCATGCCCGGCCATACACCGCTTCGGCCGGGCAGAGCCGTCCACTGACCGCCCAACCTCGGACCCTGCTCGAGGATCGACGGCTCAAACCCCTGCGACAGCAGCCATCGCGAGACCACCAGCCCCGCGGGGCCGGCCCCGATCACCGCGACCGTCGTCGTCATCTGGAGAAACTCTCCCACGCGCGTGCGGTGTCGGTAGCATCTGGTCGATTCATGGGGAGGAGCCGAGATGGCTACAGGGCAGTGGATTTCGGCGGTTGCGGGTGCGGTCTTGATCGCGACGGTGGGGTTGGCCAGCCCCGCGTTGGCGGCGCCACCGCCGACCCCGGGCATCGAGGTTGACGACGAAAGTGGACGGTGCACTGCTGGTTTCGCAGCCCAAGGCGACGACGGCAGCTACTACCTGCTGACCAGTGGGCACTGCGATGGGCACGACGGCTCGGATTGGACGTACGGCAGCGACGACACCCTGCTCGGCACGATCAGCGCCAGCGTGGTGGACAGTGACAAGAAAGATGCCGCCATCATCCTCCTCGACCCCGGCGCCGGGGCGCCCAACGGTGACGTCGCCGGCAGGTATCCGGTCCGAGATGTTTTGGGTGCCAGCCAACTTGGTGTCGGTATGCCGTTCTGCAAGGTTGGCGCCGTCACCGGCGAGACGTGCGGTGAGATCAAGGGCATCGAAGGCGATGTCGTCGAGGCCAGCGTCTACAGCCTGGAGGGTGACAGTGGCAGCCCTGGCTTCGTCAAGAATCCCGACGGCACGGTCAGCGCGGTCGGAATTCTGATGTCGTCGCCCGACGGCGACGACTACACGACGTACTTCACCCTGGTGCAGCCCTTGCTGGGGCAGTGGGGGTTGCGGATTCTGCCCTGACGCGCCGTCAGGCCGGTTGGCCGTAAACCGCCACCAGGACCGAGCGGTCCAGGCTGTTCACCGACCAGACGCCGATTGCGGTATTCGCGCAGTTGGACATGATCGCGAAATCGGCGGGGTCGTAATACCACTGGTTGATGACGTCGAGGTTGTTGATCGCAAGGGCGGGGTTGATGGCTACCGTCTGAGCTACCATTCCCGTGAAACCGGCTGCGGCAGCGCGGCTCTGGGGCGTGGAGCCATCGGATCCGAGATCGCCGTCCAGGGAACGATTGTTGAGTACATCGTTGGCGTGCCACTCGGCGGCCTGCGTCAGTGCGGGGTTCTTCTTGACGTCCCCGGTGCACCCTGCCTGATGCTGGACGGTGTAGACGTTGGCGACCACACCGTTGTTGAGGCGGGTGTTGTCGGCGTGCGCGGCGGGTGCGCCGGCAACGGCGAGGAGAGTGGCCGCGCCGGCTGCTGTGGCTGCGTGGATGGCTTTGGGTACCAACGTCTTTCCTTACTATGCGGACGGGACGTAGCCGGCTGCGGACTGGCGCAGTTGCCAGATCGCGGCGGGGCACAGTTCCTGGGCGGACTGGCTGATCAGATACGACGCCTGGAACTCGTCATTGGTGGAGAAGTCGGCCTTGATCGTGTTGACCAGCTGGCCGTAGCTGACCCCGGAGTTGATCTGATCGCAGACGCCGTTGCCATAGGCCAGCGCGGCGTCGGCATTGGGGAAGTTGTAGCCCGGCCGGACGGTGACGTTGATCAGGTAACCGATGTTATCGGCGTGGGCCGGTTGTGCGGTGGTCAGCACGCCGACGGTGCTGAGCGCGGCCAATGCGCCAGCGATCATCAGGCGGCTTTTTGAGGTAGGCATCCGGTATTGTCCCTTGGTTGATCGGCGCAGGTGGGGGAGTACTGGCGATCCGCGCAATATACATCGACGCTGCTTGCCGTGATCTAGTATTCGGCCATGATTCGGCCGATCCATGCGGTGTCGATGGCGTTCCTGTTGGCTCTTTCGGGTGTGACCGGAGGCGCCGTCGCGCACGCCGGGCCCCTGCCGCCGTGCACGTACACCCTCTCGCCGCCCGCGGTCGGTCCCGGCGGGGTCACCGCTACCGCGGAGCTGGCGGGATGCGGGCCGGCCGGCGGTCCGTATTCGGCAGTGGCGTGCCTGCTGGGCGCTGATGGCGTCACTCACTGCGCCCAGGCGCACGGCTCGGATCCGGCCGTAATCTCGGTTCCGTTCCAGCCCGGCACGACGTACATCGCGACCGGCCGGGGCTGTCCGGTCTGGCTCGGTCAGAATGTTGCGCCTGATTGCCAGATCCTCGGCCCGCTCACCGCGACCCTCTAGGAACATCATGTCGATCGACAAAGCCGCGGTGATCGCGGGCGGCATCCGGCTGGCGTCAGGAGTCCACTTCCTGGTGGATCCGATGGGCGCCAACAAGCTGTGGGGCGAGCCGAACGATCCTGGCCCGTCGGCGCGGTTGTTGCTGCGGTCGATGGGCTACCGCGACGCGCTGATCGGTGGGCTGCTGCTGTCGGCCGGACTACGCGGCCGCAACACCCGCGGCTGGTTCTTGGCCTCCGGCGGAGCCGACGCCGCCGATCTGCTCGGTGGGTCCAGCGTGCACAGCGAACTCACCCGCGGACAGCAGATCATCGGACTCGGCGGCGCGGTCGTGGGCATCGGGGTCGGCCTGTGGGGTGCCACCCGGCGCCGTACGCCCGCGCCAGAGGTCTCGCCTTAATCCGGCGGACGGTGGCCATCGGGAGTGCCGTTGCCCTCGTCGGCTGCGCTGCACCCTCGGCGCCGCCGGATGCCGCCCCCGCACCGGCCACTGCCGCCCCGGGACCCGTCGTGCAACTGGTGACCGCCGCCGAGCTCGGAGCTACCTGGCCTCCCGGCTGCCCGGTCGCCCCAGAGCAGCTGCGCCACGTTGAATTGAACTATGTCGGTTTCGACGGCCGGACCCACCGCGGAGTCCTCGTCGTGCACGAGCAATTGGTGGCCGACGTGATCGCGATCTTCGGCGATCTGGCGCGGCGGGGCTATCCGATCGCGAAGATGCAAACCGCCGAGCACTATCCCAATGCCGCCGACGGACTGTCGATGGAGGACAACAACACTTCGGCGTTCAACTGCCGACCGCTGCCCGGCAGCACCAGCTGGTCGTTGCATGCCTACGGCCGCGCCATCGACCTCAACCCGCTACTCAATCCGTACATCGACCGGACCGGCCATCTCGAACCGGCGACCGCGGGGGCATACCTGAAGCGCATCCGCACCGATCCGGGCATCCTGCATGCCGGCGACCCGGCGGTGCGGGCGTTCACCGACCGCGGGTGGACCTGGGGCGGCGACTGGCACAACCCGATCGACTATCAACATTTCGAACGTCGGTGAGGAGGCAGGCGATGCAGATGTGGGAATTGGTGGCCCGCGAACGGATTCGCGACACCCTTGCTCTCTACAACTGGTCGGGCGACGCGGGGCGTATCGACGATCTGATCCAATCCTTGTGTCCGGACGGCGAACTCGAGGTTCGCGGCACGGCAACGGCGACGGGTCGTGCCGCGATCGCGAGGTTTCTCGGTGGGGTGGCGGCGCCGCCGGTCAATTCTGCGGTCAAACGGATCGTCCGGCACACCTTGACGAACATCCGCTTCACCGAGGTGACTCAGGAGCGCGCGCAGGTCTCGTCGTATTTCACCGTGTTCACCGAGATCGGGCTGGATCACTATGGCCGCTACCGCGACGTCTTCGCCCCGGTGGGTGACGCCTGGCTGATTGCGCACCGATTCGTCTCGACCGACTGGCGCGCACCGAACTCGTCGATGGCACCGCCGTCGTCGGTGTCGTAACGCGGGCTCAGGCCGGCACGCCAGCAGCCATCGCCTCGCCGAACGCGATCAACCCCACCTTGCCGATGGCCAGGATCGCCTCGTCGAAGTCGGTGTTGTCTCGGTATGCCAGCTCGAGCATGCGGTCGGCCATCTCAACGGCCACCAGCATGGCCCGTGGGTCAGTGTCGGCGGGAATCAGCCCGGCAGCCACCAGGATGTCGTGCAACCGGCCGGCCAGGGCTTGCATCCGGGCGTGGACATGTTTGGTGACGGTGGGTGAGGTACGCCCGCCCATCCACAGCCCGGCCGCGCCCGGATGCTTGCGGTAGTAGTCGACGTGCAGGTCGAGTTCGTTGTTGAGCAGCTCGGCGATCGAGGTGATCACCCAGGTCTGCTCGGCGGCCATACAGCGAGCGTCGATCTCGGCGCAGTGCTGCTCCATCAGCTCGTCGAGGATGGCGTCGCGGTCGGCGAAGAACCGGTACAGCGAGGGATAGGACACCCCGGCGCGGTCGGCGATCGCGCGGGTGGTGGCCGCGTCGACGCCCTCTTCGTCGGCGATGGCCGCGGCGGCGTCGAGAATGCGGGCCACGGTCTGCCGGCTGCGAGCCTGAACGGGGGCCCGCCGAGGAACCGACGCCGTGGTCATCGCATACCTCCTGGGAACCCTTGACAGTTGTTCGCAAAACTATAACACTATTCGCGTTACAGTTTTCCAAGCTCGAACCGGAGAGTGCTCGATGACCGTGAACTCGCTCAACCAGGCCCGCCCGACCCAGCCGCTAGCCGGCCATGTCGACATGCTGATCGTCGGCGCCGGAATCTCCGGTCTCGGGATGGGCCACTACCTGGCGGCCAGCCAGCCCGGTAAGACCTTCGCGATCGTCGACAGCCGCGAGGCCATCGGTGGCACCTGGGATCTGTTCCGGTACCCCGGCATTCGGTCGGACTCCGACCTGCACACCTTCGGTTACGAGTTCAAGCCGTGGACCAGTGACAACGCGATCGCCGACGCCCATGAGATCCTCGACTACCTGCACGAGGTCGTCGACGAGGACGACTTGGCCCGGCGGATCTATCTGCAGCACAAGGTGATACGGGCTGATTTCGACTCGGATGCCGCGCAGTGGACGGTCACGCTGGAACGCGCCGGTGAGCAGTTCGAGGTGACCTGCGACTGGTTGTTCGGGGCGACCGGATACTACGACTACGCCGGTGGCCACCGTCCGCACTTCGAGGGCGAAGAGGACTTCGAAGGGATCATCGTGCACCCGCAGTCCTGGCCGGAGGACCTCGACTACAAGGGCAAGAAGGTCGTCGTCATCGGCAGCGGGGCGACCGCGGTCACGTTGATTCCCGCGATGGCCGACGATGTCGAACACATCACCATGCTTCAGCGCTCGCCAACCTATGTGATGCCGCTGCCGCGCAAGGATCCGATCGCCAATGCGTTGCGAAAGCTGCTGCCGGCCAAGGCGGCGTATGCCGCGACGCGCCGGTTCAACATCGGCAAGGGCCGGTTCGTCTACAACCTGTGCCAGCGCCATCCCAAGCTGGCCCGGCGCATCATCCACGCGATCAACGTCAAGGCGCTGCCCGAGGGCTTCGACGTCGACACCCACTTCAACCCCACCTACAACCCGTGGGATCAACGTCTGTGCGCGGTGCCCGATGCTGATCTGTTCCGCTCCGTTGGTCGGGGCAAGGCCGAGGTGGTCACCGACCGCATCGCCCGCTTCACCAGGGACGGGATCCTGCTGGAATCCGGCCGGAAGCTCGAAGCCGACATCATCGTCACCGCAACAGGTTTGAAGCTGCTTCCGTTCGGCGGCATCCAGGTAGCCGTCGACGGTGAGGTCAAGGATCCGCACCAGTCGCTGGTCTACAAGAGCTTCATGCTCTCTGATATCCCCAACCTGGCGTTCGCCTTCGGCTACACCAACTCGTCGTGGACCCTCAAGGTCGGCCTGGTCTGCGAACACCTGTGCCGCCTGCTTGGGTACATGGACCGCCACGGCTACACCACCGTCGTTCCTGTCGTCGACAACCCGTTGATCGAGAAGCGTCCGATGCTGGACTTCTCGGCGGGTTACATCCAGCGTTCCGTGGACCTGTTCCCGCAGCAGGGCACGACCGGGCCGTGGACGGTCGAGATGGACTACTGGTCCGACCACGCCCGGTTACGCAAAGGCCCGGTCGACGATCCCGCGCTGCGGTTCAGCACGGCCGTTCCGGCTAAGGCGGTTTCGGGGCTGGCCTCGGCATGAGCGACGCTTCCGCATGAGCCGGCCCACGTTCATCGATGTCGCCGGGCGTCGTACCCGAGTGCGGGTCGACGGCGACCCGGGCGCCCCGCCGATACTGCTGGTCCACGGGATCGGGCGCAGTATGGAGGATTGGGCGCCCCAGTACGAACGGCTGGCGCAGTCGTACCGGACCATCGCTCTCGACGTGCCCGGCTTCGGATTTTCCGAGCGCACCAGGGAGGCAATCACATTGGCGGTGCTCGCACGCGGCGTCGCCGACACCCTCGACACGCTCGGCGAGACCAGGCCCGTCCACGTGGTAGGCAACTCTCTCGGCGGGGCGATCGCCCAGCAGCTGCTGGCCGACCAACCCGAGCGGGTCGCCAGCCTGGCGCTGATCAACAGCGCCGGGTTCGGCAGCGAGGTCACCCTGCTGCTGCGGATGCTCACCATGCCGGTGCTCGGGGCCATGAGCATGCGGCGGCCCACCCGCATGAGTGCCGTGCTGTTCGAGCGCACGATCCACGCCAACAAGGCGGTCGCCACCAAGGAGCGCATCGACCATGCGTTCGCTGTCGGGTCGCAGCCCGGAAACGGTGCGGCCCTGCGGGAAACCGCCCTTGAACTCGGCACGCCGCGCGGGGTGAAGCCGCAGTGGCGGCGTGACCTCGCCGCCGCCGTCACCCGAACGCCCCGGCCGACGCTGATCATGTGGGGCAGCCAGGACCGCATCCTGCCCGCGCACCACATCGACGAGGCTATGCGCGTGTACCCGCACGCCGAGGTGCATCTGCTGAACGGGGTAGGCCACATGCCGCAGATCGAATGCCCGGAGCGGTTCGCCGACCTGCTGCTGCCATTCCTGGTGCGCGCCAACGATTGATCAGCGGGTGCCGATCAACGCGGTTGCCGGCGACGGCTAAGGCAGCTCCGCGTGCGCCAGTGACCACGCCGTGCTGGCCAGACTGCGGTACCGGTCGCGGAATTCCGAAGAGGCCGCTCTCGCATCGGCCGCGTTGCCGTCGAGGCCGCGTCGCCACACGCCCGCCGTGATCGCGGCCAGCCGGAACATCGAGAACACCACGAACGGGGTCAGCCCTTGCGGCGCCTCACAACCCGCATATCGGGCGTAATTGGACACAAAAGTCTCTTGGTCGGGAATGCCGGTGTGGTTGAAGTCCTCGCCGAGCAGCCCCGACAGTCCGGTGCTCCCGGCCTCGAAATGGTAAGTGATGCAGGCATATCCAAGATCGGCGAGCGGGTGGCCGATCGTGGAGAGCTCCCAGTCCAGTACCGCGACGATACGGGGCTCGTTCGGGTGGATCAGGACGTTGCCCAGCCGATAGTCGCCGTGGGCGATACACGCATCCTCCTCTTCGGCGGGGAGGTGCCGCGCCAGCCACTCGGCTAACCGATCCATGTCCTGGTTGTCTTCGGCGCGCACGGCACCCCACTGTTTGGTCCAGAGCGCGAGCTGGCGTTGCATATATCCGCCGGGCTTTCCGAAGCCCTCCAGCCCGCGCTCGCGCCAATCGACGCGGTGAAGCAGGCCCAGCACACGCGCGAGTTCTTCGTAGATGGCTCGGCGCTCGTCCGGTGTGCCCTCACGCATCACCCGGTCGGGGTACATCCGTCCCGGCACGTAGTCCATGACGAAGAACGGTGTGCCGACGACCGACTCGTCCATGCAGAGCAGTCGGGCTTCGGGCACTGGCACCTCACTTGCGGCCAGTGCGGAAATGATGCGGTGTTCGCGTTCGACGTCGTGCGCGCGTGGCAGGAGCTTGCCGGGCGGCTTCTTGCGCAAGACATATTCGCCAGCGGCGGTGCGCAGGTGAAAGGTCGGATTGCTCTGGCCGCCTTGGAATTGGGACACTTCGAATGGTTCATCGAATCCCGGCAGCCGCGGGCTCAGGTACCGCGCCAACGATTCTTGATCAAAACGATGAACGGCCAATGGCGTTATCAGTTCGGGTTCGCCCACATCAAGCGACGCTACAACTAAGTGCGAGTGGGCCGTATCGTGATGCCGTGACCAGCGACCGATGGGGCCCCCGGTGGATTCTGGCCGCGGTCTCGATCGCCCTGTTCTGCGTTCAGATCGACTACTTCGCGGTGAACTTGGCGCTGCCGCGGATGGCCGCCGACCTGAACACCACCACCACGGACCTGCAGTGGGTGATCAGCGTCTACATGCTCACCCTGGGTGCGTTCATGGTGCCCGCGGGCCGCATCGGCGACATCTTTGGCCGGCGCCGTGCGCTGCTGGCCGGGATCGCGCTGTTCGGGGTTGCCTCCGTCTGCTGTGCCATTGCGCCCGACGTCGGTGTGTTGATCACCGCCCGCGCGGTGCAGGGTATCGGAGCGGCGCTGATCTTCCCGGTCTCGGTCAGTGTGCTGACGAATGCCTATTCGGCGCAACAGTCAAGCCGGGCAATCGGTTTGGCCTACGGTATCGCAGGTCTGGGGAACGCGGCCGGCCCGGTGGTGGGTGGCATACTGACCGACACACTGGGCTGGCGTGCGGTGTTCTGGCTGCTGGTCCCGTTCGCAGTGGTGTCGCTGATCCTCGGCGCACTCGCCGTCCCCGAAACGTTCGACGACACCGTCCCGCGCCGGCTGGACTTGGCCGGCCTGGCGTTGATCACCACGGGCGTCGGCCTTTTCACGCTGGCCGTCGACCGTGCGCCGTCCTGGGGGTGGACGTCGGTCGCCACGTTCGGTGCGTTCGCCGCGTCGGTGGCGCTGCTGGCCCTCTTCGTCGCCGTCGAACGACGCACGCGATGGCCACTGCTGGATCTTTCGCTATTGAGCAACGGCCGGTTCGTCATCCTGGTGGCCGCGGGCACGGTGGCCAACGTCGCCTACGCGGTGACGGTGTTCTTGTCGACGCTGAATCTTCAACAGGTCCGTGGGCTCACGCCGCTGGTCGCGGGTCTGTTGTTCCTCGGCCCGTCGGCGGGCGCCGCACTGGGCGGGGTGATTTCGGGCCGTCTGGCCACCTCCGATGTCGCCGGCCCAGCGGCTCCGGCCCGCCATTCGCCGATCGCGGTGATGGGCGCCGGGTGTACGGCAGCCGCGCTGTCACTGGGATTACTGGCCGCCGCGGGCAATGCGGTGGTCTATGTCGTTGCGCTGACCGCGTGCGGTTTCACGATGGGGTTGGTGTACGCGTTCACGACCGTTGCGACGCAGGCCGTCGTCGCGCCGGAGCGTGCCGGCGGAGCCGCCGGCGTCACGCTGACTTTTCTCGTCACGATCGCCGGTGTCGGGGTAGCGGTCGCCGGTACCACGCTGGAAGCGTTGCAGGGCAACGGCTTCAGCGTTGGCGGTGGCATCAGCACTATTCTGGCGGTCATCGCCGCGCCGTTACTGGTGGCGGGCCTCGTCGTGCTGCAGCGGTCGCGAGTCAGTCGATAGGAACGTCGAGGATCGGGCGCTGGACGCCGGCGCCGGGTCCGTCGAAATGCCACCATTCACCGGAATACACCGCCAGGCCGCCGTCGGCCATCGCGGTGCGTAGCCGGGCGCGGTTGGCCTGCGCGGCGGTGCTTACCCCGTCGGTGGCATAGGCCGTGGCACGGGCCGAGAAGTCGTCGAAGTCGGTGCCCATGTCGACCAGCTGTCCGCGCTCGGCGATGGTCACGTCGACCGAACGTCCCGCCTCGTGGCTGCGCGCGTACGGTCCGGGTTTGGCCACCCACGCCGGGTTCGGCACCGTGTCGAACATCCGCACCTGGACGTCGTGCGGCCGGTAGCAGTCCCAGAACACCAGCACGTCACCCTGGGCCCGCAGTTCGTCGGCGGCCTTCGCCAGGCCCGGTGCCATCGACTCGTGCACCAGGCAGCGCGCATCGGCGGGGTACAGCGCGACTCCGACGAAATTGCGCGGCGTCGCGTAGCGCAGGTCGATGGCCGCGTCGGGAACCACGGTCCGCACATCGACGAAGCCGGCCGCGGCGGCTTGCGGGCTGACCGGCGGAACATCACCGGGGACCGCGCCGGCCGGTGCCGCCACCGCGACCGCAGCCGAGATCGTTGCCGCGGCCAGCATGCCGCGGCGAACACTCACGTCACTGCGAGTCGGTCTCATGCGGGCTAACGATGCGCTGGTCGGCGGTCAGCAGCAAGTTGTCGTAGGCCGACCGCTGTGGCGATGTTTCGGCTTGGGACAGTCCGACGAAGTCGGCGACCACCCGTTCGGCCAGCAGTCGGAGCTTGACGTTGGCCTCCTGGGAACGCCACCGCAGCAGGTCGAACGCCGCCGAGGAGTCGATGCCGTAGACCACCATCAACATGCCTTTGGCCTGTTCGATGGTCGCCCGGTTCTCGGCGATCTCGGCGATCGCCGCGCGGAGCTGTTTCTGTTGGTTGTCTTCGGCGGGGCTGACGTCGACGTAGAAGCCGTGGGTGCCGATGACCGCACCGGAATCATCCTGCAGTTTGTCGGCGACCACGATCACGTGGTGGATCCGGCCCGCGGTGTCGATGATGCGATGCCGGGTGCTGAAGGCCTGGTGGTGACGTCGGACCTCATCCAGCGTGCTCGCGACCTGTTGGTAGTCGTCGGGATGTTTGTGCGACAGCACCAAGTCGGTGGTGGGCGAGACGGTGCCGGGCTCGTAGCCGTGCATGGCCTGGACCTCGGCCGACCACTCCCAGCGTTCGTCGTCGAAGAAGAAGCGAAACCATCCCACCTGCTCCGGGCGCACCTTCGCCTCGTCGCCGTCGTCGTCCATCGCTATCGGATTCTCATCCGCAACCATCGTCACCCCTTCCCAACAACTGTCCGCTCTTGAGAATCGCCGCTTGCGCCGGGGACGCCGCAGGGTGCCATGAAGGCAGAACCCATCGCGATCCCAGGTTCTGCGGGCAGAGAAGTTTTACCCCGTCGACGGCCGGGCGATCAAGCCCAACCGCCGGAGTCGGCAAGCACGGTGGATGTCCTGAGACTGTGGTGACGCGAGTGACGGATGTAACAAACTGGGTTCACCGTCGAAAACACCTGTACAGGGTGTTCACCGGCCAGTCGGGCAACGGGGACGCCGTCCTGCAGGACCCGCGGAGGACACGACCGTGAAGATCATGATGGGGCTCGGCGCGCTGGGCGTCGCGACGGCATTTCTGGCGGCGCCCGCGGCGTTCGCCGACCCGGCTGATCCTGCCGATCCGGGGGTACCGATCCCAGTGGCCACCGATACGAACACCCAGGTGGCGGCCCCCGCGCCAGCGGCTGCCCCGGAGCCGGTCCAGCACCTGTCCAGCCCGGACAATCTGCCACCGGGCACCTCGGCGGACGCCATCCCGCCGCAAGGTCGCCTCGGCTATTGGCGCGACCTGTTGCATGCCATGCGCACCCAGGAAGTGTCGGGCAGCGACGCGCTCCTGCTGCTCACGCAGCGTCCGCTCGACGCCGATGCCGCCCCGCCGCCCGGGATGGCGGCGGGCCCGACCGGACCGGTCGGCTCGTCCGCGGTCCCGCCCGCAGCCGATCCGAGTGCGCCTGCGCCGGGTTAGGCCGGATCGACCGCTTCGACGGCAGCATTCAGGTCGGACTGGTAGCGCCCGTCCGCCTCGAACTCCTGCCACCATTCGGTGCGTTGCACCGTCCGCAACGTCCGATCAGGTAGCGCGGTGATCATCAGCCGGATCCCGGCGCCGGACAGCTCGAGGTCCAGGTCGGCCAAGATGTGCAACACCGTCGACTCCACGACGGTCTGCCGTACCAAGTCGAGTACCAGCGTCGTCGGCTGCGTGCCGGCATCGAGCGTCGCCTTCCGGATGGCGGCGATGTTCGGACGCACGTTGGCCGCATAAAGCGGGACCAGGCAGCGCAGCACCAGCGGGTCGGCGGGAACCAGCGCCGCGTCCTCGGGTTGTTCTGTCCACGTGCAGTCGTGGTGCCGCACGACTTGAGCGACGTGCGGGGAGTTCACCACGTGCAGCACCATCAGTAGGGTGACCGCCACCGCGACGGCCACCGCGGGGATGAGCCCGAACGCCAACCCGACCAGAGCCACCCCGATGGCGCCGTAGCATTCGCGGGGATTGAAGCAGTAGAGCCGGCGCAGCGCGGCGATGTCGACGAGGCGGGTGACCGCGACGACCACGACCGCGCCGAGCACCGCCTGCGGCAGCAGGCTGAGGATCGGGGCGACGAACAGCGCCACCAATACGGCGAGCACCACCATCACCAGGCCGCTGATCTGGCTGCGCGCACCGTTGCGCAGGTTCACCGATGTCTGGGCGAACCCACCGGCCGGCGGCAGAGAGTGGAAGAACGCCCCGGCGACCGAGGCCAGCCCCAGCGCCATCAGCTCACGATCCGGCTCGATCGGGCTGTCCTCGAGTCGCCGCGAGGTACGCGCCACGGCAACGGTTTCCAAGAAGGCCATCACGGCGATCGCCAAGGCGCCCGGGAGCAGCGGCACGATATGGCGATCGAGACGGGGCACCTCGGGCACCGGAAACCCGGACGGCACAGTCGGGATCAGCGCCACCCCGTGCGTCGGGAACGCCACGACGGCGCTCACCGCGATCCCCACGACGATGACCGCGAGCGGCCCGGGCACGCGGGGGACAAACTTCGTCAGCACAAGCAGCACGATCAGAGCGACCGCCGAGACCGCGATCGTGACCAGGCTGGCCCGTGGGAGATCGGCGAGCGCCGCCCACGCCACCTTGAAGAAGCCGGTCGTACGGGGATGCGGCGCAACGCCGAGCAGCTTGGGTAGCTGCGCTGCCATGACGGTCAGGCCGACGGCGATCTTGATGCCGATCAGTGTCATGTCGCTGATGTTGTCGACCAGCATGCCGAGCCGAAACACCCTGGCGATCAACAAGAACAAGCCCACCAGCAGGGTCAGCGTGATCAGGTCATCGCGTTGGTCGTCCGAGCCGATGAGGACGCCCCCGGCCAGCATTGTCGAGGCGGTGAGCGTCGAGACGGTTGACGAGGTACTGATACTGGCGACTCGGGAGCCACCGATGAACGCGTACACCACCACCGGGACGATGCAGGTGTACAAGCCCATTTGGACGGGCATGTTGGCGACGGTCGCGTAGGCCATCGCCAGTGGGATGACGACCGCGCCGGTCCCCAGCCCCGCCAGGATGTCGGCCCGCAACCAGCTCGCGCGATACGGCCGGATTGCCGGGGCCAGCCAGGTGGGCGGGGCGGTGGTGGGCACGACCGGAATTGTGACACCCCCGCGTTTCTCGCGTGCGCTAAGAGCGCGTAATGCAGTTGCAGGGACTGGACCCGGCTGATAGCGAAACCCGCTGCGGTTGCCAGTTCTTCGACCACCGGGATCGACGGCAGCCGCCCGCCCGGGAAGATCTCGGTCACCATGAACTTGACGAACCGGGCGAAGTCGAAGGACAACGGTATGCCGCGGTCGATCATCTCCTGCGGGTGCAACCCGGTGATGGTGTGCAGCAGCATGACGCCGTCGTCGGGCAGTATCGCGAAGCACCGGGCGAAGAAATCGTCGTAGCGTTCGTGTCCGAAGTGCGCGAAGGCGCCGATCGACACGATGCGGTCGACGGGCTCGTCGAACTGCTCCCAACCCTCCAGCAGGACGCGCTTGGTGCGGGCACTGTCGGAGGCATCGAACAGTCGTCGGACAGGTCGTGGGCCTGGACATCCGCGAAATGCGGTGTGAGGTTGCCCCCAGGCCGCTTGTTGCTCGTCAATCAGCTAATCACGTATCGGCAGGGACGCCTACCACCACTTCGTTGCGACGCAGGCAGGGCAACGCCCACGGCGGATCGTAGAACCAGGCCAACGGGTCGCCGGTGGGTTCGATATTGTTGCGGTACAAGACTTTCAAGAGTTGTCCGGTGCGTTCGGAGACCGCGTCCGGGCCGATACTCCCGGTGAATCGCAACACCGCCACGGTTTCGGAAGGAACCGTCATCAGGCGGACCCTGTCGTCCTTCGGGGCTGGCAGCGAATCGAGGCTGTACTTCGACGGCATGAAGAAGCGGATCACCCATTCACCTGACGGCGTGCGTTGGGTTACGACCGGCGCGGTCATCGCGATCTTCTCGCTGGCCTGTTGCGCGACGGGGGCCGTCATCGCGATCTTGTCGCTGCTGGAGTTCGCGCCGAATATGTAACCGGCCAGCAGCCGGAACCCAAGATTTCGCGCCGACTCCTCGTCGGCGCCGATCGTCGTCTCGGCGGCGATGCGGGGCCCATAGCGGCGAATCTGGACGCTGCCGACCTCGCGCTCCACCGTGAACGCAGGCTCTTCGGTGCCGTGTCGGATGCCGAAAATGCCGCCTACCCCCTGCGCGATGTTTCCCACCACGTCAGCAATCGTGTTGAGCATGTGCCGACCTCCTCAGAGCTTGCCTTCTCAGATCTTGGTTGTGGATACCCGAACCACATGAAAGTCGATGACGTGTTTGTGACGCAGTTTCTGGCCTGCCGTCGGCCGGCGATAGCTTGCCGTATATCGTCCGGGCATGAGTCGGGTTTCGATAATCACAGGTGGCGCTGGTGGCATGGGCCAGGCCACGGCCAAGATCGTCGGTCAGGATCGCACACTGGTGCTCTGCGACGTCAGACAGGACCGGCTGGACGCGGCGTCGGCTGCGCTGAGCGACCTCGGGATCACGGCGACGGCGGTCAACTGCGATGTCACCGACCGCGACGCCGTCAGCCGGCTGTTCGAGACGGCGTCCGGGATCGGGCCGATCGCTTCGGTGATCCACACTGCCGGGGTCAGCCCGAGCATGGGCGACGCCGACTACGTGATGACCACCAATGCGATCGGCACGCTCAACGTCAACGAGGTGTTCTTCGCCACGGCCGCTGACGGTGCCGTGGTCGTCAACGTGGCGTCGATGGCGTCGCACATGCTGCCCGAGGAACTCGTCCCGACCCAGCATTTCGACCTCGCCTTCACCGACGAGGAGCGGTTCCTCGCCGAGATGCTGGCGGCGTGCGACATCGCGGGGGAGGAGATGCGCTCCGGGCTGGCCTACAGCATCAGCAAGACCTTCGTCCGGTGGTACAGCTCGTCGCAGGCCGAACGGTTCAACGGCCGGGGCCTGCGCATCGTTTCGGTGTCCCCGGGGTCCGTCGACACCGAGATGGGCCTGTTGGAGGCGGAGGCCGGCGCGGGCGCGATGGTCGCCAACGCCGCCGTGCCCAGGTGGGGAACCGCGCAGGAGATGGCGGAGTTGTTCGCCTTCTGCGCCAGTGACCGCGCGGGCTATCTCACCGGAACCGACATCCTCAACGACGGCGGCGTGATCGCCTCGATGCGGGAACGGGCTCGGCAGACCGCCGAAAAAGGTTAGGGACGAGTCAGTTTCGCGTACCGCGCGCGGTGCTGGTCGGTGGAACCGAACTCGTACTGCAGCGCAGTGAGCCGCTTGAAGTAGTGACCGATCGCCAGTTCCTCGGTCATGCCCATGCCGCCGTGCAGCTGGACGGCGTTCTGGCCCAGGAACCGGGCGGCTCGGCCGATGGTCACCTTGGCCGCCGAGACCGAGCGGGCTCTGGCGTGCGGCTCGGCGTCGAGGTTCAGCACCGCGAGGTAGACCGCGGCGACGGCCTGCTCGACCTCCATGTACATGTCGACCATGCGACGCTGCAAGACCTGGAAGCTGCCGATCGGCTGACCGAACTGCTGTCGCTGTTTGCAGTATTCGACGGTGTCGGACAGGACCTTTCGCATCGCGCCGACGGCCTCCGCGCACACCGCGGCCGCGCCCTCGTCGCGCGCCTGCGCCAGTGACGACGTCGCGTCCGGGGCGAGCAGCGCATCGGCGGGAAGGTGCAGTTGGTTGATCGTCAGGTCGGCGGCACGTCGATCGTCGATGGTGCGGTAGCTGTGGACCTCGACGCCCGCCGGCGGTGCGGCCGGATCGAACTCGGTGAGGAACAGCGAAACCCCTTGGCTATTGCCAGTTGTGCGCGCGGTGATCAGCAGATGGGTGGCCAGCGGCGCGGCGGTGACGACGATCTTCTCGCCGGTGAGCACCCACTCGGAGCCGTCGCGGACCGCTTTGGTCGACACCGCGTGGTCGCCGGCGTCGGGCTCGGCGCTCGCCACGGCGACGATGGCGCTGCCTTCCGCGATACGTTCCAGCAGCGCCGCGGCGGCGGGGTGGTCGGACCGCTGCAGCAGCCCGCCCGCGACCACGACCGTGTCGACGAAGGGCTCGATCGCCAGCGCGCGACCCAATTCTTCGGCAATCACCATGATTTCGACTGGGCCCCCGCCGATTCCGCCGACCGACTCCGGGAATGCGGCGCCGAGGATGCCGAGCTCGTCGGCCAGGCCGCGCCAGATATCGGGCTGCCAGCCCGGCCCGAGCTTGGCTGCGGTGCGGCTCTTCTCGAGGTCGTAGCGGGTGGCCAGAAACTTGCCGAGGCCGTCGCGCAGGAGCTCTTGTTCTTTGTTCAGGTTGAAGTCCATTACAGCCCCAATGTCGCCTTGGCCAGGATGTTGCGCTGAATCTCGTTGCTGCCGGCGTAGATTGAACCGGCCCGGTCGTTGAAGTAGCGCAGCGCCGCCACCGCCTGCCATGGCTGACCACTGACGTAGCCGTCCGCCGGTGGTTCGAAGTCCGAGACCGGGCCGCCGGGCCGGGTCGCGTGCGGCTGATAGGCCCGGCCGCGCGGGCCGGCGGCCTCCATGGCGAGTTCGGTGATGGCCTGCGAGAGTTCGGTGGACAGGATCTTCAGCATCGACGACGCGGCACCGGGATTGCGCCCTTCGGCAACCGTTGTCAGGACGCGGTATTCGAGGATCTCGAGCACTTCGGCGCGGATGCGAATGTCGGCGAGTTTGGCGGCGAACGCCGGGTCGTCGATCAGCGCGCCGCCAGCCGGGCCCGGTTGTCCGGTCGCCTCGGTCGCGATCGCGTCGGCCAAGGCCTGCAGCGCGGGTGCCGTTGCGCCACCGCCACGTTCGAACTCCAACAGGTACTTGGCCACCGTCCAGCCGTCGTCGATCTCGCCGATCACGTTCGACTTGGGTACCCGCACCGCGTCGAAGAAGATCTGATTCTGCACCTTCTCGCCGGAGGTCATCACCAGCGGGCGGATCTCGATGCCCGGTGTGCTCATGTCGATCAGCACGAACGTGATGCCATGCTGCTTCTTGGCCGAGCGCGAGGTGCGCACCAGCGCGAAGATCCAGTTGGCCTCGGTGGCGTGGGTGGTCCAGATCTTGCTGCCGGTGCAAATGAGATCACCGGCTGATTCATCATTGGTCGCCGCCATCGTCAGCGCGGCCAGGTCCGAGCCTGCCTCCGGTTCGGAGTAGCCCTGGCAGAAGAACACCTCACCGGTGAGGATGCGCGGCAGGAAGTAGTCCTTCTGCTCGGCGGTGCCGTAGGCGATGATCGCGTGGGCGACCATCCGAATGCCCATCGGCGACAACGACGGCGCCCCGCCGAGCGTGGATTCACGGCTGAAGATGTAGTGCTGGGTCAGCGACCAGTCGCAGCCGCCGTGCTCGACGGGCCAGGCGGGGGCGGCCCAGCCCCGTTCGTGCAGGATCGCCTGCCACGCCATGCTGGCGTCGTGGTCGGCATAGACGCTGGTCATCAGCCGGCCCGCCTGCCGCAGATCCGGGGTGAGCTTGTCGTCCAGGAACGCCCGCACCTCGTCGCGGAACTCGAGATCCTTCGCCGACCACGACAGGTCCATCTGCTGTCCCCTTATCTGCGCACGGCCGTTTTCAGAAGTAACCGTAGCCCGTCGGCAATGGCGGGCCTGCTGAGGGTGCCGTCTGGACTCATTCTGCGCGGGCCGGGTTTGAGGATCCAAGAGCCGGGGAATAGGGCTGAAGGCTGCCGCCGGGCGCCCCCGTACGTGACACTGAGAGGTCCGGTCCCTGGACAAGGGACCGGGCCTTTCGTCTGGGGTCAGGCGGTCGGTGAGGCGCCCAATACCCGCTGGATGTCGGGCTTCATCGCCTGTAGTTGGCCACCCCAGTAACCCCAGCTGTGGGTGCCCGTGGGCGGGAAGTTGAACACACCGTTGCGTCCGCCCGCGGCTTCGTAGCGGGCTTGGAACGCGTGGTTGGTCCGAATCGTCAGGCCCTCGAGGAACTGCGCGGGAACCTGCGCGTTGCCCAGGCCGGCGTCGAGGTCGGTCGGGTTCCCGTTGCCGCTGTAGACCCAGATACGGGTGTTGTTCGACACGAGCTGGCCGACGTGGAGCATCGGGTCGTTGCGCTGCCAGGCCGCCCCGCCGAAGACGCCCCACATGTCGAGGGCGTTGAAGCCGCCGGCGTCGGCCATCGCGATCGAGACCAACAGCGGCCAGGTCTGCGCCGACAGGTTCAGGAAGCCCGACAGCGAGCTCGCGTACACGAACTGTGCGGGATGGTAGGCGGCCAATGTCAGCGCGGCGCTGCCCGACATCGACAGCCCGACAACGGCGTTGCCGCTGGAGCTGATGCCCTTGTTGGCCGACAGCCACCCCGGCAGCTCGGAGGTCAGGAAGGTCTCCCATTTGTAGGTCTGCGTGGTGCCGTTTCCGGTCGCGGGCCGGTACCAGTCGGTATAGAAACTCGACATGCCACCGACCGGCATCACGACGGAGACGCCGGAGTCGTTGAACCAGGAGAATGCGCCGGTGTTGATGTCCCAGCCGCTGCGGTCGTCCTGGGCGCGCAGGCCGTCGAGCAGATACACCGCCTTCGGGCCGCCGCCCTGGAACTGGACGGTGATGTTGCGACCCATCGACGGCGACGGCACGCTGAGGAACTCGACCTCGGCCGCCTTGGCCATCGGTGGTTGGGCCGCGACGGCGCCGACCACCAGGAGTGAAGCGATGGCGGCAGTCGCCGCCCGAATGATCCCCCGACTGCGTATCTTCCGAAATGGATTCATGAGAGGTCCTGTTCTGCAGTCATCAACCCCCGGACCTACCCGACGTATCGGAGGCCGTCAGCCATCAGTTACGCCCGCGACAGTTCTTTTGATCTTCTGGCCGCTGACGTCGCCGCAATGCTCGGCGGGGCGCCCGGCCGCGTCATGGTCGGTCTTACCGGGCCACCGGGGGCGGGCAAGTCGACGGTGGCTCGCGCGCTGGTCGCCGCCTTCGAAGGGGCGTCCTATGTCCCGATGGACGGCTTCCACTTGTCCAACGCCGCACTGGACCGACTCGGCCGTCATGACCGGAAAGGGGCGATCGACACCTTCGATGCCGCGGGTTACGTCGCCACGCTGGACCGGGTGGCGCAGGAGTTCGGTCGCCGCGATGTCTACGTGCCGGCTTTCGACCGACGCCTGGAGGAGCCGATAGCCGCCGGCCACGTGGTGCCTGCCGCCAGCAGGCTGATAGTCACCGAGGGCAACTACCTGGGCGTGCCCGACGGCGACTGGGCCGCGGTGCGTCCGCTGCTGAGCCGGCTGTACTACATCGACTGCTCCGCGCAGATTCGGCGGGAACGGTTGGTAGCGCGGCACATTGACGGCGGACGGTCAACGCAGGCGGCGCAGGCGTGGGTCGACGAGGTCGACAAGCCGAATGCGCGGCTGATCGCGACGACGCGGCAGTTCTGCGACCGCGTGCTCGGCTGCTAGCAGCAGCGGGTCGTCGGGTTGGTGTCCGCGTCGTGGTGGCGCATGCGCCAGTACTGCGCCTCGCTGAGCACCGGCTCACCGGGGTGGGTGCGGGCCCGGTGCTCGACGTAGCGGCGGTAGTGGCTATCGCCCATCAATGCACCGATGTACCAACGGATTTGGCGTGCGGCGAGGGTAGCGCGTCCCATTGTTTCTGCACCTCCTTCTCTGCGGAAGTGGTGATCAGGCTGGACGGCCCGAAGATCTTCGACGGCACGGGGGTGTCCTCGGTCAGCTCACGGCCGCCGCCCCGGATCGCCCGCAGTGCCATGACCACCCCGGCGAGGACCACGATGATCACCAAAACGGCGAACACGATCGACAACGTGCCCTGGATGAAGGTATTTCGGATGACGGCGTGCAGCTGATCGGCGTTCTTGGCCGAGCCGAACGTGGTCTTTCCGGCCTCCGCGGCGGCGCGGTACTGGAAGTGCTGGGTCCAATAGCCGAGCTTCGGATCGCCGGAGAAGATCTTCTGCCATGACGCGGTGAGGGTGACCACCAGATCCCACAGCAGCGGGATGCCCGGAATCCACGCCCACTTCAGCAGACCCTTCTTGATCACCACGACGGTGACCACGGTCAGCGCGATCGCGGCCAGCAGCTGGTTGGCGATGCCGAACAGCGGGAAGAGCGTGTTGATGCCGCCGAGCGGGTCGGTGACCCCCATCAGCAAGATCGAACCCCAGCCGGTGACCACGACCAGGCTGCAGATCCAGGCACCGACCCGCCAGCTCGGGTTGCGCAGCCGCTTCAACGGGCCGCCGAGGTTGGCCAGGGCGTCGGAGAGCATGAACCGGGCGACTCGGGTGCCGGCGTCGACGGTGGTGAGGATGAACAGCGCCTCGAACATGATCGCGAAGTGGTACCAGAACGCCTTCAGCGAGGCGCCGCCGAACACCTGATGCAGCACTTCGGACATGCCGAACGCCAACGTCGGTGCCCCACCGGTCCGGGAGACGATCGACTCCTCACCCACACTCTTGGCGGCCTCGGTGATCTCGGTCCCGGTGATGGGGGCACCGGACAGGTCAAGGCCGTTGACGTACTTGGCTGCCGTCTCGGCGGTGGCGCCGGTCTGGGCCGAGGGCGCGTTGATCGCGAAGTACAAGTGCTGGTTGAGGATCGCCGCGGTGATCAGCGCCATGATCGCGACGAACGACTCGGTGAGCATGCCGCCGTAGCCGATCAGCCGCATCTGGCTTTCCTTCTCCAGCAGCTTGGGCGTGGTGCCCGAGGAGATCAGGGAGTGGAAGCCCGACAAGGCCCCGCAGGCGATGGTGATGAACAGGAACGGAAACAGCGAGCCGGCGAACACCGGGCCGGCACCGCTTTCGGCGAACTTCGAGATCGCCGGGGCCGCCATGATCGGCCGGGCCAGCAGGATGCCCACTGCCAGCAGCGCGATGGTGCCGACCTTCATGAACGTCGACAGATAGTCGCGCGGCGCCAGCAGCAACCACACCGGCAGCACCGACGCGGCCAGCCCGTAGACGATGATGCACCACGACAGGGTGACCTTGGACAGCGTGAACCAGTCTGCGCCCCAATCGGTTCCGGCGACCCAGCCGCCGCTGGCCACGGCCAGAAGCAGCAGGACGACACCGATCAGCGAGACCTCGGAGACCCGGCCTGGCCGCAGGAAACGTAGATACAGGCCCATGAAGATGGCGATCGGGATCGTCATCGCGATGGAGAACACGCCCCACGGGCTTTCGGCCAGGGCACCCACCACGACCAACGCCAGCACCGCCAGCAGGATGACCATGATGACCAGCACGGCGACAATGGCCGCGACGCCGCCGACCGCGCCGAGTTCGTCGCGGGCCATCTGCCCCAGCGAGCGACCGCGCCGGCGGGTGGAGATCGACAGCACCAGGAAGTCCTGGACGCAGCCGGCGAGCACCGCGCCGACGATGATCCAGATGGTGCCGGGCAGGTAGCCCATCTGCATCGCCAGCACCGGGCCCACCAGCGGGCCGGCCCCGGCGATCGCGGCGAAGTGGTGACCGAACAGCACCCGCCGGTCGGTGGGCATGTAGTCGGTGCCGTTCTCGAATATCTCGGCCGGCGTGGCGTGCTCGTCGCGGGGGCGGACGATTTTCATCTCGATCAGCCGGGCGTAGAACCGGTAGCCGATGACGTAGGTGCAGATCGCGGCGATGACGAACCAGACGGCGTTGACGGTCTCGCCGCGGAAGAAGGCGATGACCGCCCATGCGATCGCCCCGAGGACGGCGACGGCGCCGAAGATCAGTTTGTGCCGGGTCGTGATCGGCGAGCGGTCGACGACGGCGACCGGCGGCAGATCCTTCTCGGTACGGATGTAGGTGACGTCGCCCCTGGTCTCCTCGATGTATTCCGACGGCGCGGCGGTCGGTGAAGCCACGTGTTTCTCCCTTGACGAGGCGTGCATGTCTGGCTGTGCGGTGATCCTTCCATTCACAGGTTCGCCAGTTCGGAGAACGCGGAAACGCCGCGCCGCTATTCGGTGCTGGTAGAGGCCGCGCACACCAAGTCTCTTAGTGTTACCACAAGTTTCTCTTAATTTTCTTAAATTTGAGGTACGGTCACTGCTCGTGGGGACGGTTGACAGCGCACGGGCGTTCGGAACGGAGGCGACGAGGATGGCCGAGCTGGGTTCACACGCGGTGGTTTTGGGTGCCGGCATAGCGGGGCTGCTCGCAGCGCGGGTGCTCACGGAGTCCTACGAGTCGGTCACCGTCATCGACCGCGACGAACTGCCCGATCGTGCCGAACAGCGCACGGGCGTGCCGCAGGGTCGGCATCTGCACAGTCTCCTCGCCCGTGGCACGCAGGCGATTGGCGAGCTGTTTCCGGGGCTTCTGGATGAACTTGGAGCGGCCGGGGCTGTTGTCGACGACAGTTCTGACCTGTCGCGGCTCTACGTGCGCGTCGGACGCTATGAGCTGAATCCTGCTGGCCGCCTGTCTGATCCGCAACCATTGGCGGCATACCAGGCCAGTCGTCCGTTCCTGGAGTTCCATCTCCGCCGTCGCGTCAACGCGCTGGGCAACGTCGCCATCCTCGACCGGAGCAACATCGTGGCACCGGTTCTTGCCGGCAGTGCTGTCACCGGTGTGCGAATCATCAACCGCGACAGCGGTACCGCCTCGACTGTGTCGGCCGACCTGATAGTCGACGCAACAGGCCGTGCGGGGCGCACCGCACACTTTCTGGCGATGCAGGGCTTCGGCGTCGTGCCGGAGGAAAGGGTCCCGTCAAGCGGCGGGTACTCCAGTCAGCTCCTGAGCATCCCAACGGGGCGCATTGCGCAGCGGATGGTGTTCGTCAATCAGGGCAGTCGCTCGCCGGGCGCGTTGATGGTCGCCTACGAACACGACACCTGGATGTTGGCCATCTCATGCCCTGCTGAATGTGGCAGTCCACCAGATAGTTTCGCGGAGATGCTGCAATCGGCAGGGTCGATGTTGCCTGCGACGATCATGGCCGGCCTGCGTGACGCGACGTGTGTGGGGGAGATCTCGGTCTCCCGCAACACCGCCGCGGTGTGGCGACGCTACGACCGAATGCCATACCTGCCGTCCGGTCTGGTGATTCTTGGCGACGCGTTGTGCAGCCTCAATCCGCTGCACGGACAAGGCATGACGATGGCCGCGGTGCAGGCGCTCGCGCTGCGCGACTGCCTGCGTGAGGGAACTGCCGACCTGCCGCAGCGGTTCTTTTCCGCCGCCACAGAACACATCAGACCGGTGTGGGCGGCGAACCGGGCGATTGACCAGCCAGCGCCCGCTGCCCAGGAACGTGCCTCAGCGCGACGACTGAACTCCTGGATGCAACGAGCGGCTACGCGGGCCGCGAGTACGGATATCGTTGTGGTCGAGCGGATTCTGCGTGTCCGCGGCCTCATCGATCCGCCTGCGCGGCTGCGGGAACCGTCGTTATTCGCGCGCATCCTGTTCGCCAACCTGCGGCACCCGCGACCCGCGCTCTACAGGCCGGGGCCATCGGTACATTCGTCGGTGAGCCAGAGAGACGAACGGGAGATCCGCGCGCTCGTCGACGGTCAGGCCAGGCGTCGCAGAGGGCGAACCGAGATCACCCGGCTGCGGTACCTGACGCCCGATGTGGCCCTGATCCAGGCCCGCGCCGCGATCACAGGCCGGTTGCGTCGCGGGAGTCGCCGCAACACCAGCGTCGCGGTACGCACCGATAATGGCTGGAGGCTGGCCTTTTCGCAGAACGCACAGGGTCGTTTGACATGCTTGAGCTGACCTATCGCACAGCACGCGGGCGGGTGAATGAACTGGCTGCCACCCTCCGAGATGACCAGCTTCAATTGCGGGTGCCCGCGACGCCTCGATGGACCGTGCACGAGCTGCTGGCCCATCTGGTCGGCTGTGCGTCCGACGCCGTCAGCGGACGGTTGGACGGGGTGACGAGCGATCAGTGGACGGCACGTCACGTCCGGGAACGCCGGCGAAACTCGGTCGGCGAACTGATGGCCGAATGGGATCGCATCGCTCCGGCCGCCGACGCCAGTCTGACCGACGATCAGCTCTACGGCCCCAACCTCGCCATTGACACCGTCTGCCACGAGGCGGATCTGCATGAGGCACTGGGACTTCCACGGGTCGATCGCGAACACTGGCAGCCATTCCTGGACGTGACGATGATGTACCTGGGCAGACAACTGCGGCGCAGCGCGTCCCTGGTCATTGAAGATGAGCAGGGACGGCAGTGGAGTTGCGGCTCCGGGCAACCGACGACGCTGCTGCGGGCCGACGGCTATGAACTGTTGCGCGCCAACCTGAGCCGCCGCTCCCTGCGCCAGATCGCGGCGTGGGAATGGACACCAGCACCCACTGAGGAGATGCTGCACGGATTCGGAGTCTTCGGGACGCGGGTCGATGACCAGCCGATCCCGGCTCGCTAGTCACGTTCGTAGAACGCGCGCACGGTGTCGATGGTGTCGGCTTCGGCGGGGCTTTTGTCGTCGCGGTAGCGCAGCACCCGGGCGAACCGCAGCGCCATACCCGCGGGATAACGGCTCGAGCCCTGCACTCCGTCGAATGCGATCTCGACGACCTGCTCGGGACGCAGCGGGACGACGTACTCATCCAGTGGTCCGGTCGCGAGTTCGGTGAAGCGCGCCGTCTGCCAGTCCAGCATCGCGTCGGTCATGCCCTTGAAGGTCTTGCCGAGCATCACGAAGCCGCCGGTTTGCGGATCCAGCGCGCCCAGATGGATATTGGACAGCTTGCCCGTGCGCCGACCCGATCCCCACTCGACGGCGAGCACCACCAGGTCCAGGGTGTGTACCGGTTTGACTTTCAGCCAGCCCGCGCCGCGGCGGCCCGCCTCATAGGGCGAGCTGGGTGATTTGGCCATCACGCCCTCGTGGCCGGCGGCTAGCGTGGCGTCCAGAAATTCGTGCGCCGCAGCGGCATCGGTGGTGGCAAGCCGGTCGACGCGGTGTTGGGCGGGCGCGATCGCATCCAGCGCCGCGAGCCGGGTGTGGGTGGGTTCGTCGAGCAGGTCGACACCGTCGAGATGCAGGATGTCGAAGAAGAACACCGAAAGTGGTTGTGCCGCTCGGGCAGCGGCCACATCGGTGCTCTTGCCGAATCGGGATGCGGTGACCTGGAATCGGTGCGGGCGGTTGTCGGGCCGCAGGGCGATGGCCTCGCCGTCGGCGATCAGGGTGGTGACCGGCAGCGCGAGCGCGGCGTCGACCACCTCGGGCAGCCGGGCGGTCACGTCGTCGAGACTGCGGGTGTAGATGGTGACATCGTCGCCGTTGCGGTGGATCTGCACGCGGGCGCCGTCGAGCTTGGCCTCGAAAATTGCGTCGCCATCGAGCCGTTCGAGGGCATCGACCACGCCGGTCGCGGTCTGGGCGAGCATCGGGCCGACCGGTCGGCCCACCGCCAGGGTGAACCCGCTCAGCGCCTCGGCCCCGCCGGTCAGCGCTGAAGAGGCGACGGCGGGCAGGGCGCCGCCGAGCATGGCGGCCCGGCGTACCGCTGCGGCCGGCACGCCGGCTGCCTTGGCGACGGCGTCGGCCATCACCCCGGCCAGCGCGCCCTGGCGCAGTTCGCCGCCGAGCAGCCGGCGCAGAAACACCTGCTCGGTGTCGGTGGCCGCGGCGAACAGGGCCGTAAGCAGCTCGGCGCGCCGGCCTTGCGAACCCTTGCCTGCAACGGCGCCGATCTCGGTGAACGTCGCATCGACGGCCGACACGGTCAGCGTCGGCTTCGCCGCCGGATCGGGCAGCGTGCGCAACGCCGCCCAGCCGACCCCGATCTGGCGCTGCGGCAACTCGCCGGACAGCCATGACACCACGACCGCCACCAGTCGCGGGTCACTCACTCCGGTGAGCAGCTCGGCGATCCGCGCCACCTTGGCCAGCCGCGACGACGTCGCCGACACATCGGCCGAGGCCGCCGCGACATCGTCAAGCAACATGCCTCCAGGTTGGCACGACACTGTGACAACCAGCCGGGGACAACAAGCCGGCGTCAGCCCACCTCGAACGACACAGTGGGCCAGCCCGTCGCGCCGTCGGGGGCCGGCTGCGCCCGGTCTTCGGTCTGCACCGCGCCGGTGTTGTCAGTCGCGCGAGCGGTGATCGTGTGGGAACCGCTCTGGGTGGCCGTCCACGGGAAGCTCCACAACCGCCAGGTGTCATTGGAGTAGGCCGCCCCCAGCTGGGCGGGCTGCCACGGTCCGTCGTCGATCCGCACCTCGACGCCTTTCACACCGCGGTTCTGCGCCCACGCCACCCCGCCGAACGTCACCGGACCCTTGGCCACCTTTTGGCTGTCGCGCGGCACGTCGATCCGCGACTCGGTCTTGATCGGGCCGCGCTCCGACCAGCCGAGCTTGGTCCAGTAGGCCTGCGCGCGGTCGAAGCGGGTCAGCTCCAGGTCCACCACCCATTTGGTAGCCGACACATAGCCATACAGCCCGGGCACCACCAGCCGGGCAGGATAGCCGTGTTCGACCGGCAGTGGCACGCCGTTCATCCCGATCGCCAGCATCGACTCGCGCGCATCGGTGAGCGCCTCCACCGGGGTGCCTGCGGTGAACCCGTCTATCGATGTCGAGAGCACCATATCGGCGTCCGGGTGGATTCCGCTGTCGCGCAGCAGGTCTGCAACCCGATACCCGGTCCAGGTGGCATTCGAGATCAGGTTGCCGCCGACCGGGTTGGACACGCAGGTCAGTGTCACGGTCTTGGTGATCGGTTGGAACTTCGCCAAGTCGTCGAAGGTGTAGGTGACTTCGCGGTCGACCATGCCGTGGATGCGCAGCCGGAAGTCGCCGCGCGCGAGCTGCGGGACGCTCAGTGCGGTGTCGATGCGGTAAAAGTCGCTGTTGGCGGTGACGAAGCTGGGTAGCTGCACGCCCTGCGGCGTGACGTCGGCCGGAATCGGCGATGGCGGCGCGGCGGATGGCAGGGCGAAGCTCTCCCGGTCGCCGGACACCGAGTGCAGCCGGCGATTGATCACCACCCCGGCGACACCGCTGAGGAGCCCGAGTCCGCCGATCCCGAACGTCACGAGGGAGAGCCGGCGTCCGGCGTCGAACCCGGTGTCTTGGCTGTCTTCGGTGGCGTCGGTCGGCTCAGGAGATTGGCTTGCATCGATCCGGCCGGTGAGCAGCCGCAACACCGCGATACCGCACACCGCGCCGAGCAGGGTGGGGATGATGTCGACCGGCCGGGCGCCGGGACGGGCCAGCACCGCGACGCTGCCGGCCACCGCGGCGGCCAGGATCGCCGCCGTGCCGAGAGGGATGCGTGAGCGTTCCCAGATCGCGGCGACGGCAGCCAGCACCCCGATGACCGCGAGCACGGAGACCGATAGGAACAGCTTGTCGGCGGTGCCGAAGGTCTGGATCGCCCATTCCTTGACCGGCCCCGGCGTCATGTTGATGACCGCGGTGCCCACCGCAGTGCGGGCGTCGGCGGCAGGGGAGAAGAACGCGGCCGTCAGCTGGACCACGCCGAGCGCGACCGCGGCGGCCGCCACTCCAGCGCCCATTCGCAGACCGGTCGTGGATTGGGCCATGCCGCCCAACCTACCGCTGGGTAGACACCCTTGTTCGTGACCAATTCATGACGAGCGGTAACGTGCGTACCGGCTCGGGCGCCACCAGGGCGTCCCGCGAATGGAATAGCGAACTGTAAGCGGCACGGTGAGCGTGCCGGCGTCAACCGACAGGAGTATCGGATGGAGATCTCGGGCAAGAAGGTAGTCGTCGTGGGCGGCGCATCGGGCTTCGGGCGGGCAAGTGCTGAGCTGCTGGCCTCCCGCGGAGCCCAGGTGGCGATTCTCGACCGCGAGGGCACCGACGGCCCCGAGGTTGCGGCCGGTGTCGGCGGCCCGTTCATCCCCGTCGACGTGACCAACTTCGAGGGCACCGAGAAGGCGCTGGCCGATGCGGTCGAGGCCCTCGGTGGCCTGCACGTCGTGCTGACCACCGCCGGCGGCGGTGTCGCGGAGAAGACGTTCGGCAAGAACGGCCCGCACGCCCTGGAGACCTTCCGCAGCACGATCGACCTCAATCTGATCGCCAGCTTCAACATCAGCCGGCTCGCCGCCGCGCACATGGCCAACAACGAGCCCGAAGAGGAAGAGCGCGGCGTCATCATCAATACCGCCTCGATCGCCGCGTTCGAGGGCCAGATCGGCCAGGTTGCCTACACCGCCGCCAAGGCCGGTATCGCCGGCATGTGCCTGACGATGGCCCGTGACCTGGGTCCGCTGGGCATCCGCGCGCTGGCCATCGCGCCCAGCCTGTTCGCCACCGGCCTGACCAAGGGCATCCCCGACGAATTCGCCAAGGCGCTGACCAAGGACGCCGCCTTCCCCAAGCGCCTGGGCAAGCCCGAGGAGTTCGCCAAGCTGGTCGCGGCGATCGTCGACAACCCGATGCTCAACGGCCAGTGCATCCGTCTCGATGCGGGACAGCGCTTCGCTCCCAAGTGATCCGCCTGTGGTAAGGCATTAGGGGAACAGGCACCGCCGCCTCGAGGAGGACCCGATGGGTATCGCACTGACCGACGACCACCGTGAACTCAGCGAGGTGGCGCGCTCGTTCCTTGCCGCGCAGAAGGCTAGGGCGGTGACACGGGACCTCCTCGCCGACGATGCCGAGGAGACCCGTCCGCCGTTCTGGTCGGAGCTGGCCGAGCTGGGTTGGCTCGGGCTGCACGTCGACGAACAGTACGGCGGTTCGGGTTTCGGCCTGCCGGAGCTGGTGGTCGTCATCGACGAGCTCGGCCGCGCGATCGCGCCGGGCCTGTTCGTACCGACCGTCGTTGCCTCCGCCCTGGTGTCGGCGGCCGGTAGCGATGAGCAGAAGGCTCGTCTGCTGCCCGGCCTGGTCGACGGATCCGTCACGGCTGCAATCGGATTCGGCGGTGACATCACCGTCGCCGGCGAGACCGCCAGTGGTGACGCCGGTGTGGTGCTCGGTGCCGGACTGGCTGACCTGTTGGTGCTGACTTCCGGCGCGGATGTGCTGCTGGTGGAGCGTGGCGCCGATGGGGCGTCGATCGAGGTGCCGGGAAGCCTGGACCGGTCGCGGCGGTCGGGCCGGGTTTCGCTGCGCGATGTCTCGGTGGCCGGCAACGTGCTGGCCGGGGCGAGCGCCGTGGCAGTTGCCTTGGCCCGCACGCTGTTTGGCGCCGAGGCTGCCGGTGGAGCATCCGACTGTGTGGACACCGCCGTCGAATACGCCAAGGTGCGTGAGCAATTCGGCCGCACCATCGCGACCTTCCAGGCGGTCAAGCACCACTGCGCCGACATGATTGTCGCCTCGGAGTCGGCGGTTGCCGTCGTGTGGGACGCCGCCCGCGCCTTCGGGGACGACCAGAAACAGTTCGAGCTCGTCGCGGCAGCCGCGGCCGCGTTGGCCTTCCCGGCCTATGTTGGCAACGCAGAGTTGAACATTCAGGTGCACGGCGGCATCGGGTTCACCTGGGAGCACGACGCGCATCTGCATCTGCGGCGCGCGCTGACGGTGCAAGCCCTCCTCGGCGGGGACGGCCCGGTCACCGATGTGTTCACCCTGACCGAAGCGGGCCACAGCAGGGCCAACAGCCTGGACTTGCCGCCCGAGGCCGACGAGCTGCGCACCCAGATCCGCGCCGACGCCGTCGAGCTCGCCAAGCTCGACGAGAAGGCGCAACTCGACGAGCTGATCGCGACCGGATACGTCATGCCGCACTGGCCCAAGCCGTGGGGCCGCGCGGCGGGTGCCGTCGAACAGTTGCTGATCGAGGAGGAGTTCGCCGCCGCCGGTGTCAAGCGGCCCGACTACGGCATCACCGGCTGGGTGATCCTGACCCTGATCCAGCACGGAACACCCTCGCAGATCGAGCGATTCGTCGAGAAGGCGTTGCGCAAGGACGAGATCTGGTGCCAGCTGTTCTCCGAACCGTCGGCGGGCTCGGACGCCGCGGCGGTCAAGACCCGCGCCACCCGGGTGGACGGCGGCTGGAAGATCACCGGCCAGAAGGTGTGGACCAGCGGGGCGCACTACTGCAAGCGCGGTCTGGCCACCGTCCGCACCGACTTCGACGTGCCCAAGCATGCCGGCATCACGACGGTGATCCTGGACATGGAGGCGCCCGGCGTCGAGGTGCGGCCGCTGCGCCAGATCACCGGCGGCTCCGACTTCAACGAAGTGTTCTTCACCGACGTGTTCGTCCCCGACGAGGACGTCGTCGGGGAGCCGAACTCCGGCTGGACGGTCGCCCGTGCCACGCTCGGCAATGAGCGGGTCAGCATCGGCGGCGGTGCCGGCACGATCGCGCCGGCGGCGGCGTGGCTCGTCTCGCTGGCCACAAGGCACGGCGATCGGCATGTCGGCGCGGTGCAATGGGTTGGCAAGTTCCTCGCCAGAGACCAGGCACTGCGCCTGTTGAACCTGCGGCGCGTGGTCCGTGCGCTCGAGGGCGCCGGCCCGGGCCCGGAAGGCAACATCACCAAACTCATCCTGGCCGAGCAGTTTCAGGAGCAGGGCACGATCGCCGCGGCCCTGGTCGGTCCGGACGTGGCGCTCGACGGCGGTGAGGGTGAAATGGCGGGCCGCACAGCGCTGGGGTCACGCGCACTGTCGATCGCCGGCGGCACATCGGAGATCACCCGCAACCAGATCGCCGAGCGCATCCTCGGTATGCCGCGTGACCCGCTGATCAAGTAACTCACACAGGTTTGCGTCGTTGGCAAACCGTTTCTGATCTATACACCGCAGGCGCAGCGGTTATTGGCTAATGTTCGACCATGCGAACCAAAGGTCTGGCAATGGCTGCGCTCGTCGTCGTCCTGGCGGCCTGTGGGGGGCCGAAGCCCGTCGTCCCCGCCCCGAAGTCGCAGGTCGCCAAGACCGACGACATCAAAATCACCGGCGATGCGTCCACCCCGGTCAACAAGATCGCGATCCAGGCGATCGCCAACCTGCAGAAGTACTGGGCCGAGGAGTACCCGAAGCTCTACGGCGGCGACTACAAGCCGGTGTCGGGCGGCTTCTTCGCCGTGGTTCCGTCGTCGGCGAAACTTCCGCCCTGTGTGTCAGACGCCGCCGAAATCGTCCAGAACGCCTTCTACTGCCCCAACAAAGATGTGGTGGCTTGGGACTCCGAGGGCCTGCTGCCCGAATTGCAGTCCAAATTCGGCGATTTCGTCATCCCGATCGTGCTGGCTCACGAGTGGGGCCACGCCATCCAGGCCCGGTCCAATTTCACCGCTCGCACGGTGACCTCGGAGCTGCAGGCCGATTGCTTTGCGGGCGGTTGGGCCAAACACGCCAAGGACTCCGGGGAGTACAAGGTCAACGCCGCCGACATGGACAATGCCCTGGCCGGCATCCTCGAACTGCGTGATACGCCTGGCAAAGAAAAGACCGACCAGACGGCCCACGGCAGTGGCTTCGACCGGGTCAGTGCCTTTCAGGACGGCTATGACAACGGGCCCACCGCGTGCAAGGAGTACCGCGACGACAACCCGGTGGTCGTCGAGCTTCCGTTCCAGAACGCCGAGGACGAGGCCGCCGGTGGCGACATGCCCTACGACGCGATGGTCAACGACGTGCCCTACGACATCGAAGACTACTGGGCCCACGTGTATCCGGAATTGACCAACGGCGAAGCCTGGGTACCGGTGAAGGGCCTGGAGCCGTTCGACCCGTCGAACCCGCCGATGTGCGGCTCGACGCCGGCCAAGGACTATGCGCTGTTCTATTGCGTCCCAGACGATTACATCGGGTGGGACAACGTCGACGCGATGCCGACGGTGTACCGCCAGGGTGGCGATTTCGCGGTCGCGACCTTGCTGGCCACCCAGTTCGGGCTGGCCGCGATGACCCGGGCCGGGGACAATTCCGACGACAAGACGCAGTCGCTGCGCGGCGACTGCTTCGCCGGGGCGTACACGGCGAGCGTGCTGCTGCAGAACCGCAAGGAAACCAGCAGCTTCGGCATCTCACCGGGCGACCTCGACGAGGCCATCATCGCTCTGTTGGTGTTCCGCGGTGACGGTGACGTCGAGCGTCAGGGCGCCGGCTTCGAACGAATCAGGCACTACCGCAACGGTGTTCTCAACGGCGCCGAAGCCTGCCTGAAGGACTGAGTCAGGGCCGGCTCGGCCGCGCGGCGCGCCGAGATCTGCCTGATGGTCGCGATTGTGGCCCGATCACGACCATCATGGCGATTTCGCGAGGCTGCGTCGTCAGTGCCCAGGGATCAGATGCGGGAACATGTCGTGAAGTCGTTGCCGCACACTGGGTTCGCGCTTCGGTGCGGCGGACGCGGGCGGCGCGGCAGGTGCCGGCGCGAGTGTGGAGGCGACGGCCGACACGCTCCATGACGTCGGCGGGTGCGCCGACGGAGACGGGACGGATGCGGTGTTGCGCACTGGCACGGCCGCGGTCGTCGCGGTTGCCGGCGGGTGAGGCTGCCCGACGGGGTGCGACGACTCGTGGGAGACGCTGACGACGGCGGCGACCAGGATGCCGAGGGCGAGGATGCCGAGCCCACCCAGGAGTGCCGAGACCCAGCGCCGACCCGCGCGGGCATCGGGGCTTCGTGTGGCGTTCATCGACGTGGCTTCACCTCCGGATTTTCCGCTTCGCCGGCTGATAGTAATGACGCTGCCCGAAAAACAGCTGTGAACACTTCGGCGATCTTGTCTTCCCTGGGCGCCATCGGGCATGCTGCGGGGCGTGGCAGGCACCGACAAACTAGTTCTGGGCGCGAGCGGCTTCCTCGGCTCGCATGTGACGCGGCAACTGGTCGAGCGCGGTGAGACGGTCCGGGTCATGCTGCGCCCCAGCAGCTCGACGCGCGGCATCGACGACCTGCCGGTGCAGCGCTTCTACGGCGACATCTTCGATGACGCCGCCCTGAAAGAGGCGATGGACGGCTGCGACGTCGTCTTCTACTGCGTTGTCGACACCCGCGCCAATCTGCGCGACCCGGCACCGCTCTACCGCACCAACGTCGACGGGCTGCGCCACGTCCTGGACGCCGCCGTGGCCGCCGATCTGCGCCGGTTCGTGTTTACCAGCACCATCGGAACCATCGGACTCGGCGCCGGTGGAGTCGTCGACGAGGACACCCCGTTCAACTGGGGGAGCAAGGCCGGTGGCTACATCGGTTCGCGGGTCGCGGCCGAGAAGCTGGTGCTGGACTACAGCCGCGGCAAGGGACTGCCGGCGGTGGCGCTGTGCGTGTCCAACACCTACGGCGCGCGCGATTGGCAGCCGACCCCGCACGGTTCCCTGGTCGCCGCGGCAGCGGCCGGCAAGCTGCCGTTCTACATGGCTGGGATGGCCACCGAGGTGGTGGGCATCGAGGACGCCGCCCGGGCGTTGGTGCTGGCCGCCGATCACGGCCGCGTCGGGGAGCGCTACATCATCTCCGAGCGCTACCTGCCCTACCGCGAGCTCTACGAGACCGCGGCGCGCGCCGCGGGCCGGCCGGCGCCCCGCTGGGGCATCCCCAAGTCGGTGATGAAAGGGATCGGGGTCCTGGGCGGGATCGCCGCCGCGGCGACCCGTCGCGACCTGCCGCTGAACCCGACCACGGTGCGGCTGATGGACATCATGGCGCCGATGGATCACGGCAAGGCGGTCCGCGAACTGGGCTGGCAGCCGCGACCTGTCCACGAGTCGATCAGGGAGGCGGTCGACTTCTTCGACCGACGCCGACGCGACCGTAGCGAGTTTGCTCGCGATCAGTGAGAAGGCCGTCCGGTTGACCGGCGGATGACTACGCTCGTCACGTGCACGCGGTCCGGTTCATCCACCGATCACGTGGACGGCCCGCATGAACGCGTCCGTAACGCGCGATCGAATCGGATATGCGGCGGGCCTGTTCGGCTGGGTGGCCTTGCCGTATTTGGCCGGTTCCGTGTTGTCGTGGCAGACGTTCGGCGCCGGGATCGGGCCGGCGTTCTTCCCACCGGCCGGGGTGACGGTCGCGGCCATGCTGCTCAACCGGCGGGCGCTGTGGCCGGTGATCGTCGCCGCAATCGTGGTGGCCGAATTGGCCGTCGACCTCCGCTACGGGGCCGCGTTGGGGACCTCTGCCGGATTTGCGTTGGCCAACTCGGTGGAACCGTTGGTCGGGGCATCGCTGGTGTTGGCCTGGTGCAAGGGGCCGCCGGACCTGCGTGAGCGAGCCGACCTGGCCCGGTTCGTGGCCGGGGCGATGGTTGTGGGCCCGCTGGCGGGCGGAGTCATCGGCGGGGTGACCACCGCGATCAGCAATGGGGTCTGGTCGCCGACCGCGATACTGCACTGGTGGGCCGGTGACGGGGTCGGCGTCCTGCTGATCGGCGCACCGATTCTGCTGTGGCGCTTCCAATCCCACCTTCTGCGTGCCCGAATTTTCGAGACATTCCTGGTCCTGGGGGCCATGGCGGGGCTGACGGTGGTGTCGTTCCGGCTCGAGATCCCGCCCGCGCTGTTCCTGCTACCCGTGATGGCGTGGGCGGCCCTGCGCCTCGATATGATCGGAGCCGCGCTCTGCGGCGGCGTGCTGGCCTTCACCGCCAATTCCATGGCCAACGTGGGATATACGACGTTCGAGAATCTGGATCTGCGCGCGCCGGGTCAGCTGGCGATCGCCCAGGCGTTCATCGGTGTGGTCGTGCTGGTTGCCATGCTGACCGCACAGGAGGCCGCCGGGCGGGTCACCGCGGTCCAGCAACGCCAGGCCGAACGGCGGGAGCGGGCCCGCTTGGAGACGCTGGCCAACCTCGGCCAGTTGCTGTCGGGGGCGTTCACGCAGAACCAGATCGGTGACGCCGTCCTGGGACAGGTGATCAACGACGCAGGTGCACAAGCACTCGCAGTGGGACTGGTGAACGACGAGGGCACCGCGCTCGAGTGGGTGGTGATGGGCGGCTACCCCGAATTCGTCGCCAATCAGCTCTCCGACGGGGTGGCGTTGGAGGACTCCACCGCGGCCACCGACACGGTCCGCACCGGCAAGCCGGTGGTGATCCGCACGGTCGCCGAATATCGCCGGCGATACCCCGACAATGCCAAGTGGATGCTCGCCAGCGGAGGCGCGGCGGTGGCGAGCTGGCCGTTAACGGTGGGCGGCAAGGCGATTGGGGCGCTGGTGTTGGCCTGGGCTGACCCACAGCCACTGGACACCGCGCAGCTCGCGTACACCTCGGCTGTCGCCACGATGATCGGCCAGGCACTGGTACGCGCGCGGATGTATGCCGACGAACACGCCCGTGCGGCGGTGCTGCAGGCGGCAGTGCTACCGACCAGTCCTGCCGCGATCGCCGGTGTGGACGTCGGGGTGAGCTACGAACCCGCCGATGTGGTGCAGGGTCTCGGTGGTGACTGGTACGACGCGCTCGAATTGCCGCACGGGCAGACGTATCTGGCCGTCGGCGACGTGGTGGGCCACGGGCTTCCCGCCGTGGAGGACATGGCGCAGCTGCGCAGCGCCGGGCGGGCATTGGCATTCCAGGGTCTGCCACCGGCCCAGTTGCTCGTCGCCCTCAACACGTTCACCCGGCAGGCCAGCAATGGAAAGTTCGCGACGATGGGGGTGGCAGTGCTGGATCCGGCGTCGGCCACCCTGTCCTACGCGTCGGCCGGTCACCCGCCGCCGTTGCTGCGGCGGGCGGGAACCGGGACGGTCATCCGCCTCAGCGGTGCGCACGGCCCGGTGCTTGGCCCGGTCGAGCAGGCGTCATACAGCGAGGGCCATATCGAGGTCTGCGAAGGGGACATCCTTGTCATGTACACCGACGGGCTCATCGAGCGCCGCGGCCAGGACATCGAATCCGGTATTGCACGCGTGCAGCAGCTCGTGACCCAGTGGAACGGTGACGAGTCCCTGCCGCCGGCCTGTCGACAGCTGACACAGACGCTGGCGCCGCCGCCCCGCGACGACGACGTCTGCGTGGTCGCGGTGCGCTTCGGAGCGATCGATGTCAACGGATCGGCGGACCGGTGACTAACGTCGACGATCGGATGGCTGAGGTCCCCGGGACGCTCGATGACGCCTCGGTGACAGCACTGAACGCATGGGTTCGTGAACGCGGAATCGGTTCGGCGGTAAGCGATGTCGAGCCGCTGACCGGCGGCACCCAGAACGTCGTCGTGCGGCTGCGGGTCGACGGCCGCCGAGTGGTGCTGCGCCGGCCGCCGCCGCATCCTCGTCCCAACAGCAACCGGACCATGCAGCGCGAGATCGCGGTGCTGCAGACGCTGGCCGGCAGCACGGTGCCGCATCCCGAATTCATCGCCGGCTGTGAGGATCTCGACGTATTGGGCGTCGTCTTCTATCTCATGGAGGACGTCGACGGCTTCAATCCGGTGACCGAGGTGCCGCCGGCGTACGTGGCCGATCCGCGGATGCGTCATCAGGTCGGCCTGAACTACGCGGCTGACGTGGCGCGGCTCAGCGCGGCGCAGTGGCAGGGCCGCCCGCTGCAGCAGCTGCACCGCCCGGGATCCTTCCTGGCGCGCCAGGTTCCCAATTTTCTCGGGCTGCTCGAAAGCTACCGGCACGAGCGCTACCGGCCGGAGGCACTCGACGTCGGTCGGCTCGCGGACTGGCTCGACGGGAACCAGCCCCCCGATGGCGAGCCCGGCATCATGCACGGCGACGCGCACCTCAACAACGTTCTGCTGCGCCGCGATGCACCCGAGGTCGCGGCTTTCGTCGACTGGGAGATGTGCACCATCGGCGATCCGCTGTTGGACCTGGGCTGGATCCTGGTGTGCTGGCCCGACGATCCCGACCCGATCAACGCCGGCCGGGAACTGGCCGCACTCGGTGGTCTGCCGAGTCGCACCGAACTGATCGCCGCGTACGCCGACGCCGGCGGCAGGCCCACCGAACACCTGGACTGGTATGTCGCGATGGCGTGCTTCAAACTGGCGATCGTCATCGAGGGCACGTACTCGAGATGTCTGGCCGGCCAGGCGCATCGCGAAGCCGGTGAACGCCTGCATGATTCGGCGAGCCGGCTGATCGGCCTGGGGGTGCGGGTGACGACGGGGGACAACCCCTTCGTGTGACCGCGTCAGTGCTGCGGCTGATCGGCCCGCTCGCAGGTGCACTGCTGGGCCGGTGGCACCTCGCGCATCACCTGGTCGACGTGCTCGCCACATCCTGCCCAGGTGGTCTTGTGGCAGCGCGGGCACTCAACGGGATAGCACATATCAACTCCTTTGCCTTGGAAGCCTATGCGGACGATAGGGCATGAAACGCCGGCCCCCGTCGTTATACCCCGGAGGGTAAGCTGAGCGAATCGACCTGAGGAGGTTTCACCATGGTTGGTGATGAAGATGCCGTCGCCGCGGTGCTCAATCGACTGCGCCGTGCGCAGGGTCAGCTGGGCGGCGTGATCTCGATGATCGAGCAGGGCCGCGAATGCAAGGACGTGGTCACCCAGCTTGCCGCGGTGTCGCGGGCATTGGACCGGGCCGGCTTCAAGATCGTCGCGACCGGGCTGCGCGAATGCGTCGTCGGCGCCTCCGCCAACGGTGAGGCCCCGATGACCGAGGCCGAGCTGGAGAAGCTCTTCCTGGCGCTCGCATAACTCGTTTGCGTCCCACGCGCGACGAGGTCTAACATCGCGAACGTGCATCGTGCGCTTGTCGTAGTAGCTACCCGCAGCGGGGTCTGATCCAGACCGACCCCCCGCTGTGGGTCGAAACTACGACGTCGGTCAGCCTCCGTTCGACGAGAAGACCGATCCATGACTCCGCACAGCACCACCATCTCTGAACCTTTCCCGCACTTCTGTGTGCCGTTGCCCGCCGGGCTGCGTGAACATGCCGAAAACATGCCGTGGAGTGCGTTCACCGCCACCTTCAGCCCCAGCGGCGGCCCTGTTCGCCTGGGCGCCTGGGAATGCGATGACGCGTCCCGGCTAGGCCCGCAACCGCGCCGGTTCCGCGCAACACTTGCGGTCGGCGACCGCATCGAAACGGCGACCGCCCACGCCAGCGGCCCGGTCGCGGCGCTGACCGCGATGCTCTACGAGCGGGGGATCGGCGTGGAGGTGACGCATTTTCATCAACTGGCCTCCGGTGCGGACACCGCGACCTTCGTGCAGGGCAGCGACGGCCAACGCCGGCAATGGGCGATGGGCTGGTCGGAAGACGCCACTCAGTCGGCGTTGCGCGCCGTCATCGCCTGCGCCAACCGCCTACTCACCTAATGCCCAAACCGACGTTTCGCCGGGAGTGTGCGAGTAAAGCCCGACAATTCGTCGATCTCGGCGTCAGTGCAGCGGGCGCAGCACGATCGGCATGCCGTCCATCGGCACGGGCATGCCGCCGTAGTCCTGCCGCGGCTCGTAGCCCGGGCGGGGCAGCTCGAGCCGGTAGCGGCGCAGCAGTCGGTGCATGATCGTCTTGATCTCGAGCTGGCCGAACACCATGCCGATGCACTTGTGTGCGCCACCGCCGAACGGGGTGAACCCGTACCGGTGCTTCTTGTGCTCGTTGCGCGGCTCGGTGAAGCGGGCCGGGTCGAACTTGTACGGGTCGGGGTAGATCTCTTCGAGCCGGTGCGTCATCCCCGGGTAGTAGATGACGTTCGTGCCCTCGGGCAGGTAGTAGCCCAGCAGCTCGGTGTCGCGGACGGTGCGGCGCATGGCCCACTGCACGGGCGACACGAGCCGGATCGACTCGTTCATCACCAGGTCGAGGGATTCCAGTTTCTCCAGCGCCTCGATGTCGAGCGGACCGTCGCCGAGCCGGTCTGATTCGTCGCGGCAGCGCTCCTGCCACTCGGGGTTCGCCGCCAGGTAGTGCGACATCGTCGTCGCGGTCGACGTCGACGTGTCATGCGCCGCCATCATCAGGAAGATCATGTGGTTGACGATGTCGTCGTCGGAGAACTTGTTGCCGTCCTCGTCCTCGGTCTGGCACAGCACCGACAACAGATCCGAGCCGTCCTTGCCGCGCCGCTCCCTGACCCGCTCCTCGAAGTAGCGCTCCAGGTATTCGCGCGCCTTGAGGCCGCGCCACCAGGTGAACGGCGGCACGCCGGTCCGGATGATCGCGTTGCCGGCCCGGGTGGTGACGGTGAAAGCCTTGTTCACCTTGGTGACCAGCTCGCGGTCGGTGCCAGGCTCATGGCCCATGAACACCATCGACGCGATATCGAGCGTGAGTTCCTTCATCGCGGGATAGAGCAGGAAGCGCGGATCGTTGGCCACCCAGTCGTTGGCCACGACCTGCGAGACGACCTTGTCGACCTGCTCGGTGTATCCGACCAGCCGGGTTCGGACGAACGCCTCCTGCATGATCCGGCGGTGGAACATGTGTTCTTCGAAGTCCATCAGCATCAGGCCGCGGTTGAAGAAGGCTCCGATCATCGGAGTCCAGCCCTGCTGCGAGTAGTCCTTGTTGCGGTTGGAGTAGATCGCCTGGCCCGCGTCGGGACCGAGCGCCGCGACCGTCGGGATGATCGGCGAGTCGAGCAGCATGACGGGGCCGTGCTTGCGGTATTTCTGCAGCCAGAAGTCCGGTCCGCCGCGGAACATCTCCACCATGTGGCCGATGATCGGCAGTCCGGCGTCGCCCATCACGGGCTTCAGATCGCTGCCGGCCGGGGGCTGTGCCATCGGGTGCTGGGGCCAGTCGCGGGCATTCAGCCGCTTCTCCAGCTGACCCATGCCCGGCAGGGTCAGCATCGGGGACGTGGTGACGCGGCGTTTGGCCTGGTCCAGCAAATACTGCGGGGTGGTGATCGTGGGCATCAACGCTCCTCGGGCAAGGGGGCGGGCAACCGGCTCGGTGTGGCCGGGGCCACACGTGTACCCCATCCTCGCCAACTTTCTTGACGCCTGTCAAGTTTCATTTCGACCGCGGCGTGGTGCAAGGTAATCGGGTGACCGCGCAGCAGGAACCCGTCGAGGCGCCCCGTCGGCGCGGTGACAAGCAGCGGCACGCGATCGTCCAGGCCGTGCGCGAGTTGCTCGAAGAGAAGCCGTTTGCCGAGCTGTCGGTCAGCACGATCAGCGACCGCGCCGGCGTCGCCCGGTCCGGCTTCTACTTCTACTTCGACTCCAAATACGCCGTGCTGGCCCATATCGTCGGCGAGGCCGCCCACGAACTCGAGGAACTCACTCACAAGTTCGCGCCGCGCGGCGCCGACGAGACGCCGACGGCCTTCGCCAAACGGATGGTGCGCAGCGCGGCGGCGGTTTACGCGCACAACGACCCGGTGATGTCGGCGTGCAACGCCGCCCGCCACACCGACGCCGAGATCCGGGAGATCCTGGACGGATTCAACGACGCGGTGATCGATCAGATCGTGCCGATCGTCGAGGCCGAGATCCGTAACAACACCGCCGACCCGATTACTGACGACATCCGTGGCCTGGTCCGCACTCTGGCGGCGACGACGGCGTTCACGCTGTCCGGAGAGTCCGCCTTCGTCGGGTCCGAGAAGAACATGGACCGCTCGGTTCAGGTTCTCGAGAGCCTCTGGCTGCATGCGCTCTGGGGCGGACAGGTCGGCGACTAGTCCATGGCTGACGGCTTCGCGGGCAAGAGGGTGTTCATCACCGGCGCGGCCAGCGGCATCGGCCGGGCCACCGCCCTTCGGCTGGCCCGCGACTGCGCCGAACTGTATCTGACCGACGTCAACGCCGACGGGCTGGAAGAGACCGTGGCCGATGCCCGTGCGCTGGGCGCGCTGGTCCCCGCGCATCGTGCGCTCGATATCGCCGACTACCACGAGGTCGCTCAGTTCGCCGCGGACATCCACACCCACCACGGCGCCATGGACATCGTGATGAACATCGCCGGCATCTCGGCGTGGGGGACCGTCGAGCACCTGACTCACCAGCACTGGCGGTCGATGATCGACGTCAACCTGATGGGGCCCATTCACGTCATCGAGACCTTCCTGCCGCCGATGATGGCTGCCGGTCGCGGCGGCCACCTTGTCAACGTCTCCTCGGCCGCCGGCTTGGTCGCGCTGCCCTGGCATGCCGCCTACAGCGCCAGCAAGTTCGGGCTGCGCGGGCTATCGGAAGTTCTGCGCTTCGACCTCGCCCGCCACGACATCGGCGTCTCGGTGGTGGTGCCGGGAGCCGTCGACACGCCGCTGGTGGGCACCGTGCACATCGCCGGCGTCGACCGCGAGCATCCCAAGGTGCAGCGGTGGGTGCGGTTGTTCAGCGGCCACGCCGTGACGCCGGAGAAGGTCGCTGAGAACATCCTGACCGGGATCACCAAGAACCGCTTCCTGATTTACACCTCGTCAGATATCCGCGCGCTCTACGCCTTCAAGCGGCTGGCGTGGTGGCCGTACAGCGTGGCGATGCGGCGGGTCAACGTGTTCTTCACCCGGGCGCTGCGACCGCGCAGCGCAACCTTCACGCCGCCGGGCTGAGTCCGGCAGGCGGAACCTCAAGCGGGCGGCGTCAATTCGAGGCGCACCCCGAGCAGGCGTACCGGGCGGTCGAGCTCGAAGAGGTCGAGCACCCGCAGTGCCGCGGCCGTGACCACCTCGACGTCGACGCTCGGCTGATCGAGTTTGCGGATCTTGGTTCGCGTGTAAAAAGTGTTGGTACGCACCGTGACTGCCACCCGGATGACGATGCGCGACTTGGCCACCACGTCGGCCAGGGCGTGGCGGGCGAGATCGACGACGGCGGCGTCCATCTCGGCACGTTCGGTCAGATCACGCGGGAACGTCACCACGTGGCTGCGGGAGCGTGGGATCCACGGCTCAGCGCTGACCGTCGCATCACCGCCGCCCTTGGCCAGCAGCAACAGCCACAAGCCGGTACGCGGCCCGAAGGTGGCGGTCAGCAGCTCGGCGTCAGTGTGGGCAAGCTGGCGCACTGATGTAATACCCAGGCTGTCAAGCTTTTTCGTGGTCTTGGGACCCACGCCCCAGAGTGCGTCCACCGGGCGGGCGCCCATCACCTCCATCCAGTTGGCGTCGGTGAGGGTGTAGACGCCGTCGGGCTTGCCGAAGCCGGTCGCCACCTTGGCGCGTTGCTTGTTGTCGCTGATGCCCACCGAACACGCCAGCCCGGTCTCGGCCGCGATCGTGGTGCGGATCCGCTCGGCAAGTTCCACCGGGTCGGCGACGTGGGCTCCGACGTAGGCCTCGTCCCAGCCCCACACCTCGACGGGATGGCCGAGGTCGCGAAGCAGGCCCATCACTTGATCGGATGCCTCGTCATAGGCGGCCGGGTCGGACGGCAGGAACGTCGCATCCGGGCAGCGGCGGGCGGCACTGCGCAACGGCATGCCGGCGTGCACCCCGAACCCGCGGGCCTCATAGGACGCGCACGTCACTACCTTGCGGGGTTCGGTGGGATCGCCACTGCCGCCGACGATTACCGGCAGGCCGACCAGTTCGGGGTGGCGGCGCAGCTCGACGGAGGCCAGGAACTGATCGAGGTCCACGTGCAGGACCCACATTTGAGGTTCGGGGGTGTTCATCTCCCGCACAACTTGCGCGCGACGCTGTCCCAGGCGTCACCGAGGGCGTCCAGTGTGTGGCCGCGCTCGAGTTGATGGTTGACGTAGTCGGCGTCCAGCAGCGCCAGTAGCGCGTCGGCCTGCGCGTCGAGATCACCGGTGGTGCCTGCGGATTCGAGCAATACCCGGACATGGGTGCGCATGACCGCGAGCGGGGCGCTGTGGCGGATATCGGGATCCCGGTTGGCTTCTGACAGCAGCTCGCGGTGGGTCTGTGCAAAACGCAGCCGTTCGCGGCCGAATGCCAGCAGTCGCTGCAGGGGAGGAGCGTCGGGGCCCAAGGGCGGCGGCCCGAACAGGAAGGCCTGCTGGATGGCGCGCTCGTCCTCGTCGAGGAGGACCATCATCAGGCCGGCGCGGCTGCCGAAGCGACGGAACACCGTGCCCTTGCCCACGCCCGCGGCCGCGGCAATCTCGTCCATGGAGACGTTGTCGGCGCCCCGTTCGGCGATCAGGGTGCGGGCGGCGTCGAGCAGGAGGAGCCGGTTGCGGGCGGCGTCGCCACGCTCTTGTGGCGTGGAAACCGGCAGCTCATTGGCCCGCTCGATCGCGCTCACTCCCATACTTTAGCTCAGCGGGAAATAAAGCGGACCAGAGTCCGGTTGCGCCGTGCGAGGATCTCGAAGGATTGAGAGGATTGCGGACATGGCGGATATCAAGGTTCTGACGCTGGTAGGCAGCCTGCGCGAGGCGTCGGTCAATCGCCAGCTCGCCGAACTGGCGGCCGAGGCGGCACCCGACGGCGTCACTCTGACCATCTATGACGGTTTGGGCGACCTGCCGTTCTACAACGAAGACATCGACACCGACGACGCACCCGCCGCAGTGGTGACACTGCGGGCGGCAGCAGCGGCCGCCGACGCCGCCCTCGTGGTGACTCCGGAATACAACGCCAGCATCCCGGGCGTGCTCAAGAACGCCATCGACTGGCTGTCGCGGCCGTTCGGCAACGGCGCGCTCAAGGACAAGCCGCTGGCCGTCATCGGGGCCTCGTTCGGCCAATACGGCGGGGTGTGGGCCCAGGACGAGACGCGCAAGTCGTTTGGGGTCGCCGGGCCCCGGGTGGTGGAGTCGGTCAAGTTGGCGGTGCCGGCCAAGACCCTCGACGGCAAGCACCCTCGCGAGAACGCCGACGTCGTTGCCGCAGTGCGCGATGTGGTCGGCAAGCTCGCCGCCGAGGTGAGCTGACCGGCTCAGACGGTTCGCGTACTGCCGCCGTCGATCACGTACTCGGCTCCGGTGATGTAGGCGGCGCGGCTGGACACCAGGAAGGCCACGAGTTCGGCGACGTCCTGTGGACGGCCGGGTGAGCCGAGCGGAATGCCGCCGATGGACGCCATGATCCGCTTGCGGGCCTCGTCGATGTCCACGCCGTGGATGCTCGCGATATCGACCGCCATCTGATAGGCCGACTCGGTCTCGACGTAACCGGGTGCGACCGCGTTGACGCGGATACCGCGCGGTGCCAGTTCGTTGGACAACGCCTTGCTGTAGTTGGCCAACGCGGCTTTGGCGGCGGCGTAGGGCAGGGTCGTCGGCAGTGGACTTGTCCGCTGGATGGACGTGACGTGGACGATCGCGCCGTCGCCGGGCAGGTGCGGGATCAGCGCACGATCCAGGCGCACGGCGCCAAAGACGTTCAGTTCGAACGTCGTTGACCATTCCTCGTCGGTGATGGCGGTAGCCCCGCCCGAGTTCTGTCCGGAGCCGCCCGCGTTGTGCACGACGATGTCGATTCCATCCAGCCGTTCGGTGACCGCGTGGGCGACGGCGTCGGTGCCGGCCGTGGTGCTGATATCGGCCACGACAACGGACTCCTTCGGCTGGTCGCCCGGTTGCGACCGGGCGACTGCCAGCACGGTGGCTCCGCCCGCGCGCAGCCGTTGGGCGATCGCCTGCCCGATGCCGCGGGTGCCGCCGGTGACCAGCGCCCGGCGGCCGGCGAACTCGGGGATTTGATTTCCGTGCGTGGTGGACATGACGACTCTCCTCGACTCGGGGTGCATGCTATAGCGGCGATATAGAACTACTATAGCGGTGTGCAAGACAAGCTGGATGACGCCGGAAGCGCTCGCGACAGGCTGCTGTGGGCTGCCGCCGAGCTCCTTGACGCCGCACCGGGCGAGTCGGTGTCCACTCGGGCGATCTGCGCACGGGCCGGGGTGGGCGCGCCCACCCTCTATCACCACTTCGGCAGCAAGCAGGGATTACTCGATGCGGTCGTCGAGTACGGGCTGGGCCAGTACGGGACCGACGGCTCCGAGGGCGACGCGGTTGCCGACCTGCGGGCAGGCTGGGACAACCACGTCCGTTATGGGTTGGACAACCCGGCGTTCTACGTGCTGCTGTACGGGCGGATCGCGCCGGGCCGGCCGTGCAAGGTGACCGCGGTCGCCGAGGCGCGGCTGCGAACCCTGGTCGAGCGGCTGGACCGCGACGGGCTGCTCCTAGCCCCCATCGACGAGGTGGTGCAGCAGGTCGTGGCCGCCAACGTCGGGATCACCCTGCAGTTGATCGCCGAGCCCGCCGGGACGGCCGATCTGACGTTGTCGACGGCACTGCGCGAGAACGTGCTGGGCGGCGTGATCGCTGCGGCCGGGCTGGGCGGTGGCACCGGCAGTGGCGGTGAGATCGCCGATGCCGCGGCACGGCTAGGCGCACTGCTGCGGGCCGGAGCGGGCAGGTCGGCGCTCAGCGCGGGAGAGCGCGTTCTGCTCGGCGAGTGGCTGGCACGGTTGGCCGAATCAGCGTGATTCTCGGGTTGCTGTGCGCGGCGGTCACGGGGCCGGGCAGGCCGACATTGTCGGTGCCTGCTGGTAGATCTAGGGGCAGCCGGTGTCGCCCGGCGTGTTGTGACATGCGACACGCCGATCCGGGCGGTGCTGGAGTGCTCACGACCAGGGAATTTCACAATTGTTATTCAGAACATGTTGTATCTCTTCTCGCTGTCGGCCACTAGGTGTAGTGTTCGACAAGCCGACAGACCCGAGATTCACAGGGCCGCCGGAACGCCGGAACCGAAGCTGAGATGTCGGTCCGAGCGGCTCCGCCAGCCAGGAATTTCACGGTCCGAAAGCTCGCTGAAAGCTTATGAGTGCCTGCGCACAGACCATCCCGTGACCGTCTTGAGTCCATCTCCATGTTTCGCTGAGGAGCCATACCGCAGATGACCATCACCGTGTACACCAAGCCCGCCTGCGTGCAGTGCAACATGACCTACAAAGCCCTGGACAAGCAGGGGCTGGCCTACGACGTCGTCGACATTTCCGAGGACGCTGAAGCCCGCGATTACGTGATGGCGATGGGCTACCTGCAGGCACCAGTCGTGGTTGCCGGCGGTGACCACTGGTCAGGCTTCCGGCCCGACCGGATCAACGCCCTCGCCGGTGCCGCACTGACCGCTTAGCGACCCGGACGCCACGAGGAGCGATGTGATGAATCCGGATGGCGGCCTGGCGGGCCCGGAGCGGTTGGTGTACTTCTCCAGCGTCTCGGAGAACACCCACCGCTTCGTGCAGAAGCTGGGCGTGCCGGCCATCCGGATTCCTCTCCACGAGCGCATCGAGGTGGACAGGCCCTATGTCCTGCTCCTGCCGACCTACGGCAGGGGCCGCGGTGACAGCCCGACGCTGGACGCCAAGGGATATGTGCCCAAGCAGGTCATCGCATTTTTGAATAATCCGCACAATCGGTCCCTGATCCGCGCGGTGGTCGGGGCCGGCAATACCCAATTCGGTGCCGAGTACTGCTTTGCGGCCAGTCTGGTTTCGCACAAGTGCGACGTTCCGTTTCTGTACCGCTTCGAAATGATGGGAACCGCAGAGGACGTGCAAGCCGTCCGTGCGGAGTTGGCGAAATTCTGGGAGGACGAGGACACGTGGCACCTACAGTCACAGCTGCAGAGCCTGTAACGACTTCGGGGCATGCATTGCCAGGGGAGACCGATTACCACGCGCTCAACGCGATGCTCAATCTGTACGACAAGGACGGCAAGATCCAGTTCGACATGGATCGTCTGGCCGCCCGCCAGTACTTCCTCGAACACGTCAACCAGAACACTGTGTTCTTCCACAATCAGGACGAGAAGCTCGACTACCTGATTCGCGAGAACTACTACGAGCGTGACGTTCTCGACCAGTACTCGCGCAACTACGTCAAGACGCTGCTGGATCGCGCGTACGCCAAGAAGTTCCGGTTCCCGACCTTCCTCGGCGCGTTCAAGTACTACACCTCGTACACGCTGAAGACCTTCGACGGGAAGCGCTACCTGGAGCGCTTCGAAGACCGCGTGGTGATGGTGGCGCTGACGCTGGCCGCCGGTGACACCACCCTGGCCGAGAAGCTGGTCGACGAGATCATCGACGGTCGCTTTCAGCCGGCCACCCCGACGTTCCTCAACTCGGGCAAGGCGCAACGCGGCGAGCCGGTGAGCTGCTTCCTGCTGCGCATCGAGGACAACATGGAGTCGATCGGCCGCTCGATCAACTCCGCGCTGCAGCTGTCCAAGCGCGGCGGTGGAGTTGCGTTGCTGCTGACCAACATTCGTGAGCATGGCGCACCGATCAAGAACATCGAGAACCAGAGCTCGGGTGTCATCCCGATCATGAAGCTGCTGGAGGACTCGTTCTCCTACGCCAACCAGCTCGGTGCGCGCCAGGGTGCGGGCGCGGTGTACCTGCACGCCCACCACCCCGACATCTACCGCTTCCTGGACACCAAGCGGGAGAACGCCGATGAGAAGATCCGCATCAAAACGCTCTCGCTGGGCGTGGTGATTCCCGACATCACCTTCGAGCTGGCGAAGAAGAACGAGGACATGTACCTGTTCTCGCCGTATGACGTCGAGCGCGTGTACGGCGTGCCGTTCGCCGACATCTCGGTCACCGAGAAGTACCACGAGATGGTCAACGACGGCCGGATTCGCAAGACCAAGATCAAGGCCCGCGAGTTCTTCCAGACGCTGGCCGAGCTGCAGTTCGAGTCCGGCTACCCGTACGTCATGTTCGAGGACACGGTGAACCGGGCCAACCCGATCGACGGCAAGATCACCCACAGCAACCTGTGCTCGGAGATCCTGCAGGTGTCGACGCCGTCGCTGTTCAACGAGGACCTGTCGTATGCCAAGGTGGGCAAGGATATTTCGTGCAACCTCGGTTCGCTGAACATCGCCAAGGCGATGGACTCGCCGGACTTCGCGCAGACCATCGAGGTGGCCATCCGCGGGTTGACCGCCGTCAGCGACCAGACGCACATCTGGTCGGTGCCGTCGATCGAGCAGGGCAACAACGATTCGCACGCCATCGGCCTCGGGCAGATGAACCTGCACGGATACCTTGCGCGCGAACGGATCTTCTACGGATCCGAAGAGGGCATCGACTTCACCAACATGTACTTCTACACGGTGCTGTACCACGCGCTGCGGGCGTCGAACAAGATCTCCATCGAGCGCGGGACGTCGTTCAAGGGCTTCGAGAAGTCGAAGTACGCCAGTGGTGAGTTCTTCGACAAGTACACCGACCAGGTGTGGGAGCCGGCTACCGAGCGGGTTCGCGAATTATTCGCCGAAGCGGGCATTCGCATTCCCACGCAAGAGGATTGGTCGCGGCTCAAGGAGTCGGTGCAGGCCAACGGCATCTACAACCAGAACCTGCAGGCGGTGCCGCCGACCGGGTCGATCTCCTACATCAACCACTCCACCAGCTCGATCCACCCGGTGGCCAGCAAGGTTGAGATCCGCAAGGAAGGCAAGATCGGCCGCGTCTACTACCCGGCGCCCTATATGACCAATGACAACCTGGAGTACTACCAGGACGCGTACGAGATCGGCTACGAGAAGATCATCGACACCTACGCCGCGGCCACTCAGCATGTGGACCAGGGGCTGAGTCTGACGCTGTTCTTCAAGGACACCGCCGATACCCGCGAGGTCAACAAGGCGCAGATCTACGCCTGGCGCAAGGGAATCAAGACGCTGTACTACATCCGGCTTCGCCAGATGGCTTTGGAGGGCACTGAAGTCGAGGGTTGCGTCAGCTGCATGCTGTAGTGCTACAAAGCCCGCTGCGTTGAGATAGCGCTGAGTGCGATGATTTGGCGAATTTTTCGCCCTCAGTGCTATCTCAACGGGATTTTCGGGCCTGCAGCGCCTTCAGGCGTCGCTCCTCGGCCAGCACCGCCTGGTAGCTCTCGCGTTCGGCCACCAGCCAGTCCGGCTTCTCCGCGAGCAGCGCATCGATCTGTTCGGTGGTGAGCGCGTCCACCACACCGCCACGGGCGAGGCCGGCGATCGAAATGCTCAGCTTGGCGGCCACGAGGTTCTTCGGGTGCGGCCCGTTCTTGCGGAGGTCCTTGAGCCACTGCGGCGGATCCGCCTGCAGGGCGGCGAGCTCGTCGCGGGTGATTGCGTTCTCCTGGAACTCCGCGGGCGTCGCGGGCAGGTACACATCCAGCTTCTTCGCCGCCGTAGCGGGTTTCATGGACTGCGCGTTAGGCCTGCTCATCGCACAAGCCTATCGGTAGCCTGATGCCGTGACCCAGCCCTCGCTCACCCTCGGGTACGTCCCCGGTGGGACGCCCGCGAAGTGGGCGCGGACCTGGGCCGAGCGCTACCCCGATGTTCGGCTGACGTTGCGCGCCGTCGCCGCGGCCGACGCTGCCGCCGAAGTGCGGGCCGGGATCGTCGACGTGGCGTTGCTCCGGCTGCCGACCGACACCTCGGCGTTGGCCGTCGTGCCGCTCTACCAGGAGACGACGGTGGCTGTGGTGCCCACCGACCACCTCCTGAGCGCAGTCGACGAGATCACCTCCGCCGACCTCGACGGCGAGCCGATACTGCTGCCACTCGACGATGTCGTCGCCTGGGCGGACGCTCCCGGCACCCCGGTCGATCACCGCCCCGAAACCACCGAGGATGCAATAGAACTCGTCGCCGCGGGGGTGGGTGCGCTCATCGTCCCGCAGTCGCTGGCCCGGCTGTATCACCGCAAGGACCTCACGTATCGCCCGATCGCCGACGCGCCGTCGTGTGCCGTGGCGCTGGCCTTCCCGGAAGGGCCACCCTCGGCACTGGTCGAGGAATTCACCGGAATCGTGCGGGGCCGCAAACCCACTTCGTCGCGAGGGTCAGCCCAGCCGCCGCCCAAGCGCACCGCACGGGAGAAGACGCTGGCCAAGCAGGCCGCCCGCGCCGCCGCGGGGAAGGTCGCCCGCAAGCCCGATCCGGCGAGGCGACGCAAGCCGTAACGGATGTGTGACGCTGTTTTACCTGGTCAACACACATGCTCCGCGATACTCGAAGCCATGACCGCGCTGACGCACGTTCCGGCCACGACGTCCCCGGCCGACCTCGCCGACCACCTACGCCGCGACGGCTACGTCATCGTCGACGACCTGGTCCCGAACTCGTTGATGGACACCATCAGCGACGAACTGACGCCGTACCTCGATGCGACGCCGATGGGCTACAACGCGATGATCGGCCGCAAGACCCGGCGCACCGGTGCGCTCGTCGCCCGTTCGCCGGCCTGTCGCACGCTGATCCAGGATCCGACCATTCTCGGGGTGTGCAAGGACTTTCTCGGCCACGCCAGCGCATTCCAGCTGATGCTGACCCAGGTCATCTCGATCGAACCGGGCGAATCGGACCAGGCGCTGCACCGCGACCAGAATGCCTTCGACTTCTATCCCTTTCCCGACGAGTATCACGTGCAGTGCAACACGCTCTGGGCGATGACCGACTACACCGCGGAGATGGGCGCCACTCGGGTCGTGCCGGGCAGCCAGGTCGGCGACAAGAAGCCGACCGACTACGCCGACGACGAATGCCTGCAGGCCGAAATGTCGCGCGGATCGGTGCTGCTCTACTCCGGCAAGATCGTGCACAGCGGCGCCGCCAACCGCAGCGACAAGATCCGGCGTGCCATCAACGTCAACTACTGCGTCGGCTGGGTCCGCCAGGAGGAGAACCAATTCCTTTCGGTACCACCCGAAGTCGCGCGCACACTCGATGACGACCTGCTGAAGCTGATCGGCTACCAGGAGGGCGCCTGGGCCATGGGCTATTTCCGCGACTTCGAGGATCCGCTGCGCGCGATCCGCGGTGACGAGGTCGCCTACGGCTTCGACGCGGCCAAACTCAACGGGAATGCGGGCACCGCGTTCGCCGACCAACTCACCCATAGCGAGTAACCCGCCACCCGCGGTTAACTAGACGCATGACCGCACCCATGCCGGCGGCGTTCATCGGGCACGGCAGCCCGATGAACGCCCTGGAGCGCAACCGCCACACCGAGGCGTGGCGTGCGTTCGGCCAGTCTGTCCCGCGACCGCGGGCGATTCTCGTCGTCAGCGCGCACTGGTACATCAACGCCACCGCCGTGACCGCGATGGCCGTACCGCGAACCATCCACGACTTCTACGGCTTTCCCACCGAGCTCTTCGCGGTGCAGTACCCGGCACCGGGACTGCCCGAGCTGGCCGGCGAGATCGCCGACGTGGTCGAACCGACTTGGGTGGGCGCCGATATCGACAGTTGGGGCATCGACCACGGCACCTGGTCGGTGCTGGTGCACGCGTTCCCGGACGCGTCGGTGCCGGTGGTGCAGTTGGCTATCAACGCCGAGAAGCCGCTGGAATACCACCTCGAGCTGGGCGCCAAGCTCGCGACCTTGCGCGAGCGCGGCGTGCTGATACTGGGCAGCGGCAACATCGTTCATAACCTGGCCGGTATGGTTCCGGACTTGGGGGACAACGGCTTCGACTGGGCCGAACGTTTTGACGACGAGGCCCGAGCGCAGCTGTTGAACGACCCCGCCGACGCCGTCCGGCTGCGCGACCATGCCGACTACGCGGCCGCGGTGCCGACCCCGGATCATTTCCTGCCGATGCTGTACTTCGCGGGACTGGCCGCCGCGGACGGGGGTGCGGTCGATGTGCTCACCGACGGCTATTCCTACGGGTCGCTGTCGATGACGTCGTACACCCTCGGGCTAGAAAATCGTTGACGTCTTGCCCCGCGGGTTCTGCCCGTCCGGGAAGCGCCGCAGCAAGGCCTCCTGAACGAACGATGCCACCAGGCGGCCGTCTTCGGTGAAGACATGGCCACGACCGTAGGTGCGCCCGCCGCCGGTCGCCTGAGCCTCGTGATCGATGAGCAGCCATTGCCGGGCGTCGAACGCGTCGTGGAACGTGACGTCCTGGGTGAGCACACCGGTCGACACCTCGGTATGCGCCATAGCCTGGCCCAGGCCGGCGTGGGGTCGCATCGCCGTGGCGATCAGCCAACCGTCAGTGGCGTGGGCGAGCAGCGCCCGGGCCACGGTGTCGTCACCGGCCGGCGCCTCGGGGAATCGGACCCACAGCTGCAGTGTGGCCGGTCCGGTGAGCGCGGGGTCGGCGATATCGACATCGCCGACGACAATCGTCTGCGGGGCCGCCAGCCAGTGGGGGACAGCCTTGGTGACGTCCGGGGAGGGTGCGTCGGGCATCGGGATCTGGTAGTGCACCAAGTCCGGCTCGGCGACGTCCAGCAGGACCAGTGCGCGGGCACACAACCGTCCCTCCTGGGTGAATGTCACTGTGGCACTGGCGATGTTGCGTCCTTGGTGCATCGGTTCGACCTGAATATCGACGGGCTGATCGAGCCGTGCGCCCTTGGCGAAAACGGTCTGCACCGACCGCGCTCGCTTGTCCGGAATGCACCGGGTGGCGGCGACGACCGCTTGGCCCACCATCTGGCCGCCGAAGACGACTCCGCGCCGCTCGGTGAAGTACGGGGCTCGGAACACGCCGTCACCGGCCTCGGTGAGGGTGAATGCCGCGTTCAACTCGTCGCTCAGTGATGTCACGCAGCGACGGTATCAGGTGCAATTACCGGTCTGACCAGGAAACTCACCGGTACGATCGTCGCGGTGGGTGACATACGGCAGGCTGCTCGTGGGTGAACCCTATGTTCCGGCTGGCTAGCTGATCAGGTCGGACCAGAACTTCACCGTCGGCGTCGGCGGCTGCGACGGATCGGCCTCGACATGTCCGAACTCGCGCTCGATGTAGGCGAAAATGTCAGTGCCACAAGAGCTTACGTCGGACTGATATACCGACAGCACGGGATGGCCGTGACTGCCGCGACCGGCGGGCAGGTAGCAATTCGCATGCACCGGCACCAGCTGCGGCACCCGCGCCAGATGATAATTCGCGCTGCGCAACGCATCCTTCATCCGGGGCGGGCGGACACCCCAGTCGACGCCCCAGAACTCCCGCCACTCGACAGCGAACAGGATTCCCTCGGCCGGGAGTCGTAATCGCTGTTGCAGATTGCGGCGCGGAGCCTCCCGCCAATTGGGCCACGTATCCCCAACCGGCAGACCGCAGGACAGAAACGATCGGTGGTCGCCGGCGAATTCGAAACCGAACTCGTCTTCGATGCGCGTCAGCTCATCGTCGGTAAGGCCGGGGGCTATCGTCACCGTGCCGTCGTCGGGCATGCGACAAAGCCTAATCCGGAAATGGCCCGTCGTATCGTTGCGCGAACTCGTCGCCGGGGACCGGCCACCGATCGCCATGCTCGCCCAGAACCAACCATTCGCCGGCGGAGGTGGTTACGCGGCCTTCGAGGGTGTCGACGACTTCACCGTCGCGCACCGGCCGCGCTCTGACCATGCCTCGCCGTCGCCAGATTCGGCCGCCGACGTTCTCGTAGCGTGAGCGGAAGATGTCGTCGCGCACCGACCATGTGTGCCCGGTGGTGGTGTCTTGGACAGACCAGTCGCCGGCGTTGGCCGTCATGGTCTGCCCGGAGCGAAGTGTCCAGGTCCAGTCTTCGATTCGCTGTTCGGCCACGACGGTGCCGATCCGTCGAAACAACTGCCATTCATCGTCGTTGGAGTCATCGGGAGAATGCGGAGTGGTGTTCACTCGGCATCGCCTGTTCGTGTGCCGTTCTGACGCGTTTGCGCCAACCATGCAGACCCCACAGGGTGACTGTAATCGCGTCGGGACGGCGCTTTGGGTGAACGAAACTTGTTCCCGTTCCGCACGGTTGTCGGGTCCGCAGAACGGCCGAACCTGGTTCTTTCGTCCGAAACTACCTACACGCTGGCATTTCGTGACATACCGTGACACGGTCGTTAATTCGCCGATGTCGTCCAGGTTGGGTTGAAGTTCGCTGGGGGTGACGCCATGTCCCGCATCTTCCTCAGTCACTCCAGCGTGGACTCCCGCGAGGCGATCGCGTTGAGGCAGTGGTTGATCGAGCAGGATGTTGCGCTACCCGACGAAATCTTCCTCGACGTCGACCACCACACCGGACTGAAGGCCGGGACACGGTGGAAGGACGCACTGCGGCAAGCAAATGCACGCTGTGAAGCCGTCGTATGCCTGCTGTCGCGAAACTGGGAGGCCTCGCATGAGTGCAAGGTGGAATACCGCACCGCGGAGAACCTGAACAAGCAGATTTTCGTAGCGCGGCTGGAGCCGTCCGCTGGTGACGATCTGACGTTGGAGTGGCAACGTTGTGACCTATTCGGCGACGGTCCGACCACACAGATCGATATCGGTTCCGGAACGCCCGTAACATTCGCGAACGACGGACTGGATCGCCTACGCGAAGGGCTCCGTGGTGCCGGAATCGGTGCCGAGTCCTTCGCCTGGCCACCACGAGATGACCCGGGACGGGCTCCGTACCGCGGGTGGGAGCCGTTGGAATCCGCCGACGCGGCAGTGTTCTTCGGGCGGGACGCGCAAATTGTGCGCGCGCTGGATGCCCTGCGCGGCATGCGCATGTCCGGAGTGAATGCCTGGTTCGTGGTGCTCGGTCCATCGGGGACGGGCAAGTCGTCGTTCCTGCGGGCCGGGCTCCTGCCGCGTCTGCGGCGAGAGGACCGCCGTTTCGCGGTGCTCGACATCGTTCGTCCCGAGCGCAGCGCGTTGACCGGACAGTCCGGCTTGGCGGCGGCGATCTACGCGGGGCGGCGATCATTCGGGCTCAGCAAGCCGAGCCTGGGTGAGATCAAGGCGGCCTGTCTGAGCGAGGATGCTGACCGAGTAGCGGTTTGGCTCAACGAGATTCGCGATGAAGCCGCAACGCGATTGCTGGAACGCGGGAATGACCAAGACGCGCCGGTGGCGCCGACACTATTGCTGCCGTTGGATCAAGCCGAAGAACTGTTCTCCGCCGATGCCGGCGAGCAGGCCGATGTGTTCTTGCGACTGTTGGAACGCGTCGGGCGCCAGCTGAACACCGCACAAGCCGGGCTGGTTGTGACGGCCACCATCCGCACCGACCGATACGAACTGATGCAGACTCATCCAGCGATGGCCGAGGTCGGCACGGTGCTGTTCGACGAACTGAAACCCATGCCGCCCACCGAGTTCAAGGAGGTGATCACCGGGCCGGCGCAGCGCTCCACTGATGCGGGGCAGCCTTTGAAGGTGGCCCCGGATCTCGTGGAGCGCTTGTTACTGGACGCCGCCGATGGCGCGGACACACTGCCCATCCTGGCGTTGACGCTGTCCCGGCTCTACACCGACTACGGCGACACGGGGGAGCTGAGCCTGGAGCACTATCAAGCGCTCGGCGGCATGCACAGGGTCGTGCAGACCGAGATCGACGAGGTGCTGGCTGCCCATCCGGAGGAACAGGCAGAAGAACTCGAAGCGCTGCGCGCCGCGTTCATCCCTTGGCTCGCCACGATCAACCCCAACAATGATCAGCCGATGCGGCGGGTGGCGCGCTGGTCGGATCTGCCCGAAGCAAGTCGTCCACTGGTCGATGCGCTGGTGGCAAAGCGGCTGATGTTGAAAGACACCCGCGACGGGCAGACCGTCGTCGAGGTGGCGCTGGAGAGCTTGCTCCGGCAATGGGATGAACTCGCAGACTGGTTGCGTGAAGAACGGCAAGACCTCAAGGACGCCGACGACCTCGAACACTATTCCCACGCGTGGGAGGCCAACGACCGCGATCCGGCCTGGCTGCTGGAGGGGAGTCGGCTCGACGAAGCGGTTGCGCTCCTGGACAAGCCGGGATTTCACGAGCGTCTCGCCCGCGCCGGCGAATATCTTGATGCATCAAGCGAACGCGAGGAGCAGCGCCGCGCAGCCGAGGCGCACCAACGGGAAGCGGAACTATGCGCGGCGCAGGAGCGCGCCGAGCACGCTCAGGAGAAGCAAGCCATCGCAGAGGCGCATTCTGCGGTGCTGCGCAAGAGATCTCAAGTGCTGCGTGTACTGGTCGCGGGCACGGCCACCGTCGCGGTCCTGGCGATAGCAGCGTCGGTGTGGGCCACATCGGCACACAGTCAGGCGCAGACCCGGTTCCGGCAAGCGACGGCGGCCAGATTGGAATCGGAAGCCCAGGGCATGCTCGAGCAGGTTCGACCCGGGGGTGACCAACGGGCACTGCAACAGGTGCTCGCCGCCGGACTGATCGACAATGATCCGAAGGACGACGCGATCTACAGCGCTGCCGTCAGCCGGCACGACCTCGTCAAAATAATTCCCGCCGGCTCTCCGGTGTACAGCGTGGCCTTCAGCCCCGACGGGAGCCGCGTCGCCAGCGCCAGTGACGACCACCTGGTGCGGGTGTGGGACAGAGTGACCGGAAATCTCGTCGGTCAACCCTTGACCGGGTTGACGGACTCGGCGTTCAGCGTCACCTACAGCCCCGACGGCCGGTGGCTGGCCGCCGCCAGCGAGCAGTCCGTTCTGCTGTGGAGCACAGATGCTGCCGGAGGCGGCACACCGATGCGGGTCGACGCAACCAACGTCAAGCAGGTGATCTTCAGCCCCGATGGACACCGGCTCGCCACCGGGTCCTCGGACGGAACGATTCGGTTGTGGGATGCGAACACCGGTACGCAGCTGGCGCAAGTTCTTGTCGGCCCCGAGGATGCCGTCAATTCGATCGCGTTCAGCCCCGACGGCCATCGAATCGCCTCGGGTGCCGACGACAAAACAGTGCGACTGTGGGATGCCGACGCCCTCACTCCCATCGGAGAACCCCTGACAGGGCACAAAGATGCGGTGACGGCGGTGGCCTTCAGCCCCGACGGACACCGGCTGGCATCGGGGTCAAAAGACAAGAACCTCTATCTCTGGGATGCGGATGCCCGCCGGCCGATAGCCGGTCCAATGGTTGGTCACGACGACGTCATCCACGAAATCGCCTTCAGTCCCGACGGGCGCATGCTCGCGTCGGCCGGTGGCGACAATGTCGTGTGGATGTGGGACGCCGGGACCGGTTCGGCTGTGGGTAAACCGTTGACCGGCCACGAGTTTGATGTCTACAGCCTCGCCTTCAGTCCCGACGGCCGGTACCTTGTCACCGGCAGCTACGACCAGTCCGTTCGGCTGTGGGATGTCGGTGACATGATTCTGGCCGGGCAGGGCGAGCTGTGGGCCGTGGCGCTGAGCCCGGACGGCAGACTGATCGCCAGCGGTGGTGACGACGGGTCGGTGCGCCTTTGGGACACTCAGTCCGGTCTGATGGTCGGCACGCCGCTTCTCGCCACACCTAAGCAAGCGATTGAGGCGGTCGCATTCAGCCCCGACGGTCGACGGGTGGCAGAAGGTGGCGATGACAGGACCATCCGGATCTGGGATACGAAAACCGGAAAGCTGTTGGGCCGCCCGCTGACCGGCCACACCGACCTGGTCTGGGCCATCGGGTTCAGCCCGGACGGCTCCAAGTTGGTATCGGGCAGTGCGGATCGGACCATCCGGATCTGGGACGTCAATTCTGGTGCACCAATTGGTAATCCGCTCACTGGACACACCAACGACGTCTACGGTGTGGCTTTCAGCCCGGACGGTTCGCGCATCGTGTCGGGCAGTGTTGACCGCACGATTCGGTTGTGGGATGCCAACACTGGGGCGCCGATCGGGAAGCCGATCACCGGCCACACGAATACGGTCGACAGTGTCGCCTACAGTCCAGACGGAAAGCGCATCGTCTCCGGCGCCAGTGATGGTCTCGTGCGACTGTGGGATGCCGAGACCGGAGCACCGATCGGTAAGCCCCTCATCGGCCACACCGACGCGGTCGGCTCCGTTGTGTTCGGACAGGACGGACGGTTGATCGTCTCTGGCGGCTATGAGGGCGATGTGCGGTTGTGGGATGCCGCCTCTGGAAGACCCATCGGTGCACCGCTCCAGGGGCACGCCGCCCTGGTCGTGGGCGTCGCGACAAACTCCGAACACCACCTGGTGGTGTCAGCCGGCGACGACGGTGCTTTGCGATTGTGGTCCACCGAGGCCAGCGGGGGCGACCTGTGTTCCAAACTGACCACGAACATGAGCCGCGCCCAGTGGAACGACTGGGTGTCGCCCGACATCGACTACATGACCACCTGCCCCGGCCTTCCGATGGCCACGGACCAATAGTGGCCGGGCGTGGGCATGGCGTATAGGACTCTCGATGACCACCTGTTCGGCGACGGCCCAAAACGCATGCTCTCCTTGGACGGTGGTGGTGTTCGCGGTGCGCTGAGCCTCGGCTATTTGGCCAGGATCGAAGACATCCTCCGCAAACGGGTCGACAACGACCCCGATTTCCGCCTGTGCGACTACTTCGACCTGATCGGAGGCACGTCAACCGGCTCCATCATCGCCGCGGGCCTGGCGATGGGAATGTCGGTCGAGGAACTGATCGGTGTCTATCACACGCTCGGGGTCGAGGTGTTCGAGGAGAGTTTTCTGCGGTTCGGGGTGCTCGGCGCGAAGTTCCCCAAAGAGCCACTGATGCGCGCGTTATCGACGTACTTCAGGGACGAGACGCTGGGTAGCAAGAAGTTGCGGACTGGCTTGATGGTGATGACCAAGCGCCTTGACACGGGGAGTCCCTGGCTGCTGCACAATAATCCGCGCGGCAAATTCTATGACGGGCCTGACGGTGTGGCCGGCTCGGGAAATCGGAACCTACTGATACGTAACGTCATCCGTGCCAGCACTGCTGCACCGCACTACTTCGAACCCGAGCTGTTGCAGGTTTCCCCGCATCTCATGGGCGCCTTTGTCGACGGCGGGATCAGCCCCTACAACAATCCGTCGATGCAACTGCTGATGATGGGCACCTGCAGTGGTTACGGGTTGGAGTGGCCATTCGGTGAGGACCAATTACTACTGGTTTCGGTGGGAACGGGATTTCGGCCCGTGTCCGTAGCGGCTGCGGATGTGGTGAGGATGCCGGCGATCAAGCTGGCCGCGGAGTCGGTCGTGTCCATCATGCAGGACGCCAACTGGCTGGGCCAGGCTGTGCTGCAATGGATGTCGCGCAGCCCGACGGCATGGGCGATAGATGCCGAAGTTGGTGATCTGAGCTCCGACGTACTCGGGGGTGGGCCGGCCATGATGTCGTATTTGCGCTACGAGCTCTCCTTGGAACCACACTGGTTGTCGAAAACCCTTGGCATCGAACGCAGCGACCGCCAATGTGATGCGCTCTACGCGATGGACAACGCCAGGAATCTTCCGGAGTTGACGCGTTTGGGTCGAGCTGCGTCGAAGGTTCAGATCGAGCCCGGGCACTTTCCCGCAGGCTTTGACATCTAGACCGCTGACCCGTCCGGCACGGGCCGCGAGATGTAGCCGAGTTCGCGCAGTTTGGACAACGTATCCGCCAGGCTGGCCAAGGCGGTGGACAGAAGCTCAGGGTCGGCGGCGATAGTGTCCCAATCCACCAGCTTGTTGTGGATCTTCTTGGCGTCATCACGGATCGGACCGTATTTCCATCCGGCCTGGCGGTAGTAGCGGCACCAGTCCTCGTGCTCGCTGCGGGCCATGGCGATCGCGGTGTCCTCGTCGAATCCGATCACCCGTAGCCGCTCCAGGGGCGCGAGATCGTGAAGTTTCACCGTCGGCACCGAATATGCCGCATCGCCAAACGTATTCCACGTGTGCCCGCCGATCGCCTCCACCATCCAGAGCGCGTTCTGCACTTGGCGTCTGTTCGAGCCGCGATAGAACTCGCTGAGCTGATCCCACGGCAGCGTTGCGGCGGAAGGGGTTTCGACGTCGGCGACGTAGCGATCGTGAATCAGTCGGGCCGCCCGTTCCCACGTGTCGTGCGCTTTGCCCGCAGGCATGTGCATGCTCAGCTGGTAGATGTACAACTGCCCCACCAACGGCGTCCGGTCATCGGTTGCCTGCGCGTCAGGGTGCCACGCGTAGATCGGCGTCCTCGGGTAGCGGGCGGCCAGGCGTGTGCCAGTGCTGGCCTCGACGTGAACATCGTCGACCAGAATGACGGCGGTGCTGGTCGGCGCGGCTTCGATGAGTGATATCAGAAATGGCACCGAGGGCTTCTCGGCCATTGTGGCAAGTTCTCGATGCTCGGTCGACGGGCCCAGATGCCGGTGCGCGTAGAGATGATCCTGCTTGAACTCCTCGGCGCTTTCTGCGACCAGCGTCAGCGGAGGCAGCGGTTGCCGGTCGGGTGCGGAGTAGTAGTCCCACTCCAGTTGCCGCTGAACCATTTCGGCGCACAGCGCCAAAGTCAGCTGCGATGCGCCGCATACCAAAATGCGCTCGACGGGCGTGGGTCCGAGAACGTCGTCCAACAGCCGTCGAGCGGTGACCTCATACTTGCCGACGGTGTCCGCGGCCCAGCGCGTCTCCGCACCCCCGAAATGCTGTGCGCGCCATGCTGCGGCCTGCCAAGGGTCGTCGATACGCACGATCAGCGGCAGGCGTTGTCTGCGGCTGACGGTCGCCAACCGCTCGGTGATGAGCGCCAGGCGCCGGATGTTCGCGGACGGATCCGGCGAAAGCAGGTAGAGCTTGTTCACCTTGCGCCACAACGGCAATGCCGTCAACATCTCGGGTTTGGTGAAGTCGACTGACACGATGCGCGCACCCATGGCGCGCGCGTCGCGCACGCAGTCGCGGTCGGGCGAGGAGGTAATCACGGCCAGTGCGCTCCGGCGGTCCAGTGTGGTCCGAATGGCGCCCACCACCGACGCCGCATCGTCGTCGATGTCGACCACCGCGGTCACCGAGCGGGCCAACGAGATCCGCAGCCGGTCCAAGCGGGATTGGAACAGTGCCGTAGCGATGCCGACGACGCTGAGAAAGATCGCCGCAGTGCCCGTCAGCCGGCCAAGGTCCAAGGCGATGGGGGTGGGATATGGGCATACCGTGCCGAAGGCGAGTTCGTGGTCGCCGGTGCTGCCCTTGACCAGCCCGGCCGTCCAGATCAACGGGGTGAAGAGCTTCGGGTTGTCGCTGTCGAAGCATCGCCAGTAGGACACCCCGCCCAACACGGCGGTGATCAGCAACAGACTCGCGACGATCGCCACGGGCGCGCCCGTCCGCCCGCTTCCCGGTGAGTAGAAGACGACCCATCCCAGCACCACGAGCACCGCCACCAGGATGAGCAGCGTCTGCCAGGAGCCGGGGCTCCCGAACCACTGCCACTGCGTGGGCACTCGCTCGCCGAGTTGCGGTGAGATCGCCAACAGCGCCACGTAGCCCAGCAGCAGCACCGCGATCACCGAGAGCGATACCCGGGTGAGTGCGCTGTGCACGGGGCACCTCGTCAGGTGTGTTGGGGGCTCTGCGCCTTCTTGTACAACGACTTGAGCAGCAGATCACGGAAGGTGTGGTTGTCGAGCAGTTTTAGCCCGGTTTCTGACACCTTCGGGTAGCCGGCCAGCTTGTTGAAGAAGCGTCCGCGCTTGTACTCGCGTCCCCAGGCCGTCTCCATGCGCAGCTGGTAATTGGTGAAGTCTGCGGGCCCACCGTTTTCCAGCGCCGCGATCGCGCATTCGCCAGCGGCCAATCCGGATTCCAGCGCCTTGGAGATACCGGCACCCGACACCGGCTTGCCGGCACCGAGCGCATCCCCGGCGAACAGCACGCCGGGTCGCCACGGCGGCCATGCGGTGAAGCCCATCGGCAGTCGCCAGGCCCGAACGGTCTTGTTCTTCTTCAGTTCCTCGACCGATGGCAGCTCCCACTCGGCGGGCAGGGTGCGCAGGAAGTCGCCGAAGAAGTGGGTGGCGTTGATGGACTGCCAGTTCTTGTAGCTGTTGACGTACCCCAGCCCGATGTTGAATCGGCCGCCGCCCATCGGGAAGATCCAGCCGTAGCCCGGCAGCTGATCGCCCTGGAACAGCAGCTTGAGGTAGATCTCGAAGCGGTCGGAGTCCGGCCGGTTGGCATGCATCTCCGAGCGGATCGCGATGGCCGAATAGCCGTTGTAGTCCGAGTCGATCTTGAGTCCGCGCTTGATCGGGGAGTAGGCGCCGTCGGCGGCGATGACGGCATCGCCGAGGACCTTCTCGCCACTCTTGAGGACGACGCCGATCACCTGGCCGCGCGCGTCGAGTTCGGGCCCGGCGACCTCGGCGCCCTGGCGCACCACCGCACCGGCCGATTCGGCGTGCTTGAGCAGCATCGTGTCGAGTTCGGTGCGACTGGCGGTGCGGCCGTAATCGGGCATGCCGGGACGCTTCGGGAACGACAGCTCCCACTCCGACGGGCTGAATACGGTCACCCCGCTGATGCGGTGGAACTGCGAGACCTCGTGGGCCAGGCCCATCTTCTGCAGGTAGCTGACCGCCCGCGCGGTCAGGCCGTCGCCACAGGGTTTGTCCCGCGGAAACTCCGCTTTATCGAGGACCACCACTTTCGCGCCAGTTTGCACGGCCTGCCATGCGGCGGCGGCCCCCGACGGGCCCCCGCCTGCTATCACCAGGTCGAATCGCTCGGTCACTGCGTCTCGTCTCACTTCGTTAATCGGGTTGCCTCGATGCTATCCGAGAACGCTGGTTTGCTCTGCTCGGCGGATGGCGGTGTGATCGTCATCGCCGAAGGTCGGCCCTGGTCCAGGTACAGTGCTTGACGTGCGCAGAGTGTCCGGATCGCGATCCGGCGCAGAGCCGGGCAAGGTCGACGCCCGCAGTGAACGTTGGCGCGAGCACCGCAAGAAGGTGCGCGCCGAGATCGTCGACGCCGCCTTCCGCTCCATCGACAAACACGGACCCGACGTCAGCCTGCGGGAGATCGCCGAAGAGGCCGGCACCGCAAAGCCGAAGATCTACCGGCACTTCAAGGACAAGTCCGACCTGTTCCAGGCCATCGGCAAGCGGCTGCGCGACATGCTGTGGGCGGCCATCTTCTCCAACATCGACGCCGCCACCGACCCCACCCGCGAGGTTGTCCGCCGTGGTGTCGCCGAGTACGTGAATCTCGTCGAGCAGCACCCCAACGTGCTGCGCTTCATCCTTCAGGGCCGCTTCCCCGAACAATCGGAGTCCACCCAGCGCGCGCTCAACGAAGGCCGCGAGATCACCATGGCGATGGCCGAGATGTTCAACAACGAGCTGCGCGGTATGCAGTTGGATCCCGCGGCGCTGCAGCTGGCCGCCGCGGCCACGTTCGGATCCGCTTCGGCGGCCACCGATTGGTGGCTGGGCCCCGACCCGGACAGCCCGCGGCGGATGCCGACGGACGAGTTCATCAACCACCTGACGACGATCATGCTCGGCACGGTCAACGGCACCGCAGACCTCTTGGGCGTCAACCTCGATCCCGACCGGCCGATCCACGACGCGACGCCGCGGCGCGCTGCGGCGGCTGGCTGACGGGACTCGAACCCCTGACCCCCATCGGTGGCACCGGGCAGATTCCGTTTGGGAGGCGGTATCCGCCAAGAGCCGGTTGAATATCGTCCTGAGCAGGGCTTTGTGTGACATCCTTTGCGGGTGGCCACGGGGGCGCCCCCTACGGGCGTGGTGACCTTTCTTTTCACCGACGTCGAGGGTTCGACCCGTCGGTGGGAAGCCGACGCCCATCAGATGGGAGCGGCCCTGGCCTACCACGACCAAGTGTTGCGCAAGGCGATTGAGGTGCATGGGGGCTGGCTGTTCAAGCACACCGGTGACGGTGTTTGCGCCGCGTTCTCCTCGCCAAAGTCGGCTGTGGAGGCTGCCGTCGACGCACAGCGGGCGCTCGAGTTGCCGGTGCGGATGGGGATCGCGACCGGAGAAGCCGAGATGCGTGGTGCCGACTACTTCGGTCCGGTGCTGAATCGGGCCGCGCGGGTCATGGCTGCCGGGCACGGTGGTCAGATACTGCTGGCCGACTCCACGGCCGCGCTTCTCACGGGCGTCGACCTGATCGATCTGGGCGCACGGCGGCTGCGCGATCTCTCCACCCCGGTGGGAATGTTCCAAGTTCGGTCTGTGGGCCTAAAGGCCGAATTTCCCCCGCTACGTGCGTTCGATGTTCCGCTGGGTAACCTGCGCCCTGCTTCCAGCAGCCTCATCGGACGCGACGTCGAACTCGAGGAGATAGCCGCTGTCGCGCGTGAGCACCGGTTGGTGACGTTGACCGGTGCCGGAGGCGTGGGCAAGACTCGCCTGGCGCTGGGGGTGGCCACTCGATTGGCCGATGAGTTCCCCGACGGGGTGTGGGTAATCGAACTCGCCAGTGTCACAGACGCTGCAGCGGTGCCTGATGCGGTGGCTGCCGTTCTCGGGATCACCCAGCAGCCGGGCAAGAGTGTGGCTGAGAGCGTGGCCACCGCGCTGGAAGGCCGGGTGCGCTTACTCGTCTTGGATAACTGCGAACACGTTCTCGATGCCGCCGCCGATCTCATCGAGGCGATCGTGGGCCAGTCGGCGACGGTGAGGATTCTGGCCACCAGCCGCGAGGGACTCGGGGCCGCCGATGAGCAGGTGTGGCCGGTGTCCTCGCTGGACTTCGGGGCCGGAACCGACTCTGCGGCAGTGCGATTGTTCGCCGACCGGGCGCATAGCGTGGCCCCGCGGTTCTCCCTGAGGAAGCCCGAAGAAGCGGGAGCGGTGGTGACCATCTGCCGTCGTCTCGACGGACTTCCGTTGGCTATCGAGCTGGCAGCCTCTCGGATGGCGTCCATGACTGTCAGCGAGCTCCGGGATCGTCTCGATGATCGGTTCCGGCTGTTGGTCGGTGCCCGACGCAGCCTGTCGCGCCACCAGACGCTTCGCCACGCGGTGGCATGGTCCTACGACCTGCTCAGCGACCACGAGAAGTTACTTCTCGACCGGTGTTCGGTCTTCACGGGTGGTTTCGATCTCGAAAGCGCCTGCGCGGTCTCAGAATCCGGGGACGACTACGCGATCCTGGACCGCCTCGACGCTCTCGTACGCAAATCGCTGCTGGTGGTTGACAGCTCTTCCGGGCATACCCGCTACTCGATGTTGGAGACGATCCGCCATTTCGCTGAACACCAGCTCGTGGCGAGGGGCGAGGCCATCGAGGCTCGAACCCTGCATGCTCGCTACTTCGCCGGGCGTGAAGTCGACGTCATGGCGCTGTGGGACAGCCCGCGGCAGCCCGAAGCGTACGACTGGTTCTGCATTGAGCTGCCCAACCTGCGCACAGCTTTCCGGTGGGCCGCCGAACAACGCGACATCGACGCGGCCGCCGCCATCGCCATTTACGCGACATTCCTCGGCTACTTGGTCAACCAATATGAGCCTGTCGGGTGGGCCGAAGAACTGATCGAACCGGCGCAAGCCGTCGAGCACGGGCGGCTGTCGCGGCTCTACCTAATGGCCGCCGGATGCCATACGACCGGGCGAATTGAAGAGTTCCTCAGATATGTCGAGGCCAGCCGGGGAGTCACCAACCGCAGCGGCTATGACGTGGCGGCAGAGCAATTCGCAGGCGCGCTCGCCATGGGGTACCTCGTGGCGGGTCAGCCTGAACAAGCGGTCGAGTGGGCCCAAACCGCGTTCGCCAGAAGCGGCCACACCGATGTGGCTGCCTGGGCAACGCTGATCAGCGCCTTGGCGATTGCAGGTCGCGGCGACGAGGCGAGGGCTACCGCGGAGGGCCTAATGGAAGCCGCCGAGCACTGCAACCCCGCGGTGATCTCAATCGCGTTGTGGGCGCACGGCTACGCATTCGGTGACACCGACCCGGTTGGCGCGTTGCAGGTTCTTCGACGGGGATTGCTGATCGCGCAAAACAGCGGCAACAGCGCGTCGGAGTCCACACTCGCCAGCACTCTTTCACGTCTGGAGACCCAGCACGGCGACCCACTGGCCGCCCTGGACTACCTGGCATTGGCGATCCGTAACTACCACGACGCAGGCAACACCACAGCGATCGGCGGCCCGCTGGCCAACCTCGCCAGCCTGTTGGATCGACTCGGACGCAGTGAACCAGCAGCCGTCCTGGCCGGCTTTGCGTTGACGACGGTCGTGCCGGGCCTGACCAAGATCGAAGATGCGATCGGTCACTTGCGCGAGGCAGTTGGCGATAGTCGGTACGAATCCTTGGCCCTTGCCGGTGTCAGCATGAATGCCGCCACCGTCGCCATCTACGCCTTCGATCAGATCGACCAAGCCCGAATGCAACTCATCGACACCGGCCGGCCCGAAACCTAAAGGGAAACCGAACCCCTTAGGCGATACCGCCGGTATTGGGTACTTTGGTGGCATGACCGTTGCCGAACCGTCCGTCGCCGACACCACCACCGAACCCGTCCATACCCGGGCGCTGGTCATCGGCACCGGGTTCTCCGGACTGGGCATGGGGATCGAACTGCAACGCCTCGGTGTCGACTTCCTGATTCTGGAGAAGGCCGACGACGTCGGCGGAACGTGGCGCGACAACAGCTACCCCGGCTGCGCCTGCGATATCCCGGCGCACCTCTACTCCTTCTCCTTCGAGCCCAAACCCGACTGGACCTACATGTGGTCCCTGCAGCCGGAGATCCTCGACTACCTCAAGGGCGTGACCGACAAGCACGGGCTGCGCCGTTACATCCGCTTCGGTGCGCACGTCGACCGCGCCCACTGGGATGACGCCGAGTTCCGCTGGCACGTCTTCACCAAGGACGGCCGCGAGTACGTCGCCCAATTCCTGATCTCCGGCGCCGGCGCGCTGCACATCCCGGCCGTCCCCGACATCGAGGGGCTGGCCGACTTCGACGGCGAGGCCTTCCACTCCGCGCAGTGGAACCACAAGGTCGACCTCACCGGCAAGCGCGTCGCCGTGATCGGCACCGGCGCCAGCGCCATCCAGATCGTCCCGGAGATCGTCGACCAGGTCGGCGAACTGCAGCTCTACCAGCGCACCCCGGCCTGGGTGCTGCCGCGGTCGAACAACCCCATCCCGGCCTGGATGCGCGACGCGTTCGGGACGGTGCCGGGCACCCGCGCGCTGCTGCGCACCGGCATCTACTGGTTCCAGGAAGCCCTCGGCTTCGCGATGACCCAACGGCCCGAGCTGCTCACGCTCGGGGAGAAGGCCGGCAAGTGGAACATCCGTCACCAGGTCCGCGACCGCGACCTGCGGCGCAGGCTGACCCCGAAATATCGGCTGGGATGCAAGCGAGTCCTGTTCTCCGACAAATACTTCCGTGCCATCGCCAAACCGCACTCGGAGCTGGTGACAGACCCGATCGCCCGGATCACCCCGCGGGGGATCGTCACCGCGGACGGCAAGGAGCGCGAGGTCGACGTCATCGTGTTCGCGACCGGCTTCCACGTCACCGACTCCTACACCTACGTCGCCATCACGGGTCCCGGCGGCGAGGACCTGGTGGACCGCTGGAATCGCGAGGGTGTGCAAGCCCACCGCGGGATCGCGGTCGCGGACATGCCGAACCTGTTCTTCCTGCTCGGGCCGAACACCGGATTGGGTCATAACTCGGTGGTCTTCATGATCGAGTCGCAGATCGGCTACGTCGGCCAGGCGATCAACGCCGTCGACAAGGCCTGGGCGCAAGCGCTGGCACCCAGCCGATGGGCTCAGGACACCTTCAATGCCGAACTGCAGCAGCGACTTGCAGGTGCGGTGTGGAGCACCGGCGGCTGCAGCAGCTGGTACCTCGACGAGCACGGCAAGAACCGCACGCTGTGGAGCGGCATGACATGGCAGTACTGGTTGGCCACGCGTTCGCTGAAGCGCTCGGAGTACCGGTTCTCCGGGGCGGCGTCGGGGGCGCCGGCCGGGTCGTCGACGCGGGCCGCGGCGGGCTGATCACCCGACACGCCGGGCTCATTTAGTCATGCCCGCCGGACCTGTGGATTCAGTACGCGGAAAACACAAGTTGTTGTGTTGCAGCGTGTTGTCGGACCCCAGGGGTAGTGTTTTGGGCGTCAGCCGGAAACGGGGCAAACAGCGTGGTGAAGTGGGGTTTCGGTGAGCGATGGAGCGAAGCTGATCGACCGGGCAACGGCGATCAACTGGAACCGTGTCATTGACGAAAAGGACGCGGAAGTCTGGGATCGCTTGACCGGCAACTTCTGGTTGCCCGAAAAGGTGCCGCTGTCCAACGACGTGCCGTCGTGGAACACGCTGACCGCTGACGAGAAGCAGCTGACCATGCGGGTGTTCACCGGGCTCACGCTGCTCGACACCATCCAGAGCACGGTCGGCTCCGTCAGCATGATCCCCGACGCGCTGACCCCGCACGAAGAAGCGGTGCTGACCAACATCACGTTCATGGAGTCGGTGCACGCCAAGAGCTACAGCTCGGTCTTCTCGACGCTGTGCTCGACGACCGAGATCGACGAAGCCTTCCGCTGGTCGGAGGAAAACGTCAACCTGCAGCGCAAGGCGCAGATCATCCTCGACTACTACCGCGGTGACGACGCGCTCAAGCGCAAGATCGCCTCGGTGTTCCTCGAGGCGTTCCTCTTCTACTCCGGCTTCTATCTGCCGATGTACTGGTCGAGCCGGGCCAAGCTGACCAACACCGCCGACCTGATCCGGCTGATCATCCGCGACGAGGCCGTGCACGCCTACTACATCGGCTACAAGTTCCAGAAGGGGTATGCGCTCGAAAGCGAGGAGCGCAAGCAGGACCTCAAGGACTACGCCTACGAACTGCTGTATGCGTTGTACGAGAACGAGATTGAGTACACGCAGGATCTCTACGACTCGGTCGGGCTGACCGAGGACGTCAAGAAGTACCTGCGCTACAACGCCAACAAGGCGCTGATGAACATGGGCTTCGAGGCACTGTTCCCGCGCGACGAGACCGACGTCAACCCCGCGATCCTGTCCGCGCTTTCGCCGAACGCCGACGAGAACCACGACTTCTTCTCGGGGTCGGGCTCCAGCTACGTCATCGGCAAGGCCGTCGTCACTGAAGACGAGGACTGGAACTTCTGATTTATGCACGTTGGAAGCTGGCGGGCAGATCTTCGAAGCCCCTTAGGTACAGGGAATTCCGTGTGGTCCACCCTTCCAATGACCGGGTGGATCGCCGGGGCACCATGCATTCCTGACCTGTCCGGGCGAGCCCCAATCGATTCCCGGATCTGCTGCCGCCTGCTCCGCTTCCGCAATCGCGAACACCACGGGCAGCGCCACCGCGCCCAATCCCGCTGCCGTCTTTTCGAGGATTCCTGACCAGGTCATCACGCACCTCAATCCTTCCCGGCCCTTCTCCGAGAACATTCCTGTGCGGATCGAAGTGGTGCTCAGCCGATGGTCCGGGGCGCACACTTGAGGTGTCGGTCTCGAACCTGGGAGCTGCGATGAGTGAGCAACTGTACGACTTTTTCGGCGACATCTTCCAGCGGTACTTCAGGCCCGCCATCGACGCGTATCCGCGAAAAGGTGGAGCACTTGTCAGAAGGTTGTTCACGCTCAGTGACGACGTTTCCGACAGATTGGTGCAAGCCCGATGCGCCGCAACGACATGGGCCAATACCGAGACGCCGAATGTCAGGATCACGTCGGAACTCTTCGTGATCACCCAACACGGGCTCGTATATGCCGCCGGGTTGAACGAGTCGCGTCGGGCGCTGTATTACCTGGCCACGCCGCCGGCGTTGTTCGATCCCTTCGTTGATCAAGTCGACACCGCCGATGTGCGTGAGGGCGCAGTAGTCGTGGTGGACAGCCGGTTGGGTCGCGACCTCGCATCCGCGCATCCGATGGACGCCGCGCTGCGCCGGATACTTGATGAGCACTTGGCGCTGCGGGTGGATCTGCCCACGTAGCTATCCACGTAGCTGTTTCGTCACCGCGTTCTTCACGGCGAGGACTCGAACTTCATGCGTCAGTTCACGGCGCCGCGGGTCACTTGCGGCGCGGGGGCGGCGCGGTGCCGCGACAACAGACGCCCGGCTTGGCCCGGTGCGCCGAGTTGAAGCATGGCAGCCAAGGCGGTTTCGAGGATCACTTCCTGCTGTACCCGGCTGCCGCCGATCGACGGAAGCCCGGGCAGTGATTCGAGGAGGTAGTCGAGCGCGGCGCGCGGCTCGCCTTCGGTCAGCGCGATCAGGCCGTCGCCGATGAAGCGCAACGTGCTGGCCTGCTCCTCAGTAGCGCCGGGAACGTTGATCGCCCTGATGGCGGCCGGGTCATTGGCGGCTGCCAGCACCAGCAGCGCATGGAACGCGATGAACGGCGTCTGCGGCGCATACGCCAGCGAACCGGCCTCGGTGAGCAGCGGCATCGGATCAGGTGGGGTGACCCAGTCCGGATGCAGCCGGGCCCGCCATGCAAGCGAACCGGCATCAACCAGACAGCGCACGTCCCGGCTGTGCGGCGGGGCGAGAAACGAAGCGTACCGACGGGCCGCGGCGGCCGCATCGCCCATCGCCAGCTCGTGCAGCGCGGCGTGCCACTGAAAGTGGGGGAGGTAGCGCTGGGTGCTGCCGTCGCCGGGGATCCAGTCTGTCAACCACTTCAACCCCGCGCCGTGCGCGTCGGTTTCGTAGTGCACATGCGAAAGAGCATGCGCCGCATTGCCATTGCTCGGATCCAGTTCGAGTGCCGCATCGGCCAGGTCGGCGGCGTCGTACCAGAGGCCCTGTTCAGTTCGGCCGTAGGCGCGAAGTCCGAGATACCACGGTGCTTCCCCGTGCACGCTGGTGAATCGCTCGACGTACTGCCAGGCGTCGGGTAACGCCTCGCCGGCTCCCGCGAACGCAATGGACGGCGCGAGCACCAGCAACGCGACGGCATCGTCTGGGACCCGGTCGAGGTGGTCGATGAGCGCCTCAGTGCCCGCCGCATTTCCCTTCTCGCACCACGTCGCGATGGCTTCGACGTGACTGCGGTCTTCGTCGCTGCCGTGGACAAGCGCGGCTCGTGCTCTCGCGATATGGCCGTCGACCGCATCGGGGCCACCGGCACGGTCGGGCCGCTCCATCGCGATCATCGCCAGCGCGACATGGGCACGAGCATGTCCGGGATCCTCGGCGACGGCGGCGGCGAACGCGATGGACGCGCCGTCCTGAACGGAGAGCAGGCGACGCACGCCCTCGGCGTACGAGGCGCTCGCACCCGTCGACTCCCGCACAGACGGAACAGGATTGGGCCGCCGTACCGGGTGATCGCGGATGTCATCGGCGATCAGCTTGGCGACGGCCGCGGCCTGCGTCCGGATTTCGGGAATGGCTGTGGTCTCCCACTCCTCGCCCTGGCGAATCGAGCCGAGGCAGACGATGCCGGGGACTGTTGCGCCGGATTCGTCGATGAGGCGGCCGTCGTCGTCGAGACGCACACCGATGCCGCACGGATGCACAGAAGCGACTCCCGAGGCCAGCAGGTTCGCCCACAGCGGGGAGCGTTGCAGGGAGCGCCGATCCCACGCGGTACCAGTGGCGACGACCACCGCGTCGCCCCGCCGGCGAACTGACTGGTCGCTAGTGGTGACAACCAGTTCGACGCCATCGCCGCGCAGCGACACATCGGCGACTTCGCCTGCCGCGACGGTCAGTTGGCCGCCGTCGATGGCCGCATCGATCGCGTCGGCGATCGTGGGCGGCATGCGGTGACGCAGAATCTCCCACTGCCGCAGGTCTTCGCGCAGGAATCGGCGTTGGTCTTCCCATCCCAGCGATCGCCACAGTCGCGATGTGTGCGGCCGTATCGCGTCGATCACCTGTCGCCAGTCCAACCCGGCCTCGCGAGCGTGCTCGAGATCCGCTCCGAGCGCGGCACGTAACTGTTCCAGCGAGACTTCAGTGCCGAGCGTGTTGAGGTGCGGCAGCGCTGCCGGTGCGCCGGTGTTGCGGAATCGTTGGGGGAGTGCGCCATTGCGTGACAGCAGCGTGACCGTGGCGCCGCGCGCGATGAGATGCAGCGCTACGTCGACGCCGGTGAGTCCCGAGCCGATCACCAGGACGGTTGCGGGCCGGCGTGCGCCGAGAGTGGCGAGAGCCCCTAGCGCCCATGGATCGACCACAACCTTGCCGTCGGTGTCTGCGGCCAGCACCGGAGCGAACGCGCGCTCCAACGAGTCGGGCATGCCCCCATCGGGGCGTCCCGACGCGAGCACGACGACGTCACCCGACAACGTCCTGCCGTCGTTCAGCTTCAGCTGCGTCGACGCGCCCGGCACCAATCCGACGACCTCGGCGGTCTCGATCCGCACGTCGGCGGCCGCGAGTTGTTCCCGCAGATACCGGCCGTACGCAAGCCGTGGTGCGAAGCCCTCGAACGTTGTGACAGCTCGTTCGTCGAGCCACCGGCAGAAGTGATCGGGGTCGTCAGGCCACGCGGACATCCGCGGCGCGGGGACGTTCAGCAGGTGGGCCGGGTCGGTGGTCCCGTACGCGGCACCGGCACCGGGACGGCCGGACGCGTCGATCAGCGTGATCTGTGCTTCCGGCTTGGTCCGACGGAGATAGATGGCTGCCAGCACACCCGCAGCCCCACCGCCCACGATGGCGACGCGCATCACGGGGTGATGCTATCGCTCGCGAGGTAGATGGCGGTGACGAAAGCCCAATGCCGCAGCGTCCTAGCCCGCAAGGTTGAATCGCCCCTGGCTGCCGTAGATCGCCAGCGAGATGAGCAGCGTCACCGACACCACGACGACGAGCGACGTCCGCACGGCGTCGCCCGTCGCGACTCCGACTCCCGAGGGTCCACCGGACGCGAAGAACCCAAAGTAGGTATGGATCAACAGGATTGCCAACGCCATGAGGAGGGCCTGGGCGAACGACCACAACAGATCCATGGGGCTCAGAAACGTCGAGAAGTAGTGGTCGTACAGGCCGGCCGACTGGCCGAGGAGGGCCACGGTGGTGAACCGGCTGGCGAGGAACGACAGTATGACCGCGACCGCGTACAACGGTGCGATCGACATCATCCCGGCGACGATCCTGGTGCTGACCAGGAAGACCAGCGGCGGGATCGCCATGGCTTCCAGCGCATCGATTTCCTGGTTGACCCGCATCGCCCCCAGCTGAGCGGTCACGCCCGCGCCGAAGGTGGCCGCTAAACCGATCCCGGCGACGACCGGCGCCGAGATGCGCACGTTGATGAACGCCGCCAGAAATCCGGTGAGCGCTTCGATGCCGATGTTGCCGAGCGAACTGTAGCCCTGGACCGCCAACGTGCCGCCGGTGGCGACGGTCAGGAATCCGACGACCACGAGCGTTCCGCCGATCATCGCCAAGACGCCTGCACCCATACTGATCTCGGCGACCAGCCGAACGATCTCGCTGCGGTAGCAACGCAGCGCGGTCGGAATGCCCGCCATCGCCTTGGCGTAGAACAGGGCCTGATCCCCAATCCGGCCGAGCACGTACCACGGCCGTTCCGCTGCCCGAGTCAGCCGGGGGAACACCGCCCTCTGTTTCCACCTCACCTGTGTCAAGCTCCGCCCCTGCCGGGCGGGGCTGTAGGGCCGTTCGTCGCACCTCCCGGCGCCCAAGTGCTTTATTCGGGTGGGACCGGTGCTTTGAGCTGGCGGTTGCATCGCGGATGCTGATTGCGTGACGACACCCGAACCGTTCAGTGCGCTCGGCGTCGACGGCATCCGCATCGCCGCGGATCGGCTCGGCGATCCGGCCGCGCCCGCCGCCGTGTTTCTGCATGGCGGCGGACAAACCCGCCGCTCCTGGGGGCGGGCTGCCTCAGCGGTGGCCGCCCGGGGCTGGCAGGCGATCACGGTCGACCTGCGCGGGCACGGCGAGTCCGACTGGTCAGAAGACGGCGACTACCGGGTCGTCAGCTTCGCCGCGGACGTGTTGGAACTGCTGCGTGAGCTGCCACCGCGGCCGGTCATCGTCGGTGCCTCCCTGGGCGGCTTCACCGCCATGTTGCTCGCCGGTGAGCTGGCCCCGGATGCGTTGCGTGCACTGGTCCTGGTCGACATCGTCCCCGACATGGACCCGTCGGGAGCCTCGCGGATTCACCGCTTCATGTATGACCGGATGGAGTCGGGCTTCGATTCGCTCGACGAGGTGGCCGACATGATTCAGGAGTACAACCCGAACCGGAGCCGGCCCGCCGACCTCGACGGCCTGCGCGCGAACCTGCGTCAGCGCGAGGGCCGGTGGTACTGGCATTGGGATCCCAAGTTCATCGACGGCACCGCGGCCAGCCCGCCCATCGAAGTCACCGAGGTCGACCGGATCAACGCCGCCGTCGAAGCGATCCTGGCGGCGGGCGTCCCGATGCTGCTGGTCCGAGGTCAGATGAGCGACCTGGTCACCCAGGACCGCGCGGAGGTGTTCCTCAACCGGTTCCCGCAGATCGAGTTCGTCGACGTCGCCGGCGCCGGGCACATGGTCGCCGGTGACCGCAATGACGTCTTCGCCGAGGCCGTCGTCGAATTTCTGGCCAGGTGCCCCGACGATCGGTGAACGCGGCGTGAATCGGCGGCGAACTGTGCCACCGGTGGTGGCGCAGCGTGGACGCAACCGAGAGACTGAGCCACGTGACCACTACGTCGCTTCTCCAGTCGATTCTCACCTGGCTCCGGGCCGGCTACCCGAACGGTGTTCCCGGCCCTGACCGGGTCCCGCTGCTGGCGCTGCTGCGCTCGACGCCGCTGACCGAGGACCAGGTCAAAGAGGTGGTCGCCCACATCACCGCCAAGGATTCACCGGCGCTGGCCGACGGCGAGATCAATGAGGACGAGATCGCCGACTTCATCAAGGACGTCAGCCACCACGATGCGGGGCCGGAGAACATCAAGCGCGTCGCGGCCACGCTAGCCGCGGCCGGTTGGCCGCTGGCCGGCGTGACCGAGGACACGGTCAGCGAGTAATTACTCGCCGCGCAGCGATTCGGTGTCGATGACGAAGCGATACCGCACATCGCTGGCCAGCACCCGCTCGTAGGCCTCGTTGATGTACTCGGGTGCGATGACCTCGATTTCGGGCGTCACGCCGTGCTCGGCGCAGAAATCGAGCATCTCCTGAGTCTCGGCGATGCCGCCGATCAACGAGCCTGAGATGCTGCGCCGACCCATGATCAGGCCGGCCGCGGGCACGCTCATCGGATGCTCGGGCATGCCGAGCTCGACGAGTGTGCCGTCCAGAGCCAGTGTGCCGAGGTAGGCGTTCAGATCGAGATTGGCCGACACGGTGTTGAGTATCAGGTCGAATGTGCCTGCCAGCTTCTTGAACGTGTCCGGGTCACTGGTGGCGTAGTACTCGTCGGCGCCGAGGCGCAGGCCATCTTCCATCTTCTTCAGGGACTGGCTCAGCACGGTCACGTGCGCGCCCATCGCCTTGGCGAGCTTCACTCCGACGTGGCCAAGGCCGCCGAGGCCGATGACCGCAATCTTCTTGTCCGGACCGGCATTCCAGTGCCGCAATGGCGAGTACAAGGTGATGCCGGCGCACAACAGTGGCGCCGCGGCATCGAGCGCGATGCTGTCGGGGATCCGCAGCACGTAGTTCTCGTCGACGACGATCGAACCGCTGTAGCCGCCCTGTGTCGGCTCGCCGTCGCGGCCGACACCGTTGTAGGTGCCCACCATGCCGGGGTTCGTGCAGTACTGCTCGACACCGGCCTTGCAGCTTGGGCATTCGCGGCAGGAGTCGACGAAGCAGCCAACGCCGACCCGGTCGCCCACTTGGTATTTCGTGACGTCGGGACCGACTTCGGTTACTACACCGGCGATTTCGTGACCGGGCACCATCGGGTACTCGACTGGACCCCACTCACCGCGCACGGTGTGGATGTCCGAGTGGCAGATGCCCGCGAAGTGGATGTCCAGCTTTACGTCATGCGGGCCGACGTCGCGGCGGGTGATGGTGGTCTTGGCCAGCGGATCCGTCGCGGATGTGGCGGCATAAGCGGTGGCTGTGCTCATTCGTAGTCCTTGAGTTCGCGTTTTAGGCAGCACTGATCGATTCAGCGTTTTGGTCATATGTGGTGTCGCGACGCTGCGACCAAAAGAAACAACCCAGTGCGGCGGGTGCCTAATCCCGCTTGTGAAATTTATAACCCGGCTGCGCGAATTCCGCCGTTGAAGGACGAGCGCTGATAGCTGACCACTCCGGCCAGCGTGTACGGGTCGCGGTCGATGATGCTCTGCGCGTCCTCGACGCTGATATCCGCGGTGATCAGGACGCCACCGGCACCGGAATCCAGACGGCCGGCCAGTAGTAGGCGTCCCGCGGCGACCTCGTCGTTCAGGAAGGCCAGATGGGCGGGCCGGGTCTGGTCGACGACATCGAGCGGCTTCTCGTAGGTGATCGTCAGCACATGGAACACGTGGCGAAGATTACCTGCCGCGTCAGTTGATCGGGGCGTTGAGCCAGCGGAGGTCGTCGAGAATGCCGCGCGCGGCGACGATGCCCTGGCCGGTCTGCCACACCTCGTTGTTGACGACGAAGACCCGGTTGTCGCGGTTGGCCGACAGCTTGCGCCACGCGGGGCTGTCCAGGACAGCCGGGGCGCGGTCCTTGGCCGCCTGCGACGCGAACGACAGGTACAGGATGTCGCCGTCGGCGGGGGAGAGGTCCGGTGAGCGGTCCAGATCGGCGTCGGAGATCCCGATCTCGACGTAGGGCTTGTCGGTAAATCGTTGTGCGGCAGGGCGATCCACGCCGACATCAGCGAGCACCGAGGCGGGGAAATTCTCGGCGCCGTACACCCGCATCGTGGTGTCGGTGAACTGGACGATGGAGGCCTGGAAGTGCGGGGCGTCGTTCGCGATGCCCTTCTGCTTGGCCAGCTCGGTGAAATCACCGACCAGATCGCCTGCGGCGTCGGCCCGGCCGGTCGCCGCACCCGTCGTGCGCAGGTTGTCCTGCCACTTGGCGCCGGGGGCGTCGGTGAACACCGTCGGGGCAATGGCCGCCAGCGCCGGATAGGACTGCGGCGTCAGCGCCTGCGAGCCGAGGATGAGGTCCGGTTTGGCGGCTGCGATCGCGGCCAGGTCGGGTGCGCTGCGGGTCCCGGCCCCGGGCACGTTGTGGATGACGGTGCCCAGATACGACGGCTGGCCGGCTGATCCGTCGGGCAGGGCGGCCGCAACGATCCGCGACTGCAGACCCAGCGCGCACAACGCGTCGAGCTCGTCGCCGGCCAGCACCACGATCCGCTGCGGGTCGGCCACCACCGTGGTTTCCCCGGCGGCGTGCCGAATCGGGCCTGGCGGGGCCGGGTCGAGCCGGGCGGGGTCGGGCGCACACGATTCGTCGGGCCGGCGTTGATTGCCCAGCACGCCGGCACCGGCGATCTTCGTGGTGCTCGTGACGAGGTTGCTGCCCGCCGCTGGCGCCGGGTTCTTGGCCGAACCTGAGCATCCGCTGGCGGCTGTCACGGCGACCGCTGTGAGCACCGCTCCGGCCGCCATCACGACACCCGAACGCTTACCGCCGATCAGCACGACGCCGACGGTAACATCCGACCGCGAGAGGGCCGCTGAGCTGCGGGGCAGGGCGTCGCGGAATCGAATACGACAGAATGTAGGACCCACAGCCCATCGACGGCGCCGGGCGGCTAGGATCAACTACACGTTCTCGGGTGCGCTAACTGATTTTGGAGGACCGTTGACTGCCGTAGTGCCTTCGCGGGAAGAACTCGAGGCCACTCGGCCCATGCCTGCACGGATGGGTCCCAAGGGCAATCTGATCTACAAGCTGGTGACCACGACCGATCACAAGTTGATCGGCATCATGTACTGCGTCGCCTGCTTCATCTTCTTCTTCCTCGGTGGCTTGATGGCGTTGTTCATCCGCGCCGAGCTGGCCGTGCCCGGTCTGCAGTTCCTGTCCAACGAGCAGTACAACCAGCTGTTCACCATGCACGGCACG